>NZ_AP031406.1:1202101-2404203 GCF_045865535.1 Owariibacterium komagatae
GATCAGGGGGACGATATCATGAAGCTGCTGATCCTCAATGCAAGCCCCAAAAGGAGAGGCGGCGCTTCTCAATTTTTCTCCGGATGTTTCTTCCCGGTCTTGTCAAAAAAAACGGTTCCTCTGCGGAACCGGAAAGACTTTGATCATGCACTTTCCCAGTTGGGTAGCGCGGACCCCGTATGTATCTCTTTCCCGCTTTATGTGGATGGATTGCTCTCTCATTTAGCAGAGTTCCTATCCCTGGCAGAAGAATGCGGCGGGGTCGGGATTGGCGGAGGCGTCATGCTGCGGGTGCTGGGAATCGTCTATCCTGTTTTGATCGCGCTATCTATCATACAGATCGCCGTTTCGTTTCTTACGGCAGGAAGCGTACCGCCGGATATGCTTTATACCTTCGCCATTCAGGCGGGAAGCTGGCTGTTTTTCAATTTCGGCGTATTGTTTTGCCTGGCCCGGTTGTCTGCGGTCGTTCGCCGGCGCAAAACCGCAAAATGCTGCTACACCCGTGTGCTGCTTCCATCCTTCCCGTTTATTCTGATTGCCGATCTGTTTATGATTTTATCCTCTCTGTCTTGCGGCCGATTCCTGTTCGCACTTTTAAAACAGGACGATTGTTCTCGTCATAAAGGGTAAGGTGATTGCATGGAGTCCGTCATTTTATACGGAATAGGCGCCAAACGGCGCAAAATAAAATCGCGGCAGTCGGGGTAACGATTGCCACGATTTCAGATGAAATCTGTAAAATAACAGGCAGGGATTGCCCTCCGGCGGCGCACTGAAAGTTTACCGGTTTGGCGCATAAGTTTTTTTCATATGGTACAGATGGGAGAGGTTTTCTACGGAGGCCTCTCCCATCTGTTCGGATACCGCCACTACCAGTGCGTCCACCAACGCCGCAGGCGCCGTCATCGAGTGATACTCTTTTGCCTCTCCCCGATAGGCGAACAGCTGGATATCTGCCCGTTCTTCTTCCGGGACAAATGCACGAGAGATAAACGCAAGCGTCTGGTAACCGGCTTCTTTCCGGTATCCCAGGATCATCTTTCCCTCCTGCGAGAGCTTGGAAAAGCTGAACATAATCACCAGATCGCCGGCCTTTGCCTGTGAGAGCCCTTCCAGCACCTCCGAGCCCCCTGATGGCAGCAGAACGGACTGAATCCCAAGCCGCCGCAGGCGAAACATCAGAAGCTGCCCCAATGAGGACGACGCGCTTTTCGCATGGATAAATACCCGATGTGCAGAGCAAAGCGCCGAAACTGCCTTCTGAAATTCCTCCTGTTCCAATCCCTCCAGCGTTTTCTGCAGGTACATCTGCTGACGCAGGAACCAATTGTTCACGGTAAATGCTTCTTCAGAGCGCAATGTCTGCATCAGTTTGGCAGCCGGACCTTCCGAAATGTTCTGATCTGCCACCAGCCGCTTGAGTTCCTTATAATCCCCGCAGCCCAGACGGCGCACAAAGCGGGAAATCGTCGTACCCGAAACATCAAGCTTTTCTCCCACTTCCCCGATGGAGGAAAGCAAGAATTCTTCCGGGTTATTGGAAATATAGTCCAGAATCCGGGATTCAGCTTTGGTGATCTGCTCCGGCATCCGGGGAAACTGTAAAGTCATCAGCTGCGACTCCTCCTGTGGCCTTTTTTTGCTCAAACCAGCTCTGTGCGGATCTGTTATTCCCGCAGATCCGCATTCCAGTCAAAAATAATCCCGGTCTTCGGATCGATCTCAAACTCATATTTGACGCCGTCGTGGAATAATTCTCCCTCAAATCGGCCCCGGCCGTCGCCGCCTTCTTCCCGCATCCGGACGTTTTCCGCGCTGGAGCCGGGCACCCTGCTCTGGACGACCTGTTTAGCTTCCTCCAGCGTAACAGGACTTCCACCCAGCCTGTCCAGCCACTCTTCATCCACCTCGTAATCGGCGCCGATGATCGTTCCGTCTGCTATTGCGATTTCAAAATCATAATCTCCATATTGGGTTTCAAATTCCACCTGGAAAATCGGGATATCGTTTTCCCGATCCCGTTCCACTTTCACGTTATAAGCGTCTTTTTCCGGAACGCCGGCATTTTCCATCGCCAAGGCAAGCGCGGCATCCCGATTGATTTCAGCATCTGCCGGCTGGCTGCTGCCGGACGGCTTTGAACTGCTCGGAATCTCATCATCCGGAAAGATTTCGGACTGCGCGGTACCGGAAGCTGTCTCCTGCGGAGCCTGATCTGCCGCAGCCGGCCAGCAGCAGGCACAAAACAGAAAATAACAGTGCAATTCGTCTCATAAAGCGCTCACCTCTATCCTATAACAAGTATATCAAGAAGCCATGCTCTGTTCAAGAAAAAGGGCCATTACATACCTTTTCCCCGGAAAACCAGGATACCCTTCGCTGAGCCGGTGGTTGTTGCAGATACCAGTTCAAAACCCTTCCGGGACATTTCGTTGGCAGCCAGCTGGATCCTGTCCGCCATTTCTCCGGCTTTTGGCGAATAATCGATCACCACCGTTTGGTAGGCTACGGCAAGCCTGTCTTGAAAAGAACAGGAATCCTGTTCTTTTCCATCGCCCAGCAGAATGCCGACATAGTCCCCGCCTAAAGCGTGAATCTCCTTCAGCGCCCGCTTCAGGATGCCGGCGGTTTTCACCTGAAACGCGGCCTGCTCCGAAACCATAATCTGATAGGCGCCCGCCGAGATTTGACGGCGCAGTTCGTTCAGTGTGGCGGGTTTCTCTGCAAATTCTGTCCAGATACAACCGTATTGCACCGCCTGATGGGTGTCGCTCCCGCTGACTACCGGTTTGTGGAGCCGTTCTCCCAGAGAACGGGTGAGCCGCTCGGCGCGTTCCCGGTCCTCCGCCACATCCTTGCCGTTTAAGTCCAGGAAATCCAGCCGTTCAAGCTGTTCCCGGGGCAGCTCCGGAATATGTCCGCCTGCCCGGTAAGGGTGAGCGGCGCCTACCAGAACGTCGTATTCCCTGAAGAGATCCAGCAGCTTTTCAAATGGAAGAAAATGCCCCGGCTGCTTATGTGCGGCCAGCCGCTGATTGAGTTCCAAAATCGTTTCTACAGTTCCCAGCGACAGGATATGCCCACCCTCGGCAATATCCGTTTCCATGCCCGGGAATATCCGCAGCCCGTTTTTCAGCAGAAGGGCATCTCCTTCCCGTTTGCTTTGATGCAAAAGATATCCGTACAGCTCATCGAATTGCAGCGTATTGAAATGCTCGGTCAGGCACAGGGCGTCCAGCCCGGCCGACTTTGCTTCGCCGAACAGCCAGTCGGTATATTGGGTGGAAAACGGAAGCCGTTTGGCCAGTTTCCCGTGAGTATGAAAATCCAGTTTCAAGTTACAGCCTCTTTTCTAAAATAATGTGGATAACAGAATGGAAACCGCGATCCAGAGGAAAGAAACCGCCAGGAACAGCAGGTCGTTGTAGGTGACCTTCAAAGTAGCAAGCTTCATCTTTTTCACCGCCTTGTTGACCGCCGCATAACGGTAGCCTTTGATTTCCAGCGCCTCCACCGTTGTCCGGGAGCGCTTGGCGGTGTTGAGCATCAGCGGGTAAAAGGCGTGCATGACCACTTTGACCTGATAAAACAGGTACTTGACTTTTCCCCAGAACCTTTCGTGCGCCGGCGGATTCCCCCGCATCCGGAAGGAGAGCAGGATGTTCTGGAACTCCTCCATCAGCATGGGCAGGATCCGATAGGCGTAGGAGATGGAAAAGGAGAGCCGTTCCGGGCAGCCGTACCACATCAGCCCGTTGGACAGCCGGTCCGGGTCCAGTCCGGAAAACACCGTGACGGAAGCCAGAGAGCAGGTGGCGACCTTCAGGGTGAGGATCAACAGCGGAACGATGGTGGAAGCGTCCCCACCGAAAAGGAAAGATACCACCAGCAGATATCCCGTCTGGGTAAAGACGCCGACCGCGAACAGCAGCAGCACCAGGCCCGCCACACGGGCCAGTACGGTGGTGATGAGCACCAGCAAAAAGCAGGCCATCAAAAACCATAGGTTATTCACAAACCAGGGAACCAATCCGAAGAACAAATACCACACCAGCAGAATCCGCGGGTCCAGCCTGGCGATCACTGTGTCATCGTTGCCGTAGGCGTTTTTGAGCACCTGATTGCGCAGAAAGTCAATGGAGAATTTATCCAGGATATTTTCAGAGAGTTTCTTTTTCATCTTCGTTGCCATCCTCACGCCTCCTCAAAGCTATGCAGGAATTCCTCCACCGTATAGCAGAGGGCTCCGCTGTCCAGCGCCTGCGCCATGGAAAAAATCTCCGGCGGCCGGATGCCTACAGTATCCAGGATTTCCTGATTTCCAAAGATTTCATCCCGTGTTCCGTCCGCCACCACCCGGCCCCGGCAGAGCACCACGATCCGCTGCGCCCACTCACAGACCAGCTGCATATCATGGGTGGCGATCATCACCGTTTCGGTGATATCCTTTATGTCCGTCAGCGTCCGCATGATCTCCTTGCGGGTGGCGATATCCAGATTGGCGGTCGGCTCGTCCAGCAGCAAAATGCCGGGGTTCAGGGCAACGCCGATGGCGAGACTTGCCCGTCGCATCTGGCCGCCGGAGAGAAGCCGGCCGTCCTGGTCCTGCAATTCCGTCAGCCGGAAGCGGGCCAGCAGTTCGTCGGTGCGCGCCTGCCAGTTTTCAACATCCCGTACCTGCATGGCATAGGAGATATCGGCACGGATGGAATCCTTGATAAACATCTCCTCCGGATTCTGATAAACAAGGGAAATGCTTCGAGACAGCTGTTCCGTCTTTTTCTTCCGGGTGCTTTCGCCGTTCAGGAGGATATCGCCCGTCCCCGGCTTGAGAAGGCCCACCATCAGTTTCATTAAGGTGGATTTCCCCGCGCCGTTGGAACCGATCAGGGCGATCTTTTCTCCGCGGCGGATCTCCAGATCCAGGCCGTCAAACACCAACCGGTCATCCCCTTTGACGCTGCGGTAAGCGATGGACACGTCCCGAAACTGCACATTCGGCTCACCGGCTTCTGCCGCTTTCTGTTCCGCAGAGGCACGGGGATGATACTGTAAGTTCCGAAAAGCGTTTTTCCCTTCTTCTACGGTGGTGGGCAGGAGCTGTCCCTCCGGCAGCCTGCCTTCCTGATTCATCCGGTGAGCGGCAATGGTCACCTGGGGCGGGAAGATATTGCATGCCTGCAACTCCTCCACCCGGCGCAGCGCCTCGCCCGTGGGAAGCTTCCACGCAATGCCGCCGTCCCGCATCAACATCACATGCTTGCAGTAATCGGCGATATATTCCGTATGATGCTCGATGACGATGATCGTCTTGCCGTGCTTTTCGTTCAGTTCCTTCAGCACACCGTAGATTTTATCCGCATGGCCGGGATCCAGCTGGGCGATCGGCTCGTCCAGGATCAGGATATCCGGCCGCAGGGAAACGGCGCCCGCCAGCGCCAGCAGATGGGTCTGCCCCCCGGAAAGCTGCCAGATATAATCGTCCTCCCGTCCCTCCAGCCCGCAGAGGGAGAGCGCTCGCCGCCCTCTTTCGATATAATCCGGCATGGCGTAGTTCAAGCAGGCATAGGAAGCGTCATCCAGCACGGTAGGGCGGACGATCTGGTTTTCAAAATCCTGATAGACATATCCCGCCTTGCAGGCCAGCGTCCCCACATCCGATTCCAGGGTGTTGATTCCTCCCACCTTGACGGTCCCTTCAAAATCGCCGTCGATAAAGTGGGGAATAAGCCCGTTTAAGGTTTTACAAAAAGTGGACTTCCCGCAGCCGTTGTTCCCAACGACCGCCAGGAAGTCCCCTTCTTCAACCGTAAGCGATATGTTCTTCAGAATCGGACTTTTTGCGGCGGGATAGGAATAGGTCAAATTCTCTATCTCGATAATGTTCATTGTTCCTCCGCCTGTTTCTTTCCAGCCTTGACTTTTAGCGCAACGATCGCAGCAACAGCGATTACGGCGGCAACCACAAGACCGATCGCCAGCGCGGTCCCGCTTTCCGCCCACTCGGCTTCCCATTCGATCAGCGGAGTGCCGCTGGTAGCCAAAAGCTCGGCGCCGGCCGCTGCGGCAAAGGCAACGATACAGCCGATGACAACTTTGGCGTTGATCCCGCCCAGCCAGGTCTTTTCATCCCGCGGGCGCATCCCCAGCAGCGGCTCGATCTTGCCGTACAGCTTCGGCACCAGGAACAGGGTGGGCAGCAGGCAGAACAGGATACCGGAGAACAGCAGGTCGTTGAGGAACGCAAAGCCTTCGGTGGCAAACACGCTCTCCGGCAGGCCGGCTACCGCTTCAAAATCCTCCACGGCAAACTGTACCTTCAGGATATCTACGACGGTTCCCATCAACAGCTGAAGCCCTGTGCCGGTGATGGCCGCGATGCCGACCATTTTATAGTTCTTCGGGTTCTTCACCATCCGTCCGGCAACATACACACCAATGGTTACCGTCAGGAATTTTTCCAGCTCGCCCAGGCCGCCAAACTGGCCCAGCATGATCTCGCTGAACACCAGCTCGCCGGTAGCCGCGCCCAGCGCCGCCGAAAGCGGGTCAAACAGCATGGCCAGCGTCAGCGGGATAAACAGGAAGTATTCCACTGAAAATTCCACAATACCAGCCTGAAAGCTGGGAATCAATTCGGTAAACAGGGTTGCCAATCCATACAGCGCCATGGTCAATACAAAGACCATGAGTTTTTGCGACTGCGTCGCCGTCTGCTTTTTTGAGAGCTCCATATCCTTTCATCCTCCAAATCAGAAATGATTTCTTGCATTTGTCTGCGTCTACAATATACCATACGTTCTGTTAGCTCTCTATCATGGCTGCGTAAAAAGTAAATTAAATTTGCGTAATTTGATTTTATGAAAATTTCTTACTGTTTCAAAATCAGGGTTACTTTCTCCGGGTGAAAGACAGCAGGATGGCGAGGATCCCGACGAGAAGGATGCCGGCTGAGAGGCCCATGAGGATACCGGTGGCGAAATCCTGGAACGGGGAACCGCCCGCCGCCCTGGAAACGATGCCCAAAGCAATACCGAGCAGGATCAGCAGTACGCCGAAATACCGCTTCCGGCTGCTCCTGAGCTTTTGCCCTATCCGTGCGATGGTCTCCTGAAAGGAACCGTTTTGTTTCATATCGCTATCACCTTTCCTGTGCATATATAAAATCCAATCCATTTACATCCTCTTTACTGCGTCCATAGCCAGTGCGGAACGCTCGCACTCTTCGGCGGACATGGTGACCTGCCAGCACAGCGGGCTGCCCTTCATTTTTTCCGCTGCGTAGCTCAAACCGTTGGTGCGTTCGTCCAGAAGGGGATGGTCGATCTGCTGCGGGTCGCCCAGCAGGATGATTTTTGTGCCCGTCCCGGCGCGGGTGATGATCCCCTTGGCCTGCTTGGGCGTCAGGTTCTGCGCCTCGTCAATGACCAGATAGGTTTTGGAAATCGACCGGCCGCGGATGAAATTGAGGGCCTGGGCGTCCACAATGCCCCGGTCGAACAGCTCCTCTACTTTCCCGGAAAGGCTGCGTTCGTCGGCAAACCGTTCCTTCTCATTCTGATCCACCAAAAGCTCCAGATTGTCGACGACCGGCCGGAGCAGCGGCGCGATCTTTTCCGACTCGTCCCCCGGGAGGAACCCGATATCATCGTCAAACTGGGCGTTGGGACGGCTGATCAAAATGCGCCGGTAAGCCGGTTCCTCCTGTTCCAGCATGGCGTGCAGGCCGACAGCCAAGGTGTAGAAGGTTTTTGCTGTGCCGGCCATCCCCTTTACGATCACCAGCGGCGCTTCTTCCGCATCGGCCATCAAGGCCTCCTGTAAAAATTTTTGACCCACATTTCTTGGGGAAACGCCGTAGGGCTTTTTCTTCTGAAAAGCGAGCGGTACGATTTTCTTCCCGTCAAAACGGCCAAGCTGGGTTTTCCTGGCGGATTGGTCCGCTTTAAGGATGACGAACTGATTGGGCACGAGCGTCACAGGAAGCTTTTCTCCGGCTTCGTCCGCCTGATACACATCTTCCGGCGCAATATGCTTCTTTTTAAAGTCCTCGAATTTCTTTTCCGCTACAAAGACCTCGCATCGTCCGGTATACTGTTCCTCGCTGACGGGCGCCTGCTCAGTGGTGAAATCCTCCGCGGGAATCCCCAGCATCTGCGCCTTGACGCGCACCACAATGTCCTTTGTCACCAGGATAACCGGCGTTTTCCCGTTTTGCAGGCCAAGGCAGACCTTTAAAATCCGGTTGTCGTTTTTGTGCTCCGGGAAGCCCTCCGGCAGCTTCACGTCCACGCAGTTGACCTCCAGGCGCAGCGTGCCGCCGCCCGGCAGAGAGACGCCTTCCAGCAGGTTTCCCGCCGTGCGCACCGATTCCAGATACCGGATGGCCTGCCGCGCATTAGCGCCTTTTTCTCCTTCGGAATTTTTTAATCCATCCAGCTCCTCCAGAACGGCCAGCGGGAGAACGAGGTGATTATCCTCAAAGGATTCGAGGGCATAGGGAGCCTGGATCAAAACGTTGGTATCCAGCACATATGTCTTTTGCATGGCGTTTTCTCCTTTTTTATGATAATTACAAGGGGTTTGATTCTCCGCATAACAAAACAGCCGGTTTTTCGGAAAAAGCGGCGCAAAACAACACGCTTCCTCCGGAAAACCGGCTGATGCTATACAGGCAATATGCCAGAAAATCATGCAGGGCAAAAAGCATAGGCAATCCACTCCATATTCCTATTATACATTTAATGTATTTGGTTTTCCATATAACTGGAGTTAATTATCAGTAAAATACCAGTAGAATTAATCTATGATTATCTCCGGCTTTCTTGAAGAGCGCATGAGAACTTTTTAAATGATAGTTCCGTTTCTAAAGCATAACTTTGAGGGGTAAGGCGTTTTCTCGTTTTTTCGTTCAAAAGCGTTACACGCTTCATTGTGCAGTTTTCATGTTGGCTTTCATTTATGCAAAATCACTTCTGCGTTCACGATTTCTACCGCCGCTTCACGCAGCGCAGTCATCCTGTCCACCATTCTATCTGACTTTCTGCCTTTATCTGCTCGGTTACGCCCTTATACGCTGTCATCTGTTCTACCGACCGTGAAAAATTTTTTCTCCTGTTGGTCGATATCCGTAAGATAGCTGTTCAGGTTGTCGCTTGTGAGCAGATTCGTGCAAAATACTTTCCTATGCTGCCGGATATACCGTAAATGCCGTTACTCTAATATCCCATGGGCTTATTTTCTTCGGCAGGTAAAGTGAGATTCGGCAAATAGTAATCGCCTTGCAGCATATAAGTTCCGCCCATCTGTTCAAATAATGATTTCATTGCAATTTCCTCTAAATTTCAGTTTCAGATTTTTCTACAATATAACCGCACCGATTGGCTTTACCGCTTGTTTTCAAAACCTTCGTTACGGAACCTCATCATTGAGCAAGCGGCTTGTTTTTTACCTTCTGATCAATAGACAGGCGCACCGTAGTCGAGTATCTACCGGATAGCTGTTCTGACAAACAGAAGCCTCGGAGTTGCCCTCGACCGTGTAAACTTTGCCGTTTTCCACTTTTTGAACGATACCCGTACTGCGAGTGTGCAGCTGCACCCGCCCAGCAGGTATTCCACAGCTTCCGGGTAGGATTTGTTATAATACCTCCGCACAAAGTCAATCGTGTCGCCGCCGACTTCTTCGTACTGGTGATACCATAGGTTTCCGCGTACCGTGACCTTTGCAGAGCCGTCCCGCCACTCATACTCGCTGCCGGAGCGTTTTAATGTTTCACCTTGGGAATGTAACAGCCCGGCAATATCGATTTGCCGGGCTGCCTGTTTTTGTTCTTCTGTAAAGTGAATATATCGTGTTGCCATAAAAATTCCTTTCTGATTCAAACTGCATTTTACGCATTGCCACACTGCGCACTTGATATTTTCGTGATTGTGTGGTATAATACAAACGAGGTGAAAGACTTGTTGATACGCTCTGTGATACAAAACGAGGCTCTCCGAAATGAACGGATGATCCGTGAATACGAAGCTTTACTTGCACAATTACCTAAAGGATCACTCGTATGCCGCAGGAAAGAATATTATTATTTGAAATATCGGGAGAACGGAAAGCTGCATGATAAATACATCGGCAAGGATGCCGGTACCGTTGCTGCTGTCCGCGACAAGCTCGCACTTCGCAAACACTATGCAGAAATGCTGTCTGCCCTGAAACAGGAGCAGAAGGCTATTCATAAAATGTTGGAGGGACTCGCATGATCCTTTATCATGGAAGCACCGTTCCCGTGGAAAAGCCGGAAATTCGCATCAGCGAAAGCTTTCTGGATTTCGGCACGGGTTTTTATACCACGACGTCCTTGCAGCAGGCGGAGCGCTGGGCAAGAATCAAGATGCGTAGAGAAAACAAACCGGTGGGGTATGTCTCCGTCTACGAGTTTGATTTTGATGCGGCCAAATCCCGGGCCGTCATTCACCGCTATCAGAACGCCGATATGGAATGGCTGCAGTTTGTTGTCAAAAACCGCAGAGGCGAAATGACCGATATAGCGGCGGATATGCACATCGGACCGGTTGCAGACGATAATGTTTACCGCTCTATCCGCCTTTTTGAAACAGGCGTTCTGGACGCGGAGGAAACGGTAAAACGGCTGAAAACAGAGGTCTTGCAGGATCAGTGGACATTCCATACGGAAAAGCTTCTTGCCTTTGTGAAATTTATTGAGTCCAAAGAAATCCGGGAGGAATAACGATGGGAAAGGAACAATTCCTTGCTGTCATGCCATATATCAGCGCCGATCTTATCAGTATGATTGCAAAAAAGAAACAAGTCACCGAAGACGAAGCCATCGCCATGCTGTACGCCTCCAAGCTCTATGCGGCGCTGGAGCAGGAGGAGACCAAGGTCTGGCAGTACAGCACGGGGATGCTTTATTCGCTTTTTGAACAGGAAGAACAAACGGGAAGTATTTGCTATCCCGATGTGTAAGGAGGCTGCCGGTATGAGTCAGGAAACTGCTTTCGCCGTATTCTGCATCGAAAACTATAAAGTCCACAAATCGCTGACAGGGAAACAGACTGAGGCGCTTTTCCGCCGTTACGGTGTGTTCGACTATCTGCGCGAATTTTATGATGTGCTGCATACAACGGGCTATCAATACATCAATAACGATATTGACATCTATCTGAAATCCCGTAACGCGGTTATTCCCGTGCAGTGATCGGTACAGTCGCGTTCGGCTGATTTAATATCGGATGTTAAATCAGCCGAACAAAATGGAAAGAGCATATTGAAAGCCTGCGGAAAAATCCGCAGGCTTTTCTCATCCCATTTTCATACCGTGCGCCTGTTTCTTTTCCTCGATCTTCTGCCGCAGCTTCTTTTCAATAACCGCCCGCTGACCGTCCTCGTTTCTGCGGAGGCGATCCGTAAACATACGGCCAAGCTGGGAGAGCAGACGGACAGCCGCCATGCCAAGAGACGGATTTCTCAGCCTGCCGCTGTAATAGCTTTGCAGCAGCCTTGCGGCATACACATTTCCTTGTTCTGCGGATGCCGACAGCAGAGCAATGCCGGTTTCTACATCCCGATTCGTTTCTTTCCCGAACAGCAGCATCTTTCCAAGCAGATACTGTGCGTATTGATTTTTTTGTTTTACGGATTTCCACAGCCAGTGTAATGCTTTCTCTGCATCCTTTGGAATCCCGTCTTCACAGAGATACAGTTTGGCAAGGAGATATTGTGCCTGACTGTTTTTCTGCATGGTGGAGGCAGTAAGCAATCGCTCTGCTTCCTGCAAATTCTTTTCGGTATGCTCACCTCGGAAACAGAATTTACCGAGCAAATACTGCGCCCACTGATTTCCGTCATCTGCGGATTCCCGAAGGAGCCGGATTGCTTTCACTTCATCGCTCTGTACGGCAAGTCCGGCAAGATGCATTTTTGCAAGGGAGTATTTTGCGTAGCTATTTCCCTGATCGGAGGCTTGTTCGAGCCATCCTTCCGCTTGCAGGAAATCCTGCTCTATTTCATCACCCAAAAGATACAGCTTGCCGAGACGGTACTGCGCGTATTCGTATCCCTGTTCAGCGGAGAGCAGAAGCCACCGCACCGCTTCAGCCGGATCGTATAGAGGGCTGTCCTTGTCGAGATATTCTTTTGCTTTGCGGTATTGGAACAGCGGATGGTCGGGATCATTCCACCACTTTTTGGGTATCATAGCTGTAGAATTCTTCCTCGCACAGCTTGTAGAAATCCTCCATAATGGGAAAATACGAGGGCTTTTTTACGCTGTAGTCGGTGCTGTCGGTGATACCGAACCGGGCATACAGCTTGGAGAGCAGGATTTCAATGGTGTCGATCTGCGCATCCGAAAAATCCTTGTAGCTTCTGAAAAAGTCTTTTAGGAATGCGATGTGCTGGGAAAGCCTTGTCGCTTTTTTAAACGCCGCGGGAGCACCGGGATCAACATCGTCTGTGCTGTCATTCCAAGCTTTGGGTTCCAGAGGGTTAATGGTGTACTCGCCGGACAGAAAGTCAATATAGCAGCCGCCCAGCGCCGAACAGAGTTCCTCGTACTCGCTTTCGGGATCAAGGCAGATAAGCTGCTTGCCGGATTCCCGAAGGTTGGTGAGGATCAGCTTTAACAGATAGCTCTTGCCCTGACCACTGTTGCCTAAAATGAGAATATTACTTGTGGTCTTGTCTTCAGCTCTGCGGTCGAAGTCCACAAGAATGTTCGTCCCGAACTTATCTCTACCGATATATATTCCTTTCGGATCGGTCTTGCCGGAGAAGTTGAAGGGATACAGATTTGCCGCCGAGCTTGCAGGCAGAACACGCTCATACTGCGCACCGAACTGATTTGTGCCCACCGGCAGAACAGAGAGGAAACCTTCTTTCTGCCGTAAGGTCAGGCGGTCTACCGAAATTTTGGAGCGCGTCAGTTCCATTGCAATTTCGCTCTGCAGCTCTTTCAGCGCGTCCATATTCCGCGCCTTTAATTCGATGAACACCGAGCAGTGCAGAAGCGGCTCGCGGTTCTTGCGGAGATTTGCCAGCAATTCGATCACATCCTAGAGATTGCCCTCGGCTTCGATGGTTTCGTTTACATCAGTGCCGCCGCTTTTGAGCTTGTTTCGGCGGGTGGCGTTCTGGATGATCTTCCTCTGTTCCATGCTTTCGACCAGCCTGTGATAGATGCGTAAGGTCACGCCGCTGCGGTCGGCAAGCTGGAAAGGATCGCCTGCTCCTCGGTGGAGGGCGGGTACTCACGGATCGCCCATACACAGCGATAGCTGTCGCCTACGATATAGTGGTCGGAAAGAAATTTGATTGTGCCGGGCAGGATCATGTCGAAAAAATCCTTTGTACGGATTTCTTCCTGTTCCTCCGGTGTGAGTACCTTTGGCTTTCGTTTGAACATTTTTCCTCCTTCCGTCGTCTTGCAGACAGAGGGAGGGCATAAAAAATCAGCCGCTTTGCTGTCTGCAAAACGACTGATTGGTTTTCCTGGTTTGAACTTACAGTTCCATTTTCGGAGCGTAGCTCTCGGCAATGTTTTCTTTTACATCATCCTCTGTGGAAATCTCCTGTACCGGCGTATGACATATGGCAAGCTGCGAAAGCTGTTCGATCCGCCGCTGCGCTGCGCCGATGATTGCGCGGATACGAGTATCGTCTATATATTCCTCCGCGCCGTCCGCGGACAAAGCGTCGGCAATCAGTTCCCCGATATCCGACAGGCTGTCAAAATCGATCCAACTGAAGTCAGATACCAACTTTAACTGCTCCGCATGATGATTTTTAAACGGCTTGCAGACGACCTCTTTTTCCGAGCGCATCTGCGCGGGCACCTTGTCGTAGCCGAGGGAGGAGCCGCTGTCATAGATGGGCGCAAAGCCGAGCCATTCCAATGTTTCGGCATTGCGGATCACGCCGAAATTGTTGAAATGCCGGTCTTCGTTGGCGATGATATAGTCCAGCACGATCATTCGGTCGAGATACGGCACGGTGTCTTTGATGCCGAGCGCCTCGCAGCAATTCACAAAGTGCTGATACACCGAGGTGCTGTTGTCCTTTTTCTGTGTTTTGAGAATGCGCCACGCCGGGATCAGCTCGGTGTTTTCGGTAATGAAATCCTCGCACACGCTGTACGGCGCTCCCTTGTTCCAGGTGACCGTGTACGGCACATGGGGGATACCGAGCCGTTCCATGATTCCGGATGCGATCACCTCGTTGAAAGGCTGCTGTCGGAACGGGTTGCTGCCGCCTTTGATCAGGCAGCGTTTACCGTCTATGATCTTCCACCGCTTTTTCAGATTACCGTCCGAGGTGTTGTCGGGGGAACTGAAATCCAGCGCGTCTTTCTTTTTATTTTCCCCGAACAAGACATCGCCGATATCGTCTGAAAAATCATTCTCAAAAAAGTTGATACTGTCCCAAGTAAGGTTGGAGCCTTCGGGACAGATCCAATACTGGTCGGACAGGCTCAGCCCCCAGCAGCGCACCAGCAGCATTTTGGTGCTGCTGATTTCCAGCGCCTCCAGCGCCTCGCGCACACCCGAACGGCTGGCGGGGATGGAACGGTCTGTCCACCACTCGTTGAGCGCCGCTCGGTCAGCAGCGCCTTTTCTTATCGGAATGCCGACCGGCAGATGCTCCGGCGCATAGACCGTCCCGATTTTTTGTATAAAGCCGGTGGCGTCATCCAGTTCCAGTTCCGCCACTGGGATTCGTTTATGCATCAGGGTGCATTTCAAGCTGTTCACCTCATTCCGTTTTTTGCTCACAGCAGAAGATGTTGCTTTCAAAGCGCGCAGCTTTGCCTGCAACGCCTTGCGCTGTTCTATCTGTCCGGCAAGCGGTTCGATTTCCGAATCGTGCAGATACCGGCTCTGCTTCACGCCACTTTGAGACCATTGATGATAGTAATAGACCTTTCCGTTGATTTGTTTCTTTGAGATATATCCTTTCGGCAGATCATTGATTTTTGCTGTCAATTCCGCTATTTGATTCAAAAGCTCATTGTCCTGCATCCGTACCGCCTCCGTTCATCGATTGTTATTATACCCTATTTTAACCCCTTTTGTCAATGAGACAGTGGGAATCGCCCATGAAAGGTTACAGTTTTACGGCTGCCACAATCAGCCTGCCGTTTTTTCCCGAACCGTAACAGGTGGACAGGGTGATGATCTGCTGACCGTACACAGGCGTAACGCCGGTATCATAGAGCGATTTTTGCAGGAACGCTGCGGTTTGTTCGGTGAAATCCGTGCTGTCGGCCGCATGAATAAAGCTGTACCAAGTATCGGTTTTTTGAACAGCGGCAACGGCAAAGACCATATATTTTTCCATACCATCTGCTGTTTGAAATTCTATAACCGGACGCGCGGCACAGAACGCCGGGTCAGTATAATTCCGAAGTGATGAGAACATCGTGCCGTTTTTCATGTTGTGACCGTAAACAATGAGATGATCGCTCTGCAGGTCGCACCGCCAGTCCAGAAACGGCACGCCGCTTTGACTGTATTCGCCGTAAAAACTTCGGCGCAGATATTTCTGCGGATTATCCGGGGTGTGCATGACGGGATAGCTTAGCTTCGTATCGGGAATACACAGCCAGCCGATGCAGTCGCCGTTTTGTGAAAACAGCCCTGACAGATCCCGCACAGGTTCGGAAGTATCATCCGTTGGCACAGCCGTTTCATCGCTGGATTTTTCCGGCGTTACTTCCACCATCTCAGCAAGGGTATCGAATTCTTCTTTTTCTTTCTGCCGGTCGGACAGTTGCGTATACACCATAAAGCCGGACAAGGCGGCGGTGACCGACAGCAGAACAGAAAGAACGGCAAGACTAATCTTCTGCGTCTTCGTCATCGTCCACCTCATAGAATTGTTCGCCGTCAATGTCGGGCATCTGCTCTCCGTTCATGCTGGCTTCAAAATACAGGGCGAGAAAGCGCTTGATGTCCGCTTTCTTCATTCGCTGCACTTCAAAGCCCTGCTCGGAGATGGTTTTCTCGATACGGTTTGCCGCATCAAAGGTCTGTTTCTCTTTACGGTCTTTCAGCCTTGCGATAAACAAAAACTGCCTTGCGGTCGCCATCTCCATTTGAATATGGTCGAGAAAGTCAATGTCCTTTTTGATGATTTTCCGCACCTTCGGATTCTGTTCCTCCGAGAGCCTGTCGCTTAAATACGATTTGTTATCGTCAAAGCACTCGGAGGAGTCGGTGCAGGTGATCTCAATATCAGGGATGGCGGACAGCACCATCATCAGATGGCGGATTTTGATTTCGATATTGGTATGGGACAGCACCGAGATGTTGGTGGGCGAGACGAGATAAAAAAGCAGCTCGTACTTGCCGGCCGCAAGTCCGTATTTGGTAAAGGTCTTGATGCCTAAAAGCTCCTGTACCGAACGTCCTTTTTTCTTTTTCTGTGGTTTGTCTTTTTTCAAGAGTTTATTACACCTCCGTCTGTTTCGCGGGAACTCCGCTTAAAATTACTCGCTGCTTTTTGTGCGCGAATCGGGTGCAGCAGAGAGCCTCTGTGGCAGCTCATCCTGCCCTCCACTCAAAATATTGTTGGGTAGATATAAAGTACCGCACAGCATATTTCATAAAATCCAGTATGGTCGTATCGTCCAGACGGATAGTCAGAAAGCCATAGCAGAGTGTGGCGGCGGCAGGGATCACAATCCGGAGCTGCACCAGCGCCACAATGGATAGCAGCGCGGCAATGCCGAGAATACAAAAATCCCGCAGTCCCCACAGCCACAGGTTGGCTGTGGCTTTCAGATTCTGCGGGTACAGATACTGCGTCATGTCAGTCCTCCCATCGTCATTTCATTTTGTATATCGCCGCAGAATTCCTGCGGCGTCTGATGGTATTCCTCACGGATTTTGTCTGCAATCATTTCCTTAATGAGCTGCGCCTCGCTGCCAGTGGGCTGATAGTCGATTGTATCATCGTATCCATAGGCGTTCCATTTTGTTCCCCAGTTCGCAATACACCAATCATACCATGTGGGGGCGCCATATTGCCGGATATTATTCCATGCAGTTTTGCCCAGCTCCCATTCATCGTGCTTGATATCCGTCCGCCGGCGTAAAAAGGCTTCCTCGCTTTCCGCAGGAATGTTCTCCAGCGCTTTTAATGCATCTTCTGCCGACCGTCCGGCAGTATACGCCTCGATAAAATCCCGGTAGGCTTGTAAGCCCCGGTCGGTTCGGGTTCCTGCTTCGATATTAAGGTTTTCCGGCATGGGGATGATCTTATTGAAATCTACAGAGCCGATCCCAAGTTCATCGGATTGTATGGCTTTCAGCATTGACCGGATTTTTTTAGGATCACCCTGAAGCGATATATAGTTTTCAACATGATTCGGCATTTATTTTTTCTCCTGTTCATAGTAAATTTTTTTGATTTTCTGCCCGATAGCAGAAATGACGGGAACGCTCACTGCGTTGCCCGCCATTTTATAAAGCTGCCCGTCCGAGAGACCTGTAGCCTGTGCTTTGTAAAACTGCTCATCGGTAAAGCCCTGCAGGCGCCAGCACTCAATCGGCATGAACTTTCGGATTCTGCCTTTGTGCCACACACCGTGCCGATCCTGCGCCGTTATTGTGAACATCGGCTCATTGGGTTCTTTTATCCGTCCTCATTCACCGCAATCGCCACCAGAATGGCCACATTTTCAAACTCTCCGCCCCAATTTCGGCGCAGGTAGATCCCATCCACATAGACATACGGATAGCGCCCACCTTGCAGAGGGCGGTTCCGCCAGTCCTCAATGTGGACATACGCTTTCTTGTTCAGCTCACTGATGGTGGAGGGAGATACCTTGCTGCCCCACAGAGCCTCGGTAATATCCTCCACGCGCCGGACGGATACTCCGGCCAGATACATCTCGATGAGGGCTTCTTCCACACTGCTTTCCCGGCGGCGATACCGCTCAATGATAGCGGTCTCAAAGGAGATCCCCTTGAGCTTGGGTACCTTCAGGGTAACGTCCCCGGAAGTGGTGGTGAGGTTGCGGCTGTAGTGGCCGCTGCGGTACCCCTGCCGCTGCTCATTGCGCTCGTACCGGGCCGCCTGGGTCAGTTTCTCCGCCTCGGCCTCCAACAGTTCGTTGAGAGTTTCCTCTACACTGCCCCGAACCAGTTCTTTGATTTGCCCCTTGATTACTTCCTCGTTAAGCTGTACAATTTTCTCGGACATGGTTTGCTGTCTCCTTTCAGAATGGTGTGTCGCGACTTCATTCTACCAGAGATCTGCAAACCATGTCTCTTTTTATCCATTTTCAATTTGCGAAACTTATTCTACCTTATCGCAAAGCAAAAACAGCCGTTTTATATCTGCAAATATGCGCCTTGAAATCCCGATGTTCGGACAGCAAAAAACCCCGATAAAATCGGGGTTTATGCGAAACATATCTTTTTTATGTTCCTGTTATGGCGGAGATGGAGTGATGCCTACCGTATCCTCGCGGAAACAAGGAAATACTCCACTCTATTCTTGTGAGGAAAAGGCATTTATCCTCAGATGCTATTTTCTATCAGTTACATATAGACCTCATTTTTGTTCGAATGAACTTTTCTTCGACATTGATTCCTCCAAGCGAACTCAATTCATGTACATATTGTCACTGATCTTGTCGCTCGAATCCCTTGGAAGCTCCTCTTTACCAAAACCCTTATAACCAATGTCCCAAGATCTGCCGCATAGGCTGCGGTTCCGGGTGGTTGGGCTGCGTTCCTTTAAACAACGCTCCCGCATTTTTCACCATTCGGCGTGCCGTCTTTTCTCCACACTTCTCCGTCACCAACACCATTGCTTCTCCCAACATAGGTGGACGTTTTTTGATAGAATGCGTGTCCGTAGCCAGCACATGAATCATTCCATGTCGGATCATCCGCAAAAGCAGATTCTGATGCTTCTTATGCAACACTAGGCTGGTGGCGTTCATCTGCGTATACGCACCTGCCTCGATCAAATCACACAGCAGATTCGGATTTGATCGCACAAAGGCATACCGTTCCACATGAGCGATCAAAGGCACGATTCCCTGCCGCGTCAACTGATACAAAACATCCGGCGCTTCCTGAGGGTAATACGCCGGTGGAAACTCGATCAGTAAAAGAGAAGTTCCCGTCAAACACAGAGGCCGCATATCGGTTTCCGCCAGTTGCGAAGAATAAAAGACTTCCGCCCCCAGCTTCATTCGCTGCGCAAGCCCCGCACTCTGAAAGGCAAGACCTAATTCACGCGCCGCTCCATTTCGTCTTTGAAGAAACTCCCGCACACCCTGGCGCTCAAAATTAAAATGCGGGGTCAAGGCGATCTGTGTCACTTTATCCGCATATTCCCGGCGCAAGAGCTCTAGACTCATTTCTACACTTTTCGAACCATCGTCCACACCAGGTAAAATGTGACTGTGCAAATCCGTCATACTCAATCGTTGCTGTAATCGTAGTTATAGCTGTAGTAGTATCCGCTTTCTTTATCTGCGGATTTCGTATTGAAATCGTTCAGAACTGCGCCGAGGATGTTTGCGTGCACCGTGTCCAGATTCTTCTTCGCCAACGCCACTTCATCATACGTTGCATGGTTTTGGCGAATCACCAGAATCACGCCATCCGCGTACTGACTCAACACGGCTGCGTCTGTTACCACAGATACCGGCGGCGTATCAAAGATGATATAGTCGTAATGCTTTTCCAACTCTTCGACCAGAATCTTCATACGACCGGATCCCAACAATTCTGCCGGATTCGGTGGAATCGCATCTGCGATGATTACGTGTAGATTCAGAGATTTCATATTTACAATGGACTCTGTCAGTACACCACCGGACAGAATGTTTGTCAGGCCTTTGTACGAAGACTTGTCCAGTTTCAGATACCGATGCAAAATTGGTTTACGCAAGTCGCAGTCCATTAGTAAAACCCGACTGCCAGCATCCGCCAGTGACACCGCCAAGTTGATTGCCACACTGCTCTTGCCTTCCCCGGGAATTGCGCTGGTCATGATGATCTTCTTGCACGATTTACCCATCGCAAGAAACTTCAGATTCGTACGCAGACTCTTAAACGCTTCCTGATACTGGAACGGTGTATCTTTTCCTACCAACATGAATTTTCGATTGGAGTGCTTCTCTCTCCTTGCCATCGTTTCGCCCTCCTTATCCTTTCATGTTGACCTGCGGAATGACACCTAGCACCGTCAGTCCCAATTTTTTATTAATATCTGTATCGGTCATAAATTTGTTGTTCAGCATACTGCGAAGGAATATCACACCCAAGCCAAGTGCCAAGCCCAACATGCCCGCAATAGCAGTATTCATCATTTTCCTAGGAGATACCGGGTTTTCCCCCGCCTTAGGTTGTGAGATTACTTCCACACTGCCCGCTTTTACTGTCTGGATGATGATATCCGGGGCCTGTTCCACAATACTCGCTACAATTTGCTGCGCCAACTCTGGATCCTCGTCCTGTGCAGAAATTTTCATCACTTGTGTAGAATTCACTGATTCTACCGTCACTTTTCCCAGCAAATCTTCATAATCCATATCCAGACCCAAATCCTCAATGGTCTTGTCCAACACCGTATCGCTGGTCAGAATTACTGAATAGGTATCCACCAACTTCGTAGCGGAATTGATCTGGTCGCTGGTAATATTCGTCTGAGCAACAGCGTCTTCTCGTGAATTCACGATCATCGTTGCGCTAGCCTCGTATCGAGGCGTCATAACAAACGTACTGAGCAAATATCCTGCTGCCGCAAACAATGCAGTTAACGCGATCAGACCTAACAGATTTTTCTTCAGCAGTAAAATAATCTCCCTCAAGTCTATGGTCTCGTACTCCTGTTCTTCCAACTTGTTCCCTCCAATAATTTATAAATCCTTGCACAAGAATTCTCCATCTCACGGCTCCTCATGATACCCCGCCCATAAAGAAGCTTCTTTTTCCACGAAATCCCATAACAAAGCGAAACACGCAACATCTACTATCTGTAGCATTGCACATTTAGTTTAGTATAAATCTTTTTTCATCTCAATTCAATAAGACAGCTATATTTTTGCATCGGAAAGCAGTAGGCTAAAATTAAACACTTACTTTTTGTACACTATCTCTAAACTCTGCCAATTGCAACCAAAATGCTCCGCAATTAATTTTTAGCCAAACCTCTCATCTAAAAAACAGCAGCGCATTATTCCTCACCATAGAAAAATTCTTTCAGGATTTGTGCATTTGCTTCAAAATCCACACCGATCATCTTTCGTCCATCCACACCCACACTATTCCAACAGGTATCGTAGGTCGGTATTGTCATCTGTTCTAACTGCGCACCTGCGCTAATAAATCCGGGCATCTCCAACAGCAAAGAAGTAATTTCCGACTTTGTCAAATTGGTCTGAATCATTGGCAAAAGCTCATCTGCCAAATTATTCAAAGTCACGATGTCCAGATTCTTTACTTGATTAATTGCGGCCTGCACCACTGTGCGCTGGCGTTCGATACGTGACCAGTCGCTGTCGATCTTGCGAATGCGCGCATAAGCCGTTGCCGTGTCTCCATTCAAATGATTCCAGCCTGCCGTGACCGTCTGAATATCTGAACCGCTTCCATAATACTCCTGCTTAGTGGTATTCAAATGATCGGCTTCCGCCTGAGTTAATTCGATATCCACACCACCAATGGTATCAATGGCTTTACTCATAAAATTGAAATTGACTCGCACATAACGCTCCACATCTAACTTAAAGCAATCACGCACTGTCTGCAAAGTCAAAGCTGCCCCACCATAGCGAAACGTATGCGTAATCCAATCATCATTTCGACCTGGAATGGGGACTCCTATTCCCCGCTCAATGCTGACCAATTTCATCATGTGATCTTTTGTGTTTAGGCTCAACACCATAATTGCATCCGCTCGAGCATTGTCACTAAACTCAGCTGTTCTTTCATCTGTTCCTAAAAGCAGAATATTCATTACATTGCTATCGCTATAAACATCGCCTTCGAGAATCTCAATCGTCCCATCTTCATCCTCTGGCGCATCAGGCAAATCGCCAATGTCCAATTCATCATTATTTACTGCATAGCTGGTACTTGTATCAATCTCTCGACTACCATCATCGTAATTAATCATATCCAGCTTTGAATTGTAGTAAGCAATACCACCTAGAATCAATAGCACAATTACAATTAACACACCGAGTAAGACGATCAAACCTGCTTTTTTCTTTTTGTTGTCCAAACTCTTCTCTCACTTTCTGATTAAAAATCCCCCACAAAATACTGCCGCTGATGCCATATAAACCTCATTGCTCATCATCCGCTGTTGCCAACCACGTTTTTTAATCATTTCATGAAATTATTGCATATTCTTTAACATATTCTGAACATACTCTGTACTGAGAATTTTTTCGACAGTACCCCCTATATCCAAGCGATTGGTATTATGGCTAGTATAGGCAACATCCGCCATAGTATGTACCTGACCATCCACCACAAACTTGTCATAGTTCAAATCTCTACTATCCATCGAAACACGGTAATAGTTCCCCATATCTTCACTACGCAAACGCTCTTCACATGTCATAAGCGTCTCATAAAGCTTTTCACCATGTCGTGTTCCTATGATACGGGTTCCTGTATCACCAAACAATCGTTGCACCGCCTTCGCCAAGTCGCCAATCGTCGAGGCATCCGCTTTTTGGATAAACAAATCACCAGGGGCTGCATGCTGAAATGCAAACATTACCAAATCTACTGCTTCATCAAGATTCATCAAAAAGCGAGTCATACTAGGATCCGTAATAGTAATTGGGTTTCCGGATGTAATCTGATCGATAAACAGCGGAATCACAGAGCCTCGGGAGCACATAACATTCCCGTAACGTGTACAACAGATCACCGTATTTCCATGTTCCGCTGCCACTCGGGCATTCGCATAAATCACATGTTCCATCATGGCTTTTGATATTCCCATCGCATTGATCGGATAGGCAGCTTTATCAGTGGAAAGACAAACTACTCGTTTTACCCCGGCATCAATCGCCGCGTGGAGAACATTATCTGTACCCTCAACGTTAGTTCTCACCGCTTCCATCGGAAAGAACTCACAACTGGGCACTTGCTTGAGCGCCGCCGCGTGAAAAATATAATCCACGCCGTACATAGCGTCTCGGACAGATTGTGAATTACGCACATCACCAATATAAAATTTCACCTTGCCCGCATCTTCAGGATACTTTGTTTGCAATTCATGCCTCATATCATCCTGCTTCTTTTCATCTCTGGAAAAGATGCGAATTTCCTTCAGATCCGAATGCAGAAAATGCTTCAGAACAGTGGACCCAAAGGAGCCCGTTCCACCAGTAATCATAAGAGTTGCTCCAAATAATACAGACATATCAAGTATTCCCCCTCATTTCATTGACACCTCTTGTGGATTATAAACTCCATTGAGACCTTCTTTTTTCTCTTCTATTCCATAAATCACTTTCCCAATATATTCTGCTACTTTGAAATCATCTTCCGTATTAATATCCACCGCTTCAAACTTATCAACAATGTGGACATACGGCTTTCTGCCGATTCGACATCTATAACGCTCCAGGCTGCCTTTGGATATTCCGTATAAACCGGTTGTCTCCTCAATCACAGGCGGCATGTCCTGACTTCGTGGCAAAATATCCGGCCTGTAATTGATCGGTGTATTCGCAAACCAGTAGAAACTATGATTTTCAAGCGCTGTAAAACAAGAGTCGTATTCTTCACTCATCACTAAGTGAGTATAGCACGCACGAATCGTTTCCGGCCGCATATACGGCGCAGTGGCAAACAGCTGAAAATAATAATCGTATTCTGGATGCGTCTCATAGTGATAGACTAGCAAGTCATTTCCGTTCGCCGTATTTTGGGCTAATTCCGGCTTACGATCAATCACACAAAATCCCATCGCGATCGCATACTCAGCCACCTCTTTACTGTTTGTATCAATATATACATCATCGAAAACATTTGCTTTCTTGATATGTTCACAAATATATTCATAAAGCTTTTTTCCGTTCAGCATTCTCAGATTTTTACCTGGAACGCGTTCCGAGTTGGCTTTAATGGGGACAAAACAGGCTGTTTTCATTTGGGTACCTCCTATCATAATGAGTTATACGTTTTCTTCCTTATTGTGTTGTCTATTTATCATCTCTAACAACGTATTTTTCTTTGCAAAGCATACCAGTAAAATCATAAAAATCATGCCATATCGAATCAAGGGATATGGGTACATCTCCACGCAAAGGACCAGCATCACAACCAATACCGCCGTAATAATTATGATTAACGAAATGTGATACAAAGACTCCGAGATGCCTGCATTTTTCAGTATCCTGCGCATAAGCAAATAATGCGCCACGGCCAAAATGAAATAGCATGCAACCGTGGTATACGCAGCTGCGATATAGCCGAATCGTGGCATAAAGATCAAGTTCAGCACAACATTCAATACAGCCGCCGCACAGGATCCCAGCATGACAAAGCGATTCTGTTCAAAATAGAATTCAATATTCGCAAACAAAGAATACACAAAAATCAAATATCCGGACAATGCGATCGGCGGAATCACATAGACTGCTTCGGAATATTCCGGCGGGCCCATGATACAAATGATTTCCGGTGCCATCAAAACCGGCACCAAAGAAACAAATGCGACCAACAATACTAAAAGCATCGAACATTTTTTCAGCCGATCATATTGCTGCATCTTGCAAGCCTGATAAGTCCACGGAATAAAAGAATAATTGATACTGTTTGTGACGATTGTCATGATCAATCCGATCGAATAAGCCAAACCATAAATAGCAAGCTTTGTCATTCCGGAAAATTTTTCAATCATAATCCTGTCCGATTGCCCTAAAACGAACTGCGCCAGATAATGCGGGATCAGTGGAAGATTAAATGCCAATGCGAATTTCCAGTAAGCCGCGTGGAAAAATCTTCGTCCACGATAAAAATTCAGCACATAAAAAAATATTCCGATAACAGCATTCAAAAGACTTACGGAAAGGATTCTCGCCACACCTTTTTCACTAGACGCTTGGACCGCCACAAGCCCCAATAAGGGATTGACAACCGCAGTGAAAATCGTCAGCATAACAAGGGCTCGATAATGATATTCAAAGCGCTGACGCATCATCCAATATTGCAAAGCTGGTAGAAAAAATATCTCTACAAGCATACTGATAATAACGATATGGGGCAGTCCAAGAACAGCAGACCATACATTCGGTGCAATGAGATAGGCCATTACAACAACAAGCGCTGCAAGGGAAGAAAGGCCCTGCGTTGCTGAAGTATAACGGTCTCTATCGTGCTCATATTTTAACATTCCATTGTTGAAAACACCAGCAAACAGATTCAATGTTCCAAAAATCGTAATAATTCCCAGCCATGACTGATACAAATTAAACTGTCCATATTGATCCGTCGTCATCAAGCGCGTGAACATTGGAACCGTCAGCAGTTGAATTCCTTTTTGCAAGATACTGCAGATAATAAACCACACAGTGGCTTTTACCGCGTTCGAAAAATTTGTATAACACCTAAAAATATTTTTCATGACAAGCATTCTTTTTCAAAAAAATTTTTATATTGCTCTTCAGGGTTTGTGGGGCCGCAAATGCGGCTCCGTATTTCATTCAAATCTTCTGCATTAAGATCGAAAATATCTTCAAACCCATTGATATCCGAAAAAGAAATTTCCGCAACAGATTGATATTTGTCATATTGACCGGGCTCAAAATAATGATATATAGACGAGCCCATCCATAAAAGCTCCAACAGCATTGATGAGTTTCCCACTATAGAAAAATCCACCTGTTCGATATACTCCTCCAACGTTGTGGTTCGACCGCAAATCACGCCTCGGCACAATCCTTTGCTCACATACGCATCGTATTCAATGCCTTTGTCCGTCGGATGATACTTAAGAATGTATTGAAAACCTATCTTTCCCGCGATTTGATTCGCAACCTTCACAAGCGCAATATTCTGCTGACTATTTGCATTCCAATTCAGCACAACACCAAACTTTCTCGTCGCCTTTTTATGGAAATCTCCTTGCTTTACACCAATAAATTTTGGCATTCCCAAAATGCGGAACCGATACGTATCCAGCCCCATCACCTCTGCTTCTTGTACTGTATATTTATTCCAAGCAAGAAAAAAATCCGCAGTACTGACCTTCAATTCAAATCCATATTCATCTGTATTTTTAAAATTATCAATTCCCCTTGCAAACGTACCATGTTGCAATGTATATGTTACTTTTCCGCTTTCTTTGAAAAGCTGGACCATAAAACAATCTGTCGGCCATCCGTCAAAATAAACCACAAGTCTCTTATATCGCTGTAATGGTAACTCACTAATAATTCCTATCAAGCTATCAATTTCAATCAAATTAGGCCAAATATGTATAAAAGCCGAGAACTTTAATCCTCGTTTGACTGCCATCACAAACCATCCTACTGATTTTCCCAAATACCGAATCAAATTTTTCCAATGGATTGCATATGGGTTTTCATGCTCGACAAAGTTTTTCCCAACAAGTGCATCTGCACAAGGACAACACTCATATACCTTCATAAAATTTTTTAAATGATCCGCACGATGATAACCTGATGCACAAAAAAACAATGTATCTGATTTTTCTTTTTGAATAAAATCAAATTGGTTCGGTGACAAATACAAAAGTTCCAAAACAACACTTTTTAAGGCGTTTTTCGTCTTTTTTTCATATTTTTCGAAAAATAGCGGCAATGCCAAAATTTTTTTCCAGTCGAGTCTTTTGTACCGTTTCAAATTCTGCCTTCTTTCTTATATCTTATTGTGCAGTATCCTCCTGTAATGCGTCACAAAAAGCACTCGGCGTACATAAATAATATTTTTCCTTTAACGCATCTGTTTCGATCTGCTTTGGAAGGCTGCTTGTGAATTCTTTCAACTTTTGTGCGTTTTCTATAGAGGATACAGATTCATCCAACAAAAGCGCCCCGGCATATTCGCGCAAGTAGGGCAGGCTTGGCTCATTCGGTGTTTTGTAAGTTGTAATAATGGGCTTTCCCGTAGACATATACTCAAAAATCTTACAGGGAATCTGGCAAGTATTGGCACTTCCAATGTTCAGCAGTGCATCTGCTTGAGCCAGTATCTTTTCAACTTCCGAATGCGGAACAGACTTTATGATATGAATCTGTTTAGGAGCCGCTTTCTGTGCTTGACACAGTAAATCCTCACAGTCATTGGCATCCCCAATAAAGCTAATCGCAACATTTTGCAAGTTTGCGGCCAAAAACGCCTTCAAAAATGGCTCTGGATTTTTCAAATTCTTTTTCAACGATCCCAGATATACCAAATTGATTTTATCTTTCGGAAGGAAGTCTATATCTGCTTGTTGCTTGATATTTTCCATTTTTAAAAGCGGGATGTCCAGCACACGAATTCTGGAATAATATGGTTCGTCACAACTATGTTTCTGGTGGTGTTTTTGATGCGCTTTCATAATATAAATGCCATCTGCATTCTTCAAAAGCAGTCTTTCCCACTTTTTCCCCTGCTTTGCCACCCATTCCTGCGACGTGAGCTTCGGAAATATACCACCAGAAAGAGAATCTAGAAAATATACAATATACTTCAAATTTGGCTTTTTACGCTTCAAAATATGCCCCACCAACACCGCATTAAACGGTGTATACGTACATACAACGGTATCAATATGATCCGTTTCAATCATCTTTTTCGCAGCATGATAGGTAAGCCACAAATTGATGGGCGCGTTAAACGGCCAAAACCAAAGAGAAAAAAATGTTCTAACATCTTTAAGAAAAATGCCGAATTTAAACCAGATACTTTCTAATTTTCCCGGATGTTGACGGTACCACGCAGTAAGCCGTGTTGTCGCATCGGCGCGCACTCGTACAACGCGAAGTCCATCGTACACTTCTTCTGGTTTCTGATATCCATCATTAATTGCCAAAACAGACACATCGCAGCCACGCTTTTGGAGTTCCTTTGCCACCTGATGCACACAGATCCCATTCGGCAATGCAAATTCACCGAAATAATCTCCTATGAATAAAATTTTTTCACCCATCTGTGCTTCTCCACCATTGCTCTCAATTTTTATAGAAGAAAGATCAGCGCAATGATCACTGCAGCGAGAAAAACAATGGCTGCTGTCATTCCCCATAAAAGGAACCTGGCCATTCGATTCATATGCCGCAGGCGCCACAAAAGCAAAACAGAATAACAAAATTGCCGAATCTTTCCTTTTACACTAGGACAATCTTGATACATCCACTCTTCATATTCTGGGAGTTCAAATTTTTCATTCTCAATATCCCAAAAACAAAAATCTTTATTTTTTTCAATACATTCCATCATTTTATCAAAACGCTTGATTGCTGCAGCATCCACTTTTACATTTTCAGGGTCTGTTCTGTCCAAAAAAGAAAAGCTATGCAGAAAAAAGATCACCGGATAATCGTACGGCTGCTTTGCAATCTGTCCGAGGACATGTTTCAATTCTGACACGCTAAGTGTTGCCAAGTCTATCTTTTCATAACGCTTAAACTTTCCAAATTGAGCAAGCTGAAAAATCGTAACCGGAATCTCGATCAGCTTTCCCAAAGAATAAGGAATATTTTTGCTTTTGGGATTGGAAATATGGCACCAATCTCTAGATGCGAAACTGGAAAACTCATATTGATACGAATAGTCCTGCAAAATTTTTATAGTATCGTCGTTCACACTGTATTTACCCGCACGAAAATATAGCGGCGGATGACCCGTCATTTCTTCAAAATCCTTTGTACAGGCGTCAATAATCTTTCTCTGCTCTTCAGCTGTATATTGCCACAGGAAATCGTGCTCAGGATTTGCCATATGCATCGGATGAATATGTACACCTGCAATGTGTCCACGCTGCTCAATTCGGTTCAATACTTCTTTAATCTGATTTTTGCCATATGCGTACCCGCCAGGCATATCTACAAAAAAAAGTCCTCGGACACCATGCGCATCGCAGATGTCCATAATTTTATCAATTCCAACTCTTTCCTTGCCGCCCCAAATGTTTCTAGCGATCGCATCTGGTCCACTGATCCCTTCCGCATCAATCGTAACCAAACAACGTTTCATTTAACGGTCCTCCCTATGAGAGCATTTTGTCTTTTGAAAGTAAACCAAAACAGCACTCCAATAGAATAATAGGTAAGCGGTTCTGTCATAAGGCAAACAATTATCAGACCCAAGAATAAAAATTTTCTGTTCGCAAAATAGTATTTCGATTTTGAAACAAGCTGGTTGAGATATGCTATTCCATAAATAATCCCCAGCTGAACAAAAACGTTGGCAATTCCATTGCTATTATCTTGAACGCCAAAATCGGCATATCTGTCATAGGAAAGTCTTGTTCCAATCCCAACTCCTAATATAGGGTTATCTCTGAGTATTCCGGGTGTACTGGTAAGCGCCGCCAACCGTTTTGGAAGTGATTGATTCACAGAAAAGAATTTGTACTGGATTGCATAACTGTTCCACGCAAAATAAAGGATTATCAATATAATTGCCACCATCGGGACCAACATCAGAACCTTAAACCCGATAGATTTATTTTTCCATTTAACCAACAACCAGTAACATACAATTCCAACAAGTACAATGTACCCCGTAGTCGATTTAGTAGTTAAAATAGAAACCACAAACAATAGGAGTGCAACATAATATAGCTTCTTTTGGGCTCTGTACACATTCTGAAACAGAAGGAAAAAAAGGCCAACGTTCAAATAAATCTGAAAAATTCCAGGCTCCCAAAAAATAGACGAATTTCTAAAATCTTTAAATCCGCAAAATGAATGCAGTAAAATGAATTGGTGAATCTCATTTCCATATATCGCAAAACGATCGATTCCAAACAAAATCGCCGCAATATAAATCACAAGGCTACTTGCTGCAATGGCTGTTAGCACAACGATAAACGCATGCTCAAAGGCGGAAATGGTCATCATCGTTGTCATCATAAAAACAAAAACTACAATCAGTGCACAAGTAATATATGCTCCTTCACTCGGTTTTTCGTCTAGAATGTGCCAATAAAAAAAGTCTGCTAATAGAAATCCGCCTACCACCAACAAGGTTCTGAGATTACGCTTTGAAATGCTTTTTACTTTAAAAACAAAAACTAAAACAGCTATTGCATCAACCAAATAAACTACTTTTAAACCTACGACTGACACAATAGCGCTTCCGCCCAGAAGAAAAAAGCCCAACAACATCAAACAATCCCAAAGTGTACATGACGATGTTTTTGATATGCCCTTCATTGTCATCTAGTATCTCCCACACATCCGCCTTATTCTTACTGCAACGAAAGCGCTGCTCTTTATTTGTTTTCGATAAAATCTCTTAATAAGGCGTTATATTTTTCCAAAGACACTCGATACTGATTCTTCCTGCAATTTTGGCAGATTTCATCATATCGAGCTTTGTTATTTTTTAATTCAAGAAGTGCATCCACTAATTCATCTTCTTGCTTATGACTCACCGCAATGCCAACGCCCCACTGCTCAGTCAGCTTTGCCAAATACGTATTTTTAGCAACGATAATCGGCAACTCACACAAAATCGCCTCATATAACTTATTGGGCAATGCAATACGCACGTTGGCCATATCCGCATCGTATACGGAATAAACGCAATCAAGCATCCCATACAATTGAGCAATTCTACGAGTATAATTAAACGGCCCTAAAAATTTACAATAATCCGCATTTTCCTTGCACAAATCTTCGATTTCTGAATCTGTTGCGGCCCCCGCAAATATCACCTTCACATCAGCCCGCTTTGCCGCACGAATCAGCATTTTCAATTGTTCTTTGTATCGAATAGAACCAATAAAACCGACCGTAAACGGTCCATCCTGTTTTTTGGAATAATCCGCAAAATCTTCTTTGCGTGGCATATTCGGCAAAAACACTACTTTTTCTTCTGTAATGTATTGATAATAATATGATTTATAAAATTCACGCGAAGTAATCACCAAAAGATCTACAATTTTCATCAGGTTGCTCTCAGCCGCTATCAGCATCCGACGAAATATTTTTCTAGCAGGATTCCGCGGCACATCCGCAATATAGCGGTGCAGATCTGCGATTTCATAAATAACACGAACGCTCGGATGTGATTTTTTATACTGCCATGCAATCGCCAACATATCAAAATTGCCTACATAAATAAAATCCGGAGCCTGTTTCTTCAGTTCCGCCAAAGCCGCCTTTGCGTAAAAAAACCACTGTGGAATCCTCTTAAACGGTGAGGTCTGATTTGCCTCGATATTGATCCCTGTGCTGGGAATATCAATATCAACAATGGGCTGTTCCTTGTTTCCTCGTTTGTTCCAATAAATCGCAGAAACATCATTGCCGGGTTTGAGCACTTCAAACCTCTTTTTATATCGAGAATCCGGTAAATGTGAAATCACAAATATAATATTCATCGATCGATTTTCCTTTTTTGATTTTATATACTAGCTATAGTCAGCGAAAAGCTCAAAGAACCTTTTTCGCTGACTATCCACGCAGCACAATCTTTTTTTGCACCATACTCAGGTGCATACGGCATCTGTTCCCTCTTCCGCTCCCCGCTAAAAGTCATTGTTCCAATACCTTCTATCTGAACGGAATCCTCCAATTCGAACAAGCGCGCACAAGGCACAACGTGAACAGCCGCCTCAAGGAGCTGATTACTTCTCGAATGGTCGCAAACCGTCAACTTTGACCCTCGTAATTCCACTGTACGAATCACTTTGCAATTGGCTTGATCAGTCATTTCCGCTTTTAACAGGTTTCCGCTAAATTCAAGACAGCGGCACCGCTGCCTTTTAGCTGTACGAAATGTGCCCCAACAAGAAGATTGTTCTCTCCTATCAACCCGGACAGTATTATGCGCTAGCGTACTCCGGAAGAATGGACGCAATGCATCCTGATAAGCATATGTTCCACAATTAACCAAAACCGGTTTTCCTTTAAAAAACACTTCGAAACTAAGTGCGTCACAATGCACATGTCCCGCCAAGTATTGCGGTCCTATCTCTCCTGCGTCCACAATAACTCGCACGTCATTTTCTTCCAAAATATAATACCCCGCATTAGGGAATTGTTTTTTAAATACCGGCAACAAATGAAATTTATTTTTCGCTTCTTCACACAGCGCTTCCAAACTTTTGGCCACATTGTTTCCGCAGTCATTAAACAGCGGCAATCGATCTAAATCATATTCCATAGAATAGGCCGCATCCAACATCGGCTGCAAATGCTTTTCGATCTCCAAATCCGGAACATTCGCCGCTCGCAACGCAGCCGCCACACGCAACATACCCTCAAAAATAATTTTATGATACATTGGGCTCAACTCAAAATGCATACCATCTGGAAGAATTTGTTCGTTGCACTGTTTTTTAAATTCGAGCAAAACCCGGCTAAGCACTTTTTCATCCTGAAAAAAAAGCGCACATAATATCAACGCTTTCAAATCTTCAAAATAATGGTTACCCAACAGATCTTTTTCCAGATGACCTGAAAGATACACATATTGTTCGTACAAAGCATTGATGAATCGATCATAAAACACCTTGTCTTCTCTTACTGTTTCATATAAGTAAGAAAAGCAACTCAACCAATTTGTCAGGCGCAATGCCACCGTATACGGTGCCCAACCATTTCCACCTGCACTTCGGGGATTATTCTTGATCCAGCCTTCTACACAGGTTTTGATTTTTTCATAATACATCCTGTTCCCGGTTCGCCTGTATGCTTCTACCAGGGGAAATAAATACTCAAAATAGTGTAAATTAAAATTCCACAATGGGGTTTCATCTGGAAAATACCACGGCTCATCCCATGAAAACTTACGAGATTGATGTAAAAAGCAAACATGATCTTGCATCAACTCTTCCACCGGGAATCGGGCTAAAAACACTGGATCAAAGTCTAATTTTTCCATTTGGGCAATCAAAGTAAGCTTCTCATTGCCAACGCTAATAGGCTTTATCTCGCATCCAATGGAACACTCCATACCCAAAGTCTTCCGTACGCGATAGTAAACCTGGCTCGGTTTCATGTATCGCACCGTGTTCCAATACAGCGAAACTATGCTCATAGCACCCTCCCGAAGTCAATTACATTCGCACAAAATATCCGCTATGCGTTCACACGCATGGCCATCCCCATATGGATTCGATGCCTTACTCATCGCACCATAAGCGTTCTGATCTAACAAAAGGCGATTAAATTCCTCATAAATCTTTTCTTCATCCGTACCAACCAGCTTCAGCGTCCCCGCCGCAATTCCTTCCGGACGCTCTGTAGTATCACGCATCACGAGAACCGGTTTGCCCAGGCTGGGAGCTTCTTCCTGAATACCGCCGCTATCTGTCAAAATCAGATAACTCCTTGCGAGGAAATTATGAAAATCCAATACATCCAGCGGCTCAATAATATGGAATCGATCATCATTGCCAAAAATCTCTTCAGCAGCTTGACGGACAACTGGATTCATATGAATCGGATAAATCACCTTTAAATCATCATGCTCATCTACAATTCTCTTGATTGCACGAAACATGTGGTGCATCGGCTCGCCTAAATTCTCACGTCGATGCGCTGTCAGCATAATCAAACGACTCCCTTTCGCCCAGTCCAGTTCTGGATGAACATAGTCTTCACGAACAGTAGTCTTCAACGCGTCGATTGCAGTATTGCCCGTCACATAAATGCTTCTTGGGTCTTTACCTTCTTTTAACAAGTTTTGTTTAGCAAGTTCCGTAGGCGCAAAGTTATACTTTGCAATAATACTGACAGCCTGCCGATTAAACTCTTCCGGATACGGAGAATAAATATGATAAGTACGCAATCCCGCTTCAACGTGACCAACCGGAATCTGCAAGTAAAAACATGCCAAGGCAGTGACAAAGGTAGTAGACGTATCGCCATGCACCAGCACCACATCCGGCTTTACTTCTTCTAATACCGCCTTGATACGCATTAGAATATTTGTGGTCACATCAAACAAGGTCTGTTTATCTTTCATAATAGAAAGATCATAATCCGGCTGTACATGAAAAGCTGCCAACACCTGATCCAACATCTGACGATGCTGCCCCGTGACGCAAACAACGGTTTCTATTGTCTTCCTCTTTTTTAATTCATTCACAAGGGGACACATCTTAATTGCTTCCGGGCGTGTCCCAAAAACCAACATTACTTTTTTCATAACGCTTCTACTTTCTTTTCACTTTAATTCCCAACAGAAATGCGACGATCGGAATTTTAGGCAAAATATACTTGCATAACACCAGCGTTCCCACAATATTTGCCAACCAGATACCACAAACAAGTAAAACGGCATTTTCAATATGCAAAATATTACAAAGCAGAATCCGCATTACAGCAAGAATATATCCGTTAAATAAATACAATTGCAATGAATATCTGCTGCACTCTTCCAAAAAACATCCAACTTTTTGAAGAATTCCTTCTTTAAGCTTACCATTCTGCGTTAACACGAAATTAATAAAAATCGAACAACACAAAATCATGGAAAGCGCTCTAATGTATCCGATCACAATTAACAGAAAGCCCGTCGTTGAGCTGTATCCCAACAAAAGATACACTGCTAAACTTATAGAAAACACACAAAGCGAATCAAATTTCTTTTCACTAAAGATTCTTCCTGCGTTCAAATATGGCTGTGCTAATTGTCCAATAATAAAATACGGCATATATCGAACAACACCGTTCAGAAGGAAAATCTCCGGAATCCCATCCAAACACTGAACGGCTATCAAAACACATACCAAAATCATCTTTGAAACAGTTGTGCAAAATACATGCTCCAAAAGCGGATAAAAAGCAAAAATTAAAAACAAAACATAAATAAACCAATACCCGCCGCCATAAAAAATTAGATCTCTTAGTCCCTCTTGAAATGGTACCGTTCCATTCACCAATTTTCCACCAAAGGCATGTAAAAGCAATGCCGCCATGCCTAAAAACAAATATGGAATTCCAAGACGTCTTATCTTCCCCTTGAGCATCGTGCGATATTCATGGCGACAATATACTGCACCAGATAACACAAAAAACAATTCCATGTGAAATGAATAAATCCAATTGTGCAATGTCAAGCACCACGAAAGTTGTGAAATATCAATTGGATACACAATAAACGAGTGTCCTAAAATCATCAGAGCTGCTGCAAAACGCGCATCAAGTCAACTCCAATAATCCTATGCCGCTCCATTCCCATTGGTGTTTTCCCCTTTTTGCTTACAAATGATATACATCCGGCAAATCGCAGATGATATTATGGCAATCCAGAACATATTTTCCCCTAAGTTTTGCCATATTCTCTTTGATCTCATTGTGCTTTACCATTACGACCACCAAATCAATATCTTTGAGGAACGTATCCAAATCATGGTACTGATTTTCTACTACGTCATAAGTAATAAATGGATCATAAACCTTTAAACCAGGCGCAAGATGCCGCTTCTGACTTTCCAGCAACTGCAATGTGGGAGACTCGCGCATGTCATCCACATTTTCTTTATAGGTAAGGCCATACAAACCTACGCGGTCTATACTCCTCATATTTTTTTCTTTCATAATTTCGTAAATGCGCTCCAAAACGAAATCCGGCATACTGTCATTCGTCCTCATTGCTTCATCGATTACTTTCGCAAGGCTAGGATAATCACCAACTAAAAACCATGGATCGACACTGATGCAATGTCCGCCAACACCAGGGCCCGGCTGTAAAATGTTGACGCGAGGATGCATATTACAAATTCTAATTATTTCATATACATCCATATTATCATGACGACATATTTTTGCCAGTTCATTGGCAAATGCAATATTGACCGCACGGAAAGTATTCTCCACAACTTTCGTCATTTCTGCTGTACGAATGTCGGTAACCACAATCTCGCCCTGACAAAATGATGAATAAAGATCTTTCACCTTTTCACCAATTTTTTTATCGTCTGCACCAATTGTACGATTGTTATGTAATAATTCATACACCATATTTCCGGGAATAATACGTTCCGGTGCATGGACCAAGTGAATATCCTTTCCAATTACAAAACCATTTTTCTCGATTTCTGGACGAACATATTTATCAATCGTTCCCGGAGAAACCGTAGACTCAATTACGACGCTTGCCCCCTTTTGACAAACTTCCATCACACTTTTTACAGCCGCAACCACATAGCAGGCGTCCACTTTTTTGCTAAAGTTATCATAAGGCGTTGGAACTGATATGATATATGTATCCGTCACTTGATATTCTGTTGTGAATTTGATTCCACTCTTTAAAGCTTTTGCGAACAATTCATCCAAGCCGTCTTCTTTAAATGTTGTTTGGCCTGCATTCAGCGTAGCAACAAGTTCCTTATTATAATCTGTCCCTACAACCTCTACCCCGTGTGAGGCCATCATGAGAGCTGTTGGCAAGCCGATATAGCCCAGACCAATCACATTAACCGCTGACATTTTTATATCTCCTTTTTTACTCAAATATTTCCGCAAAGAATACGCAGCTCTTTTTCCAACAAGATTGCCGCTTTTTGTCTAGAGTGCTTTTCTAAAATAATTTTTTCTGCTTTTGCTTTATGCGTCAAGAACTCACCATGATGATAATATATTTTTAGAAAAGCCCTCCATAGCGCATCGCTGTCATTAGGCCGCACCGCAATCCCCAGCTCACAGTCGTTCAAAATATCGGCTGCATCACCAACAGCTGCTAAAAGGACTGGACAACCTGTTCCAAGTGCCTCATACATTTTGGTTGGCACACTATCTTTAAGATTTTCATTTTTCAAAGAAACAAAACTAACCTGTGCCGCTTTTAACACTGAATACATTTCTGAATTTGGCAAGCGTCCTGCAAAAGTCACATTATCCAGTTGGCGCTTTTGTGCTACGTTTTTCAATTGTTGTTCCTCAGCACCAGCACCAAATAGAATAAACCGCACTGGTAATTGTTCATTTTGAGCCTTCTCTGCCACATCCAACAACTGCTGCAGACCTTGCGCCAACCCTAAATTTCCGATATAGACACAAGTAAACTGTCCTGTCTGAAAATATCTTTCCACCGTTTGGCAGTTAACTTTATTTTTTAAAAAAAGCTCATCGAGTCCATTGGGAATATTAATAACTCTTGTTTTTGGACAGTATCCCTGCAATTTTTTCACTTTTCCAGGACTAACCGCTGTAACCAAATCCGAATGCTTCAACATAAAATCACGTATTATTTTGAATGCTTTATAATAAATACTTTTTTCAGAAAAACTTCCCATCTCCAAAGCTACATCCGGCCAGATATCACGCACATCATATACTAACTTTGCACGCTTCATCCGCGCAATCATCCATCCAGAAATACTAATCAAGGGGGGCGGAGAAGTAGTAAGCACAATATCTGCGGCACCCGTTTTCAATGACATAAAAAAGGAAGTAACCGCAAATCCCATACTATTTAACAATCTGTAAAAAGTAGTCTTTTTTTTCAGCGGCGGTGTAGGACAATAAAATACATTTTCATATTTTTCTTCCGACATCTTGGGTGCAAGCACCTTCACGGTATGCCCTTGCGCTGTCCAGATATCATAGAAAGCTCGCATTCGCTTAGCACAAGGGCCCTCATTCGGATACGGATCGCCCATATGAATCAAAATATTCATTCATATTCCTCTCTGTCATCTCGGTCTTCTGTATTCAAACAAACTACTGGTAGAGCATTTTAATTTCTCATCGGAACTATCAACAACACCATCGCAACGAAGTACTTTTACTACTGTTCTCCAAATAATTCTCATGTCCAGTGTAAAGGACATATTTTGTACGTATTCCCGATCCCATTTTATTTTATCGTAGCCATCCACTGTATCGCGTCCGTTGATTTGTGCAAGACCTGTAATTCCCGGTTGAATCTGATAAATACCATAATAGTTCCGAAGATAATGCATCTCATCCTCACGTGCTAAAAGCGGTCGCGGTCCAACAAGACTCATATGTCCCAAAACACAATCCACCAGTTGCGGTAACTCATCTATGCTAGTCTTGCGAATAACCTTTCCAACCTTCGTAATGTATTGTTCCGCATTCATAAACTCATTGGTCCCCAGCTCCGGTGTTCCTTGTTTCATACTGCGAAACTTATGTAAAATAAACGGTTTTCCGTTCTTTCCAATACGCTCTTGTTTAAAAATAATGCTTTCATGAGGAGAATCAATTTTAATCGCAATTGATACCAAAACAAGTATCGGAGATAATATGATCAATGCCATAAACGCACACATAAAATCTAACACTCGTTTCATTTTCAAGTAAGCTTTTTGTTTTTTTGTTATCACTATTTGATTCTTGCGGATCAAATTTTCTAAATTAGGATCCATCATATCACACATTTCAAATCCCTCTTTTTTCAAAAGGCACTCTATTCCCCTCTGATCTTTGATTTCAATTTTAAACGTCTATAGATTCAACTAAATATTAAAATTTCTATAATAGAATGATTTCACTTCTGATTTTTCCAGAAGTCTATCCTTTTGACTTAACTGATAGCTTCTCGAAAACAAACTCTGCAATTTTCACATACAGATATAGTATACTATAATCGCATCATATCGCTCAAGGGCAAAAGAGACGGAAAATACTGGCGTAGCCTTCCTTTTTTTACCCATATCGACATATCTTTCCAATAAATCGCCATTAAAAAATTCACACGGAATTTTCCTCCTCCCAATTACACATATGGCCAGCTTAATTCATGTAAAAGAATAGCACTTTCCATATTTTAAATCAACAGCAGATATACGTTTTGTTCGCCAAATGAAAACTCTTTTCAATCATACTATTTGTATGATTGGAGTGGTACAAATGGTTAACTTTGGAGATAGACTGAAAGAATTAAGGAAACGCTCAAAGCTTTCACAAGAGCAATTGGCCGGACAACTTGGAATCACCAAAGGAATGATTTCAAGCTACGAAACTTCTATGCGCATGCCGAGTTATCGGATTCTGTTGAAAATTGCACTTTTTTTCAATGTTTCCACCGATTATCTGCTGGGAAAAAGTAAGAATGATATGATTAACATTTCTGATTTAAGCGAAGTGCAAAAGGCATTGATCTGCGAAATCATCAATCAGTTTCGCATGGGCAATAAATAATAGCCATATTTTCATCCCGGGCATCTTTTTGGCATCAAGCAAAAAACAGCAACAAAAGTTCCAATAGGCTTCCCTTTCCTCACCGAGGCATTTCAATGAGGAAAAGTGAGTCTAAAGGAAATCGCGCCAAATAACTTTTGATGGATATTGAGGCGGTCCGTGTCTTTTATGGATCGGCAATGAATTAATTAGCACTTCTACCAAACACATTTTTAAAATTTCGGGCAGCCTTTGGAGAGCTACCAAATGATTTAGCTTATATTTCATCAGTTTCTACTGCAGGAGACTGACGGCCTTAATGGCCTTCGCGATAAGACTCTGTTTTATTCTGCCGTGCAAACCTACTGTCAACATTTGCTGGATAAGCGCTTTGCTCTACTTCGCTCAAGGCTGGTTACACACTGATAAAAAGGTGTTTTTTCACGACAGGAATAAACGCTTGCTATTATGCACTACTCGTTCTTTTGGCTGTATTAATTGCAATATATCACAAAATATTCATAATAATGATGACCTGTTCATCTTTTTATTTTCGCCTTTTTCGATTCATGGGGGGTCGCTTTTATGTTCACTCGTTGTTATATAATCAATCCAAAAAGAGTAAAAGCAACTTAAATAAAGTAACATCTCGTTTTGTAAAGGAAAACCTTTACATGTCATAAAAACAGTTACAAATTCCCAACAATATTTTTAGCTCAATGTCTTGAAAAGCAATTAATTTGAGAATATAATTCAAGCGTATATATGTGCATATTCCAATTTTCCAAGGTACATAATTTAAAACTTGTAGGAGTGTAAGATGCATTATATTTCTTTAGGTTATTTTTGCTCTGTAGCAAGCGATCTTGAAAAACTGGGTCTGAGAGAGTGTTCTTCTCCTTTCGATTGGTTAATTTCTGATTTTGAAGGTGTAATGCTAGCTATTCAAGAGCATTGTGTCGATTTCTTAGAGTATAGATATTTGTCTCAGGACCAAAAGAGGCATCATGTTTACAAAAACACAAAATATAATATTAAGTTTTGCCATGATTTTAGTAAATATAAATCGTTGCAAGAGCAGCTTCCCAACATTCGTAAAAAATATAATAGACGCATAGAAAGGTTTTTTGATGCAATTACCACGCCGACTTGTTTCATACGATATATTTCAGACGAAAAAACAATTGATGGAAAGTCAAGCGAACTGGTTTATATTGAAAACAACTATGATAAAATTCTTGATATTATAAAAGCCTTTAATAAAGAAAATGAAATTATTTTTATCGCAAACGAAGGGGTAACTTCTGATAAAGTCCCCCTCTTTAACGTGCAAAAAGATGAAAATGATGTTGTAGCGAGAAGGCCTATTTATAAATCCTCGGTATTATTCGAAAAATTCAGCAATATTGATATGCCGAATAAACAGGCAAATATTGATAGATATTTAGAAAAAGAGAAGGCTCGAAATTCAATGTCTAGCTATCTAAAGCGAAAATGTGTGTCCGCATTTAACCGAATATTTTTGAAAGAATATCTTCATGAAAGCCAGTATTATGAAAGCTCGTATTAATGATTAGTTTTGAGGTCGCTTATCAATGTATAAGCGGCATTTTTATAGTATCCATTGACACATCTTCTCGCACGGTTTGTCATTCTCATACGACTTTAACCATCTACAACCAAACTTTTATTCTTATAATATAAAGCGAGAAGACATTTCTTTGACTTCGCATAGCTCGTATTTAAATCTTGTTACACAGCAAAACTGTCTTGTTCCAGGGACTGGAAGAGCATCTGCTTTTGCATCCGTCTGCCATTGGTTGATTTGGCCGCAAAATCGAATTACAAAACTTATAGTCTTTAGCGAAGAAAAGCATTTGCGCTGCAAAAGCATAAAGACCTTTCCGCATGGATTAGGATTACAAATTGCCAATTACTGCTTTTCAACGATGTGTAACATTTGCTTCCAATTCGGGTATACCTTTATAGAGTCAATTAATTTGACTAGATTAAAAGGAGGTCTGTACATAATGGACGAAAAATTGGCCAAAGAAATTTTTTCTGATAAAGAATTTGTTAAGTCCCTGCTTCTGATGGAGACTCCGGAAGAGGTCCAGTCTGCGCTGAAGGAAAAAGGACTTGAACTGACCGTGGAAGACATTCTGCAGATTCGCGAGATGTGCAATCGAGCAGACGCGGAAGAACTCTCGGAAGATGAGTTGGAAAATGTGGCTGGCGGAATTTGCCCCGCTGTGATCGTGTTGGGCTTTTTCGGCACGCTTCAGTTGATTGGACTCGTTCACGAAGCAACCAATCGCCGTTGGTAAAAGAAAAAACAGACCCTGTCCGGAAATTCCAGACAGGGTCTGTTCTTTTGAGTTTTACGAAGGAAGTGTTTGCCTATCGGCTCACTGCAATTGCCGCTTTGCCAACTCGTAAAACATTCCCTTCTGCGCCATCAGTTCCTGGTAGGTTCCACACTCTTGAATGCCGCCCTGATCCATCACAATAATCCGGTCGCACTGTATGATGGTTGACAGTCGATGCGCAATTACAAGGCGCGTCGCACGAAGGCGATTCAAACTTTCACAGACTTTTTTCTGCGTCAGATTATCCAGTGCGCTGGTTGCTTCGTCGAAGAAAATAATTTTGGGATTGTTGATGATTGCACGAGCAATAAGAATTCGCTGCTGCTGCCCGCCGGAAATGGTTCCGCTGTTTTCGCTGAGTACCGTATGCAGCCCCATCGGCATCTGGGCAATGTCCTCTTCGAGTCCGACGGCCCGCACTACATCTTTAACCCTCTGCATACTGGCTCCCGGCGCCGTAATTGTAATGTTTTCATAAATGCTGCCGCTGATGAGCTTCCCGTTTTGCAGAACAACGCCAAATTTTTTGCGCAGTTCCCTTTTATCCATACCGTCGATATCTCGCCCGTCATAGAAAATTTTACCGCTTTGCGGTTTTTCAAAGCCCAGCAGAAGTTTCAGAAGTGTTGATTTTCCACAACCGGACGGACCAACAATCCCGATGTATTCCCCGGGATGGATGTGAAGCGAAAGATTACTCAGCACAGGGGCTCTATCCGGAGAATAAGAAAATGTCACACCGTTGATCTCGATGTCTCCACTGAGGTCGCCCGGCAGTTCGACGTTCTCCTCCAATTCGGGCAATGTCTCCAAAATCGGTTTTGCGCGATCATACACAGGGGCAATATCATTCACTTTTAAAATGCTGGATACCGCCTGCAACATTGCCCCGGAAAATGAACCGAATGCCGCACTGAATCCCATGAAAGCACCCATGGAAATCTCTGCATCCAGCTTTTTGATCATAACATAATACAGCACCAGAGAAAACACGCTGGTTAGCACGGTCGTCAGGGTGTTGACCGCATTTTCAATACGCTCTTTTGAAATATTTACCTTCTTGGATTCGGTATAGGGCTTGACGTATTCATACAGTGCGCGGTCTTCCACTCCAGCCATCCGTAATTTGTCTACACCGCTCAGCAGCTGATACAGTCGGGAATCCATTTTCCCTTTTAGCTCAATCAGCTTTCCCTCGTGCCGCGTTTGTCTCCAACCCAAGAGCGCAATCACAATGACTGCCAAAACCAGCAAGATCAAACCAAACACACTGAGCTTTTTGGAGTATCGGAACATACGCCACAGATACAACAGCGAAAACAACGCAGCCAAACCCGTCGTGAAGACGGTCTGCATTGAAACCTTGAAAATTTCACCGACGGACATGGCCCTCTGTGCAAGATCGGCACTGTCATAGCGGCGGAAAAAATTTTCCGGCAAATGAAACAGCCTATCATACGTAGCAGCCTGAACAGAGTGCTGAATGGAACTTGTACTGCGGAAAATCATCAAGTTTTTGACAATGGTGAATGTCAGATTCCCCAACGTACATGCCAGAATGACCCAGCATATCTGCAGCAAACCGCCCTCATCCCCCATAGGAATGAAAACATCGTATACCTTTTCGTTGATGTAGGGCACGAGCAGCCCGATTGCAGTCCCCAGCAGTGCAAGCACCAGCAGAGAAACAACATCGCCTCGACGCACATCCCGCAATCCGAACTTCCAAAGTTCCCACATTTTCATCGGCTTAGCGGGAAATGAACGATACATCATTTTTGCCTGCGGAGAAAGCTGCGAAGTCAGTTCCGCAGTTAATGCGTATGTTTCACCGGTCGCCGGATCGTAACAATCATAGCGATGCGCTGAACGAGGCAAACAAGCTACCGGGTGTCCGTTTTCCTCATAATACGCGAGCACCGGTCCACAGTCACACAAATACCAATCTTCGTCCAGCACAACATCCCGGCAAACAAAATGCGACAAACGTGCCACATCTTCCGCCGAAAAACTGCGGCCACAGGCCGTCAGAACGCTGTCCAGCGGCATCAGTGTGACTCTCTCTCGGTCGCAGATTGCCGCGATGGCGTCGTATAGAAGATTTCCCGTTTTCTCATGAATCTGGCGCTTCTGCCGGCTGCTGCGAAAAAGGTTGTAAATCAATTCCAGACCGCGGCTTTGTGCGGCAACGCGCTCTTGCTCTGCCGTATAGATGTTTCGCAGTTCTTTGGTAATGCGCAACTGGTATTCTTCGATGCAGGCCTCTTCAAAATCCATGAATCCCGCACTGCGAATTCCAGCGTCCTGTACAAACTTCCGCCTTTCCTCATCCGAAAGAGGCACCGGGATCAATTCCAGCTGCGCTTCGTCCACGGCGACCAGCCCGAAACACCATCGGCACATTTCGTTGCTGGAATAATTCAGCGGTGCCTCGCAGCACAACGAAGGGATTTTTCCGCCCTCCGGAATCTCACAAAGCAAAAATCTGCGATCTGCACGCCCGCCGTGCAACGGAAGAATGTAAACAAGAACTCGGCCGCTGCGCACTACAAAGTGGGACTGAGAATTTTCAGTATACCGGATGTTCCCGCCTTTGAGCAAAAACACCTGTGACCCTTGTATCATATTTTTTCTCCCTCTCAGATGTTTTGGATCAACTGCTGATAAACGCCCGGCTGCATCCGCAACGCATCGTGGGTTCCCCTCTGAACAATAACGCCCCGTTCCAGCACAACAATCTCATCGCAGTCGCGTATGGCAGACAAACGATGTGCCACAATCACACAGGTACAGCCACGTCGCTTGATGTTATCCACAATCTGCTTTTCCACCAGCGGGTCCAATGCGCTGGTGGCTTCGTCCAGAATTAAAATGCTGGGCTCCGTGACAAGCGCCCGCGCAATTTCCAGCCGTTGCCGCTGACCGCCAGACAGATTGGTGCCGCCCTCTGCCAACTCAAAATCGTAAGCGCCCGGCAACCGACTGATCACATCGTGAATGCATGCATCTTTGGCCGCACGGATCATATCCTGTTGCAGAACGCTTCGGTTCCAAAGTGTAAGATTTTCCCGAATCGTTCCGGAGAACAACGTGACATTCTGACTGACCGTGGCAACGCTGCAGTTCAGAATCTGCTGTGGAATACGATTGAGTGGAATGCCGTCCATGAGGATCTGCCCATCCCACGGCGTATACAGCCCACTAATGACTTTGGCGACAGTGGACTTGCCCGATCCACTGGGACCAACAAAGGCGATGGAGCGCCCGCTGTCTAAGTGAAAGCTGAAATCCTGAATGAGCGGCGGTTCCAGGCGGCTGTATCCGAAGGAGATGTTCCGCAATTCCACTTCACCGGAGAGCTTCTGTTCCATCGGTTCCGGCTGCCGGTTCGCACTGTACTTTTCGTCTTCACGGTACTTCATAATATCATCTACACGGTTCATATCCGCTTTGAGCGTCTGGATTTTCTGCGCAAAACCCACCAGCTTGCTCACCGGAGCAAGGAAAGATGACATCAAAGAACCAAATGCAACAAGCATACCAGCTGTCATCTGACCACGGATTACCAGAACACCGCCGACCATAATGACAAGCACGTCAACCAGCTCGTCCGCAACGCTTGGAATCGCATTCAGAATCTCCTGCAGCTTTCCCCCTTTTTGCTCAAGGCGGATATTCTTTGCATAATATCCCAAAATGCGGGATACATACCGGTCCTCGGCGCCGCTTGCTTTCAAGGTATCGGTAATATTCAACCCGGCATATACGGCGCCGATCATTTTGCCCTGATCCTGCTGCAGTTTCATTGTCATGCCGGCCAGTGCGTTTGCACTGGCGCGGATTAACAGCAGATTGAGCGCCGCACTGACAACACCGATCATTGCCAGCATTGGACTGTACAGCAGCATCAGCACAAGATAGAACAATGCCACAAAACCATTCAGCACAGTCTCAGCGAGTTCACCTGCCAAAAAGTCGCTGACACGATTGTTGTTATCTACCCGTGCGGCAAGGTCGCCGGCATATCGCTGGTCAAAGAAAGAAATGGGCAATCGCAACATATGGTGCACAAATCTGTACGCACTGACGAGCGCCATCTTTGTCTGGAAACGAAGCAACACGGCCCCGCGATAATAGGTAAGTATCGCCTGAAACAGGATGGTAAACGCCATGGCCGCCAGAAATCCGGGAAGCCATCCCGTATTTCCGCCCAGCAAAATATCATCAATAAATACCCGAGAAAATGTGGGCAGCACAAGGCCTGGCGCCACAAGGCACAAGCCCGTCACGATCAGGCCCGCAACAGAGACCCATTCCCCCTGCAACCGCTGTCGGATAAATGTACCCAGCGTCGATTTGCGTTTTTCTTTTTCAAAGGCATCTGTCTTTTCAAAGGCGAGTACGATTCCCGTATAGCATTCATCAAGCTCTTCCATCGTCAGTTTGCGCCGCCCGACGGCAGGATCGTTGATATAGGGAGAGTTTCCTTTGACGCCTTCCCACACCACAAAATGGTTAAAGTTCCAGTGTATAATACAGGGAGGTGTCATGTTTAGCAAAGATTTCAGGCTCTTTCGGTATCCTTTGGCAGCCAGACCGAACTTCCGAGCTGCGCGCAGAATGTTTTTGGCATTGCAGCCATCGCGGGAAACCCCGGTCTCGATGCGCATTTGCTCCAGCGGGATCGACCGGCCATAATAGGCAAAAATCATCCCCAGCGATGCTGCGCCACACTCCGTAGCTTCCATCTGATAGATTGTCGGCGTCTTTGCGTATTTTTTCTGCCTTTTTCCACGTGGCACAGAGTTCACCTCTCGGTTTCTTTCATAGAGAAAAACTCTTTCAACAGAGGAATCACCATCTGAATCGGAGCCTTTTCTTCCGTCACAATGTCGGCGGTCACCAATGTGCCCTCCGCAATCGAAATATCGGCGCCCTTTTCGCTGGACCAGAAGTAGCCGCTGGCCGTTGTCTCATCTGTACGCAGCTGGCAGGTCACGGCAATCACCGGACCGTCCTGCGTAAAGCTGTTGACCAAAAGATCATCGCCCAGCATCGTTTTCATCTGTGCAGTACTGGTCACATAGTCGTCCACCGTCAGAACGGTTGCTTCCATATGCCCGTATTCCTGTTTATTGACTGTCGACGGGTAAACCATGACCTGCATTCCCGGGGCGATCTTTTTTCCGTCAGAGAGAGGGACATAGCAAACAATTACATTGTCCTGCTCACCGCTGCTTGAAGCCATGCGCATAAGTTCACCGCCCTGGCCGACAACCGAGCCGACCGCTACGGAGATCTCCGTGACAACGCCGTCCTGTTTTGCAGTGATCCTGGTTTTCGCCAGGGCCTGTTCACTCTGGCTCAGTTCTTGTTCCAGCGACCCGATGATCGCGTCGCGCGTGGAATGAAACTGGTCAAGCAACGTCTGTATCTGCTGGTCGGCACCCGTTTGCTGAGATGCGATCTGCGCCTGTGCAGATGCGATGTTCTGCTCCAATGAGGTGACAATGCTCTGCTGCGATGCATACTGGCTGCTGAGCTCAGAATACTCTGTCTGCTTTTTCTGAAGATCTGACTGTAAATCACCGCTGGATGACAAATACGCGTCATAAGCGGGCTTTTTTTCGGCCAGGGTCTGCTCTGCTGCGGAGAGTTCCGCCAGCGCCTGGTCGAGCGCCTGCTCCGCCGCAGCTACAGCGGGCTCCAGTGATGCGTTTTCCGTGAGGAAAGCGTCAAGTGCGGCCTGCGCCGCATTCTTTTCTTCCTCACTCACCGCCTGATCGACACGAGCCTGCAGCTCTGCAAGCTTCTGCTGATACTCCTTGTATTGTACAGCCAATTCATCGACGGTTTCCTGCGCCTGGCTCACAGCGGAAGCGGCTGCATTGTATACCGTTTGTGCCTGCTGATACTCTGTTTGTGCATTTGAACCGGCACTGCTGGCGTCAAGAGCGGCATAGTAGGCTTGTTTCGCTGCTTCCACTTTGGATGCAAGCTGATCTAAAACGGCCTTTTCTTCATTGTACTGCTCCTGCCAGATGGACAGTCCCGCACTCGACTGCGCCACGTCATAACCGGTCGACTCTAACGAGCTCTTGATCTCCAGAAGATCCTTTGTGTCCGATGTTACAGCATCATCGGTACTGAGCAGGGTGACAGAGCGCACCTGCTCAAGCCGTTTTTGAATTTCCTCGATTTGAGTCTGGCTGTCAGAATCCGTCACCGTTGCCACAACCTGGCCAGCTGTAACCGTATCGCCCACTTCTACCTCTATGGTTGCAATCACACCGGCCGTATCCGAATACACCGTACGCATTCCCTCGTCGCTGATGTAAATGCCATTGCTGTTCACCGTAACGGGCAGACGTCCCACAATCGCCCAGACCAGAGCGACCAGAATGATAAAAGCCGCGCCCAGCATAGCCAACCAGAACGATGGTGATATCACAACAATGAGACGGTCCAGCTGGTCCGGTGACGAGAGCTTTTCCAGCGCTGATTTTCGATATAAATCTGACATATCTTTATTCCTCCAGCGTAAATCCCGCTTCATTCAAAGTATTCTGCAGCTTTTTCAGACTGCGCGTCAGGATCACCCTTGCGTTTTCCTGCGTGATCTGAAGAATTTCCGCGATTTCCTGGTTGCTTTTTCCAGCATAATAGCGAAGCACCACCACCTGCCGATTCCGTTCCGGTAAGGACGCGAGTGCATGTTTCAGAACTTCGCGCCATTCCGTGACACATTGGAATCGCGCATCTTCCAACAAGCTGTTACCCTCGCCCCGATCCATCAGCAACTCAAGACTGATGACCGGCTTGCGATTGCGGTAATAATTTTTCAGCTGGTTGCGCGCCGCGCAATACAACCATGTGGAAACACTTGCCAGCTCCGGATCGTATTTTTCCCAGTTCCGGTAGGCTGATAAAAATACCGCCGACGCGAGATCCTGCGCATCTTCTGTCTCATTGACATGTGTTTGCAGAAAAGCTAATATAGGATAATAATATTTTCTGTAAACAGCGTCAAAATCCGATGCAGCAGCATTCATCGGCCCAACTCCTTACGCATGACATGCCGCTCATTGCAAAGACGGCGGCTTGATAAAGGATTTTCATTGTGATTTAACACAGAACGGAACTGCGGCAAAATCATTTTGATTATACCACAATTGCCTTTTTCGAACAAGAATCGCCATTTTTTCCTCTGTGCCAAACCGTATATCATAAGAATGTATGCCCGTCGCAGATGCAGGGGCGTGCACTGATTTTTCAAAGCAAACCACGAAAGCGAGGTTATTTTATGAACATCGAACAGCAAAAAAGCAACGATTCCCTCACCTTGTTTCTCAGCGGTCGGTTGGATACTGTGACCGCGCCTCAGCTGGAGGAACATCTCAATGCGAATCTGGACGGCGTATCCTCCCTTGTGCTGGATTTCTCCGAACTCAATTACATTTCGTCCGCGGGACTTCGCGTGCTCCTCACCGCTCAAAAGCGAATGAATCGCCAGGGAAGCATGGTTGTTCGGCATGTCAATGATGTAATTGCAGAGGTGTTTGAAATTACCGGGTTCTGCGACATCCTGACAGTTGAGTGAGCTACAGCCAATGAAAATTGCATACCTTGGATACGACGTTTTGTTTGACTGTCTGTCTGCATTGGAACAAGCCGGATGCTCTGTTCTGGAAATTTTCACCTGTCCCACAGACAACCGTTTTGAATTCAACACCCGAATCCGTGCGTTTGCCGCAGATCGCGCTATTCCATGTACGCTGCGGCCGATCGCCACGCAGGATCTTCGCCGGCTTCGGAAAGCGGGCTGTCAGGCCGTATTCTGTGCCGGATACTTTTTTAAAGTGCCCGTGGACGACCAGCTTCCTGTTGTAAACGTCCATCCTTCTCTGCTTCCGCAGGGGCGCGGTGCCTGGCCAATGCCAGTTCAAATTCTGCGCGGCATGACGTCCGGCGGCGTCACCCTTCACAAAATGACAGCCGAGTGGGACGCCGGGGACATTCTTTTGCAGCAATCTTTTCCGATCAGGCCTGCCGATGATTTGGAAACAGTGACGGCAAATGTGTGCCGTGTCGCTGCCGGTCTGTGCACACAGGCTATCGCCCGATTCGATGAACTTTTCCGCAATGCGGTACCCCAGGGGAATGGCGAATACTGGCCGTGCCCCCGGAAAGCGGACTACACCATTACAGAGCAGACCACACCGGAGCAGGCCGACCGTATTCTGCGCGCCTTTTACGGATTCGACTGTTATCTGAAAACGGCGGAAACCGAGCATATGATTGTGCGTGGTCGCTTTTCGAAGATGACCCACGATCGCCCGTTCGGCGATGTGGAACGGACGGAGCGCGGAATGCGCTACTACGTCAACGGCGGCGTGATCTGCGCCCCCAACAGGGAGGAACCGTTATGAATCTTCGTCCCGTCGACTGGGACATGCAATCTCAGATGAGGGAGCTTTATCTCCGCTACAGCCCGCACTGCTCGGCGCTGCATTTTTCCACTTTGTACCTGTGGCAGCAGGAAATGCAGATTTCCGTTTTGCTCGAATCTGATTTTTTCGCCGTTCACGCTGAATGGCGCGGCCCAGATGCATGGTTTTTCCCATGTGGTGCACGCGATGCCGTACAGCGTTTTCTGAACCATCTTTCCGAGTGTCCCACCGCGCAGTTGTGCTATGCGGACGAAGCCGCTGTTGCGCTTGCCGGTGAAATTTTGCCCGGGCGGTTTGTGTTTGACCATGCGCCTCAAGATGATGAATATCTCTACGCTATTTCGCAGCAGCTTGCGCTGCGGGGCGGAGCGTTCCGGCACCAGCGCAATGATCTGAATCGTATACAGCACATGCGCGGGATCTCCTGTCGTGCGCTCTCGGAAGCAACGCTCAAAGACGCGTTCTTGGTTCTGGATGGATGGGGTGCGAAAAAAAATTCTGCTACGGCCGACGGACTCATTGGGGCCGACGCTGCCCGGCGGTTTTTGGAAGCCTTCGGCCGTCTGGATGCGACTGGTGTTCTTGTGTACCGGGACGGAGAGCCCGTCTGCCTCGCTGCGGGGTATCCGCTGACGCATGAATGCTTTGATCTGGCGCTGTGCATTCAGACATCCGCAGACTATGGTTTTTCTGTCTATGCGCGCCAGCAGCTCTGCGCCCGTCTCGCAAAGTCGTTTCGCATTTTGAATGCCGAAGAGGATCTCGGTCTTCCCGGGCTCCGCACTTTAAAACAGGGAATGCGGCCTTGCAGCATTCTGAAAATGTATGAAGGGAAGCCTCATGGAGCGTTTACATCGGATCACTGATCCCTTTGCACTGTCCAGTTATCGGAAGGCTCTTGCACCTGCTCTGGTTTCCGCCGCTGGACTGGCGCTGGGCGATATGGCAGACGCCGTTGTTCTGGGCCAGCGCATGGGGGCGACCGGGCTCGCAGCGGTGAGCCTTGCCCTGCCTGTATTTATGATGATCAATCTGATCATGCACGGGTTCGGTGCGGGCGGCGCCATTGTGTTCTCCCGCTATCTGGGAGAGGGCAAGCCGCAGAAAGCTGCGGACAGTTTTTCACAGGTCTTTGCTGCTGTTGTTTTGATCGGCGCTGTGCTGGCGCTGGCTGGAACGCTGATGCTGTCCCCCATTGTCCAGCTTCTGGGCGCCCGCCCCGAAAACGGGGACCTGTACACGGCCACTCGCACCTATGTGCAGTGCATTTTGATGGGGATCCCGATTTTTTTCGTTTCTTACGTACTGAATTATTACCTGCGCAACGACGACAATCAAGTACTGGCCAGCCGCGGATTTACGATCGGCAACCTGACGGACCTTGGTCTCAACGTCCTTCTCGTTCTGGTTTTCGACCTCGGCGTTCTGGGTGCGGCGCTCTCCACTGTGCTTGGGCAGTGCGTCGCTGTCATCATTTATCTCCCCGGCCTGTTCCGGAAATCCCATGCGCTGCATCTGCATCCGGTTCGCATCCGGCTTTCAGAGGTTGTCCGGTGTTTTTCTGTCGGGCTGAGTACCTCTGTACAGTATTCCTATCAGCTTCTTTTTTTCCTCCTTGCCAACCGAGTCTTGATGATGGGCTTTGGAGAAAACGGAGTAGCGATTTTCAATCTTCTTCAGAATATTTCTTATCTGGCGCTCTATCTGTACGATGGTGCGGCCAAAGCGGCACAACCGCTTGTGAGCACCTATGCCGGCGAGCGCAACCGTATAAGCTGCCGCGCAACACTGTTCCTGTCCATGTTTACGGGAAATCTTCTGGGCGGACTGGTATGTGTTGTGCTTGCGGCTGCAGCCCCCGCTGTTTGCCTTCTGTTCGGATTATCCGACGCCGGACAGGTGGCCGCCGGATCGGAAGCTGTCCGGATCTATTGTGTAAGCCTGCTTTTTGCGGGCAGCAACACCGTTCTGGAAAGCTATTGCCAGGCCTGTGGACAGGAGCGACGCGCGTTGATTCTGGCGACGCTTCGAGGAGCCGTTCTCCTGCTTCCGGGCACGCTTGTATTTTCCCTGTTGAATGCACGCATGTTCTGGTGGCTGTTTCCATCGGTCGAAATTCTTTCTCTCGCTGTTTTTTTCGCAGTTGCCCCACTGCTCGCTCCCGTTCGTCAGGACGGCTGCGCTGTATTCACATACACCATTCCCTGTACCAGTCCTGATATTGGCCAGCTTGTGCCGCGCGTCCAGCAATTTTGTTCGGATCACGGCGCCACACCATCGCAGGAGTTCTTCGCCGGTATGGCGGTTGAGGAAATCTGTCTCGCCGCACTTGAGCATCTTTTTGGTGATCGGCGCGATGGTATCGTACAGGTTACCGTAGTCGCTTCGGAACAGGGAGTGTTCGAGTTGCACATCCGTGACAACGGAGCGCGTTTTGACCCCTTTCTCACGCCGGACAGCGATCCTTCTTCCATGGGGATTGCCGTCATCCGACAGAAAGCAAAAAGCTTTTTCTACCGCCACTATCAGGGATTCAACACCCTGACGATCTGCATCTGAGTTACATTGTATCAAGGAGCACTTTGCATGAAATTTTCTCTGAAAAAGAAAAGCATTCTTCTTGTCCTGCTGATTGCCATTGTGATTGCTGCGGTCGCCGCAGCAATCAGTTATCGCGTTTATTCCCGCACGATGTTTTCATACTATGAAGCATCTGCCATGGATATCGCCCAGACAGCGGCCTCGCTGTCCGATCCTGATAAAGTCCTGTCCTATGCTGATCAGGTACTTGAAATCTACCGCCAATCTCCCGCGCCGGAATTCTCCACGGAACAGCAGGAAGCGGACTACTATCGGCAATACGAGCCAATCAAGGACGACTATTACGATCAGCTTTACAATCTGCTCCAAACCGTAAAAGCCAACAACCGGAACGTTCTGTACATTTATCTCTTTGTATTGGACGAGGCCTCTCACACCGGTGTTTATCTTGTGGACGCGGACGACAGCGAAAATGCCTGTCCCATGGGGACATGGGACATCATCTATCCGCAGAACTACGCGGTTTTCGACAACCCGGAGCAGGGGTTTCCCGCGTACATCACCCGCAGTGATTTCGGTTGGCTGTGTTCCGCAGGCGCGCCCATCCTGACGGATGACGGCGCTGTTGCCGGCTACGCCATGGTGGATATTTCCATGGATCAGGTGATGGCAGATCGGGAGATGTTCCTGCGAAATCTGATTGCGGGCGTTCTGGTGGCTGCTGTAGTGCTGACGCTGTTTTTCATTGCCATTGTCAGCCGAGTGGTCGTTCGCCCCATCAATCTGCTTTCCGCAGCGGCTGCCGGCTTCCTGCAGGATCGCGACAAGCAGAGCGGTCAGAGCGATATCGCCTGTCTGAACATCCGCACTGGCGATGAGATTGAACATTTGACCCATTCCATTCAGCAGATGGAACTGGATATCAATCAGTACATTGCCAATCTGGCGGCAATCACTGCGGAAAAAGAGCGCATCGGAGCAGAGTTGAGTGTTGCCACACAGATTCAGGCCGATATGTTGCCCAGCATTTTCCCCGCCTTCCCGCTGCACCCGGAATTCGACATCTATGCCGCGATGACCCCGGCAAAGGAAGTGGGCGGCGATTTCTACGATTTCTTCCTGGTGGATGACGACCATCTGTGCATGGTCATTGCCGACGTCTCCGGAAAAGGTGTTCCCGCAGCACTGTTTATGGTCATTGCGAAAACGCTGTTGAAGAACTGTGCGCAGACGGGACAGTCTCCCGAAAAAATTCTGGAGACCGTAAACAACCAGCTGTGCGAGGGCAATCAAGCTGAAATGTTTGTCACCGCATGGGTAGGCATTTTACAGCTCTCCACCGGCGTACTCACAGCAGCCAACGCCGGTCACGAATATCCCGTACTGAAAAAAGCGGGCGGAACCTTTGACTTGGTCAAGGACCGGCATGGATTTGTTCTTGCCGGAATGGAAAACTCCCGTTATCGTTCCTACAAGCTGCAGCTGAACGCGGGCGATATGCTGTTCCTGTATACAGACGGTGTTCCGGAGGCAACCGCAAAAGATGAACAAATGTATGGAACCCAGCGGATGCTGGACGCACTGAACCGCTGTGAAGGGATGTCTCCCCGGCAGATACTGGACAAAGTCAAAGCCGATATTGACGCCTTTTCCGCAAATGCCGAACAGTTTGACGACATCACCATGCTGGCGTTCGAACTGAGGGGACTGGCCCGCAGGCATCAAATTGATCTGGTCCCCTCTATGGAAGTACTTCCCGAGGCAGCCGCATTTGTTGAAAACGTTCTCGGAGAAGAAGACATCCCGCTCCCTGTCATCTACAAGCTGAACATCGCGGTCGACGAGATCTTTTCCAACATTGCCCGGTACAGCGGTGCTTCGCAGGCATCTGTTATCTGCTTTGTCCGCGGAAACACTGTCACCATCCGCTTTGAGGATGACGGTATTCCGTTTGATCCTCTTGCGGCCGCGGAACCGGACACGGCGCTCTGCGCAGAGGAACGCAACGTGGGCGGTCTCGGCATTTTGATGGTGAAACGTTCCATGGACGCAATGCGTTATGAGCGCCAAAACGAAAAAAATATTCTGACGCTGGAACTTGCCTTTGAGCGGAAGTCAAAGCACTGAATTGCACCGGGAGGATTTTGCCGGCGAAGTTGCAAACGCAGGAGGAACGTAATGAACTATCCGGAGATAACACAATATCTGTCTTATTGGAAACGGCATTCCTATCCGGAACTGTTTGGAGACGAGACCCGCCGCCAGCTGGAAAATGTCGAGCGCCAGTACGGTTCGCTTTTGACCGAGGAAACCATTCTGGAAGTATGCCTTTCCGACTCGCAAAAAAGCTGTGATTATTCTTTTCGCATCGACACTGACAGCAACTCCGTGCGGGAATACTGGTACGAGTTGGACGCGCAGGCATGCCAATGTGGGGAGATCGCGCCCTGCTATTTTATTGATGCATCCGGATGCGGCCGCGAAAAGGACAATCGCGCCTTTTACACAACAGCGCTCGCTCGCCTTGCGGGAGAATCCCGGGTGAACAGATTGACGTTCATGTTGGAGCGCTGTGCTTCGCTGTTGCGCGGAAGCAATCCAACCTTCTATCAGATCGGTGCCATGACCGGCCGCGGGCAGAACGACAGCCTTCGTCTGTTCACGCAGGATCTGAAACGCGAGGAATTGTTGTCATATCTGAAGGACCTGAACTGGTCCGGCGACGTCTGTGCACTCGATGAGGAACTGCGCGCGCTGGAACCCTTCAGCGACGGCGCCATGTTCATACTGGACTTCGATGTATTTGAGGATCACATTTCGGAAAAGATCGGAATCAATTTCGGGACGCGGCGCAAAGATGAAAAAACGATCGCAGCATTTCTCTCCTTTCTGGAAGAGCGCGGGTTATGCCTTTCCCCCAAAAAACAGGATGTGCTGCGTTTCATCAGCGCCTATCCTTCCCACACACCCTTTATCCAAAATGATATCTCCCATTTCAAACTTCCCTTTCTGGATGGACATGTGACCATGGCCAAGGCCTATCTGCGCCAGGGAAACCATTGCTTCGTCTCTGACTTTCCCGCGTATGACAGTCCCATGTTGATGAATCTGGAATTGACTTCCCGCTGTCCGCTGCGCTGCCCGCAGTGCTACTGCGATCTGAACACCGGCAAGGATCTTTCGGTGGACACTGCCCTGTATTGGATCGAAGAGGCGGCGCGCAGCCGTGTAAAGACCGTAAATCTCAGCGGCGGGGAAACTATGTGCTATCCGGATCTGTACCGGCTCATTGAGGAATGCCATAATCGAGGAATGAAGGCAAACATCGCTGTCTCTGGTTGGGGCATTGATCGCGATTCAATCCGGCGGTTATGGGATGCAGGTATTGGGGAAATCTGTGTATCTCTGAACGGCAGCACAAAAGAAATCAACGAAAAGACGCGGGATGGCTACGAGCTGGCTATTCGTGCACTGGAATTGCTGGACGATATGAAATTCCCACGTACAACCATCAACTGGGTGATGCATTCCTGGAACGCCGATGATTTTCCGGAAATGCTGACGCTGGCGCAGAAATATCACGTACAGGGCCTTGCCGTTATGATGTTCAAGCCAGACGCTTCCCATCAGTTGCCCAGCATTCCGTCGCAGCGGCAGATGCGCCAGGTAGCACAGCAGATCAAATCGTACAAAGGTTCTGTGCAAATTGAGGTGGAAGAGTGCTTCTCGCAGATGCGCGCACTTGTGAATCAGCGCTTTTTTGTGAATCTGAACCGTGGTCCTCAACGGGGCTGCGGGGCGGGAAGAGACGGAATTTCTGTCAGCGTGGACGGCAAACTCACGCCGTGCCGCCATCTGGAACTTGAGGAAGCCTGGACAACCATTTCTGAATACTGGGAAAAGTCTCCGGTACTGCGTCAGCTGCGCAGTGCGGAAAAAGATCCCCGTCTTCCCTGCAGCGAGTGCTCTCTGAAAAAAAACTGCCTGCCCTGTATGGCTGTAAACTGGAAGCAGCGTGGCGAGCTGTTCATGGGGTACAGCACCTGTCCCCTTCAGCCACAGATTTAAGACCTGCGTCATTTTTGTACAGAAAAGAGGAATCCGTATGGACGGCAAATTCGGAACTGTTCCGTATTATGTTTTGGAAGAGCACCATGAGGCGTTCTATCTCTGGGGACTCGCAGCTCAAAAGGGCATTTTATCTTCGCAAAACAATGTGCTGTTTCATGTGGATCACCATGACGACCTCGTCTGCGGCGCATATTTTCGTGATTTTACCCGTCCTTTTTCTTCTTTGGAAGAGCGCAGAGCATTTACATATGAGCGTCTCGGCATTGCAGATTTTATTGTACCCGCTTTGTATGAGGGTCTGTTCAGCACACTTTATAACCTCAAGAGCGTCCTTCCAACGCCCTTTGTGCACCGGGACAAACTGGTACACCTCATCGGAAACAACTGCCTGAAACTAATGGATGAAGTCCCATTTTTGCACGCGAGCAAACGCGCGGAAGGCGACCCTGCGTACCGTTTTTTCTCATACTGGGAAGGTGGCCTTTCTGAAACTCCGCCCTTGCAATCCGTTGTACTGGATATCGATCTTGACTATTTTTGCTGGGACGATTCTCTCCATACAGCTTTTCCCAAGCAAATTGAACTGACCGCAGATGCATACAAGGCCTTTTGTCAAGATCCTTATCATCCGCTTCGCATCCTTCCCCGACAATTGTTTCAAGCTGTGGAATGCGATGGCCGATACTACCTGCGCTACGAAGAAGCCTCCTGCCCGCCGCCTTCCTGTGACGAAGCACGGATAAAAAAACGCGTGGCCCGTTTTTTGCAATGGCTCACAGAACAACCATGGACCCCCTGCCTCGTAACGCTTTGCCGCTCTGCACACTCGGGATACCTGCCGCGGGATCGGGCGGATCTGGTTGAGAAACTCGTGACACAAGGATTGGATGACCTTTGGCACTGAGATTTCTGTGTCAAAGAATTTCATTCTCGGTTTACTAAAAAAAGCACATGGACACTTCTCCGACGTTCCATAGGGACAATTTATGAACCTACCCGTATAACTTAATATTTGTTCCTGTGGAGGGAGGCTGTGTTTCGGCACAGCCTCCCTATTTTGCTCATGCAACCTCATTTGGGATTTCTTCTGCCACGGAATCAACCATGCTCTGAGGAAGTTCATCCACCAGGCCGATATCACGGTAGTAGATGCGTACCTCCTGCGGCGCTGTGCGGGAGTATTTCTCCGCACGCTCACCGACCTCCACTCGCTTTATGAAGATGCGCAGGATCTCAGCGGTCAGCTCCGGGATCTCGCTGTACCGTTTGGCGTTCTCAATAAACCGGGTAATATTGGAGCTGGAGTCTTTCAGTTCCTGAAGCCTTACTTCCATGGCAGGGAGCTGTTCTTGAATCTCTTTCTGCTCGGCAGTGTACTCTTGAGAGAGGATGCGATACTGCTCGTCCGGGATGCGGCCAAGGACGCTGTCCTCGTAGAGCCGTTTGAAGAGTTTTGTCAGCTCGGCCTGGCGCTTTTGCATGGTGTCGATTTTCTTTTGAAGCACCGTGATCTCTTGCTGCGCCTCCTTGCCCTGCTTCTTGCGGATATGCTCCGCAAACCGTAGCTCGTTCTGACGAGCGAAGTGTGTGACACGCCGGATGTCATCCAGCAGGATGGCGCTGAGTTCCTGTTCTCTGATGTAATGCCCAGAGCAAACATCTTTGCCTTTCTTCTTGTAGGTAGAACACATGAAGTTGTTTTTCACCGCATCCATGGTGTGTGCTCGGTGCAGTACCATGGTGCCCCCACAGTCCAGACAGTAGACCAGTCCGGAGAAGATATTCTGCTCCTCCATCTTTGCCGGACGCCTCTTATGCTTGCGGATATCCTGTACGATCTCCCAGGTCTGTTGCGTAACGAGTGCTTCGTGCGTATTCTCAAAGCGCAGTTGCTCAGACTCGGGACGCTCAATGCGCTTTTTGTTCTTGAAGGATAGAGTGGTGGATTTCAGGTTGATGGTGTGACCCAGGTAAGTCTCATCCTCCAGAATGCCAGCGACGGTGTTGGTGGACCAGTTGTATGGCTGGGTGATGTCCACTCCGGTCAGCTCTACTCCGTGCTTCTGATAGTAGGAATATCCAGGCGTGGGAATTTTGTCTTTCTTGAGCTGCTTTGCAATCTGGGCAGGACCCTTTCCAGAAACGCAGAGGTCAAAAATGTACCGCACCACCGGAGCGGTCTCGGGATCAGGCACCATGTGCCGTTTGGGATCTGCCGGGTCCTTCATATACCCATAGCGGGGTCGGGAGGAAACTCTGGCGCCAGTCTCAGCCTTGAGACGAACCACAGAACGTCCCTTCTTGCTGCAGTCTTTGGCATAGAACTCGTTCATCAGATTCCGAAAGGGCGTGAAGTCATTGGTGGACTCGTACAGGCTGTCCACGCCATCGTTGACGGCGATAAAGCGCACACCATAGCTTGGGAAGATGAGTTCCGTGTACTGCCCCACCTGAAGGTACTCGCGGCCCAGTCGGGACATGTCCTTGACGATGAGCGTTTCCACCTGACCGTTTTCCATCAGCTCCATGACATGCTGCCAGCCTGGGCGGTTGAAGTTCGTTCCAGAGTAACCGTCGTCATACAGGAAGAGGGTGTTGGTGAATCCTTTCTCAGCTGCATACTTCTCCAGCAGAAGTTTTTGATTCTGGATACTGTTCGAGTCATCCGTCTTATTTGTTTTCTGCGTGTCCTCCTGACTCAGTCGGCCATAGAGGATGGTATATTTTTCGTTGCTTGCCATTGCTACTCCTTTCCGGGCAAGCCGATACGGTAGTAACAAACATACCGCATCTCCTGCCTAAAGTCTATCCTCAAATCGAATCTTTTCCTAAATCACTGTCGATGATTTGGAGCATCTGCTCCGTAGGTGTTTTCGCTTTCTCTGCGGCAGAGAAGATGGAACGGACGAAGAATGTTCGTCCGCCCACGATCATCTGCCGGCGCAGCTCTGTACCATGTTCCGTATCGTGATAGGATGTATCCCGGTAAATTGGCGTGATCGTATTCTCGTCCCGGAAGCCGATTGCTCGCTCCGGCATATATCCACCCAGGATACCCGTCTCCATATACACTTCGAATTCACTTTTCATAGCGTTCCTTTCCCCCGAAACCAATTCCGGCAATAAAAATAGCAGACCGTCACATGGTCTGCTGCCAAGTTTGTTCTTCTTCGTGATCGCCCTGGGCGTGGCCTTGAGCGATTTTCTTTTGCTGCTTCTTACGGAGTGTTTTCTTATCTGTGTGCAGATGCATGGTGGTGCTGTCCATCACAGGCTCAGCAGACTGAGATTGCTCCAGACGGTATCCAAGCCCCACCACAGCAGAAGCAACGCCCCCGTCCCCATCAGCAGGACCGCCCATGTGGGACCATCCAGGTGCGGCAGTCGCAGTCTGGGCAGCCTGATGCCGGGCAGAGAAAAACGCTTTTCGTTCTGTTTCCCAGCCTGTTCGTTCATCTGCTCCAGATGCTTCACCGCTTTCAGCAGCTCGTCCATCTGCGTCCGGGTCGGGAGCTGCGCCAGCAGTTCGCTGACTTTCTTGAGATAGCCAGTCTGTCTCTCGGTGTGGTACCCCAGTGTGTAGAGGTCGCTCTGCAGATCCTCCCACTCCGCTTTCGTGGGATGCACTTCGGGAGGCGGTGTCAGCTCCTGTGCCGGGGGCTGCGGCGTGGTCTGTACCATCTGCGCGGGCCGGTTCTTCTCCAACAGCTCGTCCATGGATAATTTCTGCTCTGATCCTGAATTCATATTCCATATTCTCCTTCAGATATTTCTCCCCGAACAGCAGGCGGTCACGGCACTGCCAGCCGCTGGGTGTGGTGTAGGTGATATTCCGCCGGGAGGTTTCCCAGCGTACCTTGCAGCCCTCGCTCTCCATCAGCGCAATAAACTCCTCACGGTTAGAGGCGTGGCGCATACAGTCGTTGATGATGTTCATGAGCTGCAGTTTTTTACTCTGGCCACGGGCGGCCGTGTGATACTCGCCGATGGACATCGTCTTGGCCTTCTCTTTCCTGTTCGAGGGGTTGAACACAGGGAGAGAAAACTCCATGCAGACCTGATCGTTGCGCTGTCGCAGTTCCTGGAGCTGCTCCTTTGCGATGTGCAGTTTCTTTCCCGTATCAAAGTTGACGGAGTTGATGAGAAAGTGGGAATGAATGTGTTCCCGGTCTGTGTGGGTGCAGACCAGGACTTCATGGCCCTCATAGTACTCAGCCAGCTTCAGCGCCGCCGCATGAGCGGTGACCGGGTCGACCGCCTCGCCTTTTGGGAAGCTCTGCACCATGTGGTAGAACAGCACGCCGTCGGTTTTGTGATGCAGCCGTTTGGTGGTCATGAAGTCCGCATAGACAGATTCCGACTGGCAGTTGATGCCTGTGACCAACTGTTGACCGTCACACTCGGTTTTCTTGTTCTGCATGGTGTACCGCATCACGGCTCCCATGCATCCGGTGCTCTGACCACACTTGTAGTTAGTGAAGCTGATAATAGCCATCCCTCACCACCGCTTTCGTTCCAGGATCAACCGGACAGCAGCGCAGAGTTCAGAGAACGCCTGGCGTACACCGTCCAGGTTGATCACCGTGACGCGTCCCATGTGCGCCAGGGTGACGAGCTGATTCAGATTTCTGCCGATGGACTTCAGCTCCTTGAGCACTTCTTTTAGTCCATCGACGACCACAACCTGCTTTCCCAGACAGCAGGCTGTCACATAATCGCTCATAGACATCCCGGAGCGTTTTGCCAATTCCTTGATGGCCTCCCGGTCTGCGGATGCCATCCGGGTGCTGAACTTGATATCTTTTTTCATGTCGTTTCCTCCAGTCTTTCGTAAAAATGGGGTGTGGGGCAGCGCCCCGCAAATAAGCGGAAGGCGGGCGGCGGCTTTGCCGACGACCAGACAAACGCGATGCTGGCCCTCGTCGGAAGCGACTGCGCATCAGTCGCTTCCGACCGAGGTCAAAAGCTCCCTCGCTCCGTGCTTCCTCCTCTCCCCAGAGAAACCGCTTCGCTGGGTTTCTCCGGGGGCCCCTTTTGAGGTGATTCTCCCGCGCCGAACACCCGCATTCCTCCTTCGGCCACAAGCGGCCCAACACGGCGTTTCTTTTGCCTTGCGGGAGTTTACTCGCCGCACCTGGAAACCGCCCGCAAATCGCCGCACAACGCCTCAGCAGGGTCAACAGGGTCGACCGCCGGGACACCCTGGGTATCGTCACTTTCGGCACGGCTCAGCTCAACGAGCCGCTTTCCGTTGCTGCGGCGCACCACAGCTGAAATGCCGATTTTGCTTAGTGCGTCAACGTTTTGCAGAATCTGCCGGGATACTTTCTTGGGCGAGATACGCTCCACACCCACAGGGTCGATTCGTTCAGACAGCTCTGTGGGAGTGCCGATAAATTCGCTTCGGTCACGCATCAGTTCAGAGAGAAGATAAATGATGCGGTCGCCCAGCAGTTCCGGCTGTGTCCGACTGTCCGACACCAGCTCCCACACATTTTCACCGTTGCGCTCCAGTGTCAGCTCCCGGTATTCAATGTCACGGCCAATGCAGGAGAGCTTTGCTCTGCCGCTGCCCCGCCGTTCCTCCACCAGCGTGAAGCTGGAATCCACCGCACCGCTGATAGCAGTCGTACCAGAGATGCGATTGAACACATCGTCAGCGGTTTCCTTGCGCAGATGATGGATCAGCAGGATGGCGATGCCGTGGGTATCTGCGATCCGTTTCAACACAGACAGATCCCGGTAGTCGTTTGCGTAGGTTGCGTCGCGAGCCGGACGAACCATCTGCAGCGTGTCGATGATAACCAGTACCGTGTCCGGGTGTGCTACGATAAATGTGTCCACCTGCTCCTCCAGCCCCTGTCCAATGAGGGCGCACTCCGTGCAGAAGTGGACGCTGCTTGGTGCGTCCTCGGTGATTTCAAAGAGCCGGTTCTGGATACGGAGAACGGAATCCTCCAAGCAGAGATAGAGAGTGGTGCCTTGCTTCACGGACATCCCCCAGACGGGTTCGCCCTTGGCTACCATGACGGACAGCCACAGGGCCAACCAAGACTTTCCCACCTTGGGAGAGCCGGCAAGGATGTGCAGCCCCTGAGACAGCAGCGTGTCCACCACGAAGTTGAGTGGTGTCAGCGGCAGGCTCATCAGGCTCTCGCCGTCGATGGTTTGCAGTCGTTTTGTTTTACTCATAGGATCATCCCCTTGTAAAAAGATAAGGACAGAGATCACGCGGCCACCGTGGCTCTTGTCCTCTCACTTGATTATTGGGGGGATTTTGATAAAATGAGAATATCGTAAGACAGGCAGAAAACAGATATAGGACAGAGGAGGTGGCCCTATGCCACTGGGGATCCAACAGAACAACAATTTCCTGCATCTGACAATGGATGTCTGGCAGGATCAGATCTTTTTTAACGAGACCGTCTACCCGGCCGGCCACTTTGCCGCCGAACTGTTGAATGTTCCCGATGAGACCATACGGGAACTGGTCACCCACGGCGGCGCCATCAGCCATCAGGTGGAGGCCCTGGCTTTGGCCGGGCGGGGTGAATTTATCAAACTGCTGGGCGGGACCCGCGCCTCTCTGGAGAAGCTGCTGGATGCCCTGTGGCACTGTCCGCCGTACAGCTTGATGGACAAAGGGCAGGAGCAGCACACCTTGGAGGTGCTGTTTTCCCCGGCATCCCACAACGACCTGCTGAAGCCGGCTTCGCCTGTTCGGGATTTTTTCTTCCGCTATCTGGTCGCCGCCTTCAGCATCCCCCTGGGCATCCAGCACTTTGCCGTGGCGGCACGATATTTTGAGGAGGGCTATCTGCGGCGGTTGAAGAAACGGACAGAGACTTTCTTCGCCATGGCCGCCCACGACTGCTTCAACAGTGAATGGTTCTGGAATATGATGTGTGATGTGCCGGTACCGGATGTTGAACCATTCACCATCACGCCGGATCTGAGATCCTCCTATGTCTTTGCCCGACACCCGAAACAGGAAAAGGAAACCGTATTTGTGAACCGGTATTTCTTTGACCATGCCATCAGCTTCTACATTTTTGACCTGATGAACGGATTGCAGCACGGCCATGCGCCCAGCCGGTGCTGTGGCTGCGGGACATACTTTCTCACCACCAACGGCCACATGCCGAAATACTGCGATGGCATTGCGCCTCAGGATCCCCGCATGACCTGCCGGCAGTACGGCGCCATGATGCGGCAGAAGGAGCAAAACAAACAGCACCCGGTCTACCGCCTGTTCACCACCCGCACCAACACCATCCGCAAGCATCACCAGAGAGGAAAGATCTCCGACGAGCTGCGCAATGAAGCACTGTATGTAGCGGAGAGCCTGCGGGATAAGGCGCTCATGGATAACGACTATGCTGCCAACGGCTATGCAAAGGACATGGAGCAGGAATCGATCTATGCTCAGGCGAGAGCGCGCATTGCCCGGGAGAACCGGCCATGAGTATGTACCACTGTGACACTCCCTGCCCCAGCAACGAGCAACTGGCCCAGCGCATACAGGACGGCGATCCACAGGCCGCCCCGCTATTGCTTTCCCAGAACGAGGGATATCTGACCATGCTGGCTGCAAGCTACTGCGAGCAGTTTTCTCAGGATTTTCTGGTGGATGACCTCAAGCAGGAGGGGGCGCTGGCACTGCTGGACGCGGCGACGCGGTTTGACCCATCCATGGGGACCAAGTTGCTGACCTATGCGACCTCCGCTATTGAGACCGCCATGCGGGACTGCGCCGCCCAGGGTTCCTTCTCTCTGTCGCTCCCGCTGGACCGTTACCGCCAGCTGCGCCAGGTGGCGTTTCTCTATGCCACGCATGAGCGAGATGTCGAAACGGATTTACTGCCGGCCATCCAAGAGAAGCTGACTGTCTCCGCCAAAGTAGCCAAGCGTCTGCTGGAGGAATACCGCACTGTGTTTCAGATCGAGTCGTTGGGTGAGCGTGTCTTTGATATTAGTTTTGGCGGTGATCCCGCCAAGGCCTATGACCGTTTCATGCGCCGGACGCGGCTTCTCCAGCGCATGGAGGAGGTGCTGAGCCCCAGAGAGCTGAATTTGGTGCGCTGCTATCTGGGGATTAGCCAGCCCAATGAGCAGGGCATGACCTTTCAGGAACTGGCTATCCGGCTGAACTACAACGGCCCCAGTGGTGCGGAGAAAGCGTATAAGAGCGCCATCCGGAAACTGAGAAAGCAGTTGAACGGTGGCACTTACGGTCAGTGGCTCTCCATCCAGAAAGCCATTCGCAGGGCCAGAGCGGAGGCAGAGGCTGATTCCGGTTACTATGTGCCGCCGCAGACCACCTGGCTGGACGAAAAGGATCTGGCGGAGCGGTTTCTCTGTAAAGTTGTTTCGCTGATCCATGTCCATGAGATATTCAACGACGCTTTGGAGCAGGAAACAGAATAAGCAGTGCGGCACCAGGCTTTGTCCTGATACCGCACTGCTTTTCATTTATCCTATGTTCCCGATTTTATTTCTGTTCTCGCAAAAAACCTATGATTAGTTTAATCAAATTTACTATTCACCATTGAAAACAGCTTTTCAAACCGCCCAATCGTTTCTTCCGAGAAAGAAAGTGTACCAATATTTTTTGCCATATAATTTGCGGGAGAATAGTGGTTGAAGGACTTATTACCATTTAGCCGCTTTAATTGAGACATTATCGGCCTATCCATATCGAGATCAGAAATCTGCACAGATGCGCCAAATGCTCCGTTATATAGAGTGAGATATTCTTCTTTGCTGAACAAGTCCTCAATATCGGCAAAGGTCTGTTCTATAATAGAATGATAGTACAGAATCTTCTTGTCAGCTATAATTTTTTGCTCAACCATTCGCTTTAATCGAACCTCAGCACCTTGATCCGTAAAGGTGTCAAGCAAACATACTGTGGATAGTTCATTACCCCGCATAAGCGAAATAAAAGTTGCAATCTTATCTGCTCCACCTACTGGGACAATGGTAACATCATCAGACAACCCCTCTTTTCCCATATCTTTCAAAATGGTGGAGAAGTGGTTGAGATAAACCAAATCCGAAATACCCTCTACCAAAAGATTTTGAGGCGAAACATATAGATTCTGAGCAATTGTATAGCCTAATGCTGCCTGCAACGGAAACAGGGTATCCGAGTCTTTTTCTTCAACGGCGTCCGATACAACACTCCCAATTTTAGGATTCTGTGTATCATAGACAGTTCGCACTTCGTTGAGTTTTAGCGAATCAATCATGAAAGGCGAATGCGTTGTGTAAATAACTTGATATTCAGGCGCAAGCTTTTCGTCTATAAATCGCAACAGATCATTTTGTGCAGAAGCATGAAGGCTAAGGCCGGGCTCGTCCAATAACAAAATATATTTGCTATTCTTATCTCCTTGAATTTTACTAAACCACACAAGAAAAGAGAAAAACCACAGGAAGCCTTTGCTTCGATTTTTCAGAGGGAGTGTTACTCTATGTTTTGAATTATAGATTCTGATGTTAAGATATCGAACATTATTAGTTGAGTGTTCAATATCAAAGCGAATTTCGAGGTTTTGGTTGGTTGTCCAATACTCAAACATATCATCGGTGATAGAGTTCGATGTCGCTTCCAGTTGGGCTTTAAAGGCCTCAAAGTTAGCCTCGGATTGAATGTCAGAAACCTGTAATCCGCTCAATTCAAACAACGCCTTTGCAATTTTGAATTCTTCACTTGACAAACTTCCCGTTGGCGTTCCTGCGGCAAATTCGTTCAAATTAATCCTGCAAGGGAGGCTAAAATAATCGCTAAAATACCATAGTTTGGGAATTGCTGGTAAGATATAGGTTAAATAAATATAGCCTTCTAATGGATTTTTCCATTTTCCAGCACCCTTCTTGATTTTGCTTAGCTCGCCCTGAATTTCTGTCATACCAGGTGTAGTTTCATTTTCGGAAACCACATTTTCTAAATCCGAAAATGAAGCTGCGGCACGGAGGAGTTCTTTGCCCTGATCACCTACATCAAAAGAAGTGATTAGCCAGTTTTTGAATACATCAAAATTGACCGACACGCCAGATGCAGTGTGAGTGTTATCATAATAGCAGGTTCGTGAAAAAGTCTGCTTGGATATAATGCCTTCTCCAAGGTCATCTTCCACAGATTTGACATCTGCATCAGACAATTCATATTCACAAGTAAGAACAGCTGGATTTTCATTTTTCGCCTTTATGAGTTCACTGCGAGGATAGTCTAAATCTTTATTGAATTGAAAGTCTGCGTTATCCTCAAAATAATTTGACTTCGCCAGAGCTTCCAGTAATGCGGTTTTGCCAGATTCATTTTTTCCCACAATACGGGTTATACGCTCCTCGACTGTGTAGGACTGTTCTGTTAAAAAACTCTTATATTTGTGTATTGTAACCTTTTTAAGTAGCATGTTCAGTCACCTCTTTCAGTCATATAATGACCGTCTAATTGCGTCACGATAAACATTTTGCTCGGGTAGATCGACTGCAGAAAACGCTTCCTGTACTTTGTACACAGTTGTACAGTATTCCTCTACAATGCCTAAGGGGCGAATTTTTCCGTCTTCCGTCGAAATATCTGTAAGGTAGTCATAAGCTACAAAATGGATAGCGGCAGGTTGGGTTGGAAATTGAGGAAGTTTTTCTTTGCCGCCTAACCGTTCAAGTACCCTATCATATACAGGCTTGGGACATACAAAATATAAACCGCTTCGACAAAGCTCTTCGCGCTGAAGCACCTGGCCTTTATAGATGATTTGAGGAATAATTCGCTTCGACACATTCTCCCAGTTCAACCCAACAGTATCCTTTTCAACCTCATGCCGCTCAATCAATGCACGACGGGCATTTTGATAAGAGCCTGTCGTGTCAATGGTTTGCACTTCAATGGCGGTGAATTCTGTTAGTTCGCCGGAGCCGTCCAGCCGGGCTAAAATCCAGTCAACATAATACGAGCCTCTCCCTTTCCGTTTGGGCAACGGTAACTCACCGCCCCATCCGTGACCAAAAACAGCCACAGCCCCATGCTCCTCTTTTGCTTTGGAAACTGCAAGTCTACCAGCATAGAGTTTATACTCTGCACCAAACGCCTTCTGTGCCACTGTAGAAAGCATTTTATAATTCTCAGCATAGATTCTATTTGGACAGCAGATTACATCAGGTGACCCCGGGGTAACCTGTCGTACAGAGCACACACCAGAAAGTGTTCTATTTGCCTTATCTCCAAGCGCTTTTGTGCAATATGAGGATAGGAAGGGACACACTTGTTTAGATACATTTTGCAATGCGATATCCGAAGCATCCTCTGCGCGATAACCAAAGATCTCTGAAATATAGCCAGACATAGGTCAATCCTCCGTTTCTAAAACTGATCGTAAGGACAAGCCAACGGCCTGTGCCAGTAGAGGTGGAACAGCATTTCCGACCTGCGCAAACTGTTCAGCAAGATTTCCAGTAAATACAAAATGATCCGGGAAAGACTGTAAACGAGCTGCCTCGCGCACAGTAAAGGAACGATTCTGTTCATAATGAAAGAACGCTCCCCAATGCGGATCACATTTTGTCAATATGGTTGATGCTAACCCATCAGGCAATACTCGACCGTATCTTTTCGTATGATCTGATTTCCTTGCTCTCTGCATTCCTTTTGGGAGTAAATCATCGGGAATGTCCGTCCAATTTCCACCTGGCTTAATATACTCCAAGCGCTTTAGATTTACAGGGGACAGCCGAGGCGCCTCATGATTTAATACTCCAACAGATCCGATCCGAGATCTACGCTGGTAATCACAAAAAGCATCACAACGATATTCCTTAATTGGAGCACCCTGTTCTCCGCTTTCTAACGGAGGCAAGTCCCCAATTGCTTCATAAACCGTAACAAAATTTGCGTTTGCTTCCGGCGATGGCGCTTTAATAATAGACTGTCCGTCAAATGTACTTGTAAAATTGGCTCGAATAGGAGCGTGGTAAATGGGTTCAGGGTATGCACCTGAGGGCAGCGATCTTCCGCGCACACCCAGCACAACAGTACGCCAGCGCATTTGGGGTACTCCATAATAGGGGGCTCCCAAAATTCTTACATCTGCACCGTAACCCAGTTCTGCTAATGCGTCCAAGATGGCGTGGAGTGTAGCTCCATGTTCAAAGGATACCAATCCTGGCACATTCTCAATTAAAACTGCTCGTGGGGCAAAAGTGTCAACAAACCGAAGATACTCTTTGAACAAATGGTTTCGCTCGTCAAGCGTAGTGCGAATGGGGGCATTAATAGAAAACCCTTGACAAGGAGGGCCACCTGCAATTAAGTCAAGTTCTCCTCGCTCGATACCCAAACTTTTCAAAACTTCATTTGCATCTAATTCTCGAATGTCGGCAGTAAATACTGTAGTGTTAGGATGATTCTTCTGGTAAGTCTGCGCATATACAGGAACAATCTCAGAAGCAAATAAACTATGGAATCCGGCTTCAGAGAGCCCCTCAGAAAGGCCACCTGCTCCGGAAAATAAATCTATCATCTTTAATCTTTCAGAACTCATAATCATTTTCCCTTTGCTTAGTTAAATCAGCTTATTAATATGTCATTTACTTACTGGCTGAAGTTCCATTATGTCTGTTAAGTCACAGTCTAAAGCAGAACATATCCTAACAAGAATATCTGTAGTAACATTTTCGTTTTTTCCCAGTTTAGCCATTGTTCCTGAACTCAAGTGTGCCAAGAAGCGTAAATCGGTCTTGTTCATGCCTTTATCAATTAGCAATTTCCATAGCTTGTTATAGCTGATTTCCATTTTGCACCTCGCTCTTGCATGATTGTTTCTATTGTATCACACAGCTCGAAAAAACGCAATTATTGTTCGAGATTGCGAATATTATATTCAAAAAAACAATCTTATTTTTCTGAAACACTTGTCATTTATTTCTGCAATCACTATATGAAGTGGTCAGGCGGAAGCACAACCTTTTTTGGGCATTTTAAAGGTACTGTTGCACTTCTCAAAAATGACATTTAGCCATTCTTGTTAGTACGCATCTAAAATATCTTGCGTTCTACGCACTAAAAACGATTTTAGACGGTTTGTAACAAGAAAGGCATGCAGCACCAGGCTTTGTCCTGATACCGCACTGCTTTTCATTTATCCCATGATTCCGCTTTTGTTGCCGTTCTCATACATATCCTCGGCGTATTCCATATGATTGGGACCTTGGCTTTCTATCCAGCCGAAGCCCGGCACATAGACCATGTTGTCCGATACGCTGTCCGGTGTCGGGGCAGGCTCCGGTTCTTGCTGTGGAGTGGCATTCTGTTCAGGTGGGACTGGTACTTCACTCGCTGGGGGCGCTTGAGTAGGCGATGGCTTCGGGACAATGTCAGCTTCCTCGACCAGTTCCGATAGTGTTGCTTCCGACTTTTCTTCCCCTGGCGGTATGACTTCTTCCACCTCTGCTATCTCCGGAACTTCAGGCTGTGTGGCGATTACAGCGGCTGGCGTGGGCAGCACGGGGGTTGCCTCGGCTGGTTGCTTCTGCGGCCACACAGCGGCACATAGTGCCAGACAGGCGGAAAACACTGCAGTAGTGATGATTCGTTTCTTCATGTTGCTTCCTCCTCTCCAGACACGGAAAGAGCGCTCGATCCCTTCACTGTACAGCGAGAGACTGAGCGCTCTTTTTCATATTGATTCAGTTCCATGGAGAGCTGCCACGCCAGCTCAAATCCAGAGATAAAGCTATCCATGGATCGTTCTTCTGCCATCAGACTCTGGGCATCCATGATTCGCAGTACCAGCCGCCGTTCCGGCTTCTCCAGCACTTTGATCAATGTCTGGTGGCATTCTTCCACTTCCTGCTTCTGTTCCGAAAACTCGGGTGGGGCATAGAAGCAGTCATACAGGTCCTTGAGTAATGTTTTCATGCGTTGCACCTCCTGGTAGCAACACACATTACCATATAGTAGGTTGAAAAGCTACTAAAATATTGAGAAGATGAGTAAATATTAGCAGACAGCCGCAAGTCATCACTTTTAATGACTTGCGGCTGTTTCATTTGCTCCGTACCGGTAGTGCCCCTGGGGGTTCAGTTTGTTTCTCTATGAGATGGAGCACTTGTGCCCATGTGCTTTTTTATGCGTTTACTTGAATTTCGAAATGTCACCGACTTATCCGATAAAAGGTACTCTTGCTGACGTTCATCTTCCGCATGGCCTGCGTGGCGGTCAGATTGCCTTTGCGGTATTCCTCTAAAACAGGTTGCAGAGCCGTCCGGTCGATGGGTTTGCGTCCCTTGTATTTCCCGGCCCGTTTTGCGATGGCGATGCCTTCTCTCTGACGCTGCAGGATGTACTCTCGCTCCAGTTCCGCCACGGCGGCAAACACCGTCAGCATGAATTTTCCCGTGGGTGTGGTGGTATCAATGGCTTCTTTTTTACTGACAAACCCGATGCCCTTGGCATTCAGCTGTTCCATCAGTTCCAGCAGATCCCGGGTGTTTCTGGCAAAGCGGCTGATGCTCTCTACCACGATGGTATCGCCCTGCCGTGCGAAAGTCAGCATCTCCTGCAGCTGGGGACGGTTCGCATTTTTGCCGCTGGCCTTATCAAGATACACTTTCTCCACGCCCAGTTCCCGCATCAGAACTTCCTGACGGGCACTGTTCTGTTCCGCGGTACTGACGCGGACATACCCGATCAACATAAACTTCATCCTCTCTTCGGTAAAAAAGAAAGCCTGCGGGCTTTCTTTTTTGCTGTTATTCATCCATCCGTGCATAGACAGTTTCTGCAATGGCATCGTAAAACGCTCCCGGCATATTCAGCAGTTCTTCAATATCACTTTCATCGAATCCTTCCTCGAGCAGAAGAAATACATCGTCTTCCAGAAATCCCATATTGCAGGCGGTTTCCATCAGAGTATCCAGAGAGGTGCGCAGATCCTTTCGGTAAAGACGGCGGCTTTGGGGCATCCAGCAGTCATAGTTGCCACAGTCCCACCAGCGCAGATGTTTTTGCAGATTGGACGTATCAAAGCGGCTCATCTGCAGCCGTCCGTCCGGGCGGATACACAGGATGTCCCCTTCGGACAGACTGACGATCTCCTTACTGCTCGGCAGAAAACCGCACCGGGCAAGGGCTTCTTTCAGGATGTCTGCGGTGCTGGCATAACAGATCAGGCCGTTTTCAAACCGGTAAATGCAGAGCGGGCTGTTTCCCTTGACCAGATACAAATGATTGAACTGATTGAGAATTGTCAGGGAGAACGAACCTTCCAGCCGGGCAGCTGTATTTCCGATGGTCTCGGCATCCAGCCGTCCGTCCTGCTCCAGAAGCTGCACTGCCACATAGCTGTCCGTCTGGATGTTTGTCTTGGGAAGATGGAAGCGCTTTTTCAGCACATCGTCATTGTGCAACACGCCGTTGTGTGCCAAAGCGAAGCGGGTATCTCCGCATATACCCGGAAAGGGATGGTTGTTGGGGTTGAAGGCACTGTTTCCCTGCGTGGTCATTCGGGTGTGTCCCATGACTGCGGTCGTATGGGCCGGGACGAGCCACGTCATGGAATGAGCGGGAAGCGGCCGCTTGTAGATCCGAAGCGTCTGCCCCTGTACATAGGCAATCCCGCTGGCGTCCGTCCCACGCTGCTCACTGGCCGTGGCAAGGCTGCCCGTCAATCTCCGAATCTGCTTCTGGATCAAGGTGTGCTTCGGGTCGCTGAATCCAAAGAGTCCGCACATCTGTCACACCTCGCCTTCCGCATTTACCGGTTCATTGATGTACAGACGGCGCTCTTTCAGATACTGTACCAGCTCCGGGTATTGCTGTTCCCGGATCCCCAGCATGAGGTCACTCCAGGACAATGCCTGCAATTCTTCCTGAGACAAAGAAATCGCCGCACTGCACAGTTTCTCTACAAACTGCAGTGTGGCGATCAGTGTATTGTATTTGAGTGTGCCGCGGAAGATGCGGAACTCGATGGTATTGGCGTTGGTCAGATTCACGCATGTGTATCGTCCCTGATAGGACTTCTTGGCATGTTCCAGAATTTCCCGGCCGGTGTCTTTGTATCCGTATCGTGCGGCCCATTGCTCGACCTGACGCTGGGTGCGCCGGGAAAAGCGAAGCAGCTCCTGCCAGAACCGCTCGAACAGATACAGTACATTACCAATGCGTTCATCCTGCTGCGCACTGGTATTTCCGAAGAAGCTGCGGTTCACATGGACATGGAGTCCGCAGGTCGAAGCCTGATGGGAGAAATATCCGAGAGAGCGGATTTTCTCCAATGTTTCTTCCCACGGGACTTCCTGCAGATGTGCGTTGAGCGCGCAGGGATGGGTCACAAGCTCCAGCCCGTCATCGAGACTTCCGTCCGACTTGATGTACCCGTATTCCGCGTTCCGGTTGAACACGGAGAGAATTTTGCGGGCGTTGCCGGAATCCTTTCCTCCGTCGTCCACTTCCAGCTCCACGCCCATATACATGGGACCGTCTCCGTAGAAGATCGGGATCGGCTTGTACGAGTAGCAGTGGATGGGTTGTCCGGCTTCATGGAAACATTCTTCACAATAGGGAAACGCTTCATCCTCATCGTCTTCCTGATAATACACGGATGAGAACGAAATCAATCGGCCACAGCGGACGCAGCGGGTGTAGTGCGAATCGTAACAGGCTTCACACAGAGGCGTATCACTGTCTCCGGCATCGTGTTCGCGCCAGATGCGCTCGCCGCAGTAACTGCAGACAGTGGTGTCCGTTTCTGCACAGGACGGGCAGACGGCTTCGTCGCCCACGTACAGAGCTTCTTCCGGGCGGAGCTCTGCTCCACATTGGGTACAAATGATTTGGCTCATTTTTCCTACTCCTTTTTGTTTTTGAGAAAACAGTCGGAAGCGGCCATCAGGACGGCGACCGCAAAGGTCAGCGCCGCCTCGATGACCGCCCTATTCAGGGCAGGAATATCTTTTTTGCGAACATATTCATTCCTCCTTTTCCTATCTTCAGAAGAATGATATACCCTTCAATATTGGGTGATTGCGGCTCACTCTCTGCCGCACACAAAGCGGTAAAGCGCCCCTTTGGCGATCAGCCAGCGGCGTCCGATGTGCAGAGCCGGAAGCTGCCGGGAGCGGATGTATTTGTACACGGTGTTGGGATGCAGCCCCAGAATTTCGGCTGCTTCACGCACGTCCACGGTGGCTTTGCGATCGTCCTGATAGGCGAAAATTTCTTCAAAATCTTCTTTCATCGTGTGCCTCCTGTGATCATCGGTCTTTGAATTTTGATTTCACAACCCGTCACACCCTGCACACAAACGCTCCCGCTTTTTCGCGGTCCGAATGCGGGAGCGCCGTGCTGCAAAGGGCTCCGGCTCAAACCCCTTGGGATGCAAAAAGCGCGTCCGGATCCATCTGATAGGAAAAATGGCCCGATTCCAAGATAGTTTCCACAATCATCGCAAGGGACGGAACCGGGAGGTGCACGTCTGCGGGCACCGGAACGGGATTGAGGCCCATCTGTTCCAACCGCCTTCGCAGGTTCCGGTAGCAGCGGTCCTGATCGATGTTCTGAGGCAGTTCGGTGCAGAACATTTGACCGGCCTTCCAGCCGTTCTCGCACAGAAGAAAATTCATGGCCAGCGATTTCAGTCGCTTCCGGGTCTTGCTTTTCAAATCCGGCTGCCGGTCGACCATTTCCTCCAGCAGGCCATAGGGCACATGCACACCTGTCCCCAAAAGATCCCGCAGTTTTTGTGCAAGGATCCTTCCGCTTTGCTGTCCCAGATAAAAAAGGGCCTTGTCGTGCGTCATTCCCGGCGTCCGGGTGTGATATTCGATGCCTGCCCTGCTCTGCAGACTGAATTCCACCCGAAGAAGTGCATCCGGACAATCTGGCGGAAGATGATCGCGCTGCTGCCGCTCGAATCGTTTGTCGTAAACGGTCAGGCAATAATGCTTCGAGGCGATTCGGAAACTGTTCTCATTTGCTTCTTTTGCGTTTTTGCGCTCTTCTCGGAAGAAAATCCGCTTGTAATTTTCATCCCAATCCGCCTTTTTGACACAGCTGAGGAGAATCGGAATCAGCTCCGGCACGTTGCAGACCAGCGTCAGGCACAGATCGACCCGGCAGAGCTCCATTTGGTCCAGAGAGCACGGGATGCCGCAGGCGTTCAACGTCTCGTCTGCTTTTTCATTCATCTGTGCGATGTTTTCGGGCGCTGCGCTAAAAATACCGAGATAGGAATGATCGTCACCGCTCAAAATGCGCGGGTTGATGCACACGTACACCGTCGGAAAGGCATAGTCACAGATCTTCAGCGTGATGCCTGCACGCGGATACGCCATGATGCAGCGTTTTTCGGAATAAGCCTTGAAGCCTTCTTTCTTCTGCAGCGCAAATATCCGGCTGACCATTTCCTCATAGGTCGTACGAACCCCCGACCACTGATATTCAATCGTATGGATCGACGCAAGGTTCTCATAAAACGAAAAACAGAATTCTTGTTTCATTCATTTCATTCCTTTCTGTATAAAAATTATTGCAAATTACATATAGTTTAAATTTGTATCGTTTGTCATCAAAAATGCCACCTCTTATCTAGTTACTAAATAGGCACCTCCTTTCACATTGCTCCCATCTTTAACCTTTCTGTTGTGTGGCTATAATTTTTTAAACATCCACAACACTCTCGTAATGATTGAAACCATCCCGCAAAAAGCGGTGTTTCAACGCTATATCATTTAATGGGAGGTATGTCAGATGGAAGTACCCAACGAAAAGAAAATGCAGCCCCTGCAGATGGAGCTGCTGCTTGAAATGATCTGGGAGGTTTTGAACTCCGAATCCGAGAAATGTCAGGAGGTGACGGCATGAGCGCTTTGCAAACCGCACAAACTGCATTGCGTGCGGCTGCATACGCGCGTTTTTCCAGCGAGATGCAGCGCGATGAAAGCATCGACGCACAGCTGCGCGCCATCCGCGCCTACTGCGAAAAAAACGGGCTGCTGCTGGTGCATGAATACATAGACCGTGCCCACAGCGCTACAAACGACCAACGCCCCGAGTTTCAGCAAATGATCGGGGACGCCAAACGAGGTAACTTTGATCTTGTAATTGTGCACAAGCTGGACCGATTCTCCCGCAACCGCTATGACAGTGTGATCTATCGGCGCCAACTGAAAAACGCCGGGGTGGAACTGCGCTCCGTCCTGGAAAATCTGGACGGAAGCCCGGAATCCATCCTCTTGGAAAGTTTGCTGGATGGGCTGAATGAATTCTATGCCCGCAACCTGGCCCGGGAGGTGCAGAAAGGAAAGAAGGAAAATGCGCTGCGTGCAAAGCACGTGGGAGGGCTGCCGCCTCTTGGGTACCGTGTGAACCCGGAAACGATGCTTTTGGAGATCGAGCCCTTTGAAGCGCAGGCCGTTCAGCTTCTGTTTCAGATGTATCTGGACGGCAAGGGATACACCGCCATTTTAAATGAGCTGAACCGGCGGGGTTATCGCACCAAGCGGGGACAACCCTTTGGGAAGAACTCGCTTTATGAAATACTTCGAAACGAAAAGTATGCAGGAACTTATACGTACAACCGAACCGTGTCCAAATCGGTCTCCGGCAAAACCAACCGGCATCGACTGAAACCGGACGATGAGATCATCCGTATTCCGAACGCCATTCCGGCATTGATCTCGCCGCAGGATTTTGCTGCTGTACAAAAGAAAATGAACGAGCGCCGGCACAAAACCGCGCGGTTTAAGGCAAAGCATGTCTATTTGCTTTCCGGAAAAATCACATGCGGCGTGTGCGGCAGTCCCTATGCGGGCAATGCCCGAAAGGCGCGGCCCGATCACCCGCTCTACTGCTCCTACCGCTGTACCCGGCGGAACGCCAAGACCGCCTGCCGGAATACGGAGATTCGGACGCAGACGCTGGAAAATCACGTGCTGAGTCTGTTGGCCAATCAGGTTTTTGACGAAGTCCTGCTGCCCGAACTATACCGGCGCTACGCGGATTTCGCAGCGCAGAAAGACGAAGAGGGACATCGCACACTTTGCACGCTTTCGGCCCGGCTGGACCATGTGCAAAGCGGCATCCGGAACATTGTGAGCGTCGTTGTGGAGACCGGTTCCGCGGCATTGAACGAAAAGCTGCGGGAGCTGGAGACGCAGAAAGCCGCTCTGGAATTCGAGATCCGGAAAATTCAGGAGCAGCAGCGGGACAACCTGCCGGACTACGAGACGCTTTGCGCGGCGTTCCGCAAGGCAAAGCAGCTTTTGCAAACCGGCGAATTGCGCTGCGCGCAAAAGGTCATCGATCAGTACATCGAGCAAGTCACCCTGTTTCCCGATCGAATCCAAGTGGAGTTTCGCTTGGGAAGTTTTCACCAGTGTGTCTCCACGCAAAAAGAGCTCCTGCCGTGATTGGCAGGAGCTCTTTCAGCGTTGTTCCCCTGTGCAAAATTTATTTTCTTGAATGCAAAGTGCATAAAGTTTTTCACTTTTGCCCGTCTTTGGGTCATGGTATACCCTGGGCATCCCGAGGCCGGATAGATCCGGCCGCCGCATCAGGTAGGGTTTCAGCGCCTTGTGAATCTCCGTGGCAGAGGCCGTACTTCCGGTCACGGCGCGGTAGTGGTCCAGCCACCGGTTCATTTCCACGTATAGAAACGGCTCTTTCGTGTTCCGGTCCCGGCCAAGCCAGAATTTGTACGGCGGGGCCCCTTTTCTGCCGCCGGGGTTTTCGCCGCGGAACACCGGGTCAAAGTAGCGGTGCAAGCGGTCCAGTTCCCGTTCGTCTAAAAAGCGGGCACAGCCGGGAAGCTCGCCGAGCATCCGCTCCACCATTTCGCGGCGGGTCGTTTCATCGATCACGCGTATCTCCACTCCCCAGCGCAGGAACCGATCCATGGCAAAGACCAGACTGCCGTACTGCGGCCAGTCTCTCAATGCATCTGCGCCGGGAATGTCCAAACCCTGACGCCAATCCCGGTAACTATCAAAGCGGAGGCTGTTTTCCAAAAATTCCCGATTGGGCAAATCCTGCAAAAAGAAGAGAAAGGCCCGCAGCAGAAGTTTCCAAAGCGTATTCCACTTCTCTTTGCTCAGATCTTGAAAAGCCTGCGCCGCGGATTTTTCCACCGGTACCCGGACGATTCCACGGAGTTCTTCCCGGCTGCAATGGGTTCGGACAAAATTCGGCGCCCACACTACCGGGTAAAGCCCGTACTGCCGCAGCTCTTGCCAGCGCTTCGCCATGGAAGGTTCCATCGCTTTTGCATCGATGTACTCAAACTGACTTAAACTCTGAAAAGCGCCTTTTTGAACGACAGGCAAAAGAAAGTGGCCCTCCTGTGTGATTTCGTCCAGCCAGGTCGGATTCCGCTTGGCCACCTTCCCGTCGTAATTGGCATCCGCGAAGATGCGCACCGCTGTGCCTGCGGCTGACGGTGGGCCGACGGCCACCAGCGCGGTCGGTTCCGAGATCCTCAGGGAAATCAGAATTTCGCCGCTGGGTGAGCGTGCCCCTTTCGGAACAAAAGGCGGACTGTACAAAACTTGAAGGATTCCGTAGGCTGCAATCAAAAGAAGCGAGGGGTGCCCTTTACACATGTCGCAAAAAAGGTTCATTGCAAACGCAAGAAATCCCTGAAACCTGGGATCATCGTCCCTCTCGACAATGCTTGCCAAGTTGTCCGGCTCATTCAGATAGCCGTGGCACCATGTACGTTCTCCGATTCCCATAAAGCGATTGGCGCCGTCCTCTTTTCTCCATCCGGTGTACAGAGGGTGAAGGCCCTTCGCCTCGTCTATGGGGACTTGCGTCTCCTGCCATGGGCCAAACCGAAAGGCATACAAGCAAATTTCGCAGGCTCTTTTCACCTTTTGAAAAAATTCCCACTGCTCTCTTTCGCCGCTGGCATTCCATACACCGTGAAACGCCCGATTCATTGATGTAGGGTATATTCGTAACTTCAACTCAATCTCGCTGCATTCCCGTACGTTCCGCTTGTACTGCGCGAACGGTTTTGTAATCCCCGCTCTGCGGTCATCGCGGTAACGCTTGGGCATTTTTCGCAGCTTGCAGTATACCGAAAAGCAGCAGGACAAGGTTTCGTCCTCGTTTGCAGCCGTTACTGCGCACGTGACGCCTTCAAAATCGCACTCGGAGAGCGTTGCCGAGCAGTGAAAATCGGATAAAGCAGGCTCATTAGAACAAGGATTGTCCCACCCATTGGTGGGCCTTACACGTTTCAACAGAGCGTCGAACGGGTCCTTTTCCGCGGGAGTACGCACGAAAATTTCATCCCTTTCCGGTATGTTTTTTCTGAAAAATTTATCGTATTTTTATTAAAAAATCTCTATTTCTCTACTTAATATAGTCGATTCATTCCCTTGTGTCAAGCCGCTCGGCGCGGCGCGTGCGGTTCGCATGTCGGGTGTGCGATGCTTCGATTCCTGCCGTCTTGACACGCATCGGCCGAACCTCTATAATCGGTACAAAACAGGAGAGGAGAACCGTTGTGAATGAAGTCATTCGCCAGCTGATGGAACGAAAATCCGTCCGCGTCTATACCGATCAGGAGATATCCCCGGATGAAAAGCGAGCGATTCTGCATGCGGCCATGGCGGCGCCCACCGCGGGGAATCAGCAGCTCTATACCATTTTGGACATCACGGATGAGGCATTGAAACAAAAGCTGTCCGTCAGCTGTGACAACCAGCCGTTCATCGCACAGGGAAAGATGGTTCTCATTTTCTGCGCCGATTTTCAAAAGTGGTACGATGTTTTTACGGAAGGCGGATGCGAGCCTCGTCGACCGGGCGTCGGTGATCTCCTGCTTGCGGTATCGGATGCCAACATTGCGACGCAAAACGCTGTCACAGCCGCCCAGAGCCTTGGCATTGGGTCCTGTTACATCGGAGACATCATGGAAAACTGTGAAACGCACCGGGAACTTCTGCATCTGCCGCCCTATGTGTTCCCGGCGGCGATGCTGGTATTCGGGTATCCCACGCAGCAGCAGATCCAGCGTCCGAAGCCCGTTCGCTGCCGCCTCGAGGACATCGTGCAGGAAAATCATTACGTCCGGAGGGACGGCAAGCAGCTTCGCAAAATGTTTGAAAAAGAATGTGCCCATCAAAGTTTTGACGAGTGGTGCGAAAAATTCTGCCGCAGAAAATACAACTCCGATTTTTCCAGAGAAATGTCCCGCTCGGTTGAAAAATACCTGCAGGATTTTTTGCATAGATAACTATAAATAAAATGCTCCCCCTGTGAGAGGCGGAACACCGCTAGTCACAGGGGGAGCATTCTTTTGTTTTAGGATACAAAAAACAAATCCTCCCGCTTTTACAAGCGAGAGGATTTGAATGGCGGAGATGGAGAGATTTGAACTCTCGCGCCGGTTTCCCGACCTACTCCCTTAGCAGGGGAGCCTCGTCACCACTTGAGTACATCTCCATGGTAGCGTATTTCGCTTTCTTCTATTGTGCACCTCTGAGAGAAATGTGGCGGAGAAGGTGGGATTCGAACCCACGGAACATTGCTGTTCAACGGTTTTCAAGACCGCCTCCTTAAACCACTCGGACACCTCTCCACAGCGGCGTTAGCCTTGAGTGCTCTAGAATCATACCACACAAAATCGTTTTTGTCAACAGCTAACCTTGTCAAAAAGCGTCTGCCACCGCATTTTATGCCGCACGCATGGGGCCGGAAGAGCCTGCCGCCATGCGAATGTTTCTGTCCACGACTTTATAGCGTTTGTGGCGTGCCGCAAAGAAAGATTCGTCCAAGTGATAAAGCCCCCAGGCCATCAATAAACAGCCAGGCGTGGCCAGCATGGCAAGATTCAGCACACCGTCCGCATAGGCGCCAAATCCGCAAAATGCAAATACTCCCAGCAAAACAATAACCGTTTTCAAGATCAAACTAATGGATGCCTGTTTCATTTTTCGATTCCTCCGTTCCCTATCGTTACAATAATACAACTTTTAGTTGTTGTCAATATTTTTTACAACTTTTTTTATTTTAATTTTGAAAACTCTCTTTACTTCGACAACGAAAAGTAGTAGTATAAAATTAACAAGAAAATGACCAGAAAGGAGCTGTGTGCATGTTTGCACAGCGCTTGAAAGAGCTTCGCAAGCTTCGGGGCATTTCACAGGTGGCATTGTCCAACGAACTGGGGCTTTCGCAGCAAGCCATCGGCAAATGGGAAACCGGACGTTCCACGCCCGACCCCGCCATGCTGGCGCGCATCGCCGCCTTTTTTGATGTGAGCACCGACTATTTACTGGGCCGGACGCCGGTTTCCGACACCAGCGGCTGGCAGGCTGCCGGCGAATATCCCATTCCCATCATCGGAACCGTGCGCGCAGGTTACGGCGCCCTGGCTCTGGAAGAGGATTACGGAGAAGATTACGCCCGCGTCAAGGATCCCCAGAATTATTTTTATCTGCTGGTAAAGGGTGACAGCATGGAGCCGCGAATTTTTGAAGGCGACCTTGCACTGGTGCGCCGCCAGCAGACGCTGGAGAGCGGAGATTTGGGTGTTGTTGTATTCGGCGAAGGAGAAGGAACTCTGAAAAAATACATTCGCCGCGGAAACACTGTGATTTTGCAGCCTTTCAACAGCGCTTACCCCCCGCAGATCATCATGGGAGAAGACCTGGATCACCTTTACATTGCCGGCAAAGTGGTGGAAACCAAAACCAAATGGTAAGCTTTTCCTGACAGCTTTATCATAGCGCATCATCTGTACAATAAAACGTACTTTTAAGCCTCGGCGCAAAAAACGGCGAGCGGGGCTTCTTTTTTTGCGCCTTTTTAAGAAAGAGAGGGACCTTTGGATGGATCTGCTGAAGAAACTGGAAATTTTGACAGACAGTGCAAAATACGATGTGGCATGTACATCCAGCGGTGTGGACCGTCCCGGCGACGGACAGAGTCTGGGCAGTGCGGTGAAAGCCGGCATTTGCCACGCCTTTGCCGCCGACGGACGCTGCATCAGCCTGCTGAAGGTTCTTCTGACCAATGTGTGTATTTACAACTGCAAATACTGCGTGAACCGCGCTTCCAACGATGTGCCCCGCGCAGCGTTCACGCCCCACGAACTGGCTGAGCTGACCATTCAGTTTTACCGGCGCAATTACATTGAAGGGTTGTTTCTTTCCAGCGCAGTCATCCGAAATCCCGACTACACCATGGAGCAAATGATTCAGGCGCTGGAGCTGCTGCGCAATGAATACCGCTTTCGGGGATACATTCACGCCAAGACCATTCCCGGTGCTGACCCCGCCCTTGTCACCCGCCTGGGATTGCTGGCGGACCGCCTGAGTGTAAACATTGAATTGCCCAGTGAACGAAGTCTTTCCCTGCTGGCCCCCAACAAAACCAAACGTGCAATTTTGGCTCCCATGGGACTGGTGCGGGACGGAATGGCTGAAAACAAACGGGAATTGGCCGTATACCGTCATGCGCCCCGTTTCGCACCCGCCGGACAGAGCACCCAAATGATTGTGGGCGCGAGCCCGGAGACCGATTACCACATTCTTCGCCTGACGGAAGGGCTGTACCAGCGCTATCAGCTGAAGCGTGTTTTCTTCTCCGCTTATATTCCCGTGGCGCAGGACACGCTTCTTCCGTCACTGGATACCAAACCGCCTCTTTTGCGGGAACACCGCCTGTATCAGGCCGACTGGCTGCTGCGCTTTTACCACTTCACTGCCGGTGAAATTCTGGATGAGAAAAATCAGAATTTCAACCCTTATCTGGACCCCAAGTGCAACTGGGCGATCCACAATCTGCACCTGTTCCCCGTGGACGTGAACACCTGCAGTTACGAAATGCTGCTGCGCGTTCCCGGCATCGGTGTCAAAAGCGCTCAGCGCATCCGCACAGCGCGGCGGAACGGACGCCTGGGACTGCCGGAACTGAAACGCATCGGCGTCGTGCTCAAGCGCGCACAGTTCTTCATTGTGTGCAAGGGGTTCCACCCTTCCGGGGCCAGCCGGGAGAGCACGGTGCGGGCACTGCTGGACCCGGCCGCTTTCAATGCAGGGACCGAGCAGTTGAGCCTGTTCAGTGCGCCTGCGGTGCAGCAGCTGGCTGCGGAAGGCATGCCCCTGCCCCTCGCCGCCAAAACCGTGGAAGAGGAGGCGGTCACATGCCTGACACGTCAAATGTGATTTATCTGTACGATGGCAGTTATGACGGCTTTTTGTGCTGCGTTTTCGACAGTGTATACCGGCGCGAACTGCCCCAGGACATCCTTCCGGAGGCGGAGGCACAACCGTCCCTGTTCTCCGTGCGGTATGTGGAAACGGACCCGGAACACGCCCAACGTGTGCGCGCTTCCATCCCTCAAAAAATCGGGACCGAAGCGGAACGATTGGTAAAGGACGTTTTCTGCTCCTGCACACCCGGCCGGGAACGCATGATTCTGCGTTTTCTGTTGCTGGGCTACCGGATCGGGCACCGGGTTGTGTACCTGGCCGGGCACGAAGAGGTACAGCCCATGCTGGCCGCACAGCAGTTTCTTCACAACGAGGCGCACCGGTTTGTGGAGTTTTTGCGCTTTTCCGATCACGGCGGAGTGCTGACGGCCGAGATCTCTCCAAAATCGTTTGTGCTTCCTTATATTCAGGAGCATTTTTGCAGCCGATATGCCATTGAAACCTTTTTGATTTATGACCGCATTCACCACGCGGCTCTGATCTGGAAAGACCGGCACGCTTCCATCGTACCGCTGGACCATTTTCAGCCGCCGCCCCTCAGCGAGGACGAGCGAAAATACCGGGCCCTGTGGCAGCGCTTTTATGACGTCGTCGCCATTCCCGACCGGGAAAATCCGCGCTGCCGGATGAACCACTGTCCCAAGCGCTACTGGCCGGACATGTTGGAAATGCCGGGACACGTCAAAGAAAATTTCGCAGGATCTCCGCGAAAAATCCGCCAATAAAAAAAGCGTTCCGACCGGAACGCTTTTTTCTTTTACGGCTGGCTGAGCACCAGCACATCTCCCTCCTGAAGGACTGTATTCCCATCGGGCAGAATCACCTGACCGCCGCGCCGAACGAGAACCGCCAGTTTATTTTCCCCGAGCCGAATTTCCGAAAGAGCCTTTCCGCACAAGCCGCTCTCCTTTTCAACGGTTCGCTCAATCAGGCATCCCTCTGTATTATTCTCCGGAAGGAGCGCACTGAGGACCACCTCGTCCCCCTCCTGAAGGAGCGTTTCCCCGGTGGGGACGATGCGCTGGCCTTCCCGAACCACAAGGACCAGAAGAAGCTTCGGCAAAAGTTCGATTTCCCGCACTTTGTGCCCAATCCACGGATGGGGCGCCTGCACGGAAAGACTGAGGAACTGAATGGGCAGTTCCTCCGAATAGTCGCTGAACGTTTTCAGGATATCACTGTTCCGATCGATGGTTTTGAGGCTGCGGGCCACCTTTGCCAACAACGTGCCCTGCAGTCCGATGGAAAAGAGCACAATGAAAAAGACAATGTGGAACACATCCTGCTTCATATATGCGGGATGGACCGTGGCCACAATGGCAAACACAATGGAAGCCGCGCCCCGCAGCCCTGCCCAGGAGACCAGCAATTTCTGATTGAGCGGGCAGCGGAAAGGCAACAAAACCGCAAATACTGCCAGAGGGCGGGCTGCGAATGTGAGGAACAGCGAGATGGCCAGCGCAGACAGCGCCACCTTCGGCAGCTGCGAAGGAAACGAGAGAAGCCCCAGCAGGAAAAAGATGAGCATCTGCATCAAGCCGGTGAGCCCGTCAAAAAAATGAACCATGGCTTTTTTGTGCGGGAAGGGCCGGTTGCCCAGCAAAATGCCCGCCACGTAAGCCGACAGATAACCATTTCCGCCTAAAGCATTCGCCCCCGCATAGGAGATCAGCGCCATGCTGAACACAAAGATGGTGTCAAAGCCATCGGTTGGGAAACGCACATGATCCAGCACCCATCCGGCCACCCATGCGGTCAACAGGCCCCACAGGGCACCGAACACAAATTGCGCCGCAATCATCCAGAAAAGCGCACTTCCGCTGGACTGCCCGTTCATGACCGACAGAATGATGACTGTAAGCATGTAAGAGCAGGGATCGTTGCTTCCGCTTTCCACCTCCAGCATGGATGCGGTGTTGTCCTTCAGGTTCAGCCGTTTGGACCGAAGAATGGAAAACACAGACGCTGCGTCCGTGGAGCTGACCACTGCACCCACCAGCATACTTTCCCAGAACGCAAAATGAAGCACCCAAAAACAGAACAAGCCGGTGGCGAGCGCGGTGAGCGCGACCCCCAGCGTGGAGAGCAGCACCGCTTTGACCGCCACCGGGCGGGCCGCGTTCCAGTTGGTGCCGAACCCGCCGTAAAACATAATAAAGATCAGCGCAAAAGAGCAAATGGTTTCCGCCAGTTCAAAATCGTCAAAGGGAATTTTAAAAAGGCCGTCCGTGCCGAACAGCATGCCCAGCAAAATAAATGCAAGCAGCATGGGCAGCCCCATTTTTGCCGCGATCTTGTTGAGCAGCAGGCAGACCAGAATGACCACCGCTGCCAAAAGAATCAATCCGTTCACAAAAGCCTCCCTTCGGCATAAAAAAGTCCGTACAGTAACAGTATAACACAACCAGAGGATATTCCGCAAAGAACGAAGGCGAAGAAACGCTTAATTTCCACAAAAAAGCACAGAGGCGGAGGCCTCTGTGCTCAAAATGGATTTACTGCATTGGATCATAAGGCGGTTCCGGCATTACGATCGCAGCGATGATGTACAGCAGGAAACCAGATCCCCAGAGGATGACCGCCGCTGCAAATGCCAACCGAACCAGCGTGGGGTCTACGTTAAAATACTCCGCCACGCCGCCACAAACACCGAACAAAATGCGGGAACCCCGCGCTTTATAAAGTTTTTTCCCATCCATCGTATGCTTCTCCTCTCACATTTTAAAATTCGACTTTTACACTACCCATATCGCATTGAATCTTATAAAAATTTTTCGCCTCGGGGAAGATTTCCACTTCTGTATCCAAGCCGTTGTATTTCTGGCCGTCCACGGTGACGGTGCCCATGCTGCTGGCCACACTGTAGCCGTATTCTTCCGGCTTTTCCAGTTCCAGATCCACCTCGCCCATGTCACATTCCACCGTGGTCTCGCCCAACAGGCGGCCCGAAAGATCCAGTTTGCCCATGGAGACATCCAAATTCGTCTGTTCCTCCACTACAAGATGTTCCGCGCCGATGGAGCCGACGCCCACTTTGAAATCCGCCGCTTTGCAGTGAAGGTTCTCAAGATCCATCCGGCCGGCGCCCACATCCAGATGAATCCAGTCCAGCAGGCGGTCTTCCGGAATGGTCACGACGATGCGGGCACCTTCCAGGTTCGGTGTTCCGTTTTCAAGAATCCAGACGCCGTTGGATACTTTGTTTTGCCGAAGTGAGCCGCGTGCGACTTCCAGTGAAAAACCGGTTCCGCTGCGCAAAGTGAGCTCTCCGCCGCCCAACTCAAACTCCAGAGCACGAATCTCCCCCTGGGGCACCTCTACCGATGCCACCGTCTCCTTCGTTTCCCAAAAATGCCAGCGGTCAAGCCATTCGCCGTTCCAGTGCACATGCTGGGGACGGCCACCCATCAGGTAACCCACCAGTCCCAGAACCAGCGAAAACACCAGAACTGCCGAACACACCTTTACGATTCGCTTCATGGCTTATTTTCCCACCTTTCCACAAACAGCCTGCACCGCCCGGCGGACCAGGCTTACCAGCCATGGTACAAAACGGCGCAGCAGCCACACACAACCGGCTGTCAGAAGGACGCCGATTGCGATGCTGGCCATGGACAGCGCCATGCTGACCATTCCATCCGCCGGGTTGCCGACCAGCGTAAACAGAGAGAATATCAGAGCGATCGCACCGCCTGCAATGGCCGAAATGCCGCCGATAAAAATCCCCAGAATGCCGCCCAGCAACCCCATAAGCGCGCCGAACAGTCCCCCCAGTATGCCGATCCAAAGGGGGCTTGTGAAAACCAGCAACAAAACCAGCAGCACACGGCTGTTGTTTTTGCTTTTTGGAAAAGGCTGTCCGCCGTACGCCGCGGAGCCCGCGCCGGGGGCGCCGCTCTGCGCCTGCTGTTCCGTTTTCCGGCTCCAGTCCGGCCCGTTCAGCGTCAGAGACGGCTTGGGCGTCTCGTGGGGCGCCGCGCTCTCGTCGGACAGCCCCAAATTGGCGCGGATGATGGCGGCTACTTTTTGCGGGCTTCCCAGTTCTGCCAGGACTGCCGCCTCATTTTCCGGCCCCGCTTCATCCAGATACTCCACATAAAACTTCAAGGCTTCCTGGCGCTCTACCGGCGCCAGGCCGCTGAGTTCTGCTTCAAGCTGCTCGAGGAATTGCTGTCTATTCATTGCCGATCCCTCCGAATAACACATGATTGATCTTCTCCTCATATACTTTCCACTCGCGGCGGTAGGTTTCCAGCCGCTCGTTTCCCTTTTCCGTAATGCTGTAATAACGGCGATTGCGCCCCGCAAATTCGCGGTCGTATGTCTCCAGGCACTCGTCCCTTTGCAGACGGCGCAGCACCGGATACAATGTGCTCTCCGACACATCCATCACGCTGCGCACATCCTGGGTGATTTTATAACCGTAGGTGCTTTCCTGGCTGACAATGCTGAGCACCAGCGCGTCCATCAACGCGGCACCTGTGTTAAAAGCCATGCAGACCCCTTCCTTTCCCGGGTATGTACCCGCATCATTCTCAGCTTCAACAATATTATATTGAATATAATATTAAATGTCAATACAGTATTGTATGAATCACACTTACTTTTAATACGATGCAGAAGGAACTCTTTCTTCAAAAAAACAGAAACCGTGCTATACTACTATTATTCAGGAAAGGAGACCGTCTCTTATGGAATGGTTCTTTTGTTTAATCGCCGTTATGGTAACCGCGATTTTTGCCGCATTCTGGGCCTGGCAGTACCAGCGCCGAAAAAAAGCCTTGATGAAGCGCATTCGCAGCGCGTTCGGGCAGGAACCCGCCAACGGAAAACTGCAAAAGGACACCGGCCGGCTTTGGGAGATCTGGAAAAGCGAGGACTGTTTCACCGTGGACGATCAGACCTGGAGCGATTTGGGAATGGATGACGTCTACCTTCGGCTGGACTGCTGTGAAAGCGCCATCGGGAAAGAATATCTGTATGCGGCGCTGCACCGGCCGCTGGGGCCCGAGGGTGCCGCGCACCGCAGCGAGCTGCGAAAAGCCATGGAGCAAAACCCGGACATGCGGTTTGCCCTGCAAATGGAGTTTGCCCGGCTCGGGCGTTACGGACGGGACTTCGAACATCTGCTGAACGATCCGAAGCAGGCGACGCTGCCTTTTTCCCGGTTCTATCCGATTTTTGCACTTCTGCCCTGGGTAAGCCTTCCCCTGCTGTTCTTCGGGCCGCAGGGCGGCCTTCTGTGTCTGTGTGCAGTCTGCCTGAATATTGCACTCAGTGTGGCCGCCAAACCCCGCCTGGAAGGAGAACTGCAGGCGCTGGGGTATCTGGCCGCCGCACTGCAGACAGCGCGCCGCCTCGCAAAGCTGACGCACAGCGAACTTCCCGAATTGTCAGAAGAACTTCGTCTGAATCTGGATTCATTGCGAAAGCTGATGGGGCCGCTGTCCGCCTCCGCCTGCCCGCCCCCGGCGGGAGACGCGGGAACGTTTCAGGAAGTGGCGGGCATGCTGACCTTGTGGCCCCTGCTGTTTTACGGGCGCTCCATCAAACTGCTGGCACGCAGCCAGAAGCAGGTCTGCGGAGTGATCCGCCTGCTGGGCGAATTGGAACTGGCCATTGCGTCCGCCTCCTTTTGCGCGGGAGTGCCGGGCTGGTGCACACCCCAATGGGCCGACGAAAAAGAGCCTGTGCGGGTGGAGTGTGCCGAATTATATCATCCGCTGTTGAGCGAGCCCGTAAAAAACAGCGCGGTGTTTGAGCAGAACACGCTGTTTACCGGTTCCAATGCGTCAGGAAAATCCACATTTCTGAAGGCGATTGCCGTGAACGCACTGCTGGCAGGCTGCCTGGGTGTGTGCTGTGCGGAGAAGTTCCGTCTCCCCTTCATCCCCGTGATCAGCTCCATGGCGGTGCGGGACGATCTGCTGGCCGGTGAAAGTTATTTTATTGCAGAACTGCGAAGTCTGCTGCGTCTGGTCCGGCAGGCACAGGCCGGCCCCTGTCTGTGCTTTGTGGATGAGATTTTGAAGGGGACCAACACCGTGGAGCGAATTGCCGCATCGGCGGCAGTTTTGGAACAAATGGACCAAACCCCGGCGCTGTGCTTCGTGGCCACCCACGACGGCGAACTGACCCGGATTCTTTCTTCTTCCTGGGACAACCGCCATTTCCGTGAACAGGTGACGGAACAGGGCGTGTCATTTGACTACCGGCTGTACGACGGTCCATCCGTCACGCGCAATGCCATTGCTCTGCTGGACACCATGGGGTTTGGGCAAAGCACCATTCAGCGCGCCCGGGAACTGGCGGCCTGCTTTGACAAAACGGGGACCTGGCCGGGTGGAACGTCGCGGTGAAATGTGTTATAATAGCGCAAACGGTCTTGTTTGACCGCTGTTTTTACCGGATTGAATAAACGCGCGCAAACCGCGCGGGATTGGAGAGTATTTACATGATCGAAATCACCATGGAAAACGGAAAAACCATTCGGGTGGAGCTGGATGCCAGCGCCGCCCCCATCACGGTGGCCAACTTTGAAAAGCTGGTGCGCGATGGGTTTTACGACGGCCTGACCTTCCATCGCATCATCCCCGGCTTTATGATTCAGGGCGGATGCCCCGAAGGGACCGGCATGGGTGGCCCGGGCTACGGCATCAAGGGCGAATTTGCCTCCAACGGCGTAAACAATCCCATTCGCCACACCCGCGGCGTGATCAGCATGGCGCGTTCCTCCATGCCCAACTCCGCCGGCAGCCAGTTCTTCATCATGCATGCGGATGCACCGCATCTGGACGGTGACTATGCCGCTTTCGGCCATGTGGTCTCGGGCATGGACGTGGTGGACGAAATTGCCGCCACCCCCACCGACTGGCGGGACAAACCCACCACCCCCGTGGTGATGAAAACCGTGCGCGTGGTGGAATAAAATGAAGAAGATCCTTCATTTCTTTCTGGACAAAAGCCTGCTGCCTTTTCTGATCATCGGCGGCACCAACACCATCATCACACAGGTGGGCGAACAGCTGCTGCTGGGGCCGCTGGGATACTGGGGCGCATCGGCGCTGATGTACTTTTTGTGCAGCATCGCCAGCTTCATTTTGAACCGGAAGTACAGCTTTCACAGCACAGCGCCGCTGCTGCAGAGCGCGATCCGCTTCACCGTGCTGGTCAGCGCATGCTATGTGCTGAGCCACGGCTTGTCCCAGTGGATCATTCCCTGGGGTCTGGAACTGGTGTTCGGCACCGCACCCAGCTGGGCAGAGCGCCTGACGCTGCTGGGAGCGCAGGTCATTTTTACGCTGCTGAATTACGTGGGCCAGCGTCTTTGGGCATTCAAAGAATAAGCAAAAAGCTTCGGGGCAGTTGCTCCGAAGCTTTTTCTTATTCCTGTGCTTTTTCCACCCGGCTGGCATACACCGTGCCGTCCTCCTGCTGCTCTCCGCTCACCTGCACGAAAGCGCCTTCCTGCAGGACTCCCTCTTCCAAAACTGTCTGTTCATCCAGCCGGAACGTCTGCTCTGCGCCGTCTACCGAGAGGACCAGCTCCTCCTGTGTCCAGCGCACCACCGTGCCGCAGATCAATGGTGCCGCGGCCAGATTTTCATCCGCAGCCACCGCATCCTGTGCACTGTACATTCTGGCCTGCATTTCCTCAGGCGCAGCGGCAGCAGCCGCGATGCTCTGCGTCCCGCCGGATGCATTCTGCAAACCGATGCTGGGCCAGATGGTCGCCACCGCCAGAAGCAGCGCGGCTGCGCAGGCAGTGAACGCCACAGCCTTTTTCAGCGGAACAATGCGGCGTGTTTTCCGGGCGCTTTCCATCCGGCGCAGGGTCTCCGCACGCCAGTCTTCCCCTGGAGAGAGTTTCTGCATCCCGGAAACATAATCATCCTTCCACATAGTCAAACTCTCCTTCCAGCATTTTTGCAAGTTGCTTGCGCGCCCGGGCCATCCGGCTGAGCACGGTGTTTTGCGGCAGGCGCAGCAGCTTCGCCAGCTCGGCCGAGGAATAGCCCTCGACATAATATAAGTACACGACCTGCCGATATTTTTCAGGCAGCTTTGCCACCGCCTCCAGAACGGTGCTCTCCCCGGGGGTAAAGGCCGCGTCGGGCAGGGTATCGGGCAGGCCCTGGGTGCGTTGCTGCCAGGCGCTGCGCAAAAAACTTTTACTGCGGTTGATGGTCACCCGAAGCAGCCACGCCTTCTGATGCTCATCGCTTTCAAACTTCGGCTGGACGCGCACAAGGCATACAAACACGTCCTGGGCAATATCTTCAGCGTCATGCGGATTTTTCACCATGGCATAGGCCGTGCGGAAGACCATGTCTCCGTACTGGTCCAATATTTCCTGCGCGCTTTTCTCCATTGCCCTTCTCCCCCCTTCACCGGGAATACGCCGCAGCCGGGCGTATTCTTGCATTCCTTTTGACATTATGAAAAAAAATCTGCGGAAATGCAAGCCTTTTCAACGAAACAGCCGCACCGGGCGAAGGCCGGTGCGGCTGTTTTATCATGCTTCTGCTGATTTTTCAGGCTCGGCGGCCGCGGCTACAAACCAGAACGTGCTGCCCTTGCCCAGTTCGCTGTCCACGCCAAACGCATAGCCATGGCTGATGAGAATGGCCTTTGTGATGGACAGACCCAAACCGGTGCCCACTTTTCCCGCATCCGCGCGGGAACGGTAATATTTATCGAAAATATAGGGAAGATCTTCTTTGGAGATGCCTGCGCCGTGGTCAATGATCTCCACCCGCGTGCTTCCGTCTGCCTGCGGCTTCACATGCAATGCCACATATCCGTCTTCGCCGATGTGGTGGATGGCATTGGACAAAAGGTTGTGGATGGCCCGGCTCATGCTGTCCGGGTCCGCTTTGACCATGCAGACCTGGTCGGTCTGCACATCCAGATGGTACCCGTTCTGCTCGCATACATTGCGGTAGCGATCGGCCACTTCGTCACACAGCTGCGCCAGATCAAAGCGCACCGGTTCCATTTTCATGGTGCCGGAGGAATACTTGGACAGCTCCATCACGCTGTTCACAAGCCCGCTGAGGCGGTCGGTCTCATCCACGATCACGTCCAGCTGATCGGTGCGTTTCTGCTTGTCGTCGCCGGTCAAATCACGCACGGTCTCGGCATAGCCTTTGATCAGCGTCAGCGGCGTGCGCAAGTCATGGCTGACGTTGGCGATCAGGTCTCGCTGCAGCTCCGACGTGCGGCCCACTTCGGCGGCCATGGTATTGAAGTCCCGTGCAAGCTGCCCCAGCTCATCAGCATTTTCCGGTTCGCGCACACGAACCTGATAGTTGCCCTTGGCCACCTCCCGGGCGGCATGGGACAGTTCGGTAATGGGTTTTGTAAACCACTTGCTGAACAGGTAGGCCCCCAGAATGCTCACTGCCAGAAGGACCGCCGCGATGAGCGGAACCTGCTGGCCAATCACCTCGCCGGCCTGCCCGATGCGTTCCAGGTCTGTGGAAACGATCACCGTATAACGGTCCGCCACATTCTTGCAGACCACCATCTGGCGCATGCCGTTCTGCCCGTTCAGCGTGAAATACATATCGCCGTCGGCCAGCGTCTGGGCCCGGTAGGCCAGCACGTTTTTATTGTTCCAGGACGGCAGGCCCGTATCGCCGAACAGCGTCGTACGGGCCGGATGCAGAAGGCACTGCCCACTGGACAGCGCGTGATTGCCCAAAAGGCAGTTGTAGTTGGCATCCGCGATTTCAATGCATTTTCCCAGCAGCATCGTGGTATATTCCGGCTGCTGAACAGCGCTGTAAAAGTCCGGGCTGATTCCATTGGGCTGGCTCGGGTCCTCCAGCGTCTCATATTTCTGGATCAAAAGCGAAAAGGCATCTGCTGTGCGCTGCAGATCCGTATGCACCTTGTGGGTGTAAAACGGCTCCAGCAGCCAGACGTTTAAAAGCCACACAAGCCCCAGCAGGACCCCGCACAAAAGCACCACAAACACCATCAGTTTCTGACGGATGGTACTCAGCCCTTTGATTTTCATCCCTCTTTGACCTCCGGGTCAAATTTATAGCCCACGCCCCACACTGTCACGATGTTCTCGCGGTATTTGCCCAAGTGGCCGCGCAGCATCTTGATGTGCGTATCCACGGTGCGGTCCTCGCCGTAATAGTCGTAGTTCCACACCTTCTGCAAAATTTTCTCCCGGGAAAGGGCGATGCCCTTATTGGACACAAGGAACACCAGCAGATCGAATTCCTTCGGCGTCAGCGGCGCTTCCTCGCCTCCGATGCGCACGCTGTGCGAGGCGGTGTCGATCACAAGATCCCCAAACACATAACTGGTGCCGGTCTCCTGATCTTTGGGCATAGCGCGCGCCAGAACCACTTTCACCCGGGCCACCAGTTCCCGCGGGCTGAAGGGTTTGACCACGTAATCATCGGCGCCATTTTCCAGGCCCGCCAGTTTATCGTACTCTTCGCCCCGGGCGGTCAGCATGATTACCGGGGTCATGATCTTGCGCTTGCGCATCTCCTTCAAGCAGGTCATACCGTCTACAAACGGCATCATGATATCCAGAATGACCAGGTCCACGCCGCCCACGCTCAGGCTTGCCAGCGCGGCCGAGCCGTCCGTCGCCTCTTCACACTCAAAGCCTGCATACTGCAAATGCTCCCGAATGAGTTCCCGGATACGCGGCTCGTCATCCACAATCAAAATTTTCGGCATCTCAATCTCCGTCCCCCTTCTTCTATGCCATTCTGCGGTTATGATATCATAATACCGAAGCGATATGTCCAATTTGTGAAAATTTTGTCTCGAATTTCCGAAAAAGCACCTGTTTCGGTTTGACGCGGCGTGCCCGGCGCGTTACAATGAACAACAGCGACAAAGGAAAGCGAGATGGACAATGTTGGAGTGGATCGTTTGGATCATTGGCGTGATCGTCACTCTATTATGGGTACTGCTGCGGCCCGGCCGTTGCAAAGCCGGCCAGCAGCTGCCGTTTCTGGGCGTCAACCATGCGCACCGCGGACTACACAGCGAGGATAAAACCGTACCGGAAAACAGTCTGCCCGCCTTTCGGGCCGCAGTGGAGGCCGGATACGGCATGGAGCTGGACATTCAGCTTTCCAAAGACGGCCAGGTGATGGTTTTTCACGACGACACCCTGGACCGCGTATGCGGTGTACACGGACGGGTGGACGCGTTCACCTTTGATGAGCTGCGGCAGATGCATTTGTGCGGCACGCAGGAGACGCTTCCCCTTCTGACCGAGGTATTCGAAGTCGTACAGGGCCGCCAGCCCATGATCATTGAACTGAAGACCGGCCCCCGAAACAACGAACTCTGCGAAAAGGGGCTGGCGCTGATGCGCGATTATCAGCGCCGGTATCCGGGTGCCGCCTTCTGTGTGGAAAGCTTTGACCCGCGGATCGTTGCCTGGTTCCGCCGCAACGCACCTGATATTTTCCGGGGCCAGCTGGCGGACGAACCCAAAAGCTATGAAAATCTGTCCCCGTTCAAACGCTTCTGCCTGGGCTGCACCCTGGGCAATGTCATTGCGCGGCCCCAGTTCATCGCCTATGGGCCCGGCCGCAAACCAGTGCTGGAACGTCTGGCGGAGGCCATGGGCGCTGTGCGTGTGTGCTGGACGGTGCGCCCGCAGAACGACATTGTGGCCAAAGAACTGGAAAACGACGCAGTGATTTTTGAATTCTACCGTCCCAAACCCCGCTACAAATAAGACCGATGAAAAAGGCAGACTCTCCCGCAATGTGAGAGTCTGCCTTTTTTGTGCCGTTCCGCACATCGTTTCATTCGTTCAAAAAGCGTTCCAGTTCCGGCCAGCGCCGCTTTGCCTCTTCATAGCCCGCCTGATACAGGGCGCGCAGCTTCTGCGGATCTTTTTCAATGCGGCCGATGCCGCTGGGTTTCTGTGGCCGAAGGACGAAGGCATTTCCCGCCGCCTCCTGCCGGGCCACCTGTTCCAGCGTGCGGTTGTAGCGTATATGGCGGTCACCCAGCGCCTGCACCAGTCTGGGCCAGCGGCGGTACCGAGCCCGGATCGCCGGCATCATCCGGTTGGGCTGTTTGCGATAGCTGGCCATCTGCGTCAGGATCAGAACGTGTTTTTCATTGCCGTCGGCCATGCTTTTGCTCAGGGGAATGGAGTCCGCCACGCCGCCGTCCAGATAGTTCTGCCCGTCGATGGGGACCATGCGGGACAGCAGCGGCAGGGAAGCCGAGGCGCGAATGGCGCTGATGTTCTTTTTCATATCCCGGGACTCGATGTATTCCGCTTTGCCGGTGCGGCAATTGGTGACCACCGCATAAAAATGGCCGGGGTAACGCAGTGCCGCCGCGTAGTCCATGGGGTCCAGGCGGTTTGGAATGGTGTCGTAGCAGAATTTGACGCCGAAAAAGTCGCCGGTTTTCAAAAAGCTGCGCATGCCGCAGTAGCGCGGGTCATCCAGATAATTCACGGCCACCCGCAAAGCTCGTCCCTTCTGCCCTGCAATATAACTGCAGGCATGGCACGCACCTGCCGAAACCGCGTAAATGTTATCAAACGTCAGCCCTTTTTCCAGAAAAAAGTCCAGCACACCGGCAGTGAACACGCCGCGCATGCCGCCGCCTTCCAGAACAAGCCCTGTCTTTGCCATGTGATTTCTACCTTCTTTTGCAGCGTATGATTCTTGTTTTATTGTAGCACATTTTCGGCTGAAATTCACGGCTCACAGTGCATTTTGTTTACAGGTCGTCCACCAGCGCCGTGCTTTTGGCATAAGCGGTGCTCTTGGCCTCAAAAAAGTCGGTTTTGACCATGTTGGCATTGGAATACTGGCTGACCCACACCATATCCGCAGGCTCGCGCTCGCAGCCTTCAAACAGCGTGCCAAAGCCCAGGCTGGACCAGCGCAGATTGCCCAGGTAGCGGATGTAGTCCGTGACCATACGGCTTGTGAGGCCGGGCACTGCATCCCCGATGACGTAGTGGCCCCAGGCGATCTCCTGCCGGACGCCCTCTTCCAGCATCTGCCGCAGCATCTCCACATTTTCCGGGCTGAACAGTTCGGGCTGCTCTTTCTGAAGTTCCAGCAAAATGCTGCGGAACAGCCACAAATGCGTGTTTTCATCCCGATTGATGTAGCGGATCTCCTGCGCGGAACCGGGCATTTTTCCGTTGCGGGACAAATTGTAAAAGAACATGAAGCCCGAGTAAAAATAGACGCCTTCCAAAATGAAGTTGGCCATCAGCACCCGCAGCAGCGTCACCGGATCGCGCTTTTCCTGAAACTCATTGTACAGATCTCCGATGAACGTATTGCGCCGCAACAGGTGCTCGTCTGTTTTCCACTGGTACAGAATCTCATCCCGCTGTGTGGGGCTGCAGATGGTGTCCAGCATATAGCTGTAGCTTTGGCTGTGCACGCACTCCTGAAAGGCCTGAATGGACAGACACAGGTTCACCTCGTTGGCGGTGATATACTCCCCGATGTTGGGCAGATTGGCCGTTTGAATAGAATCCAGAAAGACCAGAAAACTGAGGATCTTGTCATAGGCAGTGCGCTCTGCCTGGGACAGATTGGGATAGTCCTTGACGTCCTGCGCCAGATTGATCTCTTCCGGGATCCAGAAATTGTTCATTGCCTGCCGGTACCAGTCGCTGACCCACGGATATTTCAAATTGTTGAAATCGTTCAGGTTGGTGGTGTTTCCCCCGATCATGCGGCGCAGGCGCACGTCGGTGTCGCCGCCCGGGTTAAACAGCGGTTTTTTCACAAGATGAGCCATCTTTTTCTCTCCTTTCCATCAGGAAGAGCAGCTTTCGCACTCTTCCACCTCCAGCGATTTGGAACGCACATAATAAATGGTTTTCACGCCGTTTTCCCATGCCTGCACATACAGATTCAGCACTTTGCGCAGCGTGTAGTCGTTGGTGATATACAGATTCATACTCTGGGCCTGATCGATGTGGCGCTGGCGCACGCCGCAGGCGCGCACGCTCCAGCTTTGGTCCATCTGGTGCGCCGCCTTGTAGTACCAATAGGTCTCCATGGACAGCTGCGGTGCAATGCGCGGCAGCATGCTGCCTTTTTTCTCCTCCAGGAAGAAGCGCTTCATAATGGGGTCGATACCTGCCGTGGTTCCCGAAAGGATGCTGGTGGAAGACGTGGGCGCCACCGCCAGCAGATAGGCATTGCGCATGCCCTGCCGGGCCACACGGGCAGCCAGTTCCCGCCACTGGGGCGAGGTGTAGCCCCGCTTTTCAAAATAGGCACCGGTCTGCCAGTCGCTTCCCTCGAAGAATCCATAGCTGCCCTTTTCCGCCGCAATGGAGCTGCTGGCCGCAATGGCCGCACGGTTGATGCGTTCAAACAAATCGTCCACAAATTCCAGATGCTCCTGGCTCTCCCAGCGCAGCTTATGTTTGGCCAGCATGTGATGATATCCGGACACACCCAGACCAATGCTGCGATAGCGCCGGTTGGTAAGTTTGGCGTAGGGCAGCGGATAGAAATTCAAATCGATCACATTGTCCAGCGCACGCACTGCCGCAGTGACCACACTGCTCAGCGCCTGGTCATCTTCCACCGGCAAATTGCCCAGGCAAAGGCTGGCCAGATTGCACACCACAAATTCGCCCGGGCGGGTGCGGGTGACCACTACGGTGTCTCCGTGCTCGGTTTCCACCGTCTGGCTGACCTCTTCGATGGGAGCCATGTTCTGAGCGATCTCCGTGCACAGATTGGAACAGTAAATCATTCCCTTATGGCCGTTGGGATTCATGCGGTTGACAAGGTCCCGGTTGAAGGTGAAGGGCGTTCCGGTTTCCACCGCGCTTTTCAGCACAAGGCGCACAATTTGCTTGACCGTGACCATGCGTTTGGAGATGCGGGGATCCGCCACGCAATCGCGGTACCGCCGCTCCCATTCTTCGCCCCAGTAATCTTCCAGCGCATACCCCTTCACCGTCAAAATTTCATGGGGGCACATCAGCGCCCATTCCGCGTCCAGATTCTCTTTGGCCAGTTTCCAGAACAAATCGGGATAGCACACCGCCGGAAACACGTCATGCGCTTTCATGCGGTCATCGCCGTTGTTGGTGCGCAGCTGCAAAAACTCGGGCAGATCTTTGTGCCAGGCATCCAGATACACAGCGACCGCTCCCTGGCGCATCCCCAGCTGATCCACTGCCACCGCCGTGTCGTTGACCAGACGGATCCACCGGATCACGCCGCCGGCCGCTCCCTCAAAACCTCGGATGCTGCCGCCGGTGGCGCGCACCTTGCCGAAATACAAACCCATGCCGCCGCCGAATTTGCTGACCTGCGCAAAGTTATCGATAGAGCGGTAAATTCCCGTGAGACTGTCGGGCACTACATCGATGAAACAGCTGGAGAGCTGATGGTATGGCTTGCGGGCGTTGGACAGGGTGGGCGTGGCCATGCTCACCTGCTGCAGGCTGAGCATGTCATAGAATTTTTTCACCCAGTTCAGGCGGTCGTTTTTCTCCAAAAGCGCCAGATGCAGCGCAATGCCGAGGTACATCTCCTGCGGCGTTTCCAACCGGACGTGGCTGCGGGAACGGATGACGTAGCGGTTCAAAAGAAGGTCCAGTCCGGCATAGGTGAACAGCCGGTCCCGGCTGTCATCCAGAAAGGACGCTGCCTGCTCCAGTTCCTGCCGGCTGTAACCGCTGAGAATGTATTCCCCGTACAAACCTTTTTCCGTCAGATAGCGCAGCTTTTCGTAGAAGCTGGAAACACCCCGCCGCTCCAGTTCCTGCTCCAGACCGAGGCCAAAGGAAAAGCGAAGCAGCCGAGCCGCCACATAATCCCAGGAAGGAGCTTCCGGGCTGGTCATTTCCACCGCGGCCTTGGTCAAAGCCTCCAAAAGCTGCGCCTGCTCCATGCCCGGCTTGCAGAACCCCGCAAACTTCGCCTGCAGCGCGCCCAGGTCGCACTGTTCGCCATAATCTTTCTGAATAGCGGCCAGGACCGGCTCCAGTGCAGGACACAGCGCGGACGCTGCGATCTGCGAGCGAAGCGCCCGCAGATGTGTGCGCTGATTCCGGTACAAAATATAGCTTTTGGCCTCACTGTAGTGACCTTCCTCCATCAGAACGCGCTCCACCACATCCTGAATCTCTTCCACGCTCCACTCCTGGGGGCGGGATGAAAGATGTTCCTCCACCCGCCGGAGCAGCTGTTCCAGACGCACCCGCTCCACAGGCGTCCGGGTATCGGTGAAAGCCTTGCTCATAGCGGTAATAATCTTTTCCGGCGTATAGGCCTGCCGGTCTCCGTTGCGCTTGATGATCGTGCGGTCCATGGCGATCTCTCCATTCACATATTATACTTATTTAGTATAATATGTATTCAGCGCCGCGTCAATCGGAAGTTACAAAAAAACATCCGTATTTTCTTTTGAAAACACGGATGTTTTTTATTTGATCACATCTACATGAACGCGGCTCTTTCCGCTGCGCTTGGCCGTGTACATGGCGCGGTCGACCCGCGCGTACCACGTTTCGAAAGGCATTTTTTCGCTGCTGCAAACAACGCCGATGCTCAGCGTCGGGCCCAGCTTGCCATACAGCTGGCTGGTCCGCCGGGCAAACAGCTGGCAGAACAGTTCCGCCTTATGCCGTGCAATGGACTCCGAATCCGTATGGCTGAGATACACCAGGAACTCATCGCCGCCAAAACGTGCGGCAACGTCATTTTCACGCACATTTTCTTTCAGGATCTTGCCCAGTTCCACCAGGACGCTGTCCCCTACCTGATGGCCCAAATGGTCATTGAGCTGCTTGAAGTCATCGATATCGATCAGCATCAAAGCGCCCTTTCCATCGTCCATTTCCAACCGGCGAACTGCCTCGCGCCGGTTGAGCAGATGGGTCAACGCATCCACCGTGGCCTCTTTGGTCAGCCGCTTTTGCAGTTCAATGGAAGTAGAAATATCCATAATGATGCTGATCATTGCGGCGCGGCCGTCCTCGGTGGTGATAAAGCGCCCCTTGTCATACACCCACAGATACGTTCCATTTTTGCGGCGCATCCGGTACTGCACCTGATACTCTCCCGGGCCGCGGAAACCACTCCAAACCTGTTTTTCCACCAGCGGAAGATCATCCGGGTGAATGATTTTTGCCATCTTGCCGCCGGTATCTTCCATCAGTTCCCGATAGGTATATCCCATATAGCCCAGCAGTTCGTCGTTGATCACGTACAGCGGGAACCCGTCTTCCATGTATCCGCCCATGATGCCGCCCGGAATGACGTCGCTCATCAGCTTCAGCAGTTTCTTCTGGGAGCTTTCCTGCATATGAACAACGTCCTGCCGGCCGTAATTCAGCGGAAGGAATTCTCGTTCCGGCTGGTGAATGGAGGGCGCCGACATATGAATGCTGCCGATTTTCCAGTCTCCGTCCCGCCGCACAAAGCCAACGGTCAGACGCGTTTGGAACTGCAGACGGCCACCTGCTCCATCGGAGGTATCCAGGTCCACCAAACAGAAGCTGGCGCACACATCCGGCGTGAGGCTTTTCTCACGGTAATTCAAAAGCTCATATTTGACGGGTTCGGAACTTTCATGAAACTCCTCACGCATCAGCACCGCCAGCGCCTGCTTGTCGGCGGCGATCTCATGCTCTCCGGTTCCCAGGCTGTAAACGTCCTCTGTCAGGAAGGAAAGACTTTTTTCCAAATCACGCTGCGTCAGGTACGCATCAAAAAAACGCTCCAGCGTTTCTCTTGGCTGAGATGGCACGTCGATCTCCCTCCTTTGACAAAAATCACTCCGGCATGAGCCGAAGCCATTCTGCGTTCTTTATAAAGTATAGGCTACCAATCCTGTAAAATTCTGTCAACTAGTGCCCAGTGGGATATCCTTATTTAAAACGATACATTCCCCACTATAAATAGACAAATTTTGATCAAATTGAAAATTTGACCCGAATTAGACCGCAAAAAAGACCGTGCCTTTCGGCACGGTCTTGAACAAAACGAGTTCGATTTATTTGCCCTGTTTGGCAGCCAGATCCGCCAAAGCGTCTTTGCGGGACAGGTTGATGCGGCCCTGCTGATCGATCTCGGTGACCTTAACCAGCAGCTCGTCGCCCACAGCGACCACGTCTTCCACTTTTTCCACGCGCTTGGTATCCAGCTTGGAAATGTGGACCAGACCTTCTTTGCCCGGCGCGATCTCCACAAACGCACCGAAGGTCATCAAACGGGTCACACGGCCTTTGTAGATGGCACCGATCTCGGGGTCTTCCACAATGGTCTTGATGGTGTGCAATGCGCGCTCGCCGTCTTCCTGGTTGATGGCGCTGATGAAGACGCTGCCGTCCTCTTCCACGTCAATCTTGCAGTTGCAGTTGGCGCAGATCTCCTGAATGACCTTGCCGCCCTTGCCGATGACGTCTTTGATCTTATCCACGTCGATCTTGAGGCTCAGCATCTTGGGCGCATACTTGGACAGCTCCGCACGAGGCGCCGGAATGACCGGCAGCATGATCTCGTTCAGGATATACAGGCGGCCTTTGCGGCACTTTTCAAACGCTTCCTCGATGATCTCATAGGTCAGGCCATCCACTTTGATGTCCATCTGAATGGCAGTGATGCCGTTCTTGGTACCGCCGACCTTGAAGTCCATGTCGCCGTGGAAGTCTTCCACGCCCTGAATGTCCAGCATGGTCATCCAGCGCTCGCCCTCGGTGATGAGGCCGCAGGAAATGCCGGCCACGGGCTCCTTGATGGGAACGCCCGCATCCATCAGGGCCAGCGTGGAGCCGCAGATGGACGCCTGGCTGGTGGAACCGTTGGAAGAAAGCACCTCAGAAACCAGACGCAGCGCGTACGGGAACTCCTCAGTGGAAGGAATCATGGGCAGCAGAGCGCGCTCAGCCAAAGCGCCGTGACCGATCTCGCGGCGGCCGGGGCTGCGGGGCGCACGGGCCTCGCCCACAGAATAAGGCGGGAAGTTGTAGTGGTGAATGTAACGCTTGGTCTCCTCCGTGGACAGATCGTCCATGATCTGCGCGTCACGCAGGCTGGACAGCGTGCAGGTGGTCAGGACCTGCGTCTGGCCGCGGGTAAACATGCCGGAACCGTGTACACGGGGCAGCAGGCCAACTTCGGCGGCCAGCGGACGGATCTCGTTGATGCCACGGCCGTCCACGCGCTTGCCCTCGTCCAGAAGCCAGCGGCGAACCACGAACTTCTGCATTTTGTACATGATCTCTTCGACGGTGGCCTCGCCCCACTCCTCGCCGTATTTCTCGGAAATGCGGTCACGGATGGGCAGCAGGCGCATGTCGCGGACGTTTTTGTCATCGGTGTCCATGGCGGCTTTGAAGTCATCCAGGAACTCAGCCTTCACAGCTTCGAACAGGTCGTGATCCAGCTCCATGGACTGGAACTCTTTCTTGGGTTTGCCGATCTCGGCCACGATGGAGTTGATGAACTCGATCATCTTTTTGATCTCCACGTGAGCGGCTTTGATGGCGTTCAGCATGGTGCGCTCGTCCACTTCGTTGGCGCCCGCCTCGATCATGACGATCTTCTCCATGCTGGCGGCAACGGTCAGCTGCAGGTCGCTTTTCTCGCGCTGCGCCTCGGTGGGGTTGACCACCAGCTCGTTGTCCACCAGACCCATGTAAACACCCGCGATGGGGCCTTTCCAGGGAATGTCGGAGATGGAAATGGCGATGGACGTACCGATCATGCCGGCGATCTCAGGGCTGCAGTCCTGGTCCACGCTCATAACGGTCATGACCACAGACACGTCATTGCGCATATCCTTGGGGAACAGCGGACGGATGGGGCGGTCCACCACACGGGAGGTCAGGATCGCCTTTTCACCGGGGCGGCCTTCGCGGCGCATAAAGCTGCCGGGGATGCGGCCCACTGCGTACAGTTTCTCTTCAAAGTCCACGGAAAGCGGGAAGAAATCAACGCCTTCACGGGGTTTTTCAGACATAGTGACGTTGCACAGCACACGGGTGTCACCATAGCTGATCATGCAGCTGCCGTTGGACAGGCCGCACATTTTGCCGGTTTCCACAATGAAGGGACGGCCGGCCAGTTCGGTTTCGAACTTGCGGTAATGGGGGAATGTCTCTTTCTTGGAGGAGAATTCCAATGCCATAATGTTGCCTCCTTATCAAAGCAATTTGATTTATTTTCAAGGGAGGCTTTAGCAACAAATCCAGCCCGCGTCGGCGCAGAAGACACGCGTTCGATTTATTGCTAACAACCTTCCCGTTGAATGCGAACAAAATACACCGAAAGGCAGAGGGCTGAGCCCGTCTGCCTTCGGTTAAAATGTTCTTATTTACGCAGGCCGAGTTTTGCGATCAGGGCACGATAACGCTCGATGTCCTTTTTCTTCAGGTAGGCCAGCAGGTTGCGGCGACGGCCGACCATTTTCAGCAGGCCGCGGCGGCTGTGGTGATCGTTTTTGTTGTCCTTCAGGTGCTCGTTCAGGTGGTTGATGCGCGCGGTCAGCAGCGCGACCTGAACCTCAGGAGAACCAGTGTCGTTCTCATGAACGCGGGCGGACTCGATGATGGTCTGTTTGTTTTCCATTTCAATAACTCCTCTTTTTCAAAATGAATGTGCCCAAAGCCCAGTGTCGGTACCAAGCGAGGATATGCCGGCCACCAAGCCCGGGTATGCCGCAGTACGGCAGCTTATATAGTATACCACACGCACTGCAAAAAAATCAAGCTGAAAACGCCATTTCACAGGGACTGTTTTTGAAAATAATCCAGCGAAGCCCGGGCGGCCCGGCGCACCATGGCGGCCAAATCGTTCACGCTTTCAAACTTCTCGGTGGGCCATAAGTATTTGTAAAAAGAAACCGTCACCTCGTCGCCGTAAATATCGCCGGAAAAGCCCGGCAGAAACGTCTCACAGGTGATTTTATCCTCGTCGCTGACGGTGGGGCGGCTGCCCAGCCCCGTGGCCCCCGGGTGCCGGGTGCCGTCAGACAGGGTGACCTGTGTGACATAAACGCCGCTTCGGGGGATCAAAAGTCCCTCGGGATAGGTGAGGTTGATGGTGGGGAACCCCAGTGTATGCCCCAGGCCCTGCCCCCGCTGCACACTGCGGCGCAGGCTGTAGGGCTGACCCAGCATGTCATTGACCGGCTCCATTTCCCCCTGGGAAAGGCAGGCCCGGATGCGGGTGGAAGAAACCGTTTGCCCCTGGTACTGTGCCATGGGCACCACATGCACTTCGATGGAACGCTCCGCGCAAAGCCGGCGCAGCACTTCCACGTTGCCCGCCTTGTCCTTGCCGAAGGTGAAGTTGTCCCCGCAGAACACGGCCCGCGCCCCCAGGTCCCGCAGCAGCACCTCGTCCACAAACTGACGGGGCGACAGGACCCGGAACTGCTCAAAAGGAGGGCACAGGTACAGCTCCACACCCAAAGAGGCAATGCGGCGCCGCTTTTCTTCCCCGGTGAGAATGCGGCGGCCCTTGAACCCGCCGGAAACCGGCAGGGAGAAGGTAAACGCCGCAGCGGTCAGCCCCCGGCTGCGGGCACAGGACACAGCTTCGCTCAGCACTGCCCGGTGTCCCAGATGGACGCCGTCAAAGTACCCCAGCGCCACAGCACTGCCCGCGCCGTATTCCATTTTGCCAAGCTCGGTAAATCGCTGCAACCGCCCTTACTCCCTTTCCACAAACAATTTTTCCGTGTGAAGCGTGCCGTTCTTTACCCGGCCAACGCCCAGAAAAGCGCCGTCCCGCTGCAGACGGACCAGTCCATCCGCCGCGGCGCACCGATACACGGGCGCGCCGTTGCGCAGGCGCTTTTCTCCCGTTTCGTCCACCTGCCAGACCGGCAAATGTGCAAACACGGTTTCCACGCTCAGAAGAAGCTGTTCCAGGCGCCCCTCGTCCCGCGCCTGCTGAATCTGCTCAAAACCCACCGCCTGCTCCTGCGTATAGGGGCCTGCCTGGGTGCGGCGCAGCGCGGCCAGCGTGGCGGGAACACCCAGCGCCGTGCCAATGTCCTCCACCAGCGTGCGCACATAGGTGCCTTTTCCGCAGGCGACATGCAGCGCGTATTCCCGCTCCGACACGCGGCCGGTCAGCGTCAGGGAATGGATGGTCACCGGGCGCGGCTTGCGCTCTACCGTTTCGCCGCGCCGGGCCGCCTTGTACAGCGGCTGCCCATTGATCTTCACGGCTGAATACATGGGCGGAAGCTGCATCTGCGGACCCAAAAAGCGGTCCAGCACCCGCCGCACCGCCGCCTCATCCAGATTCGGCGGAAGAGGTGCCTCTTCCAGCGTCTCACCGGTGACGTCACCGGTGTCCGTACGGCGGCCCAGCAGCATCACCGCATCATAGGCTTTGTCGGTGTTCTGCTGCATATCTACGGCTTTGGCCGCGCCGCCGATAAACACAGGCAGCACACCGGTCGCCATGGGGTCCAGTGTGCCGCTGTGGCCAATTTTTCTTGTTTTGCAAATGCCGCGCAGTTTGGCCACCACGTCAAAGGACGTGAAGCCCGCGGGCTTGTCCACAATCAGGATTCCTTGCACAGAGCACGCTCCACTTCTGACAGCAGCGCCGCCTTTGCATTTTCCATACTGCCCAGAATCTCGCAGCCGGCCGCCTGTTTGTGGCCGCCGCCGCCCAGATGCGCACAGATCTGCGCCGCGTCCACACCCACTTCGGTGCGCACGCTGACTTTGTAGCTTCCGGTGGGCTGCTGACGCAGCGTAATGCCCACGCGGACGCCCTCGATCATGCGGGGAAGGCTGGTGATGCCTTCCAGATCCAGCGGTTCCACGCCGGTGCGCTCGATCTGCTCCTTGGTCAGGCTGATGATGGCGCAGGCGCCGTCAAAATGATACTCCAGGCTCTCCAGCGCAATGCGCTCGATCTCCAGACGGCTGCGGGATTTGCTCTCGAACAAAATGTTGTTGAGTTTGACCAGATCCGCCCCCGCCTCGATCAGACGGGCCGCCACCAGATGTGTTTTTGCCGTTGTATTGGCAAATTTGAAGCAGCCTGTGTCTGTGGCCAGGCCTGTGTACAGGCAGTTGGCAATCAGCGGCGTGATGGAAACATCCATGGATTCAAACAAACTGTACAAAAGTTCGGCTGTGGCTGCCGCCTCGCCGTCCAGCAGCATGGCGTCGGCATAGCCGCCGTTGGAGGGGTGATGGTCAATGCACAGATCCACCCGGTCCGCATACTGGGAAACCGGATCGCCGAACAGCTGGATGCCCGCCACGTCCACGGCAACAATGTAGCGCGGCTCAAAAGAGCCGTCGTACATGCCGATCTCCATATAATCGTAGCGTGCGGGGATCTCGTCCGAACAGGTGACCGCCACGGTCTTGCCCAAGCCCTTGAGCACATGATACAGCGCCGCTGCGCTGCCAATGGTGTCGCCGTCAGGATTTTTATGGCAAAGAAGCAAGATGTTCTCTGCTTTCAAAAGACGGCTGATGACGGTCACCAGGTCCAAAATCTCACTCATAATTTCTCCTCTTTTACCCTTCGGGTCACTCTTCGCGCTTCAGTCCCGCGATCAGTTCATTGATGTGGGTGGCATACTTGGCCCCGTCATCCGCAAAGAAGCGGAATTCGGGCGCTTTGCGGATGTGCATGTGCGCGGCCACTTCGCTGCGCACATGTCCGGCCGCGCGGTTCAGCGCCTTGACGGCCTGCTCGGTGGCGTCATCCGCCCCCATTTTGCTGACATACACCTTGGCACTGGACAGATCCGGCGCCACTTCCACACGCATCACCGTCAAAAAGCCCTGGACCCGAGGATCCTTCATCTGGCCGATAACGCTGATCAGCTCACGCTTCATGTCTTCGGTCAGCCGAGCCATATTTTTGCTTTGTGGCATTGCTGATCTCCTTTCTTTGAGAGAAGGGGCGCGCTCAGTCGCGGTACTCTTCCATCACAAAGGCTTCGAACACGTCGCCTTCCTTGATGTCAGAGAACTTCTCAAGCCCCACGCCGCACTCGTAACCGGCGGCAACTTCCTTGACGTCGTCCTTAAAGCGGCGCAGAGAATCGATCTCGTCCTCGGTGATGACGATGCCGTCACGCACCAGGCGGATCTTGGCGGAACGGGTGATTTTGCCCTCCTGCACGTAGCAGCCCGCAATGGTGCCCGCAGAAGAGATTTTGAACACGTTGCGGACCTCGGCACGGCCCAGCTCCACCTCGCGGTATTTCGGAGCCAGCATACCCTTCATGGCGTCGTTCACGTCGTTGATGGCGTCATAGATCACGCGGTACATGCGCATCTCCACCTCAGCCTGCGCCGCCTCTTCCTTCGCAATGGGATCGGGACGGACGTTAAAGCCGATGATGATGGCGTTGCCGGCGTTGGCCAGCATGACGTCGGATTTGTTGATGGCACCCACGCCCGCGTGGATGACCCGCACGCGCACCTCGCCGTTGGACAGCTTCTCCAGGGACTGCTTCACCGCTTCGGCAGAGCCCTGCACGTCGGCCTTCACAATGATGGCCAGCTCTTTGCGCTCGCCCTCGGCGATCTGGCTGAACAGATTGTCCAGCGTAACTTTCTTATAGGCGGCGAACTGTTTCTCCTTGGCCTCGACAGCGCGCTGATCCGCCAGCTCACGGGCCAGTTTTTCGTCTTCGACCGCGTCGAAAATATCACCTGCCGCAGGTACTTCGGTCAGGCCGGTGATCTCCACAGGCGTGGAAGGACCTGCCTCTTTCAGATTGCGGCCCTGGTCATCACGCATCACGCGCACACGGCCCACAGCGGTTCCGGCGATCACGATATCGCCCTGATGCAGTGTGCCCTTCTGAACCAGAATGGTGGCCACAGGACCCTGGCCCTTGTCCAGGCGCGCCTCGATCACCGCGCCTTTGGCACGGCGGTTGGGGTTGGCCTTCAGCTCTTTGACTTCCGCTACCAGAATGATGTTCTCCAGCAGATCTTCGATGCCCTGACCGGTCAGTGCGGAAACAGGGACGCAGATGGTGTCGCCGCCCCACTCCTCGGGAACCAGCTCATACTGGGTCAGCTGCTCCATGACATGGGTGGGATTCGCGGTGGGTTTATCCATTTTGTTGATGGCCACGATCACCGTAACACCCGCCGCTTTGGCATGGTTGATGGACTCGACGGTCTGGGGCATGATGCCGTCATCCGCAGCTACCACCAGAACGGCGATATCCGTCAGGTTGGCACCGCGGGCGCGCATGGAGGTAAACGCCTCATGGCCCGGGGTATCCAGGAAGGTGATGACCTTTCCGTTTTTCTCCACCTGATAAGCGCCGATGTGCTGAGTGATGCCGCCGGCCTCGCCCGCGGTCACGCGGGTCTTGCGGATGGCATCCAGAATAGAGGTTTTGCCGTGGTCAACGTGACCCATGACCACCACAACGGGCGGCCGCTCCTGCAGGTCCTCCTCGCGGTCTTCGTCCACCTCGAACAGACGCTCCTCAATGGTCACGTGCACTTCGTGCTCCACCTTGGCGCCCAGTTCTTCGGCCACCAGAGAAGCTGTGTCGAAATCGATCACTTCGCTGATGGAGGCCATGACGCCCAGGCCCATCAGCTTTTTGATGACCTGCGCCACATTGACTTTCAGACGGGTGGCCAGTTCGCCCACCGCGATCTCGTCGGGAATGGAAACCTTGAGCTGCGCTTTGCGGGCCTTTTCCAGCTGGATGCGCTGCAGGCGCTCGGCCTCGGTCTCGCGCTTTTTCTGGAACGGCTGGTTGCGGTTTTTCTTGTTGCCGAACTTCTGCTTGTTGCCGGCCGGCGTGGGTTTGCGGCGGTTCTCCACGTTCTTGGTGCTGGCCAGATCGGTATATTTTTCGTTGAATTTATCCAGGTTCACGTCGGACACACGGGTATCCACCGTGACCGTGACCACTTCGCGCTTTTCGGGCGCGGGGCGGTTCGCCTTCTCCTCTTTGGGCATGCGGATGCGCTCTTTGCGCTTGGCAGGCGCGGCTTTCTGCTGCTGCGGACGCTGTGCCTCCGGCTTTGCCGCGGCGGGTGCCTGCGGTTTTGCGGCGGCCTGCGGCTTCGCCGCCTGAGGCGCCGGCTTCTCTTTCTCTTTTTCAGCGCCGGACGCCGGCACGCTGGACAGGTAAGCATCCAGGCTGGTCTCTTCATTCTGGGTGGTCAGCTTTTCAAACAGCTGGTTCAGTTCCGCATCCGTCAGCAGAGAAGAGTGTTTCTTCGCCTCGCCGGTCAGCTCGCTGACCATCTCCAGCAATTCTTTGCCGGGGATATTCAAATCCTTGGCAACATCACTCAGTTTATATTTAATCATGGGCGTTCCTCCTTAACTGGCGCCGCGCAGGCGTCTAGGTTTTTGCGGCAAAGCACCGCGAGGTTTTCATCGGTGACAGCAAATACGCCCGTAGGCTTTTTGCTGACGGCGGAAAGTTCAAACTGGGTCAGAGGCATATCCGCCGTTTCTGTTTCGTTCTGGCAAAACCGGACCACACGCTGGCGCGTGGCCGGGGAAAGATCGCCGGCGCAAAGCACCAGGCACGCTTTTCCCTGATTGACACTGTCTTTCACCGCGTCAAACCCCATTACCAGGGCGCCTGCCTTGCGGCACAGGGAAAGCGCAAACAACAGTTTATTCTGCATTCGGCTCCCCTTTTTCGATCTCGGCCTCCATGGCCGCATAAATTTCATCCGGAATGGAGACCTCCAGCGCCCGCTCGATGCGCCGGGCCTTGCGCGCCTTGGCAAGGCAGGCGGCGGACGGACACACATAGGCGCCGCGCCCCGGTTTCTTGCCGGTCAGGTCCAGCGACACGGTTCCGTCCTGGGCGCGCACCACGCGCACCAGTTCCTTTTTGGGCTTCGATTCGCCGCAGCCATTGCAGCGCCGCAGCGGAATTTTTCTCTGGGTCATACAGGTCTCCTTCCAATGCTTTGTAACGGAGCGGGAACTTCTCTGTTCCCCTGAGAATTTACTCCTCGGTCTTTTTCACAGGCGGTTCTTCGCCGTAATATCCGCTCTCCGGCCGGATATCGATATTATAGCCGGTCAGGCGGGCGGTCAGGCGGGCGTTCTGGCCCTTATTGCCAATGGCCAGGCTGAGCTGATGATCGGGCACCGTCACACGGCAGGCGCGCGTCTCACCTTCCAGAATCTCCACGCCCACCACGTCGGCCGGGCTGAGCGCCTCGCTGATAAACTTGGCCGGGTCTTCGTTCCAGCGAACGATGTCGATCTTCTCGCCGCCCAGCTCCTCAACGATCTTGGCCACACGCTGACCGCGGGGGCCGATGCATGCGCCCACGGGATCCACGTTCTCGTCCTTGGACCAGACTGCCATTTTGGTGCGGGCGCCCGCCTCACGGCTGATGGCTTTGATCTCCACGGTGCCGTCAAAGATCTCGGGCACTTCCATTTCAAACATACGTTTCACAAGGCCGGGGTGCGTGCGGCTGATCATCATGCGGGGACCGCGCTCGGACTCGACCACGTCCACCACATACACCTGCAGATGCTGGCCCTCGGTCAGGGTCTCGCCGGGCACCTGCTCATTGCGGGGCAGGGTGGCAACGCCGCCCTTGCCCAGTTCCAGCGTGACGATGCCGCGCTGCGGATCCACATTCGTGACCACCGCAGAAACGATCTCGTGCGCTTTGGACTGCATTTCCGCGTACATCTGGCTGCGCTCGGCCTCTTTCAGGCCCTGCCGGATCACATGTTTGGCCGTCTGTGCCGCAATGCGTCCGAAGTCCTTGGTTTTCAGCGGAATCTGGAACATATCGCCCAGTTTGTAGGTCTTGCGCTTTGCCTGCGCAGCCTCCAGGCTGATCTGTGTGCGGGTGTCCTCCACCTCATCCACAACCTGTTTCAGCAGGCTCACGTTGAACTTGCCGGTCGCCGGGTCGATCTCCACGGAAACATTTTCATCCTCAACGTCATAGTCTTTTTTGACTGCGATGACAATGGCGTTCTTGATTTTCTCCAGCAGGTATTCCGCAGGCAGGCCGCGCTCCGCCTCCAGCATGGAAAGTGCTTCAAAAAATTCTGCGTTCATTTTTCCGATCTCCGTCCTTCTCATAATTGGTTGTCTTAACCGAAGGTCAAAACAGGTCCTCGTCGTCGCACAGCTTGAAATAACTTGCGTCTTTGGTATCGATGGCCGCCAGAGTGCCGTCCTCCCGCTCCAGAGTGACAACAGTGCCCTCTTTTCCGCGCAGAATGCCGGTCACCTCGCGCTCGCCCGCTTCATTGGCACGAATGAGATGCGCCAGCACCTTCTGCCCGCATTTCGCCGCGAAGTGCGAATCCCGGGTCAGTCTGCGGCCAAGGCCGGGGCCGCCCACCTCCAGATAATAGCTCTGTGAAATGGGGTCCGCCTGATCGATCACCGGGTTGATGGCCCGGGTAGCCGCCTCGCATGCCGCGATATCCAACGGGGTATCCCGGTCGATGAAGACGCGCAGAAACCAGTCCGGTCCTTCCTTTTCAAAGCGCACATCCCAAAGCCGCAGGCCCAATTCCTCCAGCACAGGCGTCACCAGTGCTTCCACGATCTGCACCGTGCCGCCCACCTTTTCTTTTGCCATGCAAAACCTCCTGTCAACAAGGCCCTAACAACAGGAAAGAGCGGGCCTTGCGGTCCACTCTTTCCATAAAAACTTATCGTACTGTAATAATATAGCACATCGGTCCAAATTATGCAAGCCCTGTTTTCCGGGCGCAGTCGTAAAAGCGAAGCAGATTTTCCATGGTCAGACGCAGGTCGTCTGCCGCGCGGGACTTCATAGCCTCGTAGGGCAGCGCCACACGGTTGATGCTGAACACTCCCGTGACCCCCTGCTCATACACCTGCTCGATGTGATCGCCGATGTCGCCGACCACCGCCACCACCGGCACGCCCGCTTTCTGCGCCCGGTGTGCCACGCCAAGCACCACTTTGCCCCGCAGGGACTGGGTGTCCAGCTTGCCTTCGCCGGTGAACACCATTTCCGCTCCGTCCAGCATGGCGTTGAAGCCCACGGTATCCAGCACAGTCTCGATGCCCATCTGCATCTGTGCGCCCAGAAGCGCGGCCATTCCGCCGCCCATTCCGCCGGCCGCACCGGCGCCGGGCAGATCCAGAATCTCCTTGCCCGTATCGCGCCGAACCACGTCGGCCAGATTCTGCAGGCCTGCATCCAGCCGGGCAACCATGGCGGGGTCCGCGCCTTTCTGCGGGCCAAACACCGCCGCTGCGCCTGTCGGTCCGCACAAAGGCGTATCCACATCGCACATGGCAATGACCGGCACCTCTTTCAACCGGGGATGCAAATTTCTCAAATCAATGTGATCCACCTGCTTCAGCGTGCGCCCTACGGGCACAAACGAAGTTCCATTCTTATCCAGGAACACCGCGCCCAACGCCGCGGCCGCACCGCAGCCTCCGTCGTTTGTAGCGCTGCCGCCCAACCCTACCACCAGTTTTTTACAACCGGCATCCAGAGCGGCGGCCATCAGCTGACCCACGCCGTATGTGGTGGTGCGCTCCGCGTTCCGGGCGCCGCCCACCATAGGCAGGCCGGCCGCCGCCGCCATTTCCACCACAGCCGTCCCGTCCGGAAGAAGGGCGAAGAACCCGTTCGCCGGTTCTCCGTAAGGGCCCTGCACCGAACAGTGGCGCTTCTCGCCGCCCACCGCCTGCAAAAAGGCTTCCACACTGCCCTCGCCGCCATCGGCCACCGGCACGCACACGACCTGTGCGCCGGGAATTCGGCGGAGAATCGCCTCTTCCATAATGGAGCAGATCGTGCGGGAACTCATGGTTCCCTTAAAGGAGTCCGGAATCACAATAAACTTTCTCACGAGCAGCAGCTCCCTTTCCTGCGATGTTCCGCGTTTACTCGATTCCCGCGTCTTCGCGCACTTTTTTCAAATAAGGAATGCGCTGCGGCTGCGTGCACGGTCCATCATCCTGTTCCAGAGCCGCGTACAGACGGTCCGCCTCATTCTCCACCGCGCTCCAATCCTTTGCCATGGCCTCGGTCAGTTCCTGGGCAGAGCGGCACGGGTCGGCTGCCTGCGCCATTTCCTGCTCCATTTTGTCCCACACCGGACGTACCACGCGGATAAAGCGGGGATAATCTTCCTCAATCTTATAGTTCAGCCGTTCGAACTTCCACCACAGCGAATCTTCGCTGAAACGCGCGCCCGCATGACTGAGGTTTGCAGGCAGTTTGCCCTCCAGATAGCAGGGCACATACACCGAAGCACAGGGACTGGACAGTGTATTGAACCACACCAGCGGCTTATCGGGCGTCAGTTCCACCACCGCGCCGGCTGCTGTTTTGCTGGCATCCGGGTCGATGCTGTGCATACAGATGGACACATGCAGACCATCCGCCGGGCTGAACCGCGGCTCGATCAATTCGCCTTCAAAATGATCCCGCTGAATCTTCTGAAGCGTCTCGCGGGTAATGTCCCCCTTGGCCTGATTCAGCAGCTTATTGAGACGCATCCAGCGGGGATGCGCCGCCCGGTGCTTGATGGACATGGCGCTGTAGGCCTGCGCAAAGTTAAAAGGCAGCTCCCGGGGGTACCAGCCCATCTCATAAGCGTGTTCCTGCAGATCGGGGCTGGCCTCGTCCCACTGCGTGGTGGTGCTGTAGCAGTTGGAAATACCCGCCACATCCTGCACACGGCGCGCCACCCAGCGGCGGTTGACGGTGTCCAGAACCCACGCCTCGGTCGGGTCCGCGATCAGGAACGCATTATGATAGTGGAACACTTTGCCCACAGCCGCATTGCCGCCCTGGCCGTATTTTTCCAGCAGCGAAATGATGACGTGCATGGCTTCATACGCTGTTTTCCCGCGCTCCAGGCCCAGTCGAAGCAAGTCCATGCCGATCAGGCCGTTCTCCGTCTCTTCCTCTTCTTTGGACCAGACCGCCTCGTTGCCGATGACCACTTTGTGTTCGTTCATGCCATGTTCAAAGCCCCAAAGCCAATAGGGCTGCGAACCCATGACACGATAGGTGTGCTCCACCTGCGGAATGGTGATGTAGGTGCATTTCAGCTCTTCGCCCGGCGCATGGTCCGCTGCTTCAAAAAGTACCAGCGGCTGCGCCTCGTTTACGGGCCGATCACTGTTTTTTGCAAACAGAATGTTTCCGGAACGGGTGCTGTTTCCCAGCGCCACCATTGTATCGCAAGAATAGAATTCCATTTTTCTTCTCCTTTCATTGCTTGAGATCCGCACGCTGTGCGCTGCGTTCTCCCAATACGATCAAAATTGAAGCCGCTATGATGGCCGCGCATCCGGCCATCGTTCGAATATTCAAAGGTTCCGCGAATGCCAGAACGCCTGCCACTACGCTGACCACCGGTTCCAGCATATTGAGCACAGAAGCGGTGGATGCCCCAAGAGTGCGAATGCCGTAAGTGAGCATTGCCAAAGCAAAAATCGTACACACAACCGAAATGATGATCAGACAAACAAACGCCGTCCCGTTGGGCGGTGCCTGCAGCTGGCCCAACAACAGACTTTTGGCGCCAAAAATCAGTGTGGAAAACGCGCTGACAAAAAAGATGACTTCCATGGGCGGCAGAATTGCAAAACTGCTTTTGCGCCCTGCGATCACAAACGCAGCATACGTGACGGCAGAACCCAGTGCCAGCAGAACGCCCGGCAGTGCAAGCCCTTGGGAAAAATCAGCCAGAAGAGCCACGCCCGCCAGTGCGACCGCCACGGCAGCCACCTTATAACGTGTAATTTTTTCGTGGTACAGTACCGCCATGACCGCCAGAATCACCAGCGGATAAGCGAAGTGAAACATGGTGGCCAAACCGGTGGGAATGTACTGATACGAAAATGTGAGCAGATTAATGGTCATGCCAAAGCCGAGAATTCCAAACACAAGAAGGTGCCACAGTTGCCGACGCGTCACATAACGTCGATTGGAACGCTTGATTAAAAACAACAGCGCAAATGCGGATGAAAAAAGAAACCGAAAAAACACCACGCTTTCCGCATTCATTCCCTGTGCCATCGCCGTCTTGGAAAACACCGGCATAATGCCGTACGCCACCGAGGCGGCCAAAACCGCCAGCACACCCTTGATCATGTGTCTGCCTCCACATTCTCCCGATCGATCTGCAGAAGTGCCGCCAAAATATGAAGTCTCAGCCGGTCGCTTTCACAATGCAACGGGTCCAGGCCGGTTTGTTCTTTCAGGCGCTGCATACGAAACGCCACGGTGTTGCGGTGAATGTACAATCGCTCTGCCGCAGCACTGGGGCTCATTTCACTGGAACTGAGCGCGATCACTGTTTTGGCCAGTTCTTCATCCTGACGCAGCAAACCCAGACCTTCACGCAGTGCCTCCGACCGCCTCAGGTCCGGCATATGCCGGACCATCCAACACAAAAGCCAGTCCTGAATGTGGTAAATCCCCGGGGCAGCGCATCCAGGCCACCCCATCAGGAACCGGGCTTCTTCAAAGCTTTCCGGCACACGTTCCATTGCCGAAGCCACGCTGCCGCAGACCATGCGCAGTGCGATGCCCTGTGAAGCGCAATCCGCGCGCAGCGTTTCAAAAAAACGCTCCAGTTCCGCGCGGGCCTGCCGGGTTCGACCTGCCGGCGCTGTCTTCAGCAGCACCACCTGCTTTCCGCCCAGATATGCCGCGATGTCCTGCGCCGAAAAGCCCGGCATCCGTTCGACACTGCGCAGCACCGCGTCGTGCATGGAGGACGGACGGCGGCGGCCTGCCAGCGGCTGTGCCGCAAGCAGGCAGACCGCACGCGGCTGGTCCATATCATACCCGTGCCGTTCCGCCCAAAGGCGAACGCTCTGTGCATCCTGCGGGCTCGCCAGAGAGATCAAACGGTTCACATAACTGGTCTTTGCTGTCTGATCACTGAGTTTCTGATCATTTGCAAATTCCTGCTCCATCAGCAGTTCCGCCGTCAGTTTCACAAGACGTGCCATATGCTCCAGCTGGTGCGGATCGCCCGTGACACCCACAACACCCACCACTTCGCCCGCATGGCACAGGGGCATATTGATGCCCGGCTGCGTACTTTCCGCGCCGGCATCTGTGGTGTCAAAGCACTGGACGGTCTCTTTTCGCTCCAGAACAAGGCATGCGCCCACATGAAGCTTTCCGATCCGGTCCGGTTCTCCGCTGGCGATAATCACACCGCGCCCATCCATCATATTTACGTTGCAGCCCAGGCTTTCCATCATTCGATCCACTAGCTTTTGGGCCACAGGTGCGTCCAGAAACATGGCTTCACCGCTTTCATGCGGGCCCGCATACAGCGGGCCCTGCTGTTATTCCTGCTCAGCGGCTTTTGCCGCCTCGCGCTCGTTCAATTCCGCAACAATCTGATGCATACGGTCCTCGTTCAGTTTCCAGCCGCACAGAACCAGCGTCATCAGCAGATAAATCACTGCCGGAACAACGCAGTAGATCAGCAGAATGCCCTGCAAAGCCTGCGGGGTCTGCGCCTCATTGGCCACATAGCCGAACAGGTCCAGCCAGCCGCCGACGATAGTGGCAGAAATGGCCATGCCGAACTTCTGGCAGAAGGTATAGAAGCCGTAGTTGATCGCACGCACGTTTTTGCCCGTCAGCCACAGGCCATAGTCGGTGGTGTCCGCGATCATGGTGAAGAAAATCGCCAGTGTGGCGCTCATGGCAAACATTCCAACCAGGTTGGTCGCAACCACTACAACACCGCTGGTGGGGATAAAGTAGCGAACGATGCTTGCAGCCGCGAATACGACGCCGCAGGCCATCAGAAGTTTCTTCTTGCCGGTTCTGCGCGCAATGGGTTCCACGCTCAAAGCCGCCACCGCCGAAATCGGCGCATTGAAGAACAGGATGGTAGACATCAGCGTTGCCGAACCATAGTAGTAGTTGAAGAAATACGCCATGGACGAAGAGAAGATGTAATAGCCCAGCGTGCGCAGGAAGAATGCAACGCTGACCACCAGCAGCTGCTTGTTGCTGACAACCGCCTTGAAATATTCTTTCGCCGTGGTGCGCTCGGATTTTTTGGGCGCCGTGGCGCGCTCTACAATGCCGCGAACACAAATCAGGGTGGCAAAGGTCGCAATCAGCGCAAAGATCAGTGCCGTGCGGGAATAAGAAGTGTTTCCGGTCTGGCCGCTCTTCAGATACGGAGTGGCAATGGAGATGATCAGGCTGGGGATGGCCACAATGGCAAAACGGATGGAGTTCAGTTTCGTGCGCTCTTCCGTGCTCTGGGTCATCGTGGATGCAAACGCGTTGAAGGGAATCGCATAGCATGTATACATCAGCGTCCAGAAGCAGAACGCCGCCAGCGCAAAGACCGCCTGCAGATTGGTGGGAAGATCAAACTTTGTAAACATTATAACAAAGCTGACAGCCGTGGCAATAGAGCCCCACAGAATCCAGCGTTTATAATGTCCGGTTTTGTCGGAAATGTAGCCGATGAACACGTCGTTCACACCGTCGAAAATACGGCTTACCATCGAAATCAGACCAGCCAGTGTCGCCGGGATCCCCAAAACGTCCGTATAGAACACCAGCAGGAAAATCGCAATGAACTGAAGATACAGGTTGGCGGTGATATCGCCAATGCCGTAACTGATCATTTCCTTCATTGTCAGCTTTTTCGTTTTATCCATGAATAACCCTCCTCTTTAATTGGTTCACAACAACTTTCAGAATGCGGAACGCGCGCCTCCCTCCCAAATGCACTTTGTGCACTTTTATCGTTTATTCGTTTTTTTGATATCAAAATTCTAGCATATTTCACCATGAATGTCTTTATTCCCGCACCCCAGAATCTTTTGACCGCATTTGTGCTCTGCGCACAAAAAGCGACCACTGCTCCCAAAATCAAATTCTCCTGTTCAGGAACAGCATGCGCCGTTGTTCTTCCCTCTCTTTTTGAAATCATATGCCTGCCGTCGCGGACACAAATACGCTTGCGCGCCGGCCGCCCGAAAAAAATCTCGAAACGTTGTATGGTGAAAACATGCAAAAAGCGCGCACGTTCAAAACGTGCGCGCTTTTTTACAGTTCTTGTGGCAGCGAAACCTTTCGGGCAATCAGTGCCTTTGTGGGGATTCCCATTTCCGTAAACATATTTTCGTGCTCCGTGCGGATGTTCCAGTCCGGCTCATCAGCGTGGAGGTCCCTCGTCATCCAGGTGATCTCAAAACCCGCAGCGGGCAGATACAGCAACGTATCTTCAAACAGATCCTCGTCATCGCATTTGAACCAGATCTCCCCGTTTTCACACAGGAACTCCCGGTACAAAAGCAACTGCTTGGTGTGGGTGAGGCGGTGCTTTTTGTGCCCCGCCTTTTTGTTCCAGGGATTGCAGAAGTTGATATAGATCCGCTCTACCCGGTCGCCCGCGGCACCGGAGAGCATCGAGGGGATGCGCTCGATGTCATGGGTCAGGATCAGCACATTGTCCACCGGGCGGCCCGCCTGGGCGTACTCCCGGTCAATGTTCCGCTTTGCCAGAATCAGAACTTTGTCGGTCAGGTCGATGCCCACATAGTTGATCTGCGGGTTCCGCACAGCCAGCTTTGCCAAAAAGCCGCCTTTTCCGCAGCCCAGTTCCAGATGCAGGGGTTGGTCGGGACGGGCAAACAGTCCGTTCCATTTCCCCCGCTGCTCCATGGGTTCATTGACGTGAAACGGACAGGCCCGCAGTTCCGGACCTGCATAGGGTTTAAAACGCATTCGCATAAAAAATCGTTCCTTTCCTGATAGTGGAAATCAGTTGTTTTCTTCCGGCGGCAGGGTGCAGCTGCCAAGGCGCTTTTCGTTTGCCTGCACCGTCACGGAACCGTCCGCTTCCATACGAAGGGTATATTCCCGGTTTTTCAGCACCCGTTTTTCCGCCAGGCCATCCAAATTGCCGTCGGAATAGCTGACCACTTCCAGCTTCCCGTCCGGCTGCCGTTTGGCTTCCAGCCCGCCCCGATGCAATGTCAGTTCCATAGTCGCGCTGGTTTTCAGCAGCTGGCCATCCGTATCCATTGCCCAGGCTACCACCGTTACAAAGACCGGACAATGCGCCTGTTTCATGGGAGCGCCCGTCAGCGCCAGTACCAGCATGCGGTCGCTGCCCGTTCCCACCACCGTGGGAATCACCGCGCGCAACCCGCCCGGGCAGATTGCCGTGGGAAGGAAATGCCACGAAAGTCCCTCTCCGCCGCTGAGCGTGATTTGAACGTCCAATGCGGCACCTTTGGTATTCACCAGATCTCCAAAGGGCTTATACAGAGACAAACTGACGTTGGGGCTGTCTTCCCGGGGCAGCTCCGGCGGTTCTCCGGAACCTTCCTCTTCCGGCAAATCTCCGTCCAGTCCTTCCCGGCGCGCAGGCAGAGCGTCCGGCTGAGACAGTGCATTGGCCACAGCAGTTCCCCCCAAGCCCAGAGCCGTGGCGCCTGCAGCAGTGGCGACCACAGATCCGCCGCCGGTGGACACATGCCCCCAGTCCGTAATGTTCAGCAGTACATCTACTTCATAGCCCCAGGGCAGGTCTTCACCCGCTTCTATTTTCTGAATTCGGCCATCGTATTCCAGTTCCGCATTCCAAGTTTTCCCCTCCAGCGAATGGACGGTGGAAAACGCATAATAGAATGCATCCGCAGGAAAACTGCTGTTCCGCGCGCTTCCCATTTGGCCCTGCATGGTAGCCCGGAACACCGCTTCCGAATACGGCTGCTGCTGAACCGGCGCACTTTGCAGAAGGCTGCTGGTCTCCTCCCGATAGGATTGCGTATTTTCAAAAGGCGGACGCTGCACCGTCCGCGTCACAGGAAAACGAACCTCAATCCGACAGGTGCCATCCATGGTAAAAAACAAATCACCGGTATCTTCGATTTGGTCCACAGCGAGCAGTTGAACGTTTTCAAACGCAATGCGCAGGGTGCCTGCCGCATTGTCCGGCAAACCGGCCAGCATGCCGCTTTCGTCCGAAGACAGCAACAACCAGCGATTGGAATAAAAAGCAACCTGCTGCTCGACGCTCACCAAGTCAAAAAAAGCCGCACCCTGCCACATGCCGCCCTCAAAAGGATACATTCCGCTGGTATCCATGGTCACCGGGCTTTCCAGTGTAAAACTGACCCGCTTGCCCTCCTGCAAACAAACCGAACCGTCCTCATCCACATCCGGGCCGGTCAGCTGCATGCTCTCGCTCACCGAAGCAGGCGCTGCGATCCGCACACTGTTGATTTTTTCTTCTCCGCCGTCCGCAAAAGCGCACGCACCGGTCAACGCACAAAAGGACAGCAAAATTACAACCGCGGCGCACCGCCGCAAAACCGATTGCTTCATTTGCCTGCCCCCTGACCCGCCGGCTGAATCTGCCGCGCTTTCCATAATGTCCAACCAAGGCATCCCACACCGGCCAAAATCAGAGCCCCGGGCAGGACCCGTGCCAGCAGCATCCACAATGCACCACCCACCAGAGGGACAGCCCGCACAGCGGCAACGGGCACTGCCGCAGCCATGCCGACGGCAAAGCCCGCGAACACACGGTCCACCGCGCTCCGGTTCACCGTACGCAGCGCCTTGCGCGCCAGCACGATGTTCAAAAGAGTGATGAGCAGGCCGCGCTGTTTGGAAATCTGCTTGCCTACGCTGAGGAACAGCGCCACGCACACCATGCTGTTGACCAGACTTCCGTTTCCGGTCAAAAAGGGATACGACGCCAGCGCAATTCCTACGCCCAGCAAGCCGCAACCCAGCATCAAAGGAGTTCGATCGCCGGTCAGCAGACGCAGATTGCCATATTGGGGAATGCGCGCCAGCACAGTGGACACGCTCTCCTTTTTCAATTCTTCCAAAAAGTGGACGCGCCGCCGCTCATCGCCCTTGCGCCGGACCACGATGCCGCGAAAAAAGCTGTTGAAAATCACCAGCAGAATTGCCTTGCCGATCGTCCCGCCCAGCGCGCTGCCTTCCAGACCGCTGAGTGCGCCGGTCAAGAAATTCAACGGCCACAGGATCACCCACTGCACACCGGCTGCGCGCACCCAGCCCAGCAGAAGCCAGAACAGCGCCATCAATGCCGTAGGCGCCAGACTGTTCCGCACTAAAGTCCACAGATATCTGCCCCATTCACGGGCGCTTCGCTCTTTGAGATTCCCCATCGTTTTCCCCTTCATCCTTCTTATTCGTTCTGCATTACACAGCTGCCCAGTCGTTTTTCCGCCGCCTGCACGGTGATGGTGCCGTCGCTGTTTTTCGCCAGAGTATACTCGTGCTCTTTCAGCACCCGTTTTTCCGCAAGTCCGTTCAGGTTTCCGTCCGCATAGCTGACCACTTCCAATGTGCCGTCCGGTTTGCGCTCCGCCTCCAGACCGCCCCGGTGCAGTGTCAGCTCCATGGTGCCGCTGGTTTTCAGTATTTTGCCGTCCGGCCCCGCCGCCCAGGCGATCACTGTCACAAATACCGGGCAGTGCGCCTGCTTCATGGGCGCGCCTGTCAGCCCCAGCACCAGGGTGCTCTCACTGCCTGTTCCCACCACCGTGGGCACCACCGCTCTCAGCCCGCCCGGACACACAGCCGTGGGCAGATAGTGCCAGCGAAGGCCCTCGCCCCCGCTGACGGTGATTTGAATATCCACTGCGGCGCCCTTGGTATTGATCAGGTCTTCGAAGGGCTTGTACAGGGACAGGCTTACCTGCGGGCTGTCCTCCTGCGGCAGATCCGGCGGATCTCCGGAATCGTTCTGCTGCGGCAGGTCCTCCTCCAGTTCCTCCCTGCGCGCGGGCAGCGCATCCGTCTGCGCCAGTGCATTGGCCACCGCGCTGCCGCCCAAGCCCAAAGCAGTGGCTCCGGCCGCCGTAGCCGCCACCGGACCCGCATGGGTGGTGGCTTCGTTCCAGTCGATCACCTCGAGATAAAGCGTGACGAAAAGCGAAAAAGACGGCGTGTCGGCTGCATCCAGGCGCTGGGTGCTGTCATCAAACTCCACCGTACACAAATCGCCCTCATCGCTTTCTGTCCCCATCAGCAAAAGGCCGGCGGGAATGCCCCGAACCGGTTCCACCGACTGACCATTGGCGCCGGATACTCCAACGCCTACGGGAGAGTTGTGATATGTGGCACGGTAAACCAGCTCTCTGGGTTCGATCCGGGCCCACTCGCGGTCATAAATGCCACGCGTATAGGCCCACATCTCTTCATCCGTCGAAACCTGAGGCGGCGCCTCATATTCCAGAACGCGGTCAACGGTCATGCGCACCTCGACCTCGATGGTGCCGTCCATGGCCACATAAGGCGTCTCTATTCGGGCGGCATCGTACAGGTAGCGATACTGCTGCACGTTTTGAAATGAAATTTTCACGTGCACCACAGACCCCTGCGCCGGAGCGGCAAAGGTCACACCGGACTCGTCCGCCTGTGCCACCATGGGAACGCGCGCATTGCTGACCTGCGGGAACACCGCGCGCATCTCCGGTGCAGCACCGCCCTTAACCCCTACATTGATGGGTGAATCGAACCACGCCGCATCGATTTCCTCTTCGAACGTAAAGTTGCCGGACCGATCGCTGCGCAGCAACACCGTGCCGTCTTCTTCCACCGAAGGGCCTGTCAGCAGGGATGTCCCATCCGACAGGGTGGGCATCAAAATGCGAATGTTTTCAATTTCCTGTTCTTCGTTCTGCGCCAAAGCGCATGTGCCCCCAAACACACAAAACGCCAGCAGCGCCAAAGACGCGGCGCACCGGCGAAAAAACGACCTCTTCATGCCAGGTTCCCCTCTTTTCCGACACATATTATACAATGCGCCATCGGCCTGTGCAAGGCGCAAAAAAGGGCGGACCCCTCGGGGGCCCGCCCTTTTTTCATCTTATGCATGGGGATGTGTTCCGCCGGTCCAGCGCTCGGCTTCACACCAGACGGCACTGCCGGCCGCCAGGCTTTTGGGCACATCCAGAATGCGCTGGTTTTCTGACCCGCGAAAGCGCAGGTCCAAATTGCGCTTGGCCAGGACAAACTCTCCATCCACCAGAATATCCAGCTGTGCGAGCAGATCTTTCTGGGCCTGTGTTCCCTCCAGCAGCTGCTCAAAGGTATAGCCGGTATAACTGGCGACCTCATACCCGGCTGCCTTCAGCATACGGGCCAGTTCGCCAAACGCCTCGGCCTGAGAGAAAGGCTCTCCGCCGGAAAACGTGACGCCCCGCACCAAAGGACTTGCCTTGATATGGGCGAACAGCTCTTCCACCGGCACATCCTTTCCTGTACCGAACGGCCAGCTTTCCGGGTTGTGGCAGCCCTCGCACCGGCGGGGGCAGCCCTGGGCAAAAATGGCGGTGCGGATGCCCGGCCCATCCACAATGGAATCTTCCATAATGCCCGCCAGGTTCAGCACCTGTCCCATATCAGTGAGACAGACCGTGTTTCACGCGGTCGCGCTCCTCAGCCTTTTTGGCATCGTTCCATTTGTCCATGGTGCCGACCAGATAGCCGGTGATGCGGCGGATGCGCTCAAAGCCCACGTCTTTGCCATATTTTGCTTCACGGTTCGTCTGAATAGCCATACTGTTTCCTCCCAAGCTCTCGCTTATCTATGTAATGTTGTGTTTATTGTATACCAAATTAGAATAGTTTGCAAGTACCTGTTTATTCACAGCCGCAGAAAGTGGTCACTTCCGGATACAGTTTGCGCAGCTCGTCAACCTTCTCCTGGCTCAGTGCCTCGCCTTCACGGCGGCCGCAGCGGGGGCAAACCTCGCCGATGACACCTACATACCCGCAGATGGGGTCACGGTCTACCGGGTGGTTGATGGAGCCGTAGCCGATGCCCGCATCGTGCATGCAGCGCACCACGCTCTCAAAGGCCTCTACGTTGTTGGCCGTGTCACCGTCCAGCTCCACATAACTGATGTGACCCGCATTGGTCAGCGCGTGATACGGCGCTTCCTTGTGGATCTTATCGTAAGCGGAAATGGGGTACCACACGGGGATGTGGAACGAGTTGGTGTAGTACTCGCGGTCCGTGACGCCGGGGATCTTGCCGTAACGCTTCTGGTCCATGCGGATGAAGCGGCCGGACAGACCCTCTGCCGGGGTTGCCAGCAAACCGTAGTTCAAATGCGTCTCAGCGGCCTTTTTGTCGCAGAACTCGCGCATGTGGCGCACAATGGCCAAGCCTTTTTCCTGCATCTCGTCGCTTTCGCCGTGATGATGGCCGTACAGCGCAGTCAGCGTCTCGGCCAGGCCGATGAAGCCAATGGACAGGCTGCCGTGTTTGAGCACCTCGCGCACTTCGTCGTTGGGGCCCAGCTTGTCGGAGTCCAGCCACACGCCCTGACCCATCAGGAACGGATAGTTGTACACACGCTTGGAAGCCTGGATCTCATAGCGGTCATGCAGCTGCTGTGCCACCAGTTCCATCATGGCGTCCAGCTTCTCGTAGAACAGCTTTTCGTCGCCGTGGCTCTCAATGGCCAGTCGGGGCAGGTTGATGGAAGTGAAGGACAGGTTGCCGCGGGAATAGGCGATCTCCCGCTCCGGGTCGTACACATTGGACATCACGCGGGTGCGGCAGCCCATGGTCGCCACCTCTGTCTCCGGATGGCCGGGTTTGTAATACTGCAGGTTAAAGGGCGAGTCCAAAAAGACATAGTTGGGGAACAAACGCTTGGCGCTGACCTTGCAGGACAATTCGAACAGATCGTAGTTGGGATCGCCCGGATTGTAGTTGACGCCCTCTTTTACTTTAAAGATATGAATGGGGAAAATGGGAGTCTCGCCGTGGCCCAGGCCCGCGTCCTCAGCCATGAGGATGTTGCGGATGGCCATGCGGCCTTCGGGAGAGGTATCGGTGCCGTAGTTGATGGAGGAGAACGGCGTCTGCGCACCCGCACGGGAGTGCATGGTGTTCAGATTGTGCACAAAGCCCTCCATGGCCTGATAAGTGGCACGGTCGGTGGCTTTCTCGGCACGGTGACGGGCATGGCGCACCACATGCGTTGCCTTTTCCTTATCCAGACGGCCGTCCTTCACCAGCTGCTGCGCGGCAGCCGCATCAAAGGTGGCAGCCTGCGACTGGAGCCGGGGCTCCTCGCCGGTGGCTTCGGTACCGGCGGCAATGGCCGCCTGCGTCAGCACGGACTCGTCATCGGTGTCCAGAACATCTTCCAGTGCTTCCTGCAGCTTGCCGGCATAATTTTTGGCAAAGGTCTTGCGCACGCCCTGTGCCATGGCGTAATCGAAGTTGGGCACGCCCTGGCCGCCGTGCTGGTCGTTCTGGTTGGACTGAATGGCAATGGCCGCCAGCGCCGCATAGCTGCCGATGCCCTGCGGCTCACGCAGGTAGCCGTGACCGGTGGAGAAACCGCCTTTGAACAGCTTGACCAGGTCGATCTGGCAGCAGGTGGTGGTCAGCGCGTAGAAATCAAAATCATGAATATGGATATCGCCTTCGCGATAGGCGCGGGCCTGGTCGGGCGTCAGCAGATAGGCGGCATTGTACGCCTTGGCGCCGGCCGTACCGATCTGCAGCATGGAGCCCATGGCCGTGTTTCCGTCGATGTTGGCATTGTCGCGCTTCATGTCGCTGATGCGGGCATCCACATTGGTGATCTCGTCAATGGATTTCATCAGGCTGGTTTTGGCCTCGCGGATGCGGGTGCGCTCGGCGCGGTACAGAATGTACTGCTTGGCAGCTTCTTCCATGCCGGCGTGCATCAATTCCTGCTCAACGGCATCCTGGATCTGTTCAATCTGCGGGGGTTCGTTTCCACACTCTTTTTCCAGCGCCTCTTCCACTGCGTTGGCCACGTTCGCGGCAACGGTGGCGTCTCCCTGTCCTGCCGCCTGCAGGCAGCGCAGAACCGCAGATGCAATTTTGCTTGCGTCGTACAGCACCACGCGGCCGTCGCGCTTCACAATGCTTTTAATCATGGTTTTTTATCTCCTTATCTCGCGCCGGAATCCCCCGGGGTGACGCCCCAGACCGTTCGCTAAATCTTGAATCCGCGTTCTATTATCACACTAGATATTGTGGATGTCAAGCAAAAGGAACGTAAAAAAATTTGCGTTTTTTTGTCCAATTTGCCAAAGGTGACGAACATTGATATAATAAACTCACGTGAATTTGGGAAGTGTGACAATATGCGATCACAACAGCGCCGCACCCCTGGCGGCGTATGCTATGAACTGACTCGAAAGCGGGTAAAAAACCTGAATCTGCGCATCCGCGCGGACGGAAACACCGCTGTTTCGGCCCCCTCTTTTGTTCCTGTTGCTGAAATCGACGCCTTTGTGGACAGCCGGGCGGAATGGATCAGCCGTGCCAAGAGGAAAATTCTGGAGCGAAAAGCACAAGATCTTGTGCCCTGCACGGTTTCACCCCAAGAGGCTCTGGAACTGTTTGAAGCTGTCAGCCGTGAGATTTTTCCCTTGTTTGCGGACGTTCTGCAAAATCAGCCTCCTCTTTTGAAGGTGCGGGATATGAAAAGCCGCTGGGGCGTCTGCTGCCCGGCCAAGCGGCGCATCACACTGGCGCTTCGCCTGGCGGAAAAACCCCGGCGGGCCGTGGAGTACGTGGTTCTGCACGAGTATGCACATTTCCTGCAGCTGAACCACAGCCCGGCATTTTGGGCCGTGGTCGAGCGCTTCATGCCGGACTACCGGGAGCGCCGGGCCCTTTTAAAAAGTTGATTGCGTCAAAAATTCATTGCAATCGCCGGTGAAAACGGGTATATTACTTATTTAAGATGTTTCGGCCCTTCCCGGGCAATCAAACCAAGGAGGTTCCTGTTTGGATAAGTATAAGCGGCTTGTTTCCAACACCATCCTGTTTGCGATCAGCACCTTTTCGTCCAAAATTTTAAACTTTTTTCTGACCACCTATCACACTCACATGATGGGCACCGGTGCATACGGCAGTATGGACGCGATCATTGCCATCGGCAACGTGTTCATCCCCATTGTGAGTCTGGGTATCTCCAACGCCATCATCCGCTTCGGCCTGGAAAAGGGCATCAACAAACGCAGTCTGTACACCAACGGTCTTTTGTCCCTGCTGTTGGGATTTATGATCCTGCTGATTCTGACCCCGCTTCTGGATCTTGTGCCGTTCATTGGCGGCACCATCGGCGACTACTGGCCGCTGCTGCTGATTTTTGTATTCACCAGCTGCCTGCGCACGCTGAACTGCCAGTTTGTACGCGCCCGGGAAATGGTGCGGCTGTATGCCATTGACGGCATTTTGTGCACCATTGCCAACCTGTTTTTCAATGTTCTGTTCCTGTCCGGATTCCATCTGGGCGCCACGGGACTGATTCTCGCGCTGATCTGCTCCGATGCTTCCAGCGCACTGTTTCTGTTCTTTGTCTCCCGCATCTGGAAATACATCCGGTTCCGGCGCATCGACACCCGACTGTTCCAGACGATGCTTCGCTACTCGGTTCCTTTGATCTCCGCCAGCATTTTCTGGTGGGTGACAAACACCAGTGACAAACTGTTCATCACCAGCATGTTGGGCAGCGAGGTGAACGGCCTGTTTGCCACCAGCTATCGCCTGCCCACGCTTTTGACCATCGTGGCCACCCTGTTTACCGAGGCATGGCAGATCAGCGCGTTTACCGACGGCACGCGCGCCGGACGTGAGGAGTTTTTCAGCCGTGTGTGGAACGCCTATCAAAGCGTGATGTTCCTGGCGGGCGCCGGCATTATTCTGCTGTGCCAGCCCATTATGAAAGTGTATGTATCCGATGCGTTTTATGCCGGTTGGATCTACATTCCTCTGCTCACCTTTGCCACGGTTTTTTCCAGCTTCGACAACTTCTTGAACAGCATTTACATGGCGGAAAAACGCTCGGGCCTGAGCCTGATCACCATGGCGGTGGGCGCCGTGCTGAACCTGATTCTGAACGGTCTTTTGATTCCGCGGTGGGGCGTGCAGGGCGCGGCCTTCGCCACGTTTGCCAGCTATTTTGTGGTTTTCCTTCTGCGGGCCGTCAACACCCGCGGCTTGATCCGGGTGGATTTTGCCCCCTTTGTGCTGTTCCTGAATCTTGCCCTGATGGGATTTGAAAGCTACTGGATGCTGACCGACACCCCGCTGTGGCCTTTGTGGTGCAGCCTGTGCGTGCTGCTGATGGCCATTCTCAGCTTCAGCAGTCTGTGGGACACAGCCAAGCATATCCTGGCCATGGGCAAGCGCCGGAAAGCCCGGCATTGAGCATCTGTTTTCAAGCGGAGCCGAACGGCTCCGCTTTTTTCATGCCGGCATTGACTTTTCCCTTTGCCGGGCGTATGATGCAGATATATTATTTAGATGTCCATCAAAGTAAAGTGAGGAGATTTTCATGACACAAACACCTGTTCCCATGCTCACCATTGTGTGCATCGCCGTCAGCGCCTGTCTTTCCATTCTGGTGCCTGTTGCGCTCCTGATCGGATGCCGTGTGCGATTCGGCCGTGGGCCGAAAGCTGCCGCTGTGGGTGCACTTTGCTTTTTCGTGAGCGTCATGGTTTTGGAAACTCTGCTGCACCAGGTGGTGTTTTCTCTTTTCCCGGCCCTTCCTTTTCTGCCGGCCGCCTATGTGCTGTACGGCTGTCTGGCATCCGGCCTGTTTGAAGAGACCGCCCGCCTGTTGGGCCTGAAATGGCTGTGCCGCAAAGACCCCGATTTTGTCACCGGCCTGGGATACGGCATCGGACACGGCGGCTTTGAAGCCGTTGTGATGGTGGGAATCAATCTGGTTGCCAGCTTGGTTCTGGTACTGGCCCTGAACCACGGCGCCGATCTGGCTTCCGGGCTGACGCAGGCGCAGATAGATGTTTTTTCCTCCACTCCCTCCACTGCTTTCCTGTGGAGCGGCGCGGAACGGCTGATCTCCATCTGCCTGCACATCGCTCTGTCTGTTCTGATTTGGATGGTGGTGACCAAACGTATTTCCCACTGGTTTTACTGGGTGTCCGTAGGGCTGCACGCTTTGAGTAATGCGGGCGCCGCATTGTATCAGTGTGGCGTTTGGACCAGTCTTCCTCTCACCGAGCTCTGGACGCTGTGCACTACAGTCCTGACTGTGGCACTGGTCGTTTTTCTGTTGAAAAGGCAACCCCATAAAGAGTTTTCGGCTTGATCGAAGCGCCGCATCCGGTTGGATGCGGCGCTTTTTCACGAGAAAAAATATTTTTGTTATTGACATTTAATATCAATAAGGATATAATATTATCAATAGGAAATTCTTCCAGTGCAAAACCAGCCGGAAGGACTTCGGCGCATGTGGGTGCCTGATCCCATAAATTTAAACGATGAAGGAGATAAAACCATGAGAAGCATCACAACACTTGATCTGCAGTACGCCCACCGTTTTTACGGCTTCAAAGGCGAAGCCCAGTATCTTCACGGACACACCGGAGTTCTCACCATCGAAGTAGAAGGCTCGGTCAATCCTGGCGTCAACATGGTATTCCCCTGCAACGAGATCCAGAAGACCGCCTGGGAAGTTTTGAAAAATTTCGACCACGCCCTGATCCTGCGGGAGGATGATCCCCTGCTGCCGGCGGTACTTGCCGTCTACGAAAAGCAGGGCATCAAAGACGGAGCCCCGAACAATGTGATGAAAGGGCCTGCGTTCCAGACAGAACTGGCCACTGCTTACCCCGAATGCCGCCTGGTCGTCACCAAAGAAACCATGACGGTAGAGGGCATGATCAAAATCGTTTACGAGCTTTTGAAAGATAAGCTGAACATTGTGAAGCTCACCTTCTCCAGTGGTGTGAACATGGCTTCGCAGGAATACGAACCGCATCTGGAAGTAGAGCGCTGCCCGTTGTGCGGCATTGCGCTGAATGAAAACGGCGTCTGCCCCAAATGCGGATACCGCAAACCGTAAAGAAAAAAGCCGCCCCGAGAGGGCGGCTTTTCTGTTTTAAAACTCAATGCCCGGCCGGGCGGCGAGCCCCTGTTCATAGGGGTGGCGATGGCAGCGCATCTCGGTGGAATAATCCGCAGCCTCCCGCATCCAGTCTGCGGGCTGACGGCCGGTCAGGACGACCTCCCGGGAAAAGGGACGGTCCAGGACCGCCTCGCGCAGGAGGGATTCGTCCACCATATGAAGGGCACAGGCAGCGCAGGCCTCGTCCAGAATCAGCACATCGGACGGTTCTTCCAGCGCCCGGCGCAGATGTTCCGTCTGCATACGGGCGGTCTCTTCCTTTTCCTGTTCTGTCATTTGAAATACAAATTTCTGCCCGGCTTTTCCCCGGTACACAGCCGCGCCCAGCTGCTCCAGCAAGCCGATTTCACCGGTGGGAGCGCCTTTCAAAAACTGCACCACAGTGACGCGCAGGCCATTGCCCAGCGCCCGCAGCGCCAGCCCCATGGCCGCTGTGGTCTTTCCCTTTCCCTCGCCCCAATACAAATGGATTTTTCCCTGCTGTTCCATACGGCACCTCCAACCTTTTTACCGCATCATACCACAAAAGGCGGGATCCCGAAAGACCCCGCCCAGATTTTTAAACCCAAAGAGGATTATCCCACAGCGTCAGCTTGGTGCCGAGCCCCAGCTTCTGCGCCTCTTTGTACAGCATGTTTGCAATGAGGATGTCCACGGAGCCAACCCCCAGCGTACCGCAGAAAATAAACTCGTCGTCATTTTCACGGCCCAGGTTCTCCACTACCATCTGGGGCATCTCCACTACGTCTTCCTGATTCAGCCGGCCCTCATGGTACAGCTTGCCTTCCAGCGTGCCGTTGTAATGAGAAAGCTGCGCCCAGTTGTCCACAAAAATTTTGTCCGCACCGGTCAGCACGTCCTCTTCATAGGAGGCTGCCTCCATCTGAATGACCGTGGCATTGGACTTGATCCACTCTTTTTTCAGGAAGGGCTTCGCAGCCGTGGTCTCGGTGACCACAACATCCGCGTCCTTCAAAGCGGTCTGTGCATCGGTGCAGGGCACCACATGGTAAGTTCCTTTGAATTCGTCCGCCAGAGCCTGCGCTTTTTTCTCGTCCAGATCCACCATATAAATGGTCTCCAGGCCGGGCAGCACTTCCATCATGGCCATAATCATGGTGCGGCCGATCACGCCTGCCCCGAACAACGCCGCCACTTTGGAATTTTTGCGTGCGTTGTACTTGGCCATTACGCCGGCCGCCGCACTGGTGCGCATGGCCGTTGTGATGGTTCCGTCCAGAATTGCTTTGGGGAACACTGTGTGCGGATCGCTGAGCACAACAATGTCCACGCCGTAGGGCAACCCCTTGGACGGGTTCGCCTTGGCCTCCGACGCCCATTTGAAGCCGACCACGTCCTCGTCTCCTCCAATATAGGAAGGCATGGACATGCAGTAGGAATCCCAGTCATCTGCATCCATTTCCGGCATGCGCAGCTGCACTTTTGGCGGATTGCTGACCTTGCCCTCTCCCAAAAGACGGAAGGTTTTTTCCGTCGCCTCCAGAATTTTTTTCATATCCAACAGGCCCGCCTGAATGACGTCTTCCTGCTTTAAAAACAAAATTTCCGGTACCATTTCCAACACCTCTGCTTCTTTCTGCCCCGTTCACAGCGGGAGCTGCTGTCTTCAGCAACTCCCATTATAGCACCCAAATTCATAAAATCAAGTAAATTATGAATATTTATTCAATAAATTGCAAAACAAACGCCCTCTCCTGCATCCGTTGCTGAGAGGGCGTCGGTTCAGTTCTGCTTTTGGACGATTTTGTATTCATCATCCATCTGAAAAAACGGGCATTCGCGCGTGCGGCCACCCAGGCAGTCACACATTTCGTCTTCGTCCAAAGGAACACAGCACACCCGCATGCCGTACTCCTCGTCCCACACATAATTCAGGCACCATTCGCAGCTGGTCATGATTCAGACTCCCTCACGTAGGTTTCCCCTGTCAGGAAGGCATCCAGGCGGGCAGCTTCCTCTTCAAAATCGCAGCCGATCACCGAACGGCCCGAAGGCAGGTTGATGCCCCAGCAGTAGTCCTGGTCGGGAACGGTGATCTGGTCCGCGTCACTGGTGAGCAGAGCCGGCATCTTGAACGCAAGCTGCCACAATTCGCCGTTGGTCAGGTTGGTCTCAATCATGGGCAGCAGCTTGTCCGCGATCAGGTTGATTTTGGCCGGACTCAGGGTCGCGATCTGGTCGGCTGCACCCTGAATCACTTCCTGTTGGCGCTCCACACGCTTCCAGTCGCTGTCCAAATGGCGGATGCGGGCGTACACCAGCGCGGTGGGACCGTCCAGGCGCGCCTCGCCGGCTTCCCACTTGTCCTCGCCGGCAATATCATTCATGTACGCAGCCTCTTCTTCGCTCAGGTCCACCACTACACCGCCGATATCGGTGATTCCCTCTTCAAATACGGTGAAGTTCACACGCACATACTTGCTCACATCCACCTTATAATAATCGCGCAGCGTTTTTAACAGCAGTTCGGGACCGCCGTATGCATACGTATGCGTCAGCCAGTCATCGCCATGGTTGGGAATGGACACGCCCACGCCGCGTTCAAAAGACGCCAGCTTCCAGGTGTTGTCCTTGCTGTTGATGGACAGCAGCATCATGCTGTCTGCACGGCCGGTGTCCGACTTGTTCTCCTCCCGCTCGTCCGAACCGATGAGCAGAATATTGGTAATATCCTCGTGAACGTTGACGTCACCCTCCGGCGGCGCGATGTTTCCGCCGTTCTCCATCACATCAATATAGTCCAGGTCCAGATGCTCAAATGACAGCTCCTCGTCCTCCGGAATGCTGTAGCTGCCCGATGTGGGGCGGGAGAGCATACTCATTTTGCTGTTGATGTAAATGACACCGGCCACCACCACAAGAAGCAGCAGCGCCAGCGCGGACGCAAGAACGATCAATGCGATCTTCGCACGCTTGGAAAGCTTCTTTTTCATTTTCAGTTTCCTCCGGATCTATCAGGCTTTCTGAAACCGTCCCGCCTGAGCGGGATAACGCTTTATTATACCACGGATTTGTTAAACTTGTATGAAAAAAATACCGTCTTCTTCAACGGGCAATGTTTTTGAAATAGTGATGCGCCCAGCACTCCGTCACGATTTTGCGGGCGGCAAACAGCGCCGTCTGGGCAGGGTCCAGGCTGGGAGCCACCTCCACCACGTCCATACCGATCACATTCAAGTGTTCAAACACGCCCCGCAGCAGATCCAGCAACTGACGGGCAGAGAGACCGCCAAACTGCGGTGTGCCCGTGCCCGGAGCATAGGCCGGGTCCAGACAGTCGATGTCCAGCGTGATGTATACTTTTTCAAAACGCCCCAAAAACGACACGATTTTCTCCAGTGCCGCGGCAACACCCATGTGATCCACGTCCGCTGCGGACACCACCTGAATATTATGGGTGCGGAAGTATTCCAGTTCATCGGACTCAATGGAACGGATTCCCACAAAGCACAGATGGTCGCTGTCCCGCACATGGGACAATTCCACCGCCCGCCGTTCGGTGGAACCATGAGACAGCTTGTCGCCATGCATTTCATCGCACAAATCAAAGTGCGCGTCAAAATGAAGAATGCCGAAATCCGTATCCACCGCCTCGTCGATTCCCCGGTGTACCGGAATGGTAGTGGAATGGTCGCCGCCGATCATTGTAAAAAAGCGGCCCGCTTTGACCGCCTGCGCAGCCATGGCCTGCGCCTGGGCGAACATCTCTTCCCTGCTGCCGGTGCAGTCACCCAGATCCTTGACCTTCAGCGAAGAAAAGTCGCGGAAATCTTCGGTCGTGGGCGAAATGGTATAGGTGATGCCGCGCAGTGCCGCCGGTGCCTCGCACGCGCCGGCGCGGAAGCTGACCCCGCCGTCATAAGGAACGCCAAATACCACCACATCGGCCTGTTGTGCAGAAAGTTCCGGATGATTGAGCCCGGCCCAAATGCCCGGGTCACCGGCCAGTGATTGTTTGTTCGCCATATTGCTCTTCCTTTCTTCTTTCCTCTTCCGGTCCTGCCGGAACACATTCTGCTGTGTCCGGAATAATGAATGTTCAAAGCGCGCAAAATGCAATCAGGGCGAACTTGCGCCTGTTTCACACCGGCCTGCGCTGCCGCCCGGATGAATAAATATAGTATAGCAGTGCAAGCGGTTTTCGCACAACCTTTTTAAAAAAGGTGAAAAGAAAAAATCAGCTGTACAAAAGACTCCTCTTATTGTATAATATAGGATGAATTACGCCTGAAAAGGGCGTTGAAACCGGATGGAAAAGGAGTGGAGCGGTTTTGATCAAGTTCTACAATCCCCTGGGCAAAGTATGTATGACCAATGAATACTTTGCGGGCCTTGTCGGCGCAGCTGCGCAAAGCTGCTACGGCGTCTGCGGCATGGCCACAGGCGGCAAATCCGACAGTTTCAAAACACTGTTCCTGGGCAGCGATTTTCCCGACAAGGGTGTGCGCGTGACCGAGGAAGACGGCAAGCTTGTGATCGAGCTGCATATCAAAGTGACCTACGGGTTGAACATTGCTGCCATTGTGCGCAGCATCACCCACAAAGTAAAATACGCCGTGGAAAGCGCAACTTCTCTGGAAGTGCGCCGCATCGACGTGTGCGTGGACGATATCGTCTGACCCTCGCCCGGGCGGGGTATCTGCGGCAAAGGCCGACATTTTTTTGAGGTGAAATAGCATGATTACTGGCGCAATTCTCAGAGACAGCATTCTCTCCGGCGCGAACAACCTGGCCAACCAGCGCGCTCGCGTGGACGAATTGAACGTTTTTCCCGTTCCGGACGGTGATACCGGAACCAACATGAGCATGACCATCGGCAGCGCCCGGGCGGAACTGGAAAGCCTGGCAGACGACTGCACGGTGGAAACCGCATCCAAAGTGGTGGCCAGCGCCATGCTGCGCGGCGCGCGCGGCAACTCGGGCGTCATTTCCAGCCTGTTGTTCCGCGGCTTTTCCAAGGCTCTGAAAGAAAAGAAAACCGCCAGCGCCGCCGACTTGGTCGCCGCTCTGCAAAAGGGCGTGGAAGGCGCGTACAAGGCAGTGATGAAGCCCACCGAGGGCACCATGCTGACCGTGGCCCGTGTGGCCAGTGAAGAGGCCGCCAAGGCGGATGCTTCCGCCATGACCGCCGCCCAGATGTGGGAGCTGATCTGCAACGCCGCGCAGACGGCGCTGGACAACACCCCCAACCAGCTGCCCGTGCTGAAAAAAGCCGGCGTGGTGGACGCGGGCGGCCAGGGCCTGATGTGCATTTTCCTGGGCATGCTCAGCGTAATGCGGGACGGCAAGTTCATCCAGCTGGAAGAAGCTCCCGCCAAAAAGGCGAAGCTGTCTACGGACGGCGCGGACAAAGGCGTGTATACCGATGATCTGATGACGGTGGAAGACATCGTGAACGGTTACTGCACCCAGTTCCTGGTAAACAAAAACGAAAATGCGTCCAGCGACAAGCTGCGTGCCTTCCTGGAGTCCAACGGCGACAGCGTGGTCGTCATTGAGGATGACGAAGTCATCAACTGCCACGTGCACACCCAGGACCCGGGCAAGATCATCAGCCATGCGCTTCAGTACGGCTATTTGACCAGCTTCAAAATCGAAAACATGCACGAGCAGTTCCTGGCCCGTCAGAAACAGGGTGCCGGCCTGCGCAAACAGGCTCAGGCGGAAGCCGATTCTCCCGCCAATGAGTTCTCTTACGCCGCCGTGGACCAGAGCCGTGACTTCGGCTTTGTGGCCGTAGCCGCGGGCGACGGACTGAAGGCCATCTTCGCCGATCTGGGTGTGGATGCCGTTGTGTCCGGCGGACAGACCATGAACCCCGCCACCGAAGACATTGTGGCCGCCGTTCAGAGCGTGCCCGCCAAAACCGTATTCGTTCTTCCCAACAACAAAAACATCATCATGGCGGCGGAGCAGGCCAAAAAGATTGCTGACCGCGCCATCGTAGTGCTGCCCACCCGCACCATTCCCCAGGGCATCACCGCCATGCTGAACTTCGACCCGTCCCTGTCCGCGGACGAGAACAATGTGAACATGATGCAGGCCGCCGACCATGTGGCCACCGGCCTTGTGACGTTCGCTGCGCGCGATTCGGACTTTGACGGCAAGAAGATCAAAAAGGGCGAGATCCTGGCTTTGGAAAACGGAAAGCTGGTCGCCACCGGCACCGACATCACCAAGACCACCTATCGCCTTGCCCGCAGCATGTGCAAAAAAGACACCAGCTTTGTGACCGTGATCTCCGGCTGCGATGTCAGCGAAGAGGACGCGGAGCGCACCGCACAGATGGTTCAGGCCAAGTGCCCCTCCGGCATCGAGGTCACGCACCTGGTGGGTGGTCAGCCCGTTTATTACTACATCATCAGCGTGGAGTAATTCTCTGCTCTGCAAAACTGCCAAGCGCCGCCAAAGTGGCGGCGCTTTTTCGTAAATCGAAGGGAGGGCCGGCATGGACATCCGTTATCTCAAGGGCGTAGGCGAAAAACGGGCCGCACAGCTGGCCAAACTGGGAATTTTCACCGTGGACGATTTGCTGGGCTTTTATCCCAGGGACTATGTGGACTACTCCCGCCCATACCCGGTTGCCAGCGCGCCTTATGACGTAAAATGTGTCGTCCGTGCTACCGTATACGGCAAGGGCGCCCTCACCCGAATTCGGGGCGGCAAGCAAATGGTCAAAATCCTGGCCGGAGACGATACCGCCGGTTTATCTCTTGTATATTTCAACAATCCGTATATTTCTCAAAAATTGGAAGTCGGCACAGAATACTGCTTTTTCGGAAAAGTGGGCGGTGGATTCGCACAGAGGGAGATGGTCAACCCTGTAATGCTGACCGCAGAAGCCGCCAGTGCCACGCCTCTGGTGCCGGTGTATCCCCAGACCGAAGGAATCAACAGCAATTACCTGGCCAAGTGCATGCGGACCGCCTTTGCCGCCGCACCGGACATTCCGGAGCCTCTTCCGGCCTGGATGCTGCAAAAATACCGGCTGTGCCCCAAGGCAGACGCTGTGCGTATGATTCATTTTCCGCGCAGCACCGCAGAAATTGCCAGTGCACGGCGGCGGCTGATCTTTGAAGAACTGCTGGCGCTTCAGCTGGGGCTGCTGCTTTTGCGCAGCCGGGACGCCACCCTGACCGGCGCCCCCATGAAACCGGTGGACCTCCAGCCTTTCTGGGCGTCGCTTCCCTTTTCTCCCACAGGCGCTCAAAAACGCGCCGCGCAGGAGATCCTGGCCGATTTCAACAAACTTTCTCCAATGAACCGGCTTTTACAGGGCGATGTGGGCAGCGGCAAAACGCTGGTAGCTGCCGCCGGCATTTACGCCGCGTGGAAAAACGGGTACCAAAGCGCATTGATGGCCCCCACGGAAATTCTGGCGGCCCAGCATGCCGAAACCTTGAGGCGGATGCTGGAGCCCCTGGGCGTGCGAGTGGCTTTGTTGACGGGCAGCGTCAAGGGCGCCGCAAAAAAAGCAGTGCGCAAAGCCATTGCAGAGGGCGAAGCCGATCTGGTTGTGGGTACCCACGCAGTGCTGGGGCCGGATGTAGAGTTCCGGAAGCTCGGCTTTGCCGTAACGGACGAACAGCACCGCTTTGGGGTTCGCCAGCGCTCAGCACTGGCCGGAAAAGCCGACCATCCGCATTTGCTGGTCATGAGTGCCACCCCCATTCCCCGCACGCTGGGGCTTCTGATGTTCGGCGATCTGGACATCTCCATTCTGGACGAACTGCCGCCCGGAAGGACCCCCGTCAAAACCTATGCCATCACCGGCAAAAAGCGCGCGGATATGTATGGGTTTCTGAAAGCACAGCTGGCGGCCGGCCGCCAGGCCTATATTGTATGCCCTGTGATCGACGAAAGTGAGACCGATATGCAGTCGGTGACTTCCTATTATGAAGAGACCGCCCGTCCGCTTCTGGAAGGCTATCGGGTAGGGCTGATGCACGGCCGGTTGAAGGCGGCGGAGAAAAACGCCGTGATGCAGCAGTTCAAAGACGGCGAACTGGACGTGCTGGTTTCCACCACTGTGATCGAGGTGGGTGTGGACGTGCCAAACGCCAATCTGATCGTCATTGAAAACGCCGAACGCTACGGTCTGTCCGCCCTGCACCAGCTGCGGGGGCGCGTGGGGCGCGGCAAGGGAGAAGCGTACTGCATTCTTATCAGCGATCACACCGGCGAGGCAGTGAAAAAGCGTCTTTCTTTTTTGTGTCACACCACCGATGGATTTGCCATTGCGAAGTTCGACCTGGAGACGCGCGGCCCGGGCGACTTTTTCGGCAGCCGGCAGCACGGTCTTCCCAGTTTGCACATTGCCGATTTGATGGCGGACTCCAAGGCGCTGTACGCCGCCCAGCAGGAGGCCATTGATCTGGTGGCCGCGGACCCCGGTCTGCGCCAACCGGAAAACGCCGGCCTGCGCGCACTGGCCGAGGGGCTGTTCCGGGAACAGACAGCCCTCAACTGAATCTGACAAAGGAGACATGTCATAATGGAAATTCGAAGAGCCTGTGCAGCGGACATTCCCGATGTAGACCGTCTGCTGTTCCAGGTGAATCAACTTCATCATGAAGGCCGTCCCGACCTGTTCAAGCAGGGCGGCCGAAAATACACCCACGCCCAGCTGGAAACCATTTTTCTGGACGACACACGCCCCGTCTTTGTGGCAGCGGACGAAACCGGCCGGGTGCTGGGATACGCCTTCTGCATCTTTCAGCAGCATGTGGGCGACAACATTCTGACCGATGTGAAAACCCTTTATATTGACGATCTGTGTGTGGACGGAGCATGCAGAGGCCGGCACATTGGCCGCGCGCTGTACGACCACGTGGTGGCATTTGCCCGCGCCAGCGGATGCTACAATGTGACGCTGAATGTGTGGAGCTGTAACACATCCGCGCAGGCCTTTTATGAAAAATGCGGGCTGAAGCCCCAGAAAACAGGGATGGAACAAATTTTATGAAGCGACTTCTGATGCTGATGAACCCCTATGCGGGTACCCAACAGGGAAAACAATATCTGGCCGACATTTTGGCACTGTTCTTCGAGCGGGGCTATGAACCGCTGACCTTCGTTTCCCATAAACCGGGCGATTCCACACGGCTGGCCCAAACCTACGGCTCACAGGTGGACCTGGTGGTATGCGCGGGCGGCGACGGTACGCTGAACGAAGTTCTGACCGGTCTGATCACAGCCGGGTGCCAAACGCCTGTGGGCTACATTCCCTGCGGCTCCACCAACGATTTTGCCAGCAGTCTTCATCTCTCCCGGGATATTCTTGAAGCCGCTCGGGACATTATGGACGGCCGTGTGCAGCTGCTGGACGCGGGCAAGTTCGGAGACCGTTATTTCTCATACATTGCCTCTTTCGGGGCCTTTACCCGGGTCTCCTATGCCACGCCGCAGCACATGAAAAATCTTCTGGGGCATTTTGCCTACATTCTGGAAGGCATTCGGGACATCGGCGATCTGAAACCCCGCCACATCCGTGTGGCGAGCGCGGAGACATCACTGGAAGGGGATTATCTGTTCGGTGCGGTGTGTAATTCCACTTCCGTGGGCGGTCTGCTGAAGCTGGACCCCAACGTGGTGGATCTCTCCGACGGGCAGTTTGAGGTGATTTTGCTGAAGCAGCCCGCCAACCTGCTGGAGCTGAACGACTGTTTGTGGAAGCTGAATCAGCAGCGATACGACACACCCATGGTGGAATTTTTCCGCACCAATCGGGTGATGTTCCACACGCCCGGCGCGCCGGACTGGACGCTGGACGGAGAGTATGCACCGGGTATGGAACAGGTGGAAATCGTCAACATGCACCATGCCTTCCGCCTGATTGTGAATGATTAAAAAAGAAGGGCACGGCTTTTGGACCGTGCCCTTCCTTTTATTTTGTTTGAAAAGGCGCCGGGCTGCCGTGCCCATGACATCAAGCGGCAGATGACGCGCCCTGCGATGTAATCTCCGTCACTGAAAGCGGCAGCTGATACACAAATTCTTCTCCGCTTTTATCCGTTGCAACCAGTTTAAAATACAGCGGCTCAGCCAAAGGATCGAACTCCGTTTTCCAAACCGCATCGGGTCCGGATATTTTTCCCAGGTCTCCGGCGACATTGACGCAAGCGCCCGTCTGGTCCACCACTGAATGGGACAGAAGGACCTGCTCTTCCCCACCGGATCCCCAGTAAAATGTCGCGGAACAGGAAGTGACCTCAGCCGGAAAGAGTTCTTTGGGAGTCAAAATTCCCCCGTAAAACACTGTTTCTTCGCTGCTTAAAACGATCACTCCGTTGGAAATGGAAAACTGTTCATTCTCTCCGCTGAAAGAATAAACGCGCAATTGTTCCGGCTCTGCTTTTCCGCACCCCGCCAGGACCAGCACAAGAAGGACGAACAGCGCAGCCACTTTTGTTTTCATTGTATGTTTCTCTCCCCGATTCCCTGCTGTCCGTTGCGGCAGCCGGATTCTTTGAGCACAAGTTTAGCATAAAGCGAAACAGAAATCCATCCTGAAAGAAAAACATCCCGCGCAGAGTCTTCTGCGCAGGATGTTTTGTTTTAATTCTGTTATCTGGGGGAACACCGTTCTCAACGACGGCGCACCCGCACCGGAACTGGTACCGGCTGGCGCCTGCCCCAGAGCAGCTGTGCGAGAATATCCCAAAAAGTACCGTTCATACAAAGCCCTCGCTTCCTGATTCTCATGTGGAATTCGATGCTTTGATTGTATCTGTTTTTCCCGCCATGCACCGTGACAAAGTCACTCAATCCAAAAACTGAATGCAGGCTCCCAGCACGCCCGCGCCAATGTAGCTGCTGAGCGTGGCGTCGATTTCCCCTTCCCAGAAATGTTCGGGCCGGGGGAAAGCAGCCTTCACCTTTTTGGCCAGTTCCGCCATCTCCTGCGGGACTCCGCCGTTGGCCACCGCCAGGTTGTAACGGGTATGGACGCCCGCATGCCGCTGCAGCATTTCCACCAATTTCGGCTGCACTGCTTTGCGGCCGCGCACTTTGGCCACGCTGGAAAGCTGACCGTCCGAAGAGAAGCCGATGATGGGCTTGATGTTCAGCATCGTACCGGCCACCGCAGTGATCTTACCGATGCGGCCGCCTTTCTGCAGATACTCCAGCGTATCCACCGAAAAGAAGGGGATCGTGTTCTCTAGAAGACGCGGCACACGGCGGTCCGCCAGCTCCTGCCAGCTCATGCCGCCCTGAATGTCTTCCCAAGCCTGCAGCAGCGTGCTGCCGATGCCCAGGCTGCCGCTTTGCGAATCAAACACGCGCACTTCCAAATCCGTCCGCTCCTGGGCGTGCAGGCGGATCAGGTTATAAGTCCCCGAAAGTCCCCCCGACAGATGAACTGCCAGCACTTTTTCATACCCCCGCGCCGCGATCTGGTCCAGCACCGCATCCACTTCACCCCCGTCGGGCAGCGAAGTGCGGGGCATCTCGCCTGCGCACTGACGGCGGTAAATATCCTGGGCGAAAATGTCTACGCCGTCGGAAAATTCTCCGTCTTCGCAGCGGATCTTCAGCGGCACCACAAAGATGGGTTTGCCTTTTCGCTGTTTTTCACTTAAATCCGCACACGAATCCGTCAAAAGTGCGATTTTTTCCGGATTGTGGGCGAAACGTGCTTTTTCAGTTGACAAACAAACCACCTTACCTTACTATAATATATCAAACCATTCCATATCACATAACATTGTTATGTGATTGTTATTATAAAATTTTCCCGCGTTACTGTCAATAAGCGAAAGGGGAATTTTCATGAACGAATACACGGAACGCCGCCGGCTTCAGGCGCATGAAACAGAACAGGCCATCCTGCGGGCAGCGATGGAGCTTTCCCGCGAACAAACCTTTGACAAGGTTTCGGTGCGGGATATCTGCAAAAAGGCGGGCATTACCACCGGGGCATTTTACCATCATTTCCGCTCCAAGGACGAATTGCTGAGCCGCGGGTTTGCCTCGCTGGATGCCTGCATGGAAAACGCGCTGCGCGGCCACGAGAACGACCCACCGGAACAACGGCTTCGGCTGATTTTGTGGAATTATGCTTCCTTTATGGAAGACCTTGGATGGGAACTGGTCGCCCGTTATTACCAGCAGCGAATGGGGGCGCCGTCTTTTCAGTCCATGGACTCGCGCCGGTTTACTCTGCGCGCGCTGCTGAAATGTCTGACAGACGCAGAATGTGAGCACAAACTGCTGCCCATCCAGACGCCGGAATGGATCGCTCAGTTTTTATTCCGCCATTTCCGGGGCGTTGTGGTGGACTGGACCATCAACCGGGGAAGTTATTCGCTTCTTGAAAAGCTGGAGCAGGATTACCGCTTTTTTGAGGGCATCTTTCAGGCGGAGAAACAGGCGGGCAAATTGTAAAAGTTTTTTCACAAATCTGTTCCGCGCCGCGGGGAATGGTATAATAAGAATAATTCGAAACTGTTGTGACAGGAGGCTGGTTTCTTATGTTTTGGGAGACCTCCAGTACCATTGCACCCGGAAACGGATTTTCTCTGTTCTCTGCAACGCACCTTTGCTGGCTGGCTGCGGCGGCGATTCTTTTCTTTCTCGCGGGGCGCTGGTACCGCGGCGCAGATGAAACCGCGCGCCGCCGGCTGCGGATTCTGATCGGGATCCTGCTGATTTGTGACGAACTGGCAAAAGACCTTTCCACACTTGCCACGGGCCGGTTTGAATGGGCGTTTTTACCATTTCATCTGTGCAGCATCAACATCTTTGTGATTCTTGCTCATATTGTGCGGCCCGATGACGTAAAAAGCGAGTTTCTGTATGCGCTGTGTCTGCCGGGAGCGCTGGCCGCGCTTCTGTTCCCGTCCTGGTCTTCGCTGCCCGCCTGGAACCTGATGTGCATTCACAGCTTCTCGGCCCACATTCTGCTGGCACTGTACCCCATTTTACTGTTGTGCGGCGGATACCGCCCTCATTTTTCCCGCCTCAAGCCGGCGATATTCCCCTCGCTGGCCATTGTATGCGTGATTTTTGTTTTAAACAAAAAACTTTGTACCAATTTTATGTTTCTGAACAACGGCGGGTCCGGAAATCCGCTGGCCTGGGCGGAAAGTATTCTGGGAAATCCCGGCTACCTGCTGGCGCTTCCCGTTTTGATCGCGCTGGTGTGGGCCGTCATGTATCTTCCTTTGGAGGCCGCGCGGAGAAAGCGTGCCGCCTGAGTTTCTTTTTTCAAAAAAGCCCCTGCCCGAATTCGGGCAGGGGCTTTTGCATCGTTATTTAATCCAGTTCTTTCTCATAGCTGAGAATCTCTCCGGTGGATGCGTCTACTTCATACGAGTATTCCGTGCGGTCCACGTCCCATTCCAGCTCATACACAGAACGTCCGTCATCATAGTCCAGTTCCACTTTCAGGCGGGAAATGTCCGTCTGTGCAAGGCCCGCGTGCGCCAAGGCTGCCGCCAGTGCCTCGTCCTGGGTGATCTGACCGGACTGCGCGCCGGACTGAGCCTGACCCGGGGTATAATATTCCGCATCCTGATCAAAGGACAGGATCTCCCCGGTGTTGGCGTCAATGTCGTAGTCGTATTCCGTGCTGTCTTTGTAGAACTCCACTTCGTACTCCAGGCGGCCGTCGTCCCGGTCCAGCTTCACGTGCACAAAGGTCACGTCCGCCTCTGTCAGGCCCGCATGCTCCAAAGCGATTTTCTTGGCCTCTTCTTCACTGATGCTGCCGGAGGCCGCGGTGGAAGTCGCGGTGCTCTGTGTATCCGTGCGGGGCGTTACCGTCCCCGACGGAGAAGCGGCCGGCGCCACCGCAGATTCCGAGGAAGCCGTGGTCGAACCCGCACAACCCGCCAGAAGCGCGCCCGCCAATACCAATGCCACCAGTCCGATTTTTGTCTTTTTCATATGGTCATTCATCCTTTCTGTGAGAGGGTGTTTTTTGTTTCTGGCATTAGTATAGCCGGTCAAGATTAAAGGCTCATTAAAGTTTTGCTCTTTTTTAATTTTTTTGCGGCGACCGGGAAAGTGTGAACGTAAATGCCGTTCCCTGCCCCGGTTCACTGCGGACACACACGCTGCCGCCGTGGGCTTCGGCGATCCACTTGACCATGGACAGGCCCAAGCCCGCGCCCTGCGTACTGCGGGCCGGGTCAGCCTGCCAGAATCTGTTCCAGATCTTGTCCAGGTGCTCGGGTGCAATGCCGATGCCATTATCCTCCACCACGCCGGTCACGGTGTCCTCATCGCCGGTCAGCGTCAGGCGCAGCCAGCCGCCTTCCCGCCCGTATTTGATGCCGTTCTCCAGCAGATTGATCAGCAGGCGCATCAGCAGGGTCTCGTCCCCCTGCACCACCAAACCCGGCTGAACGGAAGTTTCCACGGAAATGTGGCGGGCGTCCGCCGTCTCTTCCATCTGTTCGGCCACCAGCTCCGCCAGCTCGCTCAGGTCCACCTGTTCCCAGTGCAGTTTCTGACTGCCGCCGGCTGTGCGGGCCAACATCAGCAGCTGTGCGATCAGCGCCGCCATTTTTTCCGCCTGATCCAGCACGCTGCGCAGGGCGGCGCGTGCCTCGTCCAGCGTTTCGGCGTTTTCCAGCGCATCTTCGCACTGGGAAATCACAATGGCCGTGGGCGTGCGCAGTTCGTGCGATGCGTCGGATGCAAACTGCTTTTCCGCTTCAAAAGCCGCCTGCAGCCGCTGGAACATCCGGTCAAACTCGGCCGCAAGCGCATAGATTTCATCCCGCCCCTCGCCCAGGGCAATGCGCCGGGACAAATCGTTTCCTTCGCTGATCTCCCGGGCGGTCTGCGCAATGCGCCGCACCGGCCGGAAGGCGTTTCGCGCGATCAGATATCCGCCCACCGCCGCCAATACCACAAAGAACGGGAAAACCACCAGCGCCAGACGCAGCATGGCGCGCAGCGTGGAATTGACGTCATCTGCCGAGGACACGCCCCGCACCCACACAACGCCGTATCCGTCGATCTCGTGCCGGGCGTCGTACACATACCAGTTATTCTGCATGGTGCCCACAGCACGCATCCGCCGGTCTGAAAAAGCGGACGTGTTGTCGAACTGCCCCGGAACAGCACCGTACAGCGGTTCCCCCGCCGCAGTATAGACGGACAGATAGACACCGTCCTGGAAATACTGCAGCTCTTCGCGGATCTCCAGCCCGCCGTCAACCGCTTCCATGGCAGAACGGCTTTCCTCCACCAGCGTGACCATGCGGTCCCGGGTGGCCAGCCGGGCGGACTCGCCGCCCGCGTAGAACAGAAGCCACAGCGCCACGCCTGCAAGCATCCCCATAAATAAGGTAAACCAGAGGGTCACCTTCAGCCGAATGGTCATCCGCTTCATGCGTCCACCCGCAGTACATAGCCTGCACCCCGCACGGTGTGGATCAGCTTGGGCTCAAAGCCCTCGTCCAGTTTCTTGCGAAGATACCGGATATACACATCCACCACGTTGGAGCCTCCCTCATAATCATAATTCCAGATATGGCGGCTGATCTTTTCCCGGGAAAGCACCACGCCGCTGTTGCGCGCCAGATATTCCAGCACGGCAAACTCCTTGCTGGAAAGTGTCACGGGCCGGCCCGCCCGCTCCACGGTGCGGCCTGCGCAGTCCACCACCAGGTCCGCAATCGTGATCACGTCGCTGACCGCGCCGCTTTTGCGGCGCAGCAGAACGCGCAGCCGCGCCAGCAGTTCATCAAAGGCAAAGGGCTTCACCAGATAATCATCCGCACCGGCATCCAGACCAATGACCCGGTCCTCAATGCTGTCCCGCGCGGTCAGCAGCAACACCGGGGTGGTGTTGGAAGCGCTGCGCATCCGGCGCAAAACCTCCAGGCCGCTGATGCCCGGCAGCATAATGTCCAGCACCAGCGCGTCGTACTCTGCGCCCGGCAGATGATCCAGCGCGTCGCGGCCGTCCACACAGCTGTCCACACTGTATCCCGCCGACTTCAACCGCTTCGTCAGCAACCGGTTCAGTTCCGGCTCGTCTTCCACCACTAAGATGCGCATGGCATTTCCTCCTCCGTCGCATAGGTTTTGAGGTTATTATACCATGAAACCACACCGTGCGACAGACGCATTCACCCCAGCGCCACATCCATGACCATCATGATGACAAAGCCCAGCAGAACGCCCCATGTCCCCGCGCGGGACGTCTCGTCCCGCCGTGCCTCGGGGATCAGCTCCTGGGCCACCACATACACCATGGCGCCTGCGGCAAAACTCAAAAGCCAGGGCATCAAGGGCTCCACCCAGCCCGCCGCCAGCACCGCCAGAATGCCGCCCAAAGGCTCCACTGCTCCCGACAGGGCCCCGCCCGCAAAACTTTTCAGCCGGGACGCCCCCTCTCTGCGCAGCGGAAGAGCGATTGCGGCTCCCTCTGGGAAATTCTGCAGGCCGATTCCCAGTGCCAGAGCGGCCGCCCCCGCCGCCTGCCCCGCGTCCTGCGAGGAAGCCGCCAGCGCGCAGGCAAGGCCCACCGCCATGCCTTCGGGAATGTTGTGCAGCGTAATGGCCAGCACCAAAAGCGCCGTGCGCCGCTGGCCGCTCTCCAGCTGGCGCCTCACCACCAGCGGGCGCAGTGCGTCCAGCGACACCAAAAACAAAGCGCCCAGCAAAAAGCCGCCTGCAGCCTGTACCCAGCCTGACTGGCCCTGTTCCACGGCCCGGTCAATGGCCGGCAGAAGCAAACTCCACACCGAAGCCGCGGTCATCACCCCTGCGGCAAAGCCCAAAAACACGCGCTGGAACACCGGTGCGATTTCTTTTTTGAAGAAAAACACCACGGCGGCTCCCGCTGCCGTCATCAGACAGGTGAAGCCTGTTCCCAGCGCCGCCATCTGTACCGGTCCCATATTCTTTCCCCCTTTTTTGCGCTGAAACGCAGATTCGCTCCCCACGCCCTGCGGGCGCACGGGGCCTGTTGTCACGCTATGCATCCGGCGCGGAAAAGGTTCCTGAAAATCAATCTTGACAATCCCGTTTTGGTGCGCTAATATATTGAATATTGTGTAAATTTGGTGAAAAAACGAGTTCAATTCAGTTTGAGTGGGAGCATTATGGTCGAGCAAATCTTGGTCCTGAAGGAAGAAGCGCAGTTTTCCGCCGGCAGTTTTCAACGCATGGAGTGGAAGGACGGACGCCTTGCACTGATCTGCGAACAGGGAGAAACCGTGCGGGGAAGCTATACCTCGCCGGAATACCGGGCGGTCGCTTTTGACGAGCTGGTTGTGTCCTGGAACGCTGTGGTGCCGGACGGATGCACGCTGGAGGCATTTGTGCGCGTGCAGGCCGCCGAGCAGTGGAGCCACTGGTTCTCCTGCGGAAAGTGGAGCGTTTTCTCCGCCCGCGCCAGCGCACCCCAGCAAAGCGAAAAGGGCCTTTCCATGCGGGACGGTATTTTGAATGTGGACGTGCCGGGCGGCGCCGACCAGTTTCAGCTGCGGCTGGAGCTGACTGCTCAGCCGAACGCGGCAGCACCTTCCGTTTCGCTGCTGGCCGCCTCCATTCATTCCCGCAAAAGTTCCCGGGAAGGCGGTGACCCGGTGCAGCACCGCATTCTGCCCGCACCGGCCTACTCGCTTTACACACGGGATTCCCGCCTGCACGCTCTTTTGGCAGACCCCTGCACGCTGACCATGCTGGCCAACCGCTGGGGCGCTGATGTTCTGCCGGAAGAAGCGATGTATGCCTGCTATGACAGCACTTCGGAGAACTGCTCCAACCCGGGCTTTGCCGCCGCATTTCTGGGCTGCTACGGTCTGGAAAGCTATGTGGTATACACTGACTGTGCCGGCCTGAAAAAAGAAATCAAGAACGGTTGTCTGTGCGCGGTTCGCCTGCATTCCTCGGAGGGTGAAGAGCAGTATCGCTCGGTGGTGGTGCGCGGCTTTGAGACCGACGCCGACGGCTGCGAGTTCGTATTCGTCAACGACCCCACCGCATCGGAGGACGCCGCCACGGAACAGCGCTGGCCTCTTGCGCAGCTGGAACAGCTGTGGAGCGGCATTGCCCTTTTGTCCCACGGGCGGCCCGACAATGGCGTGGTGTGCGCCCCTGCCCGTTATGCGGGGGAACTGCGTCCCACCCAGATCCCCGGTGAATATGCGCTGTACTTTCGCGGGGAACGCCACAGCCTTCCCACAGACCTGTGCATGCGGGACGGCCGCTGCACGGCCACGGTATGCTACACCATCCGGGACGAACACGCCTATGCTACCACCGCGCAAAAGCGTTTTTACTATACGCACGTGACCTCTTCCGGACATGTGTGGCTGGACACGACCAACATGCCTGCCGGCACCCGGCTCACGTTCTACCTGATCACCGACCGGGGACAAATGGTGACGGCCGGTCTCACACTCTGAAAATTCGCATAAAAAAAGAAGCCCTTGTTACAAGGGCTTCTTTTTTCTTATGCAAACTGTGCCAGCACAATGGCTACGAACATCAAAATGCAGCCCAGCAGCTCCTTCATGGAAAGCGTCTCGCCCAGAAGCAGCCAGCCGAACAGCACGGCGAACACCGATTCCAGACACAGGATCAGCGAAGCCACTGTAGGGTCGGTGTCTTTTTGCGCCACCACCTGCAGCGTATAGGCCACGCCGCAGGACAAAAGGCTCGCATACAGAATGGGCGCCCAGGCGCTGAGAATCGCCGGAACGGACGGTGCCTCAAACAGGAACATGCACACCAGAGACAGGGCACCCGCCACAAAGAACTGGATGCAGGACATGCGCACGCCGTCCACTTTTTGCGAAAAATGGTCAATGATCAGAATGTGGGCCGTAAAGCCGAACGCGCCCAGCAGCACCAGAACATCGCCTTTGGAAAGGGCCAAACTTCCGTCCATGCACAGAAGGTACATGCCCACAGCCGCCAGCGCCACACTGCCCCACAGCAGTTTGCCCGGGCGCTTGCCGGCAAACAGACGGCACAACGGCACGAAAATAACATACAACGCCGTGATGAAGCCCGCTTTGCCCGCGCTGGTATACTGAATGCCGAACTGCTGCAGTGTGGCCCCTGTAAACAGTGCAACACCGCACAGGCATCCGCCCACCCAAAGGTTTTTATCCGCGCTGCGCCAGCCCAGGCGCACATGACGCATTTTGTCAAACAGCGCAATGCAGGGAATCAGCACAATTCCGCCCAAAATCATTCGAATGGTGTTGAAGGTAAACGGTCCGTTTTGCTCCATGCCTGCGCTTTGGGCCACAAAGGCGGCGCCCCAGATCAGCGCGGTGAGCAAAAGCAGCAAATTTCCCTTCCATTTTTTGCGGTTCAAATTCAACACTTCCCATCTTCACACTTGCGCCGCCCCCGGGCGACAGCCTTTTTATTATAGCAGATGAAAGCGCCGGGCGGTACCCCCTTTTCCTTTCACAGTTGTGAAAAACGTGGTATACTGAGAGCACTTTCCCCAGGAGGTGTGTGTTATGAACCGTTTTTCGCTGCGGCAGGCCCGCCCGGAGGACCTGGCGGACATCGCCCGTCTGTTTCGGGATACGGTGTGCACGGTCAATTGCCGGGATTATTCGCCCCCGCAAATCGAAGCCTGGTCCGGGCGCTGGCGCAGTCTGACACAGCGCCAAGACTTTTTGCGGGAACTGCACACGCTGGTGGCCGTGCAGGACGGCGTTCTGATGGGATACGGCAACATTACTGCCGGCGGATACCTGGATCATCTGTACGTCCGCCGGGACGCCCAGGGCCAGGGGTGTGCCACCGCTCTGTGTGACGCGTTGGAGGCCTTTGCCCTGGCACAAGGCGCCAAAGCGATCACCGTACATGCTTCCATCACGGCCCGGCCTTTTTTCGAGCACCGGGGATACCGCGTTCTGGCCCGGCAGACCGTGCAGCTGGACGGCGTGGAACTGTGCAATTTCCGGATGCAGAAAGATGTTTGCTGATAAAAAAGCACGCCCCTTCCGCAACAGCGGAAAGGGCGTGTTCTCTTTTTGACAGAAAAATTCGCTCAGCGCCCCACTTCGGACAGGCGCAGGCCCTCGTTGTGCTCCAGCGCCCAGTCAATGTTCCAGGGGCTGGTAAACAACAGCAGACGGCGGCCTTTGAAGTCTTCAACGCGCCGGGTGTCGCTGGTCAGATTCAGAGTCTTGGGATCCAGGTCTTCGTTTTCGATCCAGCGGATATAGCTGTACGACAAATCGTTGCGGCGAATGTCCACATTGTACTCGTTCTTCAGCCGGTATTCCAAAACCTCAAACTGAAGCACGCCTACCACGCCCACAATAACTTCTTCCATGCCGCCGCCCAGCTCTTTGAAGATCTGAATGGCGCCTTCCTGGGCGATCTGCTCCATTCCCTTTACGAACTGTTTGCGCTTCATGGTATCCACCTGGGAAATCCGCGCAAAGTGCTCGGGCGCGAAGGTGGGAATGCCCGCATAGGCAAAGGGCACTTTGGCTGTGGTGATGGTATCTCCGATGGAGAAAACGCCCGGGTCAAAAATGCCGATGATATCTCCGGCAAAGGCCTCGTCCACCGTTTCGCGCTCGGAAGCCATCAGCTGTGTGGACTGGCTGAGCTTGATTTTTTTACCGCCCTGCACATGATAGACGTCCATGCCGCGCTCAAACCGGCCGGAGCAAATTCGCATGAAGGCGATGCGGTCCCGGTGGGCCTTGTTCATATTGGCCTGAATTTTAAACACAAAAGCGGAAAAATCCTCCGAGCAGGGATCGATCTCTCCCCGGTCGGATGTGCGGGGAAGAGGCGGCATGCTCAGGCGCAAAAAGTCCGCCAGGAACGGCTCCACGCCGAAGTTGGTCAGCGCCGAACCGAAAAACACCGGTGTGAGCTTGCCGTGGTCCACTTTATCCTTGTCAAACTCGTAGGCGGCGCCGTCCAGCAGCTCGATGTCGTCTTTCAGCGTGTCGTGCAAAGGTTTTGTCAGCAGCTGATCCAGGTTTTCATCGCCCAAATGCGCCTCGATCTTCTGGGCCTGCTGCGTGCCCACCTTGCCCACATTCTGGAACGCCAGAATCTCTTTGGCATTGCGGTCGTACACACCCTTGAAATCCTTGCCGGAGCCAATGGGCCAGTTCATGGGATACGTCTCAATACCCAGCACCTGCTCGATCTCTTCCAGCAGATCAAAGGGATTGCGCGCCTCACGGTCCATCTTATTAATAAAGGTAAAAATGGGAATGCCGCGCATGGTGCACACCTTGAACAGTTTCTTGGTCTGCGCCTCTACGCCCTTGGCCGCGTCGATGACCATGACGGCGGAGTCTGCCGCCATCAGAGTGCGGTATGTGTCCTCAGAGAAGTCCTGATGGCCCGGCGTGTCCAAAATATTGATGCAGTAGCCGTCGTACTCGAACTGCAGCACCGATGAAGTGACGGAAATGCCGCGCTGTTTTTCAATTTCCATCCAGTCCGACACCGCCGCGCGAGCGCCTTTTTTTCCTTTTACAATGCCCGCCTGCTGAATGGCGCCGCCGTACAGCAGCAGCTTCTCCGTCAGCGTCGTTTTGCCCGCGTCCGGGTGCGAAATGATGGCAAACGTACGCCGTTTCTGAATCTGCTCAACAAAATCTTTCACGTTACTCCTCCCATGGCTCAAAACCGGCCAATGCATGTGCGGCTGCCGGGCAGCCGTTTGTTATTGTATGTCATTTTCCGCCGCAATGCAAGGGCGGGACCTTAAAAACTCCTGTACCGAAACGATACAGGAGTTTTTTCGCATTTGAACGCCGCGCTCACTGTTCCAAAGCAAGCCCTGCGCTTTGATATTTCAGAGAGTAATCTCTCTGTCCGGCCAATGCGCCCAGCGCCGCATCCAAACGGCGGCACACGCACGCCGCGTTGCCCGCGTCGTCCATGGGCATCAGCATGGCAAACTCATCCTTGCTGTACCGGGTGAACACATCGCTTTTGCGAAGCGTGCACAAAATCGCCTCTTTCAGCCGTTCCATGCCGTCCTCCAGCGCATTGCGGGGCAATTCGTGGCCCGCGCCATCCCGCAGCGTGACCAGAACCACGCCCACCACCTGCCGCTTGCGCAAAGCCATGCGCGCCATCAGTGCATAGGTGTGTTTGAACACTTCATAATTGCAGAAATAAGCGCCCCGGGGCGGATTTTCCTGCCGCGCGCTTTGCAGCAGATCGCTGCACACCACGCCGATATCCTGCGCGGGGCGGTCTTCCTGCCCCGTGGCCTGCCGGCGAATGGTCTCGGTCTCCTGCGACAGCGCAGCGCCCTGTCTGCGCTCTATCGCGCGGGCGTCGCGGCCGTAGATTCGGGCCAGTTCTTCATCCCGGCCCAGCTTCTGCAAAGCGCGCATATGCCACAGAAGGACCGTCTCGTCTTCTGCTTCAAAGCCGTGGGTCCGCTGTGCCGCCTCGGCCAGTTCTTCCAGCCGCTGCGCAGCCCAAAGCGCTTCAAACAGCGCATAACTGATTCGCAGATACATCTGGCGGCACTGGATGGAAGGCGCCACCATCCAGATGCGGCTGCTGAGCGTTTCCGGCACAAAGCCGCCGAACGCCCGGTGGGCTGCCAGCAGCGCGTCCGCCCGCTCGCTTTCGGGCGCGTTCTTCGCCTTTTCGCACAGGTGCAAAAACGCGTTCAGGTCCACACACACCTGCACATTCTGGTCAAAACGATATCCGCCGTTTTCAAATACGATGGTGGATTCTTCTGCACCAGCCGCATTCAAATCCCGTCGAAGAGCATAGACCGTGTTTTTCAGCACGTTGGCCGGGTCGGTCAATTCCCCCGGATTCCACAGCTGATTCAGCAGCTCACCCGCCGGGACCATCCGGTCCGCATGCAATGCCAGATAATACAAAATCTGCCAGGGTTTGTTCAGCTTTTCGGGTTCCTGAAACACGGTTTTTCCGTTGACGGAAACACAAAGGCCGCCGAGCATGGCGACATTCAATTGACCTGCCACAGACGGCGACCCCCTTTTTCTCTCAGTTACATCTATTATATTACATCCTGTTATGTGCCGTCAAATCTTTTTTCCCTTCAAACACAAAATGATGGCCGCAGCAGAGCGCCGCAGCCATCATTTTGTGTTTTAACCTTCGCTGGTCGCTGTCTGCGTCTCGGGCTGAGACTCCTGCAGCGTCAGGCTGACTTCTACCATTTGTTTTCCGCGTACCACCTGAACTTCGATGGTATCGCCCACTGCGTGTTCGTCCAGAATGCTGGTCACGTCACTGGTGGTGCTGATGGCGTTTCCGTCAATGCTCACCAGCAAATCGCCTGCTTCCAGGCCCGCTTTGTCGGCCGCGCCGCCCTCATTGACCTGGACGATATACACGCCCATCTGAGAGACGCCATACTGCATGGCCGTCTGCATATCGGTCACTGCCAGCACGGACACGCCCATAGCCGGACGGCCGGTGACATATCCGGTGGTCATCAGGGACTCCGCTACTTCCATAGCGGTATTGATAGGAATGGCAAAGCCCAAACCTTCCACATCGCTTCCATCCGATTTTGCGTTCACAATTCCGATCAGCTCGCCGCGCTCATTGAACAGGCCGCCGCCGGAGTTGCCCGGGTTCACAGCCGCATTGGTCTGCAGCAGGCTCATGGTCTGATTGTTCACGGTGATGTCACGATTCAGTGCGGAGATAATGCCGTCCGTCACCGTACCGCCCAGGGTACCCAGAGGATTGCCTACCGCCAGAGCAAACTCGCCGACCTTCAAGGTATCCGAGTCGCCGATGACCGCCGGGGTCAGGCCGGTGGCTTCAATTTTCAGAACTGCGATATCCGTTTTGCTGTCCGTTCCCACCAGAGTGGCATCGTACTCGGTCTTGTCAGACAGGCGAACTTTGATGCTGCTGGCTCCTTCAATCACATGGTTGTTGGTGATGATGTAACCGTCTTCCGAAATAATCACGCCGCTGCCTGCGCCGCTGGTCACATACTGACCGAAGAAGTTGCTGTAGGAAACGGTCTCTGTAGTGACCTCCACCACGCTGGGGCCGACCTTTTCCGCAATTTCTTCCACGCTCATGCTGGCTGCGTCCGTAGGCGTTCCGGTGCTGCTGGAACTGTCGCTGGAGTCTGCCGGGGCTGCCTGATAGATGACGGTTTTGCCGCCGTTGTTGGCCACCATGCTGCCCACATATCCGCCGCCGAAACCGATCGCGCCGCAAAGCACCAACGCCAGAACCCCGCAGGCAATGCGCTTTCCGCGGCCATTGCCCGGTTTGTGAGGGGGCTGCATTCCCATCGGTGTATAGGGCGGCTGTGCACCCGGCATCGGGTCGGGCTGTGTGCCTCCAAAGTTGTTATTTTCGTTCATAGGCGCGCCGGATTGGGGGGCGCCGTTCGGATCATTTTGATAACGGTTCGAATAATCGAATTCCCAATTGTTGTTCATGATACATCCTCCTTTTCTGATGCTGATCATATTGTACCTGTATGGTATGAAAAAAGTATGCCAGGGTTGTGAAAGAACGGTGAAAGTGCGGGGTAAAAAAACGGACTTTTTCCGGGTACGCACCGGGTTTGAGTGACCATATTCAGAGCGTCGATTGAATAAAAACAGCGTTTGAGCGCCTATCTGCTGTCTTTCTTAGGAAAATCCTTCTGATTTCTTTGGAAATTCTTTCGTTTTTCGTGCAGGTGTTCTTAGGGTTTGCTCTATACAATAGAAGCAGCAAACAGGAATGGGGTGTGTATTTATGACGGCTGGAGAATACGAAGCGATGGTTCGTCAATACGAAAAACTGGTGTACACGGTATGCTATCAGCTGGTACGCGATGTCCATACGGCGGAAGACCTGGCGCAGGACGCGTTCCTTTCCGCCTGGCTGCACCGGGACGACTGCCGGCCGGACGCCCGCAAGGCCTGGCTTTGCCGCATTGCCGTCAACAAGGCCAAAGACTATCTGAAAAGCGCCCACTGCCGGCACACACAGGTGACGGCCGACGAAACGCTGCGTCTGTTTTCCGACACAGCCCCCGGACCGGAACAGCTTGCCGAAGACCGGGACGCCGCCCGGCGTGCGCTGGAAAGCATCCGCACCATGGACGGCCCGTACCGGGATGTGTGCACCGCCTATTTTGTTCAGGAGCGCCCGGCTGCTCAAATCGCGCTTCAGCTGAACCGGCCCGCACGCACCGTACACACACAGATTTACCGTGCGCGCGCACGTCTGCGTTCACAGCTGGCAACCGCATGAGCCGTGTGGTATACTGAGAGACGGCGACCGGGGACGCTCCCGGAAAAAACTGCATCGGGAGGACATTTATGGACGCACACATTCTGGTTGTGGAAGACGATGACGAGATCCGCAACGCCATCGGCATTTATCTGGAGAATCAGGGCTATACCGTTCACAAAGCAGAAAATGGAGCGGCCGGCCTGGCCGTTCTGGAACATCAGCAGATCCACCTGGCCATTGTGGATATTATGATGCCGGTGATGGACGGCATTACCATGGTGATGAAACTGCGGGAACAGCATGAATTTCCGGTGATTTTTCTGTCCGCCAAATCCGAGGACATCGACAAGATCACCGGTTTGAATATCGGTGCGGACGACTACGTCACCAAACCTTTTGTCCCACTGGAACTGCTGGCGCGGGTTCGTTCTCAGCTGCGCCGGTACGAACGCTTTTTGAAACTGGCCGGGCAGGCCCAGCAGCCGGCCGAGCGCTGCTATGTCATTGGCGGGCTGGAGCTGAATGAAGACGCTGCCACCGTCTGCGTGGACGGCGCCCCCGTCAAAATGACGCCTTTGGAATTTAAAATTCTGGCCCTTCTGATGAAGCATCCGGGGCGGGTCTTTTCCGCTGAGGAAATTTACGAGCGAGTGTGGAACGAACGCGCGGTCAACACAGACACCATCATGGTTCATGTGCGCAACATCCGCGAAAAAATTGAAATCGATCCGCGGAATCCCAAATATTTGAAGGTGGTGTGGGGCATTGGATATAAAATCGAAAAAATTTGATTTTCTTCGGGTGCTGCTGGCAGTTCTCATTCCGCTTGTGGTCGTATTCTTCTTTTCACAGATGTTTCCCTATTTTGAGAACACGATGGAGAAAAACACCACAGACAGCTTTCCGCCGGTGGATGCGCTGTTTTTCAGCGGCTTTTCCTCGCTCTATTCGTTGGTTCTGGCGGTCAGCGTGGCAGCGGGTGCGTTTTTTGCCATCTTCCGCCGCTTAGGCGTAGGCCGTGGCGTCTGGAGAAAACTGCCTTTGGAAGGACATATTCTGCTTCTCTCCTTTATTCTGTCAACCCCCTGGTCCGTGGCCCAGATTCTGGTGGGCATCTTTGATGGCAGCTATGCACAGGACCTGCAGCATATTTTCTCCGCATCCGAACCCATGGAAGCGGAAGTTGATTTTCTTCTGGGCGTGTTTCTGTACCTTTTCTTTTTGTGCATGTATCAAACCGGAGCCGTGCTGATGGCTGCTTTGCGGGACGGCATTTTGCCATACCTGCGCCGGCACAGCCTGATCGTGCGTCTTTGCGCATGGACCCTGACCCAATGCGCAGCCGGCGCCGGTGCCTCGGCGGCAGCGCTCCGCCGTTTTTTCCATCGCCTGGGGCAGGTGGACCTGAGCGCTCCCGTGGAAAAAACGCTGCTCAAATGGTTGTGTGTCAACTTTCTTCTGGTCGCAGTGTGCTGCTGCCTGTGGTATTTTGGCGTGGCCGGCGGAATTCTTTATTCCATCGTGCTGTTTTTTCTGCTGCGCAAGTACATGCGCAACGTTCAGCAGCAGTATAACCAGCTTCTGTCTGCCACACAGCGCATGGCCGGCGGCGACCTGCACACGCCTGTGGAGGGCGATTTGGGTATGTTGAACCCTTTGCGGGACAGTTTGAACGACGTGCGCGCCGGATTTGAAACCGCGGTGGAAGAAGAAGTGCGCAGCCGCAACATGAAGACGGAACTGATCACCAATGTCTCACACGATTTGAAAACCCCGCTGACGGCGATCATCACCTATGTGGACCTGCTGAAAGACCCCTCTCTCAGTGAAGAAAAGCGCGCGGAATACGTTGCCACGCTGGACAAAAAAAGCCAGCGGTTGAAACGTCTGATCGAAGATCTGTTCGAAGTGAGCAAAGCCACCAGCGGAAACGTGCTGATGCATCCCGAGGCGATGGATCTGACCGCACTTTTGAAACAGGTCCAGTTTGAAATGGGCGACCAGCTGGACGCCTCGCCCATTGATTTCCGCTGGCAGCTGCCCGCCGAAAAGGTTCCCGTGGTTCTGGACGGCCAGCGCACCTGCCGCATTTTTGAAAACCTTCTGGGCAACATTTTAAAATACGCCATGCCCGGCACGCGCGCCTATATCCATCTCGAAACCGAAGCAGACCAGGCAGTTGTAACGATGAAGAACATCTCTTCCAGCGAATTGACGTTCGACCCGTCCCATATCACCGAGCGCTTTGTGCGGGGAGATGCTTCCCGCAACACCGAAGGCAGCGGCCTGGGGCTGGCCATCGCGCAAAGCTTTACCGAGCTGCAGAACGGTCATTTTTCCATCGAAACAGACGGCGATTTGTTCAAAGCCATTGTTTGCTTCCCGCTGACGCCGGATACACCGCATTCCTGACAAAAAAAGCACCCCGTACGGGGTGCTTTTTTGATTGCGGAAGCTTATTTCATCGCTTCGATCTTTTCAAAGATGTCGCTGTACTTCTCGCCTTCCGTGGCGTTCAGCTCTTTCACAGCGTCCATGAACTGCTGGCGCTCTTCGTCCGTCAGATCAATGATGGTGCAGCCTTTTTCAATGCACTCCTCACGGGACTCTTTCTCGCTTTCAGCCCACAGTTCGCGCTGATACAGGCTGGACTCGTCCGCCGCTTCCTGGATGGCAGCCATCTGCTCATCGGTCAGTTTATCCATGGTCGCTTTGGAGATGACCAGCAGGTCCGCAGAGCGGTTGTGCTCGTCCATGGTGATCATGGGCGCCACTTCGTTCAAAGACATGGACAGATACCAGGGCAGGTTGTTTTCAGCACCGTTCACAACGCCGGTCTGCAGCGCGCTGTACAGCTCGCTGGCCGCCATGGAAGTGGGGTTGGCGCCCATGGCGCGCACCATGCCCAGCATCAGGTTGGATTCCTGCACGCGGATCGCCAGGTTGGCCATATCGGACGGATTGTGCACTTCTGCTTCGGTGAAGAAGAAGTTGCGGGTTCCGTTGTCATAGAAGCACAGGCCATACAGACCATTGTCCAGCATTTCCTGCGAATGCAGCATTGCCTTGCCGACTTCTTCCGAATCCAGCACCTTCCAGTAGTGCTCGCTGCTGGTGAAGATGTACGGGAACAGGATGGCGTTGTAGTCATCCACAAACTCGGCCAGCGGAGAAATGTTGACACGGATGAGGTCGATGCCGCCGAACTGCGCCTGCTCAATGGTGGCCTTTTCCTCGCCCAGAACCGCATTGTAATAGCATTCCACTTTTACGCTTCCGTTGGTTTTTTCCTCGACCAGCTCAGCAAAACGGTTGGTCGCCAGAGACGTGACGAAATCCTCCGTGTGATTGGATGCCAAACGCAGGACGATTGCCTCGCCGTTCTCCTCTGTCGCGCTGGCAGCCTGAGAGGTCGAACCGGCGGACGCGGTGCTTTCCGCAGCAGAGGACGCTCCTCCGCCGCAAGCGGTCAGCATGGAAAGCAGAGCAGCTGCTGCCACTACGAGTGATAATACCTTTTTCATATTGTTCCTCCTTGATAAATTATTTCATTATTGCATCGCAATAACTACATGCCCGTTCTCAAATCGATCCGAACTCGCGGTCGAAGCGCATACATGCCGCTTTGATCCCGTCCGGTTGCCCGAAGATGGTGTGAACCGTTCCCACAATGGCGTCCACGCCCATTTCCTTGCATTCACGTCCCTTTTCATAGTCAATGCCGCCATCCACCGACAGAAGGAACCGGCAGCCCATCTGTTCGCGCAGCGCGCAGATCTCACGCAGGCGGTCCATGCTCCCCTCCAGAAGGGGCTGCCCCGCAAATCCAGGCTCCACCGCCATCAGCGTGACCATGTCCACATATTCCACAAAGGGCCGAATATGGTCAATACATTGCGACGGATTGATCACAATGCCCGGTTTCATACCCGCGGCACGGATCTCATTGATGGTGCGCCGCACGAAGGGCGTGCTGTCCGTATGGAAGGACACATAATCCGCCCCGGCCTCCTTCAGGCGCCGGATATAATCGCTGGGGTTGGTCACCATCATGTGAACATCCATATTGACCTGGGGGTAAGCTTCCTTCAGTTCCGCCAGAAGCTTGATGGGAAGGCATAAGTTCGGCACATAATGCCCGTCCATCAGGTCGATGTGAAAAAAGCGGGTGCCGCCTTCCACCAGAGCGTCCAGTTCCTCTTTCATATTCAAAAAATGAACATTGATGATGGATGCCGTATTGAACATATTCCCGCCTCCTGTTACTCCAGTTTGTCCCCGTAAATCTTTTGGGTCCGCAGATTCATAAATTCCCGGTCGCCCTCCGTGGTGGACACCATGCAGTATACATACCGCAGGCCGCCGCACGGGCACCCGCAGTTGGGATGATAGCCATGGGGGATGGCCACCAGATGATTGTTCTGCACCACATAGGCCTGCGCTGTTTCCAGCTCATCGTACACGCACTGCACACCGAAGCTTTGTCCCATGTTGAAATAGACATAAACTTCTTCCCGTTCTGCACCGTGTTCGTGGGGCGGCCAGGCGGTCCATCCGCCGTCGGCCCCGTAGCAGATCCCGGTCAAAAAGCGGCCCGAAGCAAACTCTTCGTCAATGAAGTTCCACACGTCCCGCCGGGTTCCGTTTTCCACTTTTCCGTAAACTTTATGGCGGCTGTCCGCATCCACGTCTGCGAAACGGATGTGACGGAATTCATACGCATTGCTGCAGGGAGCGCCGAATCGCATGACTGTGGCAGGTCCGCCCTTCAGTTCCAAAGCGCTGTTCCGGGGCAGGTACAGCATGTCGCACATCACCGCCGTGCCGCTTTTCCCGCCGTATGTATATTCCACGCTTCCATCCAGGCAAACCAGGCACAATTCCTCACTGCCGCTTTTCAGGCAGATGGGTTCTTTGATCTCCAGCCGCTGCGCGGAGCAATAAACCAGTCCCATATCTTCCGGAGAAAGCCGTTCCAGCGTTTCATCCGGCAAAAAATGTGCTTTCATGCAAACAACTCCTTTTATTTCATGATCAAATTGGGCAGCCAGGTGGAAAGTGCGGGCACAAATGTGACTATCAGCAGGCACGTGATCATAACAGCGTACATGGGCAGCAGTTCTTTTGTAACCCGTTCAATGGAACTTTTACCCACAGCGCAGCCCACGAACAGTGCCGAACCCACCGGCGGAGTGCACAGGCCAATGGCCAGGTTGAAGATCATCATGACGCCGAAATGGACCGGGTCCATTCCCAAAGCCGTTACAACCGGAAGCAGGATGGGCGTGACAATGAAAATGATGGGAGCCATATCCATAATGCATCCCAGGCACAGAAGCATCAGGTTGATCAGAAGCAAAAGAATGATGCGGTTGTCCGTAATCGACAACAGGAAATTGGTCAAAAGCGCGGGAACCTTCAAGAAAGCCAGCACATAGCCGAAGGCACCCGCCGCGGCAATCAGGCTGAAGGAGAGGCACAAGGTATTTACAACGTTTCCCAAAATACGGGGAATGTCTTTCCATTTCAGCTTTTTGTAAACAAACATGGAAATCAGGAACGCGTAAATGCAGGCGATGGCCGCCGACTCCGTAGCGGTAAACCAGCCCAGGGTCACGCCGCCCATGATGATAATGGCGGTAAACAAAGCGATGATCGCATCTTTTGTCACCAGCAGGATCTGTTTCAGGCCCATGGCCTCGCCTTTGGGATAATTGCGCTTGACGGAAATAAACAGGCTGTATGCCATCAGTGCAAAGCCCAGCAGAATGCCCGGGATCGCGCCGCCCAAGAATAACTTGCCCACGGAAACGCCGCCCGCCGCCAGTGCAAAGAAGATCATGTTGTGAGAAGGCGGGATCAGAACGCCCTGGCAGGACGTGGTCACGGTCAGCGCAATGGAAAAATCCCGCCCGTATCCGGACTTGACCATGGTGGGGATCACGATGGAACCGAGGGAGGAAACGTCCGCCACCGCGGAACCCGAAATACCGCCGAAGAACATGGAGTCCAGGCAGTTCACACAGGCCAGGCCGCCCCGGAATCTGCCCACAATGGCATTTGCAAAGTCCACGATCTTGTCGGATATTCCGCCTGCGCCCATGATCTCACCCGCAAGGATGAAGAAGGGCACGGCCATTAACGAAAAACTGTTGATGGATTTTGCCATTTGCTGCACCATGGTCATCAGGGGCAGGTCCAGATAGATCATGGTCACGGCAGTTGACGCGACCAGTGCGATGGGGATGGGCACACGAAGTATGATCAGCGCGATAAAACCGCCCACCAAAAGCAAAATTGCAATTGCAGATGTGCTCATTGCGCGTCCTCCTCTTCTTCAGGGTCTTCAAATATTTTGGCTGCATTCGGGAAAAACATATGAAGAATAGTGCAGTAAACAATGTAGAAACCGCCCACGGGAATCATCAGGTACAACATGAAACTCGGCCACTTGGTCGTGGGCAGCGTAGAGTTCAGTGTAGCCATGACCAGCTTGTAGCCGTTGATCATCAGCATGGCGCCCACGAACAGCGTCACAATGTGTCCCAGCCAGACCGCGGCTTTCTGCACCGGCTTCGGAAACAGCTTGTAAAACATTTCAATGCGGATATGAATATTCTTTGCAACACCCATGGCCATGGAAATAAAGGCCATCCAGACCATGAGCAGCAATGCCACTTCTTCCGACCACACAATGCTGTAGTGCAAAAACTTTCGGGAAATGACCTGGGCGCTGACCAGCAGGACCACACCCAGCAAAACCACTTTGGAATAGGTCTGAAGAACGTTGAAAATAATGTCCAGGAATTTATTAAATCCCATTAGAAATTTCTTCATCTGCACATACCTCCTGTTCCCAGTGATTTAACGAAAGCTTTCCTCTTCGATGGACTTCAGCACCTGATAACCTTTCTCGTTGTTCAGCCGGCGCTGGGTTTCAAACCCGTCGCACCACTTGCCTGCCAAAAATTTTTCTGCCATTTCTCCGCCCATATCCCAGCTGACTACCCGGGCGCCCATGGCCAGCACATTGGCATTGTTGATCAGCGAAATTTTTTCCGCCGTGAACACACTTTCACAGGCCACACAGTAAACACCGCGGAATTTGTTCACGATCATGCTTACACCGGCGCCTGTGCCGCAGATAACGATTCCCTTTTCACATTCGCCGCTTTGGATCACCTTTGCCAGATTTTGCGCCGCCTCAAAATACAGAACATTTTCGTTTTCCGTCTGCTGTCCCACATCCAGAACCTCGTATCCTGCGGCCTGGATTCTTTTTTTGACGGCTTCCTTCAGAAGAAAAGAAGACGCCTCGCACGCAATTGCCACTTTCATAACCGTTTCCTCCTTTGCACACCCTGTCATGTTTCACTTGGGAAAGTGAAACAAAACCACTTCCAATTCCGGACAATCCGGATTTTTTCGAATCGCATGCGGCACACCGGCCGGTGCGTAAAAGAATGTGCCCGCCTCAATGGGACATTCTTCCTGGGCTACTTTCGCCCAGCCGGAGCCTTTGACCACATAAAAGCCCTCGTTGTCCTCGTGAACGCCTGGAACCGGATATTCTTCGCATTCGTAAAAGTTCACACTGGCGTTGCAGCCCTCGCAGGGTGCTGTTCCATCCAAAAAAATCGGATAATTGGTGGCTCCCGGCGCAGGCTTCGGAGCATTCATATCTGCTTTTGAAAAATACTTCACGCAAATCCCCCTCACAAATAGGTAAACGTTTATTCTATTTTTTGTTTCATAACAAAAAATCTATTTATAAATTACAAAAATATGACATTTTTTCAAAAAATATATTGATTTTGGATTAAAAAAACGTTTACTTTCTTCACCAAGATAATATAAAGATTCCTTGCATAAAGTCAAGCTGTTTTCCTACTTTTTTACGTTTTATAAGAATATTTTTATTATTTTTGTACACTATTACAAATCATTTTCGTAAACGTTTTCTCTCTCAAATCTTGCATTTTCGGTACGTTTCGTCTATTATAAATTTAATATAAAAGAGAGCCCAGGGATCAGCTATGGAAAACAACAAACCCACCATCAAAGACATTGCAACCATTGCCGGCGTCTCCATTCCCACCGTTCACAAAGCGATTTACGGAAAACCCGGCGTCAGCGAAAAAACGCGGGAACGCGTTTTAAAAATCACTCATGAGTTGAATTATTCCATCAATCCGACTGCATCCAGGTTGAAGCGCGGCACGCTGAACCTGGCGGTGGTTCTGCCGCTGCTGCCGGAAGACTGCAACCAGTTCTTCCGAAAAATCTGGGAAGGCATTGACGACGCTGAAAAAATGATGCAGGACTACAATGTCACTCTTGAACGAATGCCCTGCGGCCGCACCAGCGCAGATCAGATTCCGATCTTTGAAAAAATTCTGAAGCGGGACAACATTCACGGCGTCATCACCTACTGCTGGGACGACACCACCCTGAATGTGTATTTTGAGCAGCTTCTTGAAAAAGGAATTCCTGTGGTAACCGTGCATTCCGATGCGGTGAACTCCAAACGGGTCGGCTGCGTGCGCGCGTCCGGACGGCGCACCGGGCAGCTGGCTGCGGAACTTTTGGGAAAGCTGACTCCGCCCAGTGGTCGGGTCATTCTGATGAGCGGCAACCACAAACTGAAGCTGCTGCGTGACAATGCCATGGGCTTCTGCGATTACATCACAGAACAGCATCCCGGTCTGGCCATTTTGGACATCAGCAACGCCTGCGGCAATTTCTCTCTGGAGGACACACTGGTGCAGGAGCTGGAAAATCACCCGGACATTGTGGGCATTTACTGCAACAGTGCGTCCAACTGCATTGCCATGTGTCACGCTTTGAAGCGGACCGACAAATGGAAGCACATTGCCGCCATTTCCAGCGATATTTTTGCCGAGCTGGAACCCTATCTCATGGACGGAACCGTGGACGCCAGCATCTGGCAGGCGCCGGAACTTCAAAGCAAAGAGGGCGTCTGTATGCTGTACGAATACCTGTCCGGCCAGCACCTGCAACAGGAAGTTCGCTATGTGCAGCTGGGCATTGTCATGAAAAACAATTTCCACGACTATCTGTGAGAGGAGCGCTCTATGAGGACTTCCCGCTACTGCTATCCCCTGTGCATTCAGCTTCCCGCTTTTAACGATTTGAACGACCCGGCCTTTCTTTCTGCGCTTGATCTGCTGCAAGAGCGCGGATTTTATGGCGTGGAACTGAACTTACTGGATTTTGAATCCCTTTCACCGGAAGAACTTTGCCGTCTGCTGGAAGCGTATCAGCTCAAGCCGACCATGGTGGCCACCGGAGCCCGTGCCAAGCGGGACGGATTGTCTCTCAGCAGCCCGGACGAGGTGATTCGCAGCAAAAGCGTAGCCGCCATGCGTGAGATGGTTTCTTACGCACAGCGGCTGCATGCAGGTGTGATCTGCGGATTCATCAAAGGCGGACCGGACGGAGACCGGACAGAGTGTTCCCGGCAGCTGCAGCGCTCTTTGGACGAGCTTGCCGCAGACGGCACCCTGCAAAAAGCACCCGTCTATCTGGAAGCCACCAATCATTACGAAGCACTTCTGGTCAACACACTGGCCGAAGGAGCTGCTTTCGCGCAACACACCCAGGGGCCCGTCTGCATTCTGCCAGATACCTATCACATGAATATCGAAGAGCGTTCTGCCGCACAGGCGCTGGCCCTTCACCAGTCCCTGTACCAAAATTTGCACATTTCCGACAACAACCGGTTCTTTCCCGGCCTGGGCGCCATTGATTTTCATGCGGTTCTTCGGCTGCTGCAGGGGCTTCGCTATCAGGGGACCATCACCATCGAAGGACGGGTTCGTGCAAACTGGGCCGACGATGTCTCTTTTTCCTGTGACTATCTGGAACAGGTGGCACGCCGCGCCTGTGATTTTGAAGCATAAAAAAGCACCCCGTACGGGGTGCTTTTTCTGTTGCTCAGGGTGAATTATACTATCAAGTGCAACACTTTAGGGAAATAAAAAGGAGTTCATACAGCCCCCTGTGGTAGAATGAAGTTACCACACCACCAAACCACCGGAGGGAACTGTATGAACTACCATCATCTTACCATAGAAGAGCGCAGTTGTATACGGAAATATTATGTGGATGGTCTGAGTTACCGGGAGATTGCCCGGCTGATTGGGAGAAACGTGAGCACGGTGTCGCGGGAGATACGGCGAAACTGCACCCATATGTATGACATTCCGACCTACTACCCCCACACGGCGCAGAAGAAGTACCTGCTGCGGCGCTCCTACTGCCACCGCGGGATGTTCCATTCCCAAGAAGTGATCGACTACATAGAGGAAAAGCTGCGTGCGACGTGGTCGCCGGAGCAGATCGCCTGTACCCCTTGTGAACGAAAGATGCCCAGCTGGAGTACCATCTACCGGTGGATCTATGAGAAATACCTGGTAAATGGCAATCTGAAGGTACTGCGCCGCAAGGGAAAGAGCCATGGAGTCAAGGAAACGCGGGGAAAGTACAGCAAGGGAAAATCCATCCGCAAGCGGGACAAATCGGTGTACAGCCGCCAGGAAGCCGGACACTGGGAAGCGGACACCGTAGTGAGTGGCCAGGGCAAAAGCAAAGCCTGCTTTGCCACCCTGGCGGAGCGAAAGACCCGGTTTTACATTGCCGTGAAGATGCCGGACCGGAGAGCTGAGACCATGGAAAACGCCGTTGTCGCTGCCCTGTCCGTCTTTCCACCGCAGCTAGTCAAAACCATTACCTGCGACCGGGGCACAGAGTTTGCCAACTGGCGCCGTATTGAAGAACGATTGCATTGCGAGGTCTATTTTGCCGACCCGTATTGTGCCTGGCAGAAAGGCACAAACGAGAATCTGAACGGTCTGCTCCGGGAGTTTTATCCCAAGGGCAGAAATCTTTCCCGCGTTGCTCCCGCCACATTAAAACGAAACCTGGCGTTGTTGAACGCCAGGCCTCGCAAAGTTCTTAACTTCCATTCTGCCCGGGAATTATGGGACTTTGAACTCAATTCCTGTTGCACTTAGTTTGACAATTCACTCTCAGGTCATATTCTGCAGATGATGTTCCACGCGGCGCACCAGCATATCCAGCGCCACCGCGTTGCGGCCGCCCTCGGGCACGATGATATCCGCATATCGCCGGGACGGCTCCACATACTGTTCATGCATAGGCTTTACCGTGGTCAGATATTGTGTGACCACACTTTCCAGGCTGCGGCCTCGCTGCTTTACATCCCGTACCACCCGGCGCAGAATGCGCACATCCGCATCCGTATCCACATAGATTTTCACATCCATCTGGCTGCGCAGGCGCTCATCCGCCAAAATCAAAATTCCTTCTACCAGAATCACGCCCGTGGGGGCAATGAGCATGGTCTCGTCGGAACGGTCGTGCTGTTTAAAATCGTAAACCGGCGCGGCAATGGTCTCGCCCCGCCGCAGCGCGGCCAGATGCTCCACCAGAAGTTCTGTGTCAAAGGCGGACGGGTGGTCATAATTCAGCCGCACCCGCTCGTCATAGGGCATGTCCGGATGACTTTTATAATAATTGTCATAGCTGAGCACGGTCACCGCACTGCCCAGCCTCTCTTTCAGGCGTTTGGTCAGCGTGGTTTTTCCGCTGCCCGTTCCGCCGCCGATGCCAATGACAAAGCATTCCATTGCGATCCCTCCCGTGAATCAATAGGCGATCTTGAACACGGCTTTTTTCACATGGTCAAACCCCTGGGCGCGAATCCCCGGTTTGTGAGGCTCCTCTACCATAAACACAGCAAAGCGGTCTGTTCCCAGCACCAATGCGGCGCTGGTGTCCGCTCCGTACAAAGCCGCGTCTGTCTCCTCGTCATAAGGCTGTTTTTCGGTCAATTCTCCCAAAGCCACTTCGCACAGCTCGGCCCCCTCCAGATCCACCTGCAGATCCATGTAGCGGGAGTGGGTCTCGAAGGGGATCTCCTCGCTCTGCTTGGGCTCCAGTTCGAATACGTTCACATAGACGTTTTCACCGTCGATGTTGGTGCGGCCCGGAGGGAGCAGGGACAAATCATGGCTTTCGATGTAATCGATGGCCGTATCCAAATGCTCGAACAGGCCGGTGTACTGATTCAGGTTTTCCAATCGGTCAAAAATCATAGGCAAAGACCTCTCTTTCTCTTTGAGTATAGCAGATTCCGTCCGTTCCCACAACCAAAAAGCGGCCCTCCCGCAGGAGGGCCGCTTTTTCTTGTTTCTTATTTCACTTCCGGCAGGCTGGCCGCAGCAGCGGACTGGCCCACGCGGCGGGTCTTCTCGTCGGGTGCCTCGGGGCGGAACGTCACCTCGGGATACTCCTCGTCCATCACACGGCTGGCCACATCCATAATGATGTCGCCACCCTTTCCGGACATGACGCGGCCCATCATCTGTACATGACGGATGTCATAGAACATGGCATACAGTGCCAGCGTATGGCCCAGATACACACCGATGGACTCGTACACTTTTACAGCACGCGGATCATTCTCCGCCATCAGCGCCTGCACTTCCTTCAGTTTTTCAGCCGGGCTTTCCCCTTTCAGCTCAATGCCTGCACGGGGCGCCAGTTTGATCACGCTGTCCTGGCTGAAATACTTCACGCCACAGCCGATGTCACCGCTCCACTCGTCTTCCATGGCGTCGGGCTGTCCGTCCACCGGAGCAAAGGCCAGTTCGTTCAGCCAGCCGCAGATGTTTCCGTCACCGTCCACATAACCCACGGCCTCGCTGGTTCCCATGGCAATGCCCATGATGCCGTTTTCACCCAGGCCCATGGCGCCGGCCAAAGCGGACACGTCGCCGTCGTTGGCCACGACCACGGGGATGTCATATCCCAGCGTATTGGACAGCTCTTTGGCTGCACGGGTATAGATGTTTTTGACCTTCTTGTCGAAGTCCTCTTTGCCCACCTTCAAAAACAGGCTGGCTACCATGCACTTGTTGTCGATGTACACACCTGCGGAAGAAATGCCGATGCCGTCCACATGGCCGCCTTTTTCCAGAATCTTTGCCGCAGCGGTGTGGAACGCTGCCAGAATGCCCTGATAATGATAGTCCGGATTGGAGATGGTTTTGGGGAACCAGACCACCTCTTCGCTGTAGATGGGCTCGCCGTCGATAACCGCGGACACCTTGCGGTCCGAACCGCCGGCATCAAAGCCGATGCGGCCGCCGTTGGTGTGACGGCCGATGCTCTCGGCACGCTGCACAGCGGTGGGTTTCTGGTCATAGGGCAGGCTCTCCACCACGAACTCGGTTTCATACACCTGCTCCATAAAGCCCTTATCGAAAGCGCGGGAACCATTCTCGCTGTATGCAGCACGAATGGTTTCAGCCACGGCGTCGTCACCGCAGATGCTCACCTTGAAGCCGCCCCAGCTCCACAGAAGGAATTTAACCAGGCGGTCCACATAATAGTCGTCCGCCGCCTTCATTTCCGGTGTGCCGTAGATGCGGGTCTCATATACACCCACCTGACCGCCGGAGCGTTCGACTGCAATGCACAAAGGCTTTGTCGCATTTTTGGAATATTCTTTAAAAAACAGACCCAGAGGCACAAACCCCTGATCCAGTTCCGGCAGATTTTTGACCGGGATGTCCACGTTGAGGAATTTCATGGTCGTTCTTCCTTTCTGTTCTGGCGTGTTTGCCGGCCAATGCGCCGGACTTTCTAGCATCATTCTAGCACATGCCGCCCCGGAAATCTTGCACGATTTGTGTGACATTTTTGCATTTTTGGCCACTCTGCAGAAATACAGCCTCAGTTCTCTTCTTCGAAAGCCTGTTCGCTCTCGTCACCGGGCCGATATACCACCCGATAATGAAAATCCAATGCATCGTAAAATGCATGGTAATCTTTTTTCTCCAGCGCGCTTACGATCCGCTCGTGCTTTTCCACCGTCAACTGAATATAGCTGCCGCTGGTTGGCTTCTGATAGTTTTTATCAAACGCCCAGAACGCATCGATCAGTGAAAGCAGCAAAGGGAGGTCCAGCTTCGTGTACAAAGCACGATGAAACGCCGCATCTGCTTCGGCGAAACGAACGCCAAACGTGGCCTCAGGCTTTTTTCTCAACGTTTTGGCAAGATCCTGCATTTTCTCTACCAACTGCCGCAATTTTTCCACATCTTCTTCGGTCAGACTTTCAAAGGCCTCGCCGGAAAAGCCCAGCTCCAACACACGACGTATTTTTTTCAGTTGCTCCAGCATCTCCTGGCCGTCATCACTGCGAGCGTACACAAGACTGTTGAATAAATAATCTGTACTGAACTCCTGAATCACGATTCCCACACCAGGCGTGGAGTGCACCACGCCGGTGATTTCCAGCGATTTGATGGCTTCGCGCAGAACGTTTCTGCTGACGCCCAGGCGCTCACACATCTCCATTTCCGTTGGAAGTTTATCCCCCGGCTTTAAATTGTTTTGAACAATATAATTTCTCAGCTCATTGTACACTTGCAGATAAAGCTTGGGGGACCGCAAATTTTTCATTTTTACCAAGCTGTTTTCCATGATTCCAGCCCCTCTCTGGTGGTCAGAATGTCAAAACTTTCTCACCCTTTTTTATCATAGTCTTGCAGTGCCGAGAATGTCAAGCAATCAGTTTTGTGCATTTTGTGAAAAATTCCATATTTTCTTTCAACATACTGCAATAAATTCTATAAACTTTGTTGACAAGAACCTGTTTGCAGTGTTATAACTGAAGGCAGCAAAGAGATTTTGCTCGACTTTGTACTACAAAGTACAAACTTCAAACTACATCACTACAGGAAAGGATGAAAACATGAAACGCGGTTCTGTCCAAATGCGCCGTGACACCAGGTTTTCGTATCTGGTCAGCGCTCCGATGTTTTTGTACATCGGCATTGTTTTGATGATCCCCATTTGCTGGGGTGTTTACATCAGTTTCACCGACAAAATGATCGGCGGGCAAGAGCAGTGGATCGGATTTAAAAACTACATTGCCCTTCTGCAGGACTCCACGTTTCGCCGCTCGGTGCTGAACACCGTAATTTATACTGTTTTCTCCATTCTCGGAAAACTTGTGTTCGGCATGATCATGGCGCTGGTTTTGAACTTTTCGTTCCGCGGCCGCAATGTGGCCCGCGCATTGATGATTATTCCCTGGACGCTGCCCAACATCGTCGCCGTGCTGAACTGGCGCTGGATTTTTTCCGACACCGGCGGCGTAGCCAACTACATTCTTCAGCAGCTCCATCTGATCGATCACAACCTGGTGTGGTTGGGTGACGCCACGCTGGCCATGCTGGCGGTGCTGGTGGCGAATATCTGGCGCGGCAGTCCCTTCTTTGGCATCTCGATTCTGGCCCGGCTTCAGACCATCCCCAAAGATTATTACGAAGCAGCCGAGATCGACGGCGCTAGCACACTGCAGAAATTTTTCTCCATCACGCTTCCGTCCATCGCAGACGTGACGCTGCTTACCGCGCTGGTGTCCACGATCTGGACCATCAACGAATTCGAATCTGTATGGCTTCTGACCGGCGGCGGTCCCAGCGGCGCCACCGAAGTCATCGGTGTGTTCAGCTACCGCACGGCCATGACCAACATGCAGCTGGGCAAAGGCGTGGCTGTCAGCCTGCTGGCCATGCCCGTTCTGCTGGTGCTGATTGCACTGGTCAGCCGGAAAATGCTGAAGGAGGAGGATTGAGACCATGTCCATGAAGCAAAGACGGCAACTTGTCCACATTTTTCGCCTGGTGATGGTAGCCATCTGCCTGGTGGTCGCGCTGTTCCCCATCTACTGGATGCTGAACACCTCTTTCAAAACTCAATTTGAAATGTATCAGAAAGTTCCCACCATGCTGCCTCAGGAGCCCACATTGGACGGATACAAATTTCTGATTACGGAAACGCCTTTTCTCAATGCAATCAAAAACAGCTTTCTGGTGGCGATCACCTGCTCGACCCTGTCGGTCCTGCTGGCATACCCTGTCTCCTATGTGGTGGCACGTCTGAAGTTCTACGGACGCAAAACCGTCTCCCGCCTGATCCTGTTTTCCTATCTGATCCCCACATCCGTTCTGTACATTCCGCTGTTCCTCTTCGTTTCCAGCTGCGGTCTGACGGATAACATTTTGGGATTGATCCTGATTTATCCCACCTTTACGCTGCCTTACGTCAGTTGGATGCTGATTCCCCACGTACGCGCCGTTCCCAAGGATATTGAGGAAGCCGCGACCGTGGACGGATGCACCCGTCTGCAGAATATGTACCGCATTGTGTTCCCTCTGGCTCTTCCGGGAATTGTCTCAACGTTCATCTTCGCCTTTTCGTTGTGCTGGGGCGAATACCTGTACGCCCTGGTAAATATCAGCAGCAGCGAAATGAAGACCTTCCCGCTGGTGATCTCCGGGTTGATCTACGGCGATATTTATCCCTGGAACCAGATTATGGCCGGTGCGATTCTGGCCTGTATTCCCATTCTGCTTGTGTACATCTTCTTCTCCAACCTGCTGGTAGGTGGAATGACGGAAGGAGGTGTGAAGGCCTAAGTTCTTTCGATGTTCGATGGAAAATTGTTTTTTAAGGAGGGTATTATGAAAAAGTTTTTGTCTTTGTTGCTTTCTGCCGCCATGGTGACCACCATGCTCACCGCCTGTGGAGGAACTGCTTCCTCTACGACATCCACCGCTTCCGCGTCCGGATCCAGCACTGCATCCGGCGGAACACTGAGCATCTGGGTTGAAAAGAGTTTCAGCGAAGATGTAGACCAGCTGATCAACGAGCGCATCGAGGCCTTCTCCGAGGAGTACGGTGTGCAGGTCAGCGCGGAATTCATCGCCGCTACCGATTATATGACCAAATTGAACGCAGCAGTGGAAGCCGGCAATGTGCCCGACGTCACCTTGTCCAATCCCTATAAAGTGGTCAGCTACTATCCCAACATTCCCTATTCTGACGTGACCGACCTGGTGGATGAACTGGACGCTGAGCGGCCCATGTTTGAAGCACTGAAGGAAGGCACCAAGATCGAAGGCGTGAACTATTTTGTTCCCTTCTACGCAGCGGACAGCCTGCTGTTTGTGCGCACGGACCTGTTTGAAGAGGCCGGCGTGGATCTGCCCACCACCTGGGAAGAACTGTGGGATGCGGCTGTGGCCGTTTCCGACCCTGATAACGGCGTGTACGGCCTGGGCATTGGCTGCGGACCCACGGACGAAGACTGTGAGAACAGCTTCCGCATGATGATGTGGTGCAACGGCGGCAAACTGATGGACGAAGAAGGCAACATCGTTGCGGCGGAGGACGAAGGCCTGCGCGCAATGGTAGAAAAATACGTGGAACTGTATAATGCAGGTGCCATTCCTCCCTCTTCCACCACTTGGGATTCCGGCGGAAACAACAAATCCTATCTGATGGGCGAATCCGCAATGGTCATCAACACTTCCACGCTGTACAACTCCATCAAAGACGATCCCAACTACGCAGAACTGTTTGAAAACACCGCCGTGATCAACGTTCCCGCCGGCAGCGATGGCAGCGTTCTGTTCGGCAACCCGTCCGGCTGGTCCATCATGAACGATGCGAAGAACCCCGACGCAGCGCGTGATTTCATCCGCTTTGTATCTGAAAAAGAGTGGTACGACACCTATCTGGAAGCCATCGGCCCCGTGTTCGCTCCTGTGTATCAGGATCTGGCGGAAGACGAAGTGTGGAGCTCCGGCGCGAACCAGCAGGCCATTGAATACGTCCAGAACGCTACCGGTTACTACGGCTATCCGGCCCAGACCCTGGAAGGCCGCGCCATCGCATCCAAGAACTATTACTCCTTCCCCATCGCACGCATGCTGAACTCCATTGTCACCGGAAGCAAATCCATTGACGACGCCATCGCGCAGCTGGACAAAGAGCTTAACGACACAGCGGAGTCTGTAAAATAAAAAGGAGGCATTTTCAATGTCTGAACCCAAAACCGTGTGGGTCAATCTGGACCCGCGGAACGTGGACCTGACACCCATTGTATCCCGTTGCGAAAAAGCCGGTTACCGGTGCATTACCAAAGACATCGGAACAGATACTGCCAAAGCGGTGGAAATGGCTTTGCAGGCAGATGCCATCGTGAGCATCGGCGAACAGTGGAACCAGGATTCCCTGCCGCAGATTGCGGGCAGCAACCGAATCATCGTGCGCTACGGCGCTGGACTGGACAACGTGAATGTTCCGCTGGCCACACAGTATGGCATCCCGGTGGCCAATCTTCCGGGAATGAACTCTCCCGCTGTGGCTGAGATTGCACTTCTGCACATTCTGAATCTGGGCCGCCGTTTTTCCTATTCGATCGAGGGGATCAAGCAGGGGCATTGGCCTTATTCCATGCCCGGCAACGAACTGGACGGAAAGGTCTTGGGGCTGATCGGCTTCGGAAACATTGCCCGTCAGCTGACCCGCATGGTACAGGGGTTCTCCTTGAAAATCATGGCATACGACAATTACCTGAACGAGGCAGGCCGCGCCTTTGCTCAGGAGCACAACGTCACGCTGACGCAGTCCGCCGAAGAGATTTACCGCAACGCGGACATCGTCAGCCTGCACATCCCCTACACGCCCGCCAACCGCGGCATCGTGAACAAGGACTGCTTCGCGATAATGAAACCAACCGCGTATCTGGTCAACACCTGCCGCGGCGGCGTGATTTGCGAGAAAGATCTGATCGATGCGCTGCGCACCGGCCAGATTCGCGGCGCCGGGTTGGACGTCATGTGTGAAGAGCCGCCTTCCATGGACAATCCGCTTCTGCACATGGACAATGTATTTGTGTCTTCTCACCTGGGTTCCCTGGCAGTGGAAGCAGAAGAACGCAGCCAGCTTCTGATTGCGGACATCATTGACGAACACTTTGCCGGACGAATCCACCGCAACGTGGTCAATCCGCAGGCGCTTGCCAATCACTAAAGGAACAATTGCTGTGCAACAGCAAAATGATCAAAAAAAGGAAAGGGTGCAGTTATGATCGATCTTGAAAAATTCAAAGGGATCTTTCCGGCTTTTCCCGCCTGCTATGACGACAATGGGGAAATCAGTCCGGAACGAACCCAGGACCTGGTACGTTATTGCGCTGAACGCGGTGCAAAAGGCGTGTACATCACCGGAAGCTCCGGCGAGTTCCCGTATCAGACCGTGGACGAACGCCGCCTGACTATGAAAGCGGTAAAAGAAGCCGCGGACGGGCTGACTGTCATCGCCCATGTAGGCGCTGCTGCCACACGGGACAGCGTTGCACTGGCCAAGTATGCGGCCGAATGCGGCATTGACGCCATTTCGTCAGTGCCTCCCTACTACTTCGCCCAGCCGGATTACGGCATCATGGATTACTGGAACGCCATGATTGAAGCGGCGCATCTGCCCTTCATTCTCTACAACATTCCCGGCACCACCGGCGTGACCATCAGCTTTGACATTTTCCGCAAAATGCTGGAGAACCCCTATGTCATCGGCATCAAGAACACCTCGCTGCCCGTGATGGATATGCTTCAGTTCAAGGCCTGCGGCAAGGACCGCTGCGTTGTCTTCAACGGACCGGACGAGCAATTTGTGGCGGGCCGTCTGATGGGCGCAGACAGCGGCATCGGCAGCACCTATGTGGTGATGCTGGACCTGTATTTGAAAGCGGATGCCTGCATCCGCGCCGGAGACTATGCGCTGGCCGGCGAGATTCAGCGGTTCATGACCACAGCAACTCTGGATATTCTTCGCTGCCACGGTCATCTGATTTCCGGCTTGAAGTACATCCTGCATCTGCAGGGGTTCGAGATCGGCGAAGCACGCAGACCTCTGGTTCCTGTCAACGACGATGACCGCCGTGCACTGGTAGAAATCGAACGGCGAATCGAAGAGGCGACCATGAAGTACTGCGGACGCAAACCCGGCAGAGCCTGATTTTAAAGCAAAAACAAGCCAGCATTTCAATGCTGGCTTGTTTTTTCAACTGCTGCAAAACCTTACATAAAAAGGCGCCGTCCCCGGTGGGACGGCGCCTTTGTCATGCCTGTTTTTTAGATTTCTGGCTTTTGATGACCTTCATGCGGGTGAATTCTTCACGCTCGTGCTCCTCCAGTGTGCTGGAGATAAAACGAATGTTGGTCTCCAGCTTGGGAATCACCACGTTCTCCAGCATGTTGGCACGGCGCTGTGTCTTTTTGATGGCCGTGGCCAGGCGGTACACGCTGTTCTCGATGCCCGCCAGTTTCGCACACAAATGTTTGACGTTATCAAAGCACATATATGCGTAATCCAGCTGCGAATTGGTATCGGAAAAGCCGTAGTACGGGAAAGGAGGCGGGCTGTCCAGATGGCCCGTGGGCAGATCCACGCCCATGATGCTGTGACTGGTGACAGAAAAGCCTTTCTCCTCCGGCACGGCGTTCTCCAGAGAGCGGTCAATGCCCAGCGTGATGTTGGCGCTTTGCAGCGCTGTGTAGGAGCGGATAAACGTATCACCGATCTCCTTCTGCATCCCGGCGGCCTCATCGATCAGCTTCATCATCTCCCGCATGAGCACGTTGCGCTTGCGGTCCAGCAGGTCAAAACCCAGCTTGGCCAGAGACAGGTTCTTTTTGCAGGCAATCAGATTGCCTTTTGTGGGGAATATCTGTTCGGCCATGGTACAACACCTCCCGGGTGGTCGAAAATCTCAATCAATGCTTGCCGTAATGCTGCTCCAGCACCTTTTCGTCGATGCGCTCCAGCTCCTCGCGGGGCAGGATGGACAAAAGCCGCCAGCCCAGATCCAAACTCTGGTCAATGGTGCGGTCCTCATCGGCGCCCTGACCCAGGAACTCATGCTCGAAGTGGTTGCCGAAATCCAGATACAGCTTGTCGGTGGTGGACAGCTCTTCCTCGCCGATGACGCTGGCCAGACCGCGGGCATCCGACACCTTTGCATAGCTGGCAAACAGCTGGTTGGACACGTCGGCATGATCCTCGCGGGTAAAGCCCTTGCCGATGCCGTCCTTCATCAGACGGGACAGGCTGGGCAGCACGCTGATGGGCGGATAAATGCCCTGCTGGTCCAGGTACCGGTCCAGAACGATCTGTCCTTCGGTGATATAACCTGTAAGGTCCGGAATCGGATGGGTGATATCGTCGTTGGGCATGGTGAGAATGGGGATCTGGGTCACGCTGCCTTCGCGCCCTTCAATGACGCCGGCCCGTTCGTACAGGCTGGCGAAGTCGGAGTACAAATAACCCGGATAGCCCTTTCGGCCGGGAATCTCGCCTTTGGAGGAAGAGAACTCGCGCAGCGCTTCGGCGTAACTGGTCATGTCCGTCATGACCACCAGCACGTGCATATTCTGTTCAAACGCCAGATACTCCGCCGCAGTCAGCGCGCAGCGCGGCGTCAGAATACGCTCGATAATGGGGTCTGAAGACAGGTTCAAAAACATGGTCACGCGGCTGAGCGCGCCGGACTCTTCAAAGCTGCGGCGGAAGTATTCAGCCACGTCCTTTGTGACGCCCATGGCGCAGAACACGATGCCGAAGTTTTCGGTTTTTTCGCCGCTCAGCTTGGCCTGCCGCACGATCTGGGCAGCCAGCTTGTTGTGGCTCATGCCGGAACCGGAGAAAATGGGCAGCTTCTGGCCGCGGATCAGTGTGATCAGCGTATCGATGGAAGAGATGCCCGTGCGGATGTAGTTGCGGGGATACGAACGGGACACCGGGTTGATGGCGCTGCCGTTGATGTCATCAAAACGGCTGGCAAACACCGGGCCCAGGCCGTCAATGGGTTCGCCCGCGCCGTTGAAAATGCGGCCCACAATTTCGGGGGCCAGCGCCAGGCGCATGGGTTCGCCGGTAAAACGGGTGGAAGTGCCGGACAGCGTCAGACCGTTGGTGCCTGCAAACACCTGCACCACCGCGCGCTTTCCTTCCAGGGCCACCACGCGGCCCGTGCGCACGCCGTCTTTTGTTTTGATCTCCACCATTTCCTCATAGCTGGCATTTTCCACGCCGTCAATGGCGACCAGCGGGCCGTTGATATCGCTCAGCCCCAAATATTCCATGGCCATGGCAGATCACTTCCCTTCCGCTTTCGCCGCATTCAGCGGCTTCTGTTTTTCCAGCAGCTCGGCGCACATCGCGTCCAGCTCCTGATTGTACTGTCCGAACATTTCAGGCTTGTCGTTGGGGATCTCATACTTCACTTTGATGAGCTTGTCGAACAGGCCCGCCTCGCTCATAGCGCTGACCGGCACGCCGGCGCCCACCAGCTCCACAGCCCGGTCATACAGGTGAAGAATGGCCTCCATCATCCACATCTGCTTGGACAGCGGCACATACGTATCGTTTTTGTGGAACGCATTCTGCTGCAAGAAGCCCACGCGGATCACACGGGCCACTTCCAGCGTGACTTTCTGCGAGTCGGGCAGCACGTCGGAGCCGATCAGCTTGACGATCTCCATCAGCTTGTTCTCCTCGCTGAGCAGGCCCAGCATCCGGCCGCGCATTTTGCAGAAGTCCTCGCCCACATTGGCGATGTAATAGGGGTCCAGATCCTCGTAATATTCGCTGTAACTGATGGTCCAGTTGATGGCGGGATAGTGCCGGGCATAGGCCAGGCTTTTGTCCAGCGCCAAAAAGCAGCGCACAAAACGCTTGGTGTTCTGGGTGACCGGCTCGGAGAAGTCAGACCCCTGCGGCGACACCGCGCCGATGACCGACACGCTGCCGGTGCTGCCGTTCAGATTCTTCACGCAGCCGGCGCGCTCGTAAAAGGCCGCCAGACGGCTGGGAAGATAGGCCGGGAAGCCCTCTTCTGCGGGCATTTCCTCCAGGCGGCCGGAAATCTCACGCAGAGCCTCGGCCCAGCGGGAGGTGGAGTCGGCCATCATGGCCACATCGTAGCCCATATCGCGGTAGTATTCGGCCAGCGTGATGCCTGTGTAAATGGACGCTTCACGGGCGGCCACAGGCATGTTGGATGTGTTGGCAATCAGCACTGTGCGCTGGGTCATGGGTTTGCCGCTCTTGGGGTCTTCCAGCTCCCGGAACTCGTTCAAAACCTGGGTCATCTCGTTGCCGCGCTCGCCGCAGCCCACATAGATGATGATATCGGCGTCGCACCATTTGGCCAGCTGGTGCTGGGTCATGGTCTTGCCGGTGCCGAAACCGCCGGGAATGGCGGCCACGCCGCCCTTGGCAATGGGAAACAGCGTGTCGATGACGCGCTGACCGGTGATCAGCGGACGGCCGATCACCTCACGGTCCTGCACAGGGCGGGGCACACGAATGGGCCAGCGCTGTGCCAGACACAGCGTTTTTTCCTCCCCTTCGGGGGTCTTCACTTTGCAGATGGGGTCCGTCACCGTATAGGCGCCGTCCTCCGCCGCCCAGATGACCGTGCCGGACACATCGGGCGGGACCATGCTCTTATGGGTGATGATGCTGGTTTCCGGGCACGTGGCGATCACATCGCCGCCCCGCACACTGGCGCCGGGCTTTACCGTGACGGTCACGTCCCATTTGCGGGTCTCGTCCAGACTGCTCACATGGACACCGGTGGCAATGAAGGCACCGTTCTTCTCGGCAATTTCGCCCAGGGGGCGCTCGATGCCGTCGAAGATGTTCTCCATGATGCCGGGTCCCAGCGTGGCGGACAGAGGTGCGCCGGTCCCTTTGACCGGCTCGCCCACCGACAGGCCCGTGGTGTTCTCGTACACCTGAATGGTGGTCCGGTCATCGCTGACATGGATGACCTCACCGATCAGGCCCGCGTTGCCCACGTAGACCATTTCCATCATGCCGAAGCTGTCCGTGTCACGCACCGTGACGACAGGCCCGTTGATCGAATAGATCGTATCTTTCATAGGCTGCTCCTAACTATCTGTACTGTAAATGGGCGTCTCACTCGACGCGCAGGCCGCACCGGCCCAGAAACGCGGTGCGCTGTGCACGGATGGCATCATCCAGCGTCTCGTCGAACAAACGCCGTCCGGTGCGCAGCTTTGCGCCGCCGAACCGAATCTCCCGGTCCGCCTGCACCTGGCAGCCGGGCAGGGCTTTTTCCAGCGCGGGCTGCAGCCGTGCCAGATCCTGCGGCCGCACCTGTACCACACAGCCGGGCTGAACATCGGCCTGATGGCACAGCATGGTTTTCACCACGCCGTCCACATAGGCCGGCGTGTCCACATAAACCGCCAGGTTCTCTTCCAGCTCGGCAAACAAAGCGTTTACCAGCTGGCCGCGATACCCCAGCAGCTTCTTTCGATTTTCCTGGCGCGCCGCGGCCATCTCACGCCCCAGCTTGGCCCGGGCTTCCGCCCGGTAGGCCTCCAGCGGATCCGTGCGCTGCACGCCCACAATGGAAGCGTACTTCTGATCTGCCTGGACCTTGGCCTCGGCGAGAATGGCCTCGGCCTGCTGGCGGGCGGCATCCAGAACCGAATCAGAAAACTGCGCAAAGGACTGCCCGTTTTCCGAAATCTTCTGCGCGGTGCGCTCCAGTTCCACGTTTTTCTTACTCATTCCCGTCACCTCAAATCTTCACGCCCACCGCCTCAGAGATGTAGCGCCGTATGCTGTCTCCGGGGTTGGTGTCGCTGTGCCGGTCCGGCATTTCCACGATCAGCGGGCGCTTGCGGTTCAGTTTGTAGGCGAACACCACGTCCGCGCACTTGGCCACAAGTTTGTCCGTGATCAGCACCAGACCGATCTCGGGGTCGGCGCAGGCTTTCTCCAGCGCCTGGTTCATTTCCTCCGGCTCATGCACCACAACGCCGCGCACGCCCACCAGGCGCATGCCGGCCAGGGTGTCTACGTTGTCGCTGATGAGAAAATATTTCATGGAACTTACACCTTCGTCCAGATCAGGATGGCAACCAGCATGCCGTACAGAGCAATACCTTCGCCCAAAGCAACAAAGATCAGCGCTTTACCGAAGCTCTTGGGGTCTTCCGTCAGCGCGCCGATGGCAGCGGGAGCGCCCGCGCCCACGGCGATGCCGGAACCGATGGCGGCAATGCCCATGGCCAGCGCGGCAGCCAGCAGACCCAGGCCCTGGTTGATGTCCGGCGCAGCGGCCGCGGCGGTGGCGTCCTCAGCGAACGCGACGCTGGAAAGCGCGCAGGCCAGCACAAACACGGCCAGCAGAACCACAAATGTACGAGCGGCTTTTTTCAGTTTCTGATTTTTCATAATGTGTCTCCATTCTGCCGCAAAAGGCGGCGTGTAATAATCTATGAGATCAAATCCGGCACCGGCCGGATAGGATGGCGTCAGCCTTCGCTTTGGGCGCCGTTCAGCCGAACGCGCAGCGGGTCAAAGGGACGGCCGGTGGCGTCAAAGAAGCGGCTGAACATTTCGTAAAATTCAAGACGCAGCACCTGAATGCCCACAAACAGGCCTTCCAGTGCCATGACGAACAGGTTGCCCACCAGAACGATGAGCCAGTACAGCAGCGGATTGGTGGTCATATCGCTGAGGGTGAACACCATGGTCATCATGCCTGCATGGGCCAGCGCAAAGCCGCCCACACGCAAAAAGCTCATGGTATTGGATGCAAAACTGAGCAGTGCGTCAAACACTTCGAAGAAACCGTTCATAAAGATCTCGCCCACGGTCTCCTCCACCGGTTTGCCCTCGATGCGCGCACAGATGAACTCGGAGAAGTAAATGCACAGGAACGGCACCACCAGGCACAGCACATAAAATACGGGAGTGCAGATAAACGGGATGTCGTACCCCAGCGCCAGTTCCACCAGCGTGGCCAGCAGGCTGAAGTAGAACACCAGGCCCGCGACGCCATTGACCGAAAAGATTGCCTCGGCAATATGACCTCTGCGGATGCAGGACAGAATGCCCGTGAACATAGCTGCCGCGATCAGGAAAATACCCGCGATCACGCTGGAAACCAAAAGCACGATGATGCTGTTGGGTTCCAGAACATCCATGGGTTTTTCCGCAAATCCCAGCATCCGGTAGAAGCCGTCCAGCGCGTGTTCAAAGCCAAAGATGCTGCCGTATACAAAGCCGAACAGGGTGGAGAAAATACTGCAGCGGGACAGCACCAGACCGATTTGCATGTGCATTTTTTTGTACATCACAAGATAGCCGATCAGCCCCAGCAGAATGCCCTGGCCCACATCGCCGAACATGATGCCGAACAGCACCGCGTAGGTGATGGCCACAAAACCCGTGGGATCCAGATCCCCGTATTCCGGCAGGCCGTACATGTCCACAAACATTTCGAAGGGGCGGAACAGCCAGTTGTTTTTCAGCTTCACCGGCGGCTTGCGGTCGGGCGGGGTCTCGGCGTCCTCCAGCTCGCTGTCCCGGCACAGGCGAACGCCCGGGAGAATGGCCAGCGCGTTCTTTACGTGCTCCACTTCATCGCAGGGGACATAGCCGCTGATGTAATAGGTGTGCTCCAGTACGATCACGTATTTGTACATGTCGTAAATCTGCGATTCATAGTTCAGCCATGCGGCACAGCGGCGCAGATATTCCAGCATTTTCGCATCCGCCAGCTGGGCGTTGTTTTTCAATTCCTTCTGGCGCTCGCGCAGTTCGTTTTCCTCGGTGATGATCTGTGCGATGGCGTCCTGAGGCGTGCCGTGCACGAAGTCCGGCACCCACACACGCTCGAAATACAGCGAGGCGAAAATATCGTCCACTTCGTGCGCCTTGTCTTCCGGAACAAAATACATGCCCCAATAGTACTCGCCGTCAAAATCATACTCGTGGAAGGTGAACGAATGTTCTTCATAATAAGGAAGCTTGATAAAGCTGTCCTTGGGCAGACGGCCGAAACGCACCTTCAGATATTTGCAGCTGAAAATCTCATCGATGCTGGTCTGCAGGCCGGTCAGATGGTACAGCTGCGCCTTGGTCTGCTCATAGGTGGCAAGCTTGGCGTTGATCTCCGTTTCCATCCGGTTGCGCTCGGCCACCTGCGCGGCAAGCTTTTCCACTGTCTGGCGCACCTCGTCGTACTCGAACATCCGACCATCGTAAGCCAGCAGCGCATTGTCCTGTCCCAGGTCCTTGATCAGTCCCAGCGTCTGGTTCAGCAAAGGCGTATACTTGTTCTCCGCCTGCCCGGTGGCCGCATTGATGCTCTCGGCCACGTCGTCCGGCTGGAAACATGCGGCGCGCGCCAGAACTTCCAGCGTAGCCTGCGGATCACGCTCGGGGCCGTAGATGTTGACATGTTCCATTTTTACCATGCCCATGTTATGGCACCTCGTTTCTTATCTTGATTGCGTATCAAAACGGGCGTTTCAATACTTGAGGAACGCATTGATCTGCGCGGCCGGCAGACCGTAGCGCACGCCTTCAATGATATTAATAATGTTGCTGCGCTGAATATCCGCCAGACACAGCGTGGCAGCCAGCACCGTCTGCGGCGTGCAGGAAAAATGCAGCAAACGCTCCGCCGCATGGTACAGCGCCCGGTCCGCCTCAATGTCCGAGGGTCTCTCCAGGTCCGCCGTGCGCTCGCCGTACACCGCTTTGGCCCGGGAGTCATTGTACAGCCGCAAGAACTCGTTCAGATCACGGGCATTGGCCATCTCATACAGTTTCCGGAGCGGCAGAATATAGCTGACATTCAAAAGCAGCGCGCGAATCCTCTGCGGCGGCAGCTGCGTATTGTAAAACGCTTTGGCGCGGTACAGCAGATCCAGATTGTAGATCTCCGCCTGCTGAAGGAACAGACGCTTGGTATCCTGCCGGGTGTGGCCGGGAATACTGCGGTCGATCTGCCGGATGACCGTGGTATAGTAGTAGTCCCAGAACGCATGCTCACACAGCAGGTAGTCGGGCAGTTTGCCCCGGGGCGGCATCACAGACGCCAGCACCTTTGCGTAGGGCGTTCCCGCAACCACCGGCACACACTCCTCAATGGTTTCCGCCTTGGCCAGCTTCAGCAGGCTGAAACTGGTTTTGCTTGCCAAAAAGCCCGGCAGCTGCACGATGTAATGGTGGCGGAAGCCCATGCTTAACAGTCGGATCTTGGCCAGAAGTTCGGTGATCTCGCAGCGCATCAGAAAATACGTGCCGAAGCTTCCCTTCTTATACGTATAATGCATCAGCGATTCGTATTTATAAAAAATGTCTTTGCGCAAAGCCTCTTCGATCTGGGCGCGATGCAGATTCATGGGGGAAAGCCCCTTCAGGCTATCGGCAAAATAGGGGTGGTTCTGCAGCGCGGTGGTCACTTCCAGCACGCTGCGCTTGCGCTCCAGCTCGGCGTAGTCGTCCCGCATCAGGCGGCGGGCAGCAATAGCCTTGGCTTTGGGCACAATGGCCAGCGCAGATTGATTCTCCAGCATCCCCGTTCACTCTCCTTTCCCGCGAACAAAACGCCGGAACATTCAGGCCTGTCCGCTCAGCACGCCGTTTTGAAGCTCTTTCAGCCACATTTCGCGCTTCTCTTCAAAGGCTGCATCCAGCGCGTGCTTCGCCTCCAGATAAGCCTTGTCCATTTCATCCCGCTCTTTGCGGGTATCCGCGTCCAGCTGTGCGTCCACCTGTTTTTTACCGGCCTCCAGAGCAGCCTCCCGCTTTTTCAGTTCCTCATTGGCACGTTTTTCCGCACCGGCCAGGATCTCCTTTTTTTCTTCCTGCGCCTGATCGATCAGCGCGCGGGCCTTTCGGTCCGTCTCCATGATCAATTCCACAAAAGCCTCCATGCTGCGGCCCTCCGTTCGATTGCTCCGGCCCGCACGCGAAGCACGCGCAGGCCGGGAAATGGTAATACAACTGTCAAATTTATAACAGGCAATTGATAGGAATAAAATACTCTCTTTTGTCAAAAAATGCAACCCCGTGCCGCGGAGAAAATTTTTCTACGATACCTCGCTTTTTTGTCACAATTCGGTCAATTTTCATCCAGCACACGGCACAACTCCAGCCAGCGGACGTCCTGCTGCCAGAAAATCCGGTCGCCGGAAAAGCCCTCTTCCAGCGCACGGGATACCGCGTATGTATCGCGCACCGGGAACGAGCAAAGCTCACACCGACCCGGGCGGTCCTCCCTTTTTTTCAAAAGATAGTGGGGCCGCAAATGATCCAGCGGGCGCACCAGCCGGATGGAAAAACCCGCGTCCAGATAGCCCGGCAGAAGGCACTCGCCCGTTTTCACCGGCACAGCCGCCGTCCAGGGAGCCTGCGGGTCCAGCTGTGTGCACCGGGCGCAAAGCATACGCAGAAAAGGCGCCATCGCGGCTGCATCCAGCGCCGCCAGCGGAAGGATCTGCCAGGATGCATCAGGGTCAGCGGCATGCAGCGCCCGGCTTTGGGAATTATCCGCATTGGCCGGGCACAGCGCTCCGCACACGGCCAGGCGCTCCTGAAGGAAACCGCCCCACACTTCGCCCTCTTCAAAAACCCGATCCAGACAGGCCGCTGCCCAGGCGCCGTCCCGACGGAACTGACTGTAAAGATACATTGCCGCGGGGATCTCCTGTTTCAGAAGCCGCCGCACGGACAGGTTGTCTCTCTTTTCCATTTGCATATTCAACACCTCGGCTCATTCTATGCGTTTGCCGCGGTGAGTTATTCGCGTTCCGCACTGGATTTTTCCAACCATACAGTATATAATAAAAAAAATACACCTGCGGAGGATTCTCGTTTTATGAAAATTTCCCGTCTCGCATTGCGCAAGCTTTTGCTTGGCGCGGTCCTGCTGCTGGTGGCGGCCGCCATCACCATGTTCATCAAAGAATCGCTGGATACCCAGAATCCGGAGTCTGCTCTGCCGATTCTGACCATTGAATACAACGGCACAGAAGTTCCGCCCAGCCAGGAGGGCTTTTTGTACCGCGCAGGCTATGAATGGAGCTTTTTCACCACGGTGGAACGCCGTGCGCCGCAGCTTGCGGAAAACGACCTGCCCCTGATTCCGCTGGACGTTTCTCCGCAGGCGGAACTGGAGTTGTGCTTTTCAAAGGAACCGTCCAGTATCAAAGTGCTGCGCGCCTCGGGTACGGGGTCGACGGAATTTCTGGAACTGACCGACGCAAGCGACGGCACCTTCAACACACCGACCACCTCGGGTGTTTATGTGTACAAAATTCTGGCCGAGTGGAGCACCCGCGGCTACATTCAATATTATTTCTCCTTAAATGTTCGTTAAAAAAAGAGCCTGTTTTGAAAACAGGCTCTTTTTTTATTACAATTCAGAGTCATCCAGCCGGCGCAGGCTTTTTTGATACGGTGTGCTGGCGCGCAGTGCGCACAGCAGCAGGCTCATTACAAAAGCGGCCGCCACTGTGTCGCTGAGGAAATGCCGCCCCATAATCAGCCGGGACGCCGCCATGCCTGCCACATAGGCCCAGCAGGCAGCCCACACCAGACCGCGGCGCCGGTTCCAGCCCGGCAGAACGTCGCACAGCAGCACCAGCACGAAAATGCCGCAGGCCGCGGCCGTGTGCCCCGAGGGGAAACTGCTTCCGCCGTTCCCGAAAGGTTCCAGCCAGGTGGTGAACGCACTGAAATCCCCCGCCGCCATCATATCGTCAAAGCGGGTTCTGTTCCATACAAGCTTCAGCAAATTGATCAGCACGTTGTCCAGGATCATATACACCACCGACCAGCCCATAGCTGTGTGCAGCCGGCGGCGAAGGCCGTCGCCGCCGCGGACCAGCACCCGCGCCAAAAGCACACCCAGCAGCACCAAAATGGCCCAAACCGCAACCGTGTGCCAGACGGCACCGGGCACACTGCGCTTTTGCAAGTTGCTCAGCGAAGCCCAGAACAGCGCTGCTGCGCCCACCGCCCCCAGCAGCCGGGCCCCTGTGCGAAGCCAGGGCCGTTTCGGGCCGGACAGCCAGAGCCACAGAATTGCCGGAAGATACAGCGGATAATAGCCAAAGCATTCCATCCAAACTGCGGGATAGAACTGCGGTGCATACACCGCGTGATTCAAAGGCAGGTCCCACAGTGCACCTGCGGCCATGCCCAGCACAAACAGAATGATCCCCCACAACCAGGCCCGCGGAAAATGCTTTTCCTGTCTCATTGTTCGCCCTCTTTCTCCGGCCGCAGAAGCTGTTCAAACGCCTGCGCGGCCAATGGTTTTGCAAAATAGTAGCCCTGGAAATCATCACAGCCTCTTTCTTTCAGAAACAGGAACTGCTGTTCCTGCTCCACGCCTTCCGCTGTGACAGACATTCCCAGTGATTTGGCCAGTTCGATGGTGAACCGAATGATTTTATCTCCCCGGGAATTGCCGATCTCATCCACAAAGCTTTTGTCCAGTTTCAAAATATCGAAGGACAGATCCTTCAAACTTGCCATGGAAGAATAACCGGTTCCAAAATCATCCACCAGCACCCGGAAGCCTGCCTGATGCAGCTGACGGATCACATCCCGCATATTTTCCACGTTCTCTACGGCGGCGCTTTCGGTCACTTCGAACTGAACCGCCCAGGGCGGCAGCCCCGCCTGCCGGAACATTTCCCGGCAGCGAATGGCATAATCCTTTTGATACAGCCGCGCGCGGGACAGATTGACCGAGACGGGAACGATGGCCCGCCCCTGCTTCCTCCAGGCAGTCTGCTGACGGACGACCGCCTCCAGCATATAATCGTCCAGACGGGAGATCCATCCGTTTTGCTCGCAAAGAGGAATGAAGCGGCCGGGCGGGAGCAAAGTACCATCGCAGTTCCAGCGCACCAGTGCTTCCGCGCCGGTGACGGTCGTTCCGTCCGGCCCGAATTTGGGCTGATAATACGGTATAAATTCCCTGTTGAGAAATGCGCCGTCCAGCCGGCTTTCGATCTGCTGCAGTTCCCGGGTGGCATCGCGCATCGCCTGGTCATAAAAAGCACAGAAGCCCTGCCGCGTGCGCACCATTTTGGAGGCGGTCAGCGCCTGGTTGTAGACCTTTTCCCACTCAAAATCTTTTTCTTCCAGTTCATAAACGCCGATGGCCGGCATCACATTGGGACGGTTTGCGTCCTGAGATACATCCAAAAGCACCTGTGCCACTTCCTCGGCGCGTGTCTCCAACTGTGCGGGATCGTCGTATTTCCACAGTGCCACAAAATGGTCGGCGGTACGGCGGGCAGCCACCTCGCCGGTCCGAATGCTGCTCAGCCAGACAGACCACACCTGCCGCAGCACACGATTGCCCTCTTCCACGCCAAAAATACTGTTGATGCGTTTGAAATTCTGCAAATCCAGCACCACACAGGCCAACTTTCCATGGGGCTGCTTCAGCTGCTCGTCCGCCTCTTGACAAAATTTTGCAAAATTGTACCCGCCGGTCAGCGGATCGGCGTACGCCAGTTCCATCAAACGCCGTTTCTGACGGGCGCGGGTGCCGGACAGCACTGCCGCACCTGCCAGAAAGGAAACTACCAGAATACCAATCAGCAGATGATTGGCCCCAAGCACCGGCGCAGTGCGCGCCTCCAGAACTTCCGAAGGCACCACATTCAGCAGATACCAGTCGTTGATTCCCAGCAGCATGTAGTAGCCGTATCGCCTGCCGTCCCGCTCAAATTCCACCATGCCGCTGCCGCCCCGGGCCATATCCTTCTGCATGACCTCCACCGCCTGCAGGTTCCGCTCGGATACCGCAGGCAGCATTTGGAACAGATTCTCGTAAATATTGTTCCGTGAGACCACAATTGTCCCGTCCGATTCAATCACATAGGAATAGCCTTTTCCCTGAAAGGACGGCACGTCCAGCAGTGTGCGGAACTGGCGGGTGCTGTAGACGGCGAACAGTACGCCCACCGGCTCCTGGTTCTCCACAAGCGGCACAGCATAGACATTGATCCACATTCCGTCGGTGCTGTCCTTCACCGGTGCGGTCAGCACTTTTTCATTTTCCATGGCCGCCAGAAAGAAGTCCCGCTGGCCCACCTGAATCACGCGGCTGTCGGTGGTGAAGGCTGTTCCGTCCGCCGTGGCAATGCCCATTCGTTTAAAACCGTACATCTTTACCAAGGGCATCAGAGAACGAACACCCGCCTCCGGCTGATCAGCCCCGGCGGAGACGATCTGCTGTGCAACACCTTGCAGAAGCTGCCGCTTGGCCTCTACTTCCTGACGCAAAACCAGGCGGCTCTGCGCAGCGACGTCTTCCAGTGCATGGCCGATCTGATTTGCCATCTGATGCTGAATAAATACGGTATAGCCGTACAGGCACGCCGCCAGAACACAGCCGTAGAAGGCCAGACAGATGGCTGTCAGCCGCAGAAGTTTGTCGCGCTTCATGTCCTCCCCCTCCTCCCAAGTCTGTTTTCATCATCATACCATACGAAAAAAAGCACCGTCCACACCGACCGCCAAAAAAATTTGAACAAGTTGTGAAAACTGACCGCTTTCCGTTGACTTTTCCTTAAAAATCTCCTATGATACTTTGGTACATTAATCATTAGCTTTCCTAACTATTAGGCAACGAAAGGAAGTTCTGTCTTGAAAAAGGACGTATCGCAGACCACACGGCTGTTCACTGTGATGGACCATATGCGCCGTGTCTGGCAAAATCTTCGTCCGTGCCCCGATCTGACCAAAGCGCAGTTTGGCACTTTGATGGTGCTGGCCAATGGCGGAAAAAAGCCCGGACCCGAAGACCCGCACCCTTGTCTGCCCGGACGGCCGGTGATGAGCCTGTCTGCGGTGGCGGCCGCTATGGGGCAGAGCCTTCCGTCCATCAGTCAGCGCATCAGCGCCCTGGAGGGCATGGGATATGTGGAGCGTGTGCCCGACCCGTCCGACCGGCGGGTATCCGGCATCCGCATCAGTGCCAGCGGCATCTCTCTGCTGGAACAGGCCAAAAGCGATCTGGGCGCACGCATCAATGCCGCCATCGACACCCTGGGCGGCGAAAATCTTGAATTGCTGCTGAATCTGCTGGAGCAATTTGCGGCCGCGCTGGATGCAGCAGCTGAAGAAGAAACTGGAGGAGTGAACGAAACATGTTGAAACTGAAGCGGTATATGAAGCCATATCTCGGGTTTCTGTTGGCCGCGGTCCTTCTGCTGTTCGGCCAGGCGATGCTGGAGCTGGAACTGCCCAATATGATGAGCAACATTGTAAACATCGGCATTCAGCAGGGCGGCATTACCCAGGCCGCGCCCGACGCCATCGACGCTGACGCCATGGCGCTGATGAAGCAGTTCATGTCCACAGAGGATCAGGCGGTAGTGGACGAAGCCTACAGTCTCTTCGACAGCCTGGCGGACACCGACAAGCTGTACAAAACCTATCCCGAGGCGGACGGAACCACCTTGGCTCTGACCGGAGACGGCAGCGCAGCCTCCGGCGCGTTCAGCCGTGCCTCTTACGCGCTTCTGCAGGTGTTGGAGCAGGTGGGTTCGCAAAGCGGACAGAGCTTTGGCGACGCTGATTCCAAAACCATGGACCTGTCCAGAATGAATGAGCTGCTTCCCCTGCTGCAGCAGTTGCCCCGGCAGGTGGTGGACGATGCCATTGCCGCTTCGGCCGCCACACCGGACATGATGCTGGAGCAGACAGCCGCCGTATTCACCAAAAGCTTTTACGTGCAGCTGGGCGCGGACACCGACGCCATCCAGAACCGTTACATCTTCAGTACCGGCGCGAAAATGCTGGGGCTGGCCATTTTGCTCACAGCCTGCGCCATTGGCGCAGGGTTCTGCCTTGCCCGTATGGGTGCAGGCGTGGGCCGCGACCTGCGCCATGCCGTATTTGAGCGCGTGACCCATTTCAACAACGCGGAGATGGACCAGTTTTCCACCGCCAGCCTGATCACCCGCACCACCAACGACATCACCCAGGTGCAAACATTCCTTTCCATGGGCCTGCGCATGATGTGCTTTGCCCCCATCATGGGCATTGGCGGCCTGATCATGGGCCTGTCCAAATGCGTATCCCTGGCCTGGGTGCTGGCACTGGCATTGATTTTGATGCTGGGCCTGATCCTGATGCTGTTCACGGTGGCGCTGCCCCGCTTTAAAAAGATGCAGCAGCTGGTGGACCGGCTGAACCTGGTCAGCCGTGAGGAGCTGTCCGGCATGATGGTGGTTCGCGCCTTCGCCAACCAGGACTTTATGCAGAAACGTTTTGACAAGGCCAACCGTGATCTGACATCCAACACGCTGTTCGTCAACCGCGCCATGACCATCATGCTGCCGTTCATGATGCTGGTGATGAATGGTGTCTCCCTGCTGATCGTCTGGTTCGGCGGTCATCAGATTGCGGAGAGCAACATGCAGGTGGGCGACATGATGGCCTTCATCCAGTACGCCATGCATGTGATCATGAGTTTCCTGTTCATCAGCATGATGTTCATCATGGTTCCCCGTGCCACCGTCTCGGCCGAGCGTATTTATGAGGTCATCACCACTGAAAGTTCCATCAAGGACCCCGAACAGCCCAAGCATCTGCCCGCCCGGCCCCAGGGCGTCATCCGCTTTGAGGATGTCAGCTTCCGGTACGAAGGGGCGGACGCCAACGTGCTGGAACACATCAGCTTCACCGCAAAACCCGGCGAGACCACTGCGTTCATCGGCTCCACCGGCTCCGGCAAGTCCACGCTGGTCAACCTGGTCCCCCGTTTTTACGATGTGAGCGAGGGCCGTATCACCATCGATGGCATCGATGTGCGTGACCTGACCCAGCATGAGCTGCGCGACGCCATCGGCTATGTGCCGCAGAAGGGCCTGCTGTTCTCCGGAACCGTGGCTTCCAACCTGCGTTATGCCGACGCCGAAGCCAGCGACGAAACGCTGCAGCGCGCCGCGGACGTGGCCCAGGCCACGGAGTTCATCCAGCAGCTGGAAGACGGGTTTGACACCGCCATCAGCCAGGGCGGCACCAACGTTTCCGGCGGACAGCGCCAGCGTCTTTCCATCGCCCGCGCGCTGGTGAAAAAAGCACCTGTGTATATCTTTGACGACACTTTCTCGGCGCTGGACTTCAAGACAGATGCCAAACTACGCAAGGCCCTGGCCGGATACACCGAAAACTCCACCGTGCTGCTGGTGGCACAGCGTGTTTCCACCATCATGCACGCGCAGCAGATCGTTGTTCTGGACGAAGGCCGGGTAGCCGGCATCGGCACCCACAAGGAACTGCTGAAAACCTGCAAAACCTACCGCGAGATCGCGGAAAGTCAGCTTTCAAAGGAGGAATTGGCATAATGGCACACGCTGCACCTCAAGGCCCGCGCCCCGGCGGACGCGGCCCCGGCGCGATGATGCCGGGCGAAAAAGCCAAAGACTTCAAAGGCACCATGAAAAAGCTGCTGGCCTATCTGGGCAAGTTTCTGCCCAGCATCATCCTGGTTTTGGTCTGCGCCGCAGCTTCTACCATTTTTTCCATTTTCGGGCCCAAAATTCTGGGTCAGGCGACCACCAAACTGTTTGAGGGCGTGATCGCGCTTCTCACCGGCACGGGCACCATTGATTTCGATGCCATTGCCCAAATTCTGATATTCCTGCTGTGCCTGTACCTGATCAGTGCTCTGCTGAGTTATGTGCAGGGCTGGGTGATGGCCGGCGTGGCCACCAAACTCAGCTATTCCATGCGTCGGGACATCAGCAACAAAATCGACCGCATGCCCCTGGCCTACTTCGACCGTGTTCAGTCCGGTGAAGTGCTGAGCCGCATCACCAACGACGTGGACACTGTGACCCAGACGCTGAACCAGAGTCTCTCTCAGATCGTCTCCAACGTGACCATGATGGTGGGCGTGCTGTGCATGATGCTTTCCATCAGCCCCATCATGACGCTGGTGGCACTGTGCATTCTGCCCTTCAGCGTGCTGATCGTTATGAACGTGGTCAAACGCAGCCAGCCCTACTTCCAGCAACAGCAGGAATATCTGGGCCATGTGAACGGCCACGTGGAAGAGATGTACGGCGGCCATGTGATTGTCTCCGCCTTCAACGGCGAGGAAGACAGTCTGGCTACTTTTGACAAGCTCAACGAGCGGCTGTACACCTCCGCCTGGAAGAGCCAGTTCCTTTCCGGCATGATGATGCCTCTGATGAACTTTGTAGGCAACCTGGGTTATGTGGGCATCTGCGTGCTGGGCGGCTTCCTGTCTCTGAACGGAACCATCAGCGTAGGCGATATTCAGGCATTTATTCAGTATGTGCGCCAGTTCACCCAGCCCATTAACCAGATCGCCAACATCTCCAATGTGCTGCAGCAGACCGCAGCCGCGGCCGAGCGCGTGTTTGCCTTCCTGGAAGAGGACGAGGAAGCACCCGACACGCAGCAGCCCCTCTCCATGGACGTGGTCAAGGGCGAAGTGGACTTTGCCCATGTGCACTTCGGCTATGTGCCCGAGAAAACCATCATCAACGATTTCTCCGCCATCATCAAGCCGGGCCAGAAGGTGGCCATCGTCGGCCCCACCGGCGCGGGCAAGACCACCATGGTCAAACTGCTGATGCGTTTTTACGACGTATCCGGCGGTGCGATTTTGCTGGACAAATACAATGTGAAGCAGTTCCGGCGCAATGACCTGCGCGACATGTTCGGCATGGTTCTGCAGGACACCTGGCTTTACAACGACACCATTCGTGAAAACATCCGCTACGGCCGGCTGAACGCCACCGACGAAGAAGTGCTGGAAGCGGCCAAGGCCGCCCAGGTGGACCACTTCGTGCGCACCCTGCCCCATGGTTATGACACCGTGCTGAACGAGGACGCCACCAACATCAGCCAGGGCCAGAAGCAGCTTCTGACCATCGCCCGTACCATCATTTCCGAGCCGAAAATTCTGATTTTCGACGAGGCCACCAGCAGCGTGGATACCCGTACGGAAATCGCTATTCAGAAGGCGATGGACCATCTGATGGAGGGCCGCACCAGCTTCATCATCGCTCACCGCCTGTCCACCATCCGCGACGCGGATGTGATCCTGGTCATGCGGGACGGCGACATTGTGGAGACCGGCAACCACGAGGAACTGCTTGCCAAAGGCGGTTTCTATGCCGAGCTGTACAACAGCCAGTTTGCTTCTCCCGACGACGAGGCCGTCTAAAAACCAAACGCCCCGGACTTTGTGTCCGGGGCGTTTTTGCAGCAGGGGTTCCGACAAAAAAGGACCGCTTCCAAAGAAGCGGTCCTTTTTCATGCAAAAGAGAGATTAGCCCTGCTCTTTCATTTTGGCGAAGCACTCGCTGCAGTACACAGGACGGTCCTCGCGGGGTTTGAAGGGCACGCGGGCCTCTTTGCCGCAGGATGCGCACACGGCGGTGAACATCTCGCGGGTGCCACGGGTGGCGTTCTTGCGGGCATCACGGCAAGCTTTGCAGCGCTGCGGCTCGTTCTCAAAGCCACGGCTTGCATAGAACTCCTGCTCACCGGCGGTGAACACGAACTCCTGGCCGCAATCTTTGCATACTAAGGTTTTGTCTTCGAACATAATGGGTATCTCCATTCATTAGTATTTGCCCGCGGAAGGATTTAAACCGACACCTTTGATCTGGGACCAACGCTCTGACTTTAAGCTACTAAGGGCATATAAAAGACGCATCCGCGTCTTAAAAACATTATTTGAGTTTTGCTCGCACACGCTGAAGGGCATTGTCCACGGCTTTTTCGGAAAGATTCAGCCGCGCGCCGATCTCCCCATAGCTGCACCCGTCCAGAAACAGGGCCAGCACCTGCTTTTCCCGCCGGGAAAGCCGGGTCTCAATGCTGTGCAGCATGCTGGAATACGCCTCCTGCGCCTCGGTCTGTTCTTCCGGCCCGGGCGCCGCCTGGCTGTCTTCCAAAGGCACAAACTCATTCAGGGGCGCATGCTTGCGGCGGCTTGCCGCCCGCTGCGCATCCGTGATGGCGTTCTGCACACACACGTTGGCGTACGTGGAAAAGGAAGCTTTGGCGTCGGCGTCATAATTTTCAATGGCATGGAACAGGCCGATCAGCCCTTCCTGCACCGCATCGTCAAAGGCCAGACCCGGACAGACAGCACGGGCTGCCAGCGCACGAATGGCCGGCATCTGCCATGTGATCAGCGCTGCCAGCGCCGGTTCATCGCCCGCGCGAGCACAGCGCAATTTGTGCTTCAGTTCGGAATCTTCCATTTCATTTCCCCGCATACGTGCTACGTTTCCCATTTTACCAGTCATCGTTTAAAAGTCAAGCAAAATCCTGTTTCTGGCAGAACTTTGTTGTATCCTCACAAAGAAAACCCGGCAGCTATTGGGCAAAACTTCCAGTTGTCTGTTCCTGCTGCGGCGACATTTCCCGAACGGTGACGTTTCGGATCCATTTTCCGCTGCGCAGGCGAAAAAACGAGAAGATGGATTTGAACACGCTGTCGCTGCGCAGACACAGGTACACCACGGTGACCGGCATCTTCCAGACCACCCCGGTCAAAAAGCCCAGCGGCAGCGCGATGAGCCACAGGGTGCCGCACTCGTTGTAAAAAGCAAAGCGCGTATCGCCGCCGCCCCGCAGCACGCCCACAATGCACGTCACATCAAAGCCGATGACCAGCTGCAAAAGCGCCAGCTCCCGAATCAGCGACGCGGCCGCCTCCCGGGTCTCGGGCGTGACATGGTAAAAATTCAGGAACAGCGGGCCCACCAGCAGCAGGAACACACAGTTCACCACGCTGACCGCCACCGCCAGCAGCAACAGTGTATTGGCCACTTTCTGCACGCGGGCACGGCTTCCCTCGCCCACGGTCTTGCCTGTGATGACGGCCGCGCCGTTGGCAGCTCCCGAAAGCGTCACAAACGCCAGCTGGTTCAAAATGCCCACAATGCTGTATGCCGCCATAAACACACTGCTGATCTGCCCGATGATCACGCTGATCATGGAGAAGCCCACGCCCCACAGCATCTCATTGCCCAGAACCGGAAGGCTGTGCTCCATGTAGCTGGGCAGCAGATCTCTCTCCCGGTGCAGGCAGTCGCCCAGGCGGAAGCCCACCACCTTCTCGCGGCGGTACATGTACACCAGCACCATGGCCAGCTCGGAGCAGCGGGCGATCACCGTGCCCACGGCAGCGCCCCGCACTTCCAGCCGCGGTGCGCCGAAAGCGCCGAAAATGAACACGTAGTTGAAAAACACATTCACAAAGAAGCTGATGGCATAGATGACCGCGCTGACCTTTACCTGTTCCACCGCCCGCAGGCTCATCATATAGTTGTTGGAAATGCTGTACGGCAGGTAGGAGAACACCACCAGCGTCAGATAGGACACCGCCGCCTGGACGATGGCCTCGTCCTTTGTGTAAAACCGGGCGATGGTTTCCGGAATCAGCAGGCAGATCACCGTCACAGTCAGGGAAGCCACAAACACCAGTTGCATACTGATGCGCATGACTTTCCGGATGCTGGCGGTATCTTTCCGGCCCCAGTACTGGGCGATCAGCACGCCGCCGCCCGAAGAGAGCCCGAAGCCCAGAGACATCAGAATGGCAAAGGGCTGGCCGCCCACATTGGCCGCGCTGATGGCCACGTCTCCAAAACTGCCCAGCATCACGCTGTCCATCATATTCACGCCGAAGCTGATCATGTTCTGCAGCGCGATGGGGATGGAAATGGCAAGCAGCGACGCAAAAAAGCGCCGGTCCAAAATCAAATAGCGTCTCAGTGTCTGTCCCATGCTTATATCCCCTTTATGACTCCTTTTTCTCTCCCTTCGGCTGTTTCATGGTCAGGGAGATTCTCTTTTTGGCCACATCCACGCTCAGCACCCAGACGGTGACCACGTCTCCCACCTTCAACACCTCGCCGGATGGCGGATAAACCGGTTGGAGATCTGGCTGATGTGCACGAGGCCGTCCTGATGGACGCCGATGTCCACGAACGCCCCGAAATCAATGACATTGCGCACGGTGCCCTTCAGTTCCATGCCGGGCACAAGGTCTTTCATATCCATCACATCGGTGCGCAGAAGCGGCTTGGGCAGACTGTCGCGCATGTCCCGCCCCGGGCGCAGGATCTCGGCGATGATGTCCTCCAGGGTGGGCACGCCCACGCCCGTCTGCCGCGCCAGTTCTTCCATGCCCATGGCCCGTGCCTTTTCCGGCAGGGTCTGCACGGCGCTGGTTCCGATGTCCTGTGCCGAAAAGCCGCACAGCTCCAGCAGTTTTTGCGCCGCCTCATAGCTTTCGGGATGAACGGCAGTGGCATCCAGTTTGTTTTTGGCGCCCGGCACCCGCAAAAAGCCCGCGCACTGCTCAAAGGCCTTGGGCCCCAGCTTGGAAACCTTCAAAAGCTGTTTGCGGGTGGTGAAGGCACCGTTTTCCTCCCGGTACTGCACAATGTTTTTGGCTGTGGCCGCCGTCAGGCCGGCCACCCGGTTCAGCAGCGGCGCCGAAGCGGTGTTCAAATCCACGCCCACCGTGTTTACGCAGGCTTCCACCACGCCGTCCAGCGCAGCGGACAACTGGGCCGGGGGCATGTCGTGCTGGTACTGGCCCACACCCACCGCTTTGGGATCGATTTTCACCAGTTCCGCCAGGGGGTCCTGCAGGCGGCGGGCAATGGACACCGCGCTGCGCAGGTTGACGTCATATTCCGGAAATTCTTCAGCAGCCAGCTTGGAGGCGGAGTACACGCTGGCGCCCGCCTCGCTGACCACCATGTAGCTGACCGGACGGTCCAGCTCACTGATGACCTGCGCCGCAAAAATCTCGGTTTCTTTGCTGGCGGTGCCGTTGCCGATGGCGATGATCTCCACTCCGTGCTTTTCAATGAGAGCCTTCACCTTCCGCTTAGCTTCCTCCACGCGCTTGAACTCCGGCACCGGATAGATGACCGCGGTGTCCAGCACTTTTCCGGTGGGGTCCACCACAGCGGTCTTGCAGCCCATGCGATAGCCGGGGTCCAGCCCCATGGCCACCTTGCCTTTGATGGGCGGCTGCAGCAGCAGCTGTTCCAGATTTTTCGAGAATACGCGGATGGCACCCTCGCAGGCTTTTTCCGTCAGACCGGCCCGCACTTCCCGCTCCAGGCTGGGATGGATCAGCCGTGCGTAGGCATCGGCCGCGGCCTCGCGCACCTGCTGGCCGCACAGGGACTGATTTTTCACCGTGCGCCGCAGCACCAGATCCAGCGCGCGGTCGCTCTCCACTTCCACGCTGACTTTCAAAAAGCCCTCGCGCTCGCCCCGGTCCACGGCCAGCACCCGGTGCCCCGCCATTTTGGAGGCCGGCTCGGAATAATCGTAATAACCGGCGTACACGCTGTCCTCGTCCTTCTTGGCCGCCTTGCTGGCGACCCGCGCAGTGGCAGTGTAGAAATTGCGCAGCGCGGCACGGATCTCCGCCGCGTCGGAAATGTTCTCTGCCAGAATATCCCGCGCGCCGGCCAGTGCCGCATCCACATCGGGTACCTCATCCTTGACAAAGTCCGCGGCCAGCAGACGGGGATCGTCGCCGGTGCGCTGTTCGCCGATGCGCAAAGCCAGCGGTTCCAGTCCTCTGGCCTTGGCCATGCTGGCCCTTGTTTTCCGCTTGGGTTTATAGGGGCGGTAGATGTCCTCCACTTCCGCCAGCGTGGCCGCCTTCTCCAAAGCGGCGGCCAGTTCGTCGGTCATGGCGCCCTGCTCGGTAATGGAATTTGCCACGGCGGCCTTCTGGTCATCCAGTTTGCGCAGATAGGAAAGCCGCTCTTCCAGCTGGCGCAGTTTCTGATCGTCCATGCTGCCGGTGGCCTCTTTGCGGTAACGGGCGATGAACGGAATGGTATTTCCCTCGTCGATCAGTTCCACAGCCGCCTGCACACGGGCAGGGTCCAGCTCCAGTTCTTTTGCAATGATCTGTGCGTGTTTTGTCATGGTATTTCCCTCAACTTATTGTTTCTTTTTCCGGCGGCCGGCCAGAACCACGGCTCCGTACACCGCCCAGACGACCAGAGCGGTCACCGAAACGGTGGCGCTGGCGCGCAGACCCGGCGTCTCGTACTGGAATTCGATGGTGCTCTCCCCGGCCGGGCACAGCACCGCGCACATGCCGCCGGAAACCTTCTCCACAGTGACCGGCTCTCCGTTGACGGTGGCACTCCAGCCTTTGTCATAAGGCACGCTGAAGAACACCAGATTGTCCGAAGAAAGTTCGATGGATGCGGTGAAACCGGAGCCATCCGCCTCGAACTGGGTGACGGCTGTGGTGCGGCGCTTGTTCACGTCCCAGACGTACCCGTCATAATCCAGCCCCACCAGATCGTCGTTGGTCACCTGCTCCATCAGATGGCCGTAGGTTTCGGCCTGCTCTTCGCTGAGGCCGATGGCGCGCACCAGCATGTTGGCCCGGTCGGATTCCGACATGGTCATCAGCGTGATCGAATCGCTTTCGCCTTCTTCGTCCCCCATGAGGATGTATTTGTCATAGGCGAAGCCCATGGGCAGTTCATTTTCATTATAATAGTAAGCATAGGTGTCATCCGAGAAGGCATAGGAGTACCCGTAGGAACCGTATTTCTCCTCATACTCGGCGGATTTGTCCAGCGGCATCATCACATACTTGACGCCCAGCAGACCCCGCAGCGCATATTTTTCGTGCTCGGGTTTGGAGGAAACGTCCCGCTTGACACCCAGGTTGGGATAAAACTCCATGATGGAAGGCGACACCGTACTGTTAAAGCACAGAAGCGCCGGGCGTTTCATCCAAAGGCTCAGATTGTCGTAACACTCGTACGTATCCACACGGTAGAAGCTGTCATCCGGCCACTGAATGTTCTGGGCCGCCTCATAGCATTCCGAGCGATAGTCCTTGTCGCCCTCCCACTGGGGGAACTTGCCCAGGCTGATGTGGACCACCGAATAAAACACGGAAAAGCCCAGGATCACCGCCAGCATGATCGTGGTCATCCGCCGGCGCTGATCACCCCAGAAGCGGATCACACCGTACAAAAGCAAAAGCCCCAGGATGGCCGTGAGATACGTGAGCCAGAACTGCGACTGCCGCTGCACCACACCGATGCTCCAGGAGCCGTCCTCTTCTTTGGGCACCAGCGCAAACACCGCGTAGGCCAGCGTGATGGCGGCCACCGGTTTGAAGCCTTTTTTCCAGTCGATGTCCTCATCCTCAAAGGTGTGCATGGTGGCGGCGCACAAAATCAGGATGGGCATATAGTACCAGCGGGCGTAGTAGCTGGAGTTCAGTGCGTAAAACGCCGAGTTCAGCACCGGGACCATGGCCATGAAAAAACAGACCAGCAGAATGCGCTTCCAGGGCGTTTTTTCCCGGCAGCGCAGATAGGCCATGCCGCCCACAAAGCCCACCACCGGCAGATAGGCCGTCATGCTGGTGTGCTTGATGACTGCATCGGTGAAAATGTTGGGCAGATAGGTGGGGTCCGGCGGCAGGAACAGCGAGGTAAAAATGGCAAAATACTGCTGCACCCGGCCGTACAAAAGCAGACCGAACCCGTTGGAGACGTCCACCGTGCGGGGATTGTCCATCAGGCTCAGCGCCGCGGGCCACAGCAGCACGCAGCCCATGGCCACGCCCAGCAGGGATTCAAAGGCCAGCAGGAAAAACTTCTTCGGCCGCCGGATGCGGTAGTCCCGGCAGGAGAGTTTTGCAAAAAAGTAGATGAACAGAAATACGATCTGGCCGGCGAAGAAGAAATAGTTGTTGACCAGATTCAGGGCCACTGTCACCGGGAACAGCGCGTGAACGTCTTCGTACATGTATTTGTCCAGCGCCCACAGCAGCAGCGGGAACAGCGCGATGCAGTCCACAAAATGGTTGAAGAAGGTGTTGTACACCGTGAACCCGGAGAACGCGTACAGACATGCGGCGATCACGGCCCAGCTTTTGGTTTTTGCATAGCGGTGCAGCCACATGTAAGCCGTCAGGCCGCACACGCCGAATTTCAGGATCAACAGCGGAACCATCAAAAAGGGAAGCGTCTTGGCGGGGAACAGCGTGCTCAGCCAGAAAAAGGGCGACCCCAGCAGATAGAAGGAATAAGAGTTCACTGCGGAAGAGCCCAGGTCCGTCTCCCAGCTCCACTGCCCGGCGGAGTTCTTGACAAAGTCGTTCATATAGGCGTAGAACGGGATCTGCTGCGAGTTGAAGTCGCCGCAGTACTGGAACAGCCCCTTGTCAATGACCACAAAGGGCAGATAAATCAGCGCGGCGGTGGCCACGCAGATGAGGAACGTAAACAGATACCCGTTTCCCAGATTTTCACGTTTCAGAGTTTTCATTTGCGCATACTCCCGGTTGTGTTATAATAGCCCCAAAGCCCCCGGCCTGCGCCCGGGGCTCTGTCTGCCTTGCCGCGGAACCCCGAAGCCGGGTTTCCGCTATCCTAAAAACGAAGGAAAGAGAGGAAATCTTCCCATGAATGTCTATCCGTTCAATGCGTTGGTGGCACGGATGAAATACATTTCCCGCTGGGGGCTGATGCGGTCTTCCCGCACAGAGACCCTCAGCGAACACACGGCGGATGCGGCCATTCTGGCGCACACGCTGTGCCTTATCGCCCAAAAGGAGTTTGGCCGGAATGTGCGGCCTGAAACCGTGGCCGTGGCCGCGTTGTACCATGACGCCAGCGAAATCATGACCGGCGACATGCCTACGCCCGTCAAGTATAAGACCGAACCGCTGCGCCGCGCCTACAAAGCGCTGGAAAAAGACGCGGCCCTTTCCATGGCGGGGCTGCTGCCCGAAGCGCTGCGCCCGGAGATGGAAGGGTATCTTACAGGGGACGTGCTGACGGACAAGGAAAAGCAGCTGCTGAAAGCCGCCGACCGCCTGTCCGCGTACATCAAGTGCATTGAGGAAGAGCGGGCCGGCAACCGGGAATTTTCCGGCGCGAAGGCGCAGCAGGAAGCCGCCATCGCCGCCATGCAGTGCCCGGAAGCCGACTATTTTCTGGCCCATATGCTGCCCTGCTACCACTGGACGCTGGACGAGTTGAGCGCGGGTGAAAAAACGCCGTGAGCCTTACTCCTGCAAGGCCCAGGCGTGTTCAATGACTTTGTCCAGATCGGTGAAATGGACCATGGAGCAGCACTCCCGCCGCAGACTGGCGGCGCCCCGCAGCCCGTGCATGTACCAGGCGGCGTGGGTGCGCGCCTGCTGCATGGCCACCCGCTCGCCCTTGTCCTCGCACATGTCGTAAATGTGCTTGCGCAGCGTGGCAAAGCGCTGGTTCAGGCTGGGCGGCGCGGGGATCTCCTGGCCCATGAGCGCGGCGCGGATCTGTCCGAACAGCCAGGGGTTGCCCATGGCCCCGCGGCCCACGGCCACACCGTCGCACTCGGTTGCGCGCAGCAGCGCCAGCGCCCCTTCGGCACTGGTCACATCGCCGTTGGCCAGCACCGGAATGCGCACCGCCGCCTTGATCTTCGCAATCTCCTCTTCGTGGATGCCGGGGTTGTACATCTCCTGCCGGGTGCGCCCGTGCACGGTCAGCATGCAGATGCCCGCATCCTCACAGCGTTTGGCTACTTCCACGCCGGTCAGCGTGTCCATGTCCCAGCCGATGCGCAGCTTGGCGGTGACCGGATACGCCCCCGCGTTTTTCACCACCGCCTGCGCCACCTGCCCGGCCAGCTGCGGATCTTTCAGCAGCGCGGACCCCGCCCCGGAACCGGTGATCTTCGGCGCGGGACAGCCCATGTTGATATCCAGAAAATCAAACGGCACGTGATATTTGCCGCCGGCGGTCATGGCCGCCGCCTCACCCATGGACTGGGGCTCGGCCCCGAACAACTGAATTCCGTACGGCGCGCTGCCGCCGCCCCCGGCCATCAGCCGCGGGCTTTTTTTGTCGCCGAAGGTCAGTGCCTTGGCGCTCACCATTTCACTGACCGTGCAGCTGGCACCGTGCTGTGCACACAGAATGCGCATGGTCGTATCCGTCACGCCCGCCATGGGGGCCAGCGCAGCGCCCGGCGCAAGGGTCAGTGTTCCCATTTGAATTGCATGTTTCAACTTTTCCATAACTTAGTTATTGTATCATATATTTCGGTTTTATGGTATAATATTTTCAAATTGCCGCACATGCGGCCCATCAACAAAACATCGGAGGTCCCACCTTGAAACTTCTTGTACTGGATGGAAACAGCATCGTGAACCGTGCCTTCTACGGCATCAAGCTCCTGACCACCAAGGACGGCCGCTACACCAACGCCCTTGTGGGCTTCATGAACATTCTTTTGAAACTGCAGGCCGAGCAGAACCCGGACGAAGTGGCCATCGCCTTTGACTTGAAGGCGCCCACCTTCCGGCACAAATTGTACGACGGCTATAAGGCCCAGCGCAAAGGCATGCCCCAGGAACTGGCCGATCAGATGCCTGTGCTGAAAGAGCTGCTGGCGGACCTGGGATATCAGATGGTCACCTGCGAAGGATACGAGGCCGACGACATTCTGGGTACGCTCAGCGCCGCTTGCGAAGCCCGGGGCGATGAGTGTGTGCTGGCCACCGGTGACCGGGACTCGCTGCAGCTGATCGGGCCGCACACCACGGTGCTGCTGGCCTCCACACAGATGGGCAAAAGCGTGACCATTCCCATGGACGAAGCCGCCGTGCAGGAAAAATACGGCGTTTCCCCCCGGCAGCTGATCGACGTGAAAAGCCTGATGGGCGACACGTCCGACAACATTCCCGGCGTGACCGGCGTGGGTGAAAAAACCGCGCTGGCTCTGATCCAGGCCTTCGGCTCTCTGGCGGGCGTGTATGAAAATCTGGATGACGCGCGCATCAAAAGAGGTGTGCGGGAAAAGCTTGTCCGGGACAAAGCTCAGGCCGAGATGAGCCTGACGCTGGCCCGCATCGACCGGGCAGCGCCTGTTCCCACCGAACCCGGCGCTTATCAGCGCACACAGCCCGACGCGGCTGCGGCCAGCGCCCTTCTGACCGGGCTGGAGATGTATTCCACGTTGGAAAAACTGCATCTGGAGGCGGCTTCCGCCCCACAGCAGACCGCTGCGCCTCTGCCCCAGACGGCCCTTCAGCCCCTGACACAGGCGCCGGAGATCGGCCGCGTCTTTCTGTATTTCCAGCAAGATGCCCCTATTATTGTATATTCCGAAAACGTTTATACTTCCAGTATAGATTCGGAAGCATTTCTGGACCTGCTGGCCAATGACCGGGTGCAGAAGGAATGCTTTGACGCCAAGGCGTTTTACCGCGCGGCTTTGCGGGCGCAGCGGCACGCCCGGGGCATTGTGTTTGACGCAAAGCTGGCGGCCTATCTTCTGAACCCGTCGGCCAGCGAATATTCCATTGCACATCTGGCGGGCGCCTATGGCGCGTCGCCCTCTTTTGCCTGCGCGGATGCCCCGGACGCCCCCTGTCTGGAGCCTTTGTGCGATGCGCTGCGAAGCGCTTGCGCCCAGCAGGGCATGGAATCGCTGCTGAACGACATGGAGCTGCCCCTTGCGGAAGTGCTGGCCGAGATGGAGCATACCGGCATTCAGGTGGACAAAGAGGGCATTGAAGCCTTCGGCCGGGAACTGCAGGCGGCGCTGACCGCCGAACTGGCCGCCATCTATGAGGAAGTGGGCTACGAGTTCAACGTAAACAGCCCCAAGCAGCTGGGCAAAGCGCTGTTTGAGGACCTGGGCCTGCCCACCCGCAAAAAGACCAAGAGCGGATACTCCACCAGCGCGGATGTGCTGGAAAGTCTGCGCCGGTATACGCCGGTCATCGACCACATTCTGCAATACCGCACCTATCAGAAGCTGAACTCCACCTATGTGGAAGGGCTTTTGAAGGTGATCGGGCCGGACGGGCGCATTCACTCCACCTTCAATCAGACGGAAACCCGCACGGGCCGCATCTCTTCCAACGAACCGAACCTGCAGAACATCCCCGTGCGCACAGAACTGGGCAGCCGGTTCCGCCGGTATTTCACTGCCTGTGAGGGCTGCACGCTGCTGGACGCGGATTACAGCCAGATCGAGCTGCGCATCATGGCCCACATTTCGGGCGATGAGCACATGCGGCAGGCCTTTGCCGACGGCGAGGACATCCACCGGGCTACGGCCGCCCGCATTTACGGCGTTTCGCCCCAGGACGTGACCCCGGCCATGCGCTCGTCGGTGAAAGCCATCAACTTCGGCATCATCTACGGAAAAGGCGCGTACAGTCTGTCCCAGGATCTGGGCATTTCCGTGAAGGAAGCCGAGGCGTTTATTCAAACCTATCTGGGTGCCTATCCCAAAGTGAAGGAATACATGGATGCCACCGTTGCCTTCGGCAAGGAACACGGTTACGTGGCCACCCTGTACGGGCGGCGCCGGGTCCTGCCGGAACTGGCGTCCAGCAATTTCAACGTGCGCGCCCAGGGTGAGCGCATGGCGCTGAACACCCCCATTCAGGGAACTGCCGCGGACGTGATCAAGCTGGCCATGGTGCGTGTGTTCCGCCGTCTGCGGGACGAGGGATTGCGCGCCCGGCTGATCCTGCAGGTACACGACGAACTGATTGTGGAGTGCCCGCTGGAAGAACAGAAACAGGCCGCCCGGATTCTGGGCGAAGAGATGCGAAAAGCGGCGGACCTCTCGGTGCCGCTGGTCGCGGATGTAAACAGCGGCGACACCTGGTACGCCGCCAAGGGATGAGCCCGCTGATCCGCCCCATGGCCCCGGGCGACGCGGCGCAGGCTGCCGCGCTGGAAGCACGGGTGCCCGATTCCTGGAGCGAGGAATCCATCCGGGAGACGCTGGCCGAAGGCCACTGCTGTGTGGCGGAAGCGGACGGCCGGCTGATGGGGCTCTGCCTGTGCGGACTGGTGCTGGACGAGGCCTCGATCTATGCGGTGACCGTGGCCGAGGACATGCGCCGCCGGGGTGTGGCCCGGGCCATGCTGCAATGGATGCTGGCGCACCTGGCCGACCAGGGCGCCAAGACCGTATTTCTGGAAGTGCGCGCCCAAAACGAACCGGCCCGGGCGCTGTACCGGGCGCTGGGGTTCACGCAGGTGGGGCTTCGGCGCGGTTTTTATCGTGACCCCGCCGATGACGCGGTGCTGATGAAAAAGGAGCTGTGAGGAAATGGAGCTTGTGTTGAAAATCGTGGGCATCGTTTTTCTGATCATGGGCGCGGTGTTCGGCGCACTGGGTCTGGTGCTTGTGTATGCTCTGCACTTTTCTCCGATGCTGCTTTTCTGCCTTCTGGGCGGTATTTTTCTGGCAGTGGGCATCGGCCTGCTGACTGCACGGAGCCGGATGCGCCGCCGCAGGGAGCAGCTTCTGGAAGAGGGGCAGCGCATCAACGCCGACATTGTGGAAATCGGCTACGATACGCGCGTCAACGTCAACGGCCGGTACCCGCTGGTCATTCGCTGCCAGGCTGTGAACCCGGAGGACGGGCACGTCTACGTATTTCAAAGCCAGCCCTTCTGGTTCGACCCCGCACCGTTTCTGGGCGAGCGGACCCAGCTTCCGGTGTATGTGGACCCGGACAACTACCGCCACTACGCCGTGGATACACAGGGCATTGTGCCCGAGAAGGGCTGAGGAAGGAAGGACAACATGAAAATCTTGGGCATTGAATCAAGCTGCGACGACACCTGTGCCGCTGTGGTGGAGGACGGACGCCGGCTTTTGTCAAACTGCATCGCCTCCAGCGCGCAGGAACAGAATCTGTACGGCGGCGTGGTGCCGGAAATTGCCAGCCGGCGGCATATTGAAAACATCTCCGGCGTGGCGCAAAGCGCGCTGGACGATGCAGGGCTTTCCATGGAAGACATCGACGCAGTGGCCGTGACCTTTGCCCCCGGGCTGATCGGTGCCGTGCTGGTGGGCGTCAACTTTGCCAAAGGACTCAGCTACGCCGCCGAAAAGCCTTTGATTCCGGTGCACCATCTGCGGGGCCATGTGGCCGCGCTGTATCTGACCCACCCGGAACTGGAGCCGCCCTTTTTGTGCCTGGTGGCCAGCGGTGGACACAGCCACATCGTCTGGGTTGAAAGCTATACCAAATTCAAGGTGCTGGGGCGCACGGTGGACGACGCCGCGGGCGAAGCCTTCGACAAAGTGGCCCGCACGCTGGGCCTGGGCTATCCCGGCGGGCCGGCGGTCAGCAAGGCTGCTCTGGGCGGAAACCCCAAGGCATACCCCCTGCCCACACCCCATGTGGAAGGCAAATACAACGTAAGTTTTTCGGGCCTGAAAACCGCGGTGCTGAACACGGTGAACCACGTGCGGATGCGGGGCGAGGAAATCAGCGTGCCCGACATGGCCGCCAGTTTCCAGCAGCGCATCACCGATATTCTTGCCGAAAAGCTTTTGCTGGCGGCCGGTGACCTGGGCGCGAAAAAAATCTGTCTGGCGGGCGGCGTAGGTTCCAACCTGGCGCTGCGCCAGAAGCTGGAAAAAGGCGCAAAGCGCCTTTCCGCCCGGCTGTATCTGCCGGAACTGAAGCTGTGCGGCGACAACGCGGCCATGGTGGCGGCCCAGGGCTATTACGAATATCTGGACGGAAACGTGGCGGACCTTTCGCTGAACGGCCTACCCACACTGAACATCGATTACCGTTAAAAAAGAGGCGGGACGCATAAGCGTCCCGCCTCTTTTCGTTTCAGCGTTTGACCAGCGCCCGGGCCAGCCGGGCAAGATACCACAGCGGCAAAAGGCCCAAGGCCCAGAACAGCAGGCGTTTTCCCCATCCGATGTCCATGGCCGCGCCGCACCAGAGCAGCAAAACGCCGGTGCCGCCCAGCAGCAAACGCAGAAATGCCCCCAGAAGAACGCGCACCGCCCGGGGCACCTTGCGCGAGGTGACCCCCGCCGCCGACCCCTCCACCAGAAGGGAAAGAATGATTTCTACCAGCACTTCCATGGCGACCCCTCCCGACACATTTTCTACAGTTTAACAGGGCTGTATACTTTTTTCAACCGCGACGTGGATTTTTGCCCGGCGCCGTGTTATGATGGAAACGTTCCTGTTTGGGACCCTTTGACAAAACCGGCGGAGGTTGGTATGAGCTCTGTGCAAAACAAATTCTGGCGCTACGTACTTCCCAGCATGGCGTCTCAGATGCTGACTGGATTTTTTATTATTGTGGATGGATTTTTCATCGGCCAGCGCATGGGCGACACCGGCCTGGCCGCCATCAATCTGCTGTGGCCCATCGCGGCGGTGATCCAGGCTTCCGGGCTGGGGCTCGGTTCGGGCGGAAGCGTGCTGCTGGCCTCGGCCCTGGGCGCAAAAGACGAGGCCCGTGCTCTGCGCGCCCGCGGCAACGCACTGCTGTGTCTGGGCATTGCCAGTCTGGTTTTGACGGTGGTTCTCTGGTTTACCTATCCGGCGCTGCTGGTCTGGCTGGGTGCCCGGGACCAGCTGTACGCCCCTGCCGAAGAATATGTGCAGGTCGTGGTTTTATGCTGCGCCGCACAGGTGTTCAACAGCGGCCTGAACCCGCTTTTGCGGGGTGCGGGCCGCACGATCAGCGCCATGGCAGGTATGGTGATGGGGCTGCTGTGCAATATTTTTCTGGACTGGCTGTTCATCATGCCGCTGGACATGGGCATGCGCGGCGCGGCCATGGCCACGGTGCTGGCCCAGTTCCTCAGCGCCGTATTTCAGCTGGTTTGCCTGGTCTTTCAAAAGCAGCACCCCATGCGTGCCGCGCAGTTTGTGCCCAGCCTGCCGCTGCTGCGCCGGCTGGTGGTAACGGGGCTTTCCCCCTTCGGGCTGTCGCTGTCCGCCAGCATTCTGATTTTGTTCAACAACTGGCAGTGCCTGCGGTGGGGCGGGCAGAGCGCCGTAGCCACCTATGCCATTCTCAGCTATCTGCTGGGCAGCCTTCAGCCCCTGCTCACCGGCATCGGCGAGGGCATGCAGCCGCTGTGCAGCTATTGCCGCGGCGCGGGCGATGAAGCGGGCCTGCACCGGCTTCTGGTGCGTGGTCTGCGTCTGATTTTGCTGTTCAGCACCGCGCTGTGCGCCGGTTCGATTGTTCTGCGGGGGCAGATCCCCGCGCTGTTCGGCGCTTCGGCCGCCACGGCCGCCGGGTCTGAATTCGCCATTGTGTGTGCAGCGCTGTCCCTGCCTTTGTGGGGCGTGGTCCGCCTGTTTTCCTCTTATTTTTACGCCACCCACCAGACGCGGCGCAGCCTGATCTTTATTTTTGGCGACCCACTGGTGGTCAGCCCCCTGTGCCTGTATGTTCTGCCGCTGTTTGCACAGCTGAACGGCGTGTGGCTGGCCGCGCCCGCCGCGCAGGCCATCCTCGTTCTTCTGCTGGGCTGGATGCTTTGGAGAAACCGAACGTTTGCAAACTGAAAAAGCGCACCCCGAAGGGTGCGCTTTTTGTTTTACAGATAGTCAAACACGCTGACCGGCGTGCCGTTGAGGTTGGCTTCAAAATGCAGGTGATTGCCGGTGGAACGCCCCGTGCTGCCCACGTAACCGATCAGCTGGCCCTGTTCTACCACAACGCCGTCCCCGATGCCATCCGCCCGGGCCGACATGTGGGCGTAAATGGTCACCAGCCCGCCGCCGTGGCTGATTTTTACACAGGTGCCATAGCTGGAATCCGCGTGAGTGGACACCACGCCGCCAGCCGCCGCGTAAATGCGCGTTCCCTTGGGAGCCGGAATATCCGTTCCCCGGTGAAAACTCTGCTGGCCGGTAATGGGGTCCGTGCGCCAGCCCATGGGGGAATTCTGCGTATAGCCCGGCAGCGGCCAGACAAAGGCGCCGCCGGTGAAATCCACCCCGGGGTTATCGTCCTGGGCCGCCCACTCGGCATAGCGGCGCTCGGCCTCTTCGATTTCTTTCTCCTTTTCAGCGCTGGCTTTTTCGTAAGATTCTTTTTCCGCCTGCGCCTGGGTCATCTGCGAATCCGCCTGCTGCAGCGCTTGGGCATACTCCTGTTCCAGACGCTTCAGCTCCTCCTGCGAGGCGTTCAGCTGATCCATCTGCTGCTGTTCCTGCGCTGCCTGCTGCTCCAGCGTTTGCTCCTGCGCGCGCAGATTCTCCATGATCTGCGTATCGCTGACCGCGATGCTCTGCAGGTTTTCGGAAAAGCGCAGCATCTCGGAAAAGCTGTCCAGCCCCAGCAGCACACTGAGGCTGCTTTGACGGCTCATCTCGTAAATGCTCACCATCCGGTCCTCAAATCTCTGCCGGCTGGCATCCAGCTGGGTCACGGTTTGAGCGATCTGCGCCTGTGTCTGCTCGATCTGGGCCTGCTGGGTGTCAATCTGCAGCTTCATGGCCTCGATCTGTGCGCCGATGTTGTTCTTTTTCTGGGTATACAGTTCCTTCTGCTGCCCCGCCTGTTCAATGTCGTCCTGCGCGTCCTCAATGCTCTGCTCGATCTGCTGCTGTTCTTTGCGCAGACGCTCCAGTTCCTCAGCGGGCGTCTCTGCTGCGGCCGCGCCCATAGCCGGCACCAAGGCCAGCGCAAGAACCAGGGCCGCACATCGTTTTTTCCACACCAAATCCATCTCTCCCTGCCGCAAAAGCAGTGTTGTGTTACCAGAATAGCACACAGCGCGCAGCCCGTAAACCGTTCCCGCTCATTTTTTACATGTGTATCTGTTTTGTCTCACGCCGTCGGTTCCAAAGTCGCCTGCTCTTTTTGCTGCGGAGCGGATGCCTGCAGATAGGCCATGGGGTCTTGCAGAACACCGTCTTTTTCCATCTCAATATGCACATGGTTGCCGGTGGAATTGCCGGTGCTGCCCACATAGCCGATCACCTGGCCCGCGGCAACGGTATCGCCCTCTTCCACGGTCACGCTGCTGCAATGGGAATACAGGCTCGTCATCCCGCTGCCATGGTCCAATTGCACGTACAGCCCCATGGACCATTCCTGGTCCCTCTGGCCCACTTCGTTCTTCGCCGCCGTCACAACGCCTGCTGCCGGCGCGTAAATGGGCGTTCCCTCGTCCGCCGCAATGTCCACGCCCCGGTGGCTGCTTTCCGCAAAGGAGCGGCTCAGCGTATATTCTCCGCCCACCGGCCAGACCCAGCCGGTCTCTTCCGCGGTCAGAACCGGAGTGGATCCGGCAGAGGAGGCGGTGCTGTCCGGCGCGGAAGCGGATGCGCTTTCCGCCTGCGATGCGCTTTGCGGCTGCGATGTGCTCTGTGCCACAGAAGTGGAAGCCGTGCTCTGCGAAGAAGCCGCTTCCCTGGCGCTGCACGACACCAGCGCACTGGCCGCCGCCACTGCTATGCACAGTGCTGCCAGTACCGGAACGAACGTTTTCTTTTTGGTTTTGTCAAACATTGCTGTCACCCTTTCTTTCATGGTTCCCGGCGCGCCTGAAAATCCCGCCGCCAAGGCCAGCGCGCCGCGGCCGCGGCGCAGCGTTTCCAAAATGGCCATGCCGTATGCCTGCCGGTACGCGGTGGACCGATTGCGCAGCACCTGCGCGTCACAGGCCAGCTCCAGATTGCGGTTGGCCGCCCGGGCCATGAGCCACACCAGCGGATTGAACCACTGCATACCGCAGGCGATCATCAAAAGGAATTTGAACCACAGATCACCCCGTTTCAGATGGCGGATCTCATGGGCCATCACATAGGGCAGCGTTTGGTCCGGCTGGCACCCGGGCAGATACACCGCGGGGCGCACAAGACCCGCCGCCATCGGCGAAAACAGTTCCTCCGCCCGATAGACACGGACAGGCCGCCCGGCCTCGGCCCGGGCCATCGCCTGCAGGCTGTCCTCTGCCGGAACGCGCCGGCTGCGCAGGCGCGCGGTGTACACCCCGTAAGCACCCAGCCGAAGCCCCAGTGTGCAAACCGCCCCCAGCGCCCACACATAAGGCAGCAGACCCCACACAGCGGACAAATCCAGAGAAACCGCCTGCTGTTCCGTCTTCTGCTGCGGCTGCGCGGTCCGGGGCACGGGTTGGGCCGTCTCCGCGTCCGCCGCCACGGTGATGGCCGCGGGCATTTCCACCTGCACAGGCGCCGCGGGAAGGCTCACATCCACCGGAAAGGCCAGCCGCAGTGCCAGCACCAGAAACGCCAGGTGGAAAAAGTGGGGAGAAATATGCCTGCCCGCCCAGCGGCGCAGCAGCAAAAGCCCCACGATCAGGCCGCCGGTCCAGGGAACAAGTGCCAGACTGGTGTAAAACAAATCACGCATCATGGGTTTTCCCTGCCTTTCGGATCAGCTCTTCCAGCTCGCTTAAATCCTCTCCGGACAGAGTTTCTTCCTCTACCAGCGCCGCGATCATACTCTTGACCGAGTTTTGATAATAGCGGCTGAGCAGGCCCTTTGTCTCCTGTCTGCGGTACTCTGCTTCGCTCACCAGCGCCTGATACAGCGTAAACCGCCCCTGCCGGGTGAGCTCTACAAATCCCTTGTCCGTCAGGCGGCCCAAAAGGACTTTCAGCGTACTCAGCGTCCAGTCATGAGTCTGGCTCACATCCTGCCAGATGCGGGCCGTGCGCACCGGGCTGTGGTACTTCCACAGCACCAGCATTACATCCCGCTCGGCATCCGGCAAACGTTCCAGTTTCTGTTCCATCCTGTCCCCTCCATTCATCTACATTTGTCGTTGAATCCACTTTACGCCTTTCGTTTACATTTGTCAATGAAAAAATTGTGAACAAAAAAAGAGGCCGAAGCCTCTTTTATCGAACACCGGTCAGATCCTTGATGACCTCACCGGCTAAAATCATACCTGCAACCCCCGGCACAAAGCTGACGCTGCCCGGGGCCGGGCGGCCTGCCGTGCCTTTGCTCTCGCCGCCGGCCATGGGCGTGCGGGCAGGCTCGGTGCTGTACACCACCTTCAGGCTGTGCACGTCCCGCTTGCGCAATTCGTGCCGCATGACCCGGGCCAGCGGGTCGCCGCTGGTCTTAAACAGGTCAGTCACCTGAAAACGGGTGGGGTCCAGTTTATTGCCGCAGCCCATGGCGCTGATGATGGGAACGCCCGCCGCTTTGGCCCGGCAGATCAGCTCCAGTTTGGCGCTGACTGTATCAATGGCATCCACAATGTAATCGTACTCCGTCAGGGGATACTCCCCTGCATTTTCCGGCAGATAAAACACCGCGTTGGCCGTGACGCACGTCTGGGGGCGAATGGCGTGAATGCGCTTTGCCATCACATCCACCTTTTTCTGTCCCAGGGCATCCACCGTTGCCGCCAGCTGCCGGTTCAAATTGGTGACGTTCACCTCGTCGCTGTCAAACAGCGTGATATGCCCCACGCCGCCCCGGGCCAGGGCTTCCACGGCGTGGCCGCCCACGCCGCCCACGCCGAACACGGCCACATGGCAGGCCGCCAGCTTTTCCACGGCCGGCCAACCCAGCAGCAGGGCGCTGCGCGCCGACATTTCTTCCATATTGCTCTCCCGCCTTTCGGGTTTATTGTACCCCGGAAGAGCGTGTTGCGTCAATTCTGCGTTTTCGAACCGTGCGAAAAAGCACAGCGCCCACCGCCGCCGCGGCCAAAATCCATTTGACTGCATCGGAAACCTGTGCCAGCGCGCCGGTGATGACCGGCCAGTTTTCACCGGCCAGAGCGCCAAGGCCCACCAGAAGAAGGTTCCAGGCAGTGCTGCCTGCCGTGGTCAACACAAGGAACGGCACAAAGCGCATCCCCGCCATACCCGCCGGAATGGAAATCAGGCTGCGCAAAATGGGGATGCAACGGCAGTACAGCACACTGGGCCAGCCGTGGGCGGAAAACCAGTCCGCCGCTTTCTGCACATCTTCCTGTTCCAGCTTCAGACGGCGGCCCGCCGGGCCGGACAGCAGCGCGTTCAGACGGGCCGGGGAAAGCGCGCGGCCCAGCCCGTACAGGATCACCGCGCCGGCCACGCTTCCCCCGGTAGCCGCTGCGATCACGGCAGGCACCGTCAATGCCGTGCAGCTGGTGAGAAAGCCCGCAAACGTCAAAATCACTTCGCTGGGAATGGGCGGGAACAGGTTTTCCACCGCAATCAGAAAAAACACGCCCCATGCACCGAAATGTCCCAATACATCCAACACCATCTGCTGCACAGCCATCCCTCCTCGCCCATGTTTATGCGGCGAAAGGCCAGCTGATGCCAAAAAGGCCCGCACACCGTCCCCGGTGCGCGGGCCCTGTCTCATTTTTTAGGAAAGCCGCCCGGAATGGACAGCATGTCCACCGGGATATCGAACACATACCGCTCGTAGGCGTTGATGACCGTAGTGGCCCCCCGCTGTGTCCGGCGGGGAATGTCCTGCCCGTAATTCATGTGCACATGGCCGTGCACAAAAAACGCGGGCTGATAACGGTCCATCAAATCGTTGAATGTTTGGAAGCCGCGATGGGCCATGTCCGTTCCGTCGTTGATGCCCTGGGCGGGCGCATGGGTCAGCAAAATGTCAAACCCTTTGTTGCGCCACAAAGCGTATTTCATGCGTGCGGCGCGCAGGCACATCTCACGCTCGGAATACTGAAAATGCCCGGGCCGATAGCGCATGGAGCCGCCCAGGCCCAAAATCCGCAGGCCGCAATAGTTGTAGATCTTGTCTTCCACACAGATGCAGCTGCAGGAATCGGGCGGATTCTTTTTGTATGGCTCGTCGTGATTCCCATGGACGTACAGAATGGGGGCGTGGCTGAACGTGGCGAGAAAATCCAGATACTGCGCTTTCAGGTCACCGCAGGACAGGATCAGATCGATGTCCTTCAGTTTCTCCGGCTGAAAAAAGTCCCAGAGATACTTGGACTCCTCATCCGCAATGGCCAGAACCTTCATTTTTCCCCCTCCCCTTCTTTGGTCACGCCCTGCAGGCAGACCATGGGCTTTGCCGCATCGATCAGCTGGTCGAACTCGGGGATCTGTCCCACCACGTTGTCCACCAGCCAATCCATGCCGATGATTTCTTCCGGCTCAAAGCGGTCGCCCTCTTTCAGGCGCACCGTACCGCTTTGGTCCACGATCACACCGGCAAACGGTTCGAATTCACTGGAGCTGATGGCCTTGCGCAGCAGTTCCACCAGCCGGGTCGTGCCCTCCGGCAGGCTGCGGGAGACGATCACTTCCACCACACCGGCAGACATGCCCCACCAGTAATTGATGGCGTGTGTGCCGGACTGGTCGCCGTCCTCTTTCCAGCGCCCGTCAAAAATGCTCTGGATGATTTTGATGTAAAACTCGCCCCAATGCCAGAAGGGCATGGCCAGATACTGCTCCTGCCCGTCTTCGGCGATGCGGTACAATCCGAACTCCCGGGGCGCATCGCTGTCCGGAGCGCGCAGGTCGATGTTCGAAATCACATGCACGCCTTTTTCCCGGAAAGAGGCGTCCACATCACAATCCTTTACGGCGGTCCATTCCAGATACACCTTTGCCCGGGGATTGGTCATTTTCGCGCCCAGTGCAAAAGCGTTGATGCCCGCCGTCATCCCATAGGTGGGATAGGTGGCCACATAGCCGATTTTGTTGTCGTCCGCGATGGCGCCCGCAATGGCTCCCAAAAGGAACTTGGCCTCATGGATGCGGCCGTAATAGGTGCGCACATCCGGGTGAGTCATGTTCAGCGAGCAGTTCAAGAACTTCACCTGCGGATACTTGACTGCCGCTTTCAGGCAGTCTGCCATCAGTTTGGGCGTGGTGGTGAACACTACGTCGCAGCCGGCCTTCACCGCCTCTTCCAGTTTCTGCTGGGCATCTTCGCCCACACACACATCGTTGAAGGTCAGCGTCTTGACCCGGTCGCCGAAGGTCTCCTCCAGCTGGCTGCGCCCAAACTCGTGGGAATAAGTCCACGCGGACGTTGCCGGTGTGCGCTCGTTCAAAAACGCCACCTTCAAATGCGACGGTCCCATGGGCAGGATCTTGTTGAACAGGCTGCGGGACTGCTCGGGCGTGGGCGACATGGACAGCTCCACGGCATCCTGCTCGGTCAGGACCAGCACTTCCTTCCAGATGCGGGACAGATCTTCACTCATCTTCTGAGTGGTTTTCTCCTTGACCGCGTCGTAACCGTACACGTTGATATATGCCAGCAGCGCGTCGCTGGAAGTGATGGGCAGCTTCTCGCCGCCGGCCGCCTGGAATGCCGGCGCAAACCGCAGATACACCGAGGCCAGTTCCTTGCGTTCGGCCTCCGTCCAGCGGCGGTCCGTGGGGCCGGTGGCCTCCAGAAGGCGGGTGAAGCCGCCCTCTTCCGTAAACCAGAAATAGTTCAGCTGGGTATGGTCGTAAAAGTTGATAAATTCATAATAAATCCGGTTTTCCTTGCTGTCCGTGGGAACGGGCACAATCCGCGTGACGTTGGCCCAGATGCTGGTGGCACCCAGGTATTTCAGAACACTGACGCGCTTGTTGCCCTCCTGCACATAGAACCGGTTCATGAACTCATACACCTTGATGGGGTCGCGGATGCCCTCGTTCATCTGAATGCCATACAGATTCATCCACTTGAAGGCAAACTCGCTGTCGTCCTTCAGCAGCGGCATAAAGGAGCGGGAAAACGCCGCCCGGCGGCCCTTCGCCTTGGTGCCCACAATGCGGTCGGCCGGAATTTCCACCACGCCGATGGGCTGCTCATATTCCACGTCCACCTGCTTGAGCAGATCGTCCAGCACCTGCAGATAGGGATAGATGCCCTTGCTGACACATTCACGATAATTTCGCTGGCCCTGTCGCATGGCTTTGCGATAATCTTCTACATAGTACAAAGCAAACCCCTCGCTTTCAATGTTTCATTTTCACTTATGCGCCGATCAGCGACAGCGTCGTACCCGCGGCACACAGCACCACCAGCACGGCCAAGAGACGCTGAAAGCGCCGCTTCGTATCCTCCAGGCTCTGCCATACGCACAACGTGACAAACAGGCAGGCCATCAAAAAGAAAAATGCCGTTCGGTCGCCGGACTGCCACACGGTCGGAGAGAAGCCCAGCATGGCCCGGGAGGCAAAACCGCCGCACAGCGCTGTGCCGGCTGCCCAGGCCCGGGCACTGTGGCCCAGCGCCAGATAAAGGTTGACGATGCACACGGCAAACACCGCGCACAAAAACAGGAACGGCAAATACCGCTTCCATTCCCAGGCGGTCACCACCGTGACGGTTCCCTTGACCGTCAGCCCGTTTTTGAAGAAAGACAATTTGGGAAACAGCTGCGTCAGCGGCTGGCCCCAAACGCCCAAAACCAGCACCGCGGCGACCGGGAACAGTCCCATCAGCCGCGCCGCCCAGCAGCGGTACCGGGCCCAGATCCCGCAGCACAGAGCCGCGCACATCAAAAAGAATGTCATTTCCCGGGCATAGATCACACCGGACAGCGCGTTGGAAATGCCCAGCTCCGCATTCTGGAAAAAGCCTCGCATGCCGAAATCGATAAACCAGCTGGTGGCCTCGCCCGCAGCCCGGGCCGCAGTGCCCGGACAAGTCAGCGCATACACGCCGTTGGCCGCCACCACCGCCAGCTGCGCCCACACCAGCCAATGGGGCCGGCGGCGCGCTGCGGCATGCCACACCAGCAGTCCTGCCAGGCACACACCCGCCACGACCATGACCTGCTCCATATTGGCGGCATACAGCATCAGCAAAAGCGAACCCGCCGCGCTCCACCAGGGGATGCTTTCGCCCCGCAAGGCACGGGCCAGCGGCTGCGCCGCGGCCAGGGCGGCAGTCAGCGGCCAGACAAACACCAGTGTGGTGCACACCCAGCCGGCGCTGGACAGCTGCGCCCAGTCATAGCAAAGCAGCAGGCCGGCGGCCATCCATCCCACACGGGCCGACCGGTGCGCATTCAGAAGGCGGGCGGCCAGCCACGCGTCCAGCGTGATCAAAACCGGATCCGCCAGGCGCCAGATCCAGGTGGGCCAGGATTCCACGATGCACAGAACCGCCTCCACCAGTGTACGGGCGGACCAGGTGGAATAATGCCAGAGGGAAAAGTCCCACAGAGAATATTTTTCCAGCATGGTAGCATACATGGGGTCGTCCCCGGTGCCCAGTGTCCACTGGGCATGAAGCGCCAGCATCACAGCCAGCAACACCAGGTACGGCAGGCGGGCATCCCGCCAAAGGCTGCGCTGTTTCATTGCGCCACCTCCACTCTGCGGCCGGTGTGCACCAGCGCATTGTGCCCATCGTTGCGGTAGGCGATACAAATCTCGTACTCTTCGGCCGGATGCTCCAGCCCGGACGCCTTTGCCCGCGCGGAAAAGCCGCCGTACTGTGCCAGCGGAAGGCCGGTGGCCTGCCGGGCAGCCTCGCTCTCCACCATCTGGGTGGACAGCAGGATATAGGTGTCGTCCTCTGCATGATACAGCACCACACGGGTGTCCACGGATTCAAAGCGCTCGCCTTCCACCGCCGCATACCCGTCCACACAGAGCACACCGTCCTGAAGGGAACACGCCGTGTCGAACACAAAGCCGGCGGGTGCCTGCTGGGTATATTCGGCCGGGTCCAGCACTCTCACCGCGCGCAGCCCCCAGGACCACAGCAGCGTAAACGCCGCCACGCCGCAAACCGCCAGCGCGCACAAAAAAACAACCACCCGCTTTTTCGCGGGGACAAATTGCTGCATAAAAGACCTCCTGCGCGGCTGCGCCGCGTTCTTGTTCTATTGTCCAATGTTCCCCGCCGTTTGTCAAGAATCAGGGGTTGCAAATCTTTTCATGCACTTTATAATGAGAACCAGAGACATTTTTTGACGGGAGGAATTTTTCATGCGTCCAATGAGACGAGTGGACCGGAAGACATCCCAGGAGGACGCGGTCCGCATTTTGCAGGAGAGCGACACCGGCTTTTTGTCCACGATCAACGAAGACGGCAGCCCTTACTGCGTGCCTATGGCCTTTGTGTATCTGGACGGCGCGTTGTATTTCCACTGCGCCCGCGCCGGGCAGAAGCTGGACAATCTGCAGCGGGATGCCCGGGCCTGCTTCACCTGCGTGCTGCACAGCAAGACCGCCCCGGCGGAGTATACCATTTATTTTGCCAGCTGCGTGGCGGAAGGCACGGTGCATGTGGTGGAAAGCGAGGAGGAGCGCCTGCGTGCCAAACGCGCTTTGACCGAAAAATACTGTCCCGACCATCTGGACTGTCCGGCCTATGACCGCATGATGCGCGGCATGCCCGCCATCGTGATTCTTCGCATGGATCTTTCCGATCTGTGCGGAAAGGCCAACAAGGGCCAGCTCAAACACGTGGACGTGCCCGGCGTGGAATGAGAAAAAGGCTTCGAAGCGATTGCTTCGAAGCCTTCTTTTTTAATACTGCCAGGAGTTGAACTCGAAAGCGGTGGGGCATTTTTCGCCCTTGTCTTCGCTTTCCAGCAGCGCTTTGTATTTCTCATAGATCTCCGCAGCGCCCTCAGTCTCATAATAGGGCTCCACACGGCTTGCCTCGGTGAGGAAGTGGTACACGTCCCGGCCCATGGCACGGCCGCGGCGGGTGTGCATATCCAGCGCGTAGTCGGGCACTTCAAACTTCTCGCCCACTTCGAACTCGTGGATGAGCAGGTTTTTCACATGGTCGCTGGAACGCTCTTTCTTCTGACGGCACAGATACCGGATGGCATGCACAAAGAACATGGGACGGTCGCCGTCGTTGTAGGGGAATTCCTGCCGCATTTTGAACAGCGTGTAGATCAGGTTGGGTGCTTCGGGGTTGCCGAATCCGATGTCCTCCACGCTGATGCACAGCAGGCGGCGCCACAGTTTCTCCTCAAACTGCGGGCTGGTGATGTACATCTCATAAGCAGCGTGCAGCGCGTCCTCTTCCTTTCCGCGGCGGATCGCTTTCTGCAGCATCGCCACCATCTCATCACCGGCATGACCATTGCGGGTCGTGATCTCGGACCAGGGATCGTAAGACATAAACTCGCTCATAAAAAACCTCCTGAAAATCAGTCGTATTCGGCGCGTACAGGGCTGCCGAAAAACGGCAGCCCCGGGTGCGTCGTTATTCCTTTGTTGCGCCCGCGCTCAATCCTTCGGTGATCTGCTTGTGGAAGATCAGGTAAAGGACGACCGTGGGAATCAGCACCACCACAATGGCGGCGGCCAGCGTGGGCCAGGAGCCCTGCTGCGCACCGGCGTAGTTCATCAAAAAGGTGGTAAGGGTTTTCAGCTTCGTCTTGGGCATATACAGATAAGGCACATACATGTCGTTGACGATGTTCACGATTTTGATGATGATGACCGTGGCGGTAGCCGGCATCAGAAGCGGGAAAATAATGCGGTAGAAAATGCGGAAATAGCCGCATCCGTCAATCAGCGCGCTCTCGTCCAGCGCCTTGGGAATCTTGCTGACGAACTGCATGTACAGGTACAGCTGCATCAGATCCGACGCCACATAAATGATGATGGGGGCGCCCAGCGTGTTGTACAGGCCAATGCTTTGAATGACCTTAAAACGGGCGATCTCCACCACAAAGGTGGGAACCATCATTCCAAGATAGAAGCAGCCCATAATAAGCTTTTTGAAACGGAATTCAAAGCGCTGCAGGCAGTAGGCCGTCACAGAGCCGAACAGTACGTTGAAAAAGATGCTGATGACCAGAATGATGCCCGTGTTTTTGAAGGCGTCCGGCAAAAGCTTTGCGCCCAGAACCTCGGCGTAGTTGTCCCAGGTCCACTCGCCCAAAGCGGGAGGCAGGATCGCGGAGGTATTGCCCAGCTGGACCTGTGTTTTCACCGAAGTGAACAGCGTGACCAGCAGCGGTCCGATGACCGCGGCAATGATGACGGCGGAAACCAGATATTTCACGCACAGGATGAGAATGCGTTTGAGTTTGTCCAGATTCATGACGCATCCTCCTTACTGCCGGAAAACTTTTTTCAGTACCACGTTCTGGAACAGATAGACCAGGATGACGATGACCATGATGGCTACCGCCATGGTGGCCGCCATGCCGAAGCTGTTGTACTTGAACGCGGTGTCGATGGTGTACAGCGTAAACGTGGACGAAGCATAGCCCGGTCCGCCGTTGGTCATGATGAACGGAATGTCGAAGCACTGCAGCGTGCCGCGAATGCAGTCAAACATGACGAAGCTGAACACCAGCCAGATGGACGGAAGCTGAATGCGCCACAGCTGCTGCCAGGCGTTGGCCCCGTCAATGCGGGCCGCCTCCATCACCTCGGTGGGGATGGACGTAAGCCCTGTGGAAAACAGCACAATATGATAGCCGCTGAACCGCCAGGCTGAGACGGATGCCAGCACAAAGTTGACCACCTTCGGGTCGCTGAGCCAGCTTTGAATCCAGCTGCTCAGGCCCAGGCTGGTCAGAATGTCGTTGAACGCGCCGTTGACCGGCGAGAAAAAGTAGGAAAATGCATACGACATGCCCACGCCGTTGATGATGAAGGGCAAAAAGGCAATGGTTTTGACCAGGCCCGCGCCCTTGAATTTGGTATTCATCATCACCGCGATGGAAAGTTCAATGGGGATCATCACCATGTGCACAGCCAGGTAGATGAAGTTGTTGCGCAGCGAAAGCCAGAGGTCCGGCGATTTCGTGAACATATCAACATAGTTCCCCACACCGACAAAATCGCGGTGTGGGGAAATTCCATCCCAGCTTGTGAAGCTCATGGCGACCAGATCAACGGAAGGATAAACCACAAACATCAAAAGCAAGATCACCGGAATGGCCAGTGACAAGACGATGAAGCGGTTTCTGCTTTTTCTGATCGACTTCATATAGCTGTCCTCTTCAGTTTCAATGGATCGATTATTCCATGCCGAGTTTCTCACGGGCGGCGGACCAGTCCGCGTTCAGCTTATCAAACGCGGCTTCCAGGTCAAAGCCCTCGGTCAGCATCTCGGTGCCGACTTTGTTGTAGTCGAATTTGCACTCGTTGACAATGGCAGTGTAGTCGTCCGCGCCGCCCATGTAGGCTACGATGTTGACGTTGGTCTGCACCTCGTCCGCATAAGCCATGTACGGATCTTTCGCCTTCTCAGCGGTGGTCATGGTGCTGTCGCTGGACAGTTTCTGCACATAGTCGGGGTAGAAGTCGTTGAAGTAGAACTCCAGGAAGGCTTTCGCCAGCTCAGGATTCTCAGAGTTGGTGGTAACGCCCATGAAGAAGTCGCCCTGCGCGATGTGGTTGATGGTGCCGTCCTCACCGGTGTAAGGCACATAGAAGCTCTTCAGATCGGTCAGGTCCACGCCGCTGGCTTTGATCTTGGCCAGGCCCATGGAGTTGTCGATCATCATGCCGGCCTGTTTGTTCAGGAACAGGCTCAGAGTCTGGTCATAGCCCAGGCCCAGGGGATCGCTGCCCAGAACGCCTTTGCTCAGCAGCTCGTACACTTTGGTGTAAGCCTCACGGATGGGCTCGCCCTCTGCAAAGGGCTCGTCCACGGTAGCCATGTAATCCCAGTAGGTTCCGTTGCCGGAGAAGCTGGCCGGAGAGTACTCCATCAGCGGATACATGGGCCAGCTGTCCTTGGCGCCCATGCCGATGGCCATGAAGGAGGGATCGTCCGCGCCGTAGTAGTTCTGCAGGGTCTCGCAGACCGTCACAAACTCGTCCCAGGTCTGAGGAACTTCCACGCCGGCTTCCTCAAACAGGTCGGACCAGTAGTACACATAGTCGCTGGAGATTTTCTCGGGAATGCCGATGACCTTGCCGTTGTACTCGCAGTCCGCAGCCAGAACGTTGTTGGCAGCAGCCTGGGTGTCGCTCAAATCCAGCATGTAGTCGCCGTACACAGAGAAGTAACGGGTCTGCAGATACATCAGGTCGGGCAGTTCGTTGGCAGAAGCACGGATCTTCATCTGGTTGAAGTACTCAGCGTCATCCTTGAACTCTTCGATCTCCAGATCCACGTTGGGATACAGCTCCTGGAAGCGGCCTTCCAGGTCCAGTTCCTCATAAAAATCGATGGCCTCGTTGTCCCAGGTCGCAAAGGTCAGGGTCGCTTTGATGTTGGGATCCAGCTCCCCTTCCGCCACAGCGCTGCCGGACGCGGCAGAAGACGCGGCCGTGCTGCTGGACGTGCTTGCGCCGCAGCCTGCAAACAGGGCAGCCGCCATGCAAACGCTCAAAACAGTTGCAAAAACTTTTTTCATTGCGTTGGTTCCTCCTAAAATTGTTTGTTCAGAGTCCTTTTCACACACCGGATACCCCGGTGACATCATTGAGCATACCATAAAAACTCCGCGCCATAAAATGACGCGGAGTTTATTTTATTGATATTTTTTTACATTTTCTTTACGGTATTGTTTCGGCGTGACTCCCGTCACCTTTTTGAAGACACGCATAAAGTGTTCCACGTTGTTGTAACCCACTGCATCGGCGATCTCATACATGCGCATGGCGCTCTTTTCCAAAAGGTCCTTGGCCGCACTCACCCGCAGCTGGTTCACGTAATCGGAATAGGAAACCTCAAACCTCTTTTTAAACAAAGTGCAGAAGTATTTTTCGTTGTAGCCGCTGTGCTCCGACACTTCTTTCAGAGACAGGTCCGCCCGCATGTAATTGTCATCCACATAACGTTTTGCCTTCAAAACGGAATCCGGGAAGCGCTGGTCGTAATTGGACTCAAAATATTCCATGATCCGCCGCAATGCCGAAGTGAAATAAATCACCAGATCCCGCTGGGTCTCGATGCTGTGCAGCCGGTCGTACAGCTGATGATCCAGGCCCAGTTTATAGGCGATCTGCATATCGTAAAAACCCATTTCATAGTACAGGTTGTACAGGTACAATAGCGCCAGCGACTGGCCCTGTGCCAGCGGAAGGTCCTGCATGGCCCCCACCAGTTCGGTCTTGTAGCGCTCCACCCCGGCGAAGTCTGCGTTCATCACCGCCCGAATAAACGGCATGCAGCTTTTGGCCTGACGCAGCGCTGTCACGGGGTCAAAACGCGCGTAATAACTTTCGTCGTAAATGCGGCCCGGCCCCAGAACGTAACGCAGCGTGGTGTTGGTCTCCGCCTGCTCCAGCACGGTGTAAAAGTTTTCCGCCGGGCGCTTGTGGGGAATGGCCACACCCACCGTACAGGAGATGTTCATGTAATTTTTCCACGCCTTCTGCACCAGAGAAAAAAACGCCCGCGCCTTGTCCGCCGTGCGGCCCGGCTGCGCCAGAGAGTAAAACAGAAAATGGCGGGAGACATCCAGCGAATAGAAGCCGTCCGTGGGCTTCATCTGAGGCATCTGCATCACAAGCCGGGTCAGCGGCTGCGTCAGCGTGGCATGCACGTCCCCGCCCAGACGCGGCAGCTCCCGGTACACTTCATCCAAAAAGAAGCAGCCGATCACATATCCCTGCTCCAAATCTCCCAGAGACCGGGGATCTGCATTGTGAAAAAACACATCTCCGAAAACCGCGCTCACATTGGGCAGTGCTTCCGCTGCCGGCTCTTCCGCAGGGCCGGCGGGCAGTTTTTCCTTTGCTTCCCGCACCAGCTCCAGCATTCTGTCCGACGTGATCTCCTGCTTGAGCACATAGTCCGACGCGCCTTTTTTGAACGCCTGTTTCACCTGCGGGAAGTCGTCAAAGGCACTGAGGACCACAATGTAGGGCGACAGGCCCATGGCGTGCACCCGGTCGATCAGTTCCAGGCCATCACAAACCGGCATGCGGATATCGGTAAAAATCAGGTCCGCAGGGCGGCGGGAAAGCGCATCCAGCGCCGCCTGACCATTGGGGTAACAGCCCTCCAGCACAAAGCCCTCGGCCTCCCAGTCCACCATCTTTTCCAGGGCGGTGCGAACCATCATCTCATCGTCCACAATCATCGCTCGCAGCATGGCCTTCCTCCTTTTCATCCATTTGCGCGGGCAGCGTCACGCGGACACAGGTGCCCTGTTCCAGCCCGCTCTCCACCGCAAGGCCGTATTGTTCGCCGTACTGCAGTTTCAGCCGGCGCTGCACATTCCACAGGCCGATGGAGTGACCCGTCTCCTTTTTGGGGCCCGCCAGACAGGCGCGCGCCTGCTGGTCGGTCATTCCGGCGCCGTTATCCCGCACGCAGATGTGCAGCACGCCTTCCTCCACACGGCCGGTCAGCTGGATCACCCCGTCTTCGCGGCCATCCAGACCGTGGAAGATCGCGTTTTCCACAAGCGGCTGCAAAAGCAGCTTGGGCAGGCGGCAGGAAAGGCTGTCCGGGGTAAATTCCTTGTTCACCGCAAAGCTGTTTCCGTAGCGCACCTCCATGATCTGAATGTACGCGTCCAGAAGGCGCACCTCGTCCGCCAGCGTATAGCGCCGGCTGCGGTTGCGCAGCACACAATCCAGAATGCTCATCAGGTTGGCGGCCATATCCCGGATGGAATCGAACTTGGCAATGTCCGCCATAAAGAGGATGGTGTTGATGGTATTCAACAAAAAATGCGGATTGATCTCGCTTTGCAGCGCCTTCAGCTCTTCCTGATACTTCTCCTCTTCCCTGCGCCGGTTCTCTTCGGTCAGCGTTTGCATCCGGGCGCCGGTGTCGTTGTAACACTCCATCAGTTCCCGCAGTTCCCGATGGCCGTCCGGGGCAAGCCGGTGGGAAAAATCCCCCGCCTGAAGCCGCTTCATTCCGTCGTACAAACTGTTCAGCGGGTCCAGAATCCGTTTCAAAAACAAGATGGAAAAAGCCAGGTACAGCGCAAAAATTACTGCAAATACCACCAGCAGCAATGCACCCGCCTGGTAAACTCCCGCCAAAAGCCGCTGGTTGTCCACCAGCGTCAGAACACACAGGCCCGTGCTTGCCACCGGCGTGGTGATGCACCAGTCCATGCCATCGTAGGCCCCGTTCGGGTCATTCCAAAAGGCCACTGCCGCATCGCGGTAGGCTTCATCGCCCGCCAGCACCTGCCCGTCCAGCAGCAGGAACATCCGGGTCGCGGGATTTTGTGTGTCATATCCCTGCATCAGCGCCTCGGCCTCGGTTTCAAAGTACAGGCAGGCTTCTTCCAAAGCGCCGCCCTCATCCCCCATGCTGATGGCGGCAGTCAGAAGGATTTTTCCCGGGCGATTGGTGGCGTGGATCAAGGTATCCGGCGCAGCCGCGCCTACCACCACCCGCTCCGGCTGCTGCAGCGCCTGACGGTACCAGTCCATTTCCTCTACATTCTGCCGCGGCACAGCCAAAGCCGTGTACAATTCATAGGCGGTCCCGTCCTTCAGGTACAGATGCAGCGCCGCCAGGCGGCGGCCGGTGAGCCGGTAATATCCGAAGGTATCGTCCAAAGCCGATTGAATTTCATACCGCTCGCCGGCGCTTTGGGGCAGCTGCTGCACCAGAGACAGCGCGTCTCCTTCCGGCGAGAGCAGAAAATGCGAAAGCTGCAGCGATGCCTGCTGCACTTCCTGACGAAGGGTGTCGGAGACGGATTTCTGCTGAAGCTCAATGGTCTCCCGGGCGTCGGACAGCTGCATGCGATAGAAATAGCCCAGTCCCACGCAGGCAGCCACCAACAGGGGCAGTACCGTCAAAAGGAAAAACGCGCCGTAATATGTGCGCCGCAAACTGGCCTTTTTTTTCACAGCCGTCTCCTCCTTCTCCGCGATGCTTTCATTGTAACATATTCCCGCTCACAGGAACAGTTCCACTTCCCGCCGGCTTGAAAAATGTTCGGTGAGATAGGCCTCCAGCGCGGAAGTATCGCACTGAATCGCCCCGGCGGGACACACCGCCACACAGTGCATACAGTGGATGCACTTGCACTCGTCCACGTGCAGATCCGGCCCGATGGCTTGCGCCGGACAGGCGCGCACACAGGCGCCGCAGCGATTGCATTTGTTTTCATCCCGGGTTTTCGGCATCGGCTTTGCGGGCTTGGGCGCCGGTGTTTTTTCACCCGGCAGCTGCACCGAATGCACCTGCCCCGCGTTCAAACGGCCGCGCACGGTTTCGGCCAGACGGGCCAGGGCCTCTGTGTCCAGTGCATCCGGCCGTCCTGCGCCCAGGTCGGGAGCAAAGGTATGCGGCGTGATGCACGCCGCTGCGCCCGCACATACAAACCCCTGTCCTTCCAGCTGGAAAGCCAGCTGGGCCAGCGCATCGTCATAATGGCGGTTCCCGTAACAGGCCAGCAGAATGCAGGGCGTGTTCTCTCCGTGCAAATTTTCAAACAGACCGGGCGCTGCGGGTACCCGCCCGGCGTACACCGGGAACGCCAGCACCAGCACATCCCCGACGCCAAGCGAAACCGGCTCCAGCCGCGCAGGCGGGCAGGTGGCGTCCACCCGGACCGCCTGCGGGTCCCATTGATTTAAAAAACATTCCAGCGCGCGGCGTGTGCCGCCCGTCGGACTGAAAAAAACTGCCGTCGTATGAAAATCCATCATAAAGCCTCCCTTTTCTTTGATTGTACCACGCCCGGCGGTAAAAAGCGCGTTTTTTCGCGCAGAACATAAAATTTGGCGCGCACACATAACCCGTCTGCCTTTTGCATAAAGTGTAGCAAATTGTGTTTTTGGAGGAATGTGCATGAAAGGGAACCCCGAAGAGCGCGCCATTGCGCTGGGTGAATATATTACAGCCAACAACGCCACGGTCCGCTCTGCGGCCAAGGCCTTCGGCATTTCGAAAAGTACGGTACATAAGGATATCCCAAAAATTGCAGGCACTTTTTACGGTAAGAGCACCATTTTTTTACCGGGGGGTGTGCTTGTATGAAAGGAAATCCTGAGGAGAGAGCCATTGCGCTTGGACAGTATGTCGCAGAGACCGGAGCTACTGTTCGCAATGCCGCGATGCGTTTTGGAATTAGCAAGTCCACAGTCCATAAGGACTTGACACAGCGTCTGAAACGGCAGAATCGCGCATTATACAACAGCGTGCAAAAAGTGCTTCAGGTAAATAAAGAGGAGCGTCATCTGCGGGGCGGCGCCGCCACACGGCAGAAATATCATCCGAATACTTAACAATGCCTCCGACCGTATTTTCACATTGGAATATTCAAGGCTGGAAAATCCGGAAAATCTCATTATTGGGTACGAGTACGAAAATTGAAGAGCGCCAAGGTGCGAACCAATATTGGTTCGCACCTTGGCGCTCAATGTTATGTCTTATTTCTGATGTACTCATCAATGGCCTTGGCAGCGCTTTTGCCCGCACCCATGGCCAGAATCACCGTGGCTGCGCCCGTGACCGCGTCACCGCCCGCATACACTGCGTTGCGCGTGGTCAGGCCGTCCTCGCCGTTGGTGATGATGCAGCCGTGCTTGTTGGTCTCCAGACCCGGCGTGGTGGACCGGATCAGCGGGTTGGGGCTGGTACCGATGGACATGACCATGCAGTCCACATCCAGCGTAAAGGTGCAGCCCTCTTTCGCCACAGGACGGCGGCGGCCGGAAGCATCCGGCTCACCCAGCTCCATCTCCTGGCAGACCATGCCTTTTACATAGCCTTTTTCGTCGCCCAGCACTTCAATGGGGTTGGACAAGGTTTTGAAGATGATGCCCTCTTCCTCTGCGTGCTCCACTTCTTCCTTACGGGCAGGCAGCTCTTCCATGCCGCGGCGATACACAATGTACACGTTCTCCGCGCCCAGGCGCTTTGCGCAGCGGGCAGCATCCATCGCCACGTTGCCGCCGCCCACAATGGCCACGTTTTTCGCATGCTGAATGGGCGTTTTGGCATTCTCTTTGTAAGCCTTCATCAGGTTGATGCGGGTCAGAAACTCGTTGGCGGAATACACACCGTTCAGGCTCTCACCGGGGATGCCCATGAAACGGGGCAGGCCCGCGCCGGAACCAATGAACACGGCCTCGTTGCCCATGTCGAACAGTTCGTCGATGGTCAGTGTGCGGCCGATGACTACGTCGGTCTCCACGTCCACACCGATTTCCTTCAGGCCCTCGATCTCCTTGCGGACGATCTCTTTGGGCAGACGGAACTCAGGAATGCCGTAAACCAGCACGCCGCCGGGAGTGTGCAGTGCTTCGTACACCGTCACCTTATAGCCCATCTTGGCCAGGTCGCCGGCAGCCGTCAGGCCGGAAGGACCGGAGCCGATCACCGCCACTTTATGGCCGTTGGAAACAGGCATCTGCGGCTTCTCTGTGCAGTGCTCCCGGTGCCAGTCGGCCACAAAGCGCTCCAGACGACCAATGCCTACACTCTCAGTCTTGATGCCGCGCACACATTTGCCCTCGCACTGGTTTTCCTGGGGGCAGACACGGCCGCAAACAGCGGGCAGCGCGGAAGAGGCAGACAGAATCTGATAAGCGCCCTCCATATCCTCTTCGGCCACTTTGGCAATAAAGCCGGGGATATCAATGCCCACCGGGCAGCCGGACACACAGGGTTTGTTTTTGCAGTGCAGGCAGCGTTTTGCCTCGTTGACCGCCATATCGTAGGTATAGCCCAGCGCAACCTCGTTGAAGTTCTTATTGCGCACTTCCGGGTCCTGTACCGGCATCGGGCATTTTTTCGGGTCCATGTTAGGCATGATTATTTGACCTCCTTTTTCAGCAGATTGCACTCTGCTTCACGGGCGTGCGCTTCAAAATCGCGGTACATGCTGCCGCGGTGCATCGCCTCGTCAAAATCCACCAGATGGCCGTCAAAGTCCGGGCCGTCCACACAGGCAAACTTGGTTTCGCCGCCCACGGTCAAACGGCAGCCGCCGCACATGCCGGTGCCGTCGATCATGATCGGGTTCATGGACACGGTGGTTTTGATGTTGTATTCTTTGGTCAGTTTGCACACAAACTTCATCATGACCAGCGGACCGATGGCAATCACTTCGTCGTACTGATTGCCCTCTTTGATCAGCGCTTCCAGAGCGTTGGTGACCAGGCCTTTTTCGCCCCAGGTTCCATCGTCGGACATCTTCACCACACGGTTGGAAACTGCTTCAAACTCTTTTTCCAGAATGACCAGATCCTTGTTGCGGAAGCCCACGATCGAGTGTACCTCAGCGCCCAGCTCATGCAGTTTTTTGGCTGTGGGATATGCAATGGCACAACCCACGCCGCCGCCTACAACAGCTACCTTTTTCAGGCCGTCCAGGTGGCTGGGCGTGCCCAGAGGTCCCACGAAGTCCACCAGGCTGTCGCCTTCGTTCAGTGCATTCAGTTCCATGGTCGCAGCGCCCACGATCTGGAAGATAATCGTAACGGTTCCCTTCTCGCGGTCATAGTCCGCAATGGTCAGCGGCACCCGCTCGCCGTCTTCGCTGGCGCGGAAGATGATAAACTGGCCGGGCTGCGCTTTATGAGCCACCAGCGGTGCTTCGATCACCATTTTGGTGACCGTAGGGTTCAGCGCTTCCTTCTCTAAAATTTTGTACATAGCGTTCCTCCGTTTTCACAAAAAAGGCGCGGTTTGCGAAAACCGCGCCGGATGGCGTTACAGTACAGCCACACATTCGATTTCCACAAGCGCGTCCTTGGGGAGCGCGGCTACCTGGAAAGCAGCCCGAGCAGGGTACGGCTCGCTGAAGAACTGGGCGTACACCTCGTTCATGGCGGCGAAATCCGCGATGCTTTTCAGCAGCACGGTAGTTTTGACCACCTTGCTCATGTCCGTGCCCGCCGCTTCCAGAATGCTGCGGATGTTGGTCAGGGACTGGCGCGTCTGCGCCGTGATATCGTCGCTGGCAAAGGCGCCGGTGGCGGGATCGATGGGCAGCTGGCCGGACACATAGATCGTATCGCCGGCTTTCACCGCCTGGGAATAAGGGCCGATAGCGGCCGGGGCTTTTTCCGTGGAAATTGCGTTGTTCATAAAAAATCCTCCTGTTTGTAAACTGTCAGCGGCCGCGCCGGATCACCTGTCCGTTCAGCGCGCCCGTGTGCCGGCCGTGATCCACGGCCAGCGCACCATTGACGATCACATAAGCGATGCCATCCGGGAACTGGATGGGATCGGTGAAAGTACCCCGGTCGATGACCGTTTCGGGGTCGAACACCGTGATATCGGCGCGCATGCCCTCGCGGATGAGACCGCGATCCCGCAGAGACAGGACCTCGGCGGGCTTGCCCGTCATTTTGCGTACGGCCTGCTCCAGAGTAAGCACGCCCTCTTCCCGGACGTACTTGCCCAGCACCCGCACAAAACTGCCGTACAGGCGGGGATGGGGCTTGCCCGGGCAAAGCAGCCCGTCGGTGCACACGTTCATCTCCGGTCGCTGCATGAAGCGCTTCACATGCTCCTCGGTGCCGTAGAAGTCCACCATGCCCACGGCGTTCTCCTCCTGCATCAGCAGATCAAAGGCGGCTGTGTAGGGGTCCGTTCCACGCTTTTCGGCCAATTCCGTGATGGAAAGGCCCACCGCGTCGGCGTTTTGTTCTGTCTTGACACTGGTGACGTAGATGTTTTCAAACCCGGCGAAATCCACGAAATTGTCCCAGCCGGGAATGCCGTGTTCCATGTCGTAGACCATTTTTTTGCGCAGTTCGGGGTCGGCCAGCCGCGCCACGGCCTTGTCGGTTCCGCCGTCGTGCACCCACGGGGGCAGAATGGCGCCCATCATGGTGCTGCCGGCCACGTAGGGATACTGGTCGAAGCTGACCGTGATTCCCTCCGCTTTGGCCTGCTCCAAAAGTTCCAGTACGGCGTCGATCTTGTCCCAGTTCTGCTTGCCGCACACTTTGAAGTGGCTCCAGTGCACCTTCACGCCGGACTTACGACCGATCTCGATGACCTCTTTCATGCTGTCCAGAATGGTGTCCGCCTCGCTGCGCTGATGGATGACGAACACACCGTCATACTCGGCCACCACCTTGCACATCTCGATGATCTCGCGGCTTTCCGAGTAGGCGCAAGGGATGTAGATCAGCCCGGTGGACAGGCCCATGGCGCCCGCCTCCATCTCCCGGCGGGTGATGGCACGCATTTTCTCGATCTCTTCCTCAGTGGGCAGGCGGTTGTCCAGTCCCATGGCCTCCATGCGGATGTTGCCGTGGGGCACAAGATACATTTCATTGAGGCCCGGGTGCGCAGCCTCGATCATATTCAGATAATTTTCCGTGGTGCCGAAGGTCCAGTCGATATCATCGCTGTCACCATCCAGACCCGCCAGATTTTTGCGCCAGGGGCTGATGTACTGCGCGGGCAGCGGCGCCAGCGAGACACCGTCCTGCCCCAGCAGCTCGGTGGTAATGCCCTGCATGACCTTGGGCAGCACCTGCGGGCGCAACAGCACGTCCAGATCGGAGTGGCTGTGGGTGTCGATGAAGCCGGGGGCCACCGCCAGGCCTGACACGTCCAGCGTGCGGTCGGCGGAGCCCAGGTCATGACCCACGGCCGCAATCTTCCCATCCTTCACCAGCACGTCGGACTCATAAGCGGGCGCGCCCGTTCCGTCCACGACCCGGCCGCCTTTCAAAAGCAGAGAAGCCATTGTCTTTTCGCTTCCTTTCTTATTTCAGCAGCGCCTTCATCACGCCGGTATAGCAGTCGCACACCTTCACCAGCTGGTCGATCTCGATGTACTCGTTGATGGTGTGGGCCAGGTTCTCGCGGCTCGGTCCAAGGCCGAAGGTCTTGATGCCCGCCTCGCCCGCGTAGTGGCTGCCGTTGGTGCAGAAGTTGTACTGGGTGATGCCGGGCTCATATCCCATGGCCTTCAATTCGGCGTACACATCCTGTACGAAGGCGTCTTTCTCGTCGTACAGCCAGCCGGGGAAGAAGCGCTCACCCTCGATCTCGTTGCCCGTGTGGCACATCTGCCGGCCCACCGCATAGCTGGCCTTGACCTTCAGCTGGTCGTCCTCGGCCATCAGTTTTTCCAGCAGCGCGTTGATGGGCGCCAGCACGCTCTCCTTGGTCTCGCCCACCAGCAGGCGGCGGTCGTAGGTGGCACGGCAGTACTCAGGCACCACGGACGCACCGGGATACGGGGCGGACTTGATGTCGGTCAGTTCCAGAATGCCGTCACCCAGCACGGGGTGATGGGTGGGCTCCAGCGTGCGGATGGCCTCGATGACCTTAGCCATCTTGTACACCGCATTGATGCCCTTTTCGGGGTTGGCGCTGTGGCAGGGTTTGCCGAAGGTCTCCACCACGATCTCGGCGCGGCCGCGCTGGCCGATCTTCAAATTCAGCTGGCTGGCCTCGCCGATGACCACATAATCCGGCTTCACATAGGCGCTGATCTCCCGGGCGGCCACGCCCTCGAAGCACTCCTCATGCACCACACCCGCCACGTAGATCTCACCGGCGAAGTCCCGGTTGGTCGCCTTGGCAAAGTTTGCAGCAGCACAGGCCATGGCGGCCACCGCTCCCTTCATGTCGGAAGTTCCGCGGCCATAGATCTTGCCGTCCACGATCTCAGCGGCAAAGGGGTCGTGCTCCCAGGTGGCGGGGTCGCCTACCGGCACAGTGTCGATGTGGCCGTCGAACAGAATCTTCGGGCCGGGGCGGCTGCCCTTGATGCAGCCGATCACGTTGCCATATTTGTCCACATGCACGCTGTCGAAGCCGTTGGCCTCAAAAAACGCTTTCAGGCGTTCCACCACGCCGTCCTCATGGCCGCTGGTGCTGGGGGACTGGACCAGGTTCTGGCACAGGGCCACCACTTCGTTTTTCTGCAATTCGTTCAACATCACACATTCTCCTTTCCGTCGGTTCCCTCTTCGTACACTTTGGAATATTTGCCGCCCCAGACGACTTTGCGGTAGTTGTCCTTGTCGGTGTCGCCCTCGGTGCTGATAAACAGCACCCGGCTGTTTTCGTCCAGATGCAGCTTCTCTTTCAATTCAGCCAGGCTTTGCCGCAGCAGAATGTTGGACACACAGCCCACTGTGGCCGCGCCTGATTCGCCGGAGACGATGGGCGCGTCGCCGCGCACGGGCGCCGCCAGGATGCGCATACCGTCGGCCGCCGCGTAATCCGGGCAGCTGATGAACGCGTCGGCGCAATTTTTCAGCACTTCCCAACCGATGGTGCACGGTTCGCCGCAAGCCAGCCCTGCCATAATGGTATCCATGTCGCCGGTCACGAAATGCAGTTTGCCGTCCCGGGCTTCGGCGGTGCGGAACACACAGTCGGCCTTGTTCGGCTCGATGATGGTAATGAACGGACGATCCTTTCCGTAGTACGAGGTCAAAAAGCCTGTCATGGCACCCGCCATGCTGCCCACGCCCGCCTGCAGGAACACGTGGGTGGGCTTTTCGGCACCCTGAGCCTCCAGCTGACGCACGATCTCATAACCCATGGTGGTATAACCCTGCATGATCCACAAAGGAATATCGGTATAACCTTCCCAGGCGGTATCCTGCACCATGACCCAGCCCTTTTCCTCTGCCTGCCGGTTGGCAAGACGCACAGCCTCGTCGTAGTTGAGATCGGTAATGGACGCATCCGCGCCCTCGGCGCGGATGTTGGCCAGGCGTTCGGCCGCGGAGCCCTTGGGCATATAAACCACGGAGTGCTGTCCCAAACGATTGGCCGTCCAGGCCACGCCGCGGCCGTGGTTTCCGTCGGTGGCGGTGACGAACGTTACGTCCCCCAGCTTGGCACGCACTTCCTGGGACAGAATGCGGGAAGCAGGTAGTTGTGCAATGTCCTCGCCCAGCCTTTTGGCGATGTAACGGCCCAGCGCATAGCTGCCGCCCAGCACCTTGAAGGCATTCAGTCCGAAGCGGTAACTCTCGTCCTTCACATGGACGGACGCGACGCCCAACGCCTTGGCAAGGCCCGGCAGACCTGTGAGAGGTGTTTCAGCGTACACGTCAAAGCTGGCGTGAAAGTCGTGAGCCTTTTTGGCCTCGGCCTCGCTGAACGCGGACAGATCCGTTGCGGGCACGTCCTGACGGGGATAGGTGACGATTTTAAATGTTTCCTTCATAACTCAAGTCTCCTTTTTTTCCTTTGGCAGGATCAAATTGAGTAAAATGGCAGAGAGCGCCACAACAATGACCTCGGAGCCGCCGAAGATCTGACCGATCCACGCCGGGCAGCCCGCGAATACGTTGGGCAGCTGGGGAATGCCCACCGCCAGCGCCACGCTGAGCCCCGCGATAAACGTGCTGCGGGGACTGAGTCCTTCCCGGGCCAGCATGCGCACGCCGGTCATGGCGATGGAGCCGAATACCGTGATGGTGGCACCGCCCAGCACCGGCTGAGGGATGGTGATGAGGATGGCGCTGAGCTTGGGCACAAGCCCCGCCACCAGCACCACGCCGCCCGCGATGCCGAACACCACCCGGTTGATGACTCTGGTGGTAACTACAATACCCACATTTTGGCCGGCGGTGGCCACGGGCACGCCACCCAGAATGCCGCCCAGCAGGCTGCACAGGTTGTTGCCGATGACGCCACCGGTGATCTCCGCGCTGGTGGCCGGCCGCTCAAAGGCGCCGTTGGCCGTGGCCTCAAACTGGCCAATGTCCTGCACGGCGTTGACCATGAACACAATGCCCAGGCTGATAATGGCATTCAGATGAAAAGCCGGCGCAAAGTGGAAGGGCTCCGGCAGCTGCACCCAGCCCGCCGTGCCCACTCCGGAGAAGTCGATGCCTCCCCACAGCACTGCGGCCAAATAGCCCACCACCATTCCAATCAGCGTGGCACTGGCCTTGACCATGCCTTTGCCGAACTGTCCGGCAACGATGACGGCCACCAGCGTGATCAGGGCCAGAATCCAGTTCCGTGCGCTGCCATAGGACGGGTCGGACGCGACACCACCCGCCATGTAGTTGACGGCGGTGTCGTACAGAGAAATGCCGATGGTCAGCACCACGCTGCCCGTGACGATGGGTGGAAACAGAAAGCGGATCTTTTTGAATATCAGACCCACAATCATGCCCATGCACGCGCCCGCGATCTGGGCGCCCGCCAGCCCAGCCATGCCGGACTGCTCCACAATGGTGCGAAGCGTGGGCAGAAAGGCGAAGCCGCTTCCCACCATGACAGGCAAGCCGCTGGAGATAAAGCCCTTGACGCCGAAGGCCTGCAGCAAGATGGCCAGCGCCGCCACCAGCAGGCTGCCCTGCACCATGATGATCTGGTCCTGTTCAGAGACGCCTGCGGCAGCCGCCACGATCATGGGCATGGAGATGCAGCCCACCACCATGGCCACCACATGCTGCAGTGCAAGAGGGATGGCCTCGCCCAGGGGCGGCACGCCGCTTTGGGTGTACAGCGCGCTTTGGGCCGTGCTTTGTTTGGTGCTCATTTGCGCACCTCCTTTTTGTAGAAGGTGTCGCGGATGGGCAGGCTGGTGCGCACCTGGCCGTCCACCCGGTAGGCGGCGTTGGCGCAGGCGGGCGCCGCCGGAATGGCGCTGATCTCGCCCACGCCCTTGGCGCCGAAGGTGTTCTGGTCGTCGGTTCCCTTTTCGATCAGGTGCACCTCAATGGGCGGCACATCCGTGGAGCGCAGCAGGCCCAACGTGCCGTACTTGCACTTCACATAGCCATTCTCCATTTTGAAATCTTCCGTCAGGCCGTAGCCCAGGCCCATGACCACGCCGCCCTCGATCTGACCGGCGCATGCCTGGGGATTGACCACCCGACCCACGTCGTGGGCAGCGGCCACACGGACCACTTTTTTGTTCTCGTCCATGACCACCACCTGGGCTGCGTAGCCGTAGGCCACGTGGCTGACCGGGTTGGGTTTGTCGGAGCCCATGGGGTCGGTGACGCCGGAGTACTCGCCGTAGAAGGACTGTCCCTCCAACGCCGCAAGGTCGCCGCCCGCCGCCTTCAGTGCCTGATCCAGCTGCTGCGCAGCGCGGCGGGCAGCCTCACCGCAGAACACCGTCTGTCGGCTGGCGGTAGATGTACCGGAGTTGGGGGTGATCGCCGTGTCGGCGCGCTCGTGGAAGATGCGCGCAGCGGGCACGCCCGTAACCGTGTGCACCAGCTGCGTGCAGACGGTGGCAACGCCCTGTCCCATGCAGGCGGCGCTGGTGCGGATGTGCACCACACCGTCCACCACGGCCAGCCGGCAACGGCCGATGTCGGGCAAGCCCACGCCCACGCCGCTGTTTTTCATGCACCCGGCAATGCCCGCGTAGGGACTGCTTTCAAAGACATCCTTCACCGCTTCCAGACACTCGGCATAGGCCGTGTCGTGGGACGCGATCTGGCCGTTGGGCAGTACCTGGCCGGGGCGGATGGCGTTTCGGTAGCGAATCTCCCAGGGGGAGATGCCTACCTTCTCAGCCAGCAGGTCCAGATTGACCTCCCCCGCAAAGCAGCTCTGGGTGACGCCGAAGCCGCGGAATGCGCCGCCCGGCACATTGTTGGTGTAGACGCAGATACCCGTGATGTCCACGTTCTGGAAATTGTACGGCCCGCCCGCATGAGTACAGGCGCGCTGAAGCACCGGCCCGCCCAGCGAGGCGTATGCGCCGCAGTCAGAAATCAGCAGCGCTTTCATGGCCACTAGTCTGCCTTCCTTGTCGCAGGCGGTGGTCACGTCCATCTCCATGGCGTGGCGCTTGGTGTGGATGTTCAAACTCTCCTGTCGGGAGAACTTCACCTTGACGGGTTTTCCGGTGGCCCAGGCCATCAGCGCCGCATGGTGCTGCACGCTCATGTCCTCCTTGCCGCCGAAACCGCCGCCCACCAGCTTTGTCTGGCAGCGCACCTTTTCCGGCGGGATCTGCAACATACGGCTGATCTCCTTCTGCTCGTCGTACACAGACTGGCTGGCCGTATACATCAACAAACCGCCTTCCCCGTCGGGAATGCCGATGGCGCATTCCGGCTCCATGAATGCATGATCCGTCATGGGGGTGGAGTAGTGCTGGGTGACCACGTAGGCCGCCTCGGCAATGGCCTTGTCGGCGTCGCCCCGGCGCAGCACCTGCTTTGTGAGGATGTTTCCGTTTTCGTGCAGTTTCGGCGCATCTTCCTTCATGGCCTCGCGGGGGTCGGTCAACGGCTCCAGCTCCGTGTAGGTCACGTCCACCAGGTCCAGCACCTCATCCAGGGTCTCCTTGTGGTTGGTGGCCACCAGTACGATGGCGTCACCGATGTACCGGGTGCAGTCGCCCTCGGCGATCAGCACGTCCCAGTCCTGAATGATGTGACCAGTCTTATTGAAGGGCACATCCTTGGCGGTGAGGATCTTCACCACATCGGGATGGGCCAGCGCCCGGGTCAGGTCGATCTTCTCCACCCGGGCCCGCGGATATTTGGACCGCAGCGCCTTGGCATAGATCATGCCCGGCACCACAATGTCGTCCACGAAAAGCCCGGTGCCCAGCACCTTTTCCGCCACGTCCACCCGGGGGAACAGATGGCCGATGCGCGCGTCGGACCCGTCGTCGGGCACGGGCAGGTTCTCCCGGAACATTTTGGCCGCCAGCAAAATCGCCTGCTCGATGCGCACATAACCCGTGCACCGGCAGATATTGCCGCGGATGGCTTTTTTCACATCGTCGGGCGTGGGGTCCAGATTTTCGTCCAGCAGGGCCTTGGCGCAGATGACCATGCCCGGAATACAGAATCCGCACTGCACCGCGCCAGTCTGTCCGAAGGCGTACACATACACGTCGCGCTCGCGCTCAGTCAGGCCCTCCACAGTGGTGATGTGCTTGCCGTCCAGCTTTTCCAGCCGAAACACACACGCTTTGGTTTTCTTGCCGTCCACAAGGACCGTGCAGGTTCCGCACGCGCCCTCGCCGCAGCCGTTTTTCACGCTGGTCAGCCGCAAATCATCCCGCAGATAATCCAGCAGTTTGCTGTTCTTTTCGGTGTGGTACTCCACACCGTTCACATACAGAGTGTACATGCCAGCCTCCTTATCGTTTCACATACCGTCCGGCGCATACGCCCGTGGGCTCGCCGTCCTTTGCCGCCAATTCCCCGCCCACATACACAGCGCGGGGCCGTCCGATCGCCTCAAAGCCCTCATAGGGCGTATAATCCACATTCTGGTGCTGCGTCGCTGCCCGAATGGTCCAGCGCGCAGCCGGATCCCACACGGTGATGTCCGCGTCCGAGCCCTCGGCCAGGCAGCCTTTACGCGGCCACATGCCGAACAGCTTCGCCGGGTTTTCCGCCAGCAGGCGGCACATTTCGGCCGCCGTCATCTCGTCCGTTGCCACAAAGCTCGTGTAGATCAGCGCCGGGCGGTGCTCGATGCCGGGCGCGCCGTTGGGGATTTTGGTAAAATCGTCTTTTCCCAGAACCTTCTGGGTGTCAAAGCGGTAGCTGCAGTGGTCGGTGGAAATGGTGTCGATCTCGCCATTCTTTACCGCCTGACGCAGCGTCTGGCGGTCGGCCTCGCTGCGCAGCGGCGGGCTCATGATGTACTTGGCTCCCTCAAAGCCCTCCAGTGCGTAGCGGGAATCGTCCAGCACCAGATACTGGGGGCACGTCTCCGCCCAAACCGTCTGCCCCGCCCGCCGGGCGCGGCGCACCTCTTCCAGACCTTCGGCACTGGACAGGTGCACGATGTGCACGGTGCTGTCCGCCAGCTTTGCCACGGCGCACAAGCGGCGGATGGCCTCGGCCTCCACCACCGGCGGGCGCGACGCGGGATGGCCCGCCGGTCCGGTGACGCCCCGTGCCAGCTGCTCCTGCTGCAGTTCGTTGACCAGCGTACCGTTTTCGCAGTGCACCCCCAGCACCCCGTGCAAGGGCTGCAAAGCGCATAGCAGCTGATACATCTGGGCATCATCCAGCCGAAGGTTGTCGTAAGCATAATATGCCTTGAAGGACGTGACGCCCCGCTCTTTCATGATCGGCAGTTCGGCGCAGGTGCGCTCATTCCAGTCCGTGACAGCCATATGGAACGCGTAGTTGCACGCGCACTTGCCGTCAGCCTTCTGATGCCAGGCATCCAGGGCTTCGCACAGTGTATGGCCCTTGTCCTGAGTGGCGAAATCCACCAGTGTGGTGGTGCCGCCGCACACCGCCGCGCACGAACCCGATGCAAAATCGTCGGCTGTGACGGTGGTGCCGCTGTCCATGTCCAGATGGGTGTGCCCGTCGATAAACCCCGGAAACACCAGACACCCCTGCGCGTCGAACACCTGATCCTGCGCGCCCGCCTCCAGGACGGGCGCGATTTTGGTGATGACGCCGTTTTCAAACGCCAGCTCGCCCCGGCGCACGCCGTCAGGCAAAACGAGCGTTCCGTTTTTGATGATGGTCACAGTGCTCGCCTCCTCACAGGCAGTAGGCATAGTCGCGCAGCACGGTCTCCATCAGCGCCTTCAGCGGCGCATAGGTGCGGGTGTCGTCGGCCAAAATCGTCTCGTATTCCTCCTGACCCAACCGCACCTTCACACGACCCGCGGCCGCGTCCAGCACGCAGAAGCCCGCGTTTGTAGAATCGGCCATATCGGCCTCGCTGGCAAACAGCGTGAATTTATCTTTGTAAGGCGCGCTGGCATAGGGGCAGAACACAGCGCAGTTGCCGCACTCGTTACACATTTTGTCCACGTGAACGATCTGCTCCTTATCCAGACCGGGCACGCGCACGGCGATGTTGGCCCGGTTCGGGCACACATCCACGCAGTTTTCGCATACGGTCTCACATCCCAGGCAGCGGGACGCTTCCGTCTTGGCGTCCAGATACCCGCGCAGCTGGGCACGACGGGCTTTCAGCTCCGCCGGGGCGGCGTTCAGCGCAAAGTGTACGGCTTCGCCCGCGCCCAGAATGTCCCGGGCTGCGGCAGCAGCGTCCGCAATAGCCTCTACCACAGTGGCGGGGCCGCGGCGCGCGTCGCCGATCACATAGACGCCGGCCGACTTGCATGCCTCATTCGTCACGGCGCGGCCGCGCTCGTCCACGGTGACGCCATTTTTGACAAAGTACGCCGTATCCACTTTCTCGCCGATGGCGGAGATCACGGTGTCCGCAGGGAGCTCCACTGTGCGGCCCGTGGGCTGCGGGCTGCGACGACCGGAGGCGTCGGGCGCGCCCAGCTCCATGACTTCGCAGGTCAGAACGCCGCCGTGCAGTGCCTTGGGCGCCATCAGATCACAGAACTCCACGCCGTCGGCAATGGCCAGTTCCAGTTCTTCCGCGTCGGCAGGCATGTAACGTTTGGTGCGGCGGTAGACCAGGCGCACGTGCTCCACACCCTGTGCGCGCTTAGCGGCCCGAGCTGCGTCCATGGCAGTATTGCCGCCTCCGATGACCACCACATTTTTGCCCAGATTCAGCGTCTCGGGCGCATTTTTCTGTTTTTCCAAAAATTCAATTACGTTCAGCGCAGCATCCCCTTCCAGATGCAGCGCGCCGTGCTCCCAGGCGCCGTTGGCTACGATTACGTGGGTGTAGCCCTCAGCCAGCAGGGCACGGGCATCGGCCACCTCGGTGTTCAGCTTCACAGTCACGCCCAGCGCTTCCAGCATGGAGGCATCGTTGGCAATGGCCTCGTCGGAAATGCGGAACGCGGGGATCACGTGCTTGACGATACCGCCCAACGAGCCGCGCTTTTCAAACACGGTCACCTTTGCACCGCCCCGGGCCAGCAGATGCGCCGCGGCCATACCAGCGGGACCGCCGCCCACAACAGCGACATTCGCGCCGCAGGGGGCACCCGCCTTGAGCGATTTGGCAAAGGATGCAAAGCCGTTTTCCGCAGCCTCCAGCTTGGCCGCACGGATGTGCACGGACTCTTCGTAGAAGTTGCGGGTACACTTGGACATGCAGGTATGGCTGCAGATGGTGCCGGTGATGAAAGGCAGCGGATTTTTCTCGCAGATCACCCGCAGCGCTTCCTCATAGCGGCCCTCGCCCACCAGGCGCAGATACTCGGGAATGTCCTGATGAATGGGGCACTGCTCGGCGCAGGGCGCGGTGAAGCAGTCGATGAGGGGAACGTCCTTTTTCATCTTACGGCTGGGCAGCGGCTTCACGGGCTTGACGTGGTGTACGTCCGTCTTGGCCTTGGCAGCCAGCGCGCTCAGAGCCTCCACGTCCACGCCATCGAACGCTTTGTACTCCATGTTCGTCAGGATGTCCGCGATGGGGCGCAGCCGGTTGTATCCGCCGGGTTTCAGCAGGGTGGTGGCCATGGTGATGGGCCACACGCCGCAGGCGAAAATATCCGCGATGTTGTACTGGTCCGCGCCGCCGGAATAGGATACGCGCAGCTTGCCGTCAAACTCTTTTTCCACGCGCTCGGCCAGGGAGATGGACAGCGGATACAGGCTCTTGCCGCTCATGTACATCTCTTCGCCGGGCAGCTCGCCCGCGGCGATGGTCACGGGGAAGGTATTGGTCAGCTTCACGCCGAACTCCACACCGTTGGCTTCGCACAGCGCCAGCAGACGGCGGAACATGGGGATGGCGTCGGCGAACTGCAGGTCCGCCTTGAAGTGATGGTCATCGAACACGATGTAGTCGTAGCCCATGTCGTCCATGGTCTTACGGGCAAACTCATAACCCAGCAGTGTGGGGTTGCACTTGATATAGGTGTTCAGCTTTTTCTCGGTGATGAGGTAGGTGGCGATGCGCTCGATCTCGTCGGGCGGACAACCGTGCAGGGTGGACAGGGTGATGGATGTGCAGATGTGGGGGTTGATGGCGTCGATGTACGCTGCGTCCACACCGGGCAGACGGTCCAGGTTTTCTTTCGCCCAGGCGGTGCACTCGGCCCACACGGCGCTGGCAGAAGCATCCTTCATGCCTTCGATGTACTTGTCGACCTTTTCGCTTTGAATGCCCGCTAAATCGTAGCCCACGCTCATGTTGAACACAAAGCCGTCGGGCGAGCCAAAGCCCATGGATTTCGCCAGCAGCTTGATGGCAAACCAGGCCTTGACGTACTCCTCGTAGGCCTGCGGCACCCGCAGTTCGGTGCTCCACTCCACGTTGTAGCACTCGTCCTCGGCCCGAATGCAGGGTTTGGACACGGGCAGGTCCTCGCCGTCGATGATCTGCACGGTCTTTACCTCAAAGAAGCGGCTTCCGCCCACATAGGCGGCGATCAGGTTCTGGGCCAGCTGGGTGTGGGGACCGGCAGCCGGGCCAAAGGGGGTCTCGACCTGCTCGGTAAAAATGGGCAGCGTCTTGCCGCTGGTGTGATGGTACAGTTCGCTGACGCCGAAAATCGTGCCCTGGGTACGGTGCTCCTCCAGCACCCAGTTCATCAGTTCTCCAAAGGGGATGGGACGCATGATATCACTCATAAACTCTTCCTCCTGTGCTCCGTTTTGATATTCCGTTATGCCGGGACGCACCCGGTCTTGTTCCTGTGTTCAGCGGCGTTCGTTGATGCGCTTCCACAAATCGGCGGCCTCTTCCCGGCAGTGAGCCAGCACCGCTTCTTTGTCGATGCCCACCAGCGTGCGGTTTTCCATGCGCACCACGCCGTTGATGATGGTGGTCACCACATTGTGCCCGTTGCACCCGAACAGCAGATGGCTGTTGACGTTTCCGGCCGTCATAGGAGTGAGCGGTGTGTAGTCCAGCACAATCACATCCGCATAAGCACCGGGGGCCAGCACGCCCACCGGCTTATTGTAGAAGCGCGCGGCCATGCGGCGGTTGTTTTCAAACAGCATGGCAGGAATCTCGCCCCAGGCCACGTTGGGTTTGCAGGCGTTGTGTTTGTGCAGTACGTTGGCCACCTTGTAGCTCTCCAGCATATCGTTGGTGTAACCGTCGGTTCCCAGACCGATCAGAATGCCCTTTTCAAACATTTTCAGAACAGGCGGGCAGCCCACGGCGTTGCCCATATTGCTCTCGGGATTGTGCACTACCATGGTGTCAGTGCTTTTTACCAGATCCATCTCGGCCTCGTTAATGTAGATGCAGTGGCCGCAGATGGTCTTTTCGCCCAGAATGCCCATATCGTGGAGGCGGAACATCAGGCGCTTGTTGTATTTGGTCAAGCTGTCGTACAAATCGTCGATTCCCTCAGCCACGTGGATGTGATATCCCGCGCCCTCCGGCTTTTCGGCAGCGCAGTATTCCAGCGTTTCATTGGAAAGGGTGAAGGGCGCGTGCATGCCCATCATGCCCTTAACCATGTCGGTATCATCCTTCTGAGCGAAGCGAATGAAATCCACGTTCTCCTTGACGGCAGCGCGCATTTTTTCCGCACCGTCCCGGTCGCTGATCTCGTAGCACAGGTTGGTGCGAACACCGAACTGCCGGGCACTCTCGGCCAGAGCGAACAAACTTCCGGCAATCTCACCGTAGCTGGCGTGATGGTCAAACACAGTGGTCACGCCGTTCTCAATGCAGTCCAGATAGGTAGCGTCGGCGCTGGCTTTGGAGTCCTTCAGCAGCAGATGACGGTCAATGGTCCACCACTGCTGGTCCAGTACTTCCAGAAAGTTGGTGGGATTATTGCCGCGGATAGTCAGGCCCCGGGCAAAGGCGGAATAAATGTGGTTGTGAGCGTTGATGAAGCCCGGCATGATCACGCCGCCCTTGGCATCCATAAATTTTGCGTCGGGGTATTTGGCCCGCAGTGCCGAAGTTTCGCCCACCTCGGCAATCAGGTTGCCCTCAATGGCCACACAACCGTTTTCAAGGAAGGTGTTGTGTTCATCGCGCGTGACAAGACGTCCGTTTCCCAGCAGATACATTTTCATTCTCCCTTTCTGTTTGCTCCTTATGTTTTTCGAAGCACTCCGCAGTTCCGAAACGGGCAAGCGGCCGTATCGGAACTAGGCCAAAACCGCATTTTATGCGATTTTGCAGCCCTTGCGCGAAGCACTCCGTTACAGCCGCTCTCTCAAAAATGATCCTTTTATAAGAAGAAGAAACAAAAAACAGCCTCTCTGCAACGAAAATCCGAGTGGACTTTCGTCCCGTCGGTCCAACCCTTGCGCGAAGCACTCCGTTACAGCTGGCTGTTAAAAATCAAACAATCTTCTTCACAATTTATGCAGCCTTCCGACTGCGCCTTCAGTATAGCACCACCGGAAAAGGCTTTCAAGGCAGGCGCCGCTTTTTCTATTTTCTAGCCAAAGCCACGCGCTCCGTACTGTGTAAATTCCATAAACTTTACTCTAAAAAAATCACGCTCCCCTGGCTTACAAACCCTTATGGAGCGCGACTTTACAGACTTTTTTCAAAAAATTTTTTCTCAAGTTCGGATAACGCTTCCGGAGTGTCCGCGTCCAGCAGTTCCCCTGCGAAATCCGCCTGGGTCAGGCGCACCTGCGCCCCCGTTTGCCGCGCCGCCGCCATGCCTCCCTGTTCGCCCGTCAGTGCACCCAACGCTCCGAACAGCCGGGCGGGAAACACCACCGGACTACCCGCGATGTCACCAAAGGAAAGGCGGTGCACATCTCCGGGCGCGCCACAAAAAGCATCCAGCAGGCGCACCATGCTGCGGCCGGTGCACAGCGGCTGGTCCCCCTGGACGAACAGGCAGCCGTCCATGCCTTCCATCTGCTCCATGCCCCGGCGCACCGTCTCGCTCTGAGCGCCTCCGCCATACTGCACCACGGTCACTCCTCGCCCAGCGCACAGTGCGGCCACGTCCTCGTCGCTGACAACCGCCACGATCCGGGCTAAATGCTCCCGGGGAAGACTATCCAACACATGTGCCAGCAGGGGCTTTCCCGCCAGATCCGCCAACAGCTTGTTGGCGCCGAAGCGCCGGGCTCGACCGGCAGCCATAATCACACAGCCGATGTTCATGCCTCTTCCTCCACTTCGTCCAAATCCAGCACAAAGCAGTCGTCCCGGGCACGCAGCTCGCACAAAAAAGGCGTGTCGGCCTTGCGGATCGCAGCCAGCACGCGCTTTTCTTCTAGCAATTGCCGCAGTTCGGACCGATACGCCTCGCTGCACTCCTCCAGAAAACCGATCTCGTCCACCGCGGCCCATGCGCCGGGCGCGCGGCGCACCACGCGCAGCATGTCCGCGGCTGGCCCGTCAAAGGCGTCTTTGTCCGGTGTCATGGGCCCTGTTTCTCTCCGGCCCACAATGCATCGCCGGTCTGTGCCGCGCTGGGCCAGTACCACGCACCGAGGCAGGCCATCCGTCCCACGCTCCACCTCGCTGCGCACGCCGGGCACCGGCGCACCGTCCAGCAGCGCTTCCAGCAGTGTGGTTTTGCCCGCACCCTTACCGCCTGTCAAAAGTAAACTTTTCCGGCCGGAACGTTGAAAAGTGCGTATTGTATAAGTTTTCAGCCATTTGAGTGCAGGATGTTTTGTAGGCTTCATACCGCATCAATAACTCCTTTGCGCCGGGCGTCAACATGCTTCCGCCACCGCCTTTACCGCCAATCTTGCGCTGAGTAAGCGCAAACCCAAACGACGCCTCCGCCCGCTTCATGATACCGAATGCCTTGGTATAGGCCATTCCCATGCGTTTGGCCGAGGCCCGCAGACTGCCCAGTTCATCGATACCACGCAGCAGCTGATACGGCCCCTCCCCGAAAAACTTTTCCCCTTCGTCGTCGCAGAAAAAGATTCCGAATTTCAGCTTCATTCCCGTTCTCCTCTTGTCATCAAAAAATATCCACTGTGGCACAAAATATCCACCGGACCGTAGATCCCGCTCAACACCCGCTGCAGCGCGTCTGGGTCCGCGTCCTTCACCGTCACATCGTAGGTCAGGCATCCGTCCCGCAGCAGGAGAAGTCGGTCAGCATAGCGCAAAGCGATGTTCGCATCATGACTGCACAGCAAAATACCCGCACCCTCCCGCGCCGCATACCCCCGCAGCCACTGCAGAAGGCGATGCCGGTTGTCGTAGTCCAGTGCACTGTCCGGCTCATCCAGCAAAAGGACTTCCGGCCGGCGCACCAGCGTGCGAGCAAACAGCACCAGCTGCCGCTGCCCCTCACTCAGAGAAAGGAAGTCCTCTTCGGTCCACTGGCCCGCCCCCAACTGTTCCAACAGCATCTCAGCCCGGCGGCGCTTTTCTTTGCCCGGATGCTCCAGCAGTCCCAGTACAGGGTTGTACCCCATCATCACCACGTCCAGCACACGCAGAGAAAGAGCGCACACGCTGCGCTGGGCCAGATATCCCAGATGCTGCGCACGGCGGCGCGGCGGCATTTCCCACAGGTTCGTCTTTTCTAACATACACCCTCCCGTGGCGTCCGTCAAGCCGCACACCGCCTTGAGAAGCGTGGATTTTCCCGAGCCGTTTGCCCCCAGCAGCGCGCACACTTCGCCTCGCTGCACCGCAAAGGAAACGCCCTGCAAAACATTGCGCCGTCCATAACCTGCCCGCAGGTCTGTGACCGTTAGAAGATCATTCATTCCCAATCCCCCTTTCGGCACATCAGCCAAAACAGGAATGGCGCCCCCAGCAGCGAGGTAATGATGCTTACCGGTATCTCGCTGGAGCCTATACTACGCGCCAGAATATCCGCGCACAAAAGCAGCACGCTGCCCGTTACCCCGGCCAAAATGGTGGAAGAGAATCGACTGCTGTGCATTAGAAGCCGTGCGATGTGCGGGGCTAACAGCCCAATAAAAGAAATCAGCCCCGTCACGCTGACCACCGCGCCAGTAACCAGCGTTGCCAACAAAAGCACTGCCCGTCGCATGCTCTTCACTGAAACACCCAGCATCCTAGCCTCGTCCTCACCCAAGCCCAGCAGCAAGATCTGCCGGTGCAGTACAAACAGACCTGCCAGACCTGCCATTGTCAAGGGCAGAACGCCCAACAGCTTGGTTAAAGTCACGTCCGCGAAGCTGCCCATAGTCCAGAACTCAATAGCCGCCAGCTGCTTTTCCGGGTCTGCCGTCAGCTTCAGCAGCATCAGCAGTGCCTGTGTTAAGGCGTTCACGGCAATGCCCGCCAGAACGATGCCCGTGATGCCCTGTCGGCGTGCAAACCCCGCCAGCGCCAGAACCGTCAGCACTGCTGCCATTCCCCCCGCAAAGGCCATCAGCGCCGTGAGCACAACCCCGCCACCAAACAGCAGAATAGCCCCAGCCGCGCCCACGGAAGCACCTGACGAAACACCAATAATATCCGGTGCTGCCAGGGGGTTCTGAAACACCGCCTGATAGACACTGCCAGCCACGCCCAGCGCAAACCCAGCCAGCATGGCCATACAGGTACGCGGCAGGCGCAGAGTGAAAAACACCTTGCGATCCATACCATCCGTCGCCAGCTGCATCCAGTCGATGGGATAACGCCCAACCGCCAGAGAAGCAGCAAAGGCAGCCCCCGTCAAAACGAGGGCTGCCGCAAAATACACTGTAAGAGTCTTTTGGTTTTTCATTTTATTTGGTCAGAAGAGAAGTATCAATTTCGATTCCGTAGAACTGCGAATAAAACGCCTCCGCGTCGTTGCAGAAAGTCTCAAAGGAATATACGTCCTCGTGCAGCACGGCCGCCATCCAGCGGCTGCCCAGCATGGCACTGGGCACCGGCGAATCCCACGCCTCAAAGGAAGAAGGCATCTGATACACCTGGCCGTTTTTCACCGCATCCAGCTGCGCCAGCTGCGGATCGTTCATCAGATCGTCCTTGGTATAAGAAGCCTCCGGAACAATGACGATCACCTGAGGATTCCACGCCAGAAGCTGCTCGTAGGAAACTTCTGCCCAATAATCATCCTCCAGCTCAGCCGCCACATTGTCACCGCCGCCCAGTTCGATCAGCGTGTTCTGGTACATCTTCGCACCTGCGGTGCTCAGATAGCTGCTGTTGCCCGCCAGATACACCGTGGGCCGCTGCACGCCATCCAGCAGTGCTTTCAGGTCATCCTCTGTCTGCTGGTTGTAAGCCAGCAGCGCATCGGCCTGCTCCTGCGCGCCCGTGGCTGCCCCCAGCATCTCAATGGTCTGGCGCAGCAGCGTCAGATCCTCGGGGTTCGCCAGCAGCACGGGAATGCCCAGCTCTTCCAGCGCCGACACCGTGTCCTTCAGTTTGAGCGGCAGCACTACCAGGTCCGGCTCCAATGCCGCGCAGCCTTCCAAATCAAATTCCTTTGCGGTGCCCACACTGGGCAGTTCCAGCAGCTCGGGCGCAGCCAGGCTGTAAATGGGGCGGCTATCCGCTTTTGCCTCTACGCCCACCAGTTTGTCCTGCTGGCCCAGCGCAATCACCATAGACGTAGTGATGTAATAACCGCTGACCAGCTTTTCGGGTTCCTCTTCGATGGTCACCTCACGCCCCGCCGCATCCTTGACGGTCACAGGAAAAGCCGCCTCTTCCTCTGGCGCCGATACAGACTCCGGCACAGAAATGCTCTCTGCAGACGAGGTATCGGAGCCAGGAGCATCGGACGAGTTCTGTGCAGAGCAGGCGGCCATGGAAAGCATTAAGACCACACTCATCGCCAGTGCCGCAATTTTTTTATACATGGGGATTCCTCCTTGAAAGCGTTATATTTTTATCAGTATAACGATAGTAGCATATTTCCACCATTCCGTCAAGCGCGCATCCGGTATAAATCGGAATGCTCTTCCCCCATCCGAAAGTCAATCCATTTTCAAATTTATATGCATCACGCAGCCACTCCCTTCAGTAATCTTTGATAATTCTTCGCAGAATCATACTGATACTTCAAGCACATCAACCTGCGTGGGAACGCCATCCATAAAAATGTGACATTGCGTCTGGCACGGCAGAATCGGGGACTGTATCAGGAAGTGCGCCGCATCCTGCAGGTAAACAAAGAGGAACGCCACCTTCGCGGCGGCATGGCCACCCGTCGGAAATATCATCCGGAACGTTCTGCGCAGTGACGTTTTTCACAGATAAAGGCTGGGCGCCCCCTTAAAGGGAGCACCCAGCCTTTTTTGTTTTGAACCGCAGCAAAAACGGAGCAGGATCACGCGTCCTGCTCCGTTTTTACGCCCACAGGCTCCCAGAAGGAGTCCTCGTTTTTCCAAAGTTGCAAAATCCGGTTCCGGCCGGATTCCCATCCGAACCCATCGTTGGCCAGAATCACACAATCTTCTTCCGGGCTGGACAGATCCGGCGAAATCTGCAAACTGAGGGAGCACGGCTGCACATCGTCCAGCTGCAGTTCCAGCGAAACCTCGCACTCCTGTCCATTGCTGATCTGATGCAGCTGCGGATGCTGAATCTCATATGCCTCGCCCACTGTTCCTGCCGAATCTTCCGTCAGCAGATACAGGTGAAAGCCGGCCGGAAGAGCCGCGTACCCGCTGTTTTTCAGCGTCAGGTGAACCTGCACCGTATCGGGTTTACACAAACGGGCGCTGACCGATGCCCCGCTGACTGAAAAGCGGTAGCCCAAATGGCGCTCGATAAAGGAAAAAGCACTCTCGCCCCCTGCACCGGGCATTTCGCTTTCCCGCCAGCTGTCCAAAATTTCCTGATTGTACATCTGGTTCAAATAGCCGATGTGCAGGCGCTGAAACTCCGCATGGGCATTCTCCGGCTCATTCCGGGCGCCGGGCGACGGCATCTCGCCGCCGTTGTACTGGTCCGCCAGCTGCTCATCCACCCACTGCAGCTCCTCAGAAAAAGACATTTCCGGATCATCGTACGTCCCCATATCGCTGTCGGTGGACAAAAGTGCATCGTTGTGCAGGCACAGCCGACCGGTCAGAATGCCCTGTTTCTGGGCCTCGCGCACAAAACGGGGCCGGCGAACCGCCACCGGGATCTGCTGTTCAAGCACCGCTTCCCACTGTTGCAGCACATACAGGCGGCTGGTGCGCTGCGCACTTTCGTCTCCCTGCAAGAAATGGCCGCCGTGCCACTCGCCGTACTCGCCCAGAAGCCCTGCCTGCACCGCCAGAAGGTTCTGCGCATGCGGGTTCAGCACCTGCGCGATCTGCGCAATGTGGGCGCCCACCGTCTCCAGATCATCCGGCTCGCGCACTGCTTCATCAAAGCCGTAAGCCGCCCGAAAGACCACCGCCGCATGTCCCTGCTCTGCAGCGCTCAGCGCCTGTTCCAGCTCCTGCAGCGTTTCATCCGGAATCGCCTGCTCGGCAAAATCGCGCAGGTCCAGCGTCAGCAAAATCACACGCACATCGCCGCTGATCTTTTCAATTTTCTGCCAGCGGGTGCTGTCCACCTGGATATAAAACCCCCGGGCAGGGTTGCGAAGCGTGCGGACCGATTCGGAAAAGGTCCAGCTTTTTTCCCACCGGAGCCGGGAAAAGGCAAAGGCGGCCGCCAGCGCCAGAACGACGAGAAGGAGAACGGCCGCCTTCCATTTTTTACTCAAAATAGTCGCCCGTGAATTCCACGATCACAGCGCTTTCCACGCCCGGGCAAGCGGAAAGCCGGTTGGTGAAGGAGGTGTTGTCCCCGCTGAGGCGCACTTCATACGTCAGCTCGGTATAGCCCTTGGTAGCTGTTTTGTTTTTCAGCACCTTTTTGATGGGCTCCAGTTCGCGCAGCACCGTATCCGTCGCCTCATCCGCATATTTGACGATCAGCAGATACAAATGGCGATGGCTGCGGATTTTCACCAGCAGAATGTACACCAGCGCAATGGCCACGGTGCCCATCAGCGAAATCAGATACAGGCCCGCGCCGCAGGTGACGCCCACTGCCACGGTCCAGAACAAAAAGCCCACATCCAGCGGGTCCTTGACCGCGGTGCGGTAACGTACAATGGACAGCGCACCGACCATACCAAGAGACAGAACCACGTTGGAACTGATGACGATTACGATGAAGCATGTGACCAGGCTGGTCATCACCAGCAGAATGTTGAAGTTGTTGTTGTAGATCACGCCTTTAAAGAAGAAGCGATAAACCGCATAGACGATCATGCCGCACACGAACGCCGACAGCAGAGACATGACAAAGCCCTCGGTCGTGAGGTTGCCCGTCTCCTGCAAAAAGCCGCTTTTGAAAATATCAGAAAAATTGGTCATCGATACAATATCCTCCTTTTATCCACCCGGCACATCACATATTTCGAGATGGCACACTTGTTGGTCATCGCCGTCTGCAGAATCTCAAGCACAAAGGACGGGATGAAATCATCGTATTTCACTTCCAGAACGATCAGGTCTTTTTCCAGCACCCGGCTGGTGACATAGTCTTCCGCAAACATGTCAAAGCAATCGGTGGAAGCGGAAATATCCTTGTCAAAGGTGATCCGCACATTGCCCTGCGGCAGGACGTAAGCTTCCCGCAGATACTCCACCGCAACCACCGGCCGCAGAAGCCGCAGATTGTGATAAGCCAGCAGCTGCCGGCACACCTCTTCCCGGCGCGACGCCAAAAAGCCATAGTCGTTTCGAAGAATGGCGTCGTACTCTGCGCGGGAGAGCGTTGCGCTGGTTTTGGAGATGTACTCGTCGTACTTGTACTTGCATTCCAGCTTGATCAGCGCGTCGCTGCGGTCATAGCAGCGCATCCGGTACTTTTTGCGGAACCGGATGCCGGACTGCTTTTCGTTCAGCGCCGAATGATGCAAATCGTCAAAATACAGGCTGCTGATGAGATAACCGTCCTCCCGTTTCATGTTCGGGTCCGGCTTGAGCACCACCCGCAGGCGGTTGCGCAGCGTATGATAGACGCTGGCGTTGATGTAATATTTCAGCTCATGTCTGAGCGTATGTCCCTGATACTGCATGCCGGCCTCCTCTATTCGATCACGAATTCCAGCAGGCCGTTGACGTTGTACCCCTTGATGTCCGTCAGCATCGTTTCAAAGCGCTCCATACTCAGCTGCTCGTGGCCTTCGCTGTCCACGGCGGTCACTTTCAGATAATAGGTGCCGGGCTCCAGTCCATCCTCCTTGGTGAAGGTGGTCTGCACCAGATCCGTTGCCTCGAAGATCATGTTCTGCATGTTGTAGTCTGTAAACACCTGCAGATTGTACGTCACAGGCCGGCCCTGATAGGAATAGGACGTCTCCCAGGCAAAATCCACTCCGCCTGCGGCATTCCGGACCGGTTTCGCCACGTACATGGGCGTGGGATACTGCATGGACTGCTCAAACATCTCGTAGTTGCTGAGGATTCCATCGTACAAACTGTCCAGATAGGCCGGCATCTCGCTGGGCGTCATGTCCAAAAGCTCAATGTCCGGTGCCAGAGGCAGCGTTTTCTCCAGAATGGGCTTGTAGGAATTGACCAGTTCCGTGACCCGGTCCCGGGTGATGTAGTTCTGCAGCAGCTCCTGCATTTTCTGCTCGATCTTTTCAATGCTGCCGTCCAGCCGCAGATAGCGGCGGTGGAGAACCGACTGGTTCAGCTTCTGCACGCCCCGCAGGGAGACCGGAAGCTTCATCAGCGAACTCTCATACTCGCCAAAGCGCAGGGTTCCGTCAAAGTCCCAGGGGACAAAGTACCATGTCTGAGAATTATCGGGATTGTAAATGATGAAGTTATGGTTAATGATGTCGTTATTGCCCATGAGCAGGTTGAAGGCAAGCCACGTCAGATAGTTTTCTTCGTTGAAATACGTGTAGAAGACCTCTTCAAAATCCGTGGTCTCGTCGTTCACAGCCTGCAGCATCTCCAACAGCTTTTCGTGGTCCTCCGCCTCGCGGATGGCCAGGACGGTCTCAAAGGCCTCCTCGTCGTAGCCGGGATCGTCCACGTCCTTCAGAACGTCGCTCAGCGCAAAGCTGAAGTCCCTCGCTTTGTACATGGAGCCGTTGCTGCTCAGGCCGCGCAGTTCAAGATATGTTTTGTTGGGCTGCTCGATCTGGGTGAACAGGCCGTAATACTTGAACTCCTGCTGGTCCTGCGGCACCGAAGTGTCCCGGATCCACACCCGCATAAAATAGGTGCGGTAGCTGAGGATGTCCGGGATCTGAGTCAGCAGGTCGGTCTCCAGCTTGGTGGCGATCTTCGTGATGTCTTCGGAGTGCTTGTTGATGTTCAGATTGCTCTGTCCGAAAAAGGTCTCGGCCTCTTCGTCCAGTTTGACCTTATAGCTTTTGTATTTATCGCCGCGGGAAGAGTTGCCGCGCACGCGAATGGTGGCGTTTTTCTGGTCCAGGCTCATCAGCGGGTCCAGGGTTTCGCCCTCATTCAAAATCTGAATGTTGCAGTTCAGCGTGGGGTTGTACGTGTGGTCGCGGGAAGTATGCTTGTCAAAGGCCGAAAAATCCAGCATGTTGCCATCGCTGTCCTTGGTGGGGAACACGCTGATGTACACGTCATAGATGTTGTTGTTCTGCTCATAGATGCCTTTGTCCTCTTCCAGCGGCACGCCGTTCAGCGCACTGTCTTCCAGCGTCCAGTCCTCCAGCGAAGAGGGCTGCGTCTCGGGCACTTTTTCCACGGGGATCTGGTTTTTCACATACAGCACCGCCAGAAGCACCGCCGCAGCCAGAACCACCGACACCAGGATGCCGGCGTTTCTTCTTTCAAACTTGTTCACAAAGAGTTCTTCCTTTCCTTATTTGCACATGAGAAATACGTTGAGATTTTTCAGTCTGCGCTTCAGGCACAAAAATGCCGCGATCCAGCCGGCCAGGCCGCCGATCAAAAGCGGCAGCGGATAGAACGGTGTGCCTGCCACCGAAGCCACCAGCGCCAGCACCGTGGTGACCGCCAGGAAAATGCACGGCCCGATGCAGGAGGCTGTATGGTCCTCGAAATAATACAGGAAGATGACGGTGAAATACATGCAGAACACACAGTACAGTCCCATGCTCAACACCAGGAAGGTGTTCAGGATGCGGGTGCTCACGTTCAGATACGGGAAGAAGATGTTTACCAGAAACACCAGCATGACCGTAATGATGAGCTGGACCTCATACACAAAGAACAGCTGATAGCGAATGACGTTGCACATGTTGTCCCGCTCTTTTTCAATCATCTCGTACGAACCGTGGTTCAGGGCGGACAGATAGCGAACGTATTTGTCAAAAAAGGCGGTCTCCGTCTTTACCACAAAAATGACCAGCGCCGGCATGTTCACCACAATTGCCAGGAACATCGCCATATCGTATTCCGGGGTGGTGCTGAATATGCTGATGGTCTGCTTCATGTCCGACAGCGCCCAATAGACGATGGTGGCGGCATAGAAGCCCAGCATGTAGCAAAAGCCGCTACAGAACAGCTTGGGAAACTGCCGGAAATAACTTACAAACGCAAAATAGTTCGTGCTGGGCCATCCGAACGCGCGCACGCAGAGAACCACCAGCAAAAAGTCGATCACAAAGAAGCCGCAGGTCAACGCCACGTATACCGCGGATACAATGTGCATTCCCAGCAGATGCCGGCACAGCAAAAAGACCGGGATGGCCACCACCAGGCCGGACAGATAGCTGACCGTCACTTCCTTGTACTCCTTCAGCGCGGAGACATAAATGATCAGATTGTAGGCATTGGCCGACAGCACGCCCAGCAGATAGTAGACCACCAGGAACGGAAGGCCGATGCCGCTTTTCCAGGCCATGCCCGCGCACAGCGCCAGCATATAAAGTCCCGAAATCACCGTGCTGAGCGTCAGCACGCCGAACACCGAGGCGCAGATCTCGCTTTCCCGCTTTTCAAACACGCAGTCGGAAATGTAGCGGGAGATGACCGTGCTGAACAGCGCCGAAACCAGAATGGCGCCCAGGAAGATGTACGACAGCGATGAGATGAAAAACCGGCTCTCCAGTTCCGGCGTATGGGCGCTGTCTACAAACCATTTCAAGAACAGGATGAGCACGGCAAACAGCAGCGAGGGGCCAATGGTGGTCATGGTGGCATAAATGGTGCCCCACACATTGGCCGCAAGCGTCTTTTTACCGAAGATTCTTCTCAGTTCAAACCCGATTCCCGCCATGTTGTTCCTCCCCCAGCTGATTGTACAATGCTCGATATTCCTTCAAGAAGAATTCCTTGCGATAGCGCTCACACACGCGTCTGCGCCCGGCCTGCCCCATTTTCAGCCGCTCTTTGGGGTGGGTGTAGCAGTACACGATGGCATCCGCCATAGCGGCGCTGTCCATCACCGGCACAATCAGACCCGCCGGATCTTCCCCGTTTTCGCCCTCCAGCAGGCCGCGGCAGTCGCCCACATTGGTGGCCACAAACGGCAGTCCTGCCGCCATGCCCTCCAAAATGGCCAGCGGCTGGCCTTCACTGATGCTGGAAAGCAGCAGAAGATCCATGTCGGCTAGATGCTCCATCACGTTGACCTGGCCCAGGAAGGAGACGTCCTGCACGTCCAGCGCCTGGACAAGCTCTTCACACTCCTGATAATACTCCGGATTTTCGCCGCAGTTGCCCATGATGTACAGACGTGCGGCCGGCACCCGGTCCTTCACGTCGGCAAAAGCAAGGATCATGGTTTTCACGTCTTTGATGGGCACCACGCGCAGCACCGCGCCGATGTTGAACCGCGCGGGATCGCCGGTGCGTTTGGCTGCCAGCTCCCCGAAGCTCTCCACGCTGACACCGTTGGGGATGATGCGGATCTTTTCCTCCGGGCAGCCCAGTTCCACCTGAAGGGTCTTGTTGACCTGGAACAAACTGGTGACCACCGTGGCCTGCTGATAGGCAATGAGGGACATCTTCTTGAAAAAGTCGATCCAAATTTCCTTGAAATCCTCTTCCACCCACTGGGCGCGGATGATGTCCTCTTCGCGCTCACGGGTGTAGATGCCGTGCTCGGTCAGCAAAAACGGGCGCTGCATGGCATAGGACACACAGCTTCCCAAAATGCCGGCGTATCCCGTGGAAAGCGAATGATAAACGTCCGCCTGCGGAATCTCGTCGGACAAAATATTCATCAGCGGGAAGTACATATTGCGGAAATTCCACAAGAACTGGAAAAAGACCTTTTTGGATTTCCGGCGATCGTATTCCTCCAGGCAGATCTGATAGAAGTCCTCGCCCATCAGAATATCTTCCAGACGGGTGCGGTACTGTTTGACAAATTCCAGCGTGCGCTTCCAGTCGATCTCCTCCGGCTTTCCCGCCACCAGCGCCTTCAGGACCTGATGGTCCTCCGCCGTCATCTGAACGCTGCGGTACTTTTTGTTCAGCGCCACTTCGCCCAGGTAAAAGGTGCGCAGCTCCTTGATGTTTTCCGGCATTTCGTAGCAAACTTCGGACATTTCCTCACGGTTGGTCGCAATGGACCAGATGACAAATTCCACATCGGAAAACTGTGTGCAGAGCATCTGCACCCAGCTGGAGACGCCGCCCGGTATGTACGGATAGCATCCTTCGCAAATTAAGCAAACCCTCATGTAACCACCTTTATCCCAACTCAATCACCGCGCTGCTGCTTTGCAGTTTCAAACAATAATACCCGTGGCCGACCTCTTCATAAGAAAGGCCTTCCGCGCTTTGGATCTCCCGGCCGGTCTTCAAGAAGAACGCCTGGTCCGGAATCGCGCCCCGGCAGTTCAGCCGGATCTGGTTTCCGTCCTGCTGCCACTCGTACTCCAGCGACTGGTAACTGTTCACGTAATTCTCCGTATTGGACAGCGTCTTGGACGTCAGGAAATGCGTTTCGTCCAGAATCTGGTCCTCGAAATAAGCAATTTGTTCTTTGTCCAGGTCCCAGCTGGCGGTCTCGTCCTGCGCAATCAGCAGGTTTACGTCAAAGGCGTGGGACACCATTCCGTAAGCGGAGAGCACGGATGTGATCTCGAACAGATTGCCTTCTTCCATGTTGTTGCCCTGGCTGGCGCAGGGGAACGCAAAATAGTCGTCCTGCACACGGAACGCCTCTTCATCCGAAAGGCGGCTGCGCACGGCGGAAAGGGTCACGCCCGGCGGCGTCAGCATGGCTGGGTCAAACTCCGTCTGCCCCATCAGGGCCAGGCCGTTTACCTGATAGCGGTCAAACACACTGGAAAAGGAGTTCAGCAGCTCTTCGTTGAACACAAGCGCATCGTCCCGGCAATCGGCCGCGTAAACCAGCTCGCCGCCGTACTGCAGGGCGGATTTTCCGATGATGGTGAACAAACTGTCGTTGACGCCGGTGAACATTCCCGCATCCGAAGACTCTGCCAGAATGGCGGAGGTATACGCCACTTCGCCCCGCAGCGCTATGCCCTGGAACTGGGGCCAGACCACGTCCCGGACGAAAGCCTCGGTGGAGCAGCCGTACAGCTTCATGCAAAGCTTGTCGTTCACATAGGTGACCATGGGGAAGTTGTCGAGGAAAATCGTCTTCAGCCCCACCACCGGATACAGGAAGGAGTCGGCCACCGTACCGATGGCGCCTGTCAGCAGGCCGCAGCAGTTCCGGTCAGCCAAAAACGTGCCGTTGATGACACAGCTGGTCCCCTGGCCGTAGGGATACGTGTACAGAACCGGAACTTCCTTTTCCGCATCCTGCACATAGACCTTGGCATCGGGGCGCACGCGGACCCACGTGGACGCGTTGTAACCGTCGTAGGTCATCTCCTCCGGCTGCACCGGGAACAGATCTCCCACAAAGGCCAGCGTGTTGTAATTTTCCTTGATGGTTTTTTCCATAATGCCCAGGAACGGATTCAGATAAGAATCGATGTTTCCCTCGGGCAGACCGGCGGCAAAAATCACGCGTCCGCCGTTTTCCACAAACTGCCCCAGCTGATACAGATCCGCATAGTCGCTGATGGCGTCGCTGCAGAAGATGACGATCGTGTTCGTATCCAGCGAAGAAAAATCCACAAAGTCTGTGGCTTCCACAGGCAGCTTCAAGTCATCCAGCAGACGGCGGACATTCTGGTAAAGATCGCCGTAGATCTCGCGTTTGCTCTCGCCGGTCAGCACGAACGTAAGCTGCTGGGTGCCTTCCCAATTCTGGTCGGGCATGGCCGAAACCACCGGGTCCGCGCTGCGCTCGATGCTGATGTGGCTGGCGCGCTCTTCGTTGATGTTGTACAGCATGAAAATCGTGCTGATGACCAACACCACCGATATCACATAGAGAAGTCTTTTGGTCGATAACATGATTTAAGTCCTTTCAAGCCAGTAGCGCAGGCTCTCCAGACCGGACGCGCTCAGACGAACGCCTGCGTCTGCCTGAAGCTCCCGGATGCACTGATCAAACTGCGCCTTGTCGCGCTGCGCATAAAACATGGCCAGCATTTTCATATAGCAAGCCTCGCTGCGCAGCGCCGGGCGGTGCGTTTTCCAAAGCTGGAGCGCCTGCCCGTACTCCTTCAAATCCACAAGGAAGCGCAGATAGGTTTTCAGGATCTCCCCGTTCAAACCGGCCAGATCTCCGCCGTGGGCCTCCCGCACGAAATCGCAGTACCTTTTTTTGTAAATGGTTGCTTCGCGGGCAGAGAGAAGGCCGCTGTCCAGAAACCGTTCCAGCTCGCCCAGCATCTGCTCAAAAAGTTCTTCGTTGTTCGGGTCCGCCTGATGCGCTTTCAGCGCCTGCGTCCACTCCTTCTGGCGGGCGGCGTAGACCTCCATTTTCGCCGCGGCCACGTAATGGGCGGACTCGGAGTCCTCGTCTGCCTCGGCAGCCAGCAGTTCCCGATAATTGCTGTGAATGTCCTTGCGCAGCTGGTTCAGCAGCAGCGACCGCTTTTGGAAGTTGTCGCTGACCGCCATCGCGTCTTTCACAGGCACCACGTTCAGCTCTCGTTCCACATCCACCTGCTCGGTGTTTTTGGGAATGGCCAGACGCTTCACCAGCGAATCGCGGTCATAGTGCTGTTTCAAAAACGTTTTCTGAATCCACTGGGGCGCAAAGTAAAACACAAAGCCCAGCCCCGGCAGAAACAGGAAAAACAGCACCAGCCCGATGGATTCTTTCCGCTTTGCGCGATACAGCGCATAGGCAACCGTTCCCATCAGGTTGGCCAGTAAAAAGAGAATCAACCACTTTGCCATGTGTCACACTCCTGCCTCTGCGAAGCGGCTGCTCACCTGCGACAAGATGCCTTTCTGCTGCAACCGCTCCTGAACAAGCTTCACCGCGTCCGTTCCCGTATTGTTCAAAAGCACATAGTAATGCCCTTCACCGTCTGTTCCCATATGATCGGCCGTGCGGAACAGCGAGCCCAAACGCTCGCTGACAGCCTGGGCATTGCCCGCTGTCGTCAATTCCAGAACACAGAATTCCGCCACGCCCTGCTCCTGCTTTTCGCGGGCGATGCGCACCATTTCCTGGAAGGCCTCTTTTTTGAGCACCAGGGAACCGTCCACGTAACGTGCCTGCCGGGTAATCTGCTCATAATCCAGCGCACGCGCCATGGACTCGGAGACCAGAAGGCCCATGGTTTTCAACAGATTCATGTGATACAGCGTGCAGTTTTTATAATCCAGCGAACGGATGACGATCACAGCGATCGTCTTGGAATGATACTGCACCGGCAGGACCACGGCCGGCTCCCCGTTCCAAACATCGCCCTGATACAGATCACCCCGGGCAATGGCTGCTGCAAGAGCTGCGTTGGAAGCAATGTTCCAGGACTTTCCGCCCATGGAAGAGGCGTCATTCAATGCATTGACCAGACGCAGATACGTACTTTTGGGGTTGACCGTGTACACAGCCACGGTGTCGGTTTCCACCAGCTGCGCCACCACATGCAGAATCTCCAGGAAGATTCGGTCCGGAGACAGAACCATCAGCCGCTCAATCAGGCTGTACAGCTGGGGAATGCTCTCCTTGGAATCCAGAAGACGTTTTTCGTATTCGTTCTTGATCACAACGTTCTGCGCATTGATTGCTTTCAGTTCACGGAAGTCATTGGACACCATCTCGTAGCCGCGGCGTGTATCACGCACTTCTTCACGCAGCATATCCACCGTATAGCTGACCGCCACACCGAAGAACACGAACTCCACCACAGTGAGAACGCTTTGGGCGTACGAATAGAAGTTGGTCATTTCCAGCAGACTCAGGTCCTGGGTGGCCAGATAAGCGCCCGAAGCCAGAATGACAGCCAGCGCGCTTTGCCGCAAACCATAGAACAGGGAAATGAGCACCACATAGATCAGCATCCAGTTGATCTGTGAAAACAGCGAGTGGGAAGACGTCAGCAGATACAGCGCCAGGAAAATGGCAAACACGACCACGTTTTCGCCCACACGCCGCACCCCGGCCGGGATGCCGCCTTTTTTCTCCTGCTTTTTAGCCTGGTGTTCCTGATAGGCCAGCTGTCGGTTTTCAAAAAAGGCTGTCAGCTTTTTGAAATCGGTCCACTCCAGTTCCTTTTTAAGGCGCACATTACTGATGAGCGTGCCCGATTTTGTATCGGAATCCGTCAGTTCTACAGCCGCGTCAAAATACTTTTTCAGCGCTGCACACAGCGTTGCGGCGGAAACCGTAAAGCTTCCGCTGACATTGTACAGGTGCGCCGTACCGGTCTCGATGATGCGTTTGAGCGCCTCGGCCAGATCGCTGACGTGCAGCGGCTGGAATACCTCACCCTCGCCTGCGGGCAGGGAGGACTCGGTTTTTACCTGCCGGATCAGGCGGCTGAGAAAGTCCCGGCCGTCGTCTGCGCACTGCTCGGAATAAATCTGTGAAGCGCGCACGGTCACCGTTTCAATGCCGTAGCGCTTGGCAAACTGTGCAACCATGTACTCGCCCTGGGCCGTCAGCATTCCCTTGGTGGTCACGGGGCTCACGCGGTCCGTCTCTTCGAACACCGCTTCGCCCTCTCCGTACACTTCAGAGGAAGACAGATAGACAAACTTTTCCACCTTCGTCTGCGCGGAAAGGCCCAATACCCGAGAAAGCAGCGTCAGTTCCTCTTCGTCCCATGCATCCAGCCTGCTGTTCATGGCTTCTTTCCCTGTGAACACCACCACCTGCGGTGAAATGGATTCAAACAGATTTTTCAAAATATCCGGATTTCTGCTCAGCTGAAAGAAACGATACTTCACAGCCGCAGAGAAGTTTCCGTAAAAATCATTTTCCGAGAGAAAATAGACGTCGTTTCCCTCTTTTTTCATCTTTTCTAAAAAAAACTGCGCCAGAGCGTCTCTCTCGCCGATCAAAGCCACTTTCATTTTTGAATGATTCCTCCTCCATCACTGCTCAAGTTCCGTATCTCGTGCGTTCAATGAATCAGATGCAGCCGCTGTGCCGCGGCTTTTACTTCGCTGCGGCGCTTTACGCCCAGCTTGCCCAGAATGTGACTGACATGCGTTTTTACCGTTGGAAGCTTGATGTCCAGAATCCGGCCGATCTCCGCATTGCTTTTGTTGGCACACAAAAGCTGCAGCACCTGCAGTTCCATGGCGGACAAAGGCGCTGTCATCGCCTTGCGCGGCTGCAGGTAATCCGGATACAATGCCGCCTGCTGCCGCGTCAGACGTGTCAGCTTTTCAAGAAACGCCGCATCGCCGTCCCAGCCGCAGCTTTCCAAAAGCGGCAAAATCGCCGCGCCATACTGCGCTATCGGCCGGAAAAAGCCAAAAGAAACGGCAATGTCCAGCGCGTCACACAGTTTCTGACGCCAGCGCTTATCGCCCAGCCGGCAAAAGGCGATGGATGACAGCACATCCAAATAAATGCTGTCAATGTATCGGGAACAGATTTTACAATAGGGCTCCAGCGGTGCCAGCGTCAAAAGCGCCGTCTCTTCATCGCCGAAGGCCAGTTCCACCATGGCCTGTGTAAAATACTGATACCGTTTCATGGTCCAGAACTGCTGGGGTTTTCGGGGCGCCCGCTCCCGGTACCACTCATCCACCGCTTCATCGTTGTCCATTCGGAGGTTGGCCCGGCAGATCATGGCATCCAGATTCGGAAGGAAGCGCGTCTCGCCGCATGCCTCAAACCGCTCGCGCAGATTTTCCAGGCTGCTCCGCGCGTCCGCCGAGTGTCCGCTGTCCATCTGCATCCGCGCCAGAAGACCCACGGCCCCAAACTCGATGTCCGGTGTTCCGTCCCGCCGGATGCGGTCGATGTTCTGCAAGATCCACACGATCCGGTCCCGGATGTCTTCACCTTTTTCAAATTCGTTCTCGGCCGCAGCGCAATCCAGCATACACACGCCATCCCGACCCAGCACGGCTTCCACCGGTGCGCGCATCATGGTATATAAGCGCTCGCTGTCTTTGCCCCAGGGGGAATAGTCCTTTCCGCCGTTCAAAAGGCTGGGCAGCGCATCGGTGACGGAAAAGGGTGGAAGGCGAATCTCCCGGGCCGCCAGCTGCCGAAACAGTTTTGGGAACATTTCAATGGAATTTTCCACTTTCCGCTGCGGCAGCGAGATGTCCAGCCAGGCCAGACGGCCGCGGGCATCCCGTGCATCCGCATCTCCGGGCTGTCGGGACTTTTCAAATTCGGCCAGTTTCCGGTACCAGACTTCGGACTGCTCGTAATCCATGCACAGCGCACACAACATGCTCATAGCCTGCATCAGCGCCGGGCTGGACAAAATTTCTCTTTCCGGCAGCGCGCGGTAATAGGGTTCCATGTCACAGTAATGCCCCATTCCGGGATGCATTTCGGCGTTCTTCACCAGCAGCTGTGACACTTTGCTGTAATCTCTGATGCGCGAATAGCACTCCAGCGCCCGGCCGTACTCTTCCCGCAATTCGTAGTAAAGGCCGCCCCGGCCGTACAAGTTTCGCCGCTGCTCCTCGCTGTAGTTCTGCTCCAGTTCCCACAGCAGGAACTGGCGGAACAACGGCCAGAAATACCAGCAATCCAACCCTTTCTGATGCATCATTGTAGTGGTGCGCTGCAGCTGAAGCAGTATTTCTCCCGCTCGGCTGCTTCCGCTGACGATCCGGGCCAACTCCGTGGTGATGCACTCAAAAGGAGCCAGTTCCATAAGCAGACGCCGTACCGGCAGTTCCAAGCGGAGAAAAACCGTCTCTTCATAATATAGAAAGATCTCCTGCCGCACCTGATTGGAAACGGCCTTGCCGTAGGCATCGCCCCGCATCATCCGGCGGGCCAGCAGGCTGATTGCCAACGGATAACCTGCGCTCTGCCGATAGATGGACGTCAGCATGACATCCGGGACCGATACACCATACGCTTCCAAAAGCTGGCCGACGCTCTCCCTGTCCAGCAGCAGATCCTGCGCGCGAAACACCGCCAGCATGCCGACGATTTCAAAGGGTACCAGCCATCCCGGCACAATGCCGCGGCTGAGAAAGACAAAGCGCCGGCGGGGATTCTCCCGAATCATTTCACACAGTGCCCGCTGCAGTTTTTCGTCGGTCAACTCCTGCAGATCATCCACCACAAGCAGGTTCCAGCGGTCTGAAACGTCCGGTAACTGAAAATCGGGCGACCCGGCCGACACCTCAATCATGCGGTTGCCTGCCAGAATCGCCCGTATTGTTGTGGTCTTTCCGAATCCGCAGGGCGCACTGAACAGAACTACGCGTCCATTTTCCAGCGCCGCCTGCACCTGTTCTTTCAGCTTTCTTCGAAAAACAACGGGTTGTGCCATTTCTCTTCCCCCCTCACAAGTGCCTGAACTATTATCAAAAGAGAACAACACAGAACCCGGTGGCACCCCTTCATGCCACCGGATGTTTTGTAAAATTAAAATAAATATCAAAGCAAAAGTGAAATAACCCTGTGAAACAGCGCAAAAGCCCGCATTTCCCTCAGAAAAAAGACCCCAATTACTACGATTTTACTACCCAGGGATGAGCTTTGATACGAAGAAAAGCCGGGAAATGCAAAGTTACGGTGAAAACGCGAAGCCGTCTGCCCCACAGCAGGCGGCTCTCGAATATCCTCAAATCGCACATTTGCGGCACTGTTTCCTTACATATATAATAGAAGCACAAAGGAGGAGTGCCAAATGAGAAAGCGGAAATTAAAGATATTTCTTACCCCTACGGAAAACAGCATTGTAATCCAAAGCCTCAACCACCTGCGCAACGCCCTGCTCCGGGAAAACAGGGACACCGGCTGCCTGGACGAACTTCTGCTCAAAGTGATGTGCGCCCCGGTAAAGAAGATGTAAAATTACATATCGCTTCTTGATGAGCCGCTTATTCTTTTCAGAAAGAGTAAGCGGCTTTTTTCATGCCCACCTTTCGGATTTTCCGCATACATAGCCGTCCGTCCTGCCAACGGGCGGCTAAATCTATGAAGAAGGAGGACATGAAAATGCCGGAACAAAGAAGCCGCCCCAGGGATAGCCGCGTGATCGCGCTGGCCAACCAGAAAGGCGGCACGGGCAAGACCACCACGACGGTGAACCTGGGCATTGGCCTGGCGCGTCTGGGAAAAAAAGTCCTGCTCATCGACGCAGACCCCCAGGGCGACCTTACCACCTGCCTGGGCTGGCAAGACCAGGACAGCTTACAGACCACGCTTGCTACCGTCATGGGAAAGATCATCCGCGACGAGCCTTTTACCGCAGACGAGGGTATTTTGCACCACAGCGAAGGCGTAGACCTCATGCCTGCCAATATTGAATTGTCAGATTTGGAGGCCACTCTTGTCAACGCCATGAGCCGGGAGATCACTTTACGCACCTATGTCAATGAAGCAAAGAAAAATTACGACGTGGTGCTCATCGACTGTATGCCGTCCCTGGGTATGATTACGATCAACGCCCTGGCTGCGGCGGACAGCGTGATTATCCCGGTGCAGGCCCACTATCTGCCCGCCAAAGGCATGACCCAGCTTATCAAAAACATCACAAGGGTAAAAAAACGGATTAACCCGGCCCTGAAGGTGGACGGGGTGCTGCTCACTTTGGTAGACGGACGTACCAATCTGGCCCGCCAGACGGCGGAAATCCTGCGGCAGACCTACGGGAACGTATTAAAAATCTATCGTTCCGAGATTCCCGTAGCCATCAAAGCCGCAGAGACCAGCGCAGCGGGCAAGAGTATTTACGCCTACGACAAAGGAAGCAAAGCGGCCCAGGCTTACGCGGAGTTTTCAAAGGAGGTGTTGGCGGATGGCGAAAAGCAACGGGCTAAACTTCAATCTTCCCTCAGTCGATGACCTGTTTTCCACGGAGGAAGAACGGGCCGAGGCAAGGCTTGAAAAAGTCGTCAACCTTTCGCCCTCGGAAATCAGCGACTTCCCGAATCACCCGTTTAAGGTGCGGATGGACGCAGCCATGCAGGAAATGACGGAAAGCGTGAAGCAGTACGGCGTTTTGGTTCCTGCCCTGGTACGACCCAAGCCGGAGGGCGGCTATGAGATGGTGGCCGGGCACCGCAGGAAAACGGCGGCGGATTTGGCGGGGCTTGCGGAAATCCCCTGCATTGTGCGGCAGCTCACCGACGATGAAGCCACGATCATCATGGTGGATTCCAACTTGCAGCGGGAGCAGATCCTGCCCTCGGAGAAGGCGTTTGCCTATAAGATGAAGCTGGACGCGATGAAACGGCAGCAAGGCGAACGTACAGATTTAACTTGTGCAACGGTGTTGCACAAGTTGGATAGTAAAAGATCACGTCAGATACTTGCGGAACAGTCTGGCGAGAGCCATGAGCAAATACGCAAATATATCCGCCTTACCCACCTTATCCCGGAAATCCTGGAGCTGGTAGACAACTCGGTACTCAAAGACCCGGATATGCTGCAAATTGCCCTGCGCCCAGCGGTGGAGCTGTCTTACCTGCGAAAAGAAGAACAGGCCGACTTATTCGCTATCATGGACGAGATGGACTGCACCCCGTCCCACGCCCAGGCCATCAAAATGCGCCGGATGTCCGAGGCGAAAACCGGGGCGGAACAGCTGTCCAAGGACGCTATGGCGGTTATCATGGAGGAGGAAAAAGGCAATCAAAAAGAACAGTTCAAAATCCCAAAGGAAAAAATCAGCCGGTTTTTTGCGCCGGGGACGCCCACGCAGAAGATCGAGGACACCATTGTCAAGGCGCTGGAACTTTACCGCAAACGCCAGCGCAGTTTAGAGAGATAGCCCACTCACAAGGGGGAAGTGCGCCCATTTGCGGGGAAACGGCAGCTTGTGCCGGTTCCCCCTCTCCACACCTCACCCCTTCCAAACAACCTAAACAGCCTAAAAAAAGAAGATATTTGGGGAGCCTGGATGTTTATAGAAAGCTCCGGCCTCTTTTCCACAGGCAGACATCGGGCTGCGAGAAAAACCGGGCGGGTCTCTCTTTTTTAGACAGTAACCAACACAAGCCGCAGCACATCGGAAACGGTGTGCTTTTTTTGCGGCCATTTCAAGGAGGTAACACGATGAAAGCATTGAGAAAGCCCCTGTCCCTGTTCATGGCCATGCTCATGTGCCTGGGCATATTCGCAGGGACGGGAACCACAGCGTTTGCCGCAGGGGAAACCATGACGACGTATATGGTGGAGTTCCCCCGTGCCAGCGACCCCAACAAGGCAGGCTGGGGACATTCCGCTATGAATTTCCTGGGCGGATGGTCTACCGGCGAAAATAACGGTTTTACCATCCACACGCAGGATTCCTTTAACGGGAAAGTCATCTACTGTATCGAACCCGGCGTCGGCGTTCATTCCGGCGACCAGTTTACTGGCCGGGGCGAGGACTTCTGGGATGATTACCCGTCCGATCTGAACCCCACTATTCCACCGGACACCATCAAGGAATATATCGGGCGGATTATGACCTATGGATGGCAGGGCAACGCCAGCACCTCATGGATGACCGATGACCCGGAGGATGCCAGCAAGATGGCCGGGGCAATCGCCACCCAGCTTCTTGTCTGGGAAACCGTCGTGGGTGAGCGCGACAGCCAGTTTAACCATGTGGACGCCAACGCCCAGGGCAAGAACAATATCGCGGAATATATCAGCCCGGAGAATCCCCTTTACAGCGAGATCTTCAGTCAGTATTCCGCCATTGAGAGCGCGGTCAAGCGCCACACTATGCTCCCCAGCTTTTTCAGCAGCACCGCAGACGCCGGTGCCTATGAGCTGAAATGGGATGGCCAGCAGTATTCCCTCACTCTCACGGATGAAAACAATGTGCTGGGAGATTACACCTTCTCCAGCAGCACCACCGGCCTGAATTTCTCTGTGGATGGCAACCAGCTCACCATCACTTCTGCCCAGGCCATCAAAGGCTCTGTGACCATTAAGGCGGAAAAAGTGACTGCCCAGCGCAGCGGTGTTGTAGTTTGGACAGACGGCGTTACTGGCGGCGGCAAGCAGGACTTTGCCACCTACGGGGAAACCGTTTCCGACCAGATGGTAGGCTATCTGAATCTGGAAGTGAAAACCGGCAATATGAAGCTGATTAAGACTTCCGAGGATGGACAGGTAGCCGGGATCAACTTCACCATTACCGGCGAGGGGTACAGCGCCACCAAGACCACCAATGAGGCGGGCGAGATCGACATCTCCGACCTCAATCCCGGCGTTTATACCGTAACCGAGCAGTCGATTGATAAGTATGAACCCCAGGAAACCCAGCGCGTGACCATCGTCAGCGGCCAGACTGCTACCGTGAATTTCAACAACAAGCTGAAGCGTGGCAGCCTGGAAGTGACGAAAACCAGCGAAGACGGGCTGGTGGAGGGCATGACCTTCCACTTGTACGGCACATCCCTCTCCGGGCAGCCGGTGGATGAGTATGCTGTGACGGATTCCAGCGGTGTGGCGCGCTTTGAAAACGTGCTTATCGGCACAGGCTATGTATTGGAGGAGGTGGATACCCCCATCCGTTATGTGGTGCCGGATTCCCAGACAGCCACCATCGAATGGGGTGAGATCACCCAAAAGAGCGTGAACAACGTGCTGAAGAAGTTCCGCGTTACCGTTACCAAGAGCGATGTGGAAACGGGTACGCCCCAAGGCGATGGTTCCCTGGCCGGCGCTGTGTATGGGCTGTATAAGGGAGATACCCTCATCGACAGCTTCACCACGGACGAAAACGGCCAGTTCACCACTGGATATTACGTCTGCGATTCGGATTGGACCGTGCGTGAAATCAGCCCCAGCGAGGGCTACCTGCTGGATTCCACCATCCACAAGGTGGGTGCGGAGCCGGAGCTTTATACCATTGAGCTGAACGACACCGCCAACGACGTGACGGAGCAGATCATCAAAGGCAACATCGCTATTATCAAGCATACCGATGACGGGGAAACCCAGATCGAAACCCCGGAATCCGGCGCGGAGTTCCAGGTGTTTTTGAAAGCTGCGGGCAGCTATGAAAACGCCGAGGAATCCGAGCGCGATGTTCTCGTCTGCGATGAGAATGGCTTTGCACAGTCGAAGAAGCTGCCCTACGGCACCTATATCGTCCGCCAGACCAAGGGCTGGGAAGGCCGTGAGCTGATGGACGACTTTGAAGTGTATATCGCCCAGGACGGCCAGACTTACCGCTACCTTATCAACAACGCTAATTTTGCCAGCTTCATCAAGGTGGTCAAGGTGGACGCGGAAACCGGCGTCACCATCCCCTATGCGGGGGCCGGGTTCCAGATTTACCGTCCCGATGGCAGCAAGGTGGAAATGACCTTCACTTATCCGACGCCCACCACGATTGATACGTTCTACACCAATTCCGAGGGCTATCTGGTAACGCCTGAAAAGCTGGAGTATGGCACGGGATATTCCCTGGTCGAAGTCCAGGCCCCCTACGGCTATGTACTGGACAGCACCCCGGTTTACTTTGATGTGACCGAGGACAATTCCAGCGAGGAAGGCGGCGTGACGGTGATCGAAGTCACCAAACCCAACATGGCCCAGAAAGGAATCATCAAAGTCAGCAAAACCGGCGAGGTATTCTCCTCTGTAATAGAAAGCGAGGGCATTTACCAGCCGGTGTACGAGGTGCAGGGCCTGCCCGGTGCGGTGTTTGAGATTACCGCCCTGGAGGACGTCTACACCCTGGACGGCACCCTGCGCTATTCTGCGGGCGAGGTAGTGGACACCATCACCACCGGCGAGGACGGGACGGCCCAGAGCCAGCCCCTCTACCTGGGCAAGTTCCAGGTGAAGGAAACCCAGTTCCCCCATGGCATGGTGGATACCGGCGAGAACGTCACCAACGTGGAGCTGGTGTACGCAGGCCAGGAGGTGGAAGTCACCGAAACCTCTGCCAGCTTCTACAACCAGCGCCAGAAAGCCCTTGTGACGCTTGACAAGGTGCTGGAGCAGGATGAAACCTTTGGCATTGGCATGAACGGCGAGATCTCCGCCGTGACCTTCGGCCTCTATGCCCAGGAGGACATCACCGCAGCGGACGGTTCCGTGATCCCGGCAGACGGGCTTCTGGAAATCGTTTCTGTGAATGAGAACGGCCAGGCCGTTTGCAGCACCGACCTGCCTTTCGGCAGCTTCTACCTGAAAGAGCTGTCCACCGACAGCCATTACCTGCTGAATGGCGAAACCTTCCCGTTTACCTTTGAGTACGGCGGGCCTTCCATTGCCGTGGTAGAGATTTCTGCCAATGATGGCGAGGCTGTCACCAACGAACTGATCCGCGGCGAAATCAAGGGCCTCAAAACCGATGAGAACGGCACGGGCCTGGGCGGGGCCGTCATTGGCCTGTTTCAGTCCGATGAAACCGAGTTTACCGCCGAAAACGCCCTTGCCACCACTACCTCAGCGGACGACGGCAGCTTTTCTTTCACCAATGTGCCTTACGGTGATTGGGTGCTGAAAGAGCTGGAAAGCCCGGAAGGGTTCATCCTCTCCGATGAAGTGATTCCCGTTACTGTGGAGGAAGATGGACAGGTTGTGGAAATCTCCCTTGCCAACGAGCGCGTGTATGGCGACCTGCGTTTGACGAAGGTGGATAAGGACTATCCCGACAACAAATTGACGGGCGCTGAATTTGAAGTGTACCGCGATACCAATGGCAACAAAGAGCTGGACGAGGGCGACGAGTTGCTGGGCAAGCTGGAGGAAACCAGCACCGGCATTTACGAGATGTCCCACATCCTCTACGGCGGCGTGTTCGTAAGGGAAACCAAAGCGCCGGAGGGCTTCCTGCTGGATGAAAACGCCTATTATGTGGAGATCACCGAGAACGGCAAGATTTACGAGGTAGAGAACGAGGCCGGGGTTGGCTTCACCAACATGGCCCAGACTGGCTCCCTGCGGATTGAAAAGACGTCCAGCGACGGCAAGGTGGAGGGCTTCTCCTTCCGCGTGACCGGGGCCAACGGCTACGACCAGACTTTCAAAACCGATAAAAATGGCGAAATCTTCATCGAGGGGCTGCGCGTAGGCGATTACACCGTGTCCGAGGTGTCGGATGGGGCCAGCGCCAACTATGTGCTGCCTGCGGATAAGACGGTGACGATTTTTGCGGATAAGACCACCGTGGCGAAAATGCACAACGAGCTGCGCGATACCCCGAAAACCGGCGACGACAGCAAGCCCTGGCTGTGGGCGGCCCTCATGGGCGTGTCCGCTATGGGGGCTGCCGCCCTGGGCGCTGCGGCCTATGTGAGCAAACGCAGGAGGGACAAAAACACCGCTGAATAACAGCGGCTGAAATTGTGTTAGGAGGAATTGACTATGGAATTAAAAACGATCATTGCCATCGGGCTCGTGGTATTCATCATCGGCGGGCTTATCTTTCTGAAAGTCAGAAGCCGTAAGAAGTAACCAGCCGGGGCGGCCATGCGGGGCCGCCCCTTTTACATACCCAAAAGAAAGGAGCTTTTGCAGATGAAAGAACGATTCGAGCAGCGGCTTTTCCGCATATTCGCCCAGGCTGGTTACTCGCCGGTGCAACTTCTCACCGTCACCCCGGAGGAGATAGTGGAAATCCCCGGCATTACCGTTCCCAACATCCGGGCGGTGCTGTGCGTCCAGAACAAGGTGCTGGCCGACCGCAACAAAATCCGCAGCGGCAGGCTGGTGGAAGAACTGCTGAAAGAGGCCGGGGAAAGCAGGTGCGGCCATGAGTGAACTGCACCTGCTGGATATACTGGCGGCCCGGCATGGCTGCTTTATCTCCGACTTAAACCTCACCCCATTTCTGCGCAGGGCGGCCCTGTCCGACTTGTGCGGGATGGATGAGAACAGCTACCCGCTGTCCCAATGGCAGGACGCGGTGCGCTACCTTACCGGGGATGAACGGGATTTTGCCAGCATAAAGGAAGTCAAGGACTTTATTTTGAATGAAACGGAGGTTCGATGATGGATTACAGAGAGAACGCGGGATATATCATTACGGATTCCTGCCATGTGGGCGACAGCGAGTTTGTGCTGGGCGTCCATTTGACAGCGCCCCAGCAATTCGTTACCTGGAAATGCACAGGCAGGACGGATTATTATTGGGGCCACTATTTCAGCGACCTGTTTTCCGCCCAAAAGGATTTGGTGGCGCGGGCGCAGGAAGAAGTACAGTGCCTGGAAGAACAGCGGCAGAACGCCATTGCGCCGGAGGCCCCGCCTTATTCCCCATGGGGGAACGTACAGGAGTGCGAAACGCTCTGCCCCGGCGTTTATTCCGTTTCCACCCCAGGACATGGCGGCATTATGGTGCGCCGGGAACTGGCGGAAAAGGTATTCCGAAAAGAAGCACTGAACTGCGGATTTACCGAAGGCGCGTATCTTTGTTTTGAGGAGGACTGCGACGAGCCGGTGGCGCTGCGGGAGCTGATGGATAAAGGGATGTACCAGGCCCCTGTCAACGAACACTTTGCCCCCGGTGCGTATGAGGCTCTTATCAATGACAGCCTGCAAACCTTTCACGCCGCGTATTGGCAGGCAAGGGAAAAAACGCTGGCGGAGAAAGCGCAGCTTCCCAAAAAGAAAGACCGAGGTGAGGCGAGATGAAGGAAGAACGGCACATTATCTGGACAGACTACGGCCTGGACTATGAGGACTGGCGGGACGATCTGGAGGCGGATTACCCGGATTTATCCGAAGATGAGCGCATTTCCCTGATGTATGAGATCAATGGGGATTACCTGGATGATGAACGCGCCAATCTCAATGTGCAGCTTTCCCAGCCCATTTTGGTTGTAGGCGACCTGGGCCTGTGGAATGGGCGGCGCATGGGATATAAGGAAATCCCCAGCGGCAACATCCGGGACTGCCTTTACGGAGATACGGACTACTCCACATGGTATGTAGACCGCCTGGGCGACCTGTGGTGCGACGCCATCCACCACGACGGCACAAACCACTACCTCTACCGCGTTTACAAGGACAGCGCCAGCCCTTCCCAAATTGAACTGCTGAAAGAAAAACTATATCGCGGCATTGCAACCCGCGCCGATATTACAAGAGTGACCCGCAGGCTGGGCGATGACATCGCCAAGGTCTACGGTTTTTCAATTCCCCGGCAGCGGCGGGCTGCGGCTTTGGAAAGATAACAAGAAAAAGGAGGTGCGCCGGATGGCGATATTGTATAAAGCCCTAACGGAGCTGTACCGGGAAACGCAGCGCAAAGTGACGGCTCCGTCAGAGTGGCAGGCGTTTTTGGCTGCTGCCTGCCGCAATTACCGATTGACTTTTGATGAACAGTTATTAGTCTACGCCCAGCGCCCGGACGCCACCGCCGTCCTGGAGATCGAGCGATGGAACCGGCAATTTGGGCGCTGGGTAAACCGGGGCGCAAACGGCATCGCCGTTTTTGACGGCGAGCATACTGGCAAACCCCGGCTGAAATACTACTTTGACATTTCCGATACCCACGAGGCCCGTTTTCCCCGGCCTGTCCCTATCTGGACGGTGCGGGAAGAATACGCGCCGGACATCATTGAAACGCTGGAAAACAGCTTTGGAGAGCTGGAACACAAGGAGGATTTGGGCGCAGCCCTGCTCTCTGCGGCAAAGAACGCCGTGGAGGACAATATGCCCGACTATCTTTCTGAACTGAAAAGCCTTACGGAAGGCAGCTTCCTGGAAGAACTGGACGGGCTGAATCTGGAGGTAGAGTACCGCAGGGCGGTGCAGAACAGCATTGGGTATATGCTGCTGGGGCGCTGCGGCCTTGACCCATCCGAATATTTTGAAGATGAGGATTTCCGGGATGTAACCGACTTTAACACGCCGCAGACGCTGAACGCTTTGGGCGTGGCTGCCGGGGACATTTCCCAAATGTGCCTTTCTGCGATTTCGCGTACCGTCCTTGCCCTGCAAAGACAGCCGAAAAAAGAAAATCGCACATTTGAAACCCAGCCGCAAATCCAGTATGCTGTAACTGAACAGAAAACCACACAGCCGGAAAGGAGTTTTGAATATGGCCGAGATCACATACACGAGACAGGGCGACTACAACCTGCCGAACCTGCTGCCGCCCCAGGAGGAGCCGGTTCCCCATGGGAAATACGCATTGCTTCGGAGGCGGTTCCTCAAGGAGCACCGCAGGATCACCTACACGAACCTGTTGACCAGCGGGAAACTCTCCAGCCATCTGGCGGAGATCCAGCAGAGCGCCCAGCGCCGGATGGAGGAAATCGCAGCGCAGATGGCGAAGGCCCAGGGCGTGACGGAGGAACTGAAAGCCAGCGACCAGATGAAATGGGTGCAGATGATGAACAACATCCAGAACGCGGCGGAGGAAACAGTGCTGGCGGAGCTGATCTACAACTAAAGGATGAACCGGAAGAAAGCGCAGGTGGCGAACAGCTCCCTGCGCTTTTGGATGAAAAGCAGATCATGGCCGTCATCGCCAACAAGGATGACGACCTAAAGTACAAAAAGCAGCAGATCGAGCTTTTCTTTTCCGTCCACCCGGATGAGCAGGAACGGGCGGAATATCTGAAATCCGCTTACCAGGACAGGTTTACCGAGATCATCGCAGACGGGCAGCGCCTGGGATATAGACCTCAGGAGGACGGGCTGCTCATGTGGGAAGGCGCTTACCTTTCCCGCACAAAGGAATCGGTGTTTTCGTGGGATTTGGTAGCCGGATGGACGGCCCGGCTCATCGACAAAAAAGAATACTTCATTCAGACGGACATCCCAAGGCTCCCCACTCAGGAGGGCCAGCAGATGTCCCTTTTTGATTTTGCGGCGTTTCAGCAGCCAGCCCGGACGGAGGGCGCAGCGCAGCCATCCGTTTTTCCTCACCCGGCTCTGCCCCAGCAGGTGATCGACGAGGCGCTGTGTATCGGCTCCAACCACAAGCACAGCCGCCTCATCATCTGCGCCTACTTCAAAAAAGATAAGCCGGACAACGCCCGATTTCTGGCGGAACACTATGGCGAGAACGGCGCGGGTTTTTATCTGAACGGCAAAAAGTATGCCCTTTGGTATAACGCCGAGGGAATCCGCATTGCCGAAGGTGAAAGCGCTCGGCGTTCCAGCGCCGCCCTCATCCCATGGGAACAGGCGGCGGCCCGTATCCGGGAACTGCTGGATTTAGGCCGGTATATGCCCCAGAGCGAACTTGACCAGGTGGATCGCTATGAAGTCAATGCGCTGGCCGACCGGCTGCTGCTGATGTTCCGCGACATTGAGGATGAAGATAAGCGTTTTTTTCCCTCGCTGCGGGCCGTCTATGATAAACCAGGCGGGTTCCCGGAGGCGGCAGAAGAAATTGCTGGGCTTTTGAGCCGGGAAGATGGCTTACAGGCCATCCTCTCAGAATATGAAGCCTTTGCCGCCGCCTACCAGGAAAACCCGGCTATTCTGCGGTTCCGCTTTTACCGTCCGCTTGCTCTCCAGGCCCAGCTTGCAGATTTACAGCGGGAGCCGCTGCATTTTACCGCCGCCGAGGGGTATGACCCCCAGTGGCGTTTGTATATCTCCACAGACGAGATCGACAACCTTCTGCGCGGCGGAAAACGCAGCGTAGATTACCGGCTGGCCGTGTATTCCTTTTACCGCAACCATACAGACCGCAAGGAACGGGAGGATTTTCTAAAGCACTACCACGGGGAATACAGCGGATATGGCGGCGGAAACGACGATGTGACCTACCAGCTCAGCAAAGGCGTTTCTTTCAGCCATGGCAGTATCGCCGCCCCCTACGCCAAGGTGGAACTGAAATGGAGCGCCGTGGAAAAGCACGTCAGCGCCATGATCGCCCAGAGGCGGTTTTTATCCGAGGACGACCGGGCTGCCATGCCGCAGTATGAAAAGCACCAGCTTGCCCGGAATATCCGCACGTTCTTCGAGAACGTACCCCAGGAACAGCCGCACCCCTATCCGTTTGGCTTCGATTATTGGGACGCGGTGAAGGTCATCGAGCCGCAGCTTGACGACCCGGCCCGCGTGGAGGAAATCCACCAGATGATGGTTCCCATTTGGAAGGCCACCCCGCAGGGCGACCGGGTGTACGCCCTGCGCCAGCAGGCGTTTGAAAACCTCACCGCCTTCCGGCAGGGAACCTTTACGCTCTTTGCAGAGCACAAGGAGCCTGCGGCTCCTGCCGTGCCGCCCAGGGTACAGGAACCGCCCCAAAAAGAAGAAGCCCCAGACCCCTATCCTGTACTGGCTGCCCAGGTGCTGCGCCTTATTGGCGAGTTTGACGGTTCCCGTATGGACTACGGCGAGGATGACGCCCAGGCGGTGGAGAATATTGCCCGGCAGCTCCACGACCCCGCACAGCGGGAGGAACTCTATGAGCTGCTGCGCTCTTTCCTCGACCATGCCGACCCGGAGGAAGAAATCGCGGTGGATGTGGCCCTCTGCCTGGAGCAGATCGAGGCGCTGCCGCCTGCCCTTACCCCGGAGCAGGCCCTGCGGGAAGAAATCAAAACCTATCTGGATGAAGCTGGATATGCGGCGTCCGATGAGCTGATCGAGGACGGCATTTCTGAATACCGTTCCCATGGCGGCAAAGGGAACAGCCAGGATGTCGCCGGATTTATCGAGCGCGAGCTGTTAGCAGAAGAACCGGCTGCGGAAGCCATGCCATCCGGCCATGGGGACGAATACCGCCTGCTGGGCCGCCTCAAAGCCGACTGCGACTACTTCCTGGGCGCTGGCGGACGTGCGGAAAAGCATTTGTGGGCTGGGAACGTGCGGGAGCAGATCGCCAAAATGCGGGAACTCTACGCCGCCCTGCCGGAAAAGCCGGAATGGCTCACCTCGGAGGACATCGACCGCTACGCCCAGCGCATGGAGCCGCCCTACGAAGTTGCGGTGTACCACCACTTTGAAAATGGATTTGACGAACGGCTGGATTACCAAACGCTGGCAGAGGCGGAACAGGCGTCGCAGCAATATGTGGCCGGAACGATGGAGGGCGAGGACGGCTTTGCCTACGACGGCGCTGGTATCTACGATTTGAATGAGCGCCGGTGGCTGCGGGTTTACGGGGACTTCCCCGATGAACGGGCCATCGAGCAGGCGGCGCTTGCCGCAGAGGAACCACAAGCCAGCACGGAGCAGGCCGGTTTACAGCCTAAAAAAGAAGAACCGGCTCCACTGCCGCCCAAACGCCCCCGCCGTGAGCGCATTACCTTCACAACCCTGCACCCGGAAATCTCCAGGGATCAGCGCCATGATTTCCACATCACCGACGACGCCTTGGGCCACGGCACCCCCAGCGAGAAATACGCGGCCAATGCCGCCGCTATCCGCACCTTGAAGCAGATCGAAGCGGAGGAACGTCTGGCCACCCCCGAAGAACAGGAAATCCTGTCCCGTTATGTGGGCTGGGGCGGCCTTGCGGACTGCTTTGAGGAAACCAGCCCCCACTATGAGGAGCTGAAATCCCTGCTGTATTTGGAGGAATACGCGGCGGCCAGGGCCAGCACCCTGACCGCCTTTTACACGCCGCCCGTGGTCATCCGGGGAATCTACAAGGCCCTGTCCCAGATGGGCTTTACCCAGGGCAACATCCTGGAGCCGTCCTGCGGCACCGGCAACTTCCTGGGCCTGCTCCCTGCGGATATGGCGGGCAGCAAAGCCTATGGCGTGGAGCTTGACAGTATCAGCGGCAGGATTGCCCAGCAGCTTTACCAAAACGCCAGCGTTTCCGTAAACGGCTTTGAAACCGTGCAAATGCCCGACAGCTTTTTTGATGTAGCCGTGGGCAACGTCCCCTTTGGGGATTTCAAGGTGCTGGATAGGCGGTACGACAAGCACCATTGGCTCATCCATGATTACTTTTTCGGGAAAGCGTTAGACAAAGTGCGGCCCGGAGGCGTGATTGCCTTTGTCACTTCAAAAGGCACCATGGATAAGGAAAACTCCGCCGTCCGCAGGTATCTTGCCCAGCGCGCCGACCTCATCGGGGCCATCCGCCTGCCGGACAACACCTTCAAGCGGAACGCCGGAACGGAAGTGACCAGCGACGTCATTTTCCTGCAAAAGCGCGACCACATCACCGATCTGGAACCGGATTGGGTGCATTTGGACACGGATGAAAACGGAATCCGCATGAACCGCTATTTCGTGCAGCACCCGGAGATGATTCTGGGCGACATGGTGATGGAATCCACCCGGTTCGGGCCGGACAGCGCCTGCAAAGCCCGCGAGGGGGAAGACCTGTCCGATCAGCTTGCCAATGCCATCCAGTTTTTGCAGGCGGAAATCAAGCCCTACGAGCTGGAGGAGCTGGACGAGGAGGAAGATCATTCCATCCCCGCCGACCCCAATGTAAAGAACTTTAGTTATACGATTGCGGACGGCCAGGTGTACTACCGGGAAAACAGCCTCATGCACCCGGTGGAGGTCTCCGTCACAGCGGAAAACCGTATCCGTGGCATGATCGAGCTGCGGGAATGTACCCGCAGGCTTATTGAGTACCAGACCGAAGGCTACCCGGATGAGGATATTGCAGCCGAGCAGCAAAAGCTCAATGCCCTTTATGACAGCTTCACCGCCAAGTACGGCCTGATTAGCAGCCGGGGCAACAAGCTGGCCTTTTCGGAGGACTCCAGCTACTGTCTGCTCTGCTCTCTCGAAGTGCTGGATGAGCAGGGCAGCCTAAAAAGAAAAGCCGATATGTTCTCCAAGCGCACCATCCGTCCCCATGTGGCTGTCACCAGCGTTGACACGGCCAGTGAAGCGTTGGCGGTATCCATCTCGGAAAAAGCCCGCGTGGACATGGACTATATGGCGGAGCTGTCGGGGAAATCCCCGGAGGAACTGGAACAGGAGCTTGCCGGGGTGATCTACCGGGATATTCGCTGCGCGGAGAACCCGGAGGACATCCTGCCTTCTCTGGCGGATCTGGGCCGCTACCCCTTTGTCACAGCGGATGAGTACCTTTCCGGGAAAGTGCGCCAGAAACTGCGGATGGCAAAAGCCTTCCTGGAGGCGGCCCCAGCCGGGCAAAAGGAAACCGTCCGCAGAAATGTGGAGGCCCTGGAGGCTGTCCAGCCCCAGGATTTGGGCGCGGGAGAGATCGGCGTCCGCATTGGCGCGAACTGGGTGCCCGTCGAGGTGTACCAGCAATTCATGGTGGAGCTGCTTACCCCTTACGGGCAGGCCAGGAGCCGCATTAGAATCCTGCGCGCCGAAGCTACCGGCCAATGGAGTATCACGGAGAAAAACTTTGACCGGGCCAACGTCAAGGCCAATACCACCTATGGAACCAAGCGGATGAGCGCCTACCACATCCTGGAACACATCTTAAATCAGCGGGATGTGCGGGTATTCGATTATATTGAGGACGAGAACGGCAAGAAAAAGCCCATCCTCAACAAAAAAGAAACCGCGATTGCCCAGGACAGGCAGGAACTGATTAAGCAGAAGTTTGCCGAGTGGGTATGGAAAGATATTGACCGCCGGGAGCTGCTGTGCCGCATTTACAATGAAACCTTCAACGGCGTCCGCCCCCGCGAGTATGACGGGCGGCATATCCGGTTCGAGTGGATGAACCCGGAGATTACCCTGCGGCCCCACCAGGTGAACGCCATCGCACACATCCTGTACGGCGGGAATACCCTGCTGGCCCACGAGGTGGGGGCAGGGAAAACTTACGAGATGGTGGCCGCCGCCATGGAGATGAAACGCCTGGGGCTTTGCACCAAGTCGCTGATCGTGGTGCCCAATCACATCACGGAGCAGTGGGCGGCGGAATGGCTCCAGCTCTATCCTTCTGCCAACATCCTGGTAGCGACAAAGAAAGACTTTGAAACCCAGAACCGCAAGAAGTTTTGCAGCCGCATTGCCACCGGGGACTACGACGCTATCATCATCGGCCACAGCCAGTTTGAGAAAATCCCCATGAGCCTGGAGCGCCAGCAGGCCATTTTGGAGCGCCAGATTGAGGAAATCCTGGCTGGGATCGAGCAGGCCAAGGCGCAGAAGGCGGAACGTTACACGGTTAAGCAGATGGAGCGCACCCGGAAATCGCTGGAGGCAAGGCTTGCCAAGCTCAACGACCAGAGCCGCAAGGACGATACGGTCACTTTTGAGCAGCTCGGCGTTGACCGGCTCTTTATTGATGAGAGCCATTATTTTAAGAACTTGTTTTTGGCTACAAAAATGCGCAACGTGGGCGGCATTGCCCAGACCGAAGCCCAAAAATCCAGCGACCTGTTTATGAAAACCCAGTACCTGGACGAGTTGACGGGCGGGCGCGGCGTGATCTTTGCCACCGGCACCCCTATTTCCAACTCTATGGTGGAGCTTTATACCATCCAGCGGTATTTGCAGTATGGGATGTTACAGGAGATGGGCCTTGTCCATTTTGATGACTGGGCGGGGAACTTCGGAGAGACGGTTACAGCTATTGAGTTATCGCCGGAGGGCACCGGCTACCGGGCAAAAACCCGGTTTGCCAAGTTTTATAACCTGCCGGAGCTGATGGCTGCCTTCAAGGAGGTTGCCGACATCCAGACGGCGGATATGCTGAAACTCCCCGTGCCTAAAGCCAACTTCCACACGGAAGTCATGAAACCGTCCGAAATTCAGAAAGAGATGATAAAGGGGCTGGCGGAACGGGCCGAGAAGATCCACGCCGGAGGGGTTGACCCCCATGTGGACAATATGCTGCACATTACCAACGACGGGCGGAAACTGGCGCTGGATATGCGGCTGATCCAGCCCCTGGCCCCGGATGATCCTAACGGCAAGGTGGCTGTCTGCGCTCGCAATGTGTACCGTATCTGGGAACAGACCAAAGAAAAACGCTCTGCCCAACTTGTGTTCTGCGACCTGTCCACCCCCACCACCGACGGCTCGTTCAGCGTTTACGGCGACCTAAAAAAGAAACTGATGGACGCCGGTATCCCGGAAGAAGAAATTGCCTTTATCCACACGGCGGACAGCGAGGCTAAAAAGAAGGAGCTGTTTTCCAAAGTGCGCTCCGGGCAGGTGCGGGTGCTGCTGGGTTCCACGGCCAAAATGGGCGCGGGCACCAACGTCCAGGATAAACTCATTGCCCTGCATGACCTGGACTGCCCCTGGCGGCCTTCCGACCTTCAGCAGCGGCTGGGGCGCATCGTCCGCCAGGGCAATGAAAATGAGGAGGTGGAAATCTATCGCTATGTCACCGAGGGCACCTTTGATGCTTACCTCTACCAGCTCGTGGAGAACAAGCAGAAGTTTATCGCCCAGATCATGACCAGCAAGGCCCCCGTCCGTGTGGCGGATGATGTGGATGAAACCGCCCTGAGCTATTCGGAGATCAAGGCGCTGGCCACCGGCAATCCGTTAATTATCGAGAAGTGCAACCTGGATATGGAGGTGGCGCGGCTGAATATGCTGAAAGCCAGCCACTTGAACCAGGTATATGCGCTGGAGGAGCTGGTGTACCGCAAGTACCCGGAGGAGATCACCCGGCTCACGGAACGGATCGAGGGTTATGAGCAGGATGTGGCGCTGGTAGCGGCCCACCCCAAGGCCCAGGAGGGCTTCTGCGGCATGGAGGTGGATGGCAAACACTATGCTGAAAAAGAGGACGCAGGCAAGGCTATCATTGACGTTTGCACCCGCATGACTGGTTCCGACGCTGTTCTTTTGGGGCACTACCGGGGTTTTTCCATGGTGCTGGCCTATGATGGCCGAAGCAATGAGTATAGGATCACACTCAAAGGCACTCTTTCCCATACGGTGACGCTGGGGGCGGATGTGTTTGGCAATATCACCCGCCTGGACAACGCTCTGGAAAACCTGGCGGGCAGCCTGCAGGCCGAGCAGAACAGCCTGGAGGAAACCAAAACCCAGCTTGAAAACGCCCGCACGGAATTGGCTACACCTTTTGCCCGCGAGGAGGAGCTGGCGGAGAAAACAGCCCGTTTGAAAGAGCTGAATATTCTGCTCAACATGGATGAGAAAGACAAAACGCTGATGGACGACGGCCCCGACGAAGGGGAAGAAATCCCGGAAAGGAAAGTCGTGGGGCTGGAGCGTTGACACCTGTGCCGGCTGGAGCAATCCAGCCGGCCTTCTACATATCTGAAAAGGACATCGCCCCCTTTACATAGCCAGCCGCCCCATGCGGGCGGTAAATCTGCGGCTATGGAAAGGGGGCTGTATTTTTTTATGCCTTTTTACAACCAGGAGGAGATTGAAAAAGCGCGGGAGGTAGACTTATTCACCTACCTGCAAGCCTGCGAGCCGCAGGAGCTTGTCCACGTTTCCGGCAATGTCTACTGCACCAGGGAACATGACAGCCTGCGGATTTCCAACGGCAAATGGTGCTGGTTTTCCCGTGGGATCGGCGGGTACAGCGCGCTGGACTACCTCATCAAAGTCAAGGGCTGCTCTTTTATGGAGGCCATGGAGGCCGTCATCGGCAGGGCGTCCATCCCGCCGCCGTCCCGTGCGCCCGCCCCAAAGGCGGAAAAGCCCAAGCGCCTGCTTTTGCCGCCGCCCGCCCCGGATAACCGGGCCATGCTCCAATATCTTGCGGGCCGGGGCATTGACCAGGAGATTTTGGACTACTGCATTAAGACCGGGCGGATTTATGAGAGCCGGAACAAGGGCCACGGCAACGTGGTATTTGTGGGCTTTGACAAAGCCGGGAAAGCGCGGTTCGGCTGCCTGCGGGGGATTGGCGAAGCCCGGTTCCACGGGGATGTAAGCGGCAGCGACAAGCACTATTCCTTTGCCCTGCCCGCCTGCGTGGAAAACCCGGCTGTCCATCTGTGCGAGTGCGCCATTGATGTCATGTCCTACGCCACCCTGTGCAAGCTGGACGGGATGGACTGGCGGCGGCACAACCTGTTATCCCTGGCCGGGATTTACCAGCCGAAGAAAAAGATCGAGGAAAGCAAGCTGCCCGCCGCCCTCACCCGGTTTTTGGAGGATCACCCCCATGTAAAAACCCTCTATCTCCATCTGGACAACGACGGCCCCGGCAGGCTGGCGGCCAAGGCCATCCTGGCGGCTATTCCCGAAGGGTACGAGGTGAAAAACCGCCCGCCGCCCCAGGGGAAAGACGTCAATGATTTTCTCTGCCACCGGCTGGAGATTCCCATCCGCAGCGCAAAAGGAAAGGAGCTGGAACGATGAAAGAGTACGACATTACCATCCGCGAGACGCTGGAAATGACGGTCACGGTGGAGGCGGAAAGCCGCGAGGAGGCCCGCCGGACAGTGGCCGATAACTGGAAAAACGGCGAATATATCCTGGACGCGGAGAGCTTCAAGGACGTGGAGTTTTATCCCAGGGGCCGAAGCCGCGACCGGGATGGACGATGAATTGTTTTTTCGGACATCTGCGATTCCCCTGCGGGGAATGGAACGTGTATGTACCAGCAAGCATCGTGTTTGGTCGCCCAAACACCGCTTGTTAGGGGGAGCGCCCCCTAATACCCCTTTGAAAGAATGGAGGTTTTCTATGGAAGGATTGTTTTTTGCCATTGGATTTCTGCTGGGCGGCGTGTGCGGCGTACTGGTAATGTGCCTGCTTCAAATCAACCGCCGCTACCATGAGGAGGACAAGGAATGAGGAAAAGAAACTGCCGCGTACAGGTGCGGCTCGATAACAAGGAATACCAGGGCTTTATGAAAGCGGTACGCAAAAGTGGGCTTTCCCAAGAGGTTTACCTGCGCCATCTCATTAACGGCGTCGTCCCCCAGGACGCGCCGCCGCCCGATTATTACCACTTCATGCGGGAGCTGCACGGCGTGGGCAACAACCTAAACCAGATCGCCCAGAAAGCCCATGTGCTGGGCGTCATTGATGAGCGCCGCTACGATGAGGAAGTAAAAAAGTTTGACCGGCTCGTCCGCGACATCACCAAAGCCGTGATCCTGCCCAGGCCAATGGAGTAACCATGGCCACGACATCTATCTGGCGGGTAAAGGGCTGGCTGGGGAAAGTGCTCATCTATGTGGAGAACCCGGATAAAACAGAAAACCCCGCCGCCTTTGAAAAGCAGGGCATGGACGGCCAGGAGGCCCAGGGCCTTTCGGACGTGATCGAGTACGCTGCCCGGCAGGAGAAAACGGGCCGGATTGCGCCCGATGAAGAAGGCGCGCCGGTCATGCAGCGGTTTGTCTCCGGGGTGAATTGCAGCCCCTCTACTGCCCGCGACGAGATGATGGCGGTGAAAAAGCGGTTTGGAAAGGAGGACGGGACTGTGGCCTACCACGGCTATCAGAGCTTTGCCCCCGGCGAGGCTACGCCGGAGCTGGCCCATGAGATCGGCCTTGCCCTGGCGAAAAAACTGTGGGGTGAAAAATACCAGGTGCTGGTGGCCACCCATCTGGACAAAGCCCATCACCTGCACAACCACTTTGTTGTCAACACCGTATCTTTCGTTGACGGGATCAAGTATTACCGCAGCGAAAAGGACTACTTTGCCATGCAGCGGGAATCCGACCGGTTGTGCCGGGAATACGGCCTGTCCGTCATTGAAAACCCCCAGCGCGGAAAATCCAAGCACTACGGGGAATGGCGGGCCGAGCAGGAAGGCCGCCCCACCTACCTTTCCCTTATCAAAGCCGATGTGGACGCTGCCATCCGCCAGTCGATGACGGAACGGCAATTTTTTTATCATCTGCGGCAGATGGGCTACGACATCAAGGTGGGCAAGGACATTACGGTGCGCCCCTACGACCGGCCCCACGGCAGGAAACTTGCGCGCAACTTTGGCGAGGGCTATTCCCTGGAGAACATCCGCAGGCGGATTCTGGCCCAGAGCCGCCCCCAGCGGGAACAAACGCCGGAGCCGAAACGGTGCAGGCTCCACGGGGACTTGAAACAGGCCAAAAAGGCGACGGGGTTCCGCGCTCTCTACTTCCACTACTGCTACCTGCTGGGGGTGTTCCCCAAAAAGCAGAACCGCCAGACGGGCCATGTGCCCCACGCGCTGCGGGAGGATTTGATCCGGGCAGAGGAACTTACCGACGAGGCGCGGCTGCTTTCCCGCCACCGTATTGACACCCTGGAGCAGCTCAATGCCTATCAAGCTGATATGGAATCTCGGCTTTCCAGCATAACGGAACAGCGGAAAAGCCTGTACCGGAAACAGCGCACCAGGGCGGTGCTGGGCGACCCCGCCAGGCAGGAGCAGATCCGGACGGAGATTGCCGTCCTTACGGCACAGGTCAAGGAGCTGCGCCGGGAGGTAAAGCTGTGCGGGGATATTGCCCTGCGCTCTGCTTCCATCAAGGATAAGATACGGGCCGCCCGCGAAGAACAGCAAGCCGGGAAAACGGAAAAAGGCCGTCTGGAGCCGGAACGGGCGGGCCGCTCAACCGAAAGGAGATGATTTTTGATGTATAACTCAGGCGACGCGGCGGAGCAAGTGGTACGCATGAGCCTGGAGGGCGCGGAAGTCGCCCTCAAGATCACCGGCGCAGCCGCGAAAAATCTGGCCGCCGCCCTTTACACGGTACTGAAAGACCAGAAAAAGACCAAGGGCAAAGCCCGCATTGAAACCATGCTGCGGGAAAAGCGCCCTTTGAAGGTCTATACCATTAAAAAAGAGGACTGCCCGGAGTTTGCCAGGCAGGCCAAGGGGTACGGGATTCTCTATGCACCTATCCCGGTACGGAAGGAGGATGACACCATCGACATCCTGGTATTCCAAGACGACGCCGCACGGGCCAACCGGATCGTGGAGAAGTTCAAGCTCACGGTGGTGGATACGGCTTCGATTAAGGAAGATATTGAGAAATCCCGCGAGGAGCGCGGAAGCGAACCGGCAGCCCCGGAGAAGGCCGCGCCGGAAAAGAGCGAGGAGGATCTGCTCATCGACGAGTTGATGGAAAAGCCAACCCAGAAAGAAAAAGCCCAGCCGGAGAACCCGGCAGCGGAAAAGAACGCCCCTTTTGCCCCAGCGGCGGAAAAATCCCATCCGTCCGCGCCTACCTTAGAGAACAGCAGCAGCTCCGCAAGGGGTACTTCTGATGGGCTGGAAAAGCCGTCCGTGCGGCAGGAGCTTCGGGACATCCAGGCCCAGCGGAAGAAAGAGGCGGAGGCCCCTCATCACGAAGAACCAGCTGCGCCCCGGAAAAAGGCGGCCCAGAAAACTACGCGGCACCAGCCGCCCAAGCCCAGAAAGAAGCCAAAATCGAAAGAGAGGTAATCGGTCATGAATAACTTTGACGATCTGTTTGAACAGCAGCCCCAAAATGAGACGGTTCCCCGCAAACCGGAGCCGCAGGCAGAAAAGCCGAAAAAGCAATGGTGGCAGGTGAAAGAAGAAAAGCAGCGGAAAGAAGCCTACGCTGCCCTGGACGGGGTATTCGGGGCGTTTTCCGAGGGGCGCGGCGATATGAAGGCATATTTGGATACGCAAAGCCGTTTCCCCTTCCACTCGGCCCGCAACGCCATCCTTATCGGGCAGCAATACCCTGCCGCCCAGCGTGTGGGTGGCCGTAAGGAATGGGAATCCCAGGGGATTGAGGTTCTGGAGGATGAAAAACGACTGCCCATCATTATTTTAGAGCCGGGCAAGGCGTACCGGCGCGAGGACGGCAGCGTGGGCCAGAACTTTTACGCCAAGGAAGTCTTTGATATTGCCCAGACCACGGCGCGGGATGAAGCCCAGCCCCAGGTGAGCTACGACGACCGCCTGCTCTTAAAAGGGCTGATCGCCAGTTCCCCGGTGCCTATCCGGGCAGTGGACGAACTGCCCCAGGGGCGCGGGGCCGTGTATGACCCGGAGCAAAACGCCATCCTGGTAAAAAAGGGCATGGACGCGCCGGACATTTTCCGCTGCGTCTCCCTGGAGGCGGCCAATGTGCAGCTTGCCAAAAACCATGAGGGCTATTCCCGCGAGGCGGAGGGCTACAAAGCCTACGCCGTCAGCTATATGCTCTGCCAGCGGTACGGCGTAGACGTAAAGGGATACGACATCTCCAGGCTGGACGGCGTACTCCAGGGGCAAGACCCCAGGGAGGAGGTTCCGGCAGCCCTCACCGATATGCGCGATACGTTCAAGGAGATGAACGGGCGCATGGCACGGGCCATGGGTCTTACCCGCGCCAGCAGGCAGAAGGAACAGGAACGGTAAAGGAGGTTTTGAAAAATGGAACGACAGGACAAGGTTGTCCTCACCCTGGACAGCTACGAGCACGGGATTATGATCCGCGCCCTCAACGAGCTGCGCAACGATCTGCTGGAGGAACAGCGCGACCCTGGCCCGGTAGAAGATGTGCTCTTAAAAACCATTGACGCCCCATCCCAAAAAGACAGGAAAGCGAAGCGCCGGGATGAAGCCCGATAACAAGGCGGGCGGCCCCTGGCTCTATGCCCTGGGGCTGATCCCGGTAGTCTGGTTTGCCCTTTTGATTGCGCCGTCCCTTTCCGGAGGCCTTTCGGAAATTGTAAACGCCCTGCCTGCGGCAATGAACCATCCATTCCAAATCGTGTGGTGCGAGGACAGTGTAAAAGCTGTCCTCATTTTTATTGCCGCCTATGGGCTGGGTATTGGTATTTATCTTTCTTCTCGGCGCAACTACAGACGGGGTGAAGAACACGGCTCTGCCAAATGGGGCGATCCGCGGGCCGTGAATAAGAAATACCGGGATAAAGACCCGTTTCAAAACCGCATTTTTACCCAGCACGTCCGTATGGGGCTGGACGGGAAAAAGCACCGCAGGACGCTCAATTCCCTGGTATGCGGCGGCAGCGGAGCAGGAAAAAGCAGGTTCTATGCAAAGCCCAACCTGCTCCAGGCGTCCCATGTCTCTTACTTTGTGCTGGACTGTAAAGGCGAACTGCTGCGCGACTGCGGGGGCCTGCTGGAACGGATGGGCTACGAGATCAAGGTGGTAGACCTTCTGAACATGGAGAAAAGCCATTGTTACAATCCCTTCGCCTATCTGAAGAACGACAACGACGTGCAGAAAATGGTCACAAACCTGTTCAAATCCACCACCCCAAAAGGGAGCCAGTCAAACGACCCCTTCTGGGACACGGCGGCCAGTATGCTCCTCATGGCGCTGGTTTTCTATCTCCATTATGAAGCGCCGGAGGATGAAAAAAACTTCGCGATGATAATGGAAATGCTCCGGGCCGGTGAGGTGCGGGAGGACGACGACAGCTATCAATCGCCGCTGGACGAACTGTTTGAGCGCCTGGAAATGCGCTCCCCCGACCACATCGCGGTGAAGTATTACAAGGATTACCGTTCCGGCAGCGCCAAGACCTTAAAATCCATCCAGATCACCCTTGCCGCACGGTTGGAGAAGTTTAACCTGTCCAGCGTGGCCGCGCTTACCGCCACGGACGAACTGGATTTGGCGTCCCTCGGCGAAAAGAAGGTGGCGCTGTTCGCGCTGATTCCCGACAATGACAGCAGCTTCAATTTTTTAGTCAGCCTGCTCTACGCCAGCACCTTCCAGGAGCTGTTTTACAGCGCCGACCGGGTGCATGGCGGCAGCCTGCCCGTGCCGGTGCATTTCCTCATGGACGAGTTTGCCAACGTCAGCTTGCCGGACGACTTCGACAAGCTGCTGGCCACCATGCGGAGCCGGAACATTTCGGTGTCCATCATCATCCAGAACATCGCCCAGCTCAAGGCGTTGTATGAAAAACAATGGGAATCCATCATGGGCAACTGCGACGAGTTTTTGTACCTGGGCGGCAACGAAACCAGCACCCACAAGCTGATCTCCGAGAACTACCTGGGCAAAAGCACCCTCTGGCTGGACACTTACGGCAAGAGCACCGGCCATTCCGGCAGCTACTCCACCAACAACCAGATCACGGGCCGGGAGCTTTTGACCCCGGATGAGGTGCGTATGCTGGACAACAACCTGGCGCTGCTCTTTATCCGTGGGGAGCCGCCGCTGATGGATGAGAAGTACGACCTGCTAAAGCACCCGAATGTGAAGTACACCACCGATGGCGGCGCACCGGTCTATACCCATGGCGGCACCGAAAACGCCGTAGCGGATATGGCTATTGGCCGCCTTACCCCCGGCGACCTTGCAAAAATCAAGGAGCCGGAAACCCTTTGTGAACTTCTGTCCGATGAGGACATGGAGAAAATCTTTCAATTCAAGGAGGAAAAGCAAAATGAAACTGTTTAACAAGAAGAAAGAAACCCGCAGCCTGCCCATGGGCAGAAAGGGCAAAAGCGCCTTTGCCGTTTACACGGCCCTGGTGCTCATGTTGTGCTGCTGCACTACCACGGCCTTTGCCGCCAGCGACCCGTTGACGGTTATCAACAACCTCAGCGATTTCAGTGCGCCCGTAAGCGGCAGATAATCCCAATATCTGTCGTGTGGGTTTATGTAGGATTCCGCCTTTGGCAAGGCGGCGGTGTAAAAGTATAACCGGCGCAAAAGCGCCGCACTGTTATCACCCAATTTATCCTGATGGGAAACCTGACGGGGAGTGTAGCATATTGGGAACGTCGTAAGTTGGGAAAGCCATCTACCCACGACTGAACGGCAAGATGAAATGTTGTGAATGAGGGTGAAAGCTAAACTGCTTGATGGGCAGTCCGAGGGGGCATAGCGAGAGCCGACAGCGAAGGATGGTTGAAAAGCTGTGCGCCACGGCAACAGGTAAGATGAAGTGACCTGTTGCGTCATACTCGTGGCGACCAACCGCAATAAGCGGAAAAGGACGAAAACCCCACTCCGACATCACAACAAGCCATGTCCAGTAAACCTAAACGGGGATTGCCTAAACCGGAACGCCTTAAAAGGCTATGGCCATAGGGCCTGAAAATCCGGCATGGCAACGGAGCCGCCGTAGTAGTCCGAGCAAGGGAAAGCTTTGCACATGGCGAAGGGCGGCAGGAAATCAGCCAATACAAATTAAGGAAAGGTGCGTGAGGCATTATGAGAAGTCCTGTAAATGTATTGGAAAGTCTAAAATCCAAAGCGTGCAGCTGCGAGTATCGCTATGAACGGCTATACCGCAACTTGTACAACCCGGAGTTTTACCTGCTCGCTTATCAGAACATCTATGCAAAGGAAGGCAACCTCACAGCGGGAACAGACGGGTTGACAATCGATGGAATGAGTACCAAACGAATTGACACGTTAATAACGTCACTAAAAGATTTCAGCTATAAGCCGCACCCTGCCCGCAGAACTTATATCGACAAACAGGGCAATCCGCAGAAGAAGCGTCCTCTGGGTATTCCCTCTTTCAACGACAAGCTGTTGCAGGAAGTTATCCGAATGATACTGGAAAGCATTTACGAGGAAACCTTCTCCACCCATTCCCATGGATTCCGACCGCATAGAAGCTGCCACACAGCACTTTTAGAGGTCAAAAAGAGATTTACAGGGGTGAAATGGTTTGTTGAGGGTGACATCAAAGGCTGTTTTGACAATGTTGACCACCACGTTCTTGTTGATATTCTCCGCAGAAGAATCAAAGATGAGCATTTTATCGGTCTGATTTGGAAATTTCTAAAAGCTGGATATATGGAGAACTGGGTTTACCACAACACCTATTCTGGCACTCCACAGGGTTCTATTATCAGTCCAATCCTTGCGAACATCTACCTGAATGAATTGGATACTTTCATGGACGAATATGCCAAAGGCTTCAATACAGGGAAATGCCGCAGACGCAGTAAGGCTTATCAGGGTAAATTAGGACATTTTCTATATCTCAAACAGCGGAAATACAGCAAAGATAAATGGGACGGATTGACGGATGAGCAGAAAATGGCTGCCAGAGAAGAAATGAAACAAACTCGCAAGCAGATGATGAGCCTGGAGTGCGGCGACCCGATGGATGAATCTTATCGCCGTGTGGTGTACGTTCGCTATGCGGATGACTTCCTAATCGGCGTGATTGGTTCCAAACAGGAGGCGGAAATCTTAAAGCATGATGTGGGCATATTTCTGAAAAGCACCCTGCACTTAGACCTGTCGGAGGAAAAAACGCTGATAACCCATTCAAAAGACAAGGCGCATTTTCTCAGTTATGAGATTTTCTCCTGTAAAACAGTCACGCCCAAAAAGGACGCAAGAGGATTTACCCGCCGCTCCAAGAGTGGGCGAATCATGCTATACGTTCCAAAGGAAAAATGGGTGAAACGGCTGATGTCATACGGTGCGCTCAAAATTCACTATGACGTACGCAACGGAAACAAAGAAGTTTGGGAACCCGTCCACAGAAACCACCTGATACACCTCGATGACCTTGAAATCCTGAAACAGTACAACGCTGAAATTCGTGGGCTGTACAATTATTATAAGATTGCCAACAATGTTTCGGTGCTGAATAATTTCAACTATGTGATGAAATTCAGTATGTTCAAGACATTTGGCGCAAAATACAAGGCACACATTGGGGAAATCAGAGATAAGTACCGTATTGGTAAGGATTTCGGCGTCAAGTACCAGACAAAAAAGGGATGGAAGACATTGTTGTTCTACAACAAAGGGTTCCGCCATGTGGAGACACCCGCAACTGGTAACGTTGATTCCATGCCAAACGAATATTTTCGTACAAGTGCCAACAGCCTTATCACGAGACTGAAAGCCAAAAAATGTGAATGGTGCGGTGCAGAAGATGTGGATTTGGAAATTCATCACGTTAGAAAACTCAAAAATTTGAAAGGCAAGGCCGCATGGGAACGTGCCATGATTGGACGTAAGAGGAAAACAATGGCATTGTGCGTATCTTGCCATGACCTGTTGCACGCAGGAAAATTAGACTGATTTCTGGAGAGCCGTATACGCAGAGATGTGTAAGTACGGTTCGGAGGGGAGCGTTTGGAAACCTGCCGTAGTAATGCGGTAAGGCGCTGGGCGCTTACCCTACTTTTCGGCCTGATCCGGGCCATTGGTATGATCCTGCTGGGCTTTGGCGTGGTACAGATCGGCCTTTCCCTGAAAAGCCACGACCCCAGCCAGCGGGCCAACGGCTTCCTCACTTTAGCTGGCGGCGTCGTGATTACGTTTGCCAAGGAAATCCTCACGCTCATTACGGGCTGATTTTCCAGCGGAAAGGAGTATCGCTATGAATCTGAAATGCGAGTGCTATATCCACTCTTTGAAGCAGGGGGAAAAGAACGTACTGGGCGAGGCAACCATCCTCAAACGCCTGGGGGACAACGACTACCTGGCCGAGGTGGGCGGCGTAAAATGCCACGCGATCTTCAACCCCTTTGTCGGACGGTATTTTGTGGATGATGTTTACGGCATTGTCCGCCATCCGCAGGAGCGCGGCGGACGATAAGCGAAAATACGGCAGTGCGGGGGCGGGCCGCTGCGGCCCGTCCCTTACCGCTGCTGGAAAGGAGGTAGCGGAATGTCCGATAACTGGGTAGTCCAGAACTTACAAAATGCCCTCGATACCTGGAATAAGTACCTGTCCGAGATCTGGCAGCTCATCACCCAAAGCCCGGAACAGTTTAAGGGCGGCTCCATCTGGGGCGTTATTGTCAACATCCATGACGCAGTAAGGGCCATCGGCCTTGCCCTGTTGGTACTGTTCTTTGTGGTGGGCGTCATGCGCACCTGCGGCAGTTTTGCGGAGGTCAAAAAGCCGGAGCACGCGCTGAAGCTATTTATCCGGTTTGCCATTGCCAAAGGCGTCGTGACCTATGGGCTGGAGCTGATGATGGCCCTCTTTAACATTGTCCAGGGCCTTGTTTCCACCATTATGAACGCGGCGGGCTTTGGAACCGCGCAGCAGACGGTTCTCCCCCAGGAGATTGTCACGGCGGTGGAAAGCTGCGGCTTTTTCGAGAGCATCCCCCTCTGGGCGGTCACGCTCATCGGCGGGCTGTTTATCACGGTTCTCAGCTTCATTATGATAATGACCGTCTACGGGCGTTTTTTCAAATTATATCTTTATACGGCCATCGCACCGGTTCCCCTCTCCACCTTTGCCGGGGAGCCGACGCAGAATGTGGGAAAGAGCTTTATCAAGAGCTATGCCGCCGTGTGTTTGGAAGGTGCCATCATCGTGTTGGCCTGCATTATCTTTTCCCTGTTCGCGGCGGCCCCGCCTGCCATTGACCCCAACGCGGCGGCAGTTACGCAGGTATGGAGCTATATCGGGGAACTGGTCTTTAATATGCTCGTCCTCGTGGGCGCGGTGAAAATGGCCGACCGCGTGGTACGCGAGATGATGGGCCTGTAAAAAGGAGGAAAACAAATGCGTTATCAAACCTATGTGCTGCACTTGATTGACGGAACCGCCATCCCGATGGCGGAGGATTACGACCTGCCCGCAGAAAAAGGGATTGTGGGCCACTTCTCCAAAGCGGCTCCAGACGAGATTTTTACCGTGGGCGACCGGCTGCTGGGCTTTGCCTATATCCCCAAGAGCAGCATTGTTTACCTGGAAACCGGCGAAGTGATTGTGAGGTGATATTTTGGAAGTCAAGATCAACCGGGAAATCCGTAATTACACGGAGAGTATGTTTTTTGGACTGTCCATGCGGCAGTTCATTTTTTCTGTTCTCGCCTGCGGCGTGGCCGTGGGCCTTTACTTTATCCTGCGCCCCTACTTCGGCGTGGAAACCCTGTCCTGGATGTGCATTTTGGGGGCGGCCCCCTTTGCCATGCTGGGCTTTGTCACCTACCATGGCATGACGGCGGAACAATTCATCTGGGCGTGGCTGCGCTCGGAAATGCTGGAGCCGAAGGAGTTTAAGTTTGAGGACAGCAATTACTACTACGCGGCGCTGAAAGATACCATTGAAGGGCTGCAAACCGGGCGTCCCGTCAAACGGCAGCCCAAAGAGCCGAAGCATTTTCACAAACGGAAGGAGGCCAAGCATGATTAAGACCATCAAAACCATGTCCAAACAGGAAAAGGAGCGTTATACCGTCCCCCGGAAGGTGCAGGATGTGATCCCCGTCCGCCGTATCTGGCCGGACGGCATTTTTTTGGCCGGCAACCGCTTCTCCAAAACCTACCGCTTTTCGGACATCAACTACCTGGTAGCCAGCCGGGAGGACAAGGAATCCATGTTCCTCACCTACTCGGAGCTGCTCAATTCCCTGGACTCCGGCGCGGTGACGAAAATCACCATCAACAACCGCCGCTTGAACAAGGCCAGCTTTGAAACGTCCATCCTCATGCCCGTACAGGGGGATTTCCGGGACGAGTACCGTGGGGAATACAACCATCTTATGCTGGATAAGGCCACCGGAGCCAACGGCATTATGCAGGAAAAGTATATCACCATCTCCGTGGTAAAGAAGGACGTCGAGGAGGCCCGCGCCTACTTTGCCCGCGTGGGAGCCGACCTCATTTCCCACTTTGCGGCCCTGGGTTCCAAGTGCGTGGAGCTGGACGCCACCGAGCGCCTGCGTATCCTGCACGACTTCTACCGCCAGGGCGAAGAATCCGAGTTTGTTTTCAACGCCCGCGAGATGATGAAGCGGGGCCACAGCTTCAAGGACTATATCTGCCCGGACGGGATCGAGAAAAACAGCGACTATCTGAAGCTGGGCGATAAGTTCTGCCGGGTGCTGTTCCTCAAAGACTACGCCTCTTATATTAAGGATAACATGGTAACGGAGCTTACCGATATGGCCCGCAACCTGATGTTCTCCATCGACATTGTGCCGGTTCCCACGGATGAAGCCGTGCGGGAGGTGGAAAACCGCCTGCTGGGTGTGGAAACCAACATCACCAACTGGCAGCGCCGCCAGAACGCCAACAACAACTTCTCTGCTGTGGTGCCCTACGACATGGAATTGCAGCGCAAGGAAAGCAAGGAGTTTTTGGACGACCTCACCACCCGCGACCAGCGGATGATGTTCGCGGTGATGACCCTGGCCATCACCGCCGACACCAAGGAGCAGCTTGACAGCGATACCGAGGCGGTGCTTTCTGTGGCGAGAAAGCATATGTGCCAGCTTGCGGTGCTCAAGTTCCAGCAGCTCGACGGCCTGAACACCGCCCTGCCCATCGGTGCGCGGAAAATCAACGCCTTCCGCACTCTTACCACGGAATCCCTGGCCGTGTTCATCCCCTTTAAGGTACAGGAAATCCAGGACAAGGGCGGCATTTACTTTGGCGAGAATGCCATCTCCCATAACCTGATCCTTTGCAACAAGGCGAACCTCTTGAACCAGTCGGCCTTTTATCTGGGCGTTCCCGGCGCAGGCAAATCGTTTGCGGTAAAGGAGCTGATCGCCTTCCTCATGCTCCATCCGGATTATGCCGACGATGACATTCTGATCTGCGACCCGGAGGGTGAGTTTGGCGCGCTCGTCAAAACCCTGGGCCGGGAAAAAGCCACGGTGGCCCATCTGGTGGCGGGCGGCAAAGACCGCTTAAACGCCATGTATATGGTGGAGGGCTACGGGGAAAACAACCCGATTGTAGAAAAAAGCCAGTTTGTCATGTCCCTTATCGAGCAGATCGACAAGCGCGGCGTGGGGCCGCAGCACAAATCCATCATCGACCGCTGCACCGCCCTGGTGTACCCGGAGGCGGAGAAAGCCGGGCGGGCCGCCACCCTCTGCGACCTGCGCCGGAAGCTGCTGGAGCAGCCGGAGGACAAGGCCAAAGAGATCGCCCTTTCCCTGGAGCTTTACACCACCGGCTCTTTGGACATCTTTGGCCGGGAAAGCACCGTGGATTTGAGCAAGCCCTATGTGGTGTTTGACATCCACGGCCTGGGCGAGCAGCTAAAGCCTGCCGGTTCCCTGGTCATCACCGATACCATCCTCAACCGCGTCACCCTCAACTGGAAACGGGGCAAGCGCACCCATGTGTTCATCGACGAGTTCCATGTGATGTTTGAAAATGAGCAAAGCGGCATTTTCTTTAACAGCGCATGGCGGCAGTTCAGAAAGCGTGGCGCTTATCCCACGGCTATCACCCAGAATGTGGAGTACCTGCTGGATTCCGTCCAGGCCAGCACCATGCTCTCCAACTCCGAGTTCCTTGTGATGTTGAGCCAGGCCGCGTCCGACCGGGCAAAGCTGGCGAAGCTGTTGAACATTTCCAATGAGCAGATGAGCTACGTTACCAATGCGGACGCGGGCTGCGGCCTCATCCGGTATGGCAGCGCCCTGGTGCCGTTCATCAACCGTTTTCCCCGTGATACCAGGCTTTACGCTTTGATGACCACCAAGCCCGGCGAGGGTGTATTTGGCGGCGAGGAGGTGCCCGCATGAGCAATATCCGTTTTGCGTCCCCGGAGCACCGGGATTTCTTTTTGGATATGATGGGCGAGGCCCGGAGGAACGACTGTTACCACCGGGCCTTTTTCTATGTGATGGGGATTGCCCCGGAAACGCGGGCAAACATCCGCCAGATGTTTGATTTCAAGCAGGACTGCATTGACCCGGAGGGTATGCACGGCGGCTGGCAGACCAGCGGCACCGTCCGGGTGTGCCGCCTTGCTTTCAACCTCTGGAACGGTTATACCGACCCGGATCACAGCAACGCCTACTCCCCGGAGGATTTGTTTTGCTGCGAGTTTGCGCCTTACTTTATGGAGGGCGTGAAGATCCGTTACCCGGAATACTGCCGGGAGCTGCCGCCTGCGAAAAAGCAGGCGGAACCGGCGCGATAATACGTTTGAATGGAGGAATGAACCATGACAGAATCGGCTCTTGCCCTGCGGGAACATCCGCAGATTATTGAACTTCTCTCCGTATTGGAGCAGCACAGCCTTTCCAAGCAGAAGGAAGAAGTGCAGGCCCTGGTGGGCTATATCGACGGTATGGAAGAAAAGCTGTCGCAGATGATGGACGAAATGAAGGCTATGCGCCTGGAAGTGGAAAAGCTCCACAACAAGGGAATCCGCACACAGTGCGCCCAGCTTGTGGGGACGGCGGAGGAAAAAATCCGCCAGGGAAAGGCCATGCTTTCCACGGCCAGGACAAACTTCGTCTCCGCTGCCGGGCGTATGCTGGGGACGTTTCAGGAAAAGGGACGCGCCGCCCTGCGCCATGCGGTGCAGGCGCTGCGTATCCCCGCCGTCCTCTCCCGCATGGAGCGCGGTTTTTCCCACGCAAGCCAGGCGATGGAGCAATGCGCCGGGAAACTGGATGTGATTCGGGATGAGCTGCACCAGGCGGGCGGCCACATGAAAAACGCTGGGCGCACCCTGGCGGGAAAAGAGGCCCTGGAGGCCCAGGAACTGGAGGCCGACAAGGGCGCGCTTGCCAGGTTGCGGGGCCTGTTTGCGTCCTGCGGCAAAACCTTTGCCCAGATGGAGCGCGGCGCGGGCCGCCTTGCGGAAAAAGCAGGCGGCGAAAAATCTTCCGTAAAAACCGAGCTGCGGGGGCTGAAACCGGCCCCAGAGGGGCAGCGCCGCCAGGCAGCCAGTAAAGAACAGGCGCGATAAGCATAAGGAGGGGTGAAACATGAGCGATAAAGCAAAAAGCAGACTGATGATTGCAGGGGCGGCCCTTTGCGCCGCCCTGTTCCTTTTCTCCGGGGCTATGCTGGCCCGTGAATACCTCGACCAGAAGCAGAGCGCCGAAGCCTTTGCAGAAGTGGCGGATTTGGTTAAGGAAGATGTAGAGCCGCCCACGCTGGAACTTGCCGACGACCCGGCCCCAAAGCCGGAAGAACTTACGGCTTTTGAAAAGTACGCGGATGTGTACGCCCAGAACAGCGACCTGGTGGGCTGGATTTCCATTCCCGGCACCCGGATTGATTATCCGGTCATGCAGACTAAGGATACCCCCAATTTCTATCTGAAGCACGCTTTTGATAAGTCGTATAGCAGCTATGGGGTGCCCTATATGCAGGAAAACTGCGACGTCGGCATTTCCGACAACCTGGTGCTGTACGGCCACCACATGAACAACGGCAGTATGTTCTCCGACCTGTGCAAGTATGAGAGCGAGGATTTTTACCGGGAACACAAGACCATCCGCTTTGATACCCTGGACAGCTTTGGCGAATATGAGGTGATCGCCGCCTTTAAGACGGTAGCCTACTCGGAGGAAGGCTTCAAGTATTACCACTTTGTCAATGCGGAGAGCGCCGGGGCTTTTGACGGATTTATTGCCGAGTGCAAGGCGCTGGCGCTTTACGAAACGAGCGTAAGCGCGGAATATGGCGACCAGCTTATCACCCTTTCCACCTGCGAGTATTCCCGGACAAACGGGCGGATGGTGGTTGTGGCAAAGCTGCTGGAGAAATAAGGGCGCACCCGCCCTGGAAAGGAGGTGAAGCCCATGGGCAAGGGCATTAAGACAAGGAATATCGCAGAAAAAGGCATTAAGGCCATTGACAAAGCGGCGGTTGCTTCTGAACGGATGAAGGAGGCGTATATCCGCACCAGGGATAATGCCGACCACAGCCTGTATGCGGCGGAAAGCTCCCCCGGCGAGTATGCGTCCGACCGTCTTTCTTCCGGGGTGGATAGCGTCACCCATGAAGCGATCCACCAGTTTGATAAACAGGGCCGCAAAGGGATAAAGACCACAAAGGAGAACATTTCCAAGGTCAAGGAGAATATCCAGAAGCGGAAAGCCGCAGCCGAACAACCGAAAAAACAAGCCAAGAAGCAGGCGGCGAGGAAAACCCGGCAGACGGCGGACAAGATCTCCGAGCCGGTAAGGACGCTCCGGCAGGAGCGCGGGGCCGTCAAGACCCTGGATCGGGGAAAGAAAAGCATTAAAACCGTGGACAGGGGCCGCAAGACCATCAAGCAGGCGTCCGCTACCGCCAAAGGGACGGTAAAAACCGCCAGCAAATCCATCAAGACGGCGGAAAAAACCGCGAAGGCCAGTATCAAGACCACACAGCAGGCGGCCAAAGCCGCCCAGCGGACTGCCCAGGCCACGGCCAGAGCCGCCAGGGCCGCCGCCCACGCGGCCCGCGCTGCGGCAAGGGCGGCGGTTGCGGCTGCAAAGGTTGCGGCCAAGGCTACCATCGCGGCGGTGAAAGCCATCATTGCAGCCACCAAGGCGCTGATCGCCGCCATCGCTGCCGGGGGCTGGGTCGCCGTGCTGGTCATTGTCATTATCTGCCTCATCGGGCTTTTGATCGGCTCCTGCTTTGGCATTTTCTTTTCCGGTGAGGACAGCGGTTCGGGCTATACCATGCAGAACGTGGTGCAGGAGATCAACGATGATTACCAGCAGCAGATCGACACCACAAAGGCCAACCTGTCCCATGACGTGCTGGAGATGTCCGGCTCCCGCGCCGTCTGGCCGGAGGTGCTTGCCGTCTATGCCGTCAAGACGACCACCGACTCGGATAACCCCCAGGAGGTGGCCACCATTGACGACAGCAAGAAGGCCATCCTCACGGATATTTTCTGGGAGATGAACCAAATATCTTCCCGCACGGAAACCAGAACGGAAACGGTCATCACGGAAACTGATGACGGCAATGGCAATATCGTGGAGACGGAAACCACCGTCACCCAAACCTATCTGTATATCACCGTCAGCCACAAGACCGCCGAGGAAATGGCGGCGCAGTACGGGTTTGACGAGGAACAAAAGGAGCAACTTGCCGAGCTTTTGGCCGAGGAAAACCGTAGCCTGTGGAGCGCCGTTCTTTACGGCATTTACACCGAGGACGGGGCCATCGTCTCCGTGGCGCTCTCCCAGGTGGGGAACGTGGGCGGCGAGCCGTACTGGAGCTGGTATGGTTTTTCCGGGCGCGTCGAGTGGTGTGCGTGTTTCGTTTCCTGGTGTGCCAACGAGTGCGGCTATATTGACACCGGCGTGATCCCCAAATATGCCGGGTGCGTCAATGGCGTACAGTGGTTCAAGGACAGGGGCCAATGGATGGACGGCTCCGCCGAACCGGCCCCCGGCATGATTATCTTCTTTGACTGGGATGATGAGAACGGGCAGGACGGGCTTTCCGACCATACCGGGATTGTGGAGAAGGTGGAGAATGGGCGTGTTTACACCATTGAAGGCAACTCCGGCGATTCCGTCCGCCAGAACAGCTACCTTGTGGGGCATTATGAGGTGCTGGGCTATGGCTGCCCAGATTTTTAACAACCTAAAAAAGAAGAAGCCCAGCCGCGCAGGCGGCTGGGTACATAGGTTTACAACTCATTTAATTTATTAGACCGACGGTATTCCAGAGGAGAAAGGTCAAACTGTTTTTTGAATACGGCGGCAAATTTGCTTTGGTTCACATAGCCTACTTGCTCCGCTACTTCTGACACCGATAATCTCGTGGTGATGAGTAACTCCGCAGCTTTTTTCATTCGGACTTCCCGTAGATAGATGGAAATATTTTGACCAAAAACGCCACGAAAATAGTTTTTCAAGCTGGTTTCGCTGACAGAAAACTGAGCTGCCAATTCCCATGCAGGATGATGTTGCCGCAAATCGGAAGTGATAATTTTTTCAACACGTTTTGCTATATCTACCTGTGTTTCAGTAAAAAATGTGCAGGCTTGCGATGGGGGGATATTGTTAAGATTTTGTAGTAATGAAAATAGAGCCAGAACATAGATCTTCATTTGCGAAATCGAAAACGGAGGCGCAATATCAAAAAGTTCCCAGAGTTTAGTCAATATTTCTTCAACTTCAGGAGTAACTGCTGAGATATAAGTATTATCGTTTGGGCAAAAAAGTTCAATGATTTTAGGAAAGTCTATGCCAAACTCTTTTAGTATCCATGTACTCTCTGTTGCCAATGTATTAGTATCAACGAAAAGCTCCATTCCCTCATAGATACGGCGGGGATAGACGTATTGCTTTTGGGCAAAAGACTCCGTGAGAGAAATATCTCCATCTTTCACATATACAAAGTTTCCGTTATTCAAGATAATCTCACAACGACCAGTCATGCAATAGTTTAGAAGCAAAGGCCCTTTTTTAATGAAACTACCTTCATCCAAATTTGGAGCTGCCCATGTCGGAGAATTTATAAAAATATACGCAATAGTAAGTCCGGGGAAAAGTTGAAAAAACGTCATAGACCCTTTTCCTTCCTTGGTTTTCATAAGTAGTTCTGCGCTGAACTCGCTGCGTTTTATTGAAACGCCGGGAAATTCAATACATTTTCTAATAATATCATCAATCTTCATTTTTAACTCCTGTCGATTTGTCTGGCTCATTGCCCTTGATTTTAATTTATATTATAGAATTGCAAGCGAAGTCAGTCAACAAGAAAACTCGTTGCTGTTTGGAGCTAAAATGTTGATTGGTTATAGATAGACTTAGCTAACTGGTGTATTATACAAAGAGGTTAGGCAATGCTAACCCCAAAAACAATATGGAGGTACTCATTATGAGCAACAAGTTACAAGCAAAAGACCTGATTAACCTCGGCCTGTTCACCGTTCTCTACTTCGTGATCGGCTGCTGTGTCGCCATTCCTATTGGGTTTGTACCCATCTTTTTACCGATCCTCGGTGCCTTGTGGTCTTTGATTACAGGTATCCCTTTCATGCTGTTCCTGACAAGAGTGAAAAAATTCGGCATGGTTACGATTATGGGGATTTTAAGCGGTTTGCTGATGGGCTTGACCGGCATGGGCTTCTGGGGTGTGCCAATGGGATTGATCTTTGGTTTACTGGGCGATTTGATCCTGAAATCTGGCGGTTATAAAAGTGCTAAAAAAAGCCTGATTGGCTATGCGGTATTTAGCCTTTGGATGGTTGGTACATACATCCCCATGTATTTCATGGTAGAGGACTCCTGGGCCAGTTTCGCAGCCAGCTTCGGTGAGGAATACGCTGATCGAGTAATGGCTGTCATGCCCATGTGGAGCATTATTCTGGTGATTGCCGGGATTTTTGCATTTGCGATTTTGGGTGGTCTGTTAGGTAAGGCTCTTCTGAAAAAGCATTTTGCTAAAGCGGGAATCGTGTAATGGACGGGGTATCATTCTCTGCGACAACCGAAAAAAGAAAAGGGATATTGTTTGACCCTCGCACAAAGCTCGTCCTATTGTTGACGATTACGACATTGATGTTCAGCACCAGCAACGAAGGAATTATGAATATTGTCAAGCCCTGTTTAAGCCTTGTGCCTTTTGTGTTGATTTTGTCGGAACATCGTTTCAAAACAGCAGGAAAATATTTGCTGCTCTATGTAGCCTGCTTTGCATTGGAGCGGATTGCCCTTGTGTATTTAAGTGGCCTGCTTTCCTTTATCGTGCTTGCGATTACATCTATCATGACACGATTTGCACCTGGCATCATGACCGGCGCATGGCTGATCTCATCAACTTCCGTCAGCGAATTTATCAGTGCGATGGAGCGTATGCACATCACAGAAAAAATTGTCATCCCCATGTCTGTGATTTTTCGTTTTTTCCCAACAATTAGCGAAGAATATCAGGCAATTCGGGACGCAATGAAAATGCGGAACATCCGTTTCGGCGGAAAAAATCCCTTTCTGATGGTAGAATACAGGCTTGTTCCTCTGATGGTATCCGTTGTGAAGATTGGCGACGAACTTTCTGCCGCTGCGTTGACACGGGGGCTGGGTGCCCCCGTCAAGCGCACAAATGTATGTCAGATCGGTTTCCATGTTCAAGATGTGGTTGCCATCTTGTTTTGTATCCTCTGTTTTATTTTATTTTTATTGCAGCGGCAAATTACTTTTTGAGGAGGTGAGCCTGTGATACGGATTGACCATGTGACCTTCTCTTATGGGGAAGAAAGCGAGAGCACCGGTGGTGTTCAAGATATAAACCTGAACATAGAGGATGGACAATTTATTGTACTTTGCGGCGAAAGCGGCTGTGGGAAAACGACAATTACCCGTCTGATTAACGGCCTGATCCCTCACTACTATGAGGGCAAAATGAGCGGAAATGTTTGGGTGAATGAGGCAAAGGTTTCGGAGCAGCCACTTTATGATACTGCGAAAACAGTAGGCAGCGTATTTCAAAATCCACGCTCTCAATTTTTTAATGTGGACACGACCAGTGAAATTACATTCGGATGTGAAAATCTCGGCCAGCCAGAGCGAAGTATTCGAGAACGATTAGAAAAAACCGTCCGGGATTTTCATTTGGAGAAACTGATGGGGCGCAATATTTTTCACCTCTCCGGGGGAGAAAAACAGAAAATCGCCTGTGCTGGGGTGTCGATTATGGAGCCTGATGTACTTGTTATGGACGAACCATCGTCTAACCTCGATGCTTCTTCTATTCTCGATTTGAGATCTATACTTGCATTTTGGAAGTCGCAGGGAAAAACAATTATCGTGTCAGAACATCGGCTTTACTACCTGCGGGGCCTTGCGGATCGCTTTATTTATATTACTGCTGGACAAGTGGAAAGGGATTACTCTGCGGCAGAGTTTGAGCAACTTACAGAGCAGCAAAGAGCCGATATGGGCCTTCGCACCTTTATTCTTGAAGATTTGCTGCCGCCCGAAATATCACCGCAAATTGGAGAACAAATGGAGCTTCGCAATTTCTGTTTTGCTTATAAAAACGAGCCGGAAACGCTTCACATTCATGAAAGCAAAATTCCAGCGAACCGTATTGTAGGAATTATTGGAAATAATGGAGCTGGAAAATCGACTTTCTCCCGGTGCTTTTGCGGTCTGGAAAAGCGGTGCGGCGAGGTTATATGGAATGGAAAAGCCTACCGTCCCAAAGACAGGTTGAATACCTGCTATATGGTAATGCAGGAAGTCAATCATCAGCTTTTTACGGAAACGGTGTTAGATGAGGTTTTAATCAGCATGGAGGACGAAAGTAAGGAGCAGGCAGAAAAAATCCTTGCCGAGTTAGATTTAACAGATTTCAAAGACAGACACCCCATGTCTCTCTCCGGCGGCCAAAAACAGCGGGTAGCGATTGCTTCAGCAATCGCTTCTAAACGCTCTATCTTATTTTTCGATGAACCGACCAGCGGCCTTGATTATAAGCACATGAAAGAGGTCGCAAATGTCCTGCGACAAGTCAGGGACACGGGTATTACCGTGTATGTCATTACTCACGACCTTGAGTTGATATTAGACTGTTGTACGGATATTGTCCATTTTGAGGATGGTTCTATCATCGACCAATTTCCAATGGATGCGGATGGACTTGAAAAAATTAGAAACTATTTCATAAAGGGGGTATCTGTAAAGTGAAAGAAGAAAAGAAGGAGTCACCCATAGGCACCTTATGGGGATGGGGCAAGCCATATCACGGGAAATTCATCGGCAGCATTATCCTTGCGGTATTAGGCGTGGCCTGCCAGATGGTGCCCTATTTCTGTGTGGCGCATATTGTTACGCTTATGCTGTCTGGAGAGCGAGATTTCTTTCGCTATATAGTAGCTTGCGTAATTGCGCTTTGCGGTTATTTGGGAAAAGTCATATTTTCTAACCTGTCTACCACCATTTCCCACACAGCAACCTATTACACATTGCGCGATCTACGGGAGAATATCACAGCAAAATTGGCCCGTGTCCCTATGGGGACGATTTTGGATACTCCATCCGGTCAATATAAAACGACGATTGTTGACCGGGTAGAGGGAATGGAGCCGACCTTTGCGCACCTGATCCCGGAAATGACCGCAAATGTACTGGTGCCGCTTGTGATTGTAGTGTATCTGTTCTTTTTGGACTGGCGCATGGCGCTCCTGTCCCTTGTTACGCTGGTGGTGGGCCTTGCTGTCATGTCCGCCGGCATGAAGAATTATCCTGCCAAATGGGAGGGCGCGGTCAAAGCTGGAAAGCAGATGGCAAACGCCATTGTAGAATATATTGGCGGTATTGAGGTAGTCAAAGCGTTTAGCCAATCTGCCGGTTCCTACAAAAAGTATTCTGACGCAGTAAACTATAACGCCAATTACTATGTGGACTGGATGAGGGAAAACCAGAAAACCATGAGCGCCTACAATGCTATTCTGCCCTCGGTGCTGATTTGTGTGCTGCCCTGCGGTTTCGCGTTCTGGATTTCCGGCAGTCTGGAGCTTTCTGTTTTTTTATCCATTGTGATTTTCTCACTGGGATTGATTGGGCCGATTATTGCGGCTTTTACCTTTACGGATGATTTGGCTGTGTTGGGAACTAATGTGGAAGAAATCAGCCAGCTTCTGAACGCCGAAGAACTGCACCATAAGGATATGCCTGTCAAGTTGGCAGATACCAACATTTCTCTGAATCATGTGTCGTTTTCCTATGACGGAGTGACAGAGGTTTTACATGATGTGAGCCTCGCTATCCGGCCCGGAAGCATGACTGCCTTTGTGGGGCCATCCGGCTCCGGTAAATCTACTGTGGCAAAATTGATTGCCGGATATTGGGATGTTACATCCGGCAGCATTACTCTCGGCGGCTATGAACTGAAAGACATTCCACTCACTGAAATTGCAGACCAGATTTCCTATGTATCCCAAGACAACTACCTGTTTAACCGCAGTATCCGGGAGAATATCCGCATGGGAAGGCCCGGTGCCACGGACGCGGAGGTGGAACAGGCTGCCAAACAAAGCAGCTGCGACGCCTTTATCCGCAAGCTGGATAATGGCTATGATACGGTTGTCGGCAGTGCCGGTTCCCATCTTTCCGGCGGCGAACGCCAGCGGATCGCCATCGCCCGTGCCATGCTGAAAAATGCGCCGGTTGTCATTTTAGACGAGGCAACAGCCTACATCGACCCTGAAAACGAGGCGCTGGTACAGAAAGCCATTTCCGCTTTGACTGTTGGCAAGACCCTGATTGTGATTGCACATCGGCTGTCTACCATTGTTGGCGCGGACAACATCGTTGTGGTGAAGGATGGAACCATCCACGCACAGGGTACGCATGAGAATCTGCTGGAAACCTGCCCTCTCTACCGGGATATGTGGCAGGCGCATATCGGCGCAAAAGACCAGATGTAAGGGGGTGTTGTCAGATGTATGGAACATTGAAAAAAATCTTTGCTTTTGCAGGCAGCAAAAAGGGGCTGCTGAAAAAATCCCTGTTATTTTCATTCCTGTCCGGGCTGTTTTCAGCTATGCAGTTTGCCGCCCTTTTTGTGGTGATCGGCGCGCTGGTATCTGACAACCGGGACGGAAAGTTTATCTGGATTTCGCTGGGAATTATGACCGTTTCCCTCATTGGGCGTATCATTACGACCTATTTCTCCACGATGGAGCAGACGGAAACCGGCTATTGCATGGTGGCGGAAAAGCGTATCCACATCGGAGATCGGCTGCGCTACATCCCGATGGGCTACTTCAACAAGAATAGTATTGGGAACATTACCGCCATTGTCACAACAACTTTGGGCGATGTAGAGAACTCGGCGGCCCGTGTCCTGGTGTCGGTGCTGGGTGGATTTTTCAACTCGGTTGCCCTTGTCATCGTCCTGCTGATATTCGACTGGCGGATCGGTCTTGTGGCCGCTGCCGGTGTCCTGATTTACCTTGCGGCGGCGGAACTGGCGCTTCGCAAATCTGTCGCACTCAGCGGGGTACGCCAGCACACACAGGAGTCCCTTGTGGAGTCCGTGTTGGAGTATATTCAGGGCATGGGGATTGTCAAAGCATTTGGGCTGGAACGGGACAGCACACAGTCTATCGGCAGTGCAATTAAGGCAAGCTGCCGGGACAATTTGAAACTGACAAAGGCCAGTGTTCCCTATGACGCTATCAAACAGGCCGTTGTTCGGGTGTTCAGCGTCATGCTGCTTTTGGCCTCAGTCTGGTTCTGGCTGGACGGCTCCCTGCCGCTGGCCTACGGCCTGATTTTGGTGATTGCTTCTTTCATGGTGTTCAACGATTTGGAGAACGCCGGGAATATGGCCTCTCTGCTGCAAATGCTGGCGGCCTCGATGGATACGGCAAACTCCATTGATGACACGCCGGTGATGGACGAAAAAGGCGCTGACATTACGCCGAAGTCCAGCGAGATTGTGTTTGACAAGGTGGATTTTTCCTACGCAGACCGCAAGATATTGGATCAGGTCAGCTTCACCATTCCCGAAAAAACAACTACGGCCATTGTCGGTCCTTCCGGGGCAGGTAAGACAACGATGTGCAACCTGATTGCCCGTTTTTGGGATGTGAACGCCGGGAAGATTACCATTGGCGGTACGGATATACGGGATTTCAAGCTGGACAGCCTGATGAAGAATATCTCGATGGTGTTCCAGAGCGTGTACCTCTTTGCAGATACGATTGAGAACAATATCAAGTTTGGCTGTCCGGACGCCTCCCATGAACAAGTGGTTGAGGCAGCGAAGAAGGCTTGCTGCCATGACTTTATTTCTGCTCTGCCGGAGGGCTATGACACCGTGATTGGCGAGGGCGGCGGCACTTTGTCCGGCGGCGAGAAGCAGCGGATTTCTATCGCCCGCGCCATGCTGAAAAATGCACCAATTATCATTTTAGACGAGGCGACAAGCAGCGTTGACCCCGAGAATGAGGATGAATTGCAGCGGGCTATCGAAGCATTGACCCACGACAAGACCATTATTATGATTGCGCATCGCTTGAAAACCGTTCGGAATGCTGACCAAATCCTTGTGTTAGACAACGCTCATATTGTCCAGCGCGGTACTCATGCAGAACTGATTCAGCAAAAGGGCCTGTATGCCGATTTTGTATCGGCCAGACAGGAGGCCATAGGCTGGAAACTTGCGCAGTAATTTGGAAAGGAGGTGCGCCATTGGCCTTGACATCATCTATGGAGGATTATCTTGAAGCTGTACTTATCCTTCATCAAAAGCATGGTAGTGTTCGTGGCGTTGATATAGCTGTGTATTTGGGTGTTACAAAGCCTTCTGTAAGCCGGGCAGTTAAGGAATTATCAAAAATGGGCTACCTTCTAAAAGAGGCTGATGGTACGCTTTCCTTAACACATAATGGTCAAAAGGCCGCAAAACAGATTTACGAAAAGCACCAGTTTTTCACCAGGCAGCTCATCGAGGCTGGTGTACCCCAGGATATTGCAGCACAGGACGCTTGCAAACTGGAACACGTCATCAGTGAAACGAGCTATAAGAAATTGAGAGAAGCCGCCTGGCCAAGCAGCCGGGAGGTGATACCATCGGACGAGTCGTGATTATGGAGCTGGAGGATAAAGACAAAAGGACATTTGAGGATTTTCTTACCTTTTTACAGTTCCACCCGGATTTGAAAATGTGGGAGATTGACCCGGAGCCGATCCTGTCCCTTCCCGGTCTGCAAATCTACCCAGACCGCCGAAAAATCTATCACGGCCAGCAGGAAATTGAGCTGAATACCAAGGAGTTCGCCCTGCTCTGCCTATTAGTGACCAATAAAGGGCGGGTACTTACCTACGGACAGATGTATGAAAAAGTCTGGAAGGAAGAACCCTTTGGCAATGAAAATATCGCGGTGGGCAGCCATGTCCGCAGTATGCGGCAGAAATTATATGCCGTATATCCCAAACCACCGTTTGTGATTTCCTGTATCCGGGATGTGGGGTATCGCTTCGAGGTTCATTCTTAGTATAAAGCAGCAGTCTAACGGTTTAGGCTGCTGCTTTTTCCTGTCTGTTTTCACTCCAACTCGCCAAAACCTTGCAAATGCCGATTTTTTATGAGATTTTCCCGCCGCATATTGTCTGAACTTGCGACCGAATTGTGTTCCATTTGCGTTTTTTGCTCATTTTATTTGTATTTCACCTATTATACTACCCCTATTAACATTTTAGTTTGGGGAAAGGTGGTGATGTCTGTCAGCTTATCCCCATAAGGGGATAGCACATGGAGCCAGAAAAGAAAAAGCCGGGGGCCTGCCCGCCCCGCGCCGGATTAAATCCGCATTTCCTACATACCGCAGTCCTCAAGGGGATTGCGGTATTTTTTTGTTCGACAGGCTTTTTCCTTTTCCCTGGGCCTTACCCACCATCCGCCAAAAGCCAACAGCCGAGCGCGTACACCAGAAGGTGTGCGCGCTTTTTCTATGTCGGGAAATGCAGATTTCTGTTATTTCCCGTTAGGACAAGCCAGCCGCGTTGCAGGGGGCCGCCGTCCGTCTGGATTTCTTCCCGAAATTCAGACGAAACGGAGGTACACAGCGTGGACGCTGGTAAAAAGAAAATATGGGTTCGCGGCCAATTTGTCGAGGTCACGGACGAAGTATATACCGCTTATATGCGGGGCGACCGAAAAATGCGCTACTTTGAGGCGGATCTGAAAAGCGAGCGCCCGGTTTACGGCAGCAACGGCGAAATCAAACAGGTTCTCCCCAGTCGGGAGGATTCCCTGGACAGGCTCATGGAAGAAAATGCCCGCCAGTTTGCCGCTGCTGCGGAGAGCGTGGAGGATGTAGTGATCCGAAAACTTGCGGTGGACAAGCTACATACCGCGCTTATGCAGCTTACCAAAGAAGAACGGGATTTCATTTGTGCCCTGTTCTTTGACGAGAAAACAGAAAGCGAAGTGGCAAAGGGCCTGGGCGTTTCCCAGCAGGCCGTCCACAAGCGGAAAAACCGGATACTCAAAAAGCTGAAAAACTTTTTTGAGTAAATAGGGTTGTTAGACCTCTCACTCAACGGCAAATAGAGTGAGAGGTCTTTTTTATCTCTCCCGGAACTTTGACAACTGCATACCCATTCATCAGGCACATTCCCGCTGCTTTGGCGAAAGCCAAAGCCCAGGCGGCTGCTGCGCGGCGATCTGCCGGAAGAAAACAACGAGACACCACCGAAAAAGAAAATGCAGGTCTTTGGTTTGTTCTTCCCAGCAAGGAGCGAGAAACAGCAGGCTGTCAGTACCGGATGGCTCCCGGTACGGCCATGACCGGCAGCGGGGACAATGATACTCCCGTCCAGCCTAACGTCCGAGCGTTGAAGCGGCTCTATTTTGCCGTGATCCGTCGCAGGCAATGGGGGCGGTTGCGTGAGAACCACGCGAGGGGTGAGATTCCCCGTGGAGCTGGCCAGCCGCCAGCCGTTTGATGACTTCCCACCCGGTGCTTCGGGGCGTCGAGGACAAATAGGAGCACCTTTGAAATACGGGCCGTACAGCAGGACGGGCCAATGAAAACAGGAGAATGGTTTTATCTCTCCCCGGCCTTCATTCTGTTCTGCTGCGCGGCCTCTACATAGGCGGCCCATGCCGCCTAATTTTTCAAAGGGAGGTCATAAGACATGAACAGGACATATCTGCGCGGCGATATGTACTATGCCGATCTGGGCCGGGGAATCGGCTCCGAGCAGGAAGGCTATCGCCCCGTCCTTATTCTTCAGAACAACACGGGGAACAAATACAGCCCCACCGTCATTGTGGCGGCCATTTCCAGCAAAGTGGACGCCAAGGCCAAGCTGCCCACCCACTATCTTCTCCAGGCGGAAAACGGGCTGGAACTGCCTTCTCTCGTTCTTTTGGAACAGCTCCGCACGATTGACAAGAAACGGCTGGGCGCGTACATTGGACGTCTGGAGGAAAAGCATATCCGCAAAATCAACCACGCCCTGGCGGTCAGCGTGGGGCTGATTGAGGAAGTTCCCGAAAACTTAATCATGTGCCTTTGCCCGGCCTGTGCCAATAATTTCTACGGCACAGGCTCTTATTATTTGCGCAGGGTTCACCCCGAACGGGTGGAAAAGGACATCTGCACCTACTGCGGTCAGCGGCCCGGCTTTGACTATGAGGTTGTGCGCCGGAATGGGCACGACAATGGAAAAGGAGGGCTGCGATGATGAATTACCCGGACGTTCCTATCTGGGAAAAATATACCTTAACCATTGAGGAGGCAGCCCGTTATTTCCGTATTGGGGAAAAGAAACTCCGAAAGCTGGCGGAGGAAAACCCGGACGCAAGCTGGCTCATTATGAACGGCAACCGTGTCCAAATCAAACGCCGTCAGTTTGAAAAGGTAATAGACTCTCTCGATGTGATCTGAAATCGCACATTTGCACCGGGCCGTGATTGCGGTATAATATGGATGTATCTCGTATCAAGGCTCATTCCGGGGCGGAAAGGAGCTGCATACTATGTCAGAAAAACGGCGCGATAACAGAGGCCGCATTTTAAGAACCGGAGAGAGCCAGAGAAAAGACGGGAGATACGCATTTAAGTACACGGACGCATACGGGAAGCCCCAATTTGTCTATGCCTGGAAACTGGTGCCCACAGACAAAACGCCTGCGGGCAAGCGGGATGATAAATCCCTGCGGGAGAAAGAAAAGGAAATCCGCAGGGATATAGACGACGGGATCGACACCATTGGCAAAAAGATAACGGTATGCCAGCTCTACGCCAAGCACACCGCATTGAAAAAGAATGTCAAGTACGGCACCGAAAAGGCCCGAAAAAACTTTCTGAAGCTGCTGGGTGACGATCCCCTCGGTTCCCAAAGCATTGAAGATGTGAAGCCGTCCGACGCCAAAGCCTGGGCCATCCGCATGAGCGAGAAAGGGTACAGCTACCAGACCATAAAAAACCACCAGCGCTCCTTGCTGGCGGCCTTTTACACGGCGGTGGAGGACAACTACATCCGAAAAAATCCTTTCCGGTTTGCCATGAACACGGTGATTGAGGATGACCGGGAGGAAAAAATCATCCTTACCCCAGAACAGGAAGAAAGCCTCATTGCCTTTGCACAGGGCGACCCGGTTTATTCCAAGTATGCGGATGAACTCATCATCCTCTCAGAGACGGGTGTGCGGATTTCAGAGCTTTGCGGTTTCACCACTCACCTGGATTTCAAAAACCGTGCCATCCTGGTAGACCACCAGCTTTTGCGCGACGCTGAAATAGGCTTCTATATTGAAACGCCGAAAACCAAAAGCGGCGTCCGGCAGCTCCACATGAGCGAGAAAGCCTACGAAGCCTTCCGGCGCATACTCAAACGGCGCGGCAAGGTGGAGACGATCACGGTGGATGGCTACACGGATTTCCTGTTCCTCAACCGGGACGGTTTACCCAAGACGGCGGCCAACTACAATGCCATGATTAAAGGGCTTGTGAAGAAGTATAACAAGCTCCATAAGGAGCAGCTTCCCAAAATCACAGCCCACACTTTCCGGCATAATTTCTGTACGAGGATGGCCAATGCCGGTATGAACCCCAAAGCCTTGCAGTACATCATGGGCCATGCGAACATCACCATGACATTAGGCTATTACGCCCATGCGTCCTTTGAATCGGCCAAGGCCGAGATGGAGCGTATCGAGGCTGAAAAGGCAGCGCCAGCCTCAATAGCTGCGTAGTAGTAAAGGCCAGGTTTACTACCCCTCTACTACTTTTAGCGGCAATTTCATGCCGGGACTTGCCACTATATGCGTATTGTTCTCCCATAAAGCAAATGGCGAAAAAGCCCATAAATACAGGCTTTGCCGCCATTTGCCGAGTTACATAGGGTTAGGTCTAAAAATTGTTTCGAGATTAAATTAAAATTTATGCAAAGACGCCGCAAAATGAAATTCAGCTTATTTTATCATGGATTTTTCACCCTGTAAATCCATCCAAAGTATGAGTTACGATGGATCGATCGCTCCATCGCATATTTTAGAATTGTTTTTCCTCTCAAAATTTATTTTTTCTATGTGCAGTTCATAAATCGGGTGCGAGCGGCTCCTTTACATTTTTAAGAAGGCGCCACAGCGTGGAACGGCTGATTCCCAACTGCCGCGCAGCGGCGGAATGATTCCCGTTGTTTGCAGCCACTGCCGCACGCACCGCATCCAGTGTGATCTGGTCCAGCGTGCGATGATCCGTTCCGCCGGCGGGCGTTCCGGGTGCACACAGCGCGCGCTGCTTATCCAGCAGTTCCGCCACAGAGCTTCCCCGAATGTACGAAGAGGTGGCCAGCGTGGCAAGCTCCAGCAGGACCTGTTTGAACTGCGTATAATTGTTGGGCCAGCGATAACGGATCAGCAATTCCGTGGCGTGCGGTGTAAACCCGATCAGCTCTCTGCCCAGCTCCTGATTCAGGCTGCCCAGGTACAAGCTGGCCAACGAGGGAATTTCGTCCGCACGGGTGCGCAACGCCGGCAGACGCAGCGACAGGCAGCCCACCCGGTTCACAAAGTCCTGCCCGGTGGGCGAAAGCGGCGTACCCTCGGCACAGGAGCAGGAGAAAATCAGCCGTTCCCGCCGGGCCAGGTCCGTCTCAATGATCTGGGATAAAAGTGTTGCTGCCCTTCGGTCCGACAGTGCGTCCAGATGCTGAAAATACACAGTCCCGCCCATATCATTCAAGGGAGATGCGGCATGGTTGAGCAGAAAGTCCCAGCTTTTTTCATCCGCCAGGGCACAGTCTACCTCCACAAAGGGTTCGTTGCGCCGCGAACCTCGCAGATACAGAGCCCGCGCAATCTGCTGCTTTCCGGTTCCCGTTTCGCCTACAATCATGATGGGCTGGCGCGCCTCGGCAATGGCATTCAGTCGGGGCTCCAGTTCCCCCATCGCGCCGCTGATGCTGTAAAAACTGCTCATGAACAGCTGGCTGCACTCCGCCTGATTCAGTGTTCGGATGCCGGTTCTCTCGGAACGCAGCGGGATCTGCGAGGGATTGCAGCGGAACAAAAACATTTCTTCACGGTTCAGCGTCAGCCGTTCGGCGCTGATGCGGTACAGCAAACCACCCGCCCAGTGATAAAAATGAAGCGCACCGGTGCGGGGAATCTCGCGCATGCGCGCGTGCAAAAGCGCGCCCAGTTCGTGGTCCGGTTCCCGCGGTGCTGCATAATAATATGTTCCGTCGGCGCGCAATACCACAACAAATCCCTTTTCAGGCTGGGCAATGCGGCGCAAAAGCTGATTTTCCCGCCGCATCCGGCGGGAGTTTCTTCCCTGCTCCACGGCCTGTTCCAATGCGGTGTGAAGGCTCTCCGCCCCGGATGTGATCAAAAAAGCATCAAATCCCATGCGGCGGGCAATGGTGTGTGTGACCATATCGCCGATCACCATACGATATCCGCCCTTCTGCAGACGCTGTAAAGTGGTCTCCACTTCCTCCGTGCTGTGGACCGTGAGAATGTCCAGCTCATACCGCAGCAAATCGCAGAGCGTATGGGCAGCCTCTGTGATGTCCGGAAAACCGACGATGGCATACAGATTGGAGTAACTCTGCGCCAGCCGAATGGTCCGCAGCACATCATAAACGGACAGCTGAATGGAAATCACCGGCAAATCGGTCGTCTCCCGAATCAGGGTGGCTGTTCCGCCGCGGGAAATGATTGCGTCGTACCCTGCATCCACCGTGCGGCGCACAATATCCGCACCCTGCTGCAAATCTCCTGTATAAACGTCCAGTTCCACGTCCGGCAGATTTTCCGCCGTTCGGCGCATTGCATCCAGCATGCCCTCATAGGGGGCGATTCCCAAAATTCGCAGCGGTTCAGCAGCGGCACCCATCACTTTTCCTCCCAACAGTCAAATAACATTTTCTTCATTGTAGCAAAATGAATCAGTTTTGTCGATGAGCCTTTCCTTTCATCCATGCCGTGGTCACAATCAAGAAGCAATTTGATACAGTCAGTTCCTGGACAATTTGTTTTATTCTTATATTAATAAACTATTCGGATAGTATTTTGAGCAAATTAACGGGTTCACTCAAAGCTGCCAAGCTGCGATACATTTTTTACCGTTTCGAGCATGTGCCTGACATTTTGCATAAAAATCTAATCTTTTTATGCGCACAACGTGTCATAATAAAACAATATTCGTCATCCGACTCGTAAACCGTTTTATTTTCAAACATACTTTTAAAAATATTTTTTAAAAAATCAAAAATATGTATCATTTTGAATCAGTTTTTGATTTTCCTGGCCTGTCAAACCGCTCGACGTACCTGCTACAATGAAGACGATGAAAAACGCCCGAGAGAGGATGAGAACATGCTCCGCTTACTGATGATTGCAGATGATTTTACCGGCGCGCTGGACACCGGCGTTCAGCTGGCGCGTCATGGTGCACGCACGCTTGTGGTGACGGATGCCGGGGCAGATCTGCGCGGAATTGACACCGATGTGGAAGTTCTGGTCATGGATGCGGAAACACGCCATCTGCCCTCCCTGCAGGCGCACGAAATCGTGGCCCGCATTGTGGCGCAGGGCGTGGAGAGAAACATCCCCTACATTTATAAAAAAACCGACTCGGCCCTGCGGGGAAACATCGGCGCCGAACTCAGCGCCGCACTGGAAGCATCCGGTGTCCGGCAGTTGTTTTTCTTTCCGGCGCTGCCCGGCATGAACCGGCAGACGGTAGACGGCGTGCATTATATTGACGGCGTTCCGGTGGCACAAAGCGTTTTCGGCGCAGACCCCTTCGAGCCGGTGACCGAATCTCGGGTGACAGAGCTGATTGCACAGCAAAGTGATGTGCCCGCGCACTCTTTTCCGCCGTTGGAGACAGCCGGTCCCCTTCCTTCGCAAGAGGGAATTTTGATTTTTGATGCGCAGACAGAAATGCAGCTGCGCACTGCCGGCCAGCGTTTGCTGGATGCGGGCCGGCTGAAGGTGATGGCCGGCTGTGCCGGATTTGCGGCGGTTCTGCCCGATTTGCTGAAGCTGGGCGACGGACATCCGCCCGCACTTCCCCTCTTGGACAAACGCCTTCTGGTTCTGTGCGGAAGCGTGAACCCCATTACGCTGGCACAGCTGGATGCCGCAGAACGCGCGGGATTCACGCATCTGCGCATGACCGCCGAGCAGAAGCTGGAGCCGAATTATTGGGATACCGAACCGGGACGCCTTCAACTGGAAGAGTGGACCCGGATCATGGCAGCGGGCGGCCACTGCATTCTGGACAGCAACGGAGTGGACGGAAGCGCCGCCACCGATGCCTACGCTGCCCGGCACGGCTGGAGCTGCTGCGACATTCGGACGCGAGTCTCCCGCTCGCTGGGACGTGTGCTGAAAAAACTGGGAGAAGTGGAAGGCACGCTGTTGATCACCGGTGGCGATACGCTGCTGCAGTGTATGCACCAGATCGGCGTCACGGAGCTGCAGCCTCTGGGGGAACTGGCCAGCGGCGTGGTGCTCTCCCGCTTTGTACTGGACGGCAGCCCGCGCTTTGTCATTTCCAAATCCGGCGGCTTCGGTCCCCCGGACCTGCTGTTACATCTGACTGATTTCCTGGCGGCGCAACGCTGACCGCTCATACCAAGGAGGAACGACTATGACCTATCCCACACTGCCGACCCTCGCATGGGACGGCGCCGTTTATCATAACCCGCTCATGAATACGGACGAGGCTCTGCTGCCCACGGGCGGCTACCCCACGGCCCACGCCCCTGCCATGCTGGAACTTCCCAACGGCGATTTGCTCTGCTGCTGGTTTGCAGGCACCTACGAAGGCAGCGCCGACATTCACATTGTCTGCTCCCGCCTGCCCAAGGGTGCGCTCGCCTGGGAGGCCCCGGTGGAAGTCTCCGGCGACCCCGCCCGCAGTGAACAGAATCCCTCACTGTTTTTCGGTCCCGACGGTGCTGTATGGTGCATGTACACCGCGCAGCTGGACCGACAGGCCGGCAAGGACAACATGCAGTTCACTTCCCAGATCCGCTGCCAGAAAAGCACCGACGGCGGCCGGACCTGGAGCGCTTATGAAACCGTATTTCCCCGGGAAGGCAGTTTCTGCCGGCAGCCCATTCAGGTGCTGCACAACGGCCGCTGGATCTTCGCCAACTGGTTGTGCACCGACTCGGCAGAAGGGCTGTCCGGAGACCCCACGGTGTTCCAGATCTCCGACGATCAGGGCAAAACCTGGCGCCAGGTGGAGATGCCCCAAAGCCGGGGCCGCGTTCACGCCAATGTGGTGGAGCTGGACAACGGGCACCTGGCGGCCTTTATGCGCAGCCGGGAAGCGGATTTCATCTACCGCTCTGAATCGTTTGACTGGGGTGACAGCTGGTCTGCACCGACGGCCACGCCCATTCCCAACAACAACTCTTCCATCAGCGCCCTTCGTCTGAACAGCGGGCGCATTGCCATCGCCTGCAACCCCACCTGCACCCCGGACCCTGTGCCCGGCAAGGCCGCATGGCCCGGTCTGCGCTGCCCGGTGTCCGTGGCTCTGTCCGAGGACGGCGGAAAGACCTTTCCCCTGATTCGCTGGATGGAGCGGGGCGAAGGCTTCATGGGCGAGGAAAACCGCACCAACAATCAGCAGTATGAATACCCGTACCTGATGCAGTCCACAGACGGCGCGCTGCATCTGGCCTATGCCGCGCACACGCGCAAAGGCATCAAATACATGCGTTTCACCGAAGCGGACGTCATGGGTGCCAAGCGCGAGCGCGTGGGCCTGTACAATCCTACCGCCGCCCAAAGCCGCTGAACGAAAGGAGATTTTTATGCTCACCTCTTACAATCTGAAAATGCCTCACGCCGTATACGGCGGAGAGAACGCCATGGACAACATCACCGCCATTCTGCGCACCTGCGGCGCTCGCCGGGTGGCCCTGTTCACCGACAAAGGCATTGAACAATGCGGGCTGTTCGCCCTGCCCGAAGCCGCCGTCCAGGCCGCTGGCATTCCCTACGATGTGTTGGATGATCTTCCCGCCGAACCCAGTTACACCGACGTGCAGAACATGGTGGACCAGTTCAAGCACAGCGGCGCCGATTTCATTGTGGCCTGTGGCGGCGGCAGCGTAATGGACGCAGCCAAGCTGGCCAGCGTGCTGGTCACCGATGAGTACGGCGTCAAGGAGCTGCTGGATCAGCCGGGCCGCGCCAAAAAATGTGTGCCCATCCTTCTGATTCCCACTACCGCCGGCACAGGGGCCGAAGTTACGCCCAACGCCATTGTGGCCGTGCCCGAGCGCGCGCTGAAAGTAGGCATTGTCAATGAAAATATGATCGCCGATTACGTCATTCTGGACGCGCGGATGATTAAAAATCTTCCCCGCTCCATTGCGGCGGCCACCGGTGTGGACGCTTTGGCCCACTGCATCGAATGTTTTACTTCCAACAAGGCCAATCCCTTCAGCGATCTCTATGCTCTGGAAGGCCTGGACCTGATTTTGAACAACATCGAAAAAGCCTGCGACGACCCCGAAGCCATGGAAGAGAAAAACCGCATGCAGATCGCCGCTTACTACGGCGGCCTCGCCATTACTGCGTCAGGCACCACGGCTGTTCATGCGCTGAGCTATCCGCTGGGCGGCAAATACCACATCGCCCACGGCGTTTCCAACGCGATTCTTCTGGCGCCGGTGATGCGCTTCAATGAGCCCGCCTGCCGGGAACGGTTTGCTCTGGTGTACGACCACTGCTGCCACGACGGCAGCGCCCTGAAGACTGCCGAGGAAAAATCGGCCTGGGTCATTGCGCGGCTGGAGCACATTGTACGCCATCTGGACATTCCCACCAGCCTGGAGAGCTTCGGCGTTCCGGCCGGAGATCTGGAAGCTCTGGTAGAGGCCGGCATGCAGGTGCAGCGCCTGCTGGTAAACAATCCGCGGCCTGTCACCGCCGATGATGCACGGGCGCTGTACCGTCAGATTTTGTGAGGAGGAACCCATCATGAAACAAGTTGAAATCAAAGGCATCATCCCCCCGATCCTCACGCCCATGAACCCCGATGAAACAGTCAATACCACCGAGCTGCGTGCGCAGGTGGACCGCATGATTGAAAACGGCTGCCACGCCCTGTTTCCCTTCGGCACCAACGGCGAAGGATATATTCTCACCGCAGCGGAAAAACAGCTGGTACTGGAGACCGTGATCGAACAAGCGGCCGGCCGGGTGCCGGTATACGCTGGAACGGGCTGCATCTCCACCCGTGAGACCATCGAGCAGAGCCGCATGGCGCAGCGTGCCGGAGCCGACGTTCTGTCCATCATTACACCCAGTTTCGCAGCGGCCAGCCAAGAGGAGTTGTACCGCCATTACGCGACCGTAGCCGAGGCGGTGGACATGCCCATTGTTTTGTACAACATTCCCGCCCGCACCGGCAACGCCCTGGCACCTGCCACGGTGGCGCGGCTTGCCCAGATCGAAAACATTGTGGGAGCCAAGGACTCCAGCGGCAACTTTGCCAACCTTCTGGCCTACATCGACGCGGGCAAAACAAAAACCAACGGCCGTTTCAGCGTGCTGTCCGGCAACGACCAGCTGATCATCTGGACGCTGCTGGCGGGCGGCACCGGCGGTATTGCGGGCTGCGCCAACGTCTATCCCCACACGATGGCGTCCATCTACAATCTGTTTGTGCAGGGCAAAGTGGACGAGGCCATCGCGGCCAATGCCAGTATCGCTTCTTTCCGCGCCTGTTTCAAATACGGCAACCCCAACACCATTGTAAAAACAGCTGTGGCCCTGCTGGGCTACAACGTGGGCCCCTGCCGCGCTCCCTTCAACTATGTGCCGGAAGAGGGCATCGAGGCGCTGAAAAAAGTTCTGGCGGAGAACGCAGAAAAAGGAATGCACTGATTGGGAAAGGCGGAGCAACATGAATCAGAAACCCATCATCGGAATCACCATGGGCGACCCTGCGGGCAACGGCCCTGAAATCACTGTAAAGGCACTGGCCCACGCGGAGCTGTACGACCGGTGCCGGCCCATCGTCGTGGGAGACGCAAAAATGATCGAGCAGGCCGCAGGCTTTGTCGGCCGGCCGGACATGCGCGTACACCGTTGCCAGAAGGTAGCCGACGCACAGTTCACACCCGGTGTGATCGACGTGCTTCACCTGGACCTGATCCGGGACCCGGCCCGCTTTGCCATCGGCCAGGTCAGCATTGAGGGCGGAAACGCCGCCTTCCAGTGCGTTCGCAAAGTCATTGAACTGGCCATGGCCGGCGAGGTGGACGCCACGTGCACCAATGCGCTGAACAAAGAGGCCATGAACAAGGCCCTTGAGGCGGCCGGCGGCGCCAACTCGGACGGGTACACACACTTTGACGGACACACCGAGATCTACGCCACTTACACACACACCAAAAAATACACCATGATGCTGGCCCATCACGACTTGCGGGTGGTACACGTTTCCACCCACTGCTCGTTGCGGGAAGCCTGTGACCGGGTCAAAAAAGCCCGGGTGCTGGAAGTGATCGAAATTGCTCACAAAGCCTGCCGGGACATGGGCATTGCATCGCCCCGGGTAGCGGTGGCCGGGCTGAACCCCCACTGCGGCGAAAACGGGTTGTTCGGCACCGAGGAGATTGAAGAGATCAAACCCGCCATTGAGGCGGCCCGCGCCGAAGGAATCGACGCCATCGGCCCCTGTCCGCCGGACAGCGTGTTTTCGGAAGCACTGGGCGGATGGTACGACATCGTGGTGTGCATGTACCACGACCAGGGACACATTCCTCTGAAAACCGTGGGCTTTGTCTACGATCGGGAGGCCAAAAGCTGGAAGGCAGTGGAGGGCGTGAACGTCACGCTGGGCCTGCCCATCATTCGAACCAGCGTGGACCACGGAACCGGCTTTGCCCTAGCGGGCAAAGGCACCAGCAACGAACTGAGCCTGGTGAACGCCATTGATTACGCGGTGCGCATGGCACTGGGAAGCGCGCCTCAAAACGAATCCGAAAAATAAGGGAGGAGAACATCTTGTACATTCCACCGAAAGTCAAACCCCTGTGCCCGCCGGAACAGCCGCCCCGCTTTGAAGATGTGGTCTATGCCGAAACTACGCTGGACAACGGTGAAGCCTACACCCTGCGCCTGGACATTTATCAGGATGCACAGCAGACCGAACCCGGCCCCTGCATCGTCTACTATTTCGGCGGCGGCTGGATGTGGGGCGAGTACAAGCAGAAAACCCAGAAAGCCGTTTACTGCCGTGACCTTGTGCGGCTGACCAAACAGGGCTACACCATCGTGTGCCCGGACTATCGTCTGGTGAGCCAGGCCGTTTTCCCTGCATGCATTCATGACAGCAAAGCGGTGATCCGCTTTTTGAAAGCCCATGCCGCGCAGTATCACATCGATCCCCAGCGCATCGGCGTACTGGGCAATTCTGCCGGGGCGCACCTGGCTGCCATGGTGGCCATGAGCGCTGGACACCCCGAACTGGAAGGAACCGTGGGCGGAAACCTGGACCAGTCCAGTTCCGTACGGGCTGCGTGCCTGTTCTACACCCCGGCCGATCTGGAGCAGTCCCTGCGGGAAGCTGCCGCCAACCTGACCGGCGAACCCAAGGACCTGACCGGCACCGAGATCGAAAACGTGGGCAACGACAAGGCGGGCATTGTGCCTGCGCTGATCGTGGGTTATACCGGGCCGGGCCGCACCATGCAGTCTCTGGCATCCGTGCTGGAGCGCGGCGACCCCACCGATCCCGACTGGCATTTCATTGAACTGACGCGCCAGTGCAGCCCCATTCATTATGCCTCTGCGGACAACCCGCCCATCTGCCTGTTCCACGGCGGTCGGGACCCCATCGTTCCCCTGTCTCAGAGCGAAGCGCTTTACAAAGCGTTGCTGGCCGCGGGTGCGGATGCGACCTTTGTCTCCTATTCCTTCGGCGGACACGGCCCCTCTCTGGGCGAGCAGGTGGACCAGTTCGCTTACCGGTTCCTGACGGACCGGCTGTAACCGTGTATCTTCCGGATGTACTGCGCTGTGGGCGCTGACATAAAATGAGAGAGGAGTTTTTCGCATGACCATCCAAATGACTATCGCTTTGGCAATCGTCGTTCTCATGATCGTCATGATCATGTCCGACAAATTTTCCTTTGGCGCACCGCCGCTCGTCGCGTGCTGCCTGATGGTACTTACGGGCGTTTCCACCATTGAACGCGCTTTTTGCGGCTTTGTCGACTCCAACGTCATCATGATCGCCGGCTTTATGGCGGTGATGGCCGGCCTGCAGAAGACCAGCCTGATGAGCCGGATCAAATCCCTGCTTTCCGATCTGGCCGGCAAGGGCGGTTTCAAGGCATACGTACTGCTTCTGATTGTTGTTATGCTGGGCGCCAGCGTAATGGGCAACACCACCGGTTATTACATGCTGGTTCTGACCATTGTGGCTTCCATCCCCTACAACAAAAACCTGCCCAACTCCAAGCTGCTGATGCCGCTGGGCTTCGCCACCGGCCGCGCTCTGATCCCGGTCAGCGTCGCATTCTTCATGGGACTGGCCAGCTCCCTGCTGGAAAGCTCCAACTATGAAAACACCATTTCCATGGCGCAGTTCTCCATTATGATGTTCATCATGTCCGTCGGCTACCTGCTCTGGGCGCTGATCGCCTATCGCTTTTTGCCGGATCACGACGTGTCTCAGGGTGCCAACTCCATCTCTGAGAACGAAGAAAGTGCCGCTCCCGCATTGCCCAAATGGAAAGAGTACTGCACCTACGGCGCGTTCCTGGTATCCGTGGCCGCCATGTTCCTGCTGGATACCCTGGGCCAGGCCGGCTATATCCTGCCCTGCCTTGCCACCGCGTTCCTGTGCCTGATCGGCGTGTTCAACTTCAAGGAAGTGCGCGCCAACGTCTTCTCTCCGCTGATTCTGATGATGGCCAGCGTCATCGGCGTCGCAGGTGCTCTGGCTGACACCGGCTTCACCGCCATGGTGGGCGAGGCGGTCGCCAACGCCATGGGCGGCAACGTCAACCCCTTTGTTCTGGTGCTGGTGTTCTGCCTGCTGACCAGCGCATGCGCCACTTTGACCGGCGCCAGCATCGGCGCACTGTTCATCTTTGCGCCCATCGGCATCGCCACCTGCATGAGCCTGGGCCTGAATCCCACCGGCCTGGCAGCTGCCATGACCGCGGCGGCCTGGGGCGGCGGCTTCCTGCCCATCGACGGCCTGCCCGCCATGATCCTGGGCATGGGCAAATACAAACTGTCCCAGTTCTTCAAATTTGCGCTGCCCATGTATTTCATTCAAATTCTCGCTTTGGCCATCGGCGCCATGGTCGCGTTCCCCATGTAATGAACCCCGCCGTGCCGGAGCCCTTTGACACGGGCTCCGGCCCCTTTTTATAATAGGAGGAGACCGAAATGGAATATTACGCCTATGTGTCCACCCGGGCCTGCTATGATCCCGCCCGGACGATTTTTGTTTTTGCGCCCCAGCAGGATGCCGCCACCCTGCAGGGTGCAGCCCGCTTCGCCCGGACATCCGGCTGGCAGGCTTTGGCGGAATACGACGGCGCCGTACTGATCGTACCCGTTGCGCCCCAGGGCTGGCAGGCCGAGCCGGACACTCTGCCCGGCCAGCTCTTTGACCAGGTGCGCAACCGATTTGCCAGCCGCTGCGGCAAAAGCCTTCTGGGACGGCGTGGAATGCTGTGGTGCTGGGAGACCATGGTGTATTGGGTAGGTTACGGTGAGGGCGCCGCTTTCGCCGGGCGCTGCGCCGCCGCGGCCCCCAATCGGTTTGCGGCCGCGGCCCTTGTGGGTGGTGCGGCTGCGGATTACAGCGCGGGACGCCGCCCTTCGGACCACTGGCTGGTGAAGCACGTCAGCGAAGGCTACCATTCCTGTAACGATGACATTCCCGCCTGTCTGTGGCTGCTGGATGTCCCGCCGGAAGGCACAGCCGCTGCGGTGCGCCATTACGCCGAAGTCAACGGGTTCGATCCAAAGCGCCCGACCCCGTGTCAGGTGGGCGGTATTCCAGCACTGCGCTATGCCGCCGATGGCACCACCGCTGCCCAGCTGCTGGTTTCCGACGGTCCCTGCCCGCAGGGACCCGCTTTGGCGCTGGCCATTCTCAACGGTCTGTTCGACCATGTGATCCGCTGGAAAAACGGCCCGGACGGAACGCTGGCGCGCATCTCCGGCCGTCCGGATTTCTATTCCAACGGCCGCTTTGAAAAGACTTCTGTCACAGTCAATTGCCTGGAATATGCCTGTGCTGTGCATCTGCCCCAGGGCATGAGCAAAGAACAGGTGCGCGGCCTTCCGCTGGTTTTCACCGTGCACGGCCGCGGCGAACCCGCCTGGCTGTTTGCCGAGAAAAACGGCTGGGATACACTGGCTGACGAGACCCGCGCCTTTGTGCTGGCCGCGCCGGACTCTCCGGGTAACATCTGGCAGGCAGGCCGGGACGCCGACGCCTTCGGCGCGCTGATCGACCATCTGTGCCAGTGCTACGGTCTGGACCGCACGCGGGTGTACCTCACGGGCTTTTCCAACGGCGGTTCCATCACCCGGGAGGTGGGCACGCTGCACCCGGAGTGGTTTGCCGCCATCGCCCCCTTCAACGCGCCGGTGCACGTGCCGGACGTGGTCATGGACGACGCGGTGGCCCCCTCTTTGGAAGCGTCGGGCTTTGAACTTCCCTACTGGGTCACCGTGGGTGACAACGATCCTGCTGCCGTCGTGGATGTGGACGAACAGCTGGAACCGCTTTTGAAGGTCAACGGCTGCGCCCTGCGGCCTGCGCAGGGGCTGACCACCCGCTTTGCGCCGGATGAGATCCGCACCGGAGACAACTGGTACACTCCGGAACGGGGCTACCGGCAGGGCAGCCGGTTCACCACACTGGTCTACCGGGGACAGAACGGCGAGGTGCGCGTAGGCTACACCGTGATGAAGGACATGCCCCACGGCGCCATTACCGAACAGAGCCGCGCGTGCTGGGAATTTTTGCATGGTTTCCGCCGCCCGGCGGGTGAAAAACACGTTTTGTGGGAAGCGGAGGGTGCATCATGCTGAAAGGTCGGCTGAAACACATCGAGCTTTGCAAAGGCAAACCCGCACCCGGATGTCTGAATGAATTTGACGCCATGCTGCGGCGCGTGCCGGACCCGGACGCCCCGATTACAGACGAGCAGGGCAATCGCCGAAGCCTGTATCTGTATCTGCCCGCCTCGGGGGTGATCCCCTGCTCTTCCGGGGTGGTGGTGCTGCGCGACGGTGCAGACGAAGCCTCTGCCGCAGAACTGCTGGAGCACACCGGCTGGGCCGACCGGGCCGAGCGGGACCACTATGTCCTTCTGCTGCCCAACCCTGTGTCCGGCTGGGGCCCGGATGAAGATGCTTTCTCCATCCACTGGCTGACCACGGCCACGCAGCAATACCTGTTGGGATGCAAAGTACACCGCACCAGCGTCTATCTGGCGGGATTCGGCCGTGCCGCATCGCTGGCCGCCCGCATGGCTTTGCGCCACGGCGGCCTGTTGGCCGGTGTCTATCTGGAAGGGGCCGCTTTCTCTGGAGAAAGCGCCGCACCGGTGCCGGCCTGGCTGGTGGACTGCGACCCCCGGCTGGAGCGCGCCATGGGCCGGGCTGCGCGTGCGGCGGGCTTCCCCTTCCGCAGCTTTCGCAAGCCGGAGCAGTCTTTGTGCACAGATGCCTGGGACGCACTGTTTCTGGGGCTGCGGCGCTGGCCCACCGGCGGCGACGGCACCGTGACCCGCAAATACACGGAACAGGAGATGGGCCTGACCTGTTTTGAAAACCAGACATTTCTGGGCGACAATGGCGGCATGGCCCACACCTGGTATGAATTTGCTCCGCAAAACCCGGCCGGGCAGCGGCTTCCGCTGCTGTTTGCCCTGCATGGTGGCGGCACATCGGCCAAATATTGTGCCGAACAGAACCGCTGGCACGAGCTGGGTGCCAAATACGGATTTTATGTGGTCTATCCCCATTGCAGCGCCGATGCCGTTTGGAACGCGGGCTGCGACGAGCGCCGCCCCAGCGACGAAGAGTACCTGCTGCGGCTGTATTGCTACCTGCTGGATAAATATCCCATTGACCCCGGACGTGTCTACTGCGCCGGATTTTCCATGGGCAGCCTGATGACCCAGTGCATGGGCATGCTGCATGCGGAACTGTTTGCCGCCATCGCGCCCTTTTCGGGTTATCTGTTTCCGTCCTACTGGGACGGCCCGCAGCTGAGTGAGACCCAGCCCTTCGCCCTGACGGCTCGCCGCATGGAATGGATGCGGCAGGCCCAAGCACAAAACCGGGATACCCGGCTTCCGGTCATTCAGTTTCACGGCGACCGGGACAACACCTGGCAGGCAGAGGCGGGTGAGCGAACCCGGGATTACTGGGCCCGGCGCAACGGCGTTCCCGTTCCGGATCTGAGTGCGCCTACCCGGCGCGAAGGCGCGGACGGACGTTTTTCCGTCTTCGACTGCTGTGACGGTACAGGCTTGTGCCTTTACCGGTTTGTCTCAGTGGCCGACCTTCCCCATGCGGTGGATCTGCGCCAGCCCTATCTGGCCTGGCGCTTTCTGGCGGGCTTTGCCCGCAGTGCAGACGGCAGCCTGCAAATTGACCCGGTCTGATTCTGTCAACCAAGGAGGATGTATATGAACGAACATTGGAAAAATCTGTTTACGCCGGTGCAGATCGGCTCCTGCCAGATCAAAAACCGGTTTGCCATGGCCCCTATGGGGCCTCTGGGACTGGGCGACGCCGAAGGCGGCTTCAACCAGCGCGGCATTGATTATTACACCGAGCGCGCCAAAGGTGGCACCGGTCTGATCATCACCGGAGTGACCTTTGTGGAAAACGAAGTGGAACAGCACGGCATGCCCAACTGCCCCTGCTCCACCTACAACCCGGTGCAGTTTGTGCGCACCGCCCGGGAGATGACCGAGCGCATCCACGCCTACGGAGCCAAGGTATTTTTGCAGATGTCGGGCGGATTTGGCCGCGTGACCATTCCCACCAACCTGGGCGAATTTCCACCGGTGGCACCCTCGCCCATCCCCCACCGCTGGCTGGATAAGATCTGCCGGGAACTGACGAAGGACGAGATTCATTACATCGTAAAAAAATTCGGCGACGGCGCCTACAACGCTCAGCGCGCCGGGTTTGACGGTGTGGAGATTCACGCTGTGCACGAAGGATACCTGATCGACCAGTTTGCCATCTCCCTGTTCAACAATCGCACCGATGAATACGGCGGATGCCTGGAAAACCGGCTGCGCTTCGCCCGGGAGATTGTGGAAGAAATCAAAAAACGCTGCGGGAAAGACTTCCCCGTGGCGCTGCGCTACAGTCCCAAGAGCATGATGAAGGACTGGCGTGTAGGCGCGCTGCCCGGCGAGGAGTTTCAGGAAGCGGGACGCGATCTGGACGAGGGCGTGGAAGCGGCCAAGCTTCTGGTCCAATACGGCTACGACGCGCTGGATGTGGACGTGGGCACCTATGACGCCTGGTGGTGGAACCATCCCCCCATGTACCAGGAGAAAGGCCTGTACCGCAAGTATGCCAAGCTGATGAAGGAGACCGTGAACGTTCCCATCCTCATGGCCGGCCGCATGGATGACCCGGACATGGCCTCGGCCTGCATTGCGGACGGGACCTGCGACATCATCAGCCTGGGGCGTCCTTTGCTGGCGGACCCGGACTATGTAAACAAACTGCGGGCGGGCCTTCGCCGGACCATCCGCCCCTGTCTTTCCTGCCACGAGGGCTGCATGGGCCGCATTCAGGAGTATTCGCTTTTGAACTGCGCGGTAAACCCCCAGGCCTGCCGGGAACGGGACATGGCCTACCGCCCTGTTTGCCGCCCCAAAAAAGTTCTGATCGTGGGCGGCGGCGTAGCCGGCTGCGAAGCGGCCCGGGTGCTGGCGATCCGCGGGCACGAACCGCATTTGTTTGAAGCGGGCGACCGTCTGGGCGGCAACCTGATTCCCGGCGGCACCCCGGACTTCAAGGAAGATGACCGCGCGCTGGCCGCCTGGTACGCCCAGGAGCTGGAGCGCCTGCGTGTTCCCGTAACGCTGAATCATCCTGTGGACAAAGCGCAGGTACTGGCCGGCGGTTACGACGCGGTGATCGTTGCCACCGGAAGCACGCCCAAGGTGTTCCCGCTGGGCGATGACGCCCATGTGCACACGGCCGCGGATGTTCTGACCGGAAAAGCCACGGTGGGCCAGCGCGTGGTAATCGTGGGCGCGGGCCTTGTAGGCTGTGAAACAACGCTGTGGCTGCGCGAGCAGGGCAAGGACGTCACGCTGGCCGAGGCCCTGAGCAAACCGCTGGCGGTCAACGGTCCTCTGTGCCACGCCAACAGCGAAATGCTGGAAGCGCTTCTGCCCTACAAAAAAATCTCTGTGGTCACCAATGCCTCGGTCCGCTCCTTTGAAAACGGTCGGGTGCTTGTACAGACCCCGCAGGGCGAACAGACGCTTTTGGCGGACGACGTGATCCTGTGCGTGGGATACCGCGAGCAGAACGATTTGTATCACCAGCTGGAATTTGACGTAGCGGACCTGCATCTGGTGGGCGACGCACGCAAAGTGGCCAATATTATGTACGCCATTTGGGACGCCTTTGAAGTAGCCAATCATCTGTAAACCCAAAAAAGCCCCATCCACCAAAAGTGGATGGGACTTTTTGGGTTTCTGTTCAGCCGCCGCAGGGATGCGAAGGCGCATTGTCGCGTGTATGGCTGTTCTGGCTGGGGTCCTTCATGCACAGATGGACTGCCGCCGTGGTAAAGGTCTGGGGCAGCGCCAGAATGTTGGGATTGGGGCCCACATACTTTTTCATGGCGTCGGCCAGCGCTTCCTCAAAGGTGGCGCGGGTCTTCAGGCCCATGCCACGGGCAATGCCCGGCTCCCGGGCGCCTACAATATAAATCGCACTGGTATGCTCTTCCGCCAGGTGGCCACAGCTCATCATAGAGAACCCATGGAACGGATGGAATGCATTGGCAAAACGGTATTTGCGGATGTACTCCTCCTTGGTGGCAAAGTACTCGCCATACCGGTTCATGTCCGGCAGAATGTTCATGTAATCATGCTGGAACATATCATACAGTTCCCGAAGATAGGGCCAACGCTCGTCGTGGAAATAGCCGTCGCAGATACTGGATACAATGAACACGCAGTGGTCGGCCAGCACCCGTTTGTGGCGGATCACCTGGGCGGACAGCGCCTGCATCATCTGGATGGGGTTGGTCCCCATGCCGTTGCCATAATGGAAATTGGTGGGCATACCGAATACGACTACGTCGTATTTCTTTTCCGCCCAGTGCACATAGGTGCGTTTGTCGGCCATCTTCCAGCTGATGGGCTGCATCTCTTTGGCCCAGCCGGAATTGATCTCGATCTGGCGGGATTTGGTATCCAGCACCGCGTCACAGCAGAAGAATTTTTTACCCATTTTCTCTTCCATCAGCATGCCCTGCTGATCAAATTTATGCCGCATTTCACTGTTGGTAGACACCGGCACAAAGTCCTGACGATGCATGACCTGGGGCACGTGATGAGCCGAGATACTGCGCCAGTGGCTGATTCCCGTGGCGCAGTGTTTGTATCCGCCCGAATACCCGCCATAAGGATTGCCCTGGGTGTGGCCGATAAGAATGGCCACATCTGCGTCGTACACATACTTGTTCATGATCACATGATCGCCCTGGGCCGTATAACCCAAATCCACCAGATGATCATAATCTTCTGAGTCGTGACTGGTAATCTGACCGCTGGGATAAAATTCGTTAAACAGCTCCGGGCCGAGAATGGTTTTCATCTCCGGCACGGTGGCACGGGGATGCAGGCCATTGGAAAACAGCAGCAAAATGTCCCTCTTTTCCACGCCCACGCTGTACAGCTCGTCCAGGCACGCACGAATGGCCACTTTCCGATGGCTGGTGGGCTGGTTGCCTCCCTTGACAATGTCCGGAATGACGAATACCACCTTGCTGCCTTTGTGGGCCAGTTCGGTCAGCGTCGGCATGCCGATGGGGTTGCGGATGCTTTTCAGCGTAGCGTCGTACAGCGCGTCCCATGTCTGCTCGATGCAAGGGGGGTCAGGTACGGTGACGCCCGGAATAAACACATCCGTGGTATCCGGCAGTTCCGCGCTCATCATTCCCTGCCCGTATTCAAAATCAAGTTTCATTTCGTTTTACCTCTTTTCCCTGTAATTCCAATGCCAGACCGGGAGGCATAGAAAAACAAATCGCTTGTTACCACCATTTGATCTGATCGGTCACATATTTACGGATCTTGATGAACTCCGGAGAGGTCACGTCCCTGGGATGGGGCAGGTCCACATGGACCTCTTCTTTGATGGTAGTGGGTTTGTTGCTCAGAATCAGAATCCGCTCGGCCAGATAGGTGGCCTCTTCGATGTTGTGCGTGATAAACACCACGGTGCTGCCCAGTTCCTTCCACAGGCGGATAACCTCGTCTTCCAGATAGAAGCGCAGTTTGATATCCATTTGGCTGTACGGCTCGTCCATCAGCAGCAAATCGGGGTTCATGGCAAATCCGCGGCCGATGATCACACGCTGGGCGCAGCTTACGGAGAGCTGATGCGGATAGGAGTGACGAAACTCCTCCAGACCCAGCAGCTTGATGATGCTTTCCACACGCTCTTTGATCTGTGCCTCGGGCAGCTTTTTCAGCTCCAGGCCGAAGCGCAGGTTTTCTTCCACGGTTTTCCAGGGAATGGCAGACGGCTCCTGAAACACAAACGCCAGGTTGTGCTTGTGGGGGTCGGCCGGTTTGCCGTCAATGTACAAATCACCGGAAGAAGGCTGAATGATGCGGGTCAGCAGATTCAGGAAGGTGGTCTTGCCACAGCCGGTAGGGCCTACGACGCAGACGAACTCGCCCTTTTTAATGTTGAACGAAATGTTGTTCAGCACCTGCAGATCGCCGAAATTTTTGCTTAAGTTCCGCACCTCAACTTTGTATTCGGGGTTATGAACGTACTGATTGTCCATTTTTCTGCCTCCTCACAATGCCAGATCGGTATTATCAGAGATTTCTTTCCGTATGCGGAGGAAATCCGGAGACACCGTGTCACGCGGGCGCGGCAGATCGATGTCATAAATGGCCTTTACGTGGGCGGGACGGTTGCTCAGCAGCACAATGCGGTCGCCCAGATACACCGCCTCTTCAATGTTGTTGGTAACAAAGATGATCGTGCGCTTTTCGCTCTGCCAGATCTTCTGAATCTCTTCCTCCATGGAATAGCGCGTCTGCGCGTCCAGCGCACCGAAGGGCTCGTCCATCAGAAGGATCTCCGGGCTGTTGGTGTAAGCCCGCGCGATGCCAACGCGCTGCTTCATACCGCCGCTCAACTCGTTGGGATAACTTTTTTCAAACCCCTGCAAACCTACCAGATTGATGTATTTCTGCGCGGTCTTGCGGCGCTCTTCCTTGGGGACGCCGGCCATTTTGGGGCCGACTTCCACATTTTCCATTACCGTTTTCCAGGGCAGAAGCGATGTTTTCTGGAACACCATGCCGATGCGGGAATCGCTGCCGTGAATCACCTCACCGTCCAGACGAATCTGGCCATCCACCGGCTCTTCCAAGCCGCTGATCATGTTGAGCAAAACTGTTTTGCCGCAGTAGCCCGGTCCCAAAATCACCAGAAACTCGCTGTCATACACGTCGAAATTGACGTCCTGCACCGCGTCAAACGCCTTGCCGTTGAGAATGTAGCTTTGAGAAATATGTTCCAAGCTCAGCTTGACTTTCTTACCGTCCAAGGACAAACCCACCTTTCAATAAGCTGCATTGCGATCGCCAGGATCGCGCCGATGATGCCGATGCAGATCATGGACAGAAGTACCAGGGGCAGATCGCCCGAGTCCATGCCGCGCGTGATCAGGAAGCCTACACCGGACTTGCCGCCCAGCATCTCTGCCGCCAGAACCACCATCCATGCGGCGCTGGCCGACGTGCGCACGCCTGCGAAGATGGCGTCCAGAGCCGAAGGAATGGCAAAGTCCAGCAGCATCTGCCACTTGTCCGCGTTGAAAATGCGGCCCACATCCAGGTATTGCTGGTCCACGTTGCTCATGCCCGCCTGAGTATTGACCACAACCGGCATAACTGCGCCGATAAACACCACCAGGATCTTCGGGAATTCACCGGTGCCGAACCAGATGGTGATCAGAGGAATCCATGCCAGAGGCGGCACCACACGGAAGGCCGTGAAAATGGGGCCCAGCAGCGCGTTGGCCTTTTTGTTCCAGCCGATCAGAATACCGAAGGAGATGCCCAGCACCCAGGACGCGATCAGCGCGACGAGAACGCGGCCCAGACTGGCAAGAATATGCTGCCACAGGCTCAGTTTCTGAATGGGTTTTTCCATAAATTTCAAAAAGCGGTCATACACCGCCATCGGCGAGGGAAAGGATGTGGAGTCGTTGCCCGAAGCCACAACCCACAGGGTGAGCAGCAGAAGAATGGAGATGACCGGCAGAATTTTGTATACGGTGCGGCGCACGCGCTCCTGCTGCTCGCTTTTGCTGAGGGTCACTCCTGCACTCTTTTTACTCATTTTTTCCACCCCAATACTTTGTTCTCAACCTTGCTCAGAATTGCGGTGAAGATCACGCCGATGATGCCGATGACCACAATGCCCAGCAAAATCAGGTCCGGACGGGCAAACTGACGGCCCATCAGGATCATGTAGCCCAGGCCGGAGGACGCAGCCAGCATTTCGGCGGCCACCAGTGTTGCCCATGCGTTGCCCAGGGCGACACGAACACCCGCGAACACCATGGTCATGGACGACGGAATGCCGATCTTCCAGAAAATCGTAAAATTGGAAGCGCCGCATGTCTTGGCAAAATTGATAAGCACCGGACTGGTCTGCTTGATGCCGGTGTACGCATTGATGACACATGGAACAAACGCGGAGAAAAACACGATAAATGCCTTGGCCGGCAGACCAATGCCCAGCCAGACAATGGTCAGCGGAATCCAGGAAACTGGCGGAATAGGGCGAATCAATTCAAAGATGGGACGAATAAAACTTTCAAATCCGCCGTACCAGCCCATCAAAAGCCCCAGAGGAATGCCAATGATGATCGCCAGGAAAAAGCCCGTGAGCGAAACCTGAAGGCTGGCCAGGATATTCACGCCCAACACCGCGCCGTCAGGGTTGGGATCGGTCAGTTTTGTGATAAAAAGTTTGAGAATAGTGCTGGGCGCCGCCAGATATCGGCTGTTGGCAATGCCCGTATCGGACACGATCTCCCAGATCAGAAGGAACACCGCCACGCCCGTGACCGACAACATCATATACATCTGTTGGGTGCGGCGCTTGCGCTCCTGCACCATGGCAATGCGTTGCTCCTGTGTGATGTGCTTGTTTCCTTCAGAGACAGAGCTCATGAGCTGTCCTCCTCGCTTTCTGTTTTCAAGCAGTCTGCCCGCGATCACACAAATCGCGGGCAGGCCGTTTCAGTCTTTCAATCCATCAGTTGTACTGCACGCCCAGAGCGTCCATATCCGCAAGGCATTCCGCAGCGATGGAACCATCGGTCATCTCGTTGTCCAGAATGGTGTTGCGGTCTTCTTCGCTGTACTTGCCAATGCTGATCAGGAAGTCCATAGTGACCAGCAGGTCTTTCTCTGCCTGCAGCAGATCGCGGCTGGTGTACAGGCCCGCATCGTCGGGGCTGGCTTCGCTCATCAGCTTGGCCACTTCGGAAACGGTCGGGCATGCATAGTAGCCCATAACCTCTTCGGCAATGTGCTCATCGCAAGCGATGCCTTCGTTCTCGCAGCTCTCCAGATACAGTGCAACCGCCTCGTCCATGTTCTCTTCGGACTCGTTGCACCACTGCCAGGTCAGATAATAAACTTCCCAAGCAGCTTTGACCAGCTCGCGGCGCTCGGACAGCGCTTCCGGCGTAGCCATAAAGCCGTTGAACACGGTGATGCCCAGCGTACCGGCGTCATCCACACGCACAAAGCCGGCGTCCTCAGCAGAGGTGGCAATGGCGTTCCACACGGCGATGCCGTCGCCCTGACCGCCCTTGAACGCAGTCAGCGCACTGGCGATATCCATGTTGACGGATTCGATGTCATCAAAGGTCAGACCCAGCTCTTCCAGCTCGCCGCCCAGAATCATCTGTGCGTTGGTGCCGGTGGGATACAGCCAGGTGGTTCCCTTCCAGTCTTCGGCGTTCTTATCGGCCAGGTTGCCGTCTGCACGTACGAACAGGCCCATGTTTTCCTCGTAGTCCGCCACACCGATGCACACCAGATCATAACCCAGCATACCCACCAAATCGCCCGCAGCGCCAGCCGTTGCTACGTCCCAGCTGCTGCTGGCTTCCATCATGGCGGGGCCATTGGTATACGGCTCGTATTCCACATCAATGTTCAGCTCGTCAAAGAAGCCTTTCACGTCTGCAATGTAGAACGGGACAGCGTGAGCAGAGCCCGCGAAGTAACCTACCCGCAGAGTCTGGCGTTCCTCAAAGGGCTTCAGGCCAAACGTGGTTTCGGAAGCGTCTGTGGCTGCGCCCGTGCTGCCGGAAGCAGATTCGCCGGCATCTTCGCTACCGGAAGCTGCGCCGCCGCAGGCTACCATGCTGAACGCCATTGAAAGCGCCAGTACCAATGCAAGCAATTTCTTCATAACCATTTCCTCCTCAAACAAATTTCACATAATAACGTTCAAATAGCGGGAAAATCAATCATTTTTTGATGCTTGGTAAACCCGCTCTCGCTACAACCAAATCGTAGCATGGGGTTTTAAGGCATGCAATTGCAATAAACGCAAACGTTTGTATTTTTTGCCACCTATTGCGTTTTTTGCCGAAATTTGCTATGCTCTTATTGCAACATAATGTATAATTTAAAGCTTTTGTGTTTAATATTTTAGTGATTTTAACAATAAAAAACACGAAATTCAGCGAATTCACTAAGCGCAAACGTTTGTGTTTTAGCCAAAAGGGAGGTTTTTTCATGGGATTGAAGGAAATCGCCAAAATGACGGGCTATTCCGTCTCTACCGTGAGCCGTGTTTTAAATAATAAAAGCAAATATGCTTCCTCAAAAGCGGAGAAGGAAATCTGGTCCGCTGCGCAAAAACTGCACTACGCGCGCAACGACGCAGCCGTTCATCTGAAAACCGGAAAAAGTGCGCATTTCAGTGGGCACGGACCTTACCGCATCGGCATCGTCATGGCGCGCGGTTTGGAATCTCTGGAAGATGAATTCTATCAGCGAATCGAAGAGGGCATTCGCAGTACCGTATTGAAAGCAGGACATCAGCTGGGAGAGACATTCATGCTGCGAACTGTGCTGCAGAATCCTCAGTGCCTAGCAGATATCAACGGCATTGTGCTGATTGGAAAATGCAACGTGCATAATCTAACGTCTCTGCGCACTATTTGCAAACACATCGCCTGTACGGGCATGAATCCTTATTACATGGAGATCGATCAAATCTACTGCAACGGCGAGCACATTGCACGCACCGCCGTACAGCACCTTTTGTCCAAAGGACATCAGAAAATTGGTTATGTAGGCGAGTGCAACGGCGATGTGCGCTATTTTGGCTACCGACAGGCGGTCAAAAGCAGCAATCTGGACATGGATACTCCCTATGTGTTTGATGTGCCCCAAACTGCAGAGGGTGGACGGCAGGCAGCCCGGCAATATCTGGTTTCCGAAGACTGCCCCACGGCTGTGTTCTGCGTGAACGATGTGAGCGCCATCGGATTTATTGAAGCTCTGAAACTGCTGCGGCCACAACAGCCACTCCCGGCCGTTATCGGCATTGGCGATATCAGCAAGTCTCTGGAGATCCAGCCGGCGCTGACCACCATTCATCTGCCCTTGTGGGAGATGGGAAATATTTCGGCGCGTATCCTTCTGGACAGCATTGAGGGACTGCACAGCATTCCCCTGAAGGTGGACCTGCCTTACAAACTGGTCTGTCGCCAGAGCTGCTGAAACTCTGCACAAATAAAAAAACCGGTCCGCACGGACCGGTTTTTTGTTGTCTATTTCGCACCGTACAGAGGCCCGTACGCCGTACACGCCCGAAAGTCGGCCCCAATGGGATCATCTGCGCCAAACTGTTTCCAGAGATCCGGCCGAAACAGCTGCTCAAACGGCAGATTATGAAGACTGACCGGAACGCGCAAGATGGATGCCAACGTGGCAAACGCAGCGCCCACATGCCCCGGACACAACACACAGTGATTGCTGCCCCAGCTCTCCATCATGCGGTAGACACTTCCACTGGCGGGCCGGTCGGTGCTACGCGGCACGAAAAACACCTGCGGCCAGGTAGGATCCGTTCGGTTCGTCACTCCGTCGGCCACCGGGTCGGGCAAGTTCACCGTGCATCCCTCCACGATCTGAAGTGTCGGACCCAGTCTATGGACCATGTTCAGGCGCACCATCGTCAACGGAACTCCTCCCTCAGCCCGAAAGCTCACCGAGAATCCGCCGCCCCGGAACACCGCTCTTTTGGCAGCATGCCACTGCACATGCGACTGACAGCGAGCTACATCTTCATCCGTCAAATTCCAAAACGGCTTAATCGCAGGGGCCCCATTTTCCCGGGCGCCCATGCATCCGTCCAGTGCCATGGAGCCGGAATTGGTCAGATAAAAAAAGCCATCCGGTGTCTGCGAAGGCACATCGCCATATCGGGCACGCAGAGCCGCAGCGCTCCAATATCCACGCACATCACAGAACAGCTGCGCGCCGCCCGTAAGCAGCGCACCGAACAGCATGGCCGCTGCCTGCAGCGCATCGTTCTCTGTAGCAATCGGGTGCGGCCGGCGCGGACCGTTCCAGTCAAAACCGGCATTCAGCACCGACTCGGCAAAGTCATTGGTCGGCATCCAGTCAGTCCAATGGCGTTGCCCCTGAAAACTGGCAGTCAGCGCGTCAAACCCCTGCGCAGCTTCAGCAAATCCCTGTTCGGCCAGCATCGGATTTCCATCCATCAGATCCCTCAGGATCAGAGCCATCTTGACGCACACATCCCAATCCCGCTCTTTTTCTTCCTGCGTGCGCCGCATCTGCGGCGGATTGGGATCTTCTCCCTCCAGACAGAAAGAGCGAGCCCATCGCCGGGCTTTCGCATATTCCGCCTCGTCATACACCTGTTCTTTGAGGCGGCGCAGCACTTCCGACATATCCACCGACTGAACCCGCATGCCCAGGTATCGCCGGTAAAAGTCATGCTCCGGACCCGCAGCGCCAATGCCCATGCACGTAGTACCCACGCACAAGTATGCCTTTCGCCGCATCTGAGCCACAGCCAGAGCGCACTGACCAAAGAGAACGATTTTTTCTGCCACATCCGTGGGGATCGAAACGTCGTCCGCATCCTGAATATCCATCCCGTACACCTTGAACAGAGGCACCCCCACCTGAGCCGCAGCAGCCGCCTGCGCTCCCATAAACACCGTCCCGGGAGCGTTGCTGCCCGAAAGGCCCCAAATCAACTGCGGGATCTGCGCATCATCATATAAAATCTCCATGGGGTAGGACCAGGCCCGCGCTACATGAACCACCGCGCCCACGTTCTGACGCCGAAACGCCTCCATCGTGCGAACCGCATCCACCGAACTTCCTACCGGGTCGGACATCACGCAGCGAACCGGCGTTCCATCTGCGTAAAACACATGTTCTTCCAACAATCGGCATACCTGACGCGTCAGATCCAGCACTGGCTGCGACTGCGCTGTTCGCAGGCTGTCCCGACCATCCACAATCGCCCGGACACCAATTACCGGGCGCTCCGCCAGTGTCTCCATTGCAAGCACACTCCTTTCACAAGGCCACCACTGCCTTGATCAGCGTAACCGCACCGCCAAAAGCCATTAAAAGATAAATCGACCGTTTCAAGGCAGCACCATCAATACGGGACGCCGCCTTTTCACCCCATAACCAACCGGCCACAGACGCAACCGTCCCCACTCCTACAGGCAGGAGCAGCGCAGCAGTCATCATTCCGCCGGAAATCCGCAATACATTGTTGCCCAGCACAGTCAACACCAGGCACAGGCAGTTGTTGGCCAGATACTCTTCTCGGTCCCGGGAAACGGTCAGAAAATACAGCGCCATCAGGGGACCGCCGATGCCGAACAGCCCGCCGGTCACGCCGGAAAACGCACCGCAGAACAAAGAGACCCACAGGCTTTGTTTCAGATGCAGATTGGGGGCCAGCCACATCAGATAGGCAGCCATTCCCACCAAAAACGAACCGAACGCCATCTGCAGCCACGCCAGATTTTGCGCAGAACGGGCCAATTCAATGGCCCAGCTGCTGGCCAGAAGATAAATGGCCGTGGGCCACAGCACCGACAGCGGGCGGACAGCACGGCGGTGGCGCCACGCCATCAGCCCCAGCATCGTAAGCACAATCAGGTCCGATATCACCGGCGCCGTTTTCACCCCGTACAGTCCAGGCAGAAAAATCATCAGAAGAATGCTGCCACCGAACCCCGTGACGCCCTGCACAAACCCGGCGGCACATGACGCCGCCAACAGCAGCAACAACCCCCACTCCATTTCCTTCCCCCGCTTTGCAAGACTTCCCGAACCGTCAAAAATTTTTTCTCACGCGTTCAAATACAACCGGATGATCTCCAGATACTCTTCCGGATAAAAACCAATTTCGCCGGAAAAGCGGGTCAGCGCAATCAACCCGCCATCGATCTCCGGGATGGATGCCAGCATGGCAGCATTGTCGCTTTTCAGGCCGCCGCCATACACCACGTCCACCGGGACCTGTTCCTTGATAAAGCGCGCAATCTTTTCGATGTACGGCCGGTCCGCCGGGGTCTTTCCCGGTCCGATGCTCCACACCGGCTCATATGCCACCACCACACGGCTCAGGTCAACACCCGCAAGACCAATGCGAAGCTGTGCGCCCAGCACTCCCTTCCAGTCGGCCTGCTCTTCGGCCTTTTCTCCAACGCAATACAGCACTTTCATACCTGATGCCTGGGCACAGAGGATCTCCCGGTTCAAAATACGGTTCACTGCCGCGTTGTCTGTCACGCCCGCTTCCGCCAGAACACCGGCCTTTTCGCCCCGCTCTTCACAGTGGCCGATCAGTGCCCATGAACAGCCCAGCGCAGCAGCAGCCGCCGCGGGGCGGCAGGAAGTAAAGGCTCCAAAGTTTCCGCCCGCAGACACGTTCTCCCGATAGACACCCTGGCACCCCAGCTGAACAACACTGCCGGTTTGTCGTGCCGCAGCTGCCGGAATCAGGTGCGCTTCCGGAAAGAAGTCTACAAACTCCACCTGTGCCGGATCAAAGGCAGTCAGTTCGTTCTGTGTAGCCTTCACCAGAAACGATCCCCACTCCGCCGGACTCGTCAGGCGATTCACCCCACCTGCCTTTGCAGGCACATCAAATCGTTTCAAATTCAAAAAAACATGTTTCATCGTCTTTTTCCTCCTGTTTACACCGCATGGTTTTCCATTTTGAAAAAGTGCGCAAGGCTGCTGCAGCAAGGTCCTTTTTAAATTTATTATGAAATCGGCCGTGTGGTTTGTCAACGCGAACTTCCTCTTTCCGGGCCGGAAAATGAGCAAACGTTCTCAGTGCAGGCATTGTGAAAACCGTGCAAAAATCGTATAATCAAACCCAAAGGAGAGATTTATTATGGCAAAGCGTGTATTTGTGGTGGTCTTAGATTCCTTCGGCGTCGGACAGGCGCCGGACGCCGCCGACTTTGGCGACTGCGGCGCCAACACTCTGCGTTCCATCGCTCAAAATCAAAATTTCCACTGCCCCAATCTGACCCGCATGGGGCTGTTTAATCTGGACGGTGCAGATGCGCTTTTGCCAGACTCCGCCCCCATCGGTGCCTTTGCCCGTCTGCGGGAATGTTCCCGCGGAAAGGACACCACCATCGGCCACTGGGAGATTGCCGGGGTGGAGAGCACCACGCCTCTGCCCACCTACCCCAACGGCTTCCCGCCTGAAATCATTCGGGAATTTGAGCACATCACCGGCCGCGGTGTTCTGTGCAACAGGCCTTATTCCGGGACCCAGGTGCTGCGGGATTACGGCGAAGAACACCTGCGCACCGGAGCGCTGATCGTCTATACGTCGGCGGACTCCGTATTTCAGGTAGCGGCCCACGAATCGGTGGTCCCGGTGGAACAGCTGTACGAATATTGCCGTGCGGCCCGTGCCATGCTCACCGGAAAACACGGCGTGGGACGCGTCATCGCCCGCCCCTTTGAGGGAACCTGTGCCGAAGACTTTCGCCGCACAGCCCGCCGCCATGACTTCTCCCTGACACCGCCGGCCCCCACCATGCTGGACGTCCTATCCGGCGCAGGGCTGGATGTGCTGGCCGTGGGAAAAATCCGCGACATTTTTGCCGGGCGCGGTGTGACCGAACATTTTCCCACATCCGGAAACGCAGAGGGCGAGCAAACGCTGTTGCAGCTGGCACAGCGGGATTTTCACGGTCTTGCCTTTGTGAATCTGGTAGACTTCGACATGCTGTACGGTCACAGGCGCAACATCGACGGATATGCCCGGGCGGCTTCTGCCTTTGACCAAACGCTGGGGCAGCTGCTGCCCTTGCTGCGCGCCGACGACTTGCTGATGATCACTGCGGACCACGGCTGCGACCCCGGATTTCTCCGGTCCACCGACCACACCCGGGAATATGTGCCGCTGCTGATGTGCGGTGAAAGCGTTCGCGCAGGGCTGAACCTGGGCACGATAAACGGATTCGGCGCAGTGGCCGCCACCGTGTGCGGCTGGCTTGGCGTATCCGCCGAACTGCAAGGGGAAAACCTTTTGCCACGCATTCTCCAATAAACACAAACAAAAAGACGGGCAAAAAATTGCCCGTCTTTTTATTTTACTGTTTCGCCTCTTCCCGGTAATCTTTTTTCAGGGAAAAGCCTCTGCCCTTCACCTCGGTGACCCGGCTGATCACCAGAAAACTCTCGGGGTCGATGGCCCGGATGAGCTTTTCCACCCGGGGCAGCTCCCGGTTGGAAACAATGCTCAGAACGATCTGTGTTTTCTGGCGCAGATAGCCGCTTTCGCCCTCCAACAGTGTGACGCCCCGGTCCACCTGCGTGAGAATGGCCGCGCAGATCTCATCCGACTTCCGGCTGACCACCTTGATTTCGGTGCGGGCGGTGCCCATCAGCAGCATCTTGTCCAGCACGAGCGTATAAATTAATGTAAACAGTACGCCATACAGCAATTTTTCCGCCGGCTGGAACAATGTCTGTGAAAGCAGGATGCACACGTCGAACCCGTACAGACCCACGGAAACCGGCAGGCGGAACAGCCGGTTCAGAATCAGCGGCGGAATGTCCATGCCGCCGGTAGACGCACCCGCCCGAATGACCACGCCCAGGGCAACGCCGATGCCCAGCCCGCTGAACACCGTGCACAGGAGGATGTCATCGGTCAGCACAAAGTCGCCCAAAACCCGCTGCCAGAATTCCAGTGCCAGCGGGTACAGAAAGGTGCTGGCCAATGTAGTGACCGCAAATGCGCGTCCCAGCACACGCCAGCCCAGCACCAGCATGAGCACGTTGAACACCAGCACAAACGCGGAAAGCGGAACGCCCGTCAGATAATTGGCCGTCAGCCCCAGGCCTGTGGTGCCGCCCATGACCAGATTCGCGGGAAGGACGAACAATTTTACCGTCAGCGCGTACAAAAAGTTACCACCCAGAACGGCAGCCGCCGAGAGGATTCGTTTTTCCTGCGCCACAGAATATCACACCCCTTAAAAACAAAAAACGTCTGTCAGAAATTTTCCCTGACAAACGTGGATCGAGGCAATGCCTAATACAACGTTATTTTACCGGGGCGGCAGACGAATGTCAAGCGCCTTTTTCCGGGCGGCAAAATCTGCTATAATGGAAAAAACGCCAAGGGAGAGATTCCATGGAAGCGCGCTTCACCACGCTGCTGTTCGACGCGGACGACACACTGTTCGACACCACCCGCAACGAAGAACAGACCCTGGCCGCTCTGTTTCAGGAAAAAGGGCTGCCCTATGACGAGACGGTTCTGGCCCGGTACCGGGCCATCAGCCGCGAGATGTGGGGCGCTTTTGAGCAGGGCCGCCTGGAAAAGGCGCAGGTCCAGCATGGCCGCTTTGCCCGGCTGGCCCGGGAACTGGGCCTTTCGGTGGACACGTCGGACTTCTTCCCCTCTTTTCACCGACTGAGTCTGGAACGCCTGATTCTGGAGCCGCACGCGCTGGAGGTGTGCCGGGAACTGGCCCGCACCCGCCGGCTTTACGTCATCACCAACGGGACGGCAGCCATTCAGTGGCCCCGGCTGGAGCGCACGGGTCTGGCGCCTTTTTTCACCGATGTATTCGTATCGGAGACGCTGGGCGTTCAGAAGCCTCAGCCCGCTTACTTTGAACGGGTTCTGCAGGCGGCCGGTGCGCAGCCTGCCCACACGCTGGTGATTGGCGACTCTCTGACCAGCGACATCGCCGGCGCCAACCGCGCCGGGCTGCACTGCTGGTGGTACAATCGCGCCGGGGCTGCCAATCCGGGCACGGCAACGCCCGACCGGGAAATTCACGACTTGGCCGAACTGCTGTAGTGGCCGAAAGGAAGATTTGTATGGAAAAAGTATGGGATTGCATTGTGATCGGCGCAGGACCTGCGGGCCTGTCGGCAGCCGTCAATCTGCGCCAGCGCGGCAAGGAGCCGCTGGTACTGAGCGCCGGGGACAATCTGCTGCGCAAGGCCGAACGCGTGGACAACTATTTGGGAATGCCGGGTCTGACCGGCGGCGAGATGATGGACCGTTTCACCGACCATGCGCGGCAGCTGGGCGTGGAGGTGCGTTTGGCACAGGTGGGCAATGTCATGCCCTTGGGCGACACATTTCTGGTGAACGCAGGCGGCGAGATCCTCACCGCCCACAGTGTAATTCTGGCCTGCGGCGTGTCCAAGGCGCGGGCCGTTCCCGGTGAAGAAGAATTTTTGGGCAGAGGCGTCTCCTACTGCGCTACCTGTGACGGAATGCTTTACCGGGACCGGGATGTGGCCGTGTGGGGCCTTGGGCCCAACGCGCCCGAAGAGGCGGATTTTCTGGCATCCATCGGGTGCCGGGTGCACTATATCGCCGCCAAAAAGCCCCCTCATCTGGCGGACGGCATTCCATTCCTGGAAGGCCGTCTGGAAGCAGTGGAAGGCAGCCAAACCGTGGAGCGCGTTCGCGTCGGCGGTTCGATTGTGCCCGTGACAGGGGTGTTCATTCTGCGCGCATCGGTACCCGCAGGCGCCCTGGTACCGGGTTTGCCCCTGACCGAGGACGGTTACGTCCGTGTGGACCGGCGGCAGTGCACGGAGATTCCAGGGCTGTTCGCGGCCGGTGACATGGCCGGACAGCCGTTGCAGGTGGCCAAGGCCGTGGGAGAGGGATTGACCGCGGGGTTGGCCTGCGCCGAATACCTGGATGGCGCGAGTCGCTGATGCGTCTGCGCACAATGGCAAAGCCGGCCCGGCCGGCTGGAAAAAACTTTGGTTAAAAACACCTTTGCACAAAAAAGTGCAAACAGGTATTATAATAAGTACAACGTGTGGCATGTGACGGCGTAAATCCGGTTGCATGCCACACGTTTTTTATTTTTCACAACAGGAGGGTTTCCATGAAACGAATCAAAGCCGCGTGCCTTTGCCAGACACTGCATTTTCAACAGAAAGAAGACGTTCCGTATGAAGAAGCCGTCCGCCTGACCGACGGCGAAGTGGAGCATTACAAAAAAGCGCTGGAGCGCAGCCGGACCCAGTACCGCATTCTGGAACAAAGCCGCCAGGCAGACGGGTCTATTGTTTTGAAAATTCTCAAGCAATACAACCTGTGCCCTGTGGGCGACTATCTGAAATAAGCGCCGGGATAAGCGCGCGGCCGCCATGCGGCCGCACGCTTTCTTTTCGGAAAGGAGAACCAATTTCATGCAGGAACGATCAAACCGCTTTCTCGCGCAGGAACCAGTGGGAAAACTGATGGGAATGTACGCAATACCGTGTATTATCTCTCTTTTGGTTGCCGCACTGTACAACATTGTGGACCAAATTTTCATTGCAAACGCCACGTATCTCGGCTCGTACGGAAACGCCGCCAACACCGTCGTCTTTCCACTGACCGTGATTGCGCTGGCCATAGCCGTGCTGATCGGGGACGGCTGCTGCGCTTTTGTCAGCATTTGTCTGGGTTCGGGCGACCCGGAAAGCGCACATCGCAGCATCGGCAACGCCATTGTGCTGTGTGTTGCCGCCAGCGTCGTACTGACCGCGCTCTATCTGATTTTTCAACAACCTCTTCTGACTGTGTTCGGAGGCCAGATCAACGAAGAGACCTTCCGCCTGTCCCGGGAATATTTCTTCTTCATTTCTCTGGGCATTCCCTTCTATATGTTCGGGCAGGCCATGAACCCCATCATCCGGTCAGACGGAAGCCCCCGCTTTGCCATAGCATCCACACTGGCAGGCGCACTGGTGAACGTGGTGCTGGACCCCGTATTTATTTTTGTGTTTCGTTGGGGCATGGCAGGCGCCGCAGTTGCCACGGTGCTGGGGCAAATCTTAACGGCGGCTCTCGCCCTTTGGTATCTGCGCCGGATGAAGGCGGTGCACCTGAAAAAAAGCAGCTTCCGCATTCACCGCCGCCTTCTGGCGCGGTTTCTTCCGCTGGGCATATGCAGCCTTCTGTCACAAATCTCTCTGGTTGCCGCCATGGCCGCCATCAACAATATGATCCGTACCTACGGCGCACTGGACCCGATTTTCGGGCAGGCCGAGTATGCGCAGATTCCCATGGCCGTCGTCGGCATTGTAATGAAATTTTTCCAAATCGTCATCTCCATCGCCGTGGGACTGGCGGCCGGCTGCATTCCCATTGTGGGCTATAACATCGGCGCCGGCCTCAAAGCACGGGCGCGCCGCCTGTTTACGCTGCTTCTCAGCGCGGAAGCGGCCGTCGGTGCCGTAGCGCTGCTGATTGTGGAAGTGTTTCCCCGTCCGCTGATCTTTCTGTTCGGCGCGGCGGACGAAAGTGTTTATTACACCGATTTTGCCGTACACTCGTTCCGCATTTATCTGTGCATGATGATTCTGGCCTGCGTGAACAAAGGCGCGTTCATCTATTTGCAGGCACTGGGGAAAGCGCGGGAATCCACTCTTTTGTCCACCGTGCGCGAAGTGGTGTTCGGTGTGGGCTTTGCCCTGCTTTTACCGGTCTTTTTCGGGCTGGACGGTGTTTTGTACTCCATGCCGGTGTCCGATGTGCTGACCTTTGTGCTCGCTGTTTTTCTGATCCGCTCCACTTACAAAAGCCTTCGCACCTGAACAAAAAAGCGCGAAGCACCTGCAGGTGCTTCGCGCGCAAAGAAGACCGCGGCACGGCAGAAGGAGAGACCGACTCCGCAGATCTGAAAAAAGCCTCAGAGGGCGGCCACCTCTTTGGTGACCAACACGTCCACCCCAAGCCCCAGCACATTGGGCAGCGCTACCTGTCCCACGTGCACCGGCGCTTTCAGGCGAAGCGGACGAATGGCGTTCATCACGTCAAAAATGCGGTCCTTGGGAATCGGGCCGGACAGCCGGACGCTGACCAGCGGAAGCTGGCCGCCTTCCAGCAAAACCGAAGTGGCAATGTTCCGGCGCGGGTCCGTCAGTTCCTGGGTGACGTACTCCTTGCCGCGGGGGCACAGCGCGCCCTCGATGTCGCAGATTTCTCCGTTTTCCAGCTTTGCCGTAATCTCACAGCCGTTGGGGCAGATGATACAGGTATACGTTCTCAACATTGTACACTCACCTCCAAATCGGCTCCTTCCTGCAGATCTTCCGCCTTCAGGGGAACCTGGATCATCTCCGCAGGAAGCGCCTTGCGCATTTTCATCTTCTTAACGGTCCGGCCATCCTGGCGGACCTCCAGCACACAGTTTTTCATGGGGGTGCGCACACGCAGAGACAGTGTCACATCCTCTGCACCGCTGACGGTGTGGGGCAGCACATGGCCCACGCCCGCGCCCGCCCGAACGCAGCTTTCGCAGCGCGGCAGGCCGCCTTCGGCCAGATAGCGGGCCACGCCCTCGGCCAGGTGCTCTGCTTCCAGAGACACAAAGTCCACCACGTCATGAACATGCAGCACGTTGCCGGCGGCGAAAATGCCGGGCACGCTGGTTTGCAGGTACTGGTCCACCACCGCGCCGCGGGTGCGCGGGTCCAGAAGAACGCCCGCATCCAGAGAAAGCTCGTTTTCCGGCAAAAGGCCCACCGAGAGGATCAGGGTATCGCAGTCGATGCGCTCCTCGGTTCCGGGAATCGGGCGGCAGCGCTCATCCACCGCGCTGACCGTGACGCCTGTGAGCCGGGCGTTGCCATGGATCTCCGTGACCGTGTGGGACAAATGCAGAGGAATGTGGTAATCGTTCAGGCACTGTTCAATGTTGCGGGGCAGGCCGTTGGCATAGGGCTGGATCTCGTACACGCCCAGCACCTGCGCGCCTTCCAGCGTCATGCGGCGGGCCATGATGAGGCCAATATCGCCCGAGCCCAGGATGACCACCCGCTTGCCCACCATGGTGTTGTACAGGTTCATGTAGGCCTGTGCCACGCCGGCGGTAAACACGCCGGTGGGCCGCTCGCCGGGAATGGCCAGCGCGCCCCGGGTCCTCTCCCGGCAGCCCATGGCCAGAACCACTGCCCCGGCCTTGTACTGCGCCAGTCCGTCGCGGCTGGCCGTGGTGACCAGCCGGTCGCCGGACACTTGCAGGACCGTGGTGTCGGGCACAATTTCAATGCCCAGCTGCTGTGCCTGGCTCAAAAAGCGCTGGGCGTACTCCGGTCCGCTCAGGGTCTCGCCGAAGCGGGTCAGGCCGAAGCCGTCGTGAATGCACTGGCGCAGAATTCCGCCAGGCTGTTTTTCGCGTTCCACCACAAGAATATCGCGCACACCCAATTGGTGCAGCTTGACCGCCGCCGCCAGTCCGGCGGGGCCGCCGCCCACGATGACGACGTCTTTGTTCTCACATTTCATTGCTCGCGCACCCTCCCTGTGAACGGATGAGAGCCGGGCCGGTTGTACAGCACATCGGTGGGCTGCAGCCCAAGCTCCTCCTCAATCATTTGCGCCATGCGCATCTGGCAGTATCCGCCCTGGCAGCGCCCCATCATGCAGCGGGTGCGGTATTTTACCGCCACCATGGTGTGCACACCCAGAGGGTTGTGAATGGCCTGCAGCAGTTCGGCACGGGTCACTTTTTCGCACCGGCAAATCAACTCGCCATAGTTGGGGTCCTGGGCGATCAGCTGTGCTTTCACCTCATCCGACTGCTCGGCAAAGCGCACAATGCCCTTTCGGCGCGGATTGAAATCGGGATTTTCCGGCAGATCCGCCTTCTGCCGAATCAGGTTGATCACATACCGGGCAATGGGCAGCGCGGCCGTCAGCCCCGGCGACTCGATGCCGATCAGGTTGACGGCATTGGGCGCTTCGGGCCGCATCTCGATGGTGAAGTCGTGAATGGTGCCGTCCGCGTCCACCCATTTGGACAGAATGCCGGAATAGTTGCGAATGTAATCTTCCCGGCGGATGCAGGGCCACAGCGTATTGGCACTCTCCGCCAGAGATTCGATGCTCGTGGCGGGCACACCATAATAATCAAAATCGTCCACGTATTCGGCGTTGGGGCCGACGGTGACGTTTCCGTCCACCGTGGGAGTCACGTGAATCCCCATGTATGTGTTGCTGGGAACCGGATAGACCGGCATGGGAAGCAGCGGGCCCACCCGCTTGTCCAAAATGATGTAATCGCCTTTGGAGCCGCGGATGCTGTAACCGTGAATGCCCAGCATATCGCTGATTTTTCCGCAGCCGAGGCCGGCACTGTTGATGACCCAGCGGCTGGTGAACTCTCCCTGCTTGGTGGTCAGGTGATAAATGCCGTCTTCCCGGCGAATGGCCGTGACTTCGGCGTCAAAAAAGAAGCGTGCTCCGTTCTGAACAGCGTTCTCTGCCAGCGCCACAGTATACAGGAAGGGGTCCATGATGCCGCTGGTGGGAGACCAGAGCGCGAACTCGCCCACCACGGACGGCACCAGCTGATGCAGGCGCTCCTTGTCGATGATCTCCAGATTGCGGGCGCCGTTGATGCGTCCGGTCTCCAGTGTGCGGCGCAGGCTGGCCATGTCCTCGGGCGTGTTGCCCACCAGCACCTTGCCCGTGCGTTTGAACGGCACGTCCAGCTCCTCTGCCACCTGGTCGAATTCGGCGTTGCCCTCCACGCACAATTTCGCCTTCAGCGTGCCCGGATCGTAGGCAAAGCCGCCGTGCAGCACCGCCGAGTTGCGGCCGCTGGCCTCATACGCCACATCCAGGTTCTTCTCCAGCAGGCCCACTTTCCAGCGGGTGCGGGTCAATTCCCGGGCGATGGCGCAGCCCACCACACCGCCGCCGATCACCAATACGTCGAATTGGGATTCCATGGAATATCCCTCCAAAATCATAGGATGTATTTTATTTTTATTTTAACGCAAATCCCTTTTTCGTCAATAGATTTCCCTTAAAAAAGAAGAAATCAGCGTTTCTCCCAAGAGAAACACTGATTTCTTGTATAAATTTCATGGGATGAATTAGACGGAATCCGAATCCTTTGTACGCCGGTAGGAATTGTACAGCAGATGATACAGCATGGCCTGCTGCGCGTCCGCCTCATGGCGCAGGCGAATGGCCTGAAGAATGCGGCGGTGAGAGCGCACCGTCTGTACGCACTCCTGTTCCGTCTCGGACGCATACACACTGACGCCCCGGGTGATCACGGGGATCAGATTGGACATCACGCTGTTGTGCGTGCAGCGGGCAATGATGGTGTGGAACACCTGGTCCGCCGCGGTAAAGTCCTGTCCCTCCCGGATGCACTGCTCCACGGCGGCACAGGCCTGCTCCAACTCCGTCAGTTCCTGTTCGGTGGCATTGCGCGCCGCCAGCGCCGCAATGGACGGTTCAATGATGCAGCGAATCTCCATCAATTCATCGGTCAGGCGCCGCCGGTCCGACACCAGCGTAAAGCCCAGCGGATCGTCGGAAACGCCCATTTTCTCGCACACAAACGTGCCTGCTCCCTGCCGGATCTCCAGAATGTTGCGGCTGGCCAGCATCCGCACTGCTTCGCGCAGTGTGTTGCGGCCCACACCCAGCATCCGCGCCAGCTCATATTCCGTGGGTATTTTTGCGCCCGGGGCGAGCTGCTGCTCCCGGATATACTGCACCAGCTTTTCTGCGGTGCTGTGCGCCAGCGTTTTTGTCTCCATGCACGGACCCCTTTCCCGGCCGCAAACGGCCACTTTCTATTCAGCATAACGGAAAGCCGGGCCGACCGTCAAGTGCGCTTTGCCCGTCGGGGCAAAAGCGTCAGCGTAAGCACCAGTGCCAGCAGCGCCACCACGCTCATCACGCGGAAGGCGGCGGGCAGGCTCAACCCGTCGGTGAGCATTCCCATCAGAATCGGGCCGGCGGTCATGCCCAGACCGTAGATCGCCTGAAAAAAGCCCATGGCGGTGGAACGGCGGCCGGGGCCCACATTCTGCACGCAAACCCCCAGCAGCACGGACATGGTAAGGGTGTTGCTCACGCCCGCCAGCGCCTGCAGCACATAGACCCACTCCATGGCGGGCGCCCAGGGGAGCACCACGCAGTAAATTGCCGTCAAGCCGAAGCCCACCGCTAAAAGGGACCGGGCGCCGAAGCGGCTCAGCCACTTGCTGGCCACCAGGTAATTGGATGCAACCAGCGGCACCATCATCACAATGCTCATCAGGCTCAGCTGTGCGGCCTGTGCGCCGATGTCTACCGCGTAATTGGTGACAAACCCGCTGTAAGTGGAAAATGCCACCACCTGGGTGAGCACCGCCAGCAGCGTGCACGCCAGCAAATTCCGGTCCCGCAGAAGGCCGGGCACTTCCTGCAGACGGACCGGCGCACCTGCCGGAGCGCTGTTGCGCACAAACAGGCACAGCACCGCTGCCGCCAACCCCGCCAGACCCGCCAGGAAAAAGCTGCTGCGCTCTCCCAAACGTCCCACCAGTGCCGCCACCAGCACAAAGCAGAGCAGACGTCCCGCCTGATTGGCCACATTCAGCATATTGATGGCCTGAGGCCCTTTTTCCGCCGGAAAATAGCTGCTGTACAGCACCGTGAAAGCCACCCATGTGGCCGCGGCAAAGCCGCCCAGTGCGCGGAAAACCAGAAAACCGGCCGGCGTGTAACGAAAATACATGCCGAACCCGGACAGGGATGACAGAAGGCAGCCCGCCAGAATAAATGTTTTGTGGCAGCGGAACCGGTCGGCCGCAATGCCCAGCGGCAGACGGGACAGCAGCTGCGTGAAACCGTAGCCCCCGCCCACCAGGCCGATGAAGGTGGCGCTGGCGCCCATGGCCTGCAGTTCCGGGTTCAGATAAGGGGTGTAGGCGTACTGAGAAAACCAAAACAGAAACGTGACGCAGAACAACGCCCGCGCCGCTGTGCGATATCGGTCCACAACGAAGACTCCCTTTCGTGCGCCTTTCTGCGGCGCGTATTGCCGGAACCCGGCTGGTAAAAGAGCAGAGGCGGTCCGGACAGTGCCGGACCGCCTCTGGGCTGCAAAAGGAAAGCAATGCTTCAATACAGACGTTACAGCTCCACACGGATGCCCTCGCCGTCGGACAGATAGGCTGCGTACACCGCCTGGATGGTGTCGTACGCAAGGCGGAAGCCGGACTGCGGCTCACGGCCCGTGGCAACGCACTCCATAAAGTCCTGCAGCTCGCCCACATAGCCGCGGGCGATCTCCTCGTCTACAAAGACATTCTGCCAGCCTGCTTTTGTCTCTACCTTCTCGGTGATGTACACATCTTCCAGACCCTGCTCGCTGACATGATAGGCCATCATGGCGTTGTTGGGCGCGATGTTGGGCTGATAGGAACCCTCGTTGGTATACACTTCCACCAGGTTGCGCACACCACCCAGGATCATGTCGCCGGCCACAATGTTGGCTTTGGTGCCGTCGCTGAAGGTCAGCACCACGTTGGCCTGATCCTCCACGTCCACCGGACGGGACAAAATGAAGCGTTTCTCCTCTTCGCTCAGGCAGTTCTGGGTCACGCCCATGTCGCCGGTCACGCTCTTGATGGAGATCTCCTCACCGCGGATGGCAGCCTCCTGATGTTTCAGATAGATGACGGCGCTCAGCGGATGGCAGCCCTGACGGATGAAGGAGCCGCCGCCGTTATACTTCCAGTACGCGGCATGGTGCGCATGGGAGCCGCAATGGCTCTCCTCGCCCTTCATGTACAAAATCTTGCTCTTTTTGGCCCGCAGAAACTCCAGCGTTTTCTGGATGGACGGCGCGTACACGAAGTTTTCCGCATACATGAACAGCTTGTCACTGCTCTCCACCACCTTTTTCAGGTCGTTCAGCTCTTCCATCACTTTTTCGTACATGACACGCTTGTCGGACTCGCCCACATGGTCATTGTCAGCGCCCTTTTCTCCGAAATAACCGGACAGGGGTTTTTCGCAGATCACGTGCTTGCCCGCGGCCAGCGCCTGTTTGATCATGGGCACATGCAGGTGCGGCGGCGTGCAGATATCCACTACGTCGATATCCGGGTCCTTGAGCATCTCCGCATAATCGCTGTAGATTTTGGGGATGTTGTATTTTTTTGCAAAATCATGGATGGTGTCCTCTACGGAAGCCACCGCTTCCATTTTGACGTCCAGACCATATACTTTCTGATAAGCGTCGCCGTGCAGGGTGGCGGAAAAACCGCTGCCCACCAGACCCACGGAAATATGCTTCATCACTCTTCACTTCCTTTTTTCTTTTTAAACAGCAGCTTGAACACGCCCATCTGAGACAGGATCAGACCGATGACCACAATCACAAAGAACAGGCTGATGGGACGCGTAAAGAAGGGTGCTACGCTGCCGCCGCTCAGGGTGAGGGCGCGGCGCAGGTTGGAGTCGGCCATGGTTCCCAGTACCAGGCCCAGCATGAAGGGCGCGGCGGGGAAGCGCATCTTCGCAAGGAAGTAGCCCACGATGCCGAAGATGAACATGCACGTTATGTCGAACATATAGTTGCGGACCACGTAGCTGCCCACGACGCACAGCGCCAGAATAATGGGCATGAGGATCTCGCGCTTGATGCTCAGAACGCGCACCGTAAATTTGGCAATGAGCATGGCCAGCAGCCACATGGCAAAGCTGGCGAACGTCATGTACACGCACAGCTTATACAGCAGCTCGGGCGTCTCGCTCATCAGCATGGGGCCGGGACGGTAGCCGTGCAGCTGGAAGGCCGCCAGCAGCACCGCGGCGCTGGTGGAGCCAGGAACAGCCAAACTCAGCACAGGAATAATTGCACCACCAATGCAGGAGTTGTTGCCCGTCTCACAGGAGATCACGCCGTTGGGGTTGCCCTTGCCGAAGGTCTCTTTTTCGGCCTTATCCTTGGTGGAAGCTTTTTCCGCCCAGTAGGACAGCCAGCCGCCGATGTCCTCGCCTACGCCGGGGATGATGCCAACGCCCGCGCCGATCAAAGCAGAGCGCAGAATGTTCAGTTTGTTGCGCATGAGAATTTTAAAACCGGTTTTCATCTCAAAGCCGCTCATCTTGGAGACTTTCTGCTCGGAATCCAGGTTGAACATGTTCAACAATTCGGGGAAGCCGAACAGGCCGATCATGACAGGGATCAGCTGGATGCCGCCGCGCAGCGAAGTGCTGCCGAAGGCAAACCGCGGATATGCATTGATGGGATCCAGGCCGATCATGGCGACCATCAGGCCCAGGATGCCCGAGATCCAGCCGCGCAGCGGATGGCCGTTGGAGGTGATGTTGCCGCAGATGATAATGCCGAACAAAGCCAGCATGAAGTATTCATATGTACCGAATTTCAGCGCCAGAGAGCTGAGCACAGGCGTCAGGAACAGCAACAGAACCACGCTGATGAGCGTGCCCAGGAACGACGCGGAAGTTGCCAGGAAAATGGCCAGGCCGCCCTTGCCTTTGCGGCCCATGGGGAAGCCGTCCATCGCGGTGGCCGCGCTGGCCGGTGTGCCCGGGATGTTCAGAAGAATGGCGGACTGACAGCCGCCGGAAATAGCGCCCACGTACACGGCGATCAGAATGACCAGAGCGGTCTCGGTGGGAAGGCCAAAGGAAAGGCCGGTCAGCAAAGCCACGGCCATGGTGCTGGTCAGACCCGGCAGCATGCCGACGATCAGACCAAGAAACGTCGCCGCAAACAGGCAAACAATGTTCAGCGGGGTGCAGATCAGGGAAAGCGCTTCTAAAATATAGGTACCCATCTTTTACTTTCCCTCCTTTACGGCAGACGTACATGGAACGCGTACTGGAACACGCCCACGATCAGTGCAACGGTGAGAACCGCAATCAACACAGCCCGAACCGGCTTGGTCGAATGCAGGTAGAAGAACAAGAACAGCAGCATGATCAGCGTAGCCAGCCAGTACGGCAGGAACGCCATCAGCACACAGGTGTACACGAACATGATCAGCATGCCCAGCACGGTGTTGCGGGTCTGTTTGCTGTGGAGTGTCTCATGCCACCAGTCTTTCAGCTGGGCCAGCGTGGTTTTCAGGCCGGTCGCCCGCAGGCTTTCAGCCAGAAGAAGAATTGCGGACAAAATCAGCGCGCCGCCCAGAAGCCCCGGCATGAAGCCGGGCGAAACGATAAATGCCGTTCCGGTTTCGATGGTGATGAAAATGCTGTAGGCGAGCACAAACACGCCCAGCACGATCAGGATCAGAGAGACCAGAAAATCGAGGTATTTCTTGTCGTCCATAAGCATTCCTTCCCTCTATGCAAAACTGCACAGAAAATTGCTCAACAAAGGTTCAAAAAGAGCCGCCTTGCCGCGAAGCAGCAAGGCGGCGGTTCATGCAAACATGCAAGCAGACAACGCGGCTGTTATTCCGCAACGCGCTCGATGCCGAACTCCTCAGGGCTCACAGTAACTGTGCCGCCGTCATACAGCGTCCAGTCAACCAGAGAAGCCAGATGTCCAACATACTCCTGGCTGGTGTCGCTGCCGTTGTAGGTAACGACCATGCCTTTGTCCGCGCAGAAGGTCTGGAACGCTTCGCTCTCGGCCACGCCGGGCATCACTTCGTCCAGCTTGTCGATGATGGCCTGATCCACACCGGAAGGAACACACAGAGCAATGGTCTCGCCCATGGGAACCACGTTCTCCATATCAGGCACAGCGCTCAGGATGGAGGGGATGGTGATGTCGCCGATGACCAGGTCTTCGTCGCTCAGAACGGCCAGGCACTTCAGATCGCCGGATTTCACATAGTCCACGACCTCGGTGATCAGCTGGCAGTTGGCGTCGACCTCACCGGAGATGGTCGCCACGATGCAGTTGGAACCGGAGTCATAGGGAACATGGTTGTACTCGAAGCCGGCGCCGTTGGCCAGGATCTCGCAGCCGGTGTGTCCGCCGGAGCCAGTGCCCGCAGAACCGAAGGTCAGGGTCTCTTCTTTCGCAGCAGCGATCAGATCTTCGATGGTGTTGTAGGGAGAGTTGCCGGGGACCACAACTACGTTGGGCGCGTACGCCATGGTGTAGAAGGTCCAGTCACGGTAAGTCACATCGGTGTAGCCGTAGCAGGGATAAGTAACCATGGCCTGCAGACCGGCGCCCAGCAGGTTGTAGCCGTCTTTCGGGCCGTCCTGCACAGCGATGGTACCCACGGAACCGGCAGCGCCGGCGGTGTTGCCGATGGTGATGTTCACGCCCAGCGCTTTGGCCAGCTCATCGGAGAACGCACGCACGGTCAGGTCGGTCACTCCGCCCGGATTCCAGGGCACCGTCATGGTGATGTCATACTCGGGCCAATCGGTCTCCGTGGTAGCTGCCGCGGACGTGGAGCTGGTCTCAGCCGTGGAAGCTGCCGCGGAACTGCTGGTCGCCTCACTGCCGGAAGAGCAGCTGCCCAGCAGCGCCAGCGCCAGAGACAGCGCCAATGCGACGGATGCGAATTTTTTCATAATTTTTCCTCCTTTTTGCCATCCGGATCGTCCGGACGTATGAACTTGATCGAACTGCCTTCCACAAACGTGCCCGGGAACATCCTGCGCACAGTGGACGGCACTGTTTTTCCATTGGTGGCACTGGAAATGCGTTCGAACAAAACCTGCGCCGCTGTCTCTCCAACCTTTGCGGCCGGAAGTTCCATGTGCGCCAGCGGCGGCGAGTAAAGCGAAACCCAGTCCGGGTCACCAATGACAAAAACCGAAAGGTCCTCGGGAATGCGGACCCCGTGTTCCCGAAGCACCGGCAGACCGCCCTGGGCATAGAAATGATACCCATATACCACAGCGGTTGCCTGCGGAAGCGTATCGAGCATCCGGCGGGTCATCCGGCATCCTGCCTCCGGGCTGAAGGGCCCCTGCAGCACATATTCCGGACGATACGGGATATCCGCTTCCTGTAAAGCGGCCTGATACCCGCGCAGACGTTCCTGCAAACTGACCACCCGGGCCTCCCAGGTGAGAAAGGCGATGTTTCGGTGTCCCTTCTCGATCAGGTACCTGGTCGACCGATAGGCCAAATCAAAGTTATCGATCAAAATGTAATCGTAGATCTCATATCCATAATCCAGCATGGGGCGCTCAGCGATCACCGTGGGCACTCCGATGCGGCGGATCAGCTCATAATTCTGCGTGCTGCGTTCGCTGGGGATCAGAATAATGCCGTCCACCCGCTGCTGAATCAGGCTCTCCAGCACCTCGCGTTCCCGGTCAGGGTCGTCGAAGGTATTGCACATGGTGACCACATATCCCTGCGCCCGCGCCACCTGTTCCACCGCCAGCACCAACCGGCTGAAGAAAATGTTGGTGAACTGCGGTACTGTGATGGCGATGACGCCGCGGCTCTTTCCTTTCAGGCCGCTGGCCAGCGCACTTTTCACATAGTTCAGTTCCTGTGCCGCCGTCAGAACACGCTGGCGAAGTTCATCGCTCACATAGCGGTCCTGCACACCGTTGAGAATGTACGAAACGGTGGCCGTGGAGGTGTGCGCACGCCGGGCCACATCCTTCAGTGTGGTGTATTGCTTGCCCATTTTTTCCACCCTTGCTCTTTTCTGTGAATCCGTGCGAGCCCATATGTAAACGATTACTTATGGAGATGTGTACCCGCGCAGCGTTCTTTCCGCCGCCGGATTTTCGCACATTCGTCGGATGAATTTACCCGATTTCCCTCTTGCAAACGCCATAGGGAAACGATTACTTATGAAGGAAAATAAAAGAGACTTCGTATCTCCCTGAGAAGATATCCTGTCCTCCTTGCAGTTTCTATCTTACGAGCGCTTATAACGATTGTCAATAATTTTTTCTTTTTTAAATAAATTTTGTGCACAAAACAGATAGTTTTCGCGCATGATTGTGCATTTCGTTAGAAATTTAGCAAACAAATCCTGTTTTCTTCTCAAAAAGCGCATTGCAGCGCGCACTTTTCTTTCATCCCATCAAATGCCGCACATTCTTTCCGGTATGTGCTTTTGCCGCTTTCCCGAAAAGCCGCTTGTTTTGAGCGTTCAAATGTCGTATAATACCGGCGCACATTAATCCTGAAAAGGGAGGATCGGTTTGAAGGAACAGCGAAAAAAAGTCATTTCGTCGGCGGGCCTGTACGCCGGCACTCTTCTGAAATGGGTCACCCTGGCGGGCCTCATCGGGCTGGTCAGCGGGCTTTTGGGAACCGTTTTCCATGTGGGGGTGGAAATTGCCACTGAGCTGCGCGGCGCCAATGCCTGGCTGCTGTGGCTGCTGCCGGTGGCCGGGCTGGTGATCGTGGCCATTTACCGGCTTACGCACACGGAAGGCCAGGGAACCAACGACATCTTCGACCAGGTCCACCAGGGAAGCCACATCTCGCTTCTTCTGCTGCCCGCCATCTTCTGCGGCACCATTTTAACGCATTTGTGCGGCGGTTCCGCCGGACGCGAAGGCGCTGCGCTGCAGATGGGCGGCGCGATCGGGTTTCACACCGGGCGCCTGTTCCATTTGGATGACCGCGACCTGCGCACCGTCACCATGACCGGAATGGCCGCCTTTTTTTCCGCGCTGTTCGGCACCCCGGTGGCTGCCGCCATCTTTGCCGTCATGGTGGTCAGCGTGGGCCAGATCTACCACGCCAACTATTTCCCCAGCCTGGTGGCCGCCATTGTCGCCTACGGAGTCACCCTGGCGCTGGGGGTGAGCCCCACTTCCTTTTCGGTGCAGGCCCCTGCCTTTGACGTTGTGCTGACGGGCAAAGTGGCGCTGCTGGCCATCGGCTGCGGCCTGGTGTCCATGCTTTTCTGCACGGCGGTGCACCGGGCGGAAGACATTCTGAAAAAGTGGCTGCCCAACGCCTATCTCCGCGCCTTTGCGGGCGGCCTTGTGCTTGTGGCGCTGACTTTTTTGTGCGGCAGCACCCGCTACAACGGCGCCGGTATGGATGTGATCACCGCTGCCATTGAGCAGGGCCGGGCACAGCCGCTGGACTTTGTGTGGAAAATTCTGTTCACAGCCATCACACTGGGCGCCGGTTTCAAAGGCGGCGAAGTGGTGCCCTCGTTCTTCGTGGGCGCGGTGTTCGGCTGCATGGCGGGCCCGCTGCTGGGGATTCCCGCCGGGTTTGCCGCCGCGCTGGGCTTGGTCACCGTGTTCTGCGGTGCAGCCAACTGCCCTCTGGCGGCCACGGCGCTCTCGGTGGAGCTGTTCGGCGCCGACGGGCTGGTGTATTTTGCCCTCTCCTGCGCGGTGGGCAATCTGTTCTCCGGCTATCAGGGACTTTACTCCAGCCAGACCATTCTTTATTCCAAATGGAAGGCCCGTTACATTCATATTCACGCCAACGACCACGCGAACACGCCGTCATAAAACACATGGGAAAAGCCCGGTGAAGCAAATGCTTCACCGGGCTTTTTTCATCGCCGGTACACCGCCAGCGCCGTGACCAGCGCCAGCATGATCGTGGTGAGGATGGTGGATGCCCAGATGAGCATGTCCCCATCGGAAAGGATCTGCACGATGGACAGCACCGACGCCAGAATGGACACGATGCCGAACAGGGTGATGATGTTGATGACCGTCTCGCTGCGGGCATGCTCGATCTCCTGCTGGTGCGAAGCCAGGATGTTCAGCTTGCTGCTGATGTCGCCGACGGCGGCGGGAATGTCATTGACCTCCAGCAGATTGGCATAGATCCGCTTGACGTTGTGCCAGCGCGAAATGCTTGCGGGCGTCACCGTACCGAACGCCTGAAAATTCAGCATCAGTTCCTTCAGCTCTTTGATCTGGTCTTTTTTCAGATGGGTGATCAGCTCGGTAAAGCGCAGGCAGGTGTACTTTTCGTACAGCGACAGCACCACCATGGGCAGCCCGTCCTCCGCCTGAACGCGCTGCTCGGCCGCCAGGTCCATATCCGCCCGGGCCACCACATAAGAGATGGTCTGCGAGGCCACGCAGCAGCCCCAGCGATACGCCTGTCTGTCCAGATTTTTTGCCGCAAACACATACCGGATGTCCTCTTCCGAAGCGTCCTCCATGGGCGTGTCCGGAGACATCATTTTATGCAGATTGAAGGTGATCCGCCGCATGGGGTCCAACTCCTGGAACCACTGGGGCACCACCGCCAGAATGTAGGCGTAAGCATCCAGCAGGTAGGAGGCGTCACCGTCGAAAAACTTTCGGATTCCCAGCGGCGCCAGAAACGCAGAGAGCCAGTTTTCCATGGAGAACGTGTGCGCATTTTGCTGCGCGTCCAGCCACTCGAACACCGCGGGATTGTGCGCCCAGCCGGGATTGCAGATCGTCTCCAGCGCCTCGATGCAGGAAAAAGAAAGACTCAGGCACAAAAACGCCACCCGTGTGTGGAAGACATACAAAAAGGAATCATTCACCGAAAAATCGAAAGACTGCCCGCAGTCCGTGACCCGAAAACAGCAGGGGCCGTCCGCACCGGGCTTCGGTTCCAGCGCCGCCGTGAGAAACGAGCGGCTGACTGCGTAGCAGGTTCCCACCGAGGAGCCGGACGCAGGGTCCAGCATGGCCTTGATGTTTTCATTCAGATCCATGGTGGTCATGGGCACGCAGGGCGCTGCCCGCTCCAGCCGCGCGCGGTCCAGCGTATCCGGATCGTATTTCAGCGGAATGACGAGAAAGCTTCCATAAGCCGCCTGAAAGCTTTGCGAACGGTGTTCCATAGCAATTCCTCCCCGGTTATTTGCCCTTATTATAGCAGGTCGCCGCACCGGAAAACAGCCTGTTTTTTCTTTTTTCGCGCCCGTTGTACACACAACCGATGCGAAGCCCGAAAAGGGGTATGCTAAAGACAGATGCAGAAGTTTCTTCTGCGGCATTTTAAAAACACAAGGAGGAATCGACATGATCGATTTTGAAAACATGGCTTTCCTGAAACTCCGCCCCGTCACCGACTCCCGTCTTTCCGAACAGGTCGCACCGCTTTTGTGCCCGGGCGAGTCCATTGAACAGCAGTTTCAGGGCATCCGAGACGGCATCGTATTCACCGACCGCCGCGTCATCGCCGTCAACACACAGGGGTTCACCGGCAAGAAAAAAGCCTTTGTGGTACTGCCGTACAACCGCATTCAGGCGTATTCCATCGAATCCGCCGGCGTGATGGACTTCGACACCGAAATGAAATTATGGTTCTCCGGTCTGGGCATCGTCACCTTCGAACTGATTGCCGGCTCGGACCTTTCCTCGCTGGCCCGACTGATCGGGAACGCCATTCTGACGTGACCGCTCTGCCCGCCCGACAATTTCCGCTGCGGCAACACGCCGCGGCGGAAGTTCTCTGCAAGACAACTTCCGTCCCTATGAAAGGATGTGCTGTAAAGCATGAAAAAACAAGACAAAAACGACCGCGCGCCCGGCGGAAAGGCCGTGCGCTGGAAACGCGGCATCGCCTGTGTTCTGGCGCTTTCTCTTCTGAGTTCCACCGCCTGGGCGCTGGAGCCCGCCTTTGCACCCGAGGTCTCATCCTCGTCCTCGCAGACCATTTCGGACGCCGAAGAGAGTGCCTCTTCCGGCGCCGAGTCCACGTCCTCTCTCGCACCGGAAAGCGAGTCCGCTTTGCCCGCCGGAACCGAGGAATCTTCCTCTGCACCGGAAAGCACGGACACCTCTTCCTCTGTACCGCCCGACAGCGCATCTTCCGGCGAGAGCGCTTCTTCCCAGGCCGTGACGCCCGTTCCCGAAAGCACCGACACGATTGCGGCTTCCGCCTCGGAAGCTGACTCGGAGATCCCGCTGGACACCACGTCCTTCCCGGACCAGGCCTTTCTCGATCGGGTCCGCACCTTTGACACGGACGGAAACGGAGCGCTTTCCCCTTCGGAATGCGCCGCCGTGACCCGGCTTGACGTTCGAAACAAGGGCATCCGCTCTCTGGAAGGAATCGGCTGTTTTTCCAATCTCACCTATCTCAACTGCATCGGCAACGCCCTTTCGGAACTGCCGCTGGAGCAGCTGCCCCACCTGACGTCTCTGCTGTGCAACGAAAACGATCTGAGCGCATTGGACCTGGCCTGCGTTCCCGAGCTGGAACTGCTCCACTGCCACGACAACCGTCTTGCAGCACTGGACGTCTCCATGCTGCCGCGGCTGCAGGAACTGGCCTGCGGCGACAACCTTTTTGAAACGCTGGACGTATCACAAAACGCAAACCTGACGTATCTTCTGTATCTGGGCGGACCGCTCAAGACGCTGACGTTGTCCAACAACACGGCTCTGTCGCAGCTTTGGTGCTCCTACTCGCTTGTCTCGCAGCTGGATCTTTCGCAGGCACCCAACCTGGAATTACTGGGCATCGACCGCAGTGAATTTCAGTTTCTGGACCTCAGCGCCAACACAAAACTCACCGACGTCCTGGGCGCGGACAACCAGCTGCTGGCCGTCCGTACGGGCGGTGCTCAGCCCCGGATGGAGCTTTCCAACCAGCGCTCTGTGGACGTGCAGATCGCCGAGGGGGAATCCACCTTTGACCTCACACGGCTCTCAGTGCCCATCGATCCCGCCTGCATCTCGGACGTAACGGGCGCACAGCTGACCGGAAGCGTTCTGAGCGGCATTCAGGACAACAGCGTGGTTACATACCGCTATACAGACGGCACCGCCTCCTTTACGGCCACCCTGCAGTTCCACGTCAGCAACGCCTGGCTGGAGCCGCTCACCCTGGAGGACTGGACCTACGGAACCCCGCACCACGACCCGCACGCAAATGCGCAGTACGGGCAGCCGGTCTACGAATACAGCGCCTCCCCCGACGGAACATTCACCGCCCGGATTCCTGAAAACGCGGGCACCTGGTATGTGCGTGCCAGCGTGGCACCCAGCCCGGAGCATGCGGGCCTGACCGCGGTCACGGAATTCCACATCCTCAAAGCGCCGGCCGTCTACACCCTTCCCGCAAACCTGACCGCCGTGTACGGCAGCACGCTGGACTCCGTGGACCCGGGCACCGGGTTCGCCTGGAAAACAGCGGATCAGACCGTCGGCAATGTGGGCACACACACGTTTGAAGCGCGCTATGTTCCCGCGGACCTGGCCAACTACCTTGTGGCGGACCCGGTGAGCATCCCCCTGCGGGTCACACCCAAACATGCTTCCCAGCTGTGGGTCTCGGATGTGAAAAACGAAGAGGATGCCCGGCATCTGACGGTGCGCGACGGAGACAAAACCCTTCAGGAAGGCGTTGACTATACGCTGGCCTACCGAACCATCAACAATCAGATGATGATCACCATTTCCTTCGCCGGCAATTACACCGGCTCCGTTTTCCGGGGATACCCCATCTCCCAGCCCTCTCCCAACGTTCCCGTAACGCCGGTCCAACCGGAAAAAACGCCGCATCCCCAGACCGCGCGGCCCATCGTGTCAGTCTCAACCTCTTCGTCCAGGCCCGCTTCAGAAAGCACACCCCCGGTCTCGCAAAGCGACCCGGACGCCGGCTCTTCCAGCACGGCGGTGTCCGACCCGGAGAGCACAGCTCCTTCCTCCGCCTCTTCCGAAAGCACAGCGGACCCCGCACCGTCCCAGAGCCACCCCCTCTGCTGGCTTGCACTGCTCCTTCTGATTTTGCTGGGAATCGCCCTGGCGTTTTATCTGATGCGCAGCAAGGATGACCCGGACCCGCCGCAAGACACGCAATAACCATCCAGACAAACGGCGCCGGACTTTCGTCCGGCGCCGTTTTGCTGCATTTTCTATTGACTTCTGCGGCCGAAATAAATATAATACAAATTAGAATAATTCTAAAATGTAGTGATGAAATGACAACGTATGCAAAAAAAATTTTAGAACTGATCGAAGCCTCTGACTGCCACATGACAGCGGAGCAGGTTTTTGACGCGCTGCGGAGCACCTACCCACGGGTGGTGCTGGCCACGGTTTACAACAACCTGAACCGGCTTTGCGCGCAGGGGGCCGTGCGCAAAGTTTCCGTCGAGGGCATGCCCGACCGCTATGACAAGACCCGGCGGCACGACCATCTGGTCTGCAGGTACTGCGGCAAACTGGCGGACGTGAACCTGGGCGATCTGACCCGCCAGCTGGAAAAAACAGCGGGCATCCCCATTTTATCTTACGACCTCAAGCTGCTTTATGTATGCGAAGAGTGTAAAAACAAACGGAAAGGAATGTGATGAATCTGAACCATTTGCCATTATCTGTTCGTGTTCCCATCGAAACGGACAACCCCAGCATCGTCCGCTGGGAGGAGAAGTGCATCCGGTGCGGCATGTGCAAGGAAGTGTGCACCCACAAAATGGGCGTACACGGCACTTACACGCTGGAGCAGACCGGCGGGAAAGCGGTCTGCATCTACTGCGGCCAATGCGCCAATGTCTGCCCGGTGGACAGCATCACCGAACGGGACGAATGTCCCCAGGTGCAGCAGGCCGTGGCCGACCCCGACAAGATCGTGGTGGTGAGCACCTCTCCCTCGGTCCGTGTGGCACTGGGCGAGGCCTTCGGTATGGAGCCCGGCTCCTTTGTGGAGGGCAAAATGGTGGCATTGCTGCGCGCTCTGGGCGCCGACTTTGTGCTGGACACCAACTTTGCCGCTGATTTGACCATTGTGGAAGAGGCCAGCGAGCTGATCCGCCGCATCACCCAGAAAGACCGTCCCCTGCCGCAGTTCACCAGCTGCTGCCCGGGCTGGGTACACTTTGCGGAGATCTATGCACCGGAACTTTTGCCGCATCTCTCCACCGCCAAAAGCCCCATCGGCATGCAGGGCGCAACGGTCAAAACTTATTTTGCCCGCAAAATGGGTCTGGACCCGCGCAAGATCGTCCACGTGGCCCTGACCCCCTGCACCGCGAAGAAGTTCGAGATCCGGCGCGAGGAAATGCACGCTGCCGCAGACTTCCATGCCGTCGAAGGCATGCGGGACACCGACCAGGTGATCACCACCCGGGAGCTGGCGCGCTGGGCCGTCCAGGCGGGAATTGACTGGAACGCGCTGGAAGACTCTGCCTATGACTCGGTCATGGGGCAGGCTTCGGGCGCGGGCGTGATCTTCGGAAACACCGGCGGCGTTATGGAGGCCGCTCTGCGCACTGCCTATGAGTATCTGACCGGGAGCCCGGCACCCGATACCCTGCTTCAGCTGGACCCGGTGCGCGGCTACGAGGGCGTGCGGGAGGCCGCTGTGACCATCGGCGACCAGACGCTGAACGTGGCGGTGATCTACGGCACTGCCAACGCGCGCAGCTTCCTCAAACGGATGAAGGAGAGCCAGAAGCCATATCACTTCGTCGAGGTCATGGCCTGCCCGGGCGGGTGCATCGGCGGCGGCGGACAGCCCAAGGATCTGGCCCGCGACGCCGACGAGACGCGGCGCCAGCGGATCGCAGCCCTGTACCGGCGGGACGCGGCCATGCCGCTGCGCAAAAGCCACGAGAACCCCCAGATCCGGGAAGTTTACGAGGCGTTTTACGGCCGTCCTCTCAGCGAAATGGCCGAAAAAATGCTGCATACCCAATACACAGACCGAAGCGACATTCTGAATAAGAAAGGAAAAACGACTATGAGCAAATGGAAATGCAAAGTGTGCGGTTATATCTACGAGGGAGAAAGCCTGCCCGAGGACTTCACCTGCCCGATCTGCCGGCAGCCTGCCTCCGCCTTTGAAAAGCTGGAAGAAGCGCCCGCCAAGGGGCTGAACAAATACGCCGGCACCCAGACCGAAAAGAATCTGGAGGCAGCCTTTGCGGGCGAGTCGCAGGCGCGCAACAAATACACCTATTTTTCTGCGGTCGCCCAGAACGAGGGCTACGAACAGATTGCCGCGCTCTTTTTGAAAACCGCCGAAAACGAACGTGCACACGCCAAACTGTGGTTTGAAGAACTGAACGGCCTGGGCGACACTGCACAGAACCTGCTGCACGCGGCCGAGGGCGAAAACTACGAGTGGACGGACATGTACGACGGCTTTGCCAAGACTGCGGAAGAAGAGGGCTTCCCGGAGCTGGCGGCCAAGTTCCGCCTGGTGGCAGCCATTGAAAAGCGCCACGAAGAGCGTTACCGTGCGCTGCTGCGCAATGTGGAGACGGCGCAGGTCTTTGAGAAAAGCGCGGTCAAGATGTGGGAATGCCGCAACTGCGGCCACATCGTGGTGGGAACCGCGGCGCCGGAAGTGTGCCCCACCTGCCTGTATTCCAAGAGCTTCTTTGAGATCCTCGCCGAGGAATATTGAGCCGGAGCAAGCCAAAAGCCAGGGTGCTGACGCACCCTGGCTTTCTTGTTGTTTCGTTTACTCGTCCCGCAGAAGGTTCTTCATGTCCTGCATGGCTTCGCCGTGCTTTCGGGAGACTGCGTACGGGTTTCGGCGCAGATGGCGCGCAGCCCGCTGATACATCTTGTCCGTGCGGCTTTCCATGGCCCGCAGCTCGCTTTTCAAAATCTGCATCTCGCTTTCCAGCCGCTCCGGTGAGCGGCGCCGGTCGAAACGCATTTCCTCCAGACGAGCCGCCATCATGCGCAAAAGCGTTTTTCGCTCCTCCCGCAGCGCTTGGAGCCGCTGGGCAAACCCCTTCTTTGCACTGCGCACCGCCTCCGCCTGTCTGGACTGTTCCCAGTCCAGCTGGGTGAAGGCCGCGGTCACTTCCAGCCGCTTCTGCAGCCGGGCAATGCGCCGCTTGCTTTCGCTGAGGGCGTTCAGCAGCGAACGCATGTCCATGGCCTCCCGCATGGAGACGATCAGGTCTGCCGTCATCCCCAGGGCCAGCACCAGAGCCAGGAGCCCGGCGCCCAGAGGCGACAGCCCCCGGACCAGCCCGGCCACCGGCGGCTGAAGGACCCGCACCAGAAGGATGGAGAAGACGCCCCAGCACAGCGATGCCACCACACAGATGTACCCGTTCAGGTTCCAGCGGAACCGGCTGTAGTCCCAGTAGCGGACATGGAACAGCTTTTCCATGCTGTAGCCGGTAACGTATTCCAGAAGTGTGGCTCCCAGCATGCCGGCCGCAAACACCAGCAGCGTGTTGTTCTGCACCGGCCAGGTGAAAAGCAGAATGGCCACGGCGCCGAACCCGTAGATGGGAAGAAACGGGCCGTTCAAAAAGCCACGGTTCACCCAGCGGTGCTGCTGCACCGACACCAGGCACGACTCCCACACCCAGCCCAGGAACGAATAAATGAAAAAGTACAGCACCCACTGTGCCAACCCATAACCTGTCATGAAAAAACCCTCCCGGTATTCGGTTTAGTAGTCAAGAACAAACGCTGCGACCCGCTCCATCGCCTGCTGAGACTGAGGCAGCGGGAACATTTGAAACACGTGCCACATCTCGGGCCAGCACTGAAGGACATTGGGGACGCCTGCTTCGTCCAGATGCTTTTTCAGGCGGATCGCGTCATCGGCGAGGATCTCGTGTCCGCCGTACTGGACCAGCACCGGCGGGAAGCCGCTCACATCCTGAAACAGCGGCGAGAGTTCCGGCTGGTCCCAGCCGCCCTGGGGCGCGTAGGCCTGGCGGACTGCTTCCAGATACGCCCGGGTCAGAACAGGGTCGTCCTCTTTGTGCGCCTCATAGGAATCTCCGGAGCAGCTCATATCCGTCCAGGGGGAGCACAGCACCAGCTTGCCCGGCAGGCGGCGGCCGGCCTCTTTCAGCGCCTGCGTTAAAACCAGCGCCAGATTTCCGCCCGCCGAGTCACCGGCCAGCACCACGTCCCGGGCGCCGTATCCCAGTTCCATCAGGTAATCCCAGGCGGCCAGCGCGTCTTCCAGCGCGGCGGGATAGGGATGTTCCGGCGCGAGGCGGTATTCGAAGCTGAGCACTTCGTACCCCGTGCTTTTGGCCAGCTTGGACGCCAGCACCCGGGCGTAGCCCAGATTTCCGCTGGTGTAGCCGCCGCCGTGGCAGTAGAGCACCACATGGTGCCTGTCATGGCCGCATTCCGGTCTTGCCCACGCCATGGGCATGGACCCCAGCTGAAACGGCTCCCAGCTGTACCCCAGCTCCGGGCTGACCAAACGGCCCAGAATGTTCTGACTCTGCCGCTGCCGCTCCAGGCCTTCCAGCGCACCGTCGGTGGGCGCGGACAGGGAGTGGACGGTTTTCAGTGCCGCAAGCATTGCCTGCGCGGCTTTTTCATTGACGGAAAGTTCCTCTGCGGCCTCGCTGAAGCTTTGGCCGGTAAACCATAATTTTTTCATAAGATTCCTCTTTTCTGCCGGCGGACCGGCTTTTCTCACAGCGAGCTTTTCCAAAGTCCGTGCAAGTTGCAAAATGCATACGCGGCGACGGGCTGTTCCTGACGGCCCAGCTTAAAAAATGCGGCGGGCGGTTCGTCGGGTTTCAGAAAACGGACCAGATATCCGCAATTCGTCTCCAGCACGATCCATTCGATCCGGTGCTCCGGCGTCATGGGGTGGGCGATCCGCCCGACCTGCACCTGCACCACCTGCTCTTTCTGAACCGCGTCCGGCACGTGCTTTTCCAGCGACGCGTCCGTCTCGCCGGGTATGAGCTGTTTCATGGGTTCGCCGCAGCACACCACGGGCACCCCGGAATCCTTCAGCATAATGATTTGATTGCCGCAATGGGCACATTGATAAAATTTCATTGTTCATTTCTCCTTTTCATTGATCCGGCGGTCATTTTCCCGCCGGGGTTGCGGACCGTTTGTCCAACAGAACGGTGAGGAAGTCGCTTGCGCCATCTGCCACCAGGCTGAGGCCGAACACCATCACCACGATTTTTGCGGTTTGGAACGGATTGACCACGATCAGGATTCCCAAAAGGATGGGGATCACCGACGCGAGGATCATCGGCACCATGTTGGGATATTTGTCACGGATTGCGGTGAGCGCCAGCGGAAGTTTTCCCACCCCGTCCACCAGGAGCAGCGAGCCCAGCACCAGCGGCAGAACCGACAGCACAGCCTCGGGCCAGAGAAGCGCGAATCCGGCAAACGCAGCGGGCAGGATCGACAGGAACAGATCTCCCGCCAAAGCGCCTCCCGAACGGCGTCCCTGGATATAGCGCCACAGATGGCTTGCTCCGTACGCCGCGGCCCCCGCCGCCAGTACCCACACAAACAGCGTACTGCTTGCACCCGGAAAAACCAGCAGCAAAAGCCCCATGACAATGTACAAAACCGCGATCCATACCGATGCGGCACGCACCCAGAAAAATTCAAACATAAAAATTGCCTCCTTTATTTTGTTATATTCATCGTACCATTTTGGCTGCGCAAAATCGGTTTGCCAAACAACGAACCGGATTTTAATCTGCGCTTGAAAGACGACGCTTTCAAAGACTATAATAGGAAAAGAGAGAATTGAAGGGAGTCTTTCGCATGGAAACGGAACTGGAGCTTTCCATTCTGAAATCAGGACTGCTGTTCCGAAATCTTTCGGACGAAGAAATACGGGAAGTGATCGAAACCATGTCCCCGCACCGGGCCAGATACGCCAAACGCGCGGTGATTGCCCGGGACGGAGATCCCTTTCCGGAGATCGGCATTCTGCTGTCGGGCAGCGCCCATCTGGCGCACATCGACAGCAACGGAAACAACAACCTGATGGACGTGCTGCAAGCCGGAGGAACGCTGGGCGAATTGAACGCCGTGGGGCGCTACCGGCTGCACTTTACCATTACCGCCGCCGAACCCACCGAGGTGCTTTATCTCAGCGTGGACCAGCTGCTGCGAAAAAACGTGCTCACCGCGCCTGTCCAGATCCGTTTTCTGCAAAACCTGACTCTGGCCATGGCCCAAAAGGCCCAGTATCTGACCCTCAAACTGGAAGACAGCATCCGCCGTTCCACCCGGGAGCGGCTGCAGGACTATCTTTCGGACCAGTATCACCGCACCGGCAGCCGGACCTTTTCCATTCCGCTGAACCGGCAGGACCTGGCGGATTTCCTGTTTGTGGACCGCAGCGCAATGTCCAACGAGCTGTGCAAAATGCGGGACGAAGGACTGCTGCGCTTTGACAAAAGCCGCTTTGAATTGCTGGTGGAAATGCCCATCACTGAAGACGAACCGGACCCCAACGACCAGGAATAAAGAAGGCCGCGCTTTGCCGGGGTTCCGTAAGAAAACGACGCCGGGAAGGAGCCCCTTTTGCGCGGCTGCATCGTCAAACCGCCTTGACAACCACAAAGGGTGCCGGGTTTTTCCCGCAAGGCGGGAAAATGGGGACCAGGGCTGGTCCGCAACCGGCCGGGCGGTCCGCGAAGCGGAGCGGGCGCATGATTGCCGCGCCCGCAGCCCCTTCGGCGTTTTTCCTTGCATCCGCATCAAAAGGGACGCCTTCCCGGTGCAAGCAGTTGCGCCCCAAAATTTTGAGAGAAAGAGTAAAAGAGCGGTCCTGCAAGCAAATTGCTTGCAGGACCGCTCTTTGCGTTTCATGCGTCAAAATTCCGGGGCTTCACCGCCGTTTTCTTATGTCACCCCGGCTTTTGCGCGGTCTTCTTTTTTCTGTCAGGCGTCGCCCCGCACGCCTCTGCGGCCGGAAATGGATTCCACCAGCAGAGCCAGCCCGGAAACACTCAGGTAAATGCCCCACACGGCGCTCAGCGCGAACCAGCTGGCAAGCGGATTGGTCAAGAGCACGATACCCAGGATCACATTGAGGATGCCGCTGGTCAGCACCCAGCCGGCGCCTTCCGTGCCGTGCTCCCGCAGCTCTGCGAAGGTGAAAAACTGGCCGATGCCGCTGAGGACCGTGAAGAAAGCCACCACCGTTGCCAGAACGGAGATCATTGCCACGGTTCCGTAAGTGGTCTGCACCGCGGACCAGAGAGTGAACAGGCTGAACCCGGTCAGCAGGATCCCGTTGGCCAGCGCCCAGCCGCTGCGCCGCTCCTTTCCGGCCCGGACAAAGGACACCAGCTGGGTCGCCCCGTAGACCCCCAGCCCCGCTGTGATCACATACGCCAGGGACAGGCCCGTGGCCACCGGGGCAAAGGCGGCCAGCAGACCGAAACCGATCATCAGTGTGCCGATCAGCACCCCGCTCGCCACGCCGGTCTTGCGGGGCGTTTCTTCCGCGTGCTCCTGTACGGGCACGGTCGTTTCATAGGTTTGGTTCATAAATGTTTCCTCCTTAAATCAGCTTGTAGCGTTCCAGCATCTCTTCCAATACGGTTCCCTGCAGCTTCTCCAGCCCGGCGTGCAGCGCCAGCTTGTACGGCAGAGGCAGCTTCATTTCCGTCAGCCGGCGTCCGTCCAGCAGATAATGGGTGGCGTTCAGCAGGCAGCGCAGGTCATACACTGACCCGAACACCTCCGGCACGCCGCGCTCCACCTGCAGCAGGGTATACACCGCCTCCATGGCTGTGCGGACCGAGTACTCCGTGGTGAAAATCGTGTCACGGGGCGTCTGGGCAAACTGGCCCAGGAAGGCAAAGTTCACGCAGCCTTCGGGCACAACGTCCGGCCGGTCGCCCGCGGCGCGGGGCATGAAGAACGCGGTCACGTACGGCATCATGCACGGCACGGTGTTGGCCGCCGTGTGCGCCAGCGTCTCAATTTCGTTTTCGGGAACGCCCAGGTGGTACAGCCACTCCATGCAGATCTCTGCGCCGGTGCACTCCTTCATGGGCTTGCCCACAAAATCTCCCGGCTCGTCCGGGTACAGCCCGTAGATCCAGCCCACCAGCTGTCCCTCCGGCTGCGCCTTGAAGTGAGGCTGCCGGTTGAAGGTCCAGCTCATCAGCCAGGCCGAATCCTTTACGGTCACGATGCCTCCCGTGACCACCTTGCCCGCATACGGGTCCCGGTGGCTGATTTTTTCCACATACGAGGCGATGCGGTCGTCCAGCAGCGTCACCGTGGCAGACTCCCAGCGGGTGGCCTCAATGTCCGAGCAGAATTTTTCCGGCCGGCCAAACAGCGGGTTCTGCACCGCAATGTTTTTCCACAGCTCCCAGCTGGAGCCCTGTCCCGACTCCACATCCACCACCGGCGGGTGATCGTTGTCACCCAGCGCGCTGGCCTCGGTGCAGGAGCCGTTGGTCACAAACACCAGGTCGTTCTCCGTCAGGTCCATGGTCTCCTCCCGGCCGCCGCGAAGCAGAACCATTTGATGCGCTACCTTCCGGTCCGGGAAAAAGTGGAACAGTACGTTGGTCACCTTGACGCCGTACTCAAACTGTACACCCTGTTCCTCCAGGTATTTTGTCAGGGGCAGGATCAGCGATTCGTACTGATTGTACTTGGTGAATTTCAGTGCGGAAAGATCCGGCAGCCCGCCGATGTGATGCAGAAAACGCTGCAGGTACAGTTTCATTTCCAGCGCGGAGTGCCAGGTTTCAAAGGCGAACATGGTCTGCCAGTACAGCCAGAAATTCGACTTGTAGAACTCCTCGTCCAACACATCGTCGATGGTCTTGTCATACAGGTCCTCGTCCCGGGTGAAAAACAGCCCCATCAGTTCCAGGGCAGCCGCATCGCTGAGTTCAAACCGATTTCCCGTCTCGGCGCTTCGGCCCTGTTCCAGTGTGGCCCGGTTCATGGAAAAATTCGGGTCATCCTTGTTCAGCCAGTAGAACTCGTCCAGAACGCTGACGCCTTCCTGTTCCAGCGACGGAATGGAGCGGTACAGGTCCCACAGGCACTCGTAATGGTTTTCCATCTCACGGCCGCCGCGGATCACAAACCCCATCTCGGGGCGAAACAGTCCGTCACAGGCGCCGCCGGGCAGCTCCGCTTCTTCCAGCACATGAATGTGGTTTCCCGGCACCTGTCCGTCCCGGATCAGGAACGCCGCCGCGGCAAGGCTGGCAAGGCCGCCCCCCACGAGCCACGCGTGTTTTTCGTCTGCCCCCGCCGGTTTCCGCGGTTTGGCAAACGCTTCATAATTTCCGTTTGAATAATACATATTCATACCTCCTGTTGCCGCGGAACTCTGCCCGCGGCCTTTTCAAAAATGGATTTCGTTCGATGAAAAACTTTGCCGCAGACCAACGTTTGCCGCCGGGCACCGCTTTCAACTTGTTCTCAGCTTACGCTTTTCCCTCTGTAAAATCGGTGTTCTAAACAACGAAAAATCAAAAATCCCTGCGTTTTGCACAAACGCAGGGATTCCATGCAAAAAACCGCGCGTCCCCGCCATGGGAACGCGCGGCTTTTTTACTTTTTTGCTCACGCCTGATACAGGAAGGTTTCCGCCCCGTTGCTGACCGCGGCAACGGTGGCGTCCGGATACTGGGCCATGGCGTCGTCCACGGCCTGCTGCAGCGCTTCCACCGGGTAATGCCGGCATCCGCACAAGGCCATCTCCTCCGGGCTGACCCCATTGCTGACCACCACCAGCCTGCGGCGGCGGCGCATCTTGGACATGCTGTTGCCCACGGCAATGGCCAGCGCGTCTCCCTCGCAGGGCGCGCCGTCAAAAATGCCTTTGACGATTTCATCTCCGTCATCGCGGCCCATCATCTGCAAAAATTCCGGGTGCGGGCCCACGCCCTCGTAGTTGGGCGACACCAGCACGATGGTGCCGCCGCTGTCTCCTTTCAGCGCGTGCTCTGCGGCATACATGCCCTTGGGCGACTGCCAGAAGTCCTGATCGGCCGGATAGCCGCTGACCACCACCACATCCACGCGCTTTTCCACCTTGCAGCCCAGCACGTGCTTGGCCAGCTCTACGCCGGCGCGCTGCGCATGCACATAGTGGCCGGCCACAGCGTGGCACATCTCCAAATCGGAATTGAGCACGGTGTTCACAATGAAATCCAGCCCGATGGTGTCCACCCAGCCTTCCATCATGGTGCGCACGGGGCTGGCGCTGTTGCCGAACAGGTTTTCATTGTACAGCGACGCTTTCAAATGGAAATAGGAGACGGTGTCCTCACCCGCCACACCGGGATACAGAATCTTTCCTCCGCCGCTCCAGCCCATCACCGGGTGCGGGACCAGGTTGCCGATGCCGATGCGGATGTCGGCCTCCATCACCCGTTTGTAGGCGTAGATATCCACCCCATCGCTGGTTTTCCCCAGGAATACCAGTTTGTCCGGGTCCCGGAATTCCGAGTTGACCACCTCGTAGCGGGCGTACACCTGTTCGCCCACGCGCTCGGCCAGCTCCTGCGCCGTCATGTGACGGTGACTGCCCAGCGCCACAATGATGCAGATGTTTTCATCCCGCACGCCGATGGCCTCCAGCCGGGCCAGCACAATGGGCAGGATGCGGCCAATGGGCGTCGGCCGGGAGCCGTCGTCCACAATAATGTTCACGCGCATGTCCGGCGTGATCATCTCCTCCAGCCGGGGCGTGCCCACGGGATGGTCCAGTGCGCGCTCGATCTCGGCCGCGAAATCCGGCGCGGGCGGCGTATGCACCGGGTCGTACATTTTCACGAACCGGTCATCGTCCACCTCAAAGCTGACCTTTTCGCCGCCATACGGAAGTGTGACCTTCATTCCTTCATCCCCCTCTTTTTCAACAGCGCGTCCCGCAGACGTTCGATCTCTGCTTCGTACTGTTCCGGCGTCAAGAATACCCGATGCTCCGGGAACATTTCAAAGGGGCGGCCCCAGCCCAGTTTGTCCCGGTACTTGGGGCAGATGGTGAAGTGCACATGGCGCACCTCGTCGCCATAGATGCCGTAATTGATTTTGTCTGCGCCGTAAAGTTCCTGAATGGTCTGTGCCAGCACGCACACATCCTCCATAAACTCATTGCGCAGCGCCCGTGGAATTTCATACAGCTCCTCATAATGATTGCGGAACATGATGGTGCAGCGGCCGGGCAGCGTCTGGTCTTTGCAGAAAAACACTTTTGAAATTTTCAGATCGCACACTTCAAACAGCAGTTCCTGAAAAGACCTGTCCCGTTCGCAGTAATAACAGCCTTTTTGCTTTTCCATGGCGCGTTCCTCCTAAACTTTCTCGTGGGCTGACTGCCGCTCCAGAAGTTCGATCAGCAGCGCCAGATTACGCGTGATGTGATACGGGTCCTTGACCGGAAGCGCCACCACCTTGTTCTGGGGTGTTCCGTCCCGGCACAGAATCTGAATCCACTCGCCCACCTGCGGATTGGGGTTGGGAAAATGGGAGAACGTGTAATCAAACACCTTCTTGTGCCAGTTCCAGAAAGCCTCCTGCCCGGTGCGCAGATAAAACAGCAGCGTGGTGTAAAGCGCCTCGGAGTGCACCCACCACAGCTTGTCGGACCAGCCGTCCAGCACCTGCCTGACCGTGGGTTCCGCGTCCCATGGCCCTGCCGACGCGCAGGGACGTCCGCCCTGGGGCGCGGCGTAATGCAGCAGGCCGCCGCAATCCTCGTCCCATCCGATCTCCAGCGCCTTCAGCGCAATGGACGCTGCCTTTTCGGCCAGTTCATCCTGCTGCAGGATCTCCGCCGCTTCGGCAATGAACCACATATCTTCCAGCGTGTGCCCCGGGTTGGCGTGCTGGCCCAGAAGCGTCGGTTCAAAGGAACCGTCTTCATAAATCACCTCATGGACCACCAGGTCTTCGTCCGTAAATTCTTCCAGCACCTGCCGGGCGGTGCCGCGCATATCCTCGCGCAGCTGCTCGCAGAGCGCCGGTTCAAAGCGTTCCGCCGCGCGGTACAGCTCCACCGCCACATTGGTGAAAATCATGGGCACGCCATGGGCGCGCAGGCCCTTGCCCAGCGGGTAGGGCAGCGTTTTGAAGCAGCCTGTTTCAAACCGGTTTTTGGCCGACTGGTACAGCTTGCGCGCAAAGACATAGGCCTCCGCGTCCTCCGCGGCCCGGGAGTAGCAGGCGAGTCCCGCGATCACAAAGCAGTCCGCGTAGATGCTCATATCCAGATCCGGCCAGTCTCCCACCTGTTTGGGAGCACCGGTCCGGTCCATCAAAAACACGCAGCGCCAGTCATCGCTGCCCATCAGGCAGTGGCTGCGCAAAAACACCACGCCGCTTTGAGCCAGGCGCAGAAAGCGCTCCCGCTGCGCATCGGGGAACAAATCGCTGCGCAGCAAAGCCAGCTTGGAATACATCCACACAAACCGCCCCTGGCTCCAGGTGTATTTGTCCGTGCTCACGCGGCGGGTCCCCTCGTTGTTGTAGCAGTTAAAATAGCCGCCGTACTGCCGGTCCAGGCACCGGGGAAGCCAAAAGGACAGAATGCGGTTGGTCAATTCGTTTTCATAAAACCCCAACATGGTTTTTTGCTGAAATCGATCCATCCCGTTCCCTCCGTATCATTTGATAGCGCCAGAGGTCAGATCTCCGGTGATGTAGTTGCGAATGCTGATGAACAGAATGACCAGCGGGATCGTGGCATACACCGCGCCCGCCATCACGTAATGCCAGGGAATGCCCACCGCGGGGTTGTTTTTCAAAATCTCGTACAGGCTGACGATGATGGGCTTTTTCTCCGTGGTGGAAATGTACGTAAACGCAAACAAGAATTCGTTCCAGGTGCGGGTAAAGGCAAAGATGATCGCCACCGCGATGCCCGTTTTGGAAATGGGCACAAAAATGCGCGTCAGGGTCATGAAAGAACTGCAGCCGTCAATGGTGGCGGCCTCTACCACTTCTTTGGGCACATTGTCGAAAAAGCTTTTCAGCATCAGCACAATGAACGCCAGGTTGAAGGTGGTATTCATGATGATCAGGCTCAGCCAGCTGTCGATCAGGCCCAGATTGTTCATCATGTTGTACAGGGGAATGATGATGATGACCGGCGCAAACATCTGGCTCATCAGCGCCACATAATACAGCGGCTTTTTCAAATAAAAGCGCAGTTTTGAAAAGGCATAGGCCGCCGGAATGTCGATCAGCATAATGGTGACAATGCTGCCCGCCGTGACGATGATGCTGCTTTTGAACCCGTCCAGAATGTTCATTTTATAGAACACGTCCACGTAGTTCTGCAGCTGGACCACCGGCGGAATCCAGGTGACCGGCAGGGAAAATACGTCGTTGGCCCGCTTGAGGGAAACCGAGATCATGGCTGCCACCGGGAACAGCAGCACCACCAGCATCACCAGAACCACTGCGGCAAAGGCCACGCCGTACACACGCTTTTTAAACAGAGCCTTATTCATAAGAAACATCATCCTCCCTTGCAGCGGAGCGCACATACAGCAGCGCGAACACCGAGAGAATCACAAAGCAGATCACGCTCACCGCCGAGGAGTAGCCCCGGTCGTTGAAGCGGAACGCGTAGTCGTACACTGTGTTCACCAGAATGGCCGACGAGTTGGCCGGGCCGCCGGTGGTCATCATGTAAATAACGTCAAAGGAGTTGAAGCCCCAAATTCCGATCAGAATGCCCAAAGTGCGCAGCGACGGAATCATCAGCGGGAAGGTGATGTTCCAAAACTGCTGCCAGGAGCTGGCGCCGTCGATGGAAGCGGCTTCGTAAATATATTTGGGAATACTGTAAAGGGAGGACAGCAGGTTCAGCGCGCAGAACGGAGCCACCGCCCAAACATTCACAATCATTACGGCCAGAAGCGAGGTCTTGATATTGCCCAGAAAATTGACCGCCTCGTTGGTCAGGCCCAGATCGCGCATCAGCTGACCGATGTGGCCGAACATCGGGTTGTACAGCAAGCGCCAGATCATGCACGAAACCGCCGCCGGCATGGCGTACGGGATCAGCATCACGCCTGTGATCATTTTCTTTCCAAAAAAGTTTTTGTACAGGATCAGGGCCATCAAAAAGCCCAGAAACAGCTTGGCAAATGTACCGCCGAACACCCAGATGGCCGTGTTCAGCACAATTTTTGCGGAATCCGGATTTTCAAAAAAGCTTATAAAGTTTTCCAGCCCCACAAACAGCATATCGCCGTTGACTTTGCGTTCATACAGGGACGTGCGCATCACTTCCAGCATGGGGTAAATAATCAAAACCACATACACCACTGCCATGGGAAGCACGTAAAGCATGTTGAAGCTTTTTTCGCGCCGTTCCAGCTTGTTTTTTCCTTTCATGTGTGAAGCTCCCCCTCTCTTCGGAAAGATGTGGGCAAGGGGTGTTCGCCCCTCGCCCACATTTCATACGATCGGATCAGCCGGCCAGAGCTTCGTCCACCTGACCGCCCGCCAGTTCCATGGCTTCCTGTGCGGTCAGCTCGCCCATAACCGCCTTGGTGACGGCGTCGGCCAGATATTTCTGCACTTCTTCCCAGCAAATCAGCGTGGGTTTGAACTTTGCGATGGGTTCATACTCTGCAAAAGGTGCTACCATAATGTTCTCCGGGTCGGTAAATGCCGGATTCTCTTCGTAGTAGCTGGCCTGGTTGGGAACCCAGCCCGCGATTTCGAACACTTTGCCCTGATACTGCGCCTGATGCCAGAACTCCAGCCACTGGCCGGTGATCTCCTCATTGCCGGTGGCAAACATCAGATCGATGTCCATGATGCCCAGGGAATATTTCTCGCCGCCGGGGCCTGCCAGGGGGTCCGCCACAACGGCCCAGTCAAAGTTCTGCCCGGCGTCGCGCATGGCCGCCATGCCCTGCGCATTGTGGAAGCAGGCAGCCGCCACCTGATTGGTCCAGTTGCTCTGCATCTCGTTGATGGTGGCCTCGCCGTAATCCGGCACGGAATACTGAGCCAGGTCCACGTACATCTGCAGCGCGGCCACGCCTTCGGGGTTGTTGAATCCGTTGGCTGTGCCGTCTTCGTTCACAACGTCAGCGCCATAGGCCCACAGGATCGGCAAGAAGCAGTCCACGGTGTTTTTCGCGTGTCCGGCTACCAGCGAGTAGGCGTATTTGGCGTTGGAGGGATCATACAGCTTCGGCGCGATCTCCAGGAACTCTTCCCAGGTGGTGGGGATCGACTCTACGCCTGCCGCGTCCAGCATATCCTGGTTGAACAGGATGGTGCGCACGGACATGTACGAGGGCAGCGCCCACATTTTTCCGTCCACGTTGCACACGGTGCGGGCCGTTTCGGAAAAGTCATTGTACAGCTCTTCGCTGATATAATCCTCAGCGCAGGCAATGTAGCCGGCCTCTTTGAATTCAGGCGTCCAGCCGGAGAAGCCGTACATGGCGTCCGGCATATTGCCGCCCTCGGCCAGGGTGATGATCTTCTGATAGGCATCTGTATACGACCAGGACTCCAGCTTCACTTCCACACCCGTCTGCTCCTGGAACGCAGCCGCTGCTTCTTTCAGCTGTTCCATACCGGTGTCGCCCAGTGTTACATATGTAATGGAACCGGCGCCTTCGGCGGCTGCATCACCCGTGCCGGAACCGGTGGACGTGCCGGAGTCGGAACCGCCGCATCCGGCCAAACTGAGTGCCATTGCAAAAGCCAAAAAGATCGCGAACACTTTCTTCATTTTTCATTCTCCTTTTCAAAAAATTTCCATCACGCGCCGCAGCGGACCGCGTGCTCGTTCCACGGGATAAATTCATATTATGATATGATATTTATCGGATCACGCCTTTATTATATATTGCCCGTTTCTTTTTGTCTTTGCAGATTTAATATGGATATTTTGCATATTTTAATATCACAATATAAGAAAAAAATATTTATTTTGCAAAGTATTTACTTTTCAAAACCATTCGTTTAAAATAATATCATAATATGATTTTCCGTCGAAAGGAGCGCAGCGCCGTGCCGATTGCCAAAACTCGCCTGTCAGACCAGGTCGCACAGGAATTGCAAAATATGATCGCCGATGAAACCTATAAGGTAGGGCAGAAGCTCCCGGTGGAAAACGAGCTGGCGCAAATGTTCAGCGTCAGCCGTGTTACCGTGCGGGAAGCGGTGCGCAAACTGAGCGTCATGGGCATTCTGGACGTTCGCCAGGGCGGCGGAACGTTCGTCAAATGTCTGACGCCGGAATCTTTCATGACGCCCGTGCTGCCCATGCTGGCGCTGGACAAGAAGAACCTCAACGACATCTTTGAGGTGCGCATTCTGATCGAGTGCAAAAGCGCGGAATTGGCCGCACAAAACATTACGGACGCGCAGCTGGAAAAGCTGAAGCGCCTTTTGGACAAGATGGACGCCTGCGCCCTGCAGGAGGATCTGGACACTTACAATCAGTACGACACCAAGTTCCATTATCTGATTTCAGCCAGCTGCGGAAACAAGGTTCTGAAAACCATTCAGGGCCTGGTGGGAGACATGGTGTCCGATGCGATCCGCGCAAGTCTGATCGCCCCCAACGCGCTGACCCGTTCGTGCATTTATCATAAGAAGATTTACGACGCCCTGTGCGCCCACGACCCCGTGGCCGCACAGGAGTATATCCGCACGCACTTGGAAGGCGGTGCGGTCTACATCAAGGAAAACGCTTAACTGGAATCCGTCAAGAGGTGCGTTATGTTTTTTCATCAGCTTTCGGTCGATTCGGTCTCGCAGATCACCCAGCCGCAGACGGTTTCCATGGGGCCCGACTCCTTTGCGCTTTTGCTGAGCACGGCGCAAAATCCCGCGTTCTCCCTGTGCGGCAGCGCGCAGGACAGCCCGGCTTTTTCGCTTTTTCTGTTGGTTCCGGACGAGGCGGAGTGTGTGATCCGGCAGGCATCCTCCTTTCTGCTGATTTCCTTTTCCGTTCCGGACGAGGTCATGCGTGCTCAGATCCGCCTGCTGCCCCGCCGTCTGCCTTTTCCGGAATTCACCGTCCGGCATTTTGCCATTAACTTTTTAAGCGCCTACTCGCTGCACACCCCCATGTATCATGAAAAGATGGCCTACGACCTGCTGACCATTCTGTTTTACGGCCATCTGGCGCAGCACCGCGCCTTTCCCACCGATGCGGCGCTGTCCTTTGACCGCTCGCTGGACACCACGCTGCCCGAAAGCGACACGGCTCTGGCCGTTCGGTACATCTCCGACCATCTGGCGGAAGATCTAACGGCAGACGCAGTGGGCAGCAGCATCCGCATGTCCGGCAAACAGGCCAACGAACTGTTCAAGCGGGAATACGGCTGCACGGTGGCACAATTTATCAACCGGTTCCGCCTTTTCCGCGCCAAGGAACTTTTGTGCTACACCAACAGCAGCATCACCGAAATCGCCACCATGACCGGGTTCAAAACGGTGCATTATTTCAGCCGCTATTTTAAAGAAAAGGAAAATCTTTCCCCTATCGAATACAAGCGAACGGTCACGGAAACCATTTCACTGCATACGCTTTCGGGCTGACCTGCCCTGCGGAATTACAAAAAGCAGCACTCGCAAACCGAGTGCTGCTTTTTTATTCCCGAAAAATTCGATGCCCGCACCTTTCAGACACAGGCCTCATAGTATGAAAAGCGGCGTCCCTTGCGCAAAAGCCGGCCTTTCCGTTGGCCAGCCAACCGACTTTCGATCCCGCACCGGATATACTGATACTGGAAACAAACCTTTGGGCCGGCATTTTGCAAACCGCAGGCGGCTTATTTTCTGAAACGAACCGGGAGGCACAATATGAAAGCTTTAAAATTTATCTTTTTCCCGCTTTTGGCCCTGGGGACAGGGGCTTTTGCAGGATATCTGACCAGCGACAGTCTGGAGACCGTCTATTCCACCCTGGACAAATCGGTTTTCACGCCGCCGGGCTGGGTTTTCCCCATCGTGTGGACCGCACTGTATCTGCTGATGGGACTGGGCATGGCAATGGTCGCTTCCAAAGGCCAGCCCAAAACAGCGCGTTCGGTCTTTTGGTGGTGCCTGCAGCTGGCCCTGAACTTCGGCTGGAGCCTTCTGTTCTTCAACGTGGGCGATTACTTTGCCGCTCTTGTATGTCTGGCCGCACTGTGGATCGCGATTCTGGCGATGACCATCTCTTTCGCCGCCGTCAGCCGTCTGGCCGCCTGGCTTCAGGTGCCCTACCTGGTGTGGGTCGGGTTCGCCGGATACCTGAACGCCGCCGTCTGGGTTCTCAACCGATAACAGCCGCTTTGCCGCAAATACCCAAACCAAACAAAAACACGATGCATCTTTGATGCATCGTGTTTTTTCACGTCATATCCGCCACATTGAACAGCCCTGTCTGCACACCGGAACGCAAATCTCCTCAACGTATTTTTGAAAGCAGCTTTCGCTTTGCCTGCCGGATTCTTGCGGCGAAGCGGCTTGTAAAAATGGCGCCAAGGAACAGCATCCCAAACGCAAAGCCCAGCCCGAACCCTGCCAGTTCCTGATAAGGCGTTGTGTTTTCCAAGTCCGCGGACAAGATCACAAGGGCGGCCGCAAAGCCCGCAAGGCCCGCAAGAAACAACGCGTGCATCCGGCCAAGCAGCCTGCGTTTTTCCTCGCTGCTGTACTCCGCCACCGCAGTCAACGTTTCTGTTTCCTGCTGCGCCGGCTCGCTTTCCCTTTCCCCGTTCAAAAGTTCCCGAAGCCCCACCTGGTAATAATCGGCAAGCTCTATCAAAACGGTCAGATCCGGCAGATTGTTTCCGTTTTCCCAGCGGGATACCGTTCTGCCGGACACGCCGAGATGCTCTGCCAGCTGCTCCTGGGTCAACGAACTTTCTTTCCGTAATTGTCTCAGAAATGCACCGATTTTCCTCTGGTCCATATTGCCGCCTCCCTTTGGAAACAGTGTAGCAGATCCCGCACCGTTCCAACAAGGACACCGAGCGGGAATCGGCCCCCTTTAAAGCGGACATTCTGTGTCCGGGCGCTTCTTTCCGCCCAAAGGCAAAGCGTTATTGCCGGGCACTGTGCTCTTTTTGGGGCTTCATGCCCCAGAACACGGCATTCATCACAATCACGATCAGGCAAACCGCGGCCATTGCCGCCCAAAAGCCCATGTTGATGCCCAGAAAAGAAGTCGTTCCAAACAGGTTGAGCCAAAGCGTGTTCCAATTCATTCAAAGCACCTCCCATGTTAAAGCAATTCCCCGTAATGCCGTACATAAGCCTTTTTCAGGCTGGTTGCCAATGCCATATAAAGCAGGATGCAGGGAATCAGATAGGCAAAATAACTGACCGGCAGTGCAACAAAACCCAGCGCCGCACCCAAAGGCGTAAAGGGAATGACCGTCAGCACAACAATGCCGGTCAGGGTAAGCAGCGTAAGCGGCGCCGACGCGCGGCTTTGCAGGAAAGGCAGCTTCGGCGTGCGGATCATATGGATCACCAGGGTCTGGCTCCACATGGACTCCACAAACCAGCCCGCCTGAAACAAACCGATGTACGTTGCCTGCAACAGCGCCAGTTCCGCGCCATGGAAATGGGCGGGCAGGTCATTGAACAGCACCCCGTTGGACACCACCAGCGGGCAAAACACAAAATACATGAACAGATAGGTGGTAAAATCGAAAATCGAGCTGGTGGGGCCGAGCCAGATCATGAAATTGCCCACACTGGCGGCGTCCCATTTGCGGGGCTTTGCGATAAACTCCTCATCCACATTGTCCCAGGGGATCGCAGTGCAGGAGAGATCGTAAATCAGGTTCAGAAAAATCAGCTGCACGCTCATCATGGGCAGGAACGGCAGCAATGCCGCCGCGGCCAGCACCGAAAACATATTGCCAAAGTTCGAAGAGGCAGTCATCTTGATGTATTTGATCATGTTGGCATAGGTCTTGCGGCCCTCGATGATGTCCTGCTCCAACACCATCAAATCTTTTTCCAGCAGGATAGCGCTGCCGCTGAGCCGATTGCCGGGTTTTACACATTTTGTACATCGCACGTTCCTCCGCATTCCACATCAAATTCAAAACGACCATCTTATCCGGCAGGCAGGGCCAATCCGCCCTGTCCACCCCCTCAGCGGAATCCGTCTCGTTGATATGCTTTCATTATATCCTTTCTCCTCAAAAATTTCAAAACCCGATCGCTGCCTTTCCGCATCATGGCTTTATTGCACACTGTTTGGAAAAGGAGCCGATGAAGCAGCAAAGACCGCTTTGTGTGCCCCGGTCCTGCTTTGACTTTTTACACAATTTCCTCTTGTTTCAAAACGCGATCTATAGTAAAATTATTAGTAATCATTCGGGGGTGAACACGAAATGTTTTACCCTTCTTACGGAACGGAGCAATCACCATGGCGACACTGAAAGACATTGCGGCCCTTGCGGGCGTATCTTCGGCCACCGCGTCCCGGGTTCTGAATCAGGACCCCTCCCTCAGCGTTACGGAACAGACCCGTCAGCGGGTATTGGACGCGGCCCGGGAATTGGGGTATCGGACGGTTCAGCAGCGCTATCAGGCGGTCAAAATCCCGGAGAACACCGGCGACCGGGCGCAGCCCGAAAATGCCGAAAAGCGCATCGGCATTGCCCAGATGTTTGAAACCGAACAGCTGCTGGAAGACATTTACTACATGCTGCTGAAAAACCTGCTGGATGAGGCCTGCTTTGAAAAGCGCTGGTCCACGGTGATGCTGTTTCGCAACGAACAGCACCACTTTGTAAAAAACGACGAACTGCCTTTGGACGGCATTGTGGCCATCGGCCGCTTCACCCAGAGTGAGATCGACGATTTTCACGCGCTCACCGACAACATTGTGTTTCTGGACTCCTCTCCCGACGAGGAAAAATATTGCAGCATCGTGCCCAACTACCGTCTGGCGGTCCAGCAGGTTCTCCACTGCTTCTGGGACCACGGCTACCAGAAAGTGGCGTATCTGGGCGGCGTGCGCACCTTTGGCGCCACCAAAAACCTGACGGTGGATCCCCGGTTCTATTATTATAAAAACTCCCTTCTGGAACGGTCGCTGTTCGACCCCGATTTGGTGATCGACTGCGAGATGAATTCCGCCAGCAGCTATACCGCCATGAACGAATACCTGAGGCAGGGCAAACCGGTTCCCGAAGCGATCTTCGCCGCCAGCGACGTGGTGGCGCCCGGCTTGCTGAAAGCCTTGTGGGAACACGGAATCTCCATCCCCGAACAGGTGGGCGTCATCACGTTCAACAACACCAGCCTGTCCCAGTTTTCCGAGCCGCCGCTGTCTTCGGTGGATGTCTTTCTGCGGGAAAACGCAGAGGCCGCCGTCTTCTGCATGGAGCTGCTCTGGCAGAAAAAGACCCACCCCAAACAGATCATCATCTCCTGCCGGCTGGAAGAGCGCGGCAGCGTGCACAACAAATGAACAAAACCCTGCATGCAGAAGAGATTTCTCTTCTGCATTTTTCATAAAATCCAGTAATTCTTTTAGTGAATATTTTACGAAAATTTTTCCTTTGCACTAAAATTTTAAGTAAATATATTGATACCCTTCTGGCTGAATGCTATCTTTTATAATAGAAAGCACAAAAGGCAGGGGAACATTATGAGCATTGAGGTCAGCGAAAACAAAGACGTATTCCTACTCAGCACAAACTCCACCAGCTACGCCTTCGGAGTGGACGATCAGGGGCTGCTCCGTCACTTGTACTGGGGCAGAAAGCTGACATCCGTGGCGGATTTGGAGATGCCGCCGCTTACCGAAGTTTCCACCAACGACCCCGTGTTTGAGATCACCCGGGAGGAATTTCCCGTGCATGGCGGGCTGCGGTACAAAGAGCACTGCCTGAAGGTGATTTTTGCGGACGGCACCCGGGAGCTGGTGTACCAGTACTGCGGATACGATGTGACACAAAGCGAGGAGCAAGAGGAACTGATCCTTCATCTGAAGGACGAACACTATGCCTTCTATGTGGATCTGCACTATGTGCTGCACCCCGCTTACGATTTGATGGAGCGCAGCGCCGTGATCCGCAACGAGATGTCCGACCCCATCCAGGTGGAAGAGCTGTACAGTGCTCAGTTCCATATTCCCTACGAGAACCTGAACTTTTCCAATGTGCACGGCCACTGGGGCGCCGAGGAGCAGCGTTTTACCCAGAAGGTCAGCTACGGAAAGATCGTCATTGAAAACCGGCGGGGCATTTCCGGCCACAACCACAACCCCTACTTCATTCTGGACCGGGACGCATCGGAGACCAGCGGCGAGGTATTCTTCGGGGCGCTGCGCCGGACAGGCAACTTCCGGGGCGTGGTAGAGCAGACTCCTTACGGTGAGACGCTGGTGCAGCTGGGTCTGAACCCCAGCGACTGCCTGATCGAGCTGGCGCCGGGAGAAAATTTTGCGGCGCCCGCCATTCTCTTCGGCTACCCGCACACCGGCTTTGAGACCATGTCGCACAATCTGCACCGCTTTGCCCGCGACCACATTGTGCACAAGGGAAGCCGGCCGGTGCTGTACAACTCCTGGGAAGCCACGGAATTTCACGTGAACAGCCGGGACCAGATCAAGCTGGCGCAAAAGGCCCGGGAGCTGGGCGCGGAGCTGTTCGTTTTGGACGACGGCTGGTTCGGGGAGCGCCACAGCATTCAGAACGGACTGGGCGACTGGTATGTGAACGAGGGAAAATTCCCCAACGGTCTGGAGGAACTGATCAGCGAGGTCAAAGATCTGGGCATGATGTTCGGCATCTGGGTGGAGCCGGAGATGGTCAATCCCAAGGCACAGCTGTATCAGCAGCACCCGGACTGGATCTACCATTACGAGACCCGGACCAGCGACACTTCCCGCGGACAGTACCTTCTGAACGTGACCAAGCCTGAGGTGCAGGAGTTCATCTACAACATGATGGACAATCTGCTCACCCGATACGACATCGACTATGTCAAATGGGACGCCAACCGCCCCATCTCCCAGACCGGACCCCAGCGAGACATCTGGGTTCGGCACATCCAGACTCTGTACACAATTGTGGATGATTTGAAGAAAAAGCACCCCGAGGTGCTCTTCGAGGCCTGCGCCTCCGGCGGCGGCCGCATTGACTACGGCATTCTGGGTATCTTTGACGATTTCTGGACCAGCGACAACACCGACGCTTACGACCGGTTGTACATTCAGGACGCCTACTCCCGCATCTATCCCATCAAAGCCATGCGGGCCTGGGTCACGGACTGCCCCAACTTTTTGTCCAACCGGGTGATCCCGCTCACCTTCCGGTTCCACAGCGCCATGATGGGCTCTCTGGGCATCGGGTGCAACATTCTCAAGTTCACCCCGGAAGAGATGGAATTGTCCAAAGACATGATTCGCCTGTACAAGGAAATCCGCCCCATCATTCAGGAAGGCGATTTCTACCGTTTGGAAAATCCGTCCGCAGACGATTATTTCCTGTATGAATACCGAAAGGATAACGAAGGTCTGCTCTTCGCCTTCCTGCCTCAGAGCAAGGTGGGGCACCGGGGCACCACTGTTCGGCTGCGGGATTTGGACGAACAGGCAATGTACACATTGCACACAAAGGAGGGCGAGATCACAAAGAGCGGAAGCTACCTGATGTACCACGGCCTGGACCTTCACCTGAACGGCGATTATGCCAGCACCATCATCCGGTTTGAATGCAAGCAATAAGGCCAGGGGTTCCCTGGGATGAAACGATTGTTGGAGGGAAAATGTTATGAAACTGTCCGCTGGAAGGAAGTTGTGCTTCGGCGTAGGCGCACTGGGCAAGGACCTGTGCTATGCCATGATCAGCACCTACCTGATGATTTATTTGACCGACACCGTGGGTCTGGCCCCGTTGTTTGTGGGCAACCTGTTTCTGGTAGCCCATGTGTGGGACGCCATCAACGATCCCATGATGGGTTTTGTGGTAGACAACACCCGTACGCGCTGGGGTAAGTTCCGCCCGTGGATCCTCATCGGCACGCTGCTCAACGCAGTGATTCTGGTTCTCCTGTTCTGGGGCCCGGATCTGGAAGGCTTCAGCCTGTACGCTTTCTACTCCGTCATGTACATTCTCTGGGGCATGACCTATACCGTCATGGACATTCCCTACTGGTCCATGCTTCCGTCCATGTCCTCCACCAAGGAAGAGCGTGACACCATGTCCGTCATTCCCCGCATCTTCGCCAGCTCCGCGTGGCTGCTGGTGGGCGCTTTCGGACTGGCGCTCATCCAGTACCTGGGCAACGGCAACGAGGCCAAGGGCTATGCCTCCTCGTCCATTGTGGTGGCGGTGATTTTCGTGGCTACCATCCTGGTCACCGTGATCTTCTCCCGGGACCGCAGCTGCCTGGACCCCGCCTCGCAGCAGAACGCAAAGCGCACCAGCCTGAAGGAAGCCATCCACGTGATCACCGGCAACGATCAGCTGAAAGTCTACATCGGCGTCGTGCTGGCCTACAACCTGGTGGTTCAGCTGGCCGGCGGCATGGCTCTGTACTATTTCAAGTATGTGACACAGAACGAGGGCTTGTTCCCCTATTTCACCACCGCCGCCTCCGTCGCCGAGATGGGTGCACTGTTCCTGTTCCCTGTCCTGTCCCGCTTTATGTCCAAAAAGGCAGTGTTCGCCCTGGCCAGCTTCACCCCGGCCATCGGCCTGATCTCGCTGCTGGTTGCCGGCGCCGTAATCCCTTCCAACATCCCGGTAATCATCATTTGCGGCCTGTTCTATAAGTTCGGTTCCGGCCTGACGCTGGGCGCCACCACTGTGATGCTGGCCGACGTCATCGATTATGGCGAGGTGAAACTGGGCACCCGTAACGAAAGCATCGTGGCCTCGTTCCAGATGCTGCTGGTCAAAACGGCTTCCGCCGTGGCCGGCTGGCTCATCGGCGTGGGCCTGACCATCTCGGGTTATGTGGAGAACGTTGCCCAGACCGGGACCACCATCCTGGGCATGCGCATCCTGATGGGTGTCGTTCCTTCGATCATCACCGTACTGGCGTTTGTGATCTACGTCCGCGGCTACAAGCTGGAGGGCAGCTTCCTGGAGAACATTAACGCACAGCTGAAAGCCAGCCGGCAAAACAATAATTCCGTCCCGACGGGCAACGGAACCCCCTTTTGCGGCAGGGGGTTCCGTTTTTTTGCAGATATACCCACGCCAAAGCTGTCCCGCGCATCCTGTGCCGCTTGCTTTGATTCTCCGGCATCGGCTTCCGGTGCCAGCCTTGGTATAATTACGAAGAAAACAGAAGGTTAACCGGGTATGCAGACACATTATCCAATCAAAGTACATGTTATAAATTTCTAAAATTCTTGATTATAAAGCAAAAAGCCGCAGAAATCCCTGCGGCTTTTCATCGGTTTTGTGACATATCTTAATCTTTTCAGAAAAGCGAGTGACTCTCCAGACAAGGAAACGGCGCTTCTGTTCCAACAGCTGCTGCCAAGTGATAGCGTGTCTCCATTCTCAGAACGCGAGGCTGACTGCGATCAGAAACATCGCATAGTAGTAGGTCAAAAGATTGGCGACGTGCACGGCCGGATTCTTTGACGCGTAAAAATACAGGAACAGGATCAGCAGGTCGGAAATCCAAAACAGCGCCGCCCCTGCCAGCACCAGAAAGCACCAGGGCTGGGCCATGCCAAAGGCCAGCTGCAGTCCCTTGCCCAGCAGTGCCGAGACAAAGGCCGCGTAAAGCACCACCCAGGGGCGCAGCCGCCCGGTCTGCATTCCCGGCATGCCGGACAGTACCACCGCGCTGCCGGCCCCCAGCACCGCGGCCAGCGGCACCGGCCAGCCCATGGGCTGCAGCCGGCACAGGCCCCACACAAACAGCGTGTGTCCGGCCAGAAAGGCCCCCAGTCCGGCCAAAAACAGGCCCGGACGGCGCAGGTTGTTGTAGAGTGCCAGCACCACATCTCCCACCACACAGCACAGCAGCGCCGGCAGTAATCGCCAAAAAGCTTCGGGACGGCTGCCCAGAGCAGCGCACACCGCCGCCACGATTACAAAGCAGAGGCTGCACAGTGTCTTTTCGGGCAGATAGCCCCGACCCGGCAAGCGCAGCCGCCGCATCAGCAGCCACAGGGCGGCGGTGTAGGCCACTCCCATTCCGACAATGTACAGTATGCTCATAGGCCGCGCCTCCTTGGCATTGCTTCACTTTCAGTATAGGCAAAAAGCGCCTGACCGTCAATTTGTGCCCTGCCCAAAAATCCAGCAGAGCCTTTGGATACCCTGCGAAGCTTCGGTTTCAGGCTCTGCCGAGTAGGGTTGCTGTGCCAGAACCCCACTGCCCACAAACAATAAAAAAGATGTTTTGAGAAAATCGGGTGGTTTTAGGTCTGGCACGTCAACAGTTTCATTATTGGAAAGAATTGTTTCCATTCTGGTCAGCGGTTCACGAAAGGAGCTGTGAAAATTCAGTATGGTTGTAATGCTTGCAATAATAAATGTGACGGACCTTGAATGTCAATACCAATATTGATTATGATTGTGTGAAAAAAGTTTGGTCCCCATTGCAGCCTATCCAGTTTTAGTGAATTTTTTTGATTATGCACATCCGAATACAATTCATTTTCTTTAAAAAAGCAAAAAACAACGCGCCAAAAAGGCGCGTTGTTTTTTGTTGATCGCTTTCTTTCTCGCTGAGGAGAGCACAAGATTTTTTCGGATCGGTCATAGGATGAAGCTCTTTTTCAGCAACTCCTGTGCGCTCTCTTCGTTTGGGTCGTTGGTGCCCAGCTCGCCGCGGAAGGCGCGGGCGAGGATGGATTTTTTGATGAGGTCGATCTGCTCCAGCACCCCTTCGGCGGCTTCCTTGGCCTGCTGTTCTTTGGCGAGGAGGTCGTCTAGGATGCGGACAATTTCGGTTTGTTCAGGAAAAGAAGGCAAGTTGATTAATATTGCCCCCAATTCTTTGGAATTAATATTATTGATTCCAGCGGATGATTTTGCCTTTTTGAACATTTGCATCCTTGCATCAGTAGAATTTAAATACATAACTAAATAATTTGGAACTACCGACTCTAATGGCTGAATCCGTATTAAAAAAGAGGCATAAGCGTATTCTCTGTCTAATTGTGGTACAAGAACGCTTTTTCCAACCAATTCTCTACTACCGTTCGAGCGAACAATTAAAATGTCATTCTCATGAATTTGATTTTCGTCAGAAATATCCTTATGAGATAGAAATTTGAGATCCTCAAAGCTTAAGCCATCATCTGTGATATTGGGTATTCTAAAAACAGGCATTCCTTTATAAGAATAATCGCTTTTTTCAGATGTTCCGTATTTGAAGCCTATGACAATTTTAGATAGTGTTGTATTATCCCAACTCTCCATCCCCACGCCATGTTCTTTTCTCCACTGGGCGGTGAGTTCGCCGGTGAAGGCTTTGTGAAGGATGGCGGCTTTGCGGGTTTCAAAGCTGTCCAGCGCATCCTGCGCCTTTTGCTTGGCCTCGTCCAGCTTAGCAAACAGGGTTTCAATGCGGTCAACAATGCGCTGTTGTTGTTTGATTGGCGGAACCGGGACTGGAAAGTCTTGTAGATTTCCTAAGCGAATGTATGGTATGGCTGTTCCAAACATTTTATCTTTGTTAAAATCAAACCATTTATACTTAAACCAGTAGAAGACGTAATCAGTATTGATTGGCTCTATTATTTCTACCACATAGGTTCGCTGATATGCTTCAAACTTACCGTTGTAGCAACTTATATTGTTAATATCACCATTTCCTGCAAGCAGAATAGCATTACAGTCAAATGAATACCCATGACAACGAATTGGCTCTGCAGCGCATGTGAAAAAAGGATACTCGCCATCTACACTACCGTAATTGGCATCTTTTTTACCCGTTTGGATTTTAGACATTGATTTAAGATATGTCCAGCACCAATTCCCCGGCACCGAATACGGCTGCTCGCTCTCCGGCACCAGGGCCGCCTGCAGGCGCTCCTCCGGCATCAGAGTTTCCTTTTTCTTTCCTCTGGCCATCAGTCCTGCACCTCCAGCGCCCGCAGCTCTTTCACCACGCTCATGAGCAGGTCCACGGCTTCTTCCAGATTGGCGGCAGCCTCCTCAGCGCTCTGGGCCGGGTCGGGCAAATCGTTGTAGTCCAGCACCGAGTCGTCCCGAATGAGGCCTAGGTCCAGGCTGTTCCCCTTTTCCGCGATCTGCTCCCGGGTAAAGACACTCCACCGCTCGTCCTGCACGGCATGGCGGTCCTCGGCCTCGAACGCCTTTTCAAAGTCCGCGAAATGCTCGGTTTTCAGCGGGGTGGTCTTACCAAAGCTGGGCATATTGGTGCGCAGGTCGTAGAACCAGACCTCTTTGGTGTTGCCCTTATCGCTTTTGCCCCGGGTGAAAAACAGCACGTTGGTTTTGACGCCCTGAGCGTAGAAAATGCCGGTGGGCAGGCGCAGAATGGTGTGCAGATCACACTTATCCATCAGGTCGCAGCGGATTTTTTCGCCGTCGCCATCGGCAAAGAGAACATTGTCCGGCAGCACCACGGCCGCCCGGGCCTTGCCATTGGCTTTCAGACTGCGATAGATGTGCTGGAGAAAGTTCAGCTGCTTGTTGCTGGTGGGGAAGGTGAAGTCATCCCGGGTGGCGCGCTCGCCGCCCTTCTTGGTGCCAAAGGGCGGATTGGTGAGCACCAGATCAAAGTCGTGGAGGGCCTTGCCCTGATTGGACAGGGTATCGGCCAGCAGAATCGGCCCGTCGATGTCGTGGAGCATGGCGTTCATCAGGGCCAGGCGGTGGGTGTCATGGACCAGCTCGCAGCCAGTGAATGCCTCTTCCCGCTCGAATTTGGCCATATCCGCATCCAGATCATAAAAATCGTCGGTGTGCTCCTTCACATACCGATGGGCGGCAATCATAAAACCGAAGGTGCCGCAGGCGGGGTCGTTGCACCGTTCGCCGGGCTGGGGCTTCATGAGCCGGGTCATCACGTCGATGAGGACACGCGGCGTAAAATACTGGCCCGCGCCGGACTTCTTCTCGCTGGCGTTTTTCTCCAGCAGTCCTTCGTACAGGTTGCCCAGCCCCTCTTCCCGGGCGGAGTACCAGTCCAGGCCGTCGATGGTGGTGATGATTTTTTCCAGGTTCTTGGGCTCGTCAATGTTGGTGGCGGAGCCCTGATAGATTTCCCGTACCCGGCCGGTGCAGTTTTCGCCCAGGTGGGTCAGCAGCTCTTTATAGAACTTCTTGAGCTCGATGCCGCTTTTGGCGGTGAGCTGGTCCCAGCGGTAAGCGGCGGGGATCTGGCTTTCCACGCCGGTCTCCTTGGCCATTTTCAAAAACAGAATGTACGTCAGTTCGGTGACGTACTGATGATAGGTGATGCCGTCATCCCGCAGTACATTGCAGAGATTCCAGAGCTTGGACACGATTTCCTGTGTGGTCATGCGCTTCTCCCTCCATCATCATACAGGTACTCGTTGAGCTCCAGCACGATGCTTTCTAACTTGTTTTGAAAAATTCGGTCGATCTTCTTGAATCCGCCCTCGTTTCGGAACCGGGTGTCCTCATCAAACACGCTCACATTGAGCACTGATTCTTCCAGCAGATATTTTTCCATGCGGCCGATCCACTTTTGCTCGATGGCCGTAAATTTGTGGGCCTTTTTCAGCTTGTCCACCGCCCGGCGGATACGGGCTTCGTGGCTGATGAGCGTGGAGCCGATGGCATAACGGCGAATCAGACTGATGATGTCCGCCGCCATCTCCTCGTTGGTCAACTCCGAAACGGCAGTATTCAGCTGCTGAGTGGTGAACCCTTCCCGGTCCAGCGTCAGGCGCAAGTCCTTGAGGCTGGACCGGGTCAACTCTTTCGGCCGGGTACAGACGATGTTCAGTGCCGCAATTGCGTTGATGTTGGCTTTGACATAGTCCGCAAAAGCGTCCAGATAGTCCTCCGGACGGCTGCCGGTACCATAGCCGCGGGTGTGGCTGACCAGCTCATCCGGTGCGTCGGAAATAACCACCGGGCGGCCTCCATTGGCACGGTTCTCCGCCAACAGCTTAAACAGATCCCGATGCGCCAAAAGGCGGTTGCGCGCCTGCTGCATCGGCTCCTTCTCCAGCTGCTGAATAAACTGAGTAGGGTCCATGCCGCCAGTCATGCTGACGAAATGTTCCAGGGTCTTACTGTCCAGCTTCCGCTTTTTCCGCTGGAGCTTGGCGATGATCTGGTCGATCTGGTACTCGATCTGCTTTTCGTCTTCCAGCACCTCGAGGCCGTCCAGCAGCTGTTCAAAGGAAGCGGACGGATTGGCCACCACCGGTTTCATGGTATTGACCGGTTCCAGCGATTCATATACGCCGACCGGGTCATAGATTTCAAAGTGGGTTTTATGGATCTTGGGACACAGGCGAGTGGCACGGCCCAGCATCTGTTCAAACAGAATGCGGGATTTCACACGGCGCAAAAACACCAGATTGGTAATCTGCGGCACGTCGATACCGGTCGTCAGCAGATCTACAGTGACGGCGATGCTGGGATAGCGCTCGTTCTTGAAGCGCTTAATGGCTTCCTGCACCTTTTTGGGATCGCCGCCGCCAACACTGCCGGTGATCTTCATGATCGCATCATTGTCCACGTCGTATTCCGCGTAGATATTCTTGAGGATATCCACGATCATGTCGGCGTGCTGATCGTCCACGGCATAAATGAGGGTTTTGCCCTGCTCTTCCGGGTTTTCAGGGTCGATGTCTTTGGCGATCTCCGCCAACACGACCTCGTTGAAGGAGCGGGTGATCACCTTGCGGTTGAACTGCTCCACGTCGAAGTTCAGCTCATCGTTCAGCAGCTCACTGTTGGTGATTTCACCGGTCACCGGGTCATAGACGGTGACGGTATCACCGGACTGATAATGGATTCCCTCATCCCGCAATTTGGTGTGAAGATCGTGGGGCGCATCGTGGTCTACCAGATAGCCCTCGATGACCGCTTCCCGGTAAGTGTATTTGAAGACCGGCTGACCGAAAATTTCGGTGGTTTGGAGAGCGGGGGTGGCCGTCAACGCGATTTTCGCGGCGTCAAAATACTCGATCACACTGCGATATTTGCTCTGATAGTCCCGCTGGTCCCGGTAGAGAAGTTCGGCGTCTCCGATCTCCTTATCCAGAAGATAACCCCGGTGTGCCTCGTCTATAATAATCAAGTCATAGTCGTTGACTGCGGGCATGGTTTCCCCATCATTGTAAAGGATGCGATTGACCATTCCCTGAACGGTGGCCACCTGGATCCGGGTCTCCCGCTCGATCTCCTTGTCTTCCAGCCCTTTGATGTTGTAGATATCCGCCAGGGGCATCAAATCCTCCAGCTTGACCTCTTTGAAAACATCAAGCGCCTGCTCACCCAGAGCAGTCCGATCCACCAGGAAAAGAATGCGTTTGAAACGACCTGTTTTCAAGAAACGATAGATCATCCCCAGCACGGTCCGGGTCTTGCCGGTTCCGGTGGCCATGGCCAGCAGAGCAGCATTTTTTCCATCTATGATTGCTTGCTCTGCTGCCTGGATTGCGCGCAGTTGGTAATCCCGCAGGTTCAGGCCGTCTTTATCCCGCAGTAAATCGAAGGGCATCTGCTTCAGCGCCCGATTGCCGGCTTCGTTGTCCTTTCCCAAAAGCTCCAAAAGATTTTCCGGACTCATCCAGCCTCGCAGCGCTTTGGGCACATTGGAAGGGGTCCGGAGATCCAAGAACCAGATGCCGGATTTCGTTTTATACTGTTCCAGATATGGTCTGCCATTGGTTGCAAAAGTGAACGGCACTTTATAGTTGCCCCAAGTCCCGATTTGATACTGTGCATCTGCCGAGCGAATATTGCGCGGATAATCCTTTCCCTGAAAATCAATTACAGAGGGAATATCCTTGTGCGCCGCCTTTGCCTCAATAATGCCAACCAATTGCAACCCAATAAAGAGAGCGTAGTCAGCACGGCCATGGTTCCCCACAGTGGAATCTGTTGGCCACTCTGCGATAGCAATATTTCGGCCTTTAGCGGGGCGAGTGCCGTTAGAGAAGCATAGATTTTCCGTATCAGCCTCCCAGCCCACTTGACGGAGTTGCTGATCAATGATGTAGCGTGTTTCTGCTTCCGTCCTTTGCCGCTGACTGGCAGCTCTGGCTGCCTGCTGGCGGCGGCTGTCTTTCGGAATCGACTCTGCCTGCGCGGCTTTCGTTTCGGCCTGCTGCGCCAAACGGGTTTCGGTCTCCGCCTCTGACGTTCGGTCCGCGCTCCTTACCTGCTGCGGAGAAGGCATTACAAATGTACGGGGCTGGTAATTCCAATCGCCGTAGGTTTGCATAAACCACTCACACAGGCTGTGCGCCATGGGCAGCAGCGCCCTTGCATCCGTGACCGAAGCGTAGTTCTCATGAACCGCCTTATTTCGAGCTTTCCGAAGCACATGCAGAATGTCCACCAGGTCCTGTGTCAACAGACCCTCGCGGTAGAGCGTATCAATCCGTTTTACCGCTGTATTATCGGCCGGAAGCGGAATCCGGTCATAAGTAAACATCAGGTTCACGATGGTTTCTCCAATCATCCCCAGTTTCATCAGGCTGGAGTTTGCATCGCTGCCGCAATATTCTTCCGCCAATCTGCCAAAGTTAAACAGAACCGGGAATTCATTTTCCAAAAACGCAAAGTTACTCGTTGTCATCGTGCACCACCTTCGCAATTTTCTGTGCTTAGGAAGAGTCTTTTTTCCATTATGACACAATGCACGGAGGACATCAACGATTGTTTTCTGACAACACCTTAGGGACATTTATCATCTTCGCGCGGCAAAGGCTCACCTTTCGATCGATAAGGGGTAAAATTGGGGTAAGAGGGGCAGAAAACACAAGTTTGAGAAAAAGAAAAACAGCGATGAATCTTTCGATTCATCGCTGTTTTTAAGTGGCTGCGGAGGCTGGATTTGAACCAACGACCTTCGGGTTATGAGTGCGGCTTCGCATTTTTCACCTGTTTTTTCTGTGGTATACAGGATTTTTGCGCACTTCTGTTCCCGGAATTTTGCATCCATTCTTTTGCGTTGCATCAATCACCAGAAGAAAAGGGGTAACGTTGGGGTAAAGCCTGTTTTGTGCCCCACTCATCAAAATTCGCATTCCCGGTTTGCTTCAAGGCATTCGATCATTTCGGCATATTCCTCGGGCGTAAACGCAACTCCTTCGTCCAGTGTTTCAAGCAATGCCATCACACTTGCAATTGCGTTTTCCTCTTTTGAATCGTATTTGTATAATTCTGTGAACCATACAACATTCACCCATGCTACCAGCTCCGACAATGACACTGTTTTTGCAAAATACTGTTTCATGGCATACACTACATCGGCGGCAGATACTTTTTCGGATGTTACATCGGCAACGTTGTACAAATCCTCGCCCAACACGCTTTTCAGCTGCTGCAAAGAAATAGCAAAGCGTTTGTATTTTTTCAAAGTGGTTTTCATCATTGCTCTTCAGCCTCATTACATCTTTTCGGCTTTTATATGAACACCGGTTTCTACAGCTTTTTCAAAAAGGTCCGCCATAAGATCAAAAACCTGTGCCGTTTCCTCATAATCAAACGCCTTGTCTTTATAGAGCGTCAAATCATCAAGATATTCTTTCGGATCGAGTTCCGCCACAGTTCCATCGTCGGCAAAGATCCCTTCCTTTTGTTGATAATCTCTTGTAAATTCATTTCATCCCATGCCATCTAGTGCGGGCGCGCCATAAATATCTTCAAGGTATCCCTCTCCAATAAGGAAAACTTCCATATTTGCAAGTGACAGTACGATTTGGGTCTCACCTTCATAACCCTCTGGATCAACGCAGATCATCTTGCACTTTTCAAATATATATTTGGGGGAAGAAATGCTATTTCTTAATCACTTTAATCGCCTTGTTGACAATGTCAGCAACTTTTTTCGTTGAATGAGAAATACTTTCAAAATTGTTGAGATGAGTATGATAGGTGGACAGAACACGGCCGCTCTCGAAAATTCCTTTGCAGATCCAGAACGTTTTGTAGGCGCTGTCCACCACTGTAGATTCTAAACGGGTCTTGCTACTCGTGGATTTCAATGGGTAGTCCATCGGGATCGGTAAAAAATGTCATCTTTTTTCCCGTGAAGGTATCCAGTCGTACCGGCTCACATTCAATTTCACGCTGTTTAAGCTCTTTGACCATATTATCCACCGACTCCACTGTGAATGCCAGATGACGCAAGCCACATGCTTCCGGTCGGCTCACCCGTTCAGGGGGATTCTTCACCGCGAAAATCTCAAGCTCTGTTGTGGCATTAATCCTTAAATCTAGTTTCCAATCACCGCGTTCAGCACGGTAATTCTCCCTGATAATCGGGAAACCAAGTTTTGTTACATAAAACTTTTTTGCTGTGTGAATATCTGAAACAATAATCGCTATATGATGGATGATGTTAAACACAGTAAAACCTCTTTCGATTATATCTCCATAATGTGTTATAAAGTCGAATAAACTCGCAGCACACGCCGTCTATTCTCACTGCTTTCCAGAAGTCCAGAACGACTGTTCTATTCTACAATTTCTACCGCACAAGTTGAGATACCACAAGTTCGATCTATGCGGCATATTAAGCCATAACCGCTTTTCACTACCTTCTCACTGAAAAGTATTCGACACATTTTTAATACAGTGAATTTTTAGACGTGGGGCAATTTTGTTTAGCTACATGAGGCTATTATACTCCGGTGGTTATAATAGAACAAATCATGAGACAGGGTCCTTGGCTAAGCAGGGGCTTGAGCAAATCGTAGAAGGGCATTCGTACTGGTGTGCCTCTCCAGAGTCTTTGAAAAATCTGCACTGGACGTCATTCACCCCATCTCAAATAAACAGGCATCTAACACACCAAATCAGTCCTTTCGCATGAGAAAGTCACTCTTGTGATCTTTCTGATAGTCTCAATACTTAAAACAAGCGAAAACTTTTTGCTCTCCGTGGCTTTGCGAGAAATTCGTTTCGCCAAAACATACTAACTGTAAGCCGGTTGCTGGCATGCCAGCAACCGGCTTTTGTCGTCAAAATTATGGTTTCATTAGCTGCTTACAGAAAAATTGATGCTTCCTCGTTTCTTATGCTTTTCCTTGATAACCATACAATTCTTTTGCCTTTTCCAAAGAAACCTTTTTACGGCGGATATCACGCTCAATCTCTGCCACCGGGCGCTCCAACGGATTGCCGTAACCGGCGCCACCGCCCACTGCCACGAGCATTTTATCGCCGCGGTTGAGCACACGGCTGCCCTTGGACGGCAGATTTTCCTTGGTTCCGTCCGGATGATACAATTTAATATAGGCAGTGGAACCGTCCAGGCCGCCCGCCACGCCTTTGGCAGGATACTTAAAGCGGTCTGAATACACGGTCATATTGACATTGTCTTCCAGAATTTCGTATTCGCGATAGGCGCCCAGGCCTCCGCGATGCCGGCCCGCGCCGCCGCTGTCGCAGCGTAGCTCATACCGTGTCACCCGGAAGTATTTCTGCTCGATTTCCAGGCTTTCCACCGGGGAGTTGGTGCAGTTGCCCAGGGGGTCATCCAGTTGATCCGCGCCATCGTTGCGAATGCTGGCGCCATACCCGCCTCCCAACTGATCGCTGATGGCCACGAAGCCTTTCTTTTCGTCACCGGACCACTGAAGGTTGACTTCGGTTCGCTGGTCGTAACCCTGAGCCGGCACACGCTCGGGAAGGACTTTTTCAAACGCTTTCAACACCGCCTGGAACACGCGCATAATGATGACGTTTCGCCCTTCTACCGGCGCGAATTCCTTCGGGTTGAGCAAGCACCCCTTGGGCGCATAAATGTGCACCGGGCGATAAGAACCATCGTTGATGGGGAAAGACGGATCGGTCATGATCATCTTCAATACCGTGTAGGTGGCCGAGACCGTGGACGAAAACGGACAGTTGATGGCTGTGGTCACCTGCGGGCAGGTGCCGGTGAAGTCCACATAGACCTCGCTTCCCTCTACAGTGACTTTCACCTTGATCACCAGCGCCTCGTCGTGAACACCGTCATCGTCCGCCATGCATTCGCCGTAATACACACCGTCCGGAATCTCTTCCAACGCGGCACGCATGACCTTTTCCGCATAATCGAGAAACTCCTCGCAGATCTCCATAAACGTGTCGTACCCGTAACGATCTATGAGGGCATGCACTCTCCGGCGACCGGTTTCATTTGCCACAAGCTGTGCATTGATGTCGCCGATGGTATCTCTGGGAATTCGCAAATTGGAACGCAACACCTGCTCCAAAATTCCCCCGTTCCAGTCATGGCTGACCGAAAAGACCATTGGGCAAAAGCGGAATCGCTCTTCAAAAATGTCTTTCGCGTGGAGATTGAAGCCTGCCGAATGTCCCAAGTCCGCATGATGGCCGGTGGTGCCAGCAAAGGCGACCAATTTTCCATTGTGAACAATGGGAGAAAAGATGTAGATGTCCGACTGGTGCTGTCCACCGCTGTAGGGATCGTTGAGTATGATGGCATTGTCCTCTGTGAGGTTTGTCACATCCACTTTGCTCAGCGCCCCGGTGAGCGCACGGCTGACTGAGTTCATATGCAGCGGCTGGTCCTGCGGCTGCGCCAGGATACGCCCCTTTGCGTCCGCCAAGAAGGTGGAGCAGTCCGCAGCCTCACGAATCACCACGGAATAGGCGCTGCGCAGGAAATCCGCGCTCATCTCACGTGCGACCGACATCAAATTGTTGGTGAGAATATTGAACAACGCAACGTCCTTTGCCATGTTAGTTTTCCTCCTTTTCCAAAATGATGCTTCCATTGTGCTGCAATTTTGCAATCCAGCCCAAGGGTACCACACACGTGGAAGTTTCATCTTCGATTACAGCCGGTCCGCTGAGCACCGAATCCACCGGAAGTCCATTCCAAGTGTAAAAATGGCAATCACGCCACTGGCCGCCCATCAACACTTTCTGAACGCTGCTTCCCGACTGTCCAGGAATGGGTTCGTACTTCATCCCGCTGAGCAAATCGTTGTTTTGCGGAACGGTGCATTTCAAACGATAGTTGACGATTTCCACCAGATTCTGCGGCGAGTTGAATCCATACCGTTTGTGGTGTGTCTCGTGGAAAACCTGCGTGATCTCTTCGCTGTCGGTGGGAATATGATCGAAGTCCATCTGAAGCTCAAACGCCTGTCCCTGATAGCGCGCATCCACTGCGTACTGGAATTTCAGGCTCTCCTTGCGGAACCCGTAATTGCACATATCCTCTTCGGCTTTTTCACGCATCTTGCCAAACTGGGAGGCCAAATCCTCCGCGCTGGTTTCCACGCACAGAGACACTTTTGTCTGCACATAGTCGCGGATGATGTCCGCCACCAGCAGGCCGAACGAGGAGAGCAGTCCCGCGTAGCGCGGCACCAGCACCCGTTTCATGCCCAGCTCATCGGCGATGGTCGCCGCCATCAACGCACCGGCTCCGCCAAATGCCACCATGGTGTAATTGCGGGCGTCGTAACCGCGCTCGGTGGATGCCAGGCGCACCGCCTGCATGGTATTCGCCTCCATCACGCGGCAGATGGCCTCTGCCATCTCATCCGATGTGACGTTCATTTTCTGTGCGATTTCGCCGATGACCTTTTTGCTCAGTTCCGGATCCAACTTGTAGTTGCCGCCTGCAAAGTGGTCGGGGCGCAGCAGGCCGCGATAGGCCAACGCATCCGAAAGAGTCGGTTTTGTGCCGCCGCGGCAATAGCACGCGGGGCCGGGGTCCGCACCGGCGCTCTGCGGTCCCACCTGAAGCATTCCGCCGCTGTCAATCCAGGCAATGGAACCGCCACCGGCGCCCACTGTCACAATGTCGAGCATCGGAACTGCTATGGCGTTTCCATCAATTTTGTTGGTGGTGGACACCAGGGGATTGCCCTTGTTGATGAGGCAGACGTCGGCGCTTGTTCCGCCGATATCCAGCGTAATAATATCCTCAATTCCAACCTGTTTGGACATAAACACTGCGCCGGTGACGCCGGCAGCAGGGCCGGAAAGCAGTGTGCGCGCCACTTCTTTTCGGAGAGCATCCATGGGGATCACTCCGCCATTGGACTGCGTAATGAAGATCTCTCCCTTGAAATCGCGCTCCTGCAACTGCCGGTACAGGCTTTCGATGTAACGAACCATGACGGGCGCGATGTAAGCCGTGATGGCCACGGTGCTTGTGCGCTCATATTCGCGGAACTGGGGCAGAATTTCATAAGAGGCCGTCACGATGCCGTCCGGAATCTCCTCTTCCAGAATTTTCTTTGCCAACATTTCGTGCTGTGCGTTCGCATAGCTGTGCAAAAAGCAAATGCCGATCGACTTTACGCCCTGCTCCCTCAATTGGCCGGCGATGGTCCGCAGCTCTGCTTCTTCCAGGGGGATCAGCACTTGTCCATCCGCGTTCATTCTTTCGTGTACGGCGTACACCAGGTTTCTCGGCACCACCGGTTCGGGCCGCTGGTAAAACAGATCGTAGATATTGGTTTTATCGCCCCGGAGAATCTCAAGCGTATCCGAGAAACCTTCGGTCACCAGCAGAGCCGTGGGCACGCCTTTGCGCTCCAGTACCGCGTTCGTCGCCACGGTAGAACCGTGCAGCATCTCTGACATATTGGACCAATCTTTTAAAAGTTTGTCCGCCCCTTCAATCACCGCTTCTTCCGGTCGTGAAGGCGTGGAGGCCACCTTCAATGTCTTCAGTTGCGTTTTTCCGTTTTCTTCCTGAAACAAAATAATATCAGTAAATGTTCCGCCGATCTCTGCGGCAAATTTGTTTTTTACACTCATTTTTTGCGCTCCTCCTGTAAAATCATCATACATGCGCTCTTCCCATTGGGAATTTTGCGAATGTGCGGCAGCCCGCAATGACACTGCTCATACATTTCCCTTCCCGTTCTCACATGCCTGCGCGCCCAAGAGGCGCGCAGGCTCTCTTTTCTTTAGTACGGACAGCCACAAACCAGCAATACAGAAGAATAATGATATCTGTTTTCACCCGTGCGGATCGCCGCTTTGCACTCCGCGGTCATTTCCAGCATTTTGGCGTGGGGAATGCATTCAATGGGAATCTGGCGCGCCGCGAACAGTTTTTCGTACTCCGCAAACAGATCCGGTGAATACTGTTTCATCTCATTGGCCATGTATACTTTCTCGATGATGCATTCTTCCAAAATTCCTTCCACCACGGGCACCAGAGGAGGAATTCCCAGCGTAAACGCCAGGTCAATGCGCTCGGCGTTCTGGGGCAGTGGCATTGCGGCATCGGACACAAGCATGGTGTCCAAATGCGTCATTTTGGACAGCGCACAGTTGACCTGCGGATTCAAAATACCATTTTTCAGCATAATAAAACTCCTTTCTCAATACGGACAACCGCTTACAAGGATGACCGAAGAATAATGATAATGGAATTCACCCGTCCGGATTGCCACCGACACTTTATCGGCCAGTTTGCAGAATTCGGTGTGGGGGATGCACTCCACAGGAATGTCTTCCTTAGCAAAGATTTCGCTGTAAATGGCAAACAGCTCGGGAGAATACTCCTTCATCTCATTTGCCATATAGGCTTTCTCCACGATGCATTCCTTCAAGATCCCTTTCACCACAGAGGTGATCTCGGGAATTCCCGGCGTATAGGCGAGATCCACCCGGTTCAAATAAGCCGGTAATTCCATGGCCGCATCGCTGATCATCACGCTGTCCTGGTGAGCCAGGCAGGAAAGATGATAATTGATTTGTGGATTGATGATGCCCGTTTTAAACATTTTCATTACTCCTCTCGTTTTTTATCTCCGACCCGGATAATTCATTTTCGCACGGCCGATGCGTCCTTCAGCCGACCGGCGCGCGCAATCGCCTCGTGTGCAACCCGAAGAGCTTTTCGCGCACATCTCCGTTTGGATTTTTCCGTGCACCCGCAAGCGGCCCGGCAGTGCATCTGCCGATTTTCCCTCTCCGTTGCGGGGCAGCGCTCTCGAAAAATACCCGCGAACCCCTTTTTATTGCAAAGACGCCAACTGACGGTAAACCGATTGCAATGCAAAATAGGCCTCGTCGAAAATCGGTTTCAGTTTCTCGTATTGTCTTTGAGCCTCGGGCTGGGGCGACAGCACCTCCTGCGCCTGCACAAAATGTTCAACACTCTCAAAATTTTTCAGCGCACCAATACCGACGCCGGCCGTCACTGCCGCGCCAATGGAAGTTGCTTCCTCCAGATAATTCATCCGCATCGTGTTGCATCCCAGAACGTCCGTGAGAATTTGCGCCACGATTTTCCCCTTTGCAAGGCCGCCAATCAGATGGATGTTTTCAATGTCGGCGTGCTGGCGGAACACCTTGAAGATAATTTCCAGATTCATGGCAATGCCCTCCACGGTCGCCCGCAGCAGGTCTTTGCGCTGATGTTCCATTTTCAAGCCGATGAAGGCGGCGCGTGCTTCCGGAGACCAGCGTGGACTGCGCTCGCCCAGCAGATAGGGCAGATACAAAAGCCCACCGGCACCGCACGACGACATCTCGATTTCACGATCCATGGCCTCGTAGACATCTCCGCCCGTCTGACAGACTGCCTCGATCAAATCTTTGCAAAGGTTGTTTTTCATGAAAGAAAGCGAATTGCCCGCCGCCTGCATGGTGCCGGTCGGGGCAAAATAGCCCGGTACAATGTGCGCCCAGTTAAAGGTGCGCATCTGCGGATCGTACACCGGCTGGTGGGAAGAATAGGCAATCCAGGAGGAAGATCCCAGATAAGCATACGCGCTGTTTTCTTTGACGGAGCCCGCGCCCACTGCGGCGCAAACTCCGTCACCACCACCAAGGATGACCGGCGTACCGGCCAACAGCCCGCATTGGGCGGCGGCGCGTTCCGTCACTCTGCCCGCAATGTGCGTAGACGGAAAGACTTCGGGGAAAAATTTTTCATCTACACCGGCAAGACGAAGAATGTCCGTCGACCAGCACATTCTGTTCAGATCAAAGGCATTGGTGCCGGACGCATCCGAATAATCCGTGGCAAGTTCGCCTGTGAGCTGATAGACGACATAGTCTTTTGGATTGAGGCATTTTCCCAACTTGGAAAAGACATCGGGCTCGTGATCTTTCACCCACATCAATTTTTCTAGGCTGTAAGAAGCGCTGATGCGATGCCCTGTAATCCGGTAAAACTCCTGTTGGGAAATGTCTTTTTCCAGATTTTGCGCCTGCTGTACCGCTCTCTGATCCGCCCAGATGATGCCGTCTCTCAGCAGCTCTCCGTGTTTGCCCAGGCAAACGCATCCCATCATCTGGCCGCTGAAGGCAACCGCGGCGATGTCGCCCGCAGGAACCTGCTCCAAAAGGCGACGACTGGTTTCGCATACGGCCTTCCACCAATTCCGGGGATCCTGTTCTGCCCAAGTGCTGTTGAAATAGCGCGTAGGATAGGGATACACCGTATGCGCAACCAATGTACCATCTACCGAAAACAGTGTTGCTTTGTTTCCAGTGGTTCCCAAATCGTGCGCCATCAAATATACCGCCATAGACATCTTTCCTTTATATATTTTCAAAGGGTGCGATGATTGTCTCGATCTCCGCGAACATTTCCTCCGTCAAGTCCCAGGTCAGACAATGGAGATTTTCCGTCAGCTCTTCTGGCGTACCAGCTCCGGCAATGATGGAAGTAACCTCTGGTTTCTGACGCAGCCAGTTCAGGGAGATTTCGTTCAGCGGATGGCCGATCTTTTTGGCCAAATCATTCAGGCTGCATGCCGCTTTGTAATAACGTTCAAACAGCGGCGGCGAAAATTTCGGATTTTGATTGCGAATGTCCCTGTCCGAAAAATTCAAATCCTTTTTGAATTTGCCGCTCAAAAGGCCCTGGAACATGGGGCTGTAAGGCATGAACGCCTGGCCGTGGGCTTTCACATGCGGCAGCACTTCCTTTTCCGTCTTATATTCCAACGGAATATGGTGGTAGCTGTCCGTATTGCGCTCCAGCATATTGTAGAGCGACTGCTGAGAATGAATCTCCATCAGCGATTCAAAATGCTCGGCGTCCTTCTGTGAAAAGTTGGTCAGGCCCACATAGCGGATCTTTCCGGCTGCCTGCAGTTGTTTCAGCACCTCGACCGTTTCCTCGATCGGCGTATTGTGGTCGGGCCAGTGGAGCTGATAGATGTCCACGTGGTCCGTCTGCAGGCGCGTCAGGCTCTGGTCAATCTCCCACAGGATACTCTCTTTGCTCAAATCGTTGCGCGTCACGCGGTCTTCTCCCCAGCGCAGTCCGCACTTGCTGGCAATCAGCACCTTGTTGCGCAAACCATGTTTTTTCAAAATCGAACCCAGCACGGTCTCTGAATGAGAAAATCCGTACACAGGCGCAATGTCGAAAAAGTTAATGCCATGGTCGATGGCGCTCAGCACAATTTTTTCAGTATTGCTGTCGTCGGAGCAATCCCAGTCGCCACCAAAATTCCAACAGCCAATTCCTATTGCGGAAATTGGTTCCTTGATTTTTTCTACCTGCTTGTAAATCATATGTACCGCCTCTCCTCTCTGCAACATCCGTCAAATTTTGAAAAAGCCATCACTCGTTGGGGTAGAGGAGCTTATGTACGGTCGGATCGTCGATGTTGTCCTTTGTGACGATGGTGGCACCCGTGTCGACATCCTTGGGCACCGTGCCGCCTTCCAGCACCTGTGTCAGGAACATCGCGCTCTTGTAGCCGATTCCCATGGGATCCTGAACAACCATGCCCGTGAGCACGCCGTCTTTGACCGCACGAATTTCCTCTTCGTTCGCATCAAAGGCATATGCCATCACACGGCCGGCGGCGCCCGCATTGGCAATTCCCCTGGAGATTCCCACGCCCGTCATATCGTTGTCCGCAAAGATTCCGATCAGATCCGGGTTCTCCTCGATCAGCGTCTTGGTGACCTTGGCCGTCAATACGGGATCATTTTCCACATACTGCACATCCAGCATCGTCATCGAGGGAACCAGCGCCTTCATGCGCTCCATGAAGCCGCGGTCACGGTCCTGGTCCACCTTCGACTCGCGGGAAGAATTGATGACCACGAATTTCTTTCCCTCGGGAGAAATTCCAGCCTTCTTCCAATCGCCGAGCATGGCGTCCGCAGCGGAGGCGGCAGCATTGACGCTGTCCGTGGCAAGGAAAGAAACAAAGTTGTCCGAACGGATTCGGTTGTCCATTGTGACAACTGGGATTCCCTTTTTCATGGCCGCGTCGATGGCGGGAATGGTCAGGTCATTGCTGGTGGAAGCAATCGCGATGCCGTCCGGTTCGCTCTCCACCACGCGCTCCAGAATTTCCACCTGAAGAGCAATGTCGCTCTCCTCGGGCGGGCCGTAGGTCGTCACTTTCAGAAGTTCCGGGTGCTCTTTGGCCGCTTTTTTGGCGCCGTTCAACATTGTCTGCCAAAAGTCGGAGTTCAAAGCTTTTACGATAACAGCAACTTCATATGGTTTTTTTCCCATGTTCAATCCTCTTTTCCTTGAATTATTTTGATCCATTTATAGAACCGGTACCATGCAAAAAAACCGCCTTTACGCGCTTACCAATGCGGAGGAAGCAAACAAATGACCCAAATTTCTTTACGTTTCGCGTTGGTTTTCTTTCATATAGGCAATGTTTTTGCTCTATGTCCATTTTTCTCTGCATTTTTGCGGAACCGTTTTAGTGAACCGGTTCCACACGGCCTATTATACGAAGCTTTTCGGCCGGTGTAAATTGTTTTTCTAACCTAAAATGCGAACAAGTTTTTGTATACTTTGTATGCCATAGGGACTTTCGCAGAGGCACAGCGCAGAAACGCAAGAAAAATCAGCCCAGGCTCGGGCATTTTTTCCAATTTCCAAGGCCAGCCGCAATCAGCTTCAGGCCGCTCAATGTGCTCACTTCGCGCCCTTCTTTTTCCTCGCCAGTGTTGAAATAGATGGAGTTCAGATTGTACACCGCCACTTTGCCGGTGTCCATCACTGTTTTGATGTTTCTCAGCACGGTATTGATATCGGGACCGCCCATTTCAATGGTAAAATGATCTGGAACATACCGTCCATCCAGAATGTCCGCGTCCACATGCAGATAAAGCACATCCACACGCTTTGCCAGCTCTTCCACCGCGGCCTTCCATTGATCTGCATCGCAAAAGGCCTGGGTATCCAGCACTTTTACACCCAAGCGGCTCAGATTGGCGAGTTCTCCCTGGTCGACATCCCGTGCGTCGCTGAGCAGCACATCCGTGTCGCGATAGGGGACCTCAATTCCCACAAACCGGCGCCAATCTTCAAAGCACAGCCCCAACACAGTGGCCAAAGGCATGCCGCCCAACATTCCGGAATTGGTGCTCTCGGGCGTATTGATGTCACCATGTGCGTCCAGGTATATAATACCCACTTTTGTCTCAGGTCCAAAGGCTCTCTGAATTCCTCCGGCCACCGGCACGCCGTACATGCAATAGCCGCCGGTCAGGAGAACGCTTTTCCCCTCCAGCAACCCCGTGCACACCGCGTCGGAAACGCTTCTCGACAGTGTTTCATACACGCGCTCGCCGTCTTTCGGCGCATATTGAATTTCATTAATTGTGACAGGAACATCCGCCGTATGATAAATTCCACACAAATGGTAGTCGTGCAGTTCCCGCGGCTCCGTCCAATATTGCAGGTCGGATTGAATTCCCGCCTCTTTGTTGTTGACGTCCAATCCCCAGCCAATATCTCCATAGGGGATTTCAATCACTTTGAGTGCTTCTACAATTTTCGTGTTCATTTCAAGGCTCCTTTCCGCACAAGGTTTTGGGAATGCAATGGATTAACTTGTGCACGGCGGCATGCGCCGCGCACAAGTCAAAGGTTAAAAAGATCAGTGCACGTCTTCGTCTGCTGCAGCTTCTCCCGATTTCACAATCGACTGGGGATATTTATAACGCATGTACGCGTATACCGGCAATCCAAGCAGCAGGAACAGGAAGCCCCACATGACGGATTCATAGCCCGTTCCATAAATGGCATACAGAAGGTATACGAACGCAAGCAGCGGAAGCGCACATTTTTTGATGTAACGCCAAGGAGTGACCTTGCCGCCCATATCCCGCAGTAACATGATATCCGAAAGCACCGTAGCAATGAAGCAAATGATGGTCGACATGGTCGAGACCAGGATGATGAACAGATAGGCGCCTGCCAGGCCTTTCGTATAGTTGGCAATGATCAGCAGGCTGCCGAAGATTCCTTCAATGATGAGCGCAGTGATGGGGGTGTTGTATTTGGGATGCAGTTTTGCAAAGATCGGCGGGAAAATCTTCTGTTCGCCCATACCGTAAGAGAACTGCGCCGCAGCAAGCAGGGTGCCGCTTGCGCAACCGTAAATGGAGAACATAATGAAGATCGACATGACATAGCTCCACACATTGCTTCCCGTGCAATACTGAAGAATTTCGGAGAAGGGAGCACTTGTGCCAGCCAGCATTTCCTGATCCATGACCCCATACGCTATAAAGATGACCAGCACATAGACAATCGTAACAAACAGGATGGACAAAATGGTACCACGTTTGATGTTTTTCTCCGGATCTTTGACAACACCTGCAGATTGTGCGATGGTGTCAAAGCCCATGAAACACCACATGGTGACGGCAAGTCCAGCGGGAATGGTGGCAAACTGACTTGCGCCGTCTTGCACCATAGCAGGATTCACGGTGGTCAAATTGGCAAAATCGAATTTGGTCGCCGCAATCAGCACGAACAGAATGATGGGGATGACCTTTACCACGGTGGTAATGATATTGAACGCACTGGCGCTCTTGACACCACGAATGTTGATGAGAACGATGAACCAATAAAGGATCAGGCACACAATCAGCGCCGCCACATTATTGACCAGCAGAACCGGGAAAAATACGCCCAGGTAAGCCACCATGCCGACTACCAGACCCGCGATGGAGCTGGGGCCCGCAAACCAGTTGTACCAACCTACCAAGAACGCCGCAAAACTCCCTTCGGCCTTTTTCACGTACACAATGGTGCCGCCGCTCAACGGCATTTTTTGCGAAAGATTCGCAAAACTAAACGCGACGATGATACAGCCAAATGCAGACACTACAAATGCAATCAGAGACGCCAAAGGCGTGCTTGCCGCAGCAAGGTTCTGCGGAATAAAGAACAGACCAGAACCAATGGTATTTCCAACTCCCATTGCAATGACGCCCAACAAACCCATTTGACGCTGTAAAGACTGTTTCTTTTCGGCAGGAGAAATTACATGATTATCCAACTCTTAACGCCTCTCTTTCCTTTCTGTGTGAACACCGTTTTGATGCAAATCTTCAAACGCTTCGGCTTCCACCTCCATCCTTGGGTCCATTTATGCAAAGAAAAATGATCATACTGTTATGAAAAGCAACGCTGTTTTACCAAAAAGAGGAACCGGTTCCTTTTTTTGGTAAAATTATGAGCGCAAAATATTCTTTTGCACTTTCAAATATGCAGTTCCCATACATTAAATATAAATATGATGCAAACAAATATAAAAAGCGGCTCAGTTATTGGAACCGGTTCCTCTTTTTGAGGAAAGAAATGCCCCGTTTTGCCTCAGGGGCATCGGCTTTGTATTGAAAACGCTCACTCGCTCCAACGTTCTGAACCGCGCAGCATCAAGCTTGCGGAAATGATATGTTCTCTGCGGGGCAAGTCGGGTTGAGCGATCCGGTCCATGAGCATATGCATTGCCATTCGTCCCATATTGATTGTGTCACGCTCTACATAGCTGAATCCAATGTTCAAAATGTCAAAAGCATCTACATAATCAAATCCAATACAACATATATCCTTTCCGAGTCTCATTTTAACCTCGAAAATCGCCTTTATGAACCCCAGCGAAGTGAGGTTGTTGCTCAAAAAAACTGCCTGTGGCATGTTGCCGGAAGCGATCATCTGTCGCGTAAGTTCGTAGGCCTTTTGGGTTGTAAAATCGCCTTCATAGATGTACGCCGGATCCACAGAAAGCCCGGAATCATAAATGGCCTGCTTAAATCCTCGAAAGCGCTCCCGGCCATGGAACTGGCTCAAATCGCCCGTGATGATGCCGATTTTTTTATGACCGGCCTGGATCAGCGCTTCCGTAGCCTGATAGGCGCCTCCAAAATTGTCATAATAAATTCCATCCCATTGGGGATTTTGCACTTTGCGGTCCAACAACAGAATCGGAACGTTCAATCGGTCCAAGGCGGTTTTCAACCTGCGGGCCTCTTTGGGTGAACCATAATCCGCTGTAGGCGTGAGAATCAAGCCACGGACCCGCTGTTCCTGTAACATCCGCAAAGCCTTTTGTTCCTTGCTCTGGTTGTTTTCGGTGTTGCAAAAAATCATTGTCAAGTTATTTTTATCCACCACTTCACTGATTCCGCGCAACACCTCTCCGAAAAAAGTATTATCCGCTTCCGGAATCACCACACCGATGGTCCTGGACTCCTGCTTTGACAAACTTCTCGCCATCGCCGAGGGTAGATAATTGGTTTCTGCAATTACTTGTTCAATTTTTTTTCGTGTCTCTATTCCTACGTAACCGGAATTGTTTAGAACGCGGGACACCGTGGATTTTGCCACACCCGCCCGATCCGCAATATCTTTGATTGTCAAAATCTTCTCACGCTCACTTCAAATATGGAGACGGTTCCTTGTTGTCAGTATAATCTATTTTTTAATCTGTTGTCAATAAATTTTAGTGCATAATTTACACTTTTCGCTATTATACAATTTATAAATCCGGTTTTTGCACAATATTACAAGATTATACATCCCGTTCCTCTAGGATGTCTCAAGAACTAGTCGACATCTGAAAAGAAACTTAGGTCCTGATAGGATCAGTATCCGCGTTTAAAATAGCGCGTTCCAGTTTCAAAATCAATTGTGCCACAGCCTTCCAAAACGTAAAGGAGTTCATACAAAACCCTGGCAGAATAGAGTTATCATATGACTAAACCACAGGGAGGGAACTGCATGAACTACCATTATTTTATCATAGAAGAACGCAGTTGTATACGAAAATATTATGTGGACAGGCTGAGTTATCAGGAAATTGCCCGGCTGATCGGGAGAAACGTGAGTACAGTATCGCGAGAGATACGGAGGAATTGCACCCACATGTATGACATCCCGACCTACTACCCGCACACGGCGCAGAAGAAGTACCTGCTGCGTCGTTCCTACTGTCACCGAGGGATGTTCCATTCCCAGGAGATTATCGACTACATAGAGGAAAAGCTGCGGGCGACCTGGTCGCCGGAGCAGATCGCCTGTACCCCTTGTGAGCTGAAGATGCCCAGCTGGCGGACGATCTACCGGTGGATCTACGAGAAATACCTGGTAAACGGCAATCTGAAGGTGCTTCGCCGCAAGGGAAAGAGCCATGGAGTGAAAGAAACACGGGGAAAGTACAGCAAAGGAAAGTCCATCCGCAAGCGGGACAAGTCGGTGTACATCCGCCAGGAAGCTGGACACTGGGAAGCGGATACAGTGGTGAGCGGCCAAGGCAAGAGCAAGGCCTGCTTTGCCACCCTGGCGGAACGAAAGACCCGGTTTTACATTGCCGTGAAGATGCCGGACCGACGGGCACAGACCATGGAGAACGCCATTGTCGCTGCACTGTCCGTGTTTCCTCCTCAGCTGGTCAAGACCATTACCTGTAACCGAGGCACAGAGTTTGCCAACTGGCGCCTTATTGAAGAGCGATTGCATTGTGCTGTCTATTTTGCCGACCCGTATTGCGCCTGGCAGAAAGGCACCAATGAGAATCTGAACGGACTGCTTCGGGAGTTTTATCCCAAGGGCAGAAATCTTTCCCGCGTTGTCCCCGCCACATTAAAAACGAAACCTGGCGTTGATTAACGCCAGGCCTCGCAAGATTCTTAACTTCCATTCTGCCCAGGAATTATGGGACTTCGAGCTCAATTCCCACTGCACTTAGTTTGACAATTCACTCAAACAATCAGCAAAGGAAGAAGGCTAAACGCTACCACTCCGGTTTTCCCCAAAGAGACCACAGGGTCTTATACGGGCACGCGGCGATTGTTCTCCTGCCACGTGGAAACGCCTCATCAGATCGCTTGCGCCGCGGGTGGCCCTGACGAGGTCGGTTTTCTCCGTGCTCATGTGATCGGTATGACGCATATATTGTCCCGGCCGACCTCGCAGACATAAGCGAATGCATTCTTCCGAGGCGTTGACGAGGAAGCCATCCGTGCCGATTGAGCGACTCCCTGCACAGCGTGATGCCACGCTGCTCCGTCAAATCCGCGAGCACACGCACGTTTGCGATGCTGCACTGCCACGCTCCTTTTGTCTGCTAACCATGTACAGTTTGCTGTTCATAGCCGTCACACCCAGCTCTTTGAGCACTAACGGTGGCTAGCGCCAAAACGCAAATGTATTCTCTACGACGGTCGAAACGGCCGATGAAATATTCTCGCCAGGACGCGTCCCATAACTGCCAGTCAATCCAATGCCGCTGCGCCCGTCCGCTTCTTGCAGTCTGGCAATCTATTTGGAACACATCCCGTGCAGAAAATTTCGAGGATATCGAAACTGCGTTTTGCAATTTTTCTACATACGGAACGTAGCCGTCTCCCCATAAATCCCGTACTTCATCACTGTTTTTCTCGGGTGTTCTGCATAGATTTGAAGCCCTCGACGATCTCAATGCCGCGGCTCGTGCCGATGCGGCTTGCGCCTGCTTCGATCATCGCCAGCGCCTGTTCGGCGGTGCGGATGCCGCCCGCGGCCTTGATGAGTAGCTTATCCCCAACGCACGATTTCATCAGACGCACATCGTCAACGGTCGCGCCGTGGGTGCCGAAACCAGTGGATGTCTTGATGAACACCGGCTTCACACGCAGCGCCACCTCGCACAGCTTTTTTTTCTCATCGTCTGTCAGGTAGCAGTTTTCAAAAATCACCTTGCTCGTGATGCCCCTCTCGCGGCAGGCCTCCACGATCCGGCGCATCTCCTCCTCGACGTAGTCCCAATTGCCGCTTTTAAGCTCGACGAGGTTCACCACATAATCGACCTCGCCCGCGCCCTTTTCGATAACGTCGATCGTCTCGAACACCTTCGTCTCGATGGTGCACTGTCCTAGCGGAAAACTCACCGCCGCGTCACACAGTACGCCTGTGCCCTCGAGGATCTTTTTGCAAAACGGCACTGGTGCGTTGTTGATTGCAACGGTTTTGAAATGGTATTTTGCGGCGCCCTCGCAGTGCTTGCGCAACTGCTCCAGCGTGGCGTCCGGTTTGAGCAACGTCTGGTCAATCATTCCGGCCAACGTCTCCGCGGTCAGCTCATTCACATTCATCACGTTTCCCTCCTGTAATTCATTTCCATTTTGCAAGGCCGCTGTAGGTATCCAGCAGCGCATGATGGCTCTGATCGAACGACTGTTTGAGCTCGCTGTATTTTTGTGATTCCCCCAGTTGGGCTCCGCCACGTCGTCGATGCGGATAAAGCGGTCAATCGCAGTGAAATCGTGCAGCACATCCGCTCCGACGCCCGCACCGATTGACGCACCCTCATCCAGCCAATTGAGTCTCTTGCCTGTGCGCCGCAGATATCCGCCAGCGCATGGCGGGCCAGGTCGCCCTTGGCAAGTCACCGATTACATTCAACACGGTGAGATCCGTCTCTGCACGGAACACCTCCATGATGATGTACAAATTTATCAGAATTCCTCCGATACACGCCCAGAGCATATCCCCGCGCGCCTCGCTGTTCCAGCGGGGGCTACGCTCACCCATAATGTACGGCAAAAACAGCAGCCCGTTTGCGCCCGGGGGCGAGGCGGCGATCTCCTTGTCCTTCATGTGATAAGCGCTGCCGCCGGTCTTCTCCGCGATGCGCTCCAGATCGCGGCACAGCGTTTCTTCATGAGCTTAAACGAGTTTCCCGCGACCTATATCGTACCACTGCGAGAATATTTGCCCAGGATCATGTGCGCCCATTTGTACGTGCGCAGCTGCGGGTCGAAGATGGTCGCGTCGCCGGTGAAGACCACCTATGACGACGACCCAAGCAAGATCGTTGAGCGTGTCGTTGCTTCAGACGCTGCCCACGCCCACCGCCGCACATACGCCGTCGCCGCCAATCACGATGGGCGTGCCTGACGCAAGGCCGCACTTCGCAGCCACCGCGCCCGCCACATGCGTGAACAGATACAACTTCGCGAGAAGCGACGTACCGATACGTGCACGTCCAGAATTCGCTGCGACCACTACAGACGGTTCAGGTCGAGGCAATTCGTTCCGGACGCGTCCGAATAGTCCGTCACAAATTCCCCTGTCAGACGAAACAGAATGTCGTCCTTTGCTAAAATCTTATCGAGACGCACCATCTCCTCTTCGCTGATTCCCACTCGGTGCAGCACAGGCTTTTTTCCAGCTGTTCCACGCTGGACGCGCCGCCGATGATGGATGCTACCTCGAACTTCTGTCGCAGCCGTTAAAGATGTCCCATTTCCTCCGCGAGCGCCTTGATTTTGTGCGCCGCGCCGCCATAGACATGAAACGCTTTACCGACCAGCTTGGGGTTTGTATCGCGGATATCGTGAGAGGAAAAGCCCACCACATTGTCTCCTATGTTTTCTCCAATAAGACGTTCGCATTCAGCCAGCGCATCTGATAGAGCCCCATGTATTTAGTCAGATTATTAAATAAGGTCGTCCATTGTCTCGTAGATGGTGCGAACGGAATTGCTCTCACTCGCATCGCCCCAGTCGCCGCACATGTTCCGGCATCCGGTTCCGAGCACAAAACTCTCTCTGAATTTTAAAAATCTTTTTAAGCTATATATTTCTATCTTCTTTTCTTCGCAAAATCACGTATTCTTCTCTGGCGTTTTTGTGGTATCGGTTCCACATTTTTGCCCAAAATCCTATCACACAAACGTTAAAAATATTTTTATCTATATATAACTATATAACATCTATAACATCTTTTATTCAAAATGTCAATTGTTTTAATTTTTTCTATTTTATTGGGATTTTAATGACTGCTGCGGGATCATTCAGGCTTTTATCCATCACCCCGTCTACAAACTATAAATTACGTTTTACCGTTGAATATAGCACATTGCCCCGATGACAGTCAACATTATAGACAATTTGATTAAATAACAATATTTCCCAAAAATCTTCAGAGTTTCCATTATTGGCAGATAGGGTTCACTACCATCTAAAACAACACGACTCTCAAACGCGAATACGGGTTGGGTAGTTTGGCACTTGTTTGACTACCATCTAAAACAACACGACTCTCAAACCCTATCTGACAGAGGTATGTACGCCACTTGTTTGACTACCATCTAAAACAACACGACTCTCAAACTGCAGATAGAAAGGAACAGGAAATGACAATGTTTGACTACCATCTAAAACAACACGACTCTCAAACTGTTCGTGATAGGCTTACGCAAAAGCTGAAGTTTGACTACCATCTAAAACAACACGACTCTCAAACTTAGATCATAAAGAGAAAGAATAATCACCAGTTTGACTACCATCTAAAACAACACGACTCTCAAACTCCGGGCGTTTCTCTATGCTTTCGCCTTTTGTTTGACTACCATCTAAAACAACACGACTCTCAAACTCAATATTCTTGATGGTGTCGGTCAGCTTGGTTTGACTACCATCTAAAACAACACGACTCTCAAACGTGTGATCGGATTCAAAGGGTATCGGCCGAGTTTGACTACCATCTAAAACAACACGACTCTCAAACAGGATTTCAAGCCAGAGGTCAGAGATTGGTGTTTGACTACCATCTAAAACAACACGACTCTCAAACGGAACTTTAACGGGATACGCTACATACGTAGTTTGACTACCATCTAAAACAACACGACTCTCAAACATGCTGGGTCAAAACCTGCTTGCGAATCTGGTTTGACTACCATCTAAAACAACACGACTCTCAAACTGCTGAACTTCATCATTTACACCAGACTGAGTTTGACTACCATCTAAAACAACACGACTCTCAAACCTTTTTCATAATGATCTAAGGTGATTGTATGTTTGACTACCATCTAAAACAACACGACTCTCAAACTAGGACGACGGCTCATCACCTTGGACATGGGTTTGACTACCATCTAAAACAACACGACTCTCAAACCTCATGTGGTTGGTGCCGATCGGCTGGCTCGTTTGACTACCATCTAAAACAACACGACTCTCAAACCTCAAATTGAAAGAAACGCCACGACACCGCGCTGTGTGTTTCAGATAGATTGACCTACCATTTATAGTTTATAACAATGATGCATTTGAATCAAGACGCAGTTCACAGAGTCCAGCGTCCAACAGGCAGATTTCTTCTTGCGGCAGCGGAGCTGTCAGCCGCTGTTCCATCAACAGAATCTTCCACTTTTGATAGGCGGCCATCCGGTACAGTTCACAGAGCTCTTTCTCTGAAAAAAATGCGTGAGCCTCCACCAGAACGAAACACTGGTTTTTCATCAGTCCCTGATACAGTTCAATGTACTGCATCAGGCGTTCCAGCGGATGCGCCCCATCCAGAACCGGTTGGCAGCGCAGCGCTTTCAGCAGCGGCAGCACATATTCGCCTTCGGAAAAACTGACCGGATACTCCACTGCGCCGACCAGCATTTGCAGATACTCTTCAATGCTCTGCTGCAATATATGGGTGGATGTCGCCAGTTCTTCCTGTACGGTCCACTGCAGCCGTGCCTGAAAACGGTTTTGCAGCTTTCGGTCATCCAATGAAAGGCACATAAGATCCCGCAGTACATGTACATGCTCCGCACAATCCAGTGTCTCATAGTCAAGCGACAGAACAAAATCCCCCTCTTCCCCTTGGGCCTGCTCGCTGAGCATGAACACCATGCTTCGGAAGGTTTCCGGTGCTTCAATCACCCAAACCGGAACACGGCCTTCTTTCCAATGCAGCGGGGATGAAAGCAGCGGGTGTGCCAATCTCATAGAATCACCAACCGTTCTTCATCATCAATAATTTCCGTATGATATTCTCCCAGAACAAACTCCATGCGGGAAAACTGCTTTTCTGTGACCAAAAGCATCTGCACCAGCCCTTTGTGCGGCCTGCGGCTGCGCACGCCGTCCATGATACTTCGTGCCGCTGTGGGGTTCAAGGCTAGCTTGCAATATACAGATTCCTGCATCATTAAAAAACCGTCTTTCACCAGCGCCCGACGAAAGCGGGCATATTCGCGCCGTTCCGCTTTGGTCTCCACCGGCAAATCAAAAAACACCAGCACTCGCATAAATCTACCATTCATACTCGATCCATTTAATTTCTGCCATATCTCCGCTTTCCAGCGCCCGGAACAGCCCTGCGCAATACAACCGGATTGCGTACAGAAGATACTGACGCTTACCGTTGTACTGCACTTCACGGTTCAGCAGCCGTACCAAAGCGATTTTTTCTTCCCGCCCCAACTCTTGCGGGCATAGTTCCAGCACTGTTCCATCCACCAACGGCCGCAGGGGTTCAACAAAGTCGCATCCCAAATTGAACGGATTAAATGTATTTTCATGGGCGATTCCCAGCTGATTGAGATATCCCGCAGCGGAAATCTCACGGTTGATTGCCGACAGCAGCAAACTGTACCCATAATTCAATGCCGCATTGACCGGATCACTTCCGGAGCGGGTGAACTCTGCGCCAAACAACGCGTTAAAATAGACTTTTGCCGCATGTCCCTCGCGATTTGTGATATCGTCCCACTGAAGTTGTTCTATATATACGGTGAGTATGTCTGCCTGCGGCAAGCCGCGGCAGCGCAGATGATCCCGCTGCCGCCGCAGCTTTTCCCTCACGATTTCCGTCCATACTTGCTGACACACCGTCCGTTCCCAGCCAATTTGACAGCGAATACGAGCACTGCTGTCGTGGCTGCCATTGACGGGAACCAGTTCGGCACACGGATTTCGGTCATGGTCGCAAAAGATCACTTTAATTTTGCGCCGCATCAGTTCGCACAACAAATAGGCCGTAAGGGAGACCGCTGTGCTTTCCACCATCAGCACGCCGATCTCGCTGAGGTGAATGCGCTTCACTTCATCAAGCGTACGCACTACAAGATAGTCCAGTTTATAATCCAGCTTTGCGTTGCTTGCCACCATCACGACCCGCCAACTCACTGCGCAACCTCCGCCAACAAATCGATTTGCTTTTCAAAAACGCCTGTCACGGACTGATGGATCAGCTTCAACTCGTGGCCCTGGTAGTTGTCCAGATTTTTGGAGAGCAGAAGTATCCCGATACCCGCTTTCCCGTTTAACAATTTTAAATCCGCACTAGCCGCGTTGTCGGCAAACAGGTTCAGCAGCTGCATCAGAATGCGGCACTGATCCGGAACGGTGAGCGTCCCGAATTTTTCCTGCTGTTCGCGCACTGTACTGGCTGCGGTCTCCAGCCGGATACGGTACAGGCGATTCTCCAATTTTTCCAACAGCAGCTGATAGAACTGAACATTCTGCTCCGCTGTCAAACCGTCATACCGGGTAATCGGCAAGTCTGCTTTTGCGCTTTTGCAGCGCTCCAGATATTTTGCAATGTTTTTGACATATTGGTGCCAAACATCATCCACCACCAATGGATTTGCATTTTTAAAACTGATTTGATTGTTAGTGCGTCCGGAAACATGCATGCGGAAACCATCAAAAGACAGCAGTGAATCAATGCGCACCTTGTTCAGCAGGATCACCGGCTGCTGTAAATCTAAAATTTCCCGGCAATAGCGCTGCGCATCCTGTTCATACAACCCCTGATGAAGCAGGAAGACGGTTTCCAGAGAACGAACTCGTTTTTTCTTTTTAGTATGTTCTACAAGAATAAAATACGCACCGGTAAGTTTATTGTATCCGCCGTACTTCTCAACAGCCATTCGAGGATCAGACGATTTGATAGAAGTCTGACCTTGTTTTTTGGGGACAATCAGCTGATCGAACAGGCCACCGCCCACCTCCGATGTACGGCGTGTGAGCAGAATATTGTTTTTCGCCATCGTGCGGCGCACAACCGCAATGCTGCCAGCCTCCCCGGCGATCCATGCACGTTCACCACCGCGCTCCACATCAAAATCAAACATCCGGTTCAGGCTGTAACGTGCATCTTTCTGACGGATAAAATTGGCCGGGGTGCGCGTGAATTTAACGTGATAGACGTTTCCTGCTACGATATTCAAGTAGGCGTCCTTCGCATGATGGAACACATTGATTTCACGACATTTTACAAACAGCGGGTCCTGTATCGTATGAATACCCTTGCACTGACCGGCCTGCATTCTATCTCCATCAGCTGTCAGGCGCTGATCGTGCCGGAACGAGGAAACATTCCCCGCTTTTACATACACTATTTCTGTATTCTTCCCGAATTTACGCTGCAGCAGCTCCGCCACGATCTTGCTTGACTGGCGCGTTTCCACCAGTTGCCGCGCAATAAAGCTCGCCTGTTCCTCCGCTGTGAAGCCGGTTGCGCGGGTAAGCCGGTCAAATTTCTCCTTGCTGATCAGTTCCTTTTTTCTCAGCTGCGCCCACAATGGTATCATCTGCTTACGAATCTCAGCGGCAATGGGATATGTATCTGATTTTGCCGCATTCAGCTGACGTTTCACCAGCACGCGATTGCGCAGACTGTCATCCTTTGTTTTGCTTTGCGGGTAGATGTGATCAATGTCATAATCGGAATCCAGTCGCTCCAAATCAATCGCTTCGCCGCTGTACATACACCGCCCCAGCTGCGTGTAATACAGGTACAGCTTGTCGCGCCGCAGCTCTCCCTCCGTCTGGCTCTGAAGCTGCTGGAACAGTTCTCCGCTCTCTTCCCCGCACTTTCTATACAAAGTCTCCAGTTGCGCTTTCCGAGAAACTGTGCGCACGCCCTTTTCGCCATCTTCGCGCGCCATTTCCACAAAAATGCGCTTCGGCGGCGCTTTCATGATTTTTTCGATCTCACCTGCAATTTCAATCACCTGGTGGATAGCACGTTTGATTCCCGGCGAGGCGTAACTTTCGTCAAGATAGTTCTGCAATGTCATCTCACTGCCGGAAAATTTATCTCTGCGATACGCCTCTACCGCTTGCGCAAACGTGTATTTTCCGCTGAGCAATTCCATCAAATTATCATTGGTACGCCACAGCATGTCCAGAATCGAAAACGCTTCTCCGGTAGTCTTGTCCACATGAAAAATCTTTGTCAGGAATGCGTTTGAGAGTCTGCCCCATCCGCTTGCGCGAAAAGCCAGTGCTTTTCTCTCCTCCTCCGCTGAGAGCATCGTTCCATATGTTTTGTGCAACCAGCTGCGCAGCAATTTCCGGTCTTCTCCGAACAGCGTAATATGTCGGATGATTTCTTCCGCCGCCTCGAATCCTCCCGGACGCTGCAGCAGCCAATCGTAATGTTTCCACGGGGCAAGCGTTGCTTTGATCTCATTGTCGAAACCGCCCAGACGGTCTTCCTTCCCCAGTTGCAAGGCATTGCGCAGTTTCGTCTGCGTCACCTTTTTCCCTGTAAGAAACAGTTCTTTATAAAGCATCTGCTTTTGCTGCACGGAAATCTCTTTTCCGTTTATCGTAAGATTGTTGAGCTCATTCAGCACCATAAATTTTGTGTACAAAAGAGAATCTTTCGGTAAAACATCTTCTCCGAGATAGCTGCACTTGGCGGTCATACGCGTAATAAAATTGTGACGGCATTGTTCCAGATCCACCACCCGCTCAAAATTCCACGGATAGATCTTCTCGTTGCTGCGCACAATCCAGCTGTTTGGGGACCGGCTGTCCAGAGGGCCAACATAATACGGGACGCGAAAGCAGAACATCTGATGGATACGCTGTGCCAAAGTCAGTCCGGTCTCATCCGCCTGCTGTAAAAAAGGCAAATACTTTTGCGCGTTTTCCAGAATCCTCACCAGTTCCATCTCGTGAAGCTGATGAGGAATGATACCGTTGTTTTTGCTTGTCGGTCTCGGCAAAAACGTTCCGCATTCCAGTTCTTCCAATATCTCGTCTATCTGCGGGACAGAATCCCGCAGCGAATGGAGCTTTCCCGTCAGGTATTTACGGAATTGATCATAATCGCAGCGGTAATTTGCAGCTCCTTTTCCGGCATAGGCGGGATAATTATCCAGCTTTTTTCCGGCAGTATGAAATATCTCTCTGTAGAGTTTCGAATCTGCATGCTCTTTCAGCACCATTTTCAGTCTCTTCAGGTCTGATTCATGTTTTTGATATGTCTTTACCTTTGCAAAGGAGAGATATTTTTCTCCGTCCAGCATCGTCTCCAGTCGCGACCAGTCATAAATTTCCTTGACAGCCAGAATCAATTCGATGCAGTCACCCAAACGTTCCACAAGCTTTTCTTCATAGAGATCAAATTCATCTTCCAGACTGATCTTGTCGATTTCATCGTTCGCGGTTCCTTCTCCGTACAAGCTGTTCAATGAAACCTTTGCACCTGTCAGCAGTTCTATCACTGCATAGGAGCATCCATCTTTTTTCTCCACATGAAATTGCTGTGCAAGCTGTTTTTTACGTCGCGCCTTATTCAAAGTGCGAGACAGCAGGATATCCTGTAGCTCCTGTTCATTCTCGCACAAAAACTGTTGCTCGCACACCTGTTCCACTGCTCGGGTCAGACGCTCCAATCCGGCATGCAGTGTAATTGTTTCCAAAGAAACGTCCCCATACAGGAAATGGCCACGATTTTTGAAAATGTGGTGAAGCGCAAGGTATATAAGGCGCACGTCAAAGGCATCGTCTGATTCAAGCAGTGCTTTACGCAGATGATAGATGGTTGGGTACTGGCGATGATAGTCTTTGTCACAATAATTTTTGTCCGCAAAAAGCGTGTATCTCCCCAGAGGCAAATCTGCCTGCTTGTCTTCTTCCAGAAACTTACTTTCCCGCAAGCGCTGAAAAAACGCTGGGTCCACTTTGGCGATTTCCTGCGAAAACGCTTCCTGCAGCCATTGAAGCCTGGCCCGGCGGCGTTCGATACGGCGTCTGGCAACGCGATATCCGCGTCGCTCCTGTGCAGTCTTTGCACTCTCGAACAAACGCACACCCCAGAGTGTTTTTCCATATCTTTTTTCCAGCCGATATTGAGAATCCGTCACAGCCCACCCGACTGATTCCGTACCGATGTCCAGCCCCAAATAATATGATTTTTCCTCCATTTCATTTTCCTCCTCAAACAGATTGACATCCGTGTCTGTGCGGTATAAAATGAAATTGTCTTAAGACTACCATCTAAGACAACACGACAGGTTCAAATACGGCATTGCCAAAAATACCGGTATATCCGGACTCACAGTGTGTGAAATGAAAAGCTCGCCTATGCGGGCTTTTTTGTTTTGATAGAAGCGATACACCGATGTGCTGCCCTTCGATGTCAAATGATACTATTGGGATTTCATCAATTTTTATATTTCTCAACAATAATTTTGAATATTTTTACAAATCCATTTTTATTATATTATATTTTTTGTGTATAATAAATATATTTTATGTTAAATAAAGCGCCAATAAGCTCCTGTTTTCATATTGGGACGTCCCAACGCAGAAAAGTGAGTCTATTGGCACTCTTTTTAGGTTGATTCTTTTGTCCCGTATGGGTAAACCCATATGACACTAACTTTATATTTTCTAATCGATTAGTGACTGCAAATCTTTCAAATCGACAATCAGCTCGCGGATACTATCCGACAAATCCATTTCATTTTCCTGCATTTCCATTTGCCATCGGATATTCTGCACCATTTCTTTCCAGAATTGGTTGAGCAGGCTGCGATGCATCCAGAATTGAAATTTCTGCGATATTGTGGCTCGGAATGCTTTTTCCATCATCTGCTCCATTTGTACGAAGTCCATTTTGGTCAACTCCTTTTAAAAGATTCGTTATTCTTCTGTTGGAACATTCGATAAAAGGTACTCTTGCTGACATTCATCTTCCGCATGGCCTGCGTGGCGGTCAAATTACCTTTGCGGTATTCCTCTAAAACTGGCTGAAGTTCCGTCCGGTCGATGGGTTTGCGTCCCTTGTATTTCCCGGCCTGTTTTGCGATGGCAATGCCTTCCCGCTGCCGCTGCAGGATGTACTCCCGCTCCAGTTCGGCCACGGCGGCAAATACCGTCAGCATAAATTTTCCCGTGGGCGTGGTCGTATCAATGGCTTCTTTCTTACTGACGAACCCGATGCCCTTGACGTTCAGCTGTTCCATCAGCTCCAACAGATCCCGGGTGTTTCTGGCAATGCGGCTGATGCTCTCTACCACGATGGTATCGCCCTGCCGTGCGAAAGTCAGCATCTCCTGCAGCTGGGGACGATTCGTATTTTTGCCGCTGGCCTTATCGAGATACACTTTCTCAACGCCCAGTTCCCGCATCAGAACTTCCTGACGAGCGCTGTTCTGTTCCGCGGTACTGACGCGGACATACCCGATCAACATAAACTTCATCCTCTCTTCGGTAAAAAAGAAAGCCTGCGGGCTTTCTTTTTTGCTGTTATTCATCCATCCGTGCATAGACAGTTTCTGCAATGGCATCGTAAAACGCTCCCGGCATATTCAGCAGTTCTTCAATATCACTTTCATCGAATCCTTCCTCGAGCAGAAGAAATACATCGTCTTCCAGAAATCCCATATTGCAGGCGGTTTCCATCAGAGTATCCAGAGAGGTGGCCGTGTCTTTCCTAAAATGGCGGCGGCTTTGGGGCATCCAGCAGTCATAAGCGCCGCAGTCCCACCAGCGCAGATGTTTGTGCAGGTTGGACGTATCAAAGCGGCTCATTTGCAGCCGTCCGTCCGGGCGGATGCACAAGATGTCCCCTTCGGACAGGCTGACGATCTCCTTGCTGCGCGGCAAAAAACTGCACCGGGCAAGGGCTTCTTTCAGAATGTCTGCGGTGCTGGCATAACAGATCAGACCGTTTTCAAACCGGTAGATGCAAAGCGGGCTGTTTCCCTTGACCAGATACAGATGATTGAACTGATTGAGAATTGTCAGGGAGAACGAACCTTCCAGCCGGGCAGCGGTATTACCGATGGTCTCGGCATCCAGCCGTCCGTCCTGCTCCAGAAGCTGCACCGCTACATAGCTGTCCGTCTGGATGTTTGTCTTGGGAAGATGGAAGCGCTGTTTCAGCACATCGTCATTGTGCAATACGCCGTTGTGTGCCAGAGCAAAGCGGGTATCTCCGCATATACCCGGGAACGGGTGGTTGTTGGGATTGAAGGCACTGTTTCCCTGCGTGGTCATTCGGGTGTGTCCCATGACTGCGGTCGTATGGGTCGGGACGAGCCACGTCATGGAATGAGCGGGAAGCGGCCGCTTGTAGATCCGGAGCATCTGTCCCTGTACATAGGCAATCCCGCTGGCGTCCGTCCCACGCTGCTCACTGGCCGTGGCAAGGCTGCCCGTCAATCTCCGAATCTGCTTCTGGATCAAGGTGTGCTTCGGGTCGCTGAATCCAAAGAGTCCGCACATCCGTCACACCTCGCCTTCCGCAGGAATCGGTTCGTTCACATACAGACGGCGCTCTTTCAGATACTGTACCAGCTCTGGGTATTGCTGCTCCCGGATTCCCAGCATGAGGTCGCTCCAAGAGAGCGCCTGCAATTCTTCCTGAGACAAAGAAATCGCCGCACTGCACAGTCTCTCTACAAACTGCAGTGTGGCGATCAGTGTATTGTATTTGAGTGTGCCGCGGAAGATGCGGAACTCAATGGTATTGGCGTTGGTCAGATTCACACAGGTATATCGTCCTTGATAGGACTTCTTGGCATGTTCCAGAATCTCCCGTCCGGTGTCCTTGTATCCGTACCGTGCGGCCCATTGCTCGACCTGACGCTGGGTGCGCCGGGAAAAGCGAAGCAGCTCCTGCCAGAACCGCTCGAACAGATACAGTACATTACCAATGCGTTCATCCTGCTGCGCACTGGTATTTCCGAAGAAGCTGCGGTTCACATGGACATGGAGTCCGCAGGTCGAAGCCTGATGGGAGAAATATCCGAGAGAGCGGATTTTCTCCAATGTTTCTTCCCACGGGACTTCCTGCAAGTGTGCTTTGAGTGTACAGGGATGGGTCACAAGCTCCAGCCCGTCATCCAGACTTCCGTCTGACTTGATGTATCCGTATTCTGCGTTCCGGTTGAACACGGAGAGAATTTTGCGGGCGTTGCCGGAATCCTTTCCGCCATCGTCCACTTCCAGCTCCACGCCCATGTACATGGGTCCGTCTCCGTAGAAAACCGGAATCGGTTTGTACGAGTAGCAGTGGATGGCTTGTCCGGCTTCATGGAAACAATCTTCACAATAGGGGGATGTTTCATCGTCATCGTCTTCCTGATAATACGCGGATGAGAACGAGATCAGCCGACCGCATCGGACACAGCGGGTATAGTGCGAATCGTAACAGGCTTCACACAGAGGCGTTTCACTGTCTCCGGCATCGTGTTCGCGCCAGATGCGCTCGCCGCAGTAACTGCAAACAGTGGTGTCCGTTTCGGCACAGGACGGACAGACGGCTTCGTCGCCCACATACAGGGCTGTTTCCGGGCGGAGCTCTGCTCCACATTGGGTACAAACAATTTGGCTCATTTTTCCTACTCCTTTTTGTTTTTGAGAAAACAGTCGGAAGCGGCCATCAGGACGGCGACCGCAAAGGTCAGTGCCGCCTCGATGGCCGCTTTATTCAGGGCAGGAATATCTTTTTTGTGAACATATTCATTCCTCCTTGTATTAATATTCAGAGGAATGATATATGTTTCAGATTTACGCGGTTGCGGGAATCAGTTGGAGCGCCAACAATGTAGCTACCAAGTGGCTACATTGTTGACAAAGTGAAATCAATCAGGGTATACTATTCTTGAGATCAGGAGGTGATCCGAATGAAAAATGTTGTTTCAGCTCCAAAGACGGATATGTTCCGGATTCGAATCAATCCCGAACTGCGCCAGCAGCTCGAAGAAGTGTATGGAAAAAACGGACTTACTCTGACAGATGCGGTCAATGTGTTTTTTCAACAATCTCTGAATGCCGGTGGATTTCCTTTCACTGTGAACGAAAACAATGCCGAGATCATAAAAGGAAAGGCGATGGCCCGGCTGATGAAAGAGCTGGCAGCAGCGCAGAATGATCCTGTCACGCATTCCGAAGAAGATGTCTATGCCATGTTCGGAGTAGAAAAATGAACGTTGTGTACAAACATCTGGCTGCAGTGGATCTTCAGAGGACACAGGAATACATCGAAACGAAGCTCGGCAATCCCCAAGCGGCGCGAAAGCTGATTTCATCCATTCTGCATGCAGTGTCCCTGCTGCTGGAAAATCCGATGATGGGGATTTCCATGGAAGCGAAATTCGGAATTGAATCTTCCATTCGCTTTTTTGTCGTTGCGAAGCAGCTGGTTTTTTATGAAATCACGGACGAAGACACTTTGACCGTACTGCGGGTATTGGATGGACGTCAGGATTATCTTTCGATTCTTTTCGGCTGAAGAGTGCCCTATCCGTCATACAGGATGCTTTTTGATGAAGTCGATCAGATCCTTTCTGTAAATTCTCCAACTTCCGCCTACTTTGCATGCCGGTAACTTACCGCTTTGCAGCAGTCTGTAAACTGTGTTTGGATGCAGATCCAGCAATTCACTGACATCGGACGGACGAAGAACGATGCAGGCATCTTCCAACTCGTCCTCGATTGTATTATGCTCCATTGAATCAAAGAAACACATGATAAATCACTCCTTGTAAAAATAGTGAGAATTGCACATTACTGTGCTGTTTCACAAATTTCCACCAATTTTATCAATCACAAGACAAAATAAAATCGGCTGAATTCCCCACATGCCTGTATACAGGCGCTGGAGAATTTTCAGCCGATTTTTTATAGTGTTCAAAAGACAGACAGACAACAAAAAACAGATCTTCCTATCGTTTCAAAGAATGCAAGAAATGTTGGGTCTAGACTCAACCATTTAGCTCGTTCAGATTCTTTTTGTATCCTTCGTTTTTCCTCATTGCGATAGGCAGGATGAGCCTTATGGACGGCAACGACGAATTGTCCTGAATATCGGATGCCAGACTTTATGTAAGTAAGACTAGTATTTGCCAGGATTAACAGACGCAGCAAATCACAAGCGGCCAATGGAAGCGATTGGCGGATTTTTTGATGAAGGTTGGATAAAGATAGATTTGAGACATCGCATAAATCTGTTGCGGAAAATTTTGAATTACTAACGGCTTCTTCTGCTTTCTTCCATTTTTGTGCAAATATGCTATTGTAGTTTTCGCGCCGAAATTTTTTAAATGAGTTCGATTGCATTTGTCAGGCCCCACTTTTCATATGTTTCGAAACTAAAAACTTAGAAAGTCGAAAATAGTCAAAAAAACAGAAAATAAGGCACATGTGGCACAATTTACAATATTAAACACAACATATGGTATATTCATAAGATGTCAATCCCGAGGGAATATGTTTTAATAATTGGCGTAGGCAGTGCACCGCCTACGCCAATTATTTTTTTAGGTGGAAAAATCTATGGACTCACTATCGAACAAACTGAACAGCGCCCTGCTCTCGAACCAGGCCAACGTTGCCGCCATCGTTCCGTTGGCAGGCTACTTGAGCTTCTTCTTACAGGGGCGAAATGCCCCCGTTCTGAGGTTGGAAGCACTTTTCCTAGGTGCAGCCGGTCAAAAATACACGTTCAGCTACTCGGCTCAGAAAAACATGGTTCCGCACTTCTCGAGCGGGTTATTGATTGACTACCGAAAGCCTCACAAGGTAGATCTGGTTTTGGAGGATGAGGACGGCAACACGCTGCTGGACACCGAAAAAAAGGATCTGCTTGGTGTAGTTTGCTTCCAGGTTCAAACTTCACTGGATCATCCAAATCGCATCACAACCTGCCTGGCGGTAGTAGATCCCGGACAGAATGGAATTTGGCTGGCCAGCTCCAATAAGCTTCTTGCCAATCTGGGCGCGGCCTTAATCAGTCAGATTAAAGCGACAATTCCGCCAGAAGAGCAAGCGATTTCTGCTACACCGTTTCCACCCGTTCCAAATGTAAGCGAGGAGGCGGATTACGATGATCAAGATTTCTGAGATGGCACAAAAACGGCCACTCGGTTTACGATGCGGCTTTGATGAATTACCACGCCGAGTGGACATGAGCGGAGCCGTCTACTGCGGCTGGGAGATGATGCGTGCCCACCTCAAAAGAGGGGCTGATATTACACCGACTTTCCATGCAGTGTCCTTAGACGATGCTGGAAAATCGCCGGACATACGAGTTGTTTTGAGTTCTCGCAGAAACGAGCCGGATCAGATCAGCCTGAACGAAACCCAGTACCCGATTGGCGAGCATCTGGGCTTCAGTCAGCGGCCCGTGCAGCAGCAAAGTTTTGTTCAGCAAGTGCGGTCGAAACAGGCTGTCGGCCTCTCCCCCGGAGATGCTTGGCAGGAGCTGGCCAAGAACAAGCGCACACAGGCGGTTTATCAGGCAGCGAAGCTTGTCAAGCAGAACCTGCAGCTGTGCATTCGTGATGGACGCCTGTACTCGTATTCATCGCCGCTGTGGAAGCCGATCGATCAACATGGCCTTTTTGCGCAGATGCGCTCACGATGCCCCGATGGAGAGCGCATCTACAGTATGCTGAGCAACAGCGACCAAAGTACTCTGGTGCGATCGCTTTTGGAAGATGCTGAACTAATGCGCGCACAAGAAGCTCAGGAGCCGAACACGCGTTTCCTTTGTCTGGACGATGGTATCTACGATATCGAAGAGCAGACGATACGGGAAGCGTCACCAGGATGGTTCTTTACATCTGCCCTTCCGATTACAATCGAAGACATCCGAAATCCAATCAACCACGGTGTGTTCGATCAATTTCTGGACAACTGTACGGGCGGCCTTTCTCAGGTCCGTCAGCGACTTCTAGAAGTGATCGGTGCGCTTATTTCGAATGATATGCCGCGGAATTTCTATGTGTTTCAAGGGAGAACAAGCACTGGAAAATCCGTGGCGGGCGACCTGATTCGCGGTGCTCTGCTGGGAGAGTCTGCATGTCTGGCGCTCAATTCACCCACACAGTTCCGAGAAAACCATATATCCGGCAGCATGGTCGACAAAAAGCTGCTGTTTTGCATGGATCTTCCTGATGGTCGTTTTGATCCGGCCACAGTAGGCATTTTGAAGCAACTCACTGGAGATCCGAACAATATGACCGCCAACCAGAAGCATGTTCAGCAGCGCAGCTTTAAGAGCCACTGCAAAGTTCTGTTCTCCTCGAATTTTTCCATTCGTTTGCGCTCAGGAAAACAGGATGAGGCGTTTTTTGACCGGATGGTCTCCGTTCCGTTCTTTAACACGGTGCCGAAGGCTCAGCGGGATATCAACCTGTTGGAAAAGCTGAAGGCAGAACGCGGCTATATTTTCTTGCTGGCGATGAGAGCGCTGCGCGATCTTCGAAGCAACAATTTCGTCTTCACCGAGATTGAGCAGGAGATTATTGACTCCGCATGTCCTATGAGCACAAGTACATCTTTACCTGAGAAGCAAGAGTTAGCTCTGCATCAGTTTGTAGCACAGTGTTGTGTTATAAAGCCGGAAGCAGAAATCCTTTGCGCAGAGTTGCACCAGAGCTACCGTCAATTCTGTATTCAAATTGGCAGCACACCGTTGACCAACACTGCTTTCGGAAGCAAATTGCGCAGGCTGTACCCGTCGCTGGGGGATTGCCGTCACACTATTAGTGGAAAACAGCAGCGATTCGTAACTGGCCTTACGCTGCTGGATAGCTTCCGGACGTTACCGTGATGATTACATCTTAAAAAATATATTATACAAAGGAGAAGAGAATCAATGTCAAACCGTACAAAATACGATGAATTACCGCTAGTTTTGAATGCGAAAGATGTGGCGGATATCCTTGGAATCTCCCTGACGGCCGCTTATCGGCTGTTTGACCGGGATGACTTTCCAACCATCCGCACCGGCATGCGCAGGAAGCTGGTCAGCCGTGAGGCATTCTTCGACTGGCTGAATCGGCAGCATAGATGATCTAATTAACAAAAAAATAAAAAAGAAAGGAGGTGGGCGCCGTGGCGCGCAGACTGAATGGCGAAGGTACGATTCGTCAGCGAAAAGACGGTCTTTATGAGGTGCGGATTACTTCGAAGCCCGATCCGGCGACGGGTAAGAAACAACGAATCTCCCGATATGCGAAAACACGCGAACAGGCATTGAAAATACGCAGCGAGCTGCAGCTGCAATACAGCGGCGACGCTGCGGCGCCCACTTCCCTGACGCTGGGAGAATGGCTGCCGCATTGGCTGGAACTCTACGCTCGCCCGAGTGTGCGGCACAGTACTTATGTTTCGTACGAAGGGTATGTGCGCAAACATCTTGTCCCCGCTTTGGGTGCTGTACCGCTGGACAAGCTCGTTCCGGCAGATCTTCAACGGTTCTACCTTCGTAAACTTCAGGAAGATCGCTTGGCACCAAAAACCATTTCCAACCTGCATGCTTGCCTTCATCGAGCCTTACAGCAGGCGGTGAAGGAGCAAATGATTCCGTCCAATCCCTGCGATGCAGTCGATCTTCCGCGCAAGGAAGCAGCGGAAATCTCCGTTCTGACACGAGAACAGCAAGTAAAGCTGATGCAGGAGAGCTGCCGTCACCGCTATGGTGTTTTCATTCGTTTGGCGTTATCGACCGGCATGCGAATCGGGGAAATCGTCGGTCTCCGCTGGGATGATATCGATTTTACCAACCGTATTCTGTTCGTGCGTTCTACGCTGAATCGTCTGCCCACAGTAGACGGAGAAAGCAAAACGCAGCTGTTCGTCGGTTCGCCAAAGACAAAGAACGGCAGACGTTCGATCCCGCTTTTTGATGCCATTATATCGGATTTGGCAGACTGGCGCAAGACGCAGGAAGCCGACGCACAGCTGGCACAAAGCGCCTATGAAAACACGGGATATGTAGTGACGAACGAGTTCGGCAAGCCGATCGAGCCGCGCACATTCCGGGATCACTATATCCGGATCTTGAAAGCGGCCGGGCTTCCTCACTTCACGTTTCACGCGCTTCGCCATACCTTTGCCACGAGGGCAATTGAGCAGGGAATGGACGTCAAAGCACTCTCCAAGATTCTGGGCCATGCCAACGTCGGATTTACATTGGATACATACGCCCATCTGCTGGATGACCACAAGCGGGAAAGTATGATGCTGATGCAGGAACTGTACCCGCAGCCGGCTACACAAAAGCCGGAAGGAAAGCTGATTTATCTTCCGTTTACTGCTCGCAATATTGCAAAAGAATAACGCGCCGAAGAAATTCGGCGCGTTAATTTTTTATATGTAGAATTGGGGAAATATGGCGGAAGGCCTGCGCGATGTGTGAAACTCGAGAAGCATTGAAATTTGTTTGCAGAGAGAGCAAGAACAGTAAATGCACAACGTTGTGTTGATAATAGCTTAATTGTTGTGTATAATGAAAACGGGTGATGAGATTGAATTTAATGATAACCACCATTCTGAAGGAAAAAGAACGCGTCGATCGGATGCTGGAGAAATACCAAGAAGAACTGAAAAAACTCCCCAAAGGAACGATTTCCGAAAAGAAAGCCGGACAATCCACCTACTTCTATTTGAAATACCGTGATGGGAAAAAGGTGATCTCTCGATACATCCCCCAAAAGGATGCGGAGGATGTTCGAAAACAGGTGGAAAAACGCAGACATATCGAAACGATGATTCGATCTTTGCAGGAAGAACGTGCGATTGCAGAGCAAGCATTGGAGGGGCATATATGATTTTATATCATGGCAGCAATGTGATTGTGGATCAGCCTAAACTCATTCAGCAAAACCGCTTTCTGGATTTTGGTTTTGGCTTTTATACAACAACGAACAAAATCCAGGCAGTCAGCTTTGCCGATAAAGTCACAAAGCGGCGGAGATCCGGTCAAAAGGCAGTAAGCATCTACGAAATCGACGAGGCTGTTGCTTTTTCAGAATGTTCGATTCTTCGCTTTGCTGAACCGAATGAAGCGTGGCTGGATTTTGTATCCGACAACCGTTCCGGTAATTATGAGGGAAAATCCTATGATTTCATCTTTGGGCCGGTGGCCAATGATGATGTGTACAGGACATTCACACTCTATACTGCTGGAGTGCTGACGAAAGAGCAGACATTGGATCAGCTTAAAATCAAGAAGCTGTATAATCAGTTGGTATTGACTTCGGAAAAGGAACTGGCCTATCTGCGCTTTGTTGGCACAGTACCAGAGGAGGAATTTTGATGGCGGATAAAAAATTTGAAGCAATTTTGACTCTGCTTGTTCCGCAGGTTATCAATCTGATTTGTGAAAACTATCCGTTGGATGAAATGACAGCATCAAAAGAGTTTTACGAATCGAAAGTTTATTCCCTGTTGGAGCAGGAGGATACGAAGCTGTGGCATTTCAGTCCTCTTACTCTGTTCAATATGTTTGACGAAGAAAGAACGACAGGAGATTTTCAAATGCCGGAGGAGGCGTAATGATGAGCAGGCAGGGCGATTTTCTCATTTATTGTGTGGAAACCTATAAAACCGCAAAGAACCTGACGGGGAAACAGGTGGCCGATCTTTTCACCCGTTATCGGGTGTGGGAGTATGTGTACTCCTGTTTTGAGGCGCTTCATACCACAGGAGCGAACTATATCGTTGAAGATATCGACCTCTATATTGAAGCGAGAAAACCGATTATGGCGTAAATCTATCGCTGAGACGGCGCACTCACCAAATTGCTTTTGCAAAAACGGTAAAAATACTTTTTATAGTAATGCAATTTATTTCCATCAAACTCCAAGGACAGACGGACAATAAAAATGAAAAAGTAGATAAAAATTTCGCGTTTTACCCCCATTTTCAAACGTGTTTCAAAATACTTTTTGAAAGCAGCTGTCCGTCTGTCCTTTCAAAAAGGTTGGATTTTTCTCTTTACGATGGGCTGATGTGAATACTTAACTCATCTCGTATCATTTTATTGTTTCTGGATAGGAGAGAATGATGAAGAAAAAATTTGCTGTTTTTGTATCTGTAGTTGTCCTTGCAGTTGCTGTTGCGGCAGCGACTGCTATTGTTAACAGAAAGCCTACCTTGACCGGAAGAGCAATCGTCAGCAATTCCACGATTTTGATTGCGGATGAGAGTGATATGCCGGTACAGCTAAATCCAAAGACAGAAAAAGTGTTTCAGGATGTTACGATCCATACCGGTGATTTGATTCGAATTACATATGACGGCTATTTTTTGTACAGTTCTCCGGCGCAGACTGTTATCGATAAAATTCAGGTGCTGGAACGTGGTTCCATTTCAGACGTGCCCGAAAAAGCAATTGAAGCGCTCAAGGGTAACTACAAGTGGCCGATCGATTGAGTCGGTATTTTGATAAGGTGCCATTTAGGGGTAAAACTGGGGTAAAAGAGATAGAAAAGGCACATTTTGCAAAAAGAAAAGCAGCGATGAATCCTTCGATTCATCGCTGTTTTTAAGTGGCGTGTCGTTCCAAAAAAGATATTTTGGGAAATCGGATGATTTTGGCCCGGAAATTTTCACAATTCAATGCGAACGGACCTTACGTAAAAATCTGCAGTGACCAAAAAAAGTTTTCCAGAAACCACAAGGTTATGCATCGTATTTTTCTTTCAAATCAGCAAACCTGAAAACAGCAATTTAAATCCCGTCACATACTTCCTTACTCTGCAGAGTTAAGGACTTTCTGGATTTCCTTTTGCATATGTTCTTGGAGCACTCCTACGTTCAAACAATTCTCGTTATTGGCCATAATAATTATTTGCTTAAATCGTTCCTTGTCGATTTTTGGCGTGCGTTGGCTATCTTCACAAACTTTACAATAGACCTGTAAAAGATTACCGATTTTTTCGTACGTTAAGTCACACAGATTTGTATGTAGTCCTTCTAATCCCGAATATGCTGTTATACCTGGCTCCGTATCGTCTGTCCGAATACCTGCCCATTCTAAAGCATCTGAATCTATAATTAGAAATTGAGAAGCATTAACTTGGGAAGACACTAATAAGGCAGCATTAATAGCTTTATCAATATCCTTTTTATCTAATGACTCACTGCGCCAAACCGATAAAGTATTGCTCGATGTCCGTAGGTCTTGTCCTAAAAAGTCAGCCTGAATATTTCGAAAATTGTCCGTATCCCTCAACTTAAATAGACTGGATGGCTTGGAAAGCTTTCTAACATAGTACATACTATCCCTCTATTTCGAAAACTACGCTATCAATATAGGCTCTTAGCCAAGCAGCTCTACAGTCTAAATTTTTAAGTATTGGTAGTAGACTTTTATCCTGCCAATTCTCCAGAAGAAAAACTGCATATTCTTTTACAGTATCACTTTTATGGCTAAAAAGAGATAAAAGAATCATGGGGCCCCACTCAGCAGTCTGCTGTAATTCAAAACTGCACAAGCATTTAGCTATAGCGCACAAAATATTAACGCAATCATTACGTCTAATAACAATCTCTTGAAATGCAGCACCTAAAATAGAAATTGACTTTGAAGCAATATTATCTACAACTGACCATATATAATTTTCACTTTCCTCGTCATAATTGTATAACTCTAAATATGGCATCAATTTTGATACCGCATCATTGATGAGCTTCCGTCTTTTTTCTTCATCGGTCAATGCAATAAAATCCAACAACTTATTCTCTAGCCAAAGTGGAATGCGTTGAGTTGAAAAATTGTTTGTACCTAGCGTATTGGTGGACACATTTTCTCTGCTATTTGAGCTCTGCGGATTTACTTCTCCATACTTGGGGTTATCAATAATAATAAAAAAGCTATTTTCAGAAGAACTGCTTGGCTGTCTTCGGGGAACAGTATCTTCCATCAATTCCGATCCTTGAAGATTTAAACTAAGATTAATCACCACTAATCAGCCTTTCAACATCATTCGCTATTCTTTGCGCTACTGGTGTTACAGTCTGGACAAACTGTTTCAACGCACTTACATCAAAGCGTATATTTGCATTTTTCGGCACTGTATTGATATCAATATGAAAAAGCACTGCTGCTTTTTGCCCCGTCATATCTTGCGCAGAAGTAACTTCAGTAATATAATTCACAAGTTCATCAGCTTCATTTAACTGAATATTTTCTTGCGAATTCGTTCGCATAGACCATTCAGCAAGTGGCTTTCCCTCGTAAAATGCAGCGGCTTTTAGAAGTTCCTTGCCCTTACTTTTCATTTTATCAAAGCTTTCCATTTCGCAGACTTCTTGAATATTAAGTGCTAACCTATTAGATACAGCATTTGAATTGTCGAAAAGTGCAGTAAATGCTTCAATTGCAAGTTCATAAAAATCATCCATAGAGACATCAACATCACTAGGTTTATTGTATGTGACATCAATTCTCTCATTCAGAATACTGATATTGTATTTCTGATCTTGTGTAACAAATCCAAGATTAGAAATTGCCGTAACACGATTGCTTGGAATTTCTATCTGCTGACTTGAAATTAGATTTGGAAGAAATACTTGTTTGGTTCTTTCATTGATTTTCGGCATAAGTGTAGAAATCGTTTCAGGAGTGGGGCTAATAGAAAACTTCCCAAACATAGACAATTGATAATTGATAACTGTCGCCATTCTAACGCTCTCCTTACTATTCCATTCAATTGAAAAATACTTATTGTTGACTTTAAATAGTATTTGGGGAAAATAATGCATATTACTGCTGCCACCTTTCATACAACAATCAGAGGCTGTATTAAAAAGTATGCAACAGTTTAAAGAATATTGTTACCCGTATTCTTTATTGGTTGCATATAATATGGTTCAATTGCTGACTCTATAGCAACCTATTTTTAGTATATTTCATCGCAATAATTTGGTCAAGATGCCAACCCGGAATCTTGTCAAATACTTATTGGTCTCATCTCACAAGGCTATTATGTTTCACTATACATGTTCAGCTAAATGCCACCGCAAGGTTAGGTTGATTTTTCCTTTATATAATGGTATTCTAGAATTAGAAAAGAAGCATAAGATTCCCTTATTTAAGGGAGGATTCGAATGAAACCAAAAGTGGTCCAGCTTATCCCTTTGTCACCACCCAAAGTCAATATACTATGTCGTATGAACCGTCTTGATTTTTCAAGGCGGTTTTTTGTTGTTATGTTTCAGAAAGGAGCATTTGTATGAAAAAAGCAAAGAATTCGTCTGTCGATAGGCAGAACACCAGTTGCTCGTCCCTTTCCATCAATCAGCACAAGGAGGAAACACTTATGAAAACAAATGAACATCCTATCGAACTGGTCCAGAAGTGCTGTGCCGAATACTATGATGGCAAGCCCGTAACAGAAATCAGCAAAGAAAATCAAGTGGCCCGCTGCACTATTTACCGATGGCTAAAACAATACAAAAACCTGTCACCGGATTTAATTCCCACCCAAAGAGCCCTCAGCGACCTGCGAAAAAAGCAGCAGCGGACGGAGCAGATCTGTCAAATTCTGAAAGCGGTTAATTGTACGGCTTCCGATCCGGTTTCGGTAAAGCTCTCTGAGTTGGAAAGACTTCTGGATCAGTATCCCATCCGGGTCCTCTGCGATGCCCTGGAAGTCAACCGCGGGACTTTCTACAATCACATGAAAAGCAAACAAGAACCTTCCCTTCGTACTCAGCGAAGGAAAGACCTTTCTGCGGCTGTCAAAGAGGTTTTTGAGGAAAGCCACGGGTTGTTCGGATCCGATAAAATTCTTGCCGTACTGCAAACCCAGGGATACAAAACCAGCAAAAAGACCGTCCTCGACATCATGCATGATCTGGGACTTTCCAGCTTCCGCACCACTGCTAAGGCAGATTACAAAAAATGGGTGAAGCTTCAGGGAAATCCCAATGTTCTAAACCGCCAATTCAACGTCAGTGCGCCCAACACGGCATGGGTGGGAGACTGCACCCAGTTTGCAGTGTGCGGCAAGAAATACCACATCTGCGCCATCCTGGATCTGTATGCCAGAAAGGTGATTGCCTACAAAATCTCTCCCCGGGCAAGCACCCAGTTGGTGACTGCCACCTTCAAGCAGGCCTTTGAGCAAAGGAAGCCCGGCAAAGATCTGATCTTCCACTCTGACCGGGGATGCCAGTATACCTCCCAGGCCTTCCGAACTCTTCTGCGCGATTACCATGTGACTCAATCCTTCTCCAAAGGGGGCACACCTTATGACAACGGCGTGATGGAGTCTTTCTTCTCCTCCCTGAAGCAAGAAGAACTGTACCGAAGCTCCTACCGGTCTGAAAACGAATTCAAGAAAAGGGTTTCCGAATATATGAAGTTCTACAATAAAAGGCGTCCTCATCGCGCCAACCAGTACAAAACACCGGATGAAGCGGAGAACGCCTTTAATGAAAAAAATACAGGCTGAAACTGTTGCAGAAGCTGGTTCAAATAAGGGGGCTTGAAGCTGTTTATGATCAAAAATGAGAAAGTTTGAATATTTGTGTCGCAGGAGGCCAAATGCCGGAAAACCCTGATATGACAATACAAAACGGGAGTCAAGTTTCGTCCGATCTCACCGGATCGTTCAGAACTTGACTCCCATTCAATATGGTTGCGGAGGCAGGATTTGAACCTACGACCTTCGGGTTATGAGCCCGACGAGCTACCGGACTGCTCCACTCCGCGATCTCTTGCACCCTCTTCTTGGGTGCTAAATTATCTTATCATATTCTGGGGCTTGTGTCAATACCGAAATTTTTGTGAAATCTATTTTTTCTACATGGTTTTTTCATCTCTGAAGCATACACTAAATAAAAGCCGTTTTTTAACCGCACAAACAGGAGTTTTTTCATGGATCTCACTTTTCTCTTTCTTGTCCTTGGCATTCTTGCCGCTGCTGCAACGCTGGTGGCCTACGCCTGCATTGTGGTGGGCGCACGCAGCGAACAGCCGCCTGACAGCTCCTTCTTTGCCAAAGACAACCGTCACAAACAATAAAAAACGCTTACACCCGTGTACGCTTATCCACCGGCGTGGAGAGAATGATCTGGCTGCTGGTCTGCCCCAGCTTCTGAAACCGGTTGATGAGATGCTCCAGCGCCGCAATGCCCGAGCAATGCACCTTCACGATGAAGCTGTGCGCCCCCGTGACATGGAAGCACTGCTGCACCCCTTCCTGCATCTCCGCCATGTTTAAAAAGCGGTCCCGGTCTGACGGGGACACGGAAATGCTGATGAGCGCGTCAATAGCGTTTTTGTCCGGCTTTTCGCCCAACACCACCGTATAGCCTTCGATGACGCCCCCTGCTTCCATACGGCGAATGCGCTCGCTGACAGCCGGGCTGGTGAGCGCCACCCGCTGAGCGATGTTCTTCACGGTCATGCGGCCGTCCTCTTCCAGCAAACGCAAAATTTTGCGGTCCAACTCATCCATTGATTTTCCCTCGCATACAACTTTCTAATGTTTTTAAGTTCAAATCACCGTTCAATTTTTTAAATAAGAATTAACTGAAAACCTTTCCCCTTTTCTTTATTATATTATCCCAAACCTGGTTTGTAAACAACAAAATAAAGCATTTTCAGGGGTATTGGTTTGACAAAATAAGCAAATTCGGTAAAATGATAACTGCAATAAAGATTTCACCTAAATTTATTTATACTTTCCCACCCCTCTATGCAAAAGGAGCCGCTGCAAAGCGGCTCCTTTTGCTTTACGCGTTTTTCTCCTGCAGATCGGGCGGGTTTGCGGGGGCTGCAGCGAAGGAAAGCGTCACCGTAAAGGCATCGCCCCGGATGGAAACCTTCAGCCGGCCGCCGAAGCTGTTCATAAAGCTTTCGGCAATGGACAGGCCCAAACCGCTGCCCTCGGTGGTGCGCGATTTATCCCCCCGGACAAACCGCTGAAGGATCTCCTCTTCGGTAAAATCCATCTCATAGCCCGCGGTATTGGTCAGCGACAGGCACACCTGATCGGGGCGGGATTCCACTTCCAGATAAATGCGGGTCCCCTGCAGCGAATAGCGCAGGGCATTGTCCAGAATGTTCTGCAGCACCCGGTACAGCCGCCGGTTCTCGGCAAAAACCCAGGCGCTTTCCGGCAGCGTGGGACGCACGGGAATGCCCGCTTTTTCCACCGCGTCGCCCATATCCGCCAGCGTCTGATGCACGGCCATGACCAGGTCCAGCGGCTCCAGAATCACGGTTTCTTCGCCGCTGGTGGCTTTGGACAGGGTGAACAGGTCATTGACCGTATGGCTCAGCCGCTCGGATTTTCTGCGCAGGATCTTCACATAATCCGCGGCCTCGGCAGGCAGGTCCTGCTTTTCCAGCAGATCCAGATAGCCGATGATGCTGGTGAGGGGCGTTTTCAGGTCATGAGACACATTGGTGATGAGCTCCACTTTCATGCGCTCGCTTTTCAGGGCACTGGCCAGGCTTTGCTTAACGCCCTCGTCCAGGCGGGCAATTTGAAGAGAGGTTTTATGCAGAGGGCTCTCCTCAGGCAGCGTGGGGCGAGTCTCCTGCCCCGACGCCGCGGCCTCCACCTGATCGGTGAGCGCATCCAGCGCACGGCCGTCCCGCGCCTGCATGACCAGCAGATACAGCATACCCGCCACGCACACCATGCCCAGCAGCAGGGCCGTGGCCAAAATCAACAGGCGGGCCCCAAAGAACACATACAAAAACAGACACAGAAGGACGCACAGCGTCATGCAGGACATTCCCGTCCACAGAATGCGGCTGACCGCCTGACGGCCCACCCGGCCGGAAACACGCCAGGTTTCGCCCCGGCACAGCCAGGCGATGCCCCGGCAGATGTGGTGCAGGATGCTGTCGGCCCACAGACGGCCCGCTTTGGCCTTGCGGGCCAGGCTCAGCAGCAGCGCCAGTCCCACCAGGCCGATGGCCAAATCAATGGCCATCAACGCGTACGCCTGATCGCCGCGCAGGCTGTCGGACGTGACCAGCAGCGCCATCATCAGCAGCACAGCCAGGATGGCCTCGACCCCCAGCAGGATCTCGGTGGGCCAGCGGTCCACAAACAGCAGGTGCAGTTCGTTGTCCTGCCCGGTGTGGCCTGCCACGGCCAGCAGGTACACCACCAGAAGGCCGATGGCGGCCATCACAAACCAGAAGCTTTGCTGCCACTGCTGAACAAAGGCATAATCCCGGTTGTATTCCTCTTCCATCTGCTGCATATAGTCTTCGTCCATCACAAGGATGAGCTCGTCGGCATTGCTCCAGCTGCTTATTCCGTACCACATCTGCCGCGTCTCCTCGGAGGTGCCGTCCGGAACGATGAGTTCATTCTCCGTATAACGATAGACCCAGTCGCCCCCGGCCCGGGCAATCTGTTCCAGGTCCCGGTCGCTGTTGGTCCAGACATCCTCTCCGGCGCGGATCAGATACTCGTAATGGATCTCGCCGTACACACGCCCCTCCTGGGTTACCACAGCACAGTCGTTGAGTGCCGACGCCACCACATTGACGTACCGGGTGGAATCGGTAAACTGCGGCTGGGTCGTATACACGTCACTCAGATCGATGCGCCGGACGGTCATGCCCAGACCCGCCAGCGCCACCAGCGCCGTGAGCACAAAGGCCAGAAACTTCAAAACCGAGCTGCGGCTAAATTTTTTCCATCTTGTAACCAAGGCCCCACATCACCTTCAAATAATTTGGATTTTTGGGATCGATCTCGATCTTTTCCCGGATGCGGCGGATGTGCACCATGACCGTATTTTCCACGCCGAAGCCCGGCTCGTTCCAGACGTGCTCGTAAATTTCCGACGCGCTGAACACGTGACCCGGATTTTCCATAAGAAACTGAACAATGCGGTATTCGGTGGCGGTCAGGCGCACCGGTTCGCCGTCCACCTCCAGAATTTTGGCCTGGGTGTCCAGGGCGAGGCCGCCCAGCTGGATCACGCCCGGCCGGGCGGGGGCGCCCGCCACCGTGCCCAGCGTCATGTAACGGCGCAGAAGTGCCTTGACCCGGGCGGCCAGTTCCATGGGATTGTAGGGTTTTGTCATGTAGTCGTCGGCACCGATGGACAAGCCGGCAATTTTGTCCGCGTCCTCGGTTTTGGCGCTGAGCAGCAGAATGGGCACGTTTTTCTCGCGCCGGACCTGCATGGTGGCGGACAGGCCGTCCATCCGGGGCATCATCACATCCAGGATGATGAGATGCACGGTCTGCTCGTGCAGGATCTCCAGCGCCTCCAGCCCGTCGTAGGCCCGCAGGACCCGATGGCCGTCCAGCTCCAGCAATTTGGCAATGGCCCCCACAATCTCCCGGTCGTCGTCCACGACCAGAATGGTCGCCTGTTTCATGATGCACCGCTCCTTCCGATGGTTTCAGGATACCTCATCTTTTTTACGCTGAGGGCAGGGAAAAACTTACGATTTTCTTAAAACAGCACAGAAAAAGCCCCGCATGGAATCCATGCGGGGCCATGGGGTCATTCCACAGGGTCTTCGGGCAGCTGGCTCTGGGCCACCGAGGAATCGGTGGGCAGGCTGTTGGCCAGATCGTCCATGACTTCCTGCGGCGCGGTCACCACAGATTCCGCCGCGACGGAAGAGCTGGAAGCAGTTTCCGGCTTCATCTCGCTGGCCACGATGGCCGACAGATAATATTCACCGTCGATTTTGGTGAAAATATAGTCCTGATACTTGGTGGGGGTGATGTCCATATTGGAGCTGAACTCGCCGCCCGCGCTGAAGGGAGACAGATATCCCACCGTGACGCGCTTGGTATCGCCCTCGCGCTTGATGCGCTCCACCTTGGGGAAATAGTCGTTGACCGCGCTGGTGACCGGCAGCAGATAGGCCTGCTTTTCGGCCACATACTCAAAGGTCATGCCGTGGTCCTCAAAGGTCTCGTAGGTGAACTTGAAGTCCGGGCCGTACAGTTCGGCGGCGGCCTTGTCGATGTCGATGGTGGGCAGGTACATGGCGCCCGTCTCGTCGTGTTCATAGCTGCTGGAATCGCCGATGCAGCTCCAGATCAGCGCGTTGAGCAGTGTGTTCTTGTTGGCTTCGTCCAGGCTGTCGAAGGGGGTGGGGTCCAGGGCCACCAGGTTGCGCAGCCGCAGCTCGTAGGCCTCTTTCTCCTCGGTGTCGTCAAACAGCGCCGCGCCCAGCTGAATGCCGCCGGACACCACACTGAACAGGCCGATGACCACCAGAACGCAGACCACCGCGCCCAGCAGCTGCCGCAGACGGCGGCGCCGGCGCAGCGCGCTCAGCTCTTTGCCTTCAGGTTGTGTTGCCATAATGTTTCTCCTTCCGGGCTCAGCGCACCTGGCCGTCGCCCTCAATGATGTATTTGTAGCTGGTCAGCTCACACAGGCCCATGGGGCCGCGGGCGCCCAGCTTCTGGGTGGAAATGCCCATTTCGCAGCCAAGGCCGAACTCGCCGCCGTCGGTGAAGCGGGTGGAGGCATTGACGTACACCGCGGCCGAATCCACCCCGGCGCAGAAGGCGTCGGCAGCGGCGCGGTCCTGCGTGACGATGGCCTCGCTGTGGCCGGTGGAATGCGCGGCGATGTGCGCCACCGCCTCCTCCACGCTGCCCACCACTTTGACGGCCAGAATGTAGTCCAGAAACTCGGTGTCAAAGTCCCGCTCGCCCGCGGGCGTGCCGGGGATGATGGCCGCCGCTTCCGGGCACAGGCGAAGCTCCACATGCTTTTCGTCCAGCGCCTGTTTCAGACGCGGCAGGAACACGGGCGCCACGTCCCGGTGCACCAGGCACACCTCTTCGGCGTTGCACACCGAGGGACGGCTGGTCTTGGCGTTGTACACGATGGCCACGGCCTTGTCCAGGTCGGCCGCACGGTCCACATACACATGGCAGATGCCGGTGCCTGTCTCGATGCAGGGCACTTTGGCGTTCTCCACGCAGGCGCGGATCAGGCCTGCGCCGCCCCGGGGGATCAGCAGGTCCACCAGGCCGCGGGCCTCCATCAGCTGCGTCGCGCTGGCGCGGGTGGTGTCCTCCACCAGGTTGACCAGTGTTTCCGGCGCGCCGTTTTCCCGCAGCGCCGCGCGCAGGGCGGCCACGATGGCGGTGTTGGAATGGATGGCCTCTTTGCCGCCCCGCAGAACGCACACATTGCCGCTTTTCAGGGCAAGGGCCGCTGCGTCGGCGGTGACATTGGGCCGGCTTTCGTAAATGATGGCGATGACGCCCATGGGCACCCGCACCTTGCGGATGACCAGGCCGTTGGGCCGGGTGATCTCACTGAGCACGTCGCCCACCGGGTCCGGCAGGTCGGCCACGGCACGCAGGCCCTGGGCCATGGCGGCCACGCGGTCGCCTGTCAGGCGCAGCCGGTCGATCATCACCGGGGCGATGGTGGCCCGGGCGGCCTCCACGTCCTGATCGTTGGCGGCCAGGATGTCTGCCTGATGCTGCACAAGGCTGTCCGCCATGGCCAGCAGAAGGCGGTTTTTCTCTTGGGTGGACAGGGCGGCCGCCGCACTCTTCGCGGCTTTCGCGCCCTGCAGCAGTTCCTGAGTGGTCATGGTTCACATCTCCTTTGCAAGAAACAACGTGCCCACGGTGACGCCGTCCACAATGTCGTACAGGCGGGTGGGGTCCTCGCCGTTGGCGATGATCATGGGCACCCCGTGGGAAGTGGCCATTTTGGCCGCGCCCAGCTTGGTGATCATGCCGCCGGTGCCCTGCCGGCTGCCCGCGCCCCCGGCGGCTGCCTCCATCTCCGGCGTGATGTGTTCCACCACGCTGATGAGCTTGGCGTCCGGATGGGTGTGGGGATCGGCGGTGTACAGGCCGTTGATGTCGGACAGAAGAATCAGCAGGTCCGCCTGCACGCTGACGGCCACAATGGCGGACAGGGTATCGTTGTCGCCCACCTTGATCTCGGCGGTGCTGACGGTGTCGTTCTCGTTGATGATGGGGATGGCGCCCAGCTCCAGCAGGCGCTCCAGCGTGCGCTCGATGTTGTGGCGGCGCTCGGGGTCGTTCACGTCCTCGGCGGTCAGAAGGATCTGCGCCACGGTGTGGTTGTAATCGGTGAACAGCTTGTCATAGGTGTACATCAGTTCGCACTGACCGACGGCGGCCGCCGCCTGCTTGGTGGCGATGTCCGCGGGACGGCTTTGCAAAAGCAGCTTGCCCACGCCCATGCCGATGGCGCCCGAGGAAACCAGCACCACCTGATGGCCCGCGTTCTGCAGATCGGCCAGCGTCTTGCACAAAAGTTCCACACGGCGGATGTTCAGCCGCCCGGTTCCATGGGCCAGCGTGGATGTGCCCACCTTTACCACGATTCGCATCCTTTTTCCCCCATTTTTCATCCTGCATATAGATATATAGTATACCATAGCTCGCGCGAGAAATCAAAAGGTTTGACGCAAACCGGTGTTTCGCCGTATAATGGGAAAAACTTTGCAAGGAGGCGGCCTCATGACCGATGTGCTTTCTACGCCCCGGCTGGTGCTGCGGCCCTTTGTGCCCGAGGACGGGGCGGAAATGTTCCGGGTGTGGGCCAGCGACCCGCAGGTGACCCGGTTTCTGCGCTGGACGCCCCACAAAGACCAGGCGGAGAGCCTGGCGCTGGCCCGGCAATGGGCCGCCGACCGGCAGGCGCACCAATGGGCCATTGTGCGCGGCTGCGACGGGCAGCTGATGGGCTCCATCGGCGTGGTGCCCGCCGAGGACGACCCCGCCCTGTGGGAGCCGGGCTACTGCCTGGGCCGGGACTTCTGGGGAAAAGGATACATGACCGAGGCGCTGGACGCGGTGGTGCGCCACCTGTTTGCAGACCACGGCGTTGACCGGCTGGGCTGCTGCCACGCCGCCGCCAACCCGGCCAGCGGCCGGGTGATGGAAAAGGTGGGCTTTCACTACACCCACGACGTGATGTGCCACAAGTTTGACGGAACGCCGCTTCCCTGCCGATCATACATTTTATACAAAGAGGAATATTTGAGCAAATTATGACAGAAAATGGAATGATGAACGTTGTGCTGTTCGGGCTGGACCTGGGCGCGTACGACATGGACAAAAGCATGGATGAACTGGCGGCGCTGGCCCAGGCCAACCACATGGTGGCGGTGGCCCGGCTGGTGCAAAAGCGGGATGTGCCGGAGAGCGCCACCTATCTGGGCGAAGGACGGCTGGCCGAAGGGCGGCTGCTGTGCATGAACCTGGGCGCGGAGTGCGCCATTTTCGACGCAGAGCTGTCGGGAAGCCAGATCCGCAATCTGGAGCAGATTCTGGAAGTGCCGGTGATGGACCGGACCATGCTGATTCTGGAAATTTTTAAAAACCGCGCGGTGACCAACGAGGGCAAGCTGCAGACCGAGCTGGCCACGCTGCGCTACCGGCTGCCGCGGCTGGCCGGGCTGGGCGAGAGCCTGTCCCGTCAGGGTGGCGGCGGTGCGGGCGGCGGCGGCGCGCGCCGCGGTGCGGGCGAAAGCAAGCTGGAGTACGACCGTCGCCATGTGCGCCGGCGCATCGAAGCGCTGAGCCAGCGGCTGGAAGAGATGGAGCGCCGCCGGGAACAGACCCGCAAAAGCCGCCGGAAAAGCGGCGTGCCGGTGGTGGCGCTGGTGGGCTACACCAACGTGGGCAAGTCCAGCCTGCTGAACCGGCTGTGCGGGGCCGATGTGCCCGCCCAGGACATGCTGTTTGCCACGCTGGACCCCACGGCCCGGCGGCTGACCCTGCCCTCGGGCCTGACGGTGGTGGCGGTGGACACGGTGGGTTTTGTGAGCCGCCTGCCCCACGGGCTGGTGGAGGCCTTCAAGAGCACGCTGGAAGAAGCCGCCTATGCGGACGTAATTGTAAAGGTGTGCGACTTGTCCGACCCCGAGGCATCCCAGCAGCTGACGGTGACGGACCAGGTGCTGGACTCGCTGGACTGCGGGGACATTCCCCAGCTGACGGTGTACAACAAGTGCGACCGGGCGCCGGGCGCCACGCCCTTTGACACCAGTGCCATCTGCACCAGCGCGGCCACCGGCTACGGGATGGACGCCCTGCTGGCCCGGCTGGACCAGGTGCTGGCGGACCGGGTGCGCCGGGTGGCGGTGCTGCTGCCCTACGACAAGCTGGCGCTGGCGGGGCACATCCGCGCCCAGGGCACCATGCTGACCGAGGAGTACCGGCCGGAGGGCGTGTACTGCGAAGGCGTGGTGAAGGCGGCGGACCTGCATCTGTTCGTGCCCTATTTTGCGGACTAGTGCCCGAACCGAAAAGTTTTTCTTGCAAATTTGCCGCGGCTGTGGCATACTGCTGAAAGGGAATGAAGTTCTCCCCTGGCAATCGGCCAAAACCGCTTTTCAAAGCTGATGACTTCTGTGATCTTGGAATCGCAGGGGGCATTGGCTTTTTTTGTTCCCTGCAAAAGGAGGAACCGTATGTTATTTTCTCTGGCGCTGATTTTTCTGTGCGGCATGGGGCTGGGCAGCCTGTTTCAAAAGCTGAAGCTGCCCGCGCTGCTGGGCATGCTGCTGACGGGCATTCTGCTGGGCCCCTCTGTGCTGAACCTGCTGGACGGGTCCATTCTGGCGGTCTCGGCCGACCTGCGGCGGATCGCTCTCATCATCATTCTGACCCGGGCGGGGCTGAACCTGGACCTGGCGGACCTGAAAAAAGTGGGACGGCCCGCGGTGCTGCTGTGCTTTGTGCCCGCCAGCTTTGAAATTCTGGGCGCTTTGGTGCTGGCGCCCCGCCTGCTGGGTCTGAGCCTGACCGAGGCCGCGGTGCTGGGGGCGGTCATCGCGGCGGTGTCGCCGGCGGTGGTGGTGCCCAAAATGCTCAAGCTGATGGACGAGGGCTACGGCACCCGGCAGAGCATTCCCCAGATGATTTTGGCGGGCGCATCGGTGGATGACGTCTTCGTGATCGTTCTGTTCACGTCCTTCACGGGACTGGCGGCCGGCGAGGGCGTGGCGGCGCTGGACTTTGCCAAGATCCCCACCTCCATTGTGCTGGGGGTGGCGGGCGGCGTCGCCTGCGGCTGGGTGCTGGCGGAACTGTTCCGGCGGGTCCACATGCGGGACAGCGCCAAAGTGGTGCTGCTGCTGAGCACGTCTTTTCTGCTGGTGACGCTGGAAGACGCCCTGCCCGGGCCGGTGGGCTTTTCCGGTCTGCTGGCGGTGATGGCCATGGGCATTGCCCTGCAGTACCGCCGGGGCCAGGTGGCGGCGCGTCTGTCGCAGAAATACGCCAAGCTTTGGGTGGCGGCGGAGCTGCTGCTGTTCGTGCTGGTGGGCGCGGCAGTGGATGTGGGCGCTGCGGCCGAGACCGGTCTTGCGGCCGTGGGGCTGATTTTCGGGGCTCTGTGCTTCCGCATGGTGGGGGTGCTGGTGTGCACCCTGGGCACCCGGCTGACCGGCCGCGAACGGCTGTTCTGCATGCTGGCCTACACGCCCAAAGCCACGGTGCAGGCGGCCATCGGCTCGGTGCCGCTGGCCATGGGGCTGGCCTGCGGGCAGACGGTACTGGCCGTGGCGGTGCTGGCCATTCTCATCACCGCGCCCCTGGGGTCGGTGGCCATCGAAAGCACCTACCGGCGGCTGCTTCAAAAAGAATAAAAAGAGCCGGTCAGGCAATGCCTGACCGGCCTTTTTTCATTGACAGCACTTGCGACACAAGCCGCAAGTCTTTTCCTCAGAACAATCCGCTGATGACGCCGTTCTCATCCACGTCGATGCCTTCGGCCGCCGGTTTTTTGGGCAGGCCCGGCATGGTCATGATGCTGCCCATGACCGCCACCACGAAGCCCGCGCCCGCGGACAGGCGCAGCTCCCGCACGGTCATGGTAAAGCCGTCGGGCGCCGCCAGCAGTTTGGCATTGTCGCTGAAGGAATACTGGGTCTTGGCGATGCACACCGGCAGCTTGTCGTAGCCGGCGTCCGCCAGCTCCCGCAGCTGCTTCTGGGCCGCGGCGGAGAAGACCACCTCTTTGGCGCGGTAAATGTTGCGGCACACCGCGCGGATCTTATCGGCCACAGGCAGATCGTCGGCATAGGTGAAGTGCACGGGCCGTCTGTCCAGAATGCCCAGCACGTCCTCGGCCAGCTCCAGGCCGCCTTCGCCGCCCTTGGCAAACACCTCGCTGAGGGCACAGGGCACGCCCAGGCCCGCGCAATAGTCCCGCAGGAACTGGTGCTCTTCCGCAGAGTCCGTGGGGAAGGCGTTGATGGCCACGCACACGGGCATGCCGAACTGCTTCTGCATGTTTTCCACGTGCCGGGCCAGGTTGGCGCTGCCGGCTTCCAGATATTCCAGATTGGGCACGCCCAGCTGCTCTTTGGGGCAGCCGCCGTGATGTTTCAGTGCGCGCACGGTGGCCACGACCACCACCGCCGCGGGCGCGATGCCCGCCATGCGGCACTTGATGTCCAGGAATTTCTCGGCGCCCAGGTCCGCGCCGAAGCCCGCCTCGGTGACCACATAGTCCGCCAGCTTCATGCCCAGTTTGGTGGCGATGACGCTGTTGCAGCCGTGGGCGATGTTGGCGAAGGGGCCGCCGTGGACCAGCGCGGGGGTGTGTTCCAGCGTCTGGACCAGGTTGGGATCAAAGGCGTCCTTCAGCAGAGCGGCCATGGCGCCCGCCGCGCCGATCTGACCGGCGGTGACGGGTTCGCCCGCGTAGGTATAGCCCACCACGATGCGGGCCAGGCGCTCTTTCAGGTCCTTCAGGTCCGTGGCCAGGCAGAAAATGGCCATGACCTCGCTGGCCACGGTGATGTCGAACCCGTCCTCACGGGGGGTTCCGTTCACCTTGCCGCCCAGGCCGTCGGTGATGAACCGCAGCTGGCGGTCGTTCATATCCACGCAGCGCTTCCAGGTGACGCGGCGCGGGTCGATGTTCAAAGCATTGCCCTGATAAATGTGGTTGTCCACCATGGCCGCCAGAAGGTTGTTGGCCGCGCCGATGGCGTGCAGATCGCCGGTGAAATGCAGATTGATGTCCTCCATGGGCACCACCTGGGCGTAGCCGCCGCCGGCCGCGCCGCCCTTCACGCCGAACACGGGGCCCAGGCTGGGCTCCCGCAGCGCCAGAATGACCTTTTTGCCCATGCGGTGCAGCGCATCCGCCAGGCCCACGCTGGTGGTGGTTTTTCCCTCGCCCGCGGGTGTGGGGCTGATGGCCGTGACCAGAATGACCCTTGCGTCGGGCTTGTCCGCCATGGCCTTCACCAAACGGTGATCCACCTTGGCCTTGTACCGGCCGTAAGGGATCAGTTGTTCTTCGGCCAGACCCAGTCGCTGGGCGACGGCGCCGATGGGTTCCATCACGGCCTCCTGTGCGATTTGAATGTCGCTTTTCATGGCAATGCTCCTTCTTTCTTTGGAATGTTTCCGGCTTTTTTCATCTTACCAAATTGAGCGGACAAATACAAGCCGTGGCCGTGCGCTGTGCGTTGACTTTTGAGCGGGGCAACGGTACAATGAAGACAGGAATACCTGCAAAGCAAAACGGTGCTTTTCCGTGGAAATGAGGTTTTTAATGAACATTCAGATCATTGTTGACAGCTGCTGTGACGTGACCGACGCCTTGCGCAACGTGCTGAGCCTCTCGCTGGCCAGTTTGAAAATCACCGTGGGGGAACATTTTTACGAGGACGACGGCACCATTGACACGGGTGTGCTGGTGGCGGACATGAAGGCCTGCCGGACCGCCCCGACCACGGCCTGCCCCTCTCCGGAAGAATACGCCGCCCTGATGAGCCGGGCCGATGCCAGTTTGGTGGTGACGCTGTCCAGCAAGCTGTCCGGCAGTTACAACGCGGCCTGCGTGGGCCGGGACCTTGCCCTGGAAAAGGCCCCCGAAAAGAAGATCCATGTGTTTGATTCCGAGAGCGCGTCCGCGGGCGAGACCCGCATTGCCCTGCTGCTGCGGGACATGATCGACGGCGGCATGGGCTTTGAGGAGATCGTAGAAAAGACCACGGCCTTCATTGCGAATATGAAAACCCACTTTGTGCTGGAGGACCTGGGCAACCTGGTGAAGAACGGCCGCATTTCCCGCACTGCGGGCTTTGTGGGCACCATGCTGAACCTGCGCCCCATCATGGGGGAAAACGGCCACGGCGAGATCATCCCGCTGGAAAAAGTGCGCGGCACGGCCAACGCCATGCGCCGTCTGGTGGAACTGGTGGCCGAGGAGACCGACCATCTGCCCGCGGCCAGCAAACTGCTGGTGCTGAGCCACTGCAACTGCCAGGAGCGGGCCATGCAGCTGAAAAAGGCCTTTTTGGCACGATGCGCCGTGTTCAAGGACGTGATCGTGGTGCCCACGGGCGGGCTTTCCACGGTGTACGCCAACGACGGCGGCATTGTGATCGCATTTTAAAAAAGAAAGCGCGTTCCCTTCAGCAGGGAACGCGCTTTTTTATGCAGATCGGCACCGGCGGCAGGCCCGGCCGGTCGGAAAACAGCTCCACTTCCACCTGATACCGGCTGGAAGGAAGGTCCCGGACAAAAGCCAGCACGGCGTCCCGCTCCACGGTGCCCTGCCGGCCGCCCGCATAGGCGCACACGGTCAGCACGCCGCCCGGGCGCAGCAGTTCCAGCGCGGTTTTCAGCGCCGGAATGCTGGTTTGGGGCACGGTGAACACCCCGTGGTCCGCGCCCGGCAGATAGCCCAGATTGAACACCGCGCCGTCCACGGTGCCCGGCCGGGCATAGTGCGCCAGGTTGGCGTGGCTGTCGCACACCACCTGCGCCTGCCCGTACCCCAGCGACGCAAGCCGCTGCCGGGTGGCCTGCACCGCCGCGGGCTGAATGTCCATGGCCAGCACCCGGCCCGTGGGGCCCACCAGGCCGCACAGAAACGCGGTGTCGTGCCCGTTGCCGGCGGTGGCGTCCACCGCGAACATGCCCGGACCCAGGTGCTGCGCCAAAAAGCCGTGAACGATGCTGAGGGCATTGCGCTGAACGGGGGCGCAGCGCACCAGCTGCCCGTCCTGGGGCCGAAAACCGAACTTTTCCAAAAAAGGGCGCAGAGCTGCGCTGTCCGGCGCGGTCAGCCGCTCTTTGGGGCCGATGCCGCTCTGTTTCAGCGCCTGCCGGTACAGGTAGGTGCCGTAGCCCTTGCGCCGCCAGGTCTCCTGGACCCAGATGCCCGTGAGGCGGCCGGGTTCCAGCGTCAGCCAGCCCAGCACCAGGCCGTCCCGCACCAGTTCAAACCGGTCTGTTTCTCTTCGCACCGAGAGCATGCGGCTCTCCCCCTTTCGGTCAAAAAGGCCCCGGCATGCGCCGGGGCCGATGGTTTATTTCAGGCTGCGCCAAAAGCCGTACTGACTTTTGGAAAAACCGCGCTTTTCCAAAAACTCCTGGCTTTTGATGTTGACGCGGGGACAATAGGCATACACGCTGGAGCAGCCGATGGTCTTCAGGTGAGTGGTCACGCTGAGCAGCATGCCCCCGCCGATGTTGCGGCCGCGAAAGGCGTCCTTCACATAAAAGTCGTTGATGTAGCCCACATTGGCGCACTGACACAGAGACATGCGCACCTCCACGTCGGCGAAGCCCACGGCCTCAGCCCCGTTGTAGGCCAGCACCACCCGGCGGCCGGGCTGGTCCAGCGCCGTCTGCAAATGGGCCAGAAACACCTCTTTGTCCACCGGTTCCTGCCGGTAGGCACAAACCAGTTCATACAGTTTTTCCCCTTCTGAAAGGGTGACGTTGCGCACAATCATCCTCGCCGTCTCCTTTCTCAGAACGAGATCAAATGGCCGGTGAAGCCATAGATGGCCAGCGCCAGAATGCCGATGTACAGCAGCGTGACCGGCAGGCCGCGGAAGGTGGCGGGCACGTCTTCGTTGTCCAGCTTGCGGGCACCTTCGCGCACCACCAGAACCGCCAGCACATAGCCCACGCCGCTGCCCAGGGCAAAGCCCATGGTCTGCAGCAGATCAAAATGGCGCGTGGTGCCGATGAGCAGCGTGCCCAGAATGCAGGTGTTGAACGTGGCCATGGGAAGCACGGCCACAATGTCCTTTGCGCCCGACGAACGGAACAGCAGCACCACCAGCAGCAGCACGATGAAAAAGGCCACGGCGCTGCACATGACCAGGACCAGCGGCCGGACATAGGTGCTGTACCACTGTTCGCTGAGCCACAGGTTGACAAAGTACGCCATGGGCGCGCTGATGAGCTGAACGCTGCACAAGAGCACGCCGAAGGTGAGCGAGTCCACTTCGGGGTCGTCCGCCAGCTTGACAATGCGGGAGACGCCCAGTGCACGGGTAAACACGGCGTTCTGGGCGAACACGCCCACCACCGCGTAGAAGAAGAAGGGTCCGAGCGCTTTTAAAACTTCTGTCATGCCTGCTGCTTCGCCCCCAGTCCCATCTGTCGTTTCACAATGTTCACGCCGCCGCGCCAGACCGCGATCATCAGGGCCAGCACGATAAAGCCGCCGCTGGGCAGCTGCGCCATGGGGAACAGCGGCGTTTTCAGCAACGTATGGCCGAGCACCACCCCCGTGCCCAGAAATTCGCGCACAACGGCCGTGACATACATGGCCAGCACGTATCCGGCAGTGGTGATGATGCCCTTGCGGAAAGCAGTGTGGATGCGCTCGCGCTGAGGCCGCTCATACCGTTTCAGAATAATGGGGTCCGCCACCAGCAGGGGCAGGTACAGACCCAGAAGGGTGATGTCCGCACTGGTGAACAGATGCTCCATCACCCAGATGACGCCCACGTACACCGCCGCACTGGTGACGGCATACGTCAGCCCGCGGAAGCGGAAGTAGGAAAACCGGCTGAGAAACGCCGCGATGACCCGGGTGGGCGTCAGCAGCAGTGCCACCGCCACCGCCAGCATGGTGGCGTTTTTCACATTGATGGCCGCCACCACCAGCGGCGCAAGGCCCAGGCCCTGCATGACCACCGGGTTGTTGAGCAGAATGCGGTCCCGTTTGACTTTGCGGGCCAGCTCATGGTCGACTTCCGGTTTCATGGGATCGATGTTCATGAGCTCACCTCCTCACGGCGCACACGGCTTGCGAACAGCCGGTCCAGATAGCCTGACAGAGCGTTGACGCACAAAATGGCAAAGCAGACGCCCGTGTCATAGGTGCCCACATAGCGGAACGTCATGGTCATGACGCCCAGAAGAATGCCGTACACCAGATGGGCCCGCCGGTTTTTGGGCCGGGTGACCCGCTCGTTGATGAGGAACACCGAGGCGTACAGAAGCGCGCCGGTGAGCAGCTCATACTTCACCGACTGATAGCGCACATACAGATGCTCCCAGGGCACGGCAAGGCCGATGTTGTCGATGCGGGGGAAGAAGAAGGCCACCAGGGCGCAGGCGCCCAGAAAGCCCACGGGAATGGCAAAGTCAATGTCCCGGCGCATCCACAGGTACATGGCGCAGGCCAGCACCACCAGCAGCGCCGTGGTGCCCATGGGGCCGGCGTAGTTGCCCAGCACCAGGTTCAGCGCGCGCACGTTGGGCGTGCCGCCCGCCTGCAGGCTGTGGGCCGCGCTTTCCACCATGGTGGCCTCTGCGGTGGAAAACACTGACATGGTGGTAAAGGGCACCGGATAGGTGAACACCTGGCTGGGCCAGGACACCGCCGCCACCGCATAACCCACCGCCGACGGGTTGAAGGGATAGTGGCCGTAGCCGCCGAAGGGCGCCTTTGCCACCAGAACCACCGTCATGCTGGTGATGACCACAATGTAATAGCTGAGCGTTGCGGGCATCAGCATCAGCATCACCAGCACCGCTGGAATGCTGCTGTTTTCGGTTCGGTCATGGGGCCGGCCCCGCAGCCAGGCCACCAGACGGTCGCAGAACGCGGCCGTGATGCTGCCGACCAGGCACATCACCGCCGGGCGCGCGCCGTACAGATAACAGGATACCGCCAACAGGGGCAGCATCATCCAGACAATGTCCCGGTTCTGCTCCCGCGGGGACAGCGGTCCCAGCGGCAAACTCGTCTCCGAGCTCATAGCTTCGCCTCTTTCTGTGAAAAATTCATTCGCAGGCGCTGCGGATGGCCGCCATGGCAGCGGCCGGGTCCTTGGCGCAGAACACCGCGCTGCCCGCCACCAGCACAGTGGCGCCCGCCCGGGTGCACAGGGGTGCGGTGGCCTCGCCGATGCCGCCGTCCACCTCGATCTCCAGCTCCAGGCCGCGGCGCAGCGCCTCGGCGCGGATGGCCGCGATCTTGTCCACGGCGGCGGGCATGAACTTCTGCCCGCCGAAGCCGGGCTCCACGCTCATGACCAGCACCATCTCCAGGCGGTCCAGATACGGGAACACCGCCTCGGCCGGGGTGGCCGGCTTGATGCACAGCGCCGCTTTGGCGCCCGACGCATGAATGGCGTCAATGGTCTCATCCACGGGGCTGTCCGCCTCGATGTGGAAGGTGATCAGGTCCGCGCCCGCGTCCCGGAAGGTCTGCACGTATTTCAGCGGGTCCTTGATCATCAGATGCACGTCATAAAAAGCATCCACCGCGCTGTGCAGGCATTTGAGCACCGGCACGCCCAGAGACAGGTTGGGCACAAACTGCCCGTCCATCACGTCAATGTGCAGCCAGTCCGCGCCGCCGTCCAGCACGTTTTGGCAGTCTCTGCCCAGATTTGCGAAATCCGCCGAAAGGATCGACGGGGCGATCTTTACCATAGAAAACACCTCGTGTTTTTTAAAAACTGTTGTACTATTATACGCCTTTTGCCCTCAAAAGGCAAATTCAGGGCGTGCTTTCCAGCAGATTGGCCGTGATGGCCACCGTTTTTCCGTTGCTGTGCTTATAAATTTGCAAATCGATGGTGTCGCCGCTTTTCTTTTCTTTCAAAATCTCCTGCAGGTCCGCGGTGGCGGTCAACTCGCGGCCGTCGGCTTTCAGGATCACGTCGCCGACCGTCACGTCATGGTTCACCAAATCGCTTTCGGGCAGCACCTCGGCAATGTACAGGCCATGGGCGGGCAGGCCCCGCTCCGGTCCGGTGACCGAGGACAGCGCGATGACCGTGACGCCCAACGTCATGCGGTCCTTCACATAGCCGTAGGCGATCAGGTTCTGGACCACGGGCTGCGCGTCGGAAATGGGAATGGCAAAGCACAGCCCCTCGTAATCCGAGCCGCTGAGTTTGGCCGAGCTGATGCCGATGACCTGACCGTACCGGTTCACCACCGCACCGCCGGAGTTGCCGGGGTTGATGGCCGCATCCGTCTGGATGAGGTTCATGGTGATGACGCTTCCGTCGGACATCTGGATGGGCACCTGCCGGTTCAAGCCGGAGACGATGCCCTGGGTGACGGTGCCCGCCAGGCGGCCCGCCGCGTTGCCGATGACCACGGTGCGCTCGCCCACCTGCAGCGTGTCGGAGTTGCCGAAGGTGGCGGGGGCCAGGTCCTCGGCTTCGATTTTGATGACCGCCAGATCCGACTGGGTGTCCTGGCCGATGATGCGGGCGGAAAACTCCCGCCCGTCGTTGAGGATGACGCTCAAATCGCTGGAATCTTCCACCACGTGGGCATTGGTGACGATGAAGCCTTCCTCGTTGAGGATGACGCCGCTGCCGTAGGCCGCCACCGAAAGACTTTGCGGCATGTACACGTTGATGCACACCACGCTGGGGCCCACCTGCTGGGCGATCTGCGTGGTGGGCAGGCCGTCGTCCATGTCTTCGGGCAGCTCCTGCAATTCAAAGGCGGGGGCGTCTTCGCCCGCACCGGCGGGCGCCTGTTCCCCGATGCGGAAGGGGTCTTTGCCCTGCCACAGAAGCACAGCCGCAGCGCTGACCAGCACCACCGCTGCCAGTGCCAGGCACAAAAGCGTGATGATCAGCGGCGCGCGGCCCCGTTTGGGCGCGGGGCGCGGCACATATTCATACTGCGGCGGCTGCCAGCCGTCCCGCCGCGGGTCCTGCCAGGACCCGTTGGGCTGTTCCATCATGAATCCCCCTTCTCTTCCTCGGGTTTTGACCGGGTTTGCTTTTGCTTGTTTTTCTCCTGCACGGCCACGGGCAGCGTAAAGTTGAACTGGCAGTACTCGCCCTCTTTGCTCTCGGCCCAGATGTTGCCGCCGGACAGGTTGATGAGCACCTTGCAGATGTGCAGGCCCAGACCGCTGCCCATGGTGTTCAGCCCGCGGCTTTTGTCCTCTTTGTAGAAGCGGTCAAACACATAGGGAAGCGCGTCGGCGCTGATGCCGGCGCCCGTATTGCGGATGCCGACCGTGACCATGCCCCGCGCCTGGGTGACGGAGAAGCGGATCTCGCCGCCCACGTTGCAGAACTTGATGGCGTTGTCCACAATGTTGTAAATGACCTGATAGACCAGATCCTCGTCTGCGTAGACCATGGTTTTGGTGGGCGCAAAACCGCTGATCTGGATCTTGTTGGCCTCCAGCCGCTGTTCGGCGCCGAACACAACGCTGGTGATGCTCTCCCAGATGTCGTAATTGCGGGCGTTGACCTGATATTCCCCTGCCTCCAGCTTGGTGATGTCCAGCATGTTTTTGATCAGGCGGGTCAGGCGGCCCACTTCCTCGGAGACAATGCCCAGGTAATGGTCCCGGCTTTCCGGCGGGATGGTGCCGTCCAGCATGCCGTCGATAAAGCCCTTGATGGTGGTCATGGGGGTGCGCAGTTCGTGGGCGATGTTGCCCATGAAGCTGTGGCGGGAGGAATCGATCTTCTCCAGGTTGGCGGCCATGTTGTTGAAGGTGACCGCCAGCTGGGCCAGCTCGTCCTCGCCCTCCACGGGGACCCGGGCGGAAAAGTCGCCGCTGCCGAACTTTTTCGCCGCGTCGGAAATGCGGCGAAGAGGCGTGGTCATGCGGGAAGTGAGCACGATGGACAGCACGCTGGAGACCATCAGCATCAAGCCGGCCGACAGAATAAAGGTGGACAGAAGGTTGGCCACGTATTCACTGAGGGTCTGGGCGTCGGACGCGGCGAAGGCATAGCCCTGCACCTGGCCGTTTTCGTCCAGCATGGCCTTGCCCGCCACGTAGCAGCGGTTTTCCAGCAGGCCGTTCAGGGTGCCCAGTTCGGTGTACACGCCGCCCCGCGCCTGGGCCATGGCTTTGGCGGGCAGCATCTCGCCCAGATAGTGGGACGGGTCCGCGGCGCTGCACAGAATGATGCTGCCCTGCTCGTCGGTGAAGAAGATCATGGTGCCGGTGGCCCGGGAGGTGATGACGATGCCCCGGGTCACGTCTTCCACGCGCTCGTTTTCGGTGTCGGCGCGGCCGGCAGCCTCTTTCATGACCAGAATGGTGTTGTCCACGGTCTGCAGAAGCGTGGCCTCGTTCTCGGCGCGGAAGTACCCCATGGACAGGTACAGCTGGATGAAGCCCATCAGCGCAATGCTGCACAAAAGCAGAATGGCGGTGGAATAAAAATACCGGGTGGTGATGCTTTTTCGCATACGATCACTCTTTTACTTCAAACTTATAGCCCACGCCCCAGACGGTTTTCAGGCTCCACTGATCGCTGGTCCCCTCCAGCTTTTCGCGCAGGCGCTTGACGTGCACGTCAATGGTGCGGGAGTCGCCGTAGTATTCAAAGCCCCACACCTCGTCCAGCAGCTGGTCCCGGGTGAACACCCGGTTGGGGTGGCTGGCCAGGTAGTACAGAAGCTCCAGCTCCTTGGGGGGCGCGTCCACCACGTTCCCCTTCACCTTCAGCTCGTACCGGGTCAGGTCCACCGAGAGGTTGTCGTAGGAGATGACCCCGTCCGGCGCGGCCTGGGCCGGCACGCAGCGGCGCAGCACCGCCTTGATGCGCGCCACCACTTCCTTGGAATCAAAGGGTTTCACCACGTAGTCGTCGGCGCCCAGCTCCAGGCCCAGCACCTTGTCGAAGGTCTCGCCCTTGGCCGTCAGCATGATGACCGGGGTGTTGTCCACGGCGCGGATCTTGCGGCACACCTCCCAGCCGTCCATTTTCGGCATCATGATGTCCAGCAGGACCAGGTTCGGTTTTTCTTTTTCAAAAGCCGCAAACGCCGCCTCGCCGTCGTTGGCGATGCAGGTGGTGTATCCCTCTTTTGCAAGATACAGCCGCAGCAGCTCGCAGATGTTTTTATCGTCGTCCGCAATCAGAATTTTTTCATTGGCCATGTCGCCGCACTTCCTTTCCCCTTGCAGTTCGCATTATTTCTATTATAACGGATAAATGTGTACAAAAAAAGACTTTCGCCCCGGGCAAAGAATTTTGTGCGCGCGCGTTGCGCCCGGCCGGTTCTTTCTGTATAATAGGTAGGAATACACGCGCAGCGCGCTGCAAGAAAAGAAAAGAGGAATTCATCACTATGAAGCTCGGTATCGTGGGCCTTCCAAACGTAGGCAAAAGCACCCTGTTCAACGCCATCACCAGCACAAAAAACGCGGCGGCGGCCAACTATCCGTTCTGCACCATCGACCCCAACACCGGCATTGTGCCTGTGCCGGACGCCCGGCTGGACAAGCTGGCGGAGATTTGGGATACCAATAAAAAAACGCCCGCCATTGTGGAGTTCGTGGACATTGCGGGCCTTGTGAAGGGCGCGTCCCAGGGCGAGGGCCTGGGCAACAAGTTCCTGGGCAACATCCGGGAGTGCGACGCCATCGTCCATGTGGTGCGCTGCTTTGACGGCACCGACATCGTGCACGTGGAGGGCAGCGTGGACCCCCTGCGGGACATTGAGACCATCGACACGGAGCTGATCCTCAGCGACCTGGAAGTGGTGTCGAACCGGGCCGCCCGCTTTGCCAAAGCCGCCAAGACCGGCGACAAAAAGGCCGCCGCTTCCGCCGCCTGGCTGAACGCGCTGGCCGAGCATCTGGGCCAGGGCAAAAACGCCCGCACCTTTGCCTTTGACGACAGCGACGACGACCAGGCCCTGCAGCTGCGGGAGATGGGCCTTTTGACGGCAAAGCCCGTGATCTACGCCGCCAACATGAGCGAAGACGATTTGATGAGCGGCATGGAGGACAACCCCCACTACCAGACGGTGAAGAAGCTGGCCGCGGAAGAGGGCGCCGAGTGCATTCCCATCTGCGCCAAGACCGAAGAGGACATTGCCGACTACACCCCCGAGGAGAAGAAAGAGTTTCTGGCGGAGATGGGCATCGAGGCCACGGGCCTGGACAACCTGATCAAGGCCAGCTACAGCCTGCTGGGGCTCATCAGCTTTTTGACCGACGGCAAGAAGGAGTGCCGCGCCTGGACCATTCGCCGGGGCACCAAAGCGCCCCAGGCCGCGGGCAAGATCCACTCGGATTTCGAGCGCGGATTCATCCGGGCGTCGGTGGTGAAGTACGACGATCTGGCCGCCTGTGACTTCAGCATGGCCAACGTGAAGGCCAAGGGCCTGCAGCGCACCGAGGGCAAGGAGTACGTGGTGCAGGACGGCGACATCATCGAATTTTTGTTCAACGTATAACGGAGGGCGCGAACATGGAGAAGATCGGCCTTTTGGGCGCCATGCCCCAGGAAATCGAACTGCTGTGCCGCCGGCTGAATGACCGCAGCCAGCGGGAGTGCGGCGGCATCACGTTCTACGAGGGCACGCTGGACGGGCGGCCCGTGGCGCTGTGCTGCGCGGGCATGGGCAAGGCCCAGGCGGCGGCCGCGGTGCAGCTGCTGGTGACGGTGTTCGGCGCCACGGCCATTGTGTTTTCGGGCATTGCCGGAAACATGTCCACCCGGGTGGGCATCGGGGACGTGGTCATCGGCGGAACGGTGGTCTATCACGACGGCGAGCCCCGGATGTTTGCGGAGAGCTATCCGCATCTGGAAGAATTTCATTCGGACGCGCGCCTGGTGCGGGCGGCTGAGCGCGCCTGTGCCGAGGCCGGCGTAAAGTGCCTGGTGGGCCGCATTGCCACCGGCGACTGCTTTGTGGGCGACAGCGTTACCAAGAACGCCATTGCCGCCAAGTGCGCGCCGGACTGCGTGGAGATGGAAGGCGCGGCCGTGGCCCACATTGCGGCCAAAAACGACGTGCCGTTCGTCATTCTGCGCGCCATGAGCGACAACGCCGACGAGGACGCGTTCCAGACGCTGGTGGTCAAGCAGTTTGACGTGGGCGAGTACTGCGACCGGGCGGCCCACATCTGCGCCGCGCTGATCGAGAACCTGTAAAATTCTCGAAAACCAACATTTTCATGTTGTATTTTTTTTGTGAAAAGTCGTATGATGGAATCGGAGCGGGGATTTTCCTGCTCCGATTTTTCCGGAAAGGACGGAGTTGCCAATGTGGCAGGCAGAAAACCGCGCCCTGTTCGCCCAATGTCTGGACGGGCTGGCCGCGGACCCTTATGTGAGGCAGATGGAGCCCATTCAGCAGCACGCTCAGGGCGTCAGCTGCTATGACCATTGTCTGTTTGTTTCGTACCTGGCGTTCAGCCTGTGCCGGATCACCGGCCTGGACTACCGGGTGGCGGCCCGGGGCGGCATGCTGCATGATCTGTACTTACAGAACTGGGCGCAGACCAACGTAAACCGGCTGCGCCGGCTGTGGCTTCATCCGCACATGGCCCTGGCCAACGCGCGCCGCTTTGGGCTGAGCCCCAAGGAGGAGAACATCATCCAGAGCCACATGTGGCCCGTGGGCCGCACGCTGCCCCGAAGTTGGGAGAGCGTGATGGTCAACCTGGCCGACAAGGCCGCCGCAACGGTGGAGATGCTGCATCTGGTGCGTCTGCTGGGCGTACAGAGAAATCTGGAGCTGCTGAAGCAGGCGTAAACATTCGGATCAACAAAACAAAAAGGGGCCGGTCCGGCATTCTGCCGGGCCGGCCCCTTCGTATTGGGAGCGTTTTTACTATTCGTTATAAAAATTGTTTTAATTCCCCAAGGTATTCATTCTCCGCATGCTGCAGGCGCTGGGCCAGCGCCACCGCACCGGGGTTTGCGTCCGGGTTTGATTTGATGGCTTTGGTCATATCGGTCACGCCCATCTGCGCGCCCTGAATGAGCATGTCCGCCAGCTTCTGCGAAGAGGGGTCGGCCATGGTCTTCATGGCAATGCCCATGTGCGCGCCCCACTTGGTCAGCTTGCTCTGGGTTTTGGCGGCCTGCCCTTCCACCGCCAGCATGGCGTGCGCCCGCCGGGCCACGTCCTCATAGGTGGCCAGTTCCTTGTGAAGATGGTCCTTCATCTGGTTTTCCTTGGCCACGCTCAGCAGCTGATGGGCTGTTGTGCGGCCCACCTCCGCGTTTTTCACCACCTGATTCAGCAGGTCAATGGTCTGTTCTTCCATGAAAACATCTCCTTTCCATACACTTTTCCTTATTCTTCCCGCAAACCGGGCGGATATCCCTTGCGAAGGAAACCATATATTGTTATGATGAAAGAATAGGAGGGATTCCATGCAATTTCGGTACAATCCGGACCAGCGCAACCGGGACGCCCGCGCTCTGGCCGCGCTGGATGAGCAGATGCCCGGCGCGCTGCGCTTTTACCAGAAGCGCAACCGGTTTGCCTGGGCCGCATTTCTTCTGCGCTGCGGGGTGGTGCTTTACACCGCCGTCATGTACATTGTTTTGATGGGCGACTACACCAGGGCCGCCAGCACGCTGCTGGGACTGGTGGTGGCCGGGCTGCTGTGCATTCTCATCAGCCGGGGCAACTGGGTCTGGTCGCTGTTTCTTCTGCTGTGGGGCGTGATGGGCCTGCGGGACAGCATTCCCATTTTGACCAGCGCCTCCAACTACGTGCTCTCCTTTGTGGGGCTGGCGGCGCTGGAATGCGCGGTATCGCTGGTCTGGCTGGTGCTTTTTGTGCTGCTGCTGACCGGCGGCGGTCTGCGCTTTGCGCCCGCGGTGGCGCAGGCGCTGAAAAACGGCGTGGCCGAGCCTGCCGCGGCGCCCGCGAAAGAGCCGCAGCCCGAACCCAGGCCGGAACCCGCGCAGGTGGAATCCATTGAGCCGGTGGGCCGGCCTTACCCCGCGGGCAGCGCGGAGGGCCGGATCTCTCTTTTGACCGCGCGCTGGAACGGCCACGCGCTGGTGCTGGACCATTGTGCCGCGGAAACGCGCCTGGTGGTGGACGGATTTGTGCGGTGCCTGCTGCCCGGAACGCGGCGCACCCAGGGGTTCTGCCTGTGTGCCGAGCTGGACGGCGTCCTTCTCCGGGGCATTGTGCTGCCCCGGCCCGGCGGTTACGCCGCGGCGCTGTACGCGGGCAACGACCAGCTGGCCCGTGCCACGCGGCCCTGATCGCAAAAACAAAAGGAACGGTTCCTGCCACGGAACCGTTCCTTTTTTGTATGCGGAGAAATTATTGCAGCAGGCCCGCCTGTGCCATGCGCTGCTGCAAAAGCCGACCCAGTACATAGGCGCAGGCCGCCTTGCAGATGTCGGGCAGGATGAAGGGCGTGACACACCAGGCCAGGCTCTGAACCAGCGTGGTGCCGGTGACCACCATGAACCAGGCGGTGCCGAACCCGTAGCAAAGCAAAAGGCCCACGGCCATGCCCAGCGCGGTCACCACGGGCTTGTCCAGGCGGCGCGCCGCCGCCGTCACGCCCGCAATGGCGATGTAGCCGATCACGTAGCCGCCGGTTTTGCCGAACAGAGCCGCGGGGCCGGCCATCATGCCGGCAAACACCGGAACACCCACCAGGCCCATGGCCATATACACGGTCAGGGAGATCACCGCCCAGCCGGGCGTCATCAGCATGCCCGCCAGGTAAGCGCCCAGCACCGCCAGATTAAAGGGCACCGGCCCGATGGAAAGCTGAATTTGTGACAGCACCGCCGTCACCGCGGCCAGCAGCGCCGCCTGCACCAGATTTCTCGCTTGACTTTTTCTCACAATGAACCTCCCTGTTTGACGCGGATGCTGACCTCGCCAAAGGACAGCTCCTCGGTTTTTCCTTCGCTGTTTTCGATCAAAAGATGGCCGTCCGGCGTGATGGACAGCGCACGGGCCGGCCGCCGGGTGCCGTTCTGGATCACAAAGATCTCCTTGCCGGGCACCAGGTTGTGGGCGATGTAATCTTCCATAAACGGCGTGGCCGGCAGCTGCTCGGCCATGTCCCACAACTCGTTGGCGATCTCGGCGGCGATGCGGCAGCGCTGCACCGGCTCGCCGGGGTCAAAAATGGAGCCGGCCACGTCCCGAATCTCCGGCGGAAAGCCGCCCTCCGGCTCCAGCAGGTTCAGGCCGATGCCCACCACCACATAGTCCACGCCGCCGCTTTCCATATCGGCGGCCGCCTCGGTCAGGATGCCGCAGCATTTTTTTCCGTTCCGGTACAGGTCGTTCACCCATTTGATCTCCAGTTCCCGGCCGCACACCTTCCGGATGGCCCGGTACACCGCCACGGCCGCCGCACTGGTGATGGGCACCGCGCATTCCATGGGAAGCCCGCTGCGCAGCAGCATGGTCAGATACAGCCCGGTGCCCGGGGGCGAGGAGAAGCTGCGCCCTCTTCGGCCGCGGCCGCCGGTCTGCGCGTCGGCCACCACCAGGGTGCCGTGGGGCGCGCCCTGGGCGGCCAGCTCCTTGGCGGTCAGGTTGGTGGAGACCACTTCCCGCTCCACCACCAGCCGGGGCACCGGCCGGGTCAGATACGGCCGCACCCCCTGCTCCGACAGCACCTCGCTGGTACTGCGCATGGTATAGCCCTTGTTGGGCACTGCCTCGATGCTATGCCCCTGCTTCTGCAGTTCCTTGACGGCCTTCCACACCGCCGCCCGGGAGATCCCCAGCCGGTCGGCCAGCGCCTGACCGGAAAACGCCTGCTCCCGATGGGTCTCCAGCAGGCTCAAAATCTCTTCTTTGGTGCTCATGTCCCTCTCTCCTCTGCGGATTCTTCTCTTATTATACGGCCCGCGCGCCAATTGTCAACTATAAAATATTTTTAGGTTTACAATCAATTTAAAAAACACGGTCCCCGAAACAGGGACCGTGCAGAAATTCAGCGAACGGTGACCAGCTCATAGCTGCGGGTGCCCAGGCCGATTTTCTCGCCGTGCTCCACACAACTTTTCCAGTTGGTGTCGGGTGCGCTGTTGCAGAAGTGGTCGTGCAGATCGCAGGCGCCCTCCCGGTGCAGATTTTCGTACAGCTGGCTGCCGGGCAGAACGGGCATCCGGTTGCAGGCATCGGCACAGGCCACGTCCAGCGCCACCGGGTCGAAGCTGGCGAACATGCCCACGTCCGGAATGATGGCCGCGTCGTTTTCGCCGTGGCAGTCGCAGTTGGGCGACACCTGGTTGACGATGTTGACGTAGAAGGCGGGGCGGCCGTCCACCACCGCTTTGGCGTACTCGGCCATTTTGCAGTTCAATTCGTCGTTGGCGTGGTAGTTGTTGTTGGCGATGGCGTCAAAGTTGCATGCGCCGATGCACCGGCCGCAGCCCACGCACTTGTTGTGGTCGATGGAAGCTTTGCGGTTTTCGTCAAAAGAGATGGCGTCATGGGCGCAGTTGCGGGCGCACATGTGGCAGCCGCGGCACAGCTCCTGGTCCACGCTGGGCTTTCCGCCGCAGTGCATTTCCATCTTGCCCGCGCGGGAGCCGCAGCCCATGCCCACGTTCTTGATGGCGCCGCCGAAACCGGTGCTCTCATGGCCCTTGAAATGTGCCAGCGAGATGAACACATCCGCGTCCATCACGGCCCGGCCGATCTTGGCGCTTTTCACATACTCGCCGCCCTGCACGGGGACCTCCACCTCGTCGGTGCCCTTCAGGCCGTCGGCAATGATCACATGGCAGCCGGTGGAGAAGGGCGAAAACCCGTTTTCATACGCGGCGTCCATGTGATCCAGCGCGTTTTTGCGCCGGCCCACATACAGGGTGTTGCAATCGGTCAGGAAGGGCTTTCCGCCCAGGCTTTCCACCACGTCGGCCACGGTTTTGGCAAAGTTGGGGCGCAGGTAGGACAGGTTGCCCGGCTCGCCGAAGTGAATTTTGATGGCAGTGAATTTGTCCTGAAAATCGATCTGCTCGATGCCGGCCCGGCGCATCAGCTTTTCCAGCTTCTGCTGAAGGTTCAGGCCCGGGCGGGCGCGCATATCGGTAAAGTAAACAGTCGCTTTTTCCATGTCAGTGCTCCTTTTTTAAATATCCGCTGTATTCTATCATAGCGAAATCCCGCGCCGCTTTCAAGAAAGGTTCAAAAAAAGCTTGATTTTTTTGCTGATAGCCGATATACTAATACAGTGTCCTGTTAAGGTGCTGGTGTAGCTCAGCTGGTAGAGCAGCTGATTTGTAATCAGCAGGTCGGGGGTTCGAATCCGTCCACCAGCTCCAAAAGCCCGGGTTTTTGCCCGGGCTTTTTCTTATGCCTGCAGCTCCCTGCTCATTTCATACTGTCTGGCAACTTCCTGAAAGCGGAGAGAACGAAGCAATTCCAGCACTTCCGGGTAGGAAGTGTCCACATTTTTGACGATGACCGCGGGGAACTTTGACACCAGGTCCTGAAAAATCTGCCCCAGTGCCGAAAGGTCCCTGTATCCCATCTGGACCACCGCCCCGCTCTCCTGTTCAAAGACACAGAAAGCGGCAATGCCGTCCTGCGCCTGCCGGTACCACACGCGGTAAAGCTGCGGCGTCCGCTTCAGAACCGGCGTTGTATGTTCAAAGCACGGGTCCACACACCGGCAGTTCGCGGCCGGGACCTCAAATTGCGAAAATTCCTGCTCCTGCACCGGAAACGGCAGGGTCTGCGCCGCCTGCCCGTCCCCTTTGAAAACGACGTATTCCCGCCGCGTGGAAAAACCCAGCCTTTGGTACAGCCGGATGGCCCGCCGGTTCTGCTGCAGTACTTCCAGATAGTAGGCCTGCACGTTCTGCCGGGCCAGCTGCTGTTCGGCAAACTGAAACAAACGGGTGAACACCTGTTTTCCCCGGTGCTCCGGCACCACCCCGGTGCCCGCGTCGAACACCGCGTTCTGGCCGTTGTAAACGCTTCTTGTATTGAAAAGGAACCCCACCAGCCGCCCGTTTTGAAACGCGCCGTAGGACTGGGCAAGGTCGACGCCGCTCATTTCCAGACGTTTTTGCAGCTGTGCCGCGCTCAAATCGGCCGAAAAATAATAGTCCGAAAACGCCGCGCGAAAGCACTCTGCGATCTGCTCATAAGAAGTGTGCTCCAAAGTTTGGTATTGGTACATTGTTTTCCACCTCTTCCCGGAAGGATTCCAAGGAGCATGGTACCGCACTTTCGCGCAGAATGCACCTGTGTGCTCCGGGGCAGGACAAAAAGGGGGGAAACTTTTGCAAGAAAGGGTTGACAAAAGTCCCGGCGCCTGTTATTATAATTAAGCACTCTTTTTGAGAGAGCCGCCTGAAAAAAGAATATGGGAGAGTTCCCGAGTGGCCAATGGGGGCAGACTGTAAATCTGTTGCGTCTTCGCTTCGATGGTTCGAATCCATCCTCTCCCACCAACAAGAACGACCGTCGTATCCCGACGGTCGTTTTTGTTTGTGGCTTCGAGAGGATGCGATGAGAACAGCACGGCCCGCCCGCTGGCGGCTGAAAAACTTTTCCAGACGCACATATTTTTCTCCGGACAGGGCACAGTAAACGCAAACCCTGAAAGGAGAAACCGTCATGAACTGGACCCAAAAGGAAAAGAACTTTTTGAAAGATCTGCAAAACGAGGAAAAACTGTGTGTACAGAAATATCACAAAGCCGCTGAGGCTGCCTGTGACCCCACCCTGCGCCAGATGCTGCACAAACTGGAACAGGCCGAGCAGAACCACTGCGACACCGTTGCCCAGATGATGGACGGCAAGGTGCCTGCCCAGGCGGCCAAGGCGCAGAACAGCCGCCTGCCCTCGGAAAAGCAGCTGAAAGCCAACACCACCCGTGCCCAAAAACAGAGCGACGCCTATTTGCTGAGCGATTTGCTGGCCACGGAAAAATATGTTTCCGGCGTGTACAACACCGCCGTGTTCGAGTTTAACGACCCAGCCGCACGCCAGGTGCTGAGCGCGCTTCAGCAACAGGAGCAATGCCACGGAAAAGAACTGGCAGCCTATATGCAGGCCAACGGCATGAGCTGCTGACCGGCTTTTGAACAGGAAACCCCCGCCGCTTCCGTCCGGAAGCGGCGGGGGTTCTTTGTTTTGCGGGGCTCACCGGTCCAGGATCTGCATGAACTCCTCGCCGGTGATGGTCTCTTTTTCGTACAGATAGCGCGCCAGCTCGTCCAGTTTTTCCCGGTTTTCGGTGAGGATGGCGGCGGCCTTTTCGTGCTGTGCCTTCACCAGCGCCACCACCTGCCGGTCGATCTCGGTCTGCGTCTCCGCCGAGCAGGTCAGCGAGGAATCACCGCCCAGATACTGGTTGTTCACCGTCTCCATGGCGACCATGTCAAAGTCCCGGCTCATGCCGTAGCGGGTGACCATGGCGCGGGCCAGCTTGGTGGCCTGCTCGATGTCGTTGGACGCGCCGGTGGACACGGTGCCGAACACGATCTCCTCGGCCGCGCGGCCGCCGGTATAGGTGGCGATCTTATTTTCGATCTCCTCTTTGGTCAGCAGATAATGATTGCCCTCGTCCACCTGCATGGTGTAGCCCAGCGCGCCGGAAGTGCGGGGAATGATGGTGATTTTCTGCACCGGAGCGGAATGATTCTGCCGGGCCGCCACCAGGGCATGGCCGATTTCGTGATAGGCCACGGTCCACTTTTCCTTGTCCGTGAGGATGGCGTTTTTCTTCTGGTAGCCTGCGATGACCACCTCGATGCTCTCCTCCAGATCGGCCTGGCTGGCGCTGCGGCGCCCGCAGCGGACCGCCCGCAGCGCCGCCTCGTTGACGATGTTGGCCAGCTCTGCGCCGGATGCGCCCGAAGCCATGCGGGCGATTTTGTTGAAGTCCACGTCTGCGTCCACCCGCACCTTTTGGGCGTGGACCCGCAGAATGGCCTCGCGCCCCTGCTAATCGGGCAGCTCCACCGGCACACGGCGGTCAAACCGGCCCGGCCGGGTCAGGGCCGGGTCCAGCGATTCGGGACGGTTGGTGGCCGCCAGAATGATGACGCCGGTGTTGCCTTCGAACCCGTCCATCTCCGTGAGCAGCTGATTCAGGGTCTGCTCGCGCTCATCGTTGCCGCCCAGCTGGCCGTCACGCTTTTTGCCGATGGCGTCAATTTCGTCAATAAAGACGATGCAGGGCGCTTTTTCTTTTGCCTGCTTGAACAAGTCCCGAACTTTGGAGGCACCCATGCCCACGAACATTTCCACAAATTCTGAACCGGAAATGGAAAAGAACGGGACGTTGGCCTCGCCGGCCACGTCGGAAAACTTGATGCCTTCGGACGATTTGACATAGATTTTCGCGTTGGACTTGCCCAGGCCGAAGGACATGGCGTTGCTGCCCCCCGCCCGGTCCATCATCTTTTTGGAGAGCAGCTGCCCCACGGCGATGAACACCACCAGCGGCAGCACCCAGCTGAGCAGGAACGAGAGAATGGGCGAAGTTTGCTGGATCTCTTCTCCGGAGAAGGGCACGCCCGCTTCATGCAGGCGATTGGTCAGGTCCGGGGCGCTGACCATGGCCGTTTTATACACCCGGGTCTCGTCCTTGTCGGTGAACAGAATACGGTTGTTCTGCTGCTGGATCTCCAAACGGCCGATCTGCCCTTCTTCGGTCATGGTGAGAAAGGTGCCGTAATCCACCTCCACGATCTGCCGCTGCGTCAGCATGGGCAGCGCCAGCAGGTTGAACAAAAACAGGATCAGCAGCATGATCCCATAATAGAACATCAGCGGTTTTTGGGGTCGTTTTACTTCATTCATCCGGGGTCCGCCTTACCTGCGGCCGCATGCCGCATCTACCTGTGTTTATAACAGAACGACCCGGTGTTTTCCACTGGCGGATTGGCCCGCGTGTATAAACAGAAAACCCGAAGTGTCAAAAAATGTGACACTTCGGGAATTTTGTTTATCCAAGAGTGAGCTGTGCAGACAGAAGGCGATAGATGCGGTCCGCCAATGCATCGGGGTCCGTATCCCTGCGGTGCAGGCCGTCCAGCATCAGGCCCACAACGCCGCTGGCGTAAAAACACAGCACTGCGTCGGCATCGGCAGCAGAAAGCATGCGGTCCGGCGCGCGGCGCAGCATCATCTGCGCCAGATAGTCGCTCATGGTGCGCACCAGAAGGCGCTCGATCTCCGCCCGGCGCCGGGAGGCCATCAGACGGTCCACCCAATCCTGGTTTTCCAGCCCCTCCCGCACCAGAGAACGAATGGCGCTCTGCGGGTCCGGCGCGGCCAGGCTGCGGGCAATGCCCTGGGCCAGCACCCTTTTCTGCTGCCATTCCACCACGTCCATAATGTCCTGAAAATGATAGTAAAAGGTCTGCCGGCTGATGCCGCAGCCGTCCACCAGCTCTTTCACCGTGATCTTGTCCAGACTTTTGCGGTGCAAAAGCGCATTCAGCTGGTCGGCGATTTTTTCCTTCATATCCACGGGCACGGATTCTCCTCCTCTCTGTGCTTCATTGTAACAGAACGCGGGGCGGCGCTTCAAGCCCGCGCCCGGGCGTTCTGTGGAACCTTACAAAAATGAAACGCAAAAACTGTGCAAAAAGTGAAAAAAGCAATTCTGCCCGTTGACTTTTGCCGCCTGCGCTGTATAATGTGTGTAATGTTTATCACAGTAAAGCGTTGACGAGGTCCAGTACGTCGGAAACTCCGCGCCAGAGAGCTGCCGGGTGGTGCAAGGCAGCGGCGGGGCCCGCCGGAAACATCCCCTCCGAGCAGCAGGCTCAACCGCCCTTCGGGGCCAAGTAAGCTGTGCCGGCCGGCAGCCGTTATCCTGCCGCCCCGTCGGGTTTGTCCCTGCGGGAGCGAGTGGTCCGGTGTGCACCGGGCAAAAAGAGTGGTACCGCAGAGCGTCTTTTCAGGCCTTTGTCTCTTGGTTCAGGAGACAAAGGCCTTTTTGTTTTGGCTGGCACCGGCCCCGCGGCGGGCCGGGTTCAGAATAGATACCTTGGGAGGAACGAATCATGGAAGTACTGAAAAAAGTAAGCAAATTCGCCGGCAGGTACATGGCGATCATTGTGCTTGCCATTGCGGTGTTGGCCTTTTTTGTGCCGGAGAGCTTTCTCTGGGTGGGAAAGGATTACAACGCCTTTACCCGCATTGTCACGGTAAACAACCTTTTGATGGTGGTCATGTTCGGCATGGGCCTGACGCTGAAGCCGGAGGACTTTAAAGTGGTGTTCTCCCGCCCGAAGGACGTTCTGGTGGGCTGCACGGCGCAGTTCGTCATTATGCCTCTGCTGGCCTTTCTGCTGACCAAAGTGTTCACCCTGAGCCCGGAGCTGGCGGTGGGCGTGATCCTGGTGGGCACCTGCCCGGGCGGCACGTCCTCCAACGTGATGACCTTCCTGGCCAAAGGCGACGTGGCTCTGAGCGTGGGCATGACCGCCTGCTCCACGGTGCTGGCGCCCTTCCTGACCCCGGCGCTGACCTATCTGTATGCCCATGAGACCGTGACCGTGAACATGGTGGATATGTTCATGAGCATTGTGAAGATCGTCATCATCCCCATTGCGCTGGGCTTCATCATCAACAAGCTGTTCGGCAAATTCACCCAGGCAGTGGTGGAGATCCTGCCGCTGATCTCGGTGGTGGCCATTGTGATCATTGTGGGCGCGGTGGTGGCGCCCAACGCCGAAAAACTGTTCGCCAACGGCATTCTGATTCTGACCGTGGTGGTGCTGCACAACCTGCTGGGGTACGCCCTGGGCTACTGTGTGGGCAAGCTGCTGCACATGAGCGACGCCAAGTGCAACGCGGTGTCCATTGAGGTGGGCATGCAGAACAGCGGTCTGGCCACCAGTCTGGCGGGCACGGTGTTCCCGGACCTGGCGCTGGCCACGGTGCCGGGCGCGCTGTTCAGCGTATGGCACAACATCTCCGGCTCCATTGTGGCCAACCTGATGGCCGCTGCCGCGGAGAAAAAAAGCGCCGCCAATGCGGTGAAATAACGCTCTGAAAAAGGACCGGCACCCCGGCGCTGCGCGCGGGGTGCCGGTTTTTTTGCTCTTTTTTCAAACCTTTACAAATCTTAAGGCGGACGTAAAGGCGGCGTAAAGGTAGGCGTGTTATGCTGAACCCAAAGCCGAAAGAAAGGAAGAGCTGTGATGAAAAAAACGATTTTGCCTGTTCTGGCGCGGCACAAGCGCCTGACCGCAGCCGTACTGGCGCTGGCCGTGGTGCTGGCGGCGGGCGGCGGCGCCTTTGCCCTGCTGCACCGCAAAGGCGGCGATGCAGGCGACGATTTGAATTATGCCCGCACCGTGACCCTGACCAAGGGCGAACTGACCGAGTCGGTGAACGTGTCGGGTCTGGTGCAGAGCGCCCGGGTTTCCTCGGTGACCACATCCCTGACCAGCAAGGTGGTGGCCGTGAACGTGAAGGTGGGCGACGTGGTGAAAAAAGGCGACGTGATCTGCACGCTGGACGACACGGACATCCGCCGGGCCATTCAGGACAAGGAAAAGGAACTGAGCGGCGAAAAGCAGCAGCTGAAGGACGCGGTGACCAAGGCCGCCGACGCGCTGTCCGCCGCCAAACGCGCCCGGGACACCGAGCGCCAGACCCAGGACGTGCGCGTGAACGAGGCCACCGCCCAGCGGGACAAGGCCGCGGCAGCCACCCAGGCCGCCCTGCCCGCCTACAACGACGCACGCACCCATTACGACACCATGATGAAGGCCGTGGCCCCGGCCGAGAGCGCGGCCGCTGCGGCCAACGCCGCCCGGCAGACCGCCTATGACAGCTGGATCGCCGCGGGCGGTGCAGCCGAGGGCGACGCCTATGCCGCCTACCAGGCCGCGGAAGAGCAGGCGCGGCAGGCGGACACCGCTTTGGCCGACGCCCGCGCTTTGTACGAGTTTGAGCGCTACGCCGGTGAGCTGGAGCGCGCCCGGCAGACCTACGACGAGGCGTCGGCCCGGCAGGTGGAGGCCCAGAGCGCTTTGGAGCAGGCGGCTGCCGCCCGCACCCAGGCCCTGAACGCCTGCGACCAGACGGTGAACAGCGCCATCGCAGACCTGCAGCAGGCTGAAAAGCAGGAAAAGCGCGGCGTGGCCGACGCGGCCCTGGCCGATTTGAAGAAAAGCCTGGAGAGCACCGTGCTGCGGGCGGAAACCGACGGCAAGGTGACGGAACTGAAGGTGAACGTAGGCAGCATCTGCAAAGGCGATGTGGCGGTGATCCAGGCCACGGACGATCTGATCGTGTCGGTGACCATCCCTGAATACGCCATTCAGAAAGTGCAGGTGGGGCTGGCCGCCTCCATCACCAGCGACGCCTCGCCCACGGCGCTGCGGGGCAAGGTATCCCGCATCTCCCCCACTGCCGGGTCTTCCGGCGAGGGCGGCGGCACTTCGGCGGGCTTTTCGGCGGACATTGCCATTCAGGACCCGGAGAACATTTTCATCGGGGCCAAGGCCAAGGCGGAGATCATTCTGAACCAGAAAAAAGACGTGTACACCGTGCCGCTGGACGCGGTGCAGCCCGACGGCGACGGCATGGACGTGATCCAGGTGCGCCAGCCGGACGGCCGCTTTGCCCCGGTGCGGGTGCAGACGGGCATGAAAAACGACTACGCGGTGGAGATCAGCGGCGCGCAGCTGACCGACGGCATGGAAGTGCTGGCGGACGCCAGCACCCTGCCCGACGCAGAAGGCGGTGGCACGCCATGAAGCCGCTGATCGAGATGCGGGGCATCGTCAAAACCTACAACGTGGGCAAGGAGAACGAACTGGAGATTTTGCACGGCATTGACCTGACGGTGTGGCCCGGGGAGTTCGTGGCCATTGTGGGCGAAAGCGGCAGCGGCAAATCCACGCTGATGAACATCATCGGCGTGCTGGACAAGCCCACCCAAGGCACCTATGTGCTGGACGGCACGGACGTGCGCACCGCCGGGCGGGACCAGATGAGCGAGGTGCGCAATCGGAAGATCGGGTTCGTGTTTCAGAATTTCAACCTGATCGCCCGCACCACGGCCCAGCGCAATGTGGAGCTGCCCATGCTGTATGCCGGGGTGCCCGCCCGCGACCGGGAGGCACGGGCCACCCAGCTGCTGCGCCGGGTGGGCATGGAGCAGCGCCGCTTTCACCAGCCCAGCGAACTGTCCGGCGGGCAGAAGCAGCGGGTGGCCATCGCCCGCAGCCTGGTGAACGACCCGGCCATTCTGCTGGCGGACGAGCCCACCGGCGCGCTGGACTCCCAGACCAGCCGCCACGTGATGGACATTTTTCACGATCTGCACCGGCAGGGAAAGACCATTGTGCTCATCACCCACAGCCGGGAACTGGCCGCCGAATGCCCCCGGGTGATCACCCTGCGGGACGGGCGCATTCTGGCAGATCAGCGCAAGGAGGGAACCAGCCATGCCGCTTTCTGAAAACGTGCGCCTGGCGCTGGGCAGCCTGCGGGCCAACAAACTGCGGGCCCTGCTGACCATGCTGGGCATCATCATCGGCATCGGGGCGGTGATCGCCATCATCACGGTGGGCGACTCGCTGTCCGGGTCTGTGGAACAGGAGATGGCCGGTCTGGGCGCCCGGGACGTGACCGTGAGCGTGACCCAGAAAGACGACCCCTTTGCCAATGTGAATTTTGACGAACTGGATGCCGGCGAACAGGACGCTTTGTTTGAGAACTTTGAATACCGCAGCCCGGAACCCTCGGACCTTCTGACGGGGGAAATGCTGGAGGATTACCGGAAAAAATTCGCCGACCAGCTGAAGGCGCTGGTGGTTCGGGAAGAGCTGGGCAGCATCACCGCCACCAACGGCCGCTTCAAGGCCGAAGGGCAGCTGCTGGGCGTATCGCCCGACCAGGCGGTACAGGCCAAGCTGCAGCTGCTGGCCGGGCGGTTCCTCACCGACCGGGACGGCGCGGACGGCCGGGCCGTGGCCGTTGTCAGCGACCGCTTTGTGACCCAGTATTTCGGCAGCCGGGCCAAGCCCGCCGACGCACTGGGAAAAAGCTTCCGCACGGATGTGAACGGCATTCCCCTGCGGCTGTACATTGTGGGCGTCTACCAGCACAAGCAGGAGGGACGAAGCAAACCCACCTCCACCGAGGTATATATGCCCGTGGACAGCGGCGTGCGCCTGCTGCAGCGCACCCCCGGCTACCAGACTCTGACCCTGCAGACCAAAGACGGTGTGGAAAGCAAGCCCTTCATGGAGCGCACCCGGGCCTACTTTGGCAGCTATTACGCCCGCAACCCCTATTTCACCGTGTCGGTGTCCAGCCTGGAAGAGGCGGTCAAGTCCATGGACAAGGTGATGCAGAACATGAAGCTGGGCATCAGCGCCATTGCGGCCATCAGTCTGCTGGTGGGCGGCATCGGCGTGATGAACATTATGATGGTATCCGTCACCGAGCGCACCCGGGAGATCGGCGTGCGCATGGCGCTGGGCGCCAAGAGCCGGGTGATCCTGCTGCAGTTCATTGTGGAGGCGGTCATCATCTGTCTCATCGGCGGGCTGATCGGCGTGGTGCTGGGCGTGGCCGTGGGCAGCGCCGGAGCCGTGGTGATGAACTATCCGGTGCGGCCTTCGGTGCCGGCGGCGGTGGTGGCGGTGGCCTTTTCCATGGCCATCGGCGTGTTCTTCGGGTATTATCCGGCCCGGCGGGCGGCCCTTTTGGACCCCATTGAGGCGCTGCGCTACGAATAGGCCTTTTCATGGGGCGGGCGCATCGTGTACAATGAAGGTGCGTTCCCCCCTATTTTTTCTGCGAGGTGGTTTTTCATGGCATACACCATTCTGGTTGCCGAGGACGATCAGGACATCACCAATCTGATGCGGCTGTATCTGGAGAGCAGCGGTTACAAGGTGCTGTGCGCGCCCGACGGCGCCGCCGCCCTGGAGCTGGCCCGCACCCACCCTGTGGACCTGGCGGTGCTGGACATCATGATGCCCCGCATGAACGGGTACGAGCTGACCCGCAGCCTGCGGGCCATCAGCAGCATGCCCATTTTGATCCTGTCGGCCAAAAACGCGGACAGCGACAAGATCCTGGGGCTGGAGCTGGGCGCGGACGATTACCTGACCAAACCCTTCAACCCGCTGGAGATCATTGCGCGGGTGAAGGCCAACCTGCGCCGGTTTTACGAACTGAACCAAAGCCCGGCGCCGGCCCCCGCAGTGGTGGGCCCGCTGCGGCTGGACCCGGGCGCCTTGTGCGTGACCAAAAACGGTGTGTCCATTGCCCTGACGCCCACCGAGTACAAGATCCTGGCCTGTCTGATGAGCGCCCCCGGGCGCATTTTTACCAAAGTGCAGCTGTACGAGGCCGTCAGCGGTGCCTGCTTTGAAAGCGACGAAAACACCATGATGGTGCACATCTCCAAGCTGCGGGACAAGATCGAGGACGATCCGCGCCGCCCGCGCTTCATTATTACCGTGAGAGGGTTGGGATACAAAATTGAAGCTGTGGAGTAAACGTTCCGGATATTTTCATACACTGCTGCGCTATTTCGCCGCGTTCAGCCTGCTGCTTCTGGCCGCGGGAGCCCTGCTGCTTGGCTGGGCCATGCACGACAGCGCCAGCGCCATCACCCCTGTGTCCCAGCGGGACCTGACCGAGTACGACGCACTGCTGCGCCAGGGCCGGTACGACCGGTTCCCGGCGGAAAAGGTGCTGGGCGAGGGCGGATACATTCAGGTGACCGATTCAAATGGCCGGGTGCTGTACACCCAGCGGGAGGGCGGCGGCGATTTCACCCCCGACGAGCTGGCCTGTGTGCCCCTTCACCAGCAGGGGGTGTACCGCTCGGTGAGCCGCTGGGAGAGCGCCCAGGGCGAGATGACCCTGGTGGCCAGCGACGCCATGTCCGCCAACGACTACCTGCTGTCTCAGGAGCCGCTGATTCTGCGGCCGGACGGGACCATCGCCTACGGCTCCATTCCGGGGTATTCGGGCGGTGCGCTGGACGGGCGGGCCTACGGCTACCTGACCCAGACCCTGCCGGAAGACTATCTGATCTGGAAGCACCCCTTTACCGGCGAGGACGGAGAAAGCCGCTGGCTGATCCTGTATGAAGCGGAGTCCCTGCCTTTGGGCGGGACGCTGGGCAACATCTGGCTGCGCACACTGGTGCTGTTTCTGCTGGTGTACGCGGTGGTACTGGTGGGCATGACTCAATGGCTGAGCCGCCGGGTGAGCCGCCCCCTGAACAAGCTGAGCCACGGGCTTTCGGCGCTGGCGCACCAGCGGTCGTACCACCCCATCCAGTACCGGGGGCCGCGGGAATTTGAGGAAATTTGCCAGGCATTCAACCGTCTGGCCAGCCGCCTGCAGGAGAGCGAATTGCAGCGCATTGCGCTGGAGCAGAACCGCCAGAAGCTGCTGGCGGACATCTCCCACGATCTGAAAACGCCCATCACCGTGATCCAGGGTTACGCAAAGGCCGTGCGGGACGGGCTGGTGCCGCCGGAAAAGGTGCCCGACTATCTGGACATCATCCAGCAGAAGGCCAACCGCCTGACGGACCTGATCGAGTCGTTCCACGAATACAGCAAGCTGGAGCACCCTCAGTTCACCCTGCACACGGAACCCATGGACCTGTGCGAAGTGCTGCGGGAGTATCTGGCCGGCAAGTACAGCGAACTGGAACTGGCCGGCTTTGCGCCCCAGATCGATATTCCCGAGGAGCCGCTGCGCTGCGCGCTGGACAAGACTGCCTTTGTGCGGGTGCTGGAAAATCTGGTGGGCAACGCGCTGAAGCACAACCCCGCCGGCACCCGGATGCTGTTTTCCCTGTCCCTGCGGGAGGGCCAGGCCCGGCTGCTGATCGCGGACAGCGGCACCGGCATTCCCCTGGACCTGACCGAGCGGATCTTCGACCCCTTTGTAGTGGGGGACGAGGCCCGCACCACCCGGCAGGGCTCCGGGCTGGGGCTGGCCATCAGCCGCAAGATCGTAGAGGCCCACGGCGGTTCCATCTGCCTGGTGCAGCCGCCCCACCCGGGCTGGGGCGCGGAATTTGAAGTACTGCTTCCTTTGCTTTCCTCCTGACAGAGGGCGGATGCCCCCCGCCCCCTTCTTAAAAGCAGCGCCGACTGCCCCCGGCGCTGCTTTTTTCTTTTGTTACGGTTTGCGGCCCGCCACGGTGTACACAAAGCCCTTGATCTTCCAGTGGCCCTCCACCCGGAACCCGTTTTTCTCCATGCGCCGGGCCACGGCCACCATGTTTTCGGCCAGGTCCAGCCCTGCGTACTCCGCCGGGCGCTGCCGGGCCAGCAGCTGCAGCAGATGCCCGGTGCCGCACCCCACGTCCAGCAGCCGCCGGTAGGGTTTGTCCCGCAGGAAGGCCGCCGCGTCCTGGCAGCTGAGCTTGGCCGGGCCGGAATAATACACCGCTGTGTTGCGGTCGTACTGCGCCGCCTGCCGGTTGAAATGCGCCCGGCTCAGCGCCTCGTAGTCTTTCATGGTCGAGCCTCCTTCTTTGGTTAGTTATAACTAACCTATAAGCTCAGTATCCCCGCTTTTCCACCCCGGGTCAAGGGGGCATACGCCCCCTCACCGGTACAGGTCCGGATCCGGCTCGAAGGGAACGGGCTCGGGGTGCAGCTTTTGAAAGCAGCCCACCGCGTCGGTGAGCACGTCGTACAAATCGTCCTCCACACAGGTTTGTAAAATGGACAAAAAACGCTTCAGGGGCGCGTTGCCCCGCAAGGTCTTGTAATGGACGCCGAAGGAAAGGCTCTCCATGCCCTCCACGGGGATGTAGCGCAGATCCGGCAGGCGCACCCGGGGAATGTCCGGCATGAGGGCAAAGCCGAACCCCGCCCGCAGCAGCGTGACGGTGCCTTCGTACCCGTCGGTGAACAGCACCCGGGTCATGGAATGGCGGTGCAGCACATCGCCCTGGGCGTGGAACACCGCCTCGGGGCCTTTGTGGGGCGCGCAGACCACCATCTCCCCCTGCAGCTGGTCCTGGGTGAGGCTGGTGTGCTGTGCCAGGGCGTGGTCGTGCCCGCACACGCACACAATGGGGCAGCGCACCAGCTCCTGAAAAAGCGTGCCGCTTTTTTTGCGGGACGGTGAGCGAAAGCCCAGCATCACATGAATGTTTCCGTCCTCCAGCAGGTTGGAAAGCGATTCAAAGGGAATCAGCCGCACCTCCGGCTGCAAATCCGGGTATTCGGCCCGCAGGCGGCGCAGGGCCTGGGGCAGAAAGTCCATCTCCATCTGATTGTGACAGCCGATGCGCAGCGGCAGACTGATCTGCTGTTCCGCCTGGTGCAGCCGGGCCCGGGCCGCGCCGGCCAGGTGCAGAATGCGGTCCGCCGAGGGCAGGAACTGGGCGCCCGCCGCCGTCAGCTCCACATTGCGGCTGGTGCGCACAAACAGCTGCGCGCCCAGCTCCGCCTCCAGCGCGGAGATCTGGTGGCTGACCGCCGGCTGGCTGATGCGCACGGCCTCGGCCGCTTTGGAGAAGTTTAAATATTCCGCCACAGCGAGAAAACATTCCAGCTGCGTGGTGTTCATTTCGCTCACCTCTTCTATGAATATCAATTCATCTTTTTTATAGATTATAAGAGATTTGTATTTCACTTTCAAGTGAATTTGCGGTATAAAATGATAAGGGTCCGAATGATTTCGGACCGAATCATCGGAAAGGAGGGCATGCTGTGAAACAGGATGACCGGCGCACGGCGGTGAACAATTTCCGGCGCATTCACGCGGGGATGGAACATTCCATCAGCCGTTTTTTTCTGCGCACGGACCTGACTGCGGCCCAGGGGCACCTGCTGCTGTACATTCTGACGCGGCCTCACCAGCGGCTGTGCTCCACCGAGCTGCACCGGGGCCTGGGGCTGTCGCGGGCGGCGGTGAGCGAACTTTTGAAGAAGCTGCGGGAAAAGGGCTTTCTCACCCTGCGCACCGCACCCGAGGACGAGCGCCAGAAGCTGATTGAACCCACAGACCGGGCCCTGGAGCTGAAGCAGACGCTGGACCGGCTGGCCGCCCGAACGGAAGCGCAGATTTTCGACGGGTTTTCACCGCAGGAAATCGAAGCGCTGCTTTGCTTTCAGATGCGCATTCTTCAGAATTTGAACAAGGAGGAACACTTGGATGGAAACCGTTCTCAGTCAAATACGACAATATAAAAAAGAGACGCTGCTCACGCCGCTTTTCGCCGCGCTGGAGGTGGTCATGGAGGTGCTTTTGCCCTTTGTGACCGCCCTGATCATCGACGAGGGCCTGCAGAAAAGCAACATCAACAACGTGCTGCGCTACGGCGTACTGATGATTGTGATGGCGGCGCTGAGCCTTTTGTTCGGCGCACTGGCCGGCCGGTTTGCGGCCCGGGCCTCGGCGGGCTTTGCGTGCAATTTGCGCCAGAGCCTGTACGACCATGTGCAGGAATTTTCTTTTTCCAACATTGACCACTTCGGCACGGCCAGCCTGGTGACCCGTATGACCACGGACGTGACCAACGTGCAGAACGCTTTTCAAATGATTTTGCGCATTGCCGTGCGCGCGCCGCTGATGCTGGTGTGCAGCATGGTGATGGCCTTCCTCATCAACCCGCGGCTGAGCTGGGCCTTTGTGGCGGGCATGGTGTTTCTGGCGGCGGTGCTGGCGCTGATCGTGCGGGCCACGCTGAAGCTGTTTGACGTTGTGTTCGCCAAATACGACGATCTGAACGCCAGCGTGCAGGAAAACGTATCCGCCATCCGCGTGGTGAAAGCCTACGTGCGCGAAGGCTACGAAAACGAAAAATTCACCCGCGCGGCCGACAACCTGTACCGGCTGTTCGTCAAAGCCGAAGGGCTGCTGTCCTTCAACAACCCGGCCATGATGCTGGTGATCTACAGCTGCATTCTGGCAGTGGCCTGGCTGGGCGCCCAGTTCATTGTGGGCGGCACCATGACCACCGGCCAGCTGACCTCCATGCTGAGCTACATCATGTCCATCATGATGAGCCTGATGATGCTGAGCATGATTTTTGTAATGATTACCATGAGTGCCGCCAGTGTGCGCCGCATTGAGCAGGTGCTGAGCGAAAAACCCGAACTGCACAACCCTGTCGAGCCGGTGAAGGAACTGGCCGACGGCAGCATCGACTTTGACCATGTGTCCTTCGCTTACCGCCACGGCACCGGCAAAAACGTGCTGACGGACATCGACGTGCACATCCGGTCGGGTGAGACGGTGGGCATCATCGGCGGCACGGGCTGCGGCAAAACCAGCCTTGTGAACCTGATCAGCCGTCTGTACGATGCCAGCGAGGGCAGCGTGCACGTGGGCGGCCGCGACGTGCGGGAATACGACATGGAAGCGTTGCGCAACCAGGTGGCCGTGGTGCTGCAGAAGAACGTGCTGTTCTCGGGTACCATTTTGGAAAACCTGCGCTGGGGCGATGAAAACGCCACCCGTGAACAATGCGAAGAGGTGTGCCGCGCCGCCTGTGCGGACGAGTTCATCCGCCAGATGCCCGACGGTTACGACACCTTCATCGAGCGGGGCGGCACCAACGTGTCCGGCGGGCAGAAGCAGCGGCTGTGCATTGCCCGCGCCCTTTTGAAAAAGCCCAAGGTGCTGATTCTGGACGATTCCACCAGCGCCGTGGACACCGCCACGGACGCCTCCATCCGGCAGGCGTTCCAGACGTACATTCCGGGTACCACCAAGCTGATCATTGCCCAGCGCATTTCCAGCGTGCAGCATGCGGACCGCATTCTGGTGCTGGACGGCGGCCGGGTAAACGGCTTCGGCACCCACGAGGAGCTTTTGAAGACCAACGAAATTTACCGGGACATCTACGAGTCCCAGAGCAAGGGCGGCGGCGATTTCGACCAGCCCGGCAAGGAGGTGTGATGCCATGAAACAAAAACGATTGGAAGCAGCATCCATGAAAAGCCTGGGCCGGCTGGTCCGGTACATGCTGCACAACTACGCGGCGGCCTTTGCCGTGGTGGTGGTGTGCATTCTGCTGGCGGCCATCGCCACGCTGCGGGGCACGGTGTTCATTCAGTCTTTGGTGGACGATTACATTCTGCCCATGCTGAGCGTGGAAAACCCGGACTTCGCGCCTCTGGCCGCAGCGCTGACCAAACTGGCGGCCCTGTACGCGGTGGGCATTGTGGCGGCCTACGCCTACAACCGCATCATGGTCAGCGTCAGCCAGGGAACCATGAAGCGGCTGCGCATTCAGCTGTTCACCCGCATGGAGGCCCTGCCCATTTCCTATTTTGACACCCATGCCCACGGCGACATCATGTCCGTGTACACCAACGACGTGGACACCCTGCGCCAGTTCCTGAGCCAGAGCGTGCCCCAGACCATTCATGCGGCCGCCACCCTGGTGGTGACCCTGGTGAGCATGCTGATCCTGAACGTGCCTCTGTCGCTGATCACCCTGGCCATGGCCTGTGTGATGCTGTTTGTAACGCGCAAGCTGTCGGGCCTTTCGGGCAAGTATTTCGGCTTGCAGCAGCGGGACCTGGGCGCGGTGGACGGCTACATTGAAGAGATGCTGGACGGCCAGAAGGTGGTCAAGGTGTTCTGCCACGAGCAGCAGGCCCGTGACGGGTTCCGGGTGCTGAACGACAAGCTGCGGGACAGCGCCGACAAGGCCAACGCCTACGCCAACATCACCATGCCCATCAACGCCAACATCGGCAACCTGAGCTATGTGCTGTGCGCGGTGATCGGCGCGCTGCTGGCACTGAACGGCGTGGGCGGCGTGACCGTGGGCACCATTGTGGCCTTCGTCAGCCTGAACAAGAGCTTCACCCAGCCCATCACCCAGATCAGCCAGCAGATGAACTCCATCGTGATGGCTGCCGCGGGCGCCCAGCGCGTGTTTGAAACGATGGACCAGACCCCCGAGCAGGACGAAGGCTATGTGGAGATGGTCAACGCCAAAGAGCGGGCCGACGGCAGCCTGGTGCCCACCGACGAGCGCACCGGCGTGTGGGCCTGGAAACACCCCCACAAGGCCGACGGCACCGTCACCTACACCAAGCTGGAAGGCGGCATTGTATTTGACGGCGTGGACTTCGGCTACACCGACGAAAAAATCGTGCTGCACGACATCAAACTGTATGCAAAGCCCGGCCAGAAAATCGCCTTCGTGGGCTCCACGGGCGCGGGCAAAACCACCATCACCAACCTGATCAACCGGTTTTACGACATTCAGGACGGCAAGATCCGCTACGACGGCATCAACATCACCAAAATCAAAAAGCCGGCGCTGCGCCGCACCCTGGGCATTGTGCTGCAGGACACGCACCTGTTCACCGGCACGGTGATGGACAACATCCGCTACGGCAACCTGGACGCAACGGACGAAGAATGCATCGCCGCGGCCAAGCTGGCCAACGCCCACGGCTTCATTGAGCGCCTGCCCGACGGCTACAACACCCTTTTGACCGGCGACGGCGCCAACCTTTCCCAGGGCCAGCGGCAGCTGCTGGCCATTGCCCGGGCCGCGGTGGCCGACCCGCCCGTGCTGATTTTGGACGAGGCCACCTCTTCCATCGACACCCGCACCGAGGCGCTGGTACAGGCCGGCATGGACGCGCTGATGTACGGGCGCACCACCTTCGTGATCGCCCACCGGCTGAGCACCGTGCGCAACGCCGACTGCATCATGGTGCTGGAGCACGGACGCATCATCGAGCGGGGCACCCACGACGAGCTGATTGCCCAGAAGGGCCGCTACTACCAGCTGTACACCGGCAATTTCGCCGAGCAGACGGCATAAAAAACAAAACCGGCATGGCCGAAGCCATGCCGGTTTTTTTGTTGTTATTCGCCGTCCTGTGCCGAGGGCAGCTGGCCGATGATTTTACGGCAGGCCCCGCAGATGTTCCGGCCCTGATAGTTGACCACATCTTCGGCGCTTCCGCAGAAGATGCAGGCCGGCTGATACTTTTTCAGCACGATGCTGTCTCCGTCCACATAAATTTCCAGCGACGCGTTTTTGTCGATGTGCAGATTGTGCCGCAGCTCGATGGGCAGCACAACACGTCCCAGATTGTCCACCGGACGCACGATTCCTGTCGATTTCATAGCTTGATCCTCCGTTGCCAGCAATGTCATATCTTGTGTCTTAGTATACAAAAAATTCCATTAATTGTCAATATATGGAATAAAAGAGATTTTTTGGTATTTTACGAAAATGCATGACCCTGCGGGCATTTTTTTGGGAGATGTGCAAAAAGTGGCGAAAAATTTCACATTTTACGCAAAAAAAAGGAAAGGCCAAGCCTTTCCTCTTTTGTTCACAGCTGCAAAAAGCCCACTTTCTTGTACACCTTGCGCAGGGTGCGCTCGGCCATGGCCGTGGCCTGCTGCGCGCCCTGGGTGAGCACGCCGTCCAGGTAGGTTTTGTCGGCCAGGATGCGCTTGTACTCGGCCTGAATGGGCGCGAACACATCGATGACGCTTTGGGCGACGGCCATCTTCAACTCGCCGTAGCCCCGGCCCTCAAACTCGTGCTCGATGGCGGCGAAGTCCTTGCCGGTGAACACGCTGTAAATGCTCATCAGGTTGGTGACGCCCGGTTTTTCCTGGGCCGCGCGCACGCAGCCGTCCGAGTCGGTGACCGCGCGCTTGAACTTGCGCACGATGGTGTCGGGGTCATCCAGCATCAGCACAAAACTGTTGACGTTGGTGTCGCTTTTGCTCATCTTTTTGTCCGGCTCCTGCAGGCTCATGATCTTGGCACCGGTTTTGTTAAAATAGCCGTCGGGCACCACAAAGGTGTCGCCGTACACGAAGTTGAACCGCTGGGCGATGTTGCGGGCCAGCTCCAGATGCTGCTTCTGGTCCACGCCCACAGGCACCAGGTCCGCGTTGTAAAGCAGAATGTCCGCGGCCATGAGCACCGGATAGGTGAACAGGCCGGCATTGATGTCCTCGGGGTGTTTGGCGCTTTTCTCCTTGAACTGGTGCATGCGGGTCAGATCGCCGAAGGGGCAGTTGCACCCCAGCACCCAGCTGAGCTCCGCATGGGCGGGCACGTGGCTTTGCACAAACAGCACGCTTTTGGCCGGGTCGATGCCGCAGGCCAGCAGCAGCGCCGCCGCCTCACGGGTCTGCCGCCGCAGATCCGCCGGGGTTTGCCGCACGGTGATGGCGTGCATGTTGGCCACCATATACACACATTCGTAATCATCCTGCAGCGCGTCCCAGTTGCGCACGGCCCCCACGTAATTGCCCAGCGTGAAGGTGCCCGTGGGCTGAATGCCCGACAGAATGCGTTTTTTTGTCTGTTCCATATTGTCTCCTCGGTTCCTGCATGTTTATTGCCAGTATAGCACACACGCACGCCAAATTCAACGCGGGAAGGCTTGTCCCACAAACAGACAAAAAATTTCCAATTATTACCATATAATAAAAACATTCCATGCGGGGGGCGGCATGCAAAACGCCCCGGAAAACGGGAAAGACAGGTGAGACAAATGTCTGTAAAAACGCGACAGGCGCCCAAACTGCGGCCTGTGCTGCGCGAGATGCGGATTTGGCCGGTGGTGTGGCAGGGCGCGGCGGCGCTGACGGCCTTCTGTGCGGCGCGTGCGCCGGTGTTCGGGCAGCTTTTGCCGCTGGGGCTGTGTGTGGCGGCAGCCATGCCGCCGTCCTATGTGGTGTGTGCGGGCACGGGCGCGGCGCTGGGGTACATTCTGGGGCTTTCGGCGCCGGGTGCGGCGGCCTATCTGGGGGCAGTGCTGGCGGTGGTACTGCTGCGGCTTCTGGGCGGTGCGGCCCGGTACCGGGATCTGCCCATGGCGCCCCTGTGTGCCGGGGGCGTGTGCTACTGCCTGCTGCACGCCGGGCTGGGCGTGGCGGCGGGCGGCGGGCTGACGGCCATTCTGGCGGGCGCGGCCGAAGCGCTGCTGATCTTGGGGCTGGGCTATTTTCTGACGGTGTTTTTTGCCCACCCGGTGCGGATCCTGCAGCAAAGCGACCCGGAGGCCCGGTGCGCGGTGTACTTTGCGCTGATGGGCGGGCTGGTGTGTCTGGCGCCGCTGCAGCCCTTCGGGTTTTCGCCGGCCCACGCGGCGGGGGCCTTTCTGACGCTGGCGGCGGCCTGGAAAGCCGGACCGGGAGCCGCGGCGGTGACGGCCACCACGGCCGCGGTGGCCCTGTGCGTCACGGACGGCGCTTTGCACGCGGGGCCGGCGTTGGCGGCGGCCGGGCTGGCGGCGGGACTTTTGGCACCCCGGGGCCGGGGTCTGACGGCGCTGACGTTCTGCACCGCGGGCTTTCTGGGGGTGTGGTGCGCACCGGACGCCCAGGCGGGATTTCGGCTGATGGCGGAGCTGTGCGCCGGTGCGCTGGCGTTCACGCTGGTGCCCGCGGCCTGGCTGGAGCCCTTTGCCCAGGGCGTGGAGGGCACGGCCAGCCGGGCGGCCTGTGCCACGCTGGCGGGACGGCTGACGGCCTTTGCGGGGGCGCTGCAGGCGGTGGGCCGCACGGTGCAGCAGGTGTGCGAAAAGCTGCCGCCCCGGCAGGAGCACTATGCGGACCTGTGCGCCCGGGTGGCGGACCGGTGCTGCCACGACTGCGAGCGGAACACCGACTGCTGGGTGACCCGCAGCGCCGACACCTACGACTGCTTCAACAAGCTGGAGCCGCTGGTGAACTCGGAACAGGGCGTGACCGCGGCGGACATCCCCTCGCCCCTGTCCACCTACTGCCTGGCGCCTGCCCGGCTGGCGGCGGCGCTGAACCGGGAGGCCATCGCCCTGGCCACCCGGCGGGGGCAGTACAGCCGCAGCACCGCCACCCGGGCAGCGCTGTGCGAGCAGTACGGCGCCATGGCCTGCGCGCTGGGAGATCTGGCCGGGCAGGTGGTGATGGAAGAGCTGCCCGACCGGCGCAAAGCCCGGCGGCTGGAGCAGCTGTTCGAGGACCTGGGCCTGGCCCCGCTGGACGTGAGTGTGGCCGCCGACAGCGAGGGCCGGCTGCATGCGGCGGTGACGCTGTCCCGCATTGAATTCGACCAGAACGAGCTGTGCACCCTGACCCGGGAGGTCTCGCAGCTGTGCCGGCGGCGGTTTGCCCGGGCGGTGTGCACCCAGAACCCGGGCAGCACGCTGCTGCTGTTTCAGGAACGGCCCCGCTTTGCGGCCCGGTTCGGCGTGTGCAGCCTGCCGGCGGACGGCCAGGTATCCGCGGACGCCACCCAGGTGCTGGAGCGGGTGCCGGGCCGGGCCCACGCGGTGCTGTGCGACGGCATGGGCACAGGCAAGGCCGCGGCGGTGGACGGCGTGCTGGCGGCGCGGCTGGCCGGGCAGCTGCTGGGAGCCGGGTTCGGCCAGGCCGAGGCCGCCCGGCTGGTGAACGTGGCGCTGGCGCTGAAAAGCGACGACGAGGCCGCCACCACTCTGGACGCGGTGACCATTGACCTGTACACCGGTGCGGCGCGGCTGTTCAAGGCCGGGGCGGTGCCCAGCTTCCTCATTCACGGCAACCAGACCTCGGTCCACGGGCAGACCAGCGTGCCCATCGGCATTTTGAAAAAGGTGCTCAGTTCCGAAAGCGAGCTGGTGCTGAACGCCGGGGACTGCCTGGTGCTGGTGAGCGACGGCGCCCTGGCCGGCGGCATGGCCTGGATGAACAGCCAGCTGGTGATGCACAGCGCCGACACGCCCCAGATGCTGGCGGACGCGGTGGCCCGGGCCGCCCGCAACTGCTGCGACCGGCCCGACGACATCACGGTCATGGCCATCCGCCTGTACGAGGCGTGAGAACCCGCGGCACAAAAAAACCGCGCGCTTTTGAAAGCGCGCGGTTTTTTCTGTTTTCATCAGCCCGCCAGCAGCGGTTTCAGCCCGAAGAAGTAGCCCAGCACCAGCACGCCCAGCACGATGCGGTACCAGCCGAACACCTTGTAGTCGTGCTTTTTCACAAAGTTCATCAGGAACCGGATGCACGCCAGCGACACCACAAAGGCCGTGACCATGCCCACCAGCAGAATGACGATCTCCTGCCCGGAAAAGCCCGTTTCGCTCTCCAGCAGGAATTTGACGATCTTCAAAAGGCTGGCGCCGAACATGGTGGGCACCGCCAGGAAGAACGTGAACTCGGCCGCGATGGTGCGGGAACAGCCGATGATCATGGCGCCCAGAATGGTGGCGCCCGAACGGCTGGTGCCCGGGATCAGGCTGAGCACCTGAAACGCACCGATGAACAGCGCGATGCGGTAGTTGATCTGGTCGATGCGCCGCACCCGGGGACGTTGTTTACCAATTGTATTTTCCATCCAAATAAACAACACACCGTATAAAATCAACATCAGGGCAATGACCGGCGGGTTGTGGAAATGCTGGGTGAGCCAGTCGTCCAGCGGCAGGCCGATGACCACGCTGGGAAGCACGGCCACCAGCACGTGGAACCACATCTGCCACACGTCTTCCCGGCACCAGCGGGCCAGGCCCTGGGCGCTGCGGTCGTTTTGAAACGGCCAGAGCTTGTGCCAGAACATGACCACCACCGCCAGAATGGCGCCCAGCTGGATGACCACGTCAAACATCTCTTTAAAGGCGTCGGTCACACCCAGCTGGATGAACTCATCGGCCAAAATCAGGTGGCCGGTGCTGGAGATGGGCAGCCATTCGGTGATGCCCTCCACAATGCCCAGAAAAATGGTTTTCAAAATGTCCACAAACAAATTTGTTCACACCCCTTGCTCAATCTCCGAAAAAGGCGCTGAACAGCCCGTCCAGCGCCGGGTCGTGGGTCACGTAGCCGATGGCCACCTGATGCTGCGTCAGCTCTGCCAGGCGGCGGGCACGGTCCGGTCCGAAGGCGCCGCACACTTCCACCGCGCCGAAGCCCTCTTTCCACAATGCTTCCACGGTCTGCTCGGCCTGGGCAAAGCTGCGCACCGTGCAGATGCGGGTCAGGCTTTTGCCGTGGGTGAACTCGGCTTTGTCCCGGGCCGGGTCGTAATTGCCCATGAGCACAAACGCGTATTTTTTCATTGGCACATCCTCCCCTACTTTATGCGTTGTCGTCCAGAATCAGACCCACCGGGCAGTGGTCCGAACCGAAAATGTCGGGATAGATCCGCGCGTCCTGCAGGCGGGCGGCCAGCCGGCTGCTGATGATGAAGTAGTCGATGCGCCACCCCGCGTTGTTCTTGCGGGCGTTGAACCGGTAGCTCCACCAGGAATAGGCGCCCGTGGCGTCCGGGTGCTGAAAGCGGAAAGTGTCCACAAAGCCCGCGTCCAGCAGCTGGGTCATCTTGGCGCGCTCCTGGTCGGAAAAGCCCGCGCTGCCCCGGTTGGGGCCGGGGTTCTTCAAGTCGATCTCGTTGTGGGCCACGTTCAAATCGCCGCAGTAGACCACGGGCTTTTTGGCGTCCAGCGCCAGCAGCCAGGCGCGCAGATCGTCCTCCCACTGCATGCGGTAATCGATGCGGGCCAGCCCCTCCTGGCTGTTGGGGGTGTACACGTTGACCAGGTACAGGTCCTCAAACTCCAGGGTGATGGCCCGGCCCTCGTGGCTGTGGGCTTCCACGCCGATGCCGTACTGCACGCTCAGCGGCTCGCGCTTTGTGAACACGGCGGTGCCGGAATAGCCCTTGCGCTCGGCGGAGTACCAGTACTGATGATACCCCTCGGGAGAAAACGTGGCCTGACCGGGCTGCATCTTGGTCTCCTGCAGGCAGAACACGTCCGCGTCCAGCGCGGCGAAGGTCTCCGCAAAGCCCTTGCCCAGCACGGCGCGGAACCCGTTGACATTCCAGGATACAAATTTCAAAACGAGGAATCCTCCTTTATTTTTTCAACATTCCTTATGATACCACAAAAACGGTTTGCCGTACAGGACCCGCCCCCGGTATGAAAAAAGGGACCGCCTGCGGGCGGTCCCTTTTTTGCACGATTCAGGAAAGCAGGCTGATGAACACCATTCCCAGGCAGATGACCAGATAGCCCAGCATGCCCGGGGTGGCCAGCGCCGCCAGCGGACGGGCAGGTGCGTTTTCGCCGCCCGTCCAGTACAGCCGTTTCCAGCCGCGCACCGCCAGCACGCCGCCCGCGATGAGGAACACGATCACCAGAACGCCCGCCGCCATGGTGCCGGCCTCGCTCATGGCCAGCGCGGGCATGACGGCCATGCCGATGACGTTCACGGTCATGTGCAGGGAGATGGTCACCAGAAGGGAGCCGGTGCGCAGGTACATCCAGCAGAAAATGCTGCCCAGCACCGCCGCGTAGAACATCTGGGACAAATTGCCGTGGAACAGGCCGAACACCGCGCCGCCCAGCAGCACATAGGCTTTGTCGCCGAAGCGGCCCAGCTTGGCGTACATCCATTTGCGGAAGATCAGCTCCTCGCCCACCGGGGCCACCACGCAGCCGAACAGCAGGTTCCACACAAGGCCCGAGGCGGAGACCAGCATATCCAGCGGGTTCTGGGCAGGGGTGCCCTTGAGCATGCCGATGCCCGTGAGCAGCATGCTGGAGAGAATGTTGAACGCATAGGTGACGCCCAGGCACAGCACCACGGTGGAGAGCCAGCGGCCGGCCGTCATTTTCTGCCCGTCCGCAGGGGCCGGGACATTGTCCGGCAGCAGCGCCCGGCCCACCAGCAGAAACAGGGGCACGGCGATGCAGTACAAAGGCACATAGCTGAGCACCCAGATGAACCAGTCGGTCTCGTACAGGCCGGGGGCCAGCAGGTTGGCCGCCAGCGCGGCCGCGGTCTGCAGGATCTGGGTGACCAGCATCAAAAACAGAAAGCACACACCCAACCGGGAGACCGTTTGTTTATAAGTCATGCCAAAAACTCCTCTCTCAAATGCCTTTGACCGGCGCTTTGCGCAGCGCCATGTAGCCGATGAGGTACAGCAGCGCCAGCACGGCCAGCCACAGCGCCACGACCCCGCCCGTGCCCCAGGCCAGCACCGCGGAAAAGAAAGCGGCCACAGTGTCCAGCAGCGGGGTGAACACGCCGGTTCTGCCGGCGGCGTACAACTCTGCCACCTTGCCCAGCAGCGTGCTCAGCGCAATGCCGCCCAGCCAGATGACCAGAAAACCGTACTGGCCCCAGCGCTGGCACAGCGCGCCCATGACCATGCCCAGAACGGCGGCGGTCAGCGCACCCATGGGGATGACCCAGGCCATGTGATGGAACACCGTCAGCCCATAGTTGGAGGCCAGCGCCGAGGAGCCGGCCAGGGGCATGGCCGGGAACAGCACCCGGCGCATCAGCTCGCTGACCCAGCTCAGGGGATAGGCCGCCAGGGCAAACACCAGCGCAAAGGCCAGGTTGGCCACAAAGGCGGACACCAGATAGCCCTTGCGGGTGCGGCCCATGGAGACGGCCAGTTCAAAACCGCTGGAATACTGGACGATGGCCACCAGGAGCACCGCCAGCGCCACGCCGAACAAAGCCACCGCGCCGGAGGCGGACTGCCATTCCGTTTTTTCGGTGCCAAACACCAGCATGCCGATGTTGGTGCCCGCTTCGGTCAGCAGCCACAGCCCCGCCAGCAGGCCCAGGCTGACGGGCCAGTCGTTGAACACATAGCGAAGTTCGCCCCGAATGTAACGCAGTTTCATACCCGAACCACCGCCTTTTTCAGCAAACAATTGGAAGCAAGATGCAGCAGCGCCGCCACCGCAGCGCACCCGGCGGCCACCGCCGCCAGAGACGCAGCCGACGCCCGGGGCGCCAGCAGCCACGCCAGAATGTCACCGGCCGCGCCGCCCTTCAGGAAGCTGATCACGAACCAGGTGATGACTCCGCCGGCGACCACCAGCTCGGCCAGGGCGCACAGCGCCAGTGCCTTGCCGCCCCAGCGCTGGGCGCACAGACCCATCCACAGGCCCAGCCCGCCCAGAACCAGCGTGCCGGCGCTGGCCAGCATGGCCAGACGGGGGAAGCCCGCCAAGAACACGGGGGAATCGGAGCCGAACATCCGGCTCAGCACCCACATGCTGCTCCAATGGGAAGCGCACACCACCGCGCAGCAGACCACGTTCAGCGCCGCCAGCTGCCAGCCCAGGGTGCGGCGCAGCCCGCCCATGGTGAGGCTGATGTGCACGGAGATGCCCGCGAAGATGGTCATCATGATGAGGGGGAACAGCAGCAGATACAGGACGCCCACGCTGGTCATGTAACCGGCCATGTATTCCGGAGAGCGGTCGCCCAGCATGTTCAGCACGCTGAAAAAGACCTGAAAGCCCACCAGAAGCAGGAACAGCTGCGCCAGCACATTGCGGTTGAATTTAAGCAGTTTCATGGTGCGCCTCCTCGCCCGTGAGATAGACAAATGCTTTCTGCAGACTGACGGGGCTGATGTCCACGTCCCGCCCCGCGGCGGCCCGCTCCATCACGGCCCGTGCCGCGCGCACGGCCACGCCCTTCTGGCGGCCCATGCGCTCGGTGTGCAGCACCTCGTGGCCCGCGGTCACCGCGTCCACGTCCTCTTCCCGGCCGGACACAAAGGAGAAGGACGCCACAAAGTCCTCGGTGTTTTCCACAGCGGCAATCTGCCCGTTGTTGAGAATGATGACCTTTTCAAACACGTTGGCCGCCTCTTCAATGATGTGGGTGGAGATGACAAAGGTGCGGCCGGTCTCGGTGTAATCGTCCAGCAGAATTTTGTAGAAGTCTTCCCGGGCCACCACGTCCAGCCCGGCCACCGGTTCGTCCAGAATGGTGATGGGCGCCCGGGACGCCAGCGCCAGCACAATGGTGACCATGCTCATCATGCCCTTGGACAGCTTGCAGATCTTCTTTTTCACGTCCAGGCCGAAGCGCTGGACCAGCTGGTCGGCATAGGCTTTGTCCCACCGGGGATAGTACATGGACGCCGCCAGCAGGTAGTCCTTTACTTTGTATGTATTCTGCCCGAACAAGATCTGGCCGCTGAGCTCGCGGGAAAAGCACAGGTCCGCCAGGGCCTTTTCGTTTTCCCACACGGGCTGGCCCCCGTAGGTGACGGTGCCCGCGTCGTGGGTGTTCTGCGCCGTGAGGATGCTGAGCAGCGTGGTCTTGCCCGCGCCGTTGCGGCCGATGAGCCCGTAGATGACCCCCGGCTCGATGGTCAGGGACACATCGTGCAGCACCTCTTTTTTGCCGTATCGCTTGACCAGATGGCTGGCCTGTAATGTCTGTTCCATGTTTTGTTCCTCCTCACTGCTGGGCCCGTTCGATCATGGCCTTCAGCTCTTCTTTGGTCAGTCCCAGCGCCCGTGCTTCCCGCACCAGGCTGGTGACATACGTCTCATAAAATGCGTCCTTCCGCTTTGCGATGATCTTGTCATGGGCGCCCTGGGCCACAAACATGCCGATCCCCCGTTTTTTGTACAAAATTCCTTCCTCGACCAGAAGGTTGATGCCTTTTGCCGCGGTGGCGGGGTTGATGCTGTATGCCCGGGCCAGTTCGTTGGTACTGGGCACCCGCTCCTGCTCCAGCAGCACGCCCCGCAGGATGTCGTCCTCCAACATCGCCGCAATTTGCAGGTAAATGGACGTTGCGTCGTTGAAGTTCCCGGTCAAACCCTCGTCTCCTTTCCCTGGTTAAGCTGTTCATTACTTGTGTAATTAACTATAGAGCTAATTCCGTTCTTTGTCAAGGGGTTTGCGAAAAATTTTTTGCGGGCAAAAAAAAAGCGGTCTTCCGGTTTTCCCGAAAGACCGCTTTTTTCAGATGGTTTTCATGGTGCGCCATTTGCCGCGCATCCAGCGGGCCAGCAGCAGCACGGCCCGGATGTTCTCGTCCGCGGCGAAGGCCAGCCACAGGCCCACCAGCCCCATGCCCAGGTGCACGCCCAGCAGCCAGCCCAGGCCCACCGCCACGGCCCACTGGCACACGATGCCCAGCACCACGGGGAAGCGCACGTCCCCCGCGGCCTGCAGGTGCCGCACCATGACGATGTTTACCGAGCGGCCCACCTCCAGCAGCACCTCGACCCAAAGGATCTGACGGCCCAGCGCCAGAATGCGCGGGTCCGAGGTGAACAGGCTGAACAGCGGCCCGCCCAGCAGGGCCATGACCACCGCCAGCCCCACGGTGATGGGGCAGGACAGTTTCAGAACCTGCAGGGTGCACCGGTGTGCGCCGTCCAGGTCCCGGGCGCCCACCAGGTAGCCCACCAGCACCTGACCGGCCTGGCTGATGGCCATGACCAGCATATAAATGCAGTTGGCGAACATGGCCGCGTACATGCGGGTGGTGACCACATAGGTGCCCATCAGGTTCACGAACACCAGGCAGCTGGCCTGGGACAGATTGTAGGACAGGCTTTCCCCGCCGGCGGGCAGGCCGATGGCCAGAAGCCGGCGCAGCAGATGGCCGGGCACGGGCCACACGTCCCGCCGGGACAGCCGAACGCCCGGCTCGGCCCGAAAGAAGGCCCAGGCCATCAAAAGCAGGCCCACGGCCCGGAAAATGCTGGACGACAGCGCCGCGCCGGCCGCGCCCAGCCGGGGAAAGGGCCCCAGCCCGTTGATGAGCACCGCGTTGCCCGCGATGTTGCACACGTTGACCAGCCCGGTGATGCACATGATGACCTTCATGTGAGCGCCCGCCCGCAAAAAGGCGGAAAAGGTGAGCATCAGCGCCTGAAAGGGCAGCGCCAGCGCGGTGATGCGCAGATAGGCCGCGGCCTCGTCCATCAGCTCGGCGGGCACCTGCATCAGGCCCAGCAGCGGGCCCGCAAACAGGGTGATGCCTGCGGCCAGCACCGCCGCCAGCAGCCCGTTGACGCACACGGACAGGGTGCAGATGCGGTTCACCTGCCCGGTCTGGCCCGCGCCCCGGTACTGGGTGATGAGAATGGTGGCCGCCATGCTGACCACCGTAAAGGTCAGCTGCACCACGGTGATGACCGTGTTGGCGTTGCCCACGGCGGCCACGGCAGTGTCGTTGAAATGGCTGAGCTGCACCTGGTCCATGTTGCCCACCAGCAGCTGCAGCAGCAGTTCGATGAAAACGGGCCAGCTCATGCGGGCCAGAGCCGGCACCGAGTAATCCAGTTTGGTCGTGTTCACGTCCATCCCCTCCGCATGCCATTATACAGCGGCCGGGGCGGTCTGCACAGAGGACAGAACGCCGAACCTTATGCCTTACAGCGGACCATTTTTGTATAAAAACCCCCGGCGCCTTGCGCGCCGGGGGTTTTTCTCAGCGAAGAAGCAATGTGCCGTTTTCCGCGTCCACGGTGATGGTCTCGCCGGGGGCGGGGTCGTCGGCCAGAATGTGCCGTGCCACCAGCGTTTCCACCTTCTGCTGAATGTAGCGCTTCAGCGGGCGGGCGCCGTAAATGGGGTCGTAGCCGCCGTCCACGATGGCCTGTTTGGCCGCCGGGGTGACCACCAGCTCCAGCTGCTTGTCGGCCAGGCGTTTGCGCAGGCTTTGCAGCAGCAGGTCCACCACGCCGCCGATCTCCTCTTTGGTCAGCGGTTTGTAGTACACGATCTCGTCCAGGCGGTTCAAGAACTCCGGCCGGAAGGACTGCTTCAGCAGCGCGTCCACCTGGGCCCGGGCCTCGGGCGTGATCTCCCCGTCCCGGATGCCGTCCAGAATATAGGGCGAGCCCAGGTTCGAGGTGAGGATGATGATGGTGTTCTTAAAGTCCACGGTGCGGCCCTGGCTGTCGGTGATGCGGCCGTCGTCCAGCACCTGCAAAAGAATGTTGAACACGTCCGGGTGGGCCTTTTCGATCTCGTCGAACAGCACCACGCTGTAGGGTTTGCGGCGCACGGCCTCGGTCAGCTGGCCGCCCTCCTCGTAACCCACGTATCCCGGAGGCGCGCCGATGAGGCGGGAGACGCTGAATTTTTCCATGTACTCCGTCATATCGATGCGCACGATGTTCTTTTCGTCGTCAAACAGGCACTCGGCCAGGGCTTTGGCCAGCTCGGTCTTGCCCACGCCCGTGGGGCCCAGGAACAAAAAGCTGCCGATGGGGCGGTTTTCGTCCGCGATGCCCGCGCGGCTGCGCAGGATGGCCTGGGTGACCTTTTCCACGGCCTCGTTCTGGCCGATGACCCGCTTGTGCAGAATGTCGTCCAGATGGAGCAGCTTCTCCCGCTCGCCCTCCATGAGCTTTGCCACGGGGATGCCCGTCCAGCGGGCGATGATGCGGGCGATTTCCTCTTCGGTGACCTTATCCCGCAGCAGGGTGGCGTTTTTCTCCACGGATTCGGCCTTTTTCTCCTCTTCCTGCAGCTGTTTCTGCAGGCTGGGCAGCTGGCCGTATTTCAGCTCGGCGGCTTTGTTCAAATCGTACTCCCGCTCGGCTTTGGCGATCTCGCCGTTGACGCGCTCGATCTCCTCGCGCAGCTTCTGCACCTTGCCGATGGCGGCCTTCTCGTTCTCCCATTTGGCGCTCATGGTCTGGAACTCGTCGCGCATGGCGGCCAGCTCCTTCTGCAGCGCCTCCAGCCGCTCTTTGGACAGCTGGTCGGTCTCCTTTTTCAGGGCCGCTTCCTCGATCTCATGCTGCATGATCTTGCGGCGCAGATCGTCCAGCTCCGCCGGGGCGGAATCCATCTCGGTGCGGATCATGGCACAGGCCTCGTCCACCAGGTCGATGGCTTTGTCCGGCAAAAACCGGTCCGAGATATACCGGTTGGACAGCACGGCCGCCGCGATGAGGGCGCCGTCCTGAATTTTGACGCCGTGGAACACTTCGTACCGCTCTTTCAGGCCGCGCAGAATGGAGATGGTGTCCTCCACGCTGGGCTGGTCCACCATCACCGGCTGGAACCGGCGCTCCAGGGCCGGGTCCTTTTCGATGTACTGGCGGTACTCGTTCAGGGTGGTGGCGCCGATGCAGTGCAATTCGCCCCGGGCCAGCATGGGCTTGAGCAGGTTGCCAGCGTCCATGGCGCCGTCGGTCTTGCCCGCGCCCACGATGGTGTGCAATTCGTCGATGAACAGAATGATCTGCCCTTCGCTCTTTTTCACTTCCTGCAGCACGCTTTTCAGGCGCTCTTCAAACTCGCCCCGGTACTTGGCGCCGGCCACCAGCGCGCCCATGTCCAGGCTGAAGACCTTGCGGTCCTTGAGGTTTTCGGGCACGTCGCCCCGGACGATGCGCTGGGCCAGCCCTTCGGCAATGGCCGTTTTGCCCACGCCCGGTTCGCCGATGAGCACGGGGTTGTTTTTGGTTTTCCGGCTGAGGATGCGGATCACGTTGCGGATCTCGGCGTCACGGCCGATGACCGGGTCCAGCTTCTGCTGGCGGGCCAGGCTCACCAGCTCCTGGCCGTACTTGGCCAGCACGTCGTAGGTGCTTTCGGGGTTGTCGCTGGTCACGCGCTGGTTGCCCCGCACCTGGGCCAGCACGTTCAAAAATTCGCTTTTGTCAATGGAGAACTGGCGCAGCACCTCGCGCACGGCGGCGTTGGGCGCGTCCATCAGGCCCAGGGCCAGATGCTCCACGGACACGTATTCGTCCTTCATGTTCCGGGCGGTCTTTTCCGCCGCGGTCAGGGCTTTGTCCAGCTCCGGGGTGATGTAGACTTTGTCCGGGTCCCGGCCGGTGCCCGTCACGTGGGGCAGCTGGGACACCTTGTTTGCAAAGGCGGCGGCCAGGTTGCCCGGCTCGACGCCCATCTTGCTGAACAGCTGGCCGATGAGGCCGTCCTGCTGATTTAAAAGCGCGCAGAACAGATGCTCCGGGCACAACGCCTGGTTCTCATATTCCACGGCCAGGCTCTGGGCGGCGCGCAGCGCCTCCAGAGACTTTTGTGTCATTTTCTGTGCATCCATAGGTTCACACTCCTCTTTTCTGTGCAGTCAAACAAACGGGGTCGGGCGCTACAGCCGTGCGGCCGCTTCGTCCAGACCGGCGGTATAGGCGCGCTGCACCGCGCGCACGGCGCGGTCCGCGTCGCTCAAATCGTCAAAAAAGGTTTTCAGGCAGGTGTCGAACAGCCGCACGTAAGAGGCCAGCGCCTCGCCCAGCGCTTCGTCCGACAGGTTCTGCGGCGTGCGCAGCACCCGGGTATACCGGCCGCCCGACGCCTGGCAGGTGCGCCGCGGACCGTGCAGGCACGCGTCCTCCAACTTGGTCCACAGCTTGTAAAACTGGCTGAGATACAGCAGCAGCGTGGGGTTCTGGGTGCGCAGCTGCGCCCGGAACTCGCCCAGCTCCTCGCCCGCGTGGGGGTACAATTCCACCACGTAGCGCACGCTGGGGTTGTATTTGTACTGCAGCGCACTGCGCACGCTGTACATGGCCTCGCTGGCGCTGAGCATGGGCTGCAGCGCGCTTTGGCTGTCCAGCACCGCGCTGATGGCGCTGAAAATATCCTGCATCCGCTGTTCGGGCGTGGCCAGCTGGGTGTACTCGGCCAGAATGCGGTTGATCATGTTGGAGCGGCTGGTCCCCTCCCGGTAGGCCAAACGGTCCACCGCGGCCACCACGTCGTCCATCAACACCAGACTGTATACACTTTTCTGCATGGCTCCACCTTCTTTCCTGATGAAATTGTACCACGTCAAAAATAACTTGTCAAGCAAATTATATAATTATTTTTACGAGTTTTCATTTCTCTTTTAGGGTGCCCCAAAACGGCGCAAAAAAAAACAGCGCCCCCAAATCGGGGGCGCGGGATTCAGAGGGCAGCGGCCTCTTCGGCGCGCTCTTTTTCGCGGCGCTCGGCACGCAAATCGGAAATGTGGAACACCTGCTCCATCACAGGCCAGGCCCACATGTCCACGATGAGTGCCAAAAAGGCGGGAACGCCCAGCAGGCACAGCAGAAGCGTAATGGGCAGCGGCACAAAGCCGATGAGCACCACGCCGGATGCCAGTGTGATAACACCGGCGGGCAGAGACCGTTTCAGAAAGCCCATGGTCAGCAGCAGGCTGTTTTTCAGCATGGGCACCAGGTTCATGTTCATCTGGGTCAGCTGCAGCAGCGCGTACAGCCAGCTGGTAACCGCAATGTACAGGCCCAGCATGACCATGCCCAGCAGGATGGGACTGATCTGTTGGGCGGTCATCAGATGAATGACCGCGGCCGCGCACTCCATGGCGCAGATGGTGCCGAACAGCGCGCTGACGGCAAAGGCCTGTTTCCAGCAGCTTTTCCAGGCTTTTTTGTACTCGTGCCAGAAAAAGCACGGCTCGTCGCACAGCTGCTTGATGAGCAGGGTGTGCATGCAGGCCAGCGCCGGGCCCACCAGCGCGGTGGATGCCACGAACACCACCACCGCAATGGCCAGCATGCCCAGGTACTGCCAGAACAGCACCCCAAAGGTGACGGCCGCGATCATGGGCACGGAGCACAGCAGCAGCAGGATGCCGGCCAGCCAGATCTGGGAAGCGTCCCGGGTGAAGATCTCAAAAAAACGGGCCGCGCCCTTTTTGCGCGGTGCGTCCTTGGGAACGCCCGGGCCTTCTTTGTTGAAATTAAAACGAAACAACCCCATGGTAAGAACTCCTTCGCGGGCGCCGCCGCCCGCCCCTGTTTATTTTTTCCGGTAATCGTAAAACCGCCGGTACGGATTCTGTGTTTGCTGCGTGGGTGTGGATTCCGCCTTGGCCGGCTGTGACCGGCTGGCCCGTATGGCCGCCAGAACCAACACGGCCAGCACAACCAGCAGAATGCAGCCCACAATCAAAAGCCAGTGCATGTCATGCCTCCTTTTGCGTCCATGCGTCGAACAGCGCCGCGGCGCTGTTGTAGTACGCGGTCAATTCCTCGTCGCCTTCCAGCGTGCTGCCGGTGTACACCCGTTTGACCAGCGTATAGTTTTTCATGGTGTCCTGAAGCGGCTCGCCCTGGGAGCCGTCCGGCGTGGCGGTATTGCCCAGGTCCAGGCCGGCCAGCGCCGGGCAGTCCTCCCAGGCGACGCCCATGCCCGTGATGTCGGCGTTTTCAAAATCCTCGGGCGCGGTGCCGTCGTTGCAGGCAAAAATACCGTACTTTTCCTCAAAAACCGCCACGTCGTCGGTCAAAAACAGCATGCTCTCCCCGGTCTGCATATCGCCCATGAGCTTGGTGATCATGGCCATCTGGGTGTTGGGGTCGATGGCGTCCTCGGTGATCCAGTATTCCAGCACCTGCACTTCCACCTTGCCGTCGCCGTTGCGGTCATCGCACAAAGTGGCCAGCTTCTCGCCCAGGGTCTCGTCCGCGCTGTAGGGCAGCGACTGGGTGGTCAGCACGCCGATGGTGTAGTCCGGCTCCACCTTGGTGACCACGTCCTTCACCAGCAGGCCCACCATCAGCGCCGCCGCCACGCCGATGATCACATGCCATTTGCGATAAAACCAGAAATTGTCCCATTTCTGGCGGCGCGTCATGGGTTTGGGCGGCTCTTCGGGCGCATCCGGTTTGATATTCAGCGTATAGCGGGCACTTGCCATGATTTCTCCTTTCAGCCGGGCTGTTTCGCCGCAGCAATGAGGCCGGCCACCTGCTCGGGCAGCTGCTTGAGGGCAGCCCGGTCCAGCCCTGCGGTGGAAACGGGCGGCAGAATGGTCACGTTTACGTGGGCGGGTTTCATCAGGCCGCCGTTGGCCTCCATGATTTTATAGCTGCCGTCAATGACCACGGGCACGATGTCCGCGCCCACCTTGCTGGCAATGCGGAAGGCGCCGGCCTTGAACTCGCCCATGCGGTCGCCTTTGCTGCGGGTCCCCTCGGGGAACACCACCACGCTTTTGCCTTCCTTCACCAGCTCGCCCGCCCGGTTCATGGCCTCCATGGATTTGCGGGCGTTGGCACGGTCGATAAACACGCAGTCCAAAAGCCGCATCCACTGGCGCACCAGCGGGATGCGGTCCGTCTCCACCTTGGCCACCAGCGCGTGGGGCCGGTCCAGATACAGCAGCATCAGGGGGATGTCGTAATCGCCCTGGTGATTGGGGGTGAACACCACCGCCCGGTCGGTGGGGATGTTCTCGGCCCCTTTGACGGTGACGGTGACGCCCGCCAGCTTCATCAGCGTGCCGGCCCACATGCGCACGTCCTTTTCCAGAATGGCCCGAACCTCTTCCTCCCGGCCGGCCGCCTTCAACCGGCCGGCGCGCCGCATGTCGGGAATGTAAAACAGCAGCGCCCCGAAGAAATAAACAAACCAGACGATTGTACGCAGCAGCGCCATATCCGTCCCCCCGCTTTTTGTAGATTCTTATCTATGATACTGCAAAAAGCGGCCTTTGTACAGATTATCCCACAAATTTGCGTACAAATTGTGACATCTTCCTTGTGGAAAACAACCAATTTTTGCCGTTTTCTTTTGTATAAAATTCCATGAGTTTGTGAAAAATGATGCAGCTGTGTTGTTTCACAAATTTTCGGGCGATATAATAGAAGTAATTCGTGTTTTTTGGGGAGAGGAGGCGTCGTCTTGGCAACGGTCACCATTCGGCCCGCCACGGTCTCGGACGTGGGGATGATGCTGGCGATTTATGCGCCTTATGTACTGAATTCCACCGCCAGCTGGGAGACGGCGCTGCCCTCCCGGCGGGAGTTTGCCGCGCGGCTGCAGCGCTGCCAGGACGGCGGATTCCCCTGGCTGGTGGCCGAGGAAGACGGGGCCATTCTGGGCTACGCCTACGGAGGACGTTTGGGCGAGCGCAGCGGCTACGACTGGACGGCGCAGGTCTCGGTGTATGTGGCGGAGGACGCCTGCGGCCGGGGCCTGGGCACGGCGCTGTACGGCGCGCTGCTGGCGGTGCTGAAGCTGCAGGGATACTGCAGCTGCTATGCGCTGGTGACGGAATCCAACGGGGCCAGCGCCGGGTTCCACCGGGCCATGGGCTTTCGGGAGGCCGCCCGGCTGCCCAACGCCGGGTTCAAAAACGGCAAGTGGCTGAACCTGCTGTACTTTTATCTGCCGCTGAACCCCTGTTCCCTGTCGCCCCAGCCGCCCACGCCTTTTCTGCGGCTGGACCCGGCCCAGCTGAGCCGCGTATACCGCAAGGCCCAGAGCTACACACGGGACGGAGGCAGGCAATGAGAGAATGTGCTGTGCCCGCGCCCGTTGTGCGCGGGCGTTTTGCGCCCAGCCCCTCGGGGCGGATGCACCTGGGCAATGTTTGGTGCGCGCTGCTGGCGTGGCTGTCGGTACGAAGCCAGCAGGGCGTGATGGTGCTGCGCATCGAGGACCTGGACACCGGCCGCTGCCGGCCCGAATACGCCGACCGGCTGATGGACGACCTGCGCTGGCTGGGGCTGGACTGGGACGAGGGACCCGGCGCGGCCCAGCCGGACGGGCCCTATTATCAAAGCCAGTGCGCCCCGCTGTACCGCCGGGCGCTGGAACAGGTGGCCGGTGCGGCCCGGGTGTACCCGTGCTACTGCTCCCGGGCGGACCTGCACGCGGCCAGCGCGCCCCATCGGGCGGACGGCACGGTGCTGTACGCCGGGCGCTGCCGCAACCTGGACGCCGAACAGCGGGCGCAGCTGGAGGCCGCGGGGCGGCGGCCCGCGCTGCGGGTGACGGTGCCGGACCGGGACGTGGCGTTCACGGACGGGCTGTGCGGCCCCATGACCCAGAATCTGGCCCGGGAGTGCGGCGATTTTCTTTTGCGCCGGTCGGACGGCGTGTTCGCCTATCAGCTGGCCGTGGTGACGGACGACGGGCGCATGGGCATCAACCAGGTGGTGCGCGGCCGGGACCTGCTGGACTCCACGCCGCGCCAGATCTGGCTGCAGGAATGTTTGGGCCTGCCGCAGCCGGCCTATTACCACACGCCGCTGCTGTGCGCGCCCGACGGGCGGCGCCTGTCCAAGCGGGAAAAAGACCTGGACATGGGCGCGCTGCGAAGCCGCTTTTCCCCCCGGCAGCTGACCGGGCGGCTGGCGGCGCTGGCGGGCCTGGTGCCCCCCGGCACTCAGTGCACCCCCGCCCAGCTGGTGGACGTGTTCGACTGGAACAAGATCGGACGGGACGATGTGCTCATTTCGGACTGGTAAAAAGGAGGGTTCTCCATGGCGAAAAGTGAAAATCAGAAGCGAAAGCTGTTGTATCTGGCGGATCTGCTGCGCCGGGAGACCGACGAGACGCACGGCCTGACCGTGCAGCAGATGATCGACGAGCTGGCCCGGCGGGACGTGCGCGCCGAGCGCAAAAGCATTTACGACGATCTGCAGACGCTGACCGACTACGGCATGGACATTGTGAAGCTGCGCAGCGGCCACAGCTGCAGCTACGCGCTGGTGCACCGGGACTTTGAATTGCCGGAACTGAAGCTGCTGGTGGACGCGGTGCAGTCCAGCAAGTTTCTGTCGGCCCGGAAAAGCCGCGAGCTGATCCGCAAGCTGGAGGGGCTGGCCTCCCGGTACGAGGCCCAGAGCCTGCAGCGGCAGGTGTATGTGGCCGGCCGGGTAAAGAGCATGAACGAGAGCATTTACTACACCATCGACCAGCTGCACGCCGCCATCTCGGCGGACCGGCAGGTGTCCTTTCTGTACGGGCAGTGGACCGTGGACAAAGCCGTGTGCTACCGCCGCAACGGGCAGCGGTACCGGGTGTCGCCCTACGCGCTGGTGTGGGACAGCGAAAATTATTATCTGGTGGCCTACGAGGAAGAGGCCGGGGCCATCCGCCATTACCGGGCGGACAAAATGGCCTCGCTGCGCATGGAAGAGGACAAACCCCGGCAGGGGCGGCAGGCCTTTGAGGCCCTGGACATGGCCGCCTATACCCGGCGCACCTTCGGCATGTTCGGGGGCGAGACGCGGCAGGTGACCCTGTGGTTCGCCCGGCATCTGGCGGGGGCGGTGATCGACCGGTTCGGCCGGGACGTGACCCTGGTGCCCGACGGAGAGGACGGGTTCCGGCTGCACATCCAGGCGGTGATCAGCCCGCCGTTCATGGGCTGGCTGGCCGGCTTCGGGCCGGACGCAAAGCTGCTGGAACCCGGGGACGTGCGCCTGCAGTTCGCCCGTTTTTTGCAAAAAACGCTGGAACAATACGAAAAAGACGAGTGAAGTCCGGTTTATGGGACACATTTTATCCTATACTGAAGACACAGAGAAACAAAGAGCTTCGAGGAAAGGATGTGGCCCCATGGTCAAGATGGCAGCACTGGCACCCAAAGGTGTGTTTGAAGAAGAGGAGATCCGCGTGTATTCGTTTGAAGAAGAGCCCCATGAGCGTCATTTTGACGACTGGGACCGCAACTGGGAAGACGCGGCGTGACGAGAGGAGGAACAGCAGCCATGTCGAACAAAGGAGATTTCGGGTTTTACGGCAAAGGACTGGACGGCTATGTGCATTACAAGCAGTCCGTCGACCGGATCGCCCAGAGCGGCGGGAGCTCGTCCCCCCGGCACCGCGGGAACGCCGATGACACGGAAACGTCCGGCATTTATTTTCTGGGCAAGCGGCTGGCATGGTGGCAGGTGTCCATTCTGCTGCTGTTCTGCGGCGGGGCGCTTTTTTTCCTTCTCCAATCTGCAGTATAAAATACAAAGCGCCGGTCAGGCATTGCCTGACCGGCGCTCTTTTTTTGTTCAGACCGGGCCCAATGCGTCCGAGAAGGCCGCGTACTGGGCCAGCGTCAGCTGTTCGGGGCGGGCGGTGGCGGGAATGCCCGCCTGCTCCAGTGCCGCCAGCACCCGCTGCTTGGGCACACCGAGCCCCGCGGAGGCCGCGTTGGCCACGGTTTTGCGCCGCTGGCCAAAAGACGCCCGGATGGCGCGGAACATGGCCCGCTCATCTGCCGGGGCCACCGGCGGGGTCTGGTGCAGCTCCAGCCGGATGACCGCGCTGGTGACCTTGGGCGGCGGGAAAAAGCTGCCCGGCTGCACCGTGAACAGCATTTTCGGCGCGGCGTAATAATGCACCGCGTAGCTGACGGCGCCTGCGTCCCGGGTGCCGGGGGCCGCGCACAGGCGCTGGGCCGCCTCTTTCTGCACCATGACGGTGATGTGCCGGATGGGCAGGCGCTCTTCCAGCAGCTTCATGACGATGGGGCTGGTGATGTAATAGGGCAGGTTGGCGCACACGGCCACCGGCATGCCCGCAAACTCCTGCTGAATGAGGGCGGCCAGGTCGGTTTTCAGCACGTCGCCCAGCACCACCCGCACGTTGTCCAGGCCGGCCAGGGTCTCGTCCAGCAGGGGCGGAAGGCGGTCGTCCACCTCGATGGCCACCACCTTGCCCGCCCGCAGAGCCAGCTCTTTGGTGAGCACGCCGATGCCCGGGCCGATCTCCACCACGCCCCAGGTGCGGTCAATGCCTGCGGACTCGACCATTTTCGGGCACACGCCCGGATTGACGATGAAGTTCTGGCCAAAGCCCTTGGACAGCTGAAAGCCGTGCCGGGCGCACAGGTCCTTGACCGTTGCAAGATCCGTCAGATTCAATGTGGGTTCCTTTCCTGAAAACGCGCCGCCCGAAGGGGGCGGCGCGCTGTGAATGTGTTCGTTACGCGGCAGGCGTGCTGGCGGAAGACGCCGCAGCCCCGCTTTGAGCCGACTGGCTGGAGACCATGGCGGTCACTGCCTCGAAGGCTTTGCTGATCTGGGGGTCTGTCTCCACGGTGAGAGAGTAGAAGTTGGCCTCTTCGTCGGCCTTCAGGGCGATCTCCACATCGGGGGTGATGCCGGTGCCGTCAAAGCTGTTGCCCTCTTTGTCCAGCAGGATGCCCACGGTGTAGCTGATGGCCGACCCGTCGGACAGGGTGACGGGCGTGCACTGAATGGTGCCCTTGCCCGCCGTCTGGGTGCCCACGACCTTGCCCTTGCCGAACTCACGCAGGGACACGGCGAACAGTTCGCCGGTATAGGAGGTGCTGCCGTTGACCAGCACGGCCATGGGCAGGTCTACCTCTTTGCTGTCGGAAGTATCCAGCACGGTGACGGTGCCGTCCTTGTTCTGCTGGCTGGCGATGGGGCCCACCGGGCACAGCAGGTCGATGACGTCCATGACGTCGTCCAGCTCGCCGCCGGAAGTGTTGCGCACGTCAAACACCAGCGCCTGCAGCTGCGTGGACGCCTGCATGGTCTCGATGGCGGTCTGCACCTCGCTGGCGGTGTTGCTGTTGAACTGATCGATCTGAATGTAGCCGGTGGTCTTGCCCTCGGGCACCGTATAGGTGATGGTGGGCATGTCGTAGGTGCGGCGCTGGACCTCGATGGTCTGCTCTTCACCGGAGGGATTGAGCACCGTCAGGGTGACGGTGGTGCCCTCTTCGCCCCGCAGAAGGCTGTTGATCTGGGTCAGGGACAGGCGCTTGACGTCGCTGTCGCCGATTTTGGTGATGAACCAGTTTTTGGCCACGCCGGCCTGGGCCGCGGGGCTGCCGTCATAGCAGCGGATGACCCGGGCGTAGCCGCTGGTGTCCAGCACCACGTCCACACCCACGCCGATGACCTGGCCGTTCTGGATGCCCTGCAGCTCCAGATACTGCTTGGCGGTGTAGTAGGTGGCGTTTTTGTCGCCGATGCCCGCGATGTAGCCCGCGCACAGATAGTCGTACAGGGAATCGTTGTTGATCTCGCCGTAATAGTTGGCGCGCACGTTTTTATCGATCTCGGCCACTTTGTTGTACATGACCTCTTTGGCGCGCACGTTGCTGACCGTGCGGTCAAACAGGTTCATGCTGAGCAGCATGGTGATGACGAAGGTCACCGTCATGGCGATGATGGCGATGGCCAGCGCCAGGTTGACTGTGATTTTTTTGTTCATTGTTTCGTTCCTTTCGTGTTCATCAGCTGCTGAGGTAGGGCCACGCGCTGACGGGCGTGCCGTTGACGTTGACCTCGAAATGCAGATGGTTGCCCGTGGAGTTGCCGGTGCTGCCCACGTAGCCGATCAGCTGGCCTTTGGTGACGAACACGCCGTCGGTGATGCCCGCAGCCCGGGCGGACATGTGCCCGTAGATGGTGACCAGGCTGGGAGAATGGCTGATTTTCACGCAGGTGCCGTAGCTCCAGTGCGCTTTGGTGGACACCACGCCGTCCGCCGCCGCGTAGATGGGGGTGCCGGCCGGAGCGGGCACGTCCATGCCCCGGTGCACGTCCTTCACGCCGTAGATGTAGCGCACGGTGCCGAAGTCCGACGAAAGCGTGGTATAGCCCGGAATGGGCCAGGCAAACTGGCCGGTGCCGTCACCCAGCACGTAGCTGTTGCCCGTGTTGGAGCCTGCCCAGGCGGCCCACTCCTGCTGGGCGGCCTTGTACTCCTGCTGTTTCTGCTTGTACTCTTCCGACTGGGCGTCCAGGGCCGCCTCTTCCGCGCTGATGGCGGCGTCGGCCTGCTGCACGCTTTGCTGGTACTGCTGCATGGAGGCGTTCAGCTGCTCGTTCTGGGTGTTCAGATCGGACAGCAGCGTCTCCACCTCGGCCTTCTGGGCCTCCAGCTCGGCCTGCTCGTTTTTCAGGTTCTGGATGATCCGGGTGTCGTTGGTGCTGATGGCCTGCAGGTTCTCGCCAAAGCGCAGCATCTCCGAAAAATCGTCGATGCCCAGCAGAATGCTCAGGTTGCTCTGGCGGCTCATCTCGTACATGGCCACCAGGCGGTCCTCAAAGTCCGCTTTGGACTGCTCCACTTCCAGGATCTTGTTGCCCAGCTCCTCCTGCTTGGCCTTCAAAGTGGCCTCGGTGTCGGCGATCTGGGCGCTGAGGGCCTCGATCTGGGCTTTCAGGGTGTTGCTCTGCTGCTGATAATACTGCTTGAGCTCCTGCTGTTTGGAGATGTCATCCTTGGTATCTTCGATTTTATCTTCCAGCTGCTGCAATTCCTGCTGAATGCGGTCGAGTTTCTCCTTGGGGGTCTCTTCGTCCGCGTAGGCGGTGTAGGCCAGCGGACCCAACACACTGGCCGCCATCAGAACGGTGAGAAGGATGCACACCGCGCGCACGATCCATTTTCGCTTTTCCATGGCTCTCCTTTGCTGTGCTCAGACTTTCAGATGTTTGCGGATACTGGTGGCGCAGCCGGTGCTGCCGATGGCCATGCCGAACAGGACAAACAGCCCTGCCATGGGCAGCATGACGGTTTTAAAGGGCAGCATGCAGCGGGTGAACTCCGACAGCCAGGAGGCTTCGGGCTGGGCCAGCGCCTTCAAAAGGCCCAGGTAGCCGCCGCCCACCAGCACCGAGGCCACCAGCCCGGCGATGGCACCCACGGTCATGCCCTCCACAAAGAAGGGAAGGCGGATGAACCCGTTGGTGGCGCCTACGAATTTCATGATATTGATCTCCTTGCGGCGGGCGAACACCGTCAGCCGGATGGTGTTGTTGATGACCACGATGCTGATGACGCCCAGCACGATGACCAGGCCCCAGCCCACGGCCCCCACCACCCGCTGCAGGTTCACCAGCGTGGTGCCCAGCTCGGTGGGCGACTGCACGCTGGACACCGAAGCGCCCAGCAGGGTCTGGATCTGGCTGACGGTATCGGACAGATACGCCAGGTCCTTCACGGTGACGCGGAAGGAGGCGGGCAGCGGATTGGCGGGGTTGCCCTCGCCCTCGTAATCCTTCAGCACGCCGGCGTCATCGCCTAAGTACACTTTCATCTCCTCCACCGCCTGGCTTTTGGAGATGTACAGACATTCGGCCACGTTGTCCATGGCGGCGATCTGGGTCTGCAGCTGGGCGGCCGCGTCGGCGGTGGTCTCGTCCGTGAGGAAGAACTCCACCTCGTTCTGCTCGCTGAGGCCGCTGACAAAGCTGTTGACGTTCAAGCTCAGCAGCAGCGCCACGCCGGTGATGAACAGGCACGCGGACAGCACGCCCACGCTGGCCAGCGTCATGAGCCGGTTGGCCACCATGCTGTGCCAGCCCTGCCGCACAAGGTATTTAAAGCTGGACCATCTCATACGCGCATCCTCCTTGCCTGGCGCAGGCTGTCGTCAATGACCTCGCCGTGATCGATGGTGATGATGCGCTTGTTGAACCGCAAAGCCAGGTCCCGCTCGTGGGTGACCACCACCACGGTGGTGCCCACGCTGTTGATGGCCTGCAGAAGCTCCATGATCTCCACGCTCAATTCCGGGTCGATGTTGCCGGTGGGCTCGTCCGCGATGATGATGGGCGGCGAGTGCACCAGTGCACGGGCCAGGGCGATGCGCTGCTGTTCACCGCCGGACAATTCCTGCGGCAAAGCGTGGGCCTTGTCCGCCAGGCCCACCAGGTTCAGCACATACGGAACGCGGCGCTTGATCTGCCGCTCGGAAATATTGGTCACGCGCATGGCGAAGGCCACGTTTTCATAGGCCGTCATAGTGGGGATGAGGCGGAAGTCCTGGAACACCACGCCCAGGCCCCGGCGCAGATAGGGGATCTCCCGGGGCTTGATGGCGGACAGGTCCCGCCCGTTGACGATGACGCGGCCCTCGGTGGCTGCCTCTTCCCGCAAAATCAGCTTCAGAAAGGTGCTCTTGCCCGCGCCGGAATGACCCAGCACGAACACGAACTCGCCCTTGCGGATGTGCAGGTTCACGTTGTGCAGCGCCACGATCTCGGGGTTTTTGCCCGTGGCCTCGTATACTTTTTTCACATTCTCAAAACGGATCATCGCAAGATTCCCATCCTTTTCGGTTCAATCTACATACCAGCGAACGCGCGCCGATATTGCACCCGATGAACAAAAATGGCCGCTGCGGCAAAAAAATGTTTCTGGCCGCAGCGGTGACTTTTTAATATTTCGCCGGGTTCGCGCTCAGGTATTTCTTCACCATCAAAGCAACTTTGAACACGATGGCGTCGTCAAACTCCCGCAGATCCAGGCCCGTGAGCTTTTTGATCTTCTCCAGGCGGTACACCAGCGTGTTGCGGTGCACAAACAGGCCGCGGCTGGTTTCGGACACGTTCAGGTTGTTTTCAAAGAAGCGCTGAATGGTAAACAGCGTCTCTGCGTCCAGGCTTTCGATGCTGCCCTGCTTGAACACTTCCTTCAGGAACATCTCGCACAGGGTGGTGGGCAGCTGATAGATCAGACGCGCGATTCCCAGGTTGTCGTAACTGACGATGGAGCGCTCGGTGTCGAACACCTTGCCCACTTCCATGGCGATCTGAGCCTCTTTAAAGCTGGTGGCCAGATCCTTCACGTTGGCGATGGGCGTGCCGATGCCCACCACCGCTTTGATGTAGTGCTCGCCGTTCAGCGTGTCCACAATGCTGGAGGCCAGCTTTTCCAGGTCCCGCTGGTCGATGCCGCGCTTGATCTCCTTGACCAGCACGGTGTCGTTTTCGCTGATGTTGAACACAAAGTCCTTCTGCTTGTCCGGGAACAGGCTGGACACCACGTCGTAAGCGGAGATGTCGGCCCCGCTGGTCACGCGGATCAGAAGCACCACGCGGGACACGTCCGTGGCGAAGTGCAGCTCCCGCGCCTTGGCGTAAATGTCGCCGGGCAGGATGTTGTCCAGCACCACGTTCTTGATGAAGTTGGCCTTGTCGAACTTCTCGTCGTGATACTGCTTGATGTTCTGCAGGCTGATGGCCAGCACCGCCGCATACCGCGCGGCGGACTCGTCCGTGCCCTCTACCATCACTGCGTAGTCGTTGCGCTTGTTGGAGCTGAACAGATGATAGGTGTATCCGTCCCGCACAAAGGTGTCGCCGGCGGTCAGCCGGTCGGCGGCAATGCCGTCCCGCACCTCACCAATGCGGTTCAAGTCCGTGCAGGAGATGATGGTACCTGTTTCGTCCACCACGCCGACCATCCGGTCGATCGCATCCTTCATCTGATAAACCACGCCCTGAAAAACCCTGTTCGCCATAAAACCCTTTTCCCTTCTTTTATGATGATGTGGTCCGTTGTTGCCCGGTTCACCCCGGCGGACGCTGGTTCCGGCCAAATGGTGAAAATAAACAATTAGGTGCCGCTATGCTCTCTATTTTACACAATGTTTCTGACTTTTGCAACATATTTAAACAAAATAAGCCGGGGTTTATTGTGTAAATTGGGAAAATGAGTTTGAAAAACAGTTTTCCCTTTTATCTTAACGGGCAGTTGTGTTGGTTTTTTGAAAAGTCTGTAAACGTCCTGCCGTGATTTTTTCCACTTCTTCGGCGGTCAGCTCCCGCCAGCCGCCCGGGCCCAGGCGCTCGTCCAGCCACAGCTGGCCGATGGCCACCCGCCGCAGCTCGCGCACCCCGGCGCCGTACACGCCGAACATCCGCTTGATCTGATGATACACGCCCTGATGCAGCACCACCACCGCGCTGCAGGGGCCGTTTTCCCCGGGCAGCACCTGGGCCGGAAGCATGGTCTGCCCATCCGCCAGGGTCACGCCGTTGGCAAAGCCCTCCACCATTTCGGCGGTCAGCGGGGTGTCCAGCTCCACCTGGTAGGTTTTGGGCACATGGCGCCGGGGCGCCAGGATGTCGTGGGCGAAGGCGCCGTCGTCGGTCAGCAGCACAAAGCCGGTGCTGGTCTTGTCCAGCCGGCCCGCCGGGAACAGCTGTCGGCGGGGATAGGCGTCCCGCACCAGGTCCACCACGGTTACGTCCCGCCCGTCCTCGGAGGCGCTGACCACCCCTTTGGGTTTGTCCAGCATCAGGTACACATACCGCCCGGCATACGCCAGCGGCCGGCCCTCCCACGTCACGGCCGCCGTTTCGGCCACGTCCGTCTCGGCCCGGGTGCACACCGTGCCCTCCACGGTCACCGCCCCCGCGCGGATGCCTTTGCGCGCCTCGCTGCGGGTGATCTGGGCCGCCTGGGCCACGAATTTATCCAGACGCATCTGTTTGTCCTCCACCTTGTTTTTTTCAAGTATAGCACAAACGCCGCCGGGAACAAAAGAGAAAGCTTCTGCCAGCACCAAGGCGAAAAGGCGCCGGCCTTTGTGCGCGGCGCCTTTTCGGCTGCATCGGTTCCGTTTTACTCTGTGGGATAGGCATCCTCCGGAATGGCCTGGGTCTCGGTGACTTCCTCCGGGGCCGCCTGGGTCTCGGCGGCCGCCACGGAAGAGGCGAAGTTCGCGTTGGCAGTGATCTCCTCCTCGGTCAGCGCCGCGCTGGCCGCCGCTTTGGGCGTCAGGGGCAGCACCTCGCCCGAGGGTTTCTGCAGAAGATACGCGCCCCGGGGCTCGTTCTGGTACACCAGCACCACGGCGTAGGTGGTCAGTTCCTCGGTGCTCTGGGCGGGCACGGGTACCACCCATTTGTCCACCTCTTTGTTCTTGCATTTGGTCAGTTCAAAACCGCTTTGCTTGACCACGTCGTGGAAAGCCTGAAAACTCTCGTCCCACTTGCGGGGGATCTTCACGGCGGTCACCTCGGCGCTGGTGGGGTCCACCTCCAGCCCGTAACCGGCCAGAAAGGTCTGCAGGTCCTGCGCACCGGTGATCTGCTGGGCCATGGACGGCTGCGCCGCGGCCACATCCACCGCATCTCCGTCCTGCCAGATCTTCCCTACACCGATCGCCACTGCCGCCAGCGCCGCGCCGCACACGCACACCGCGGCCAGCTTTTTCAGCCCGCCTTTTCGTAACGTACAAACAAACATGCCACTGTTCCCTCCTTGCAGATTCATCAGGCGGGCACGCCGCCCGGTTCTACTGCATTTGTATGAGGCTGGCGACCGGTTTATCCCTCTTTTTTCAAACGGCCGGATGTGGTAAAATAAAGGGCAAACGGAAGGGGGCGGCCCTTTGAGGGAGATTTTCTGCTTTGAAACCTCCGGGACGGATGTTTTTCTTTCCGGACACAGCAGAAAACGGCCGCTTGTCCCCCTTTTTCCCATCCGTGGGAAACCGCTCCGCGCCTTGCGGCGCGATTACGAAACCTGCGGTGCGTGACTCTTTTGCCGGCAAAAGAGTCACCAGAACGGTGCCCTCGCCCGCCTAAATCGCGGCGGGCGAGAGCCGGGGTGGCGAAGCCACGAAGGGCCTGTCACGGCCCTTCGACCGGCCTGCTCGGTTTGCGTAAGCAAACGCTCGCCCTCGTTGTGGGCGGGCGAGAGCCGGGGTTTCGAGCGGGGACCCGTCACGGCGTGAGCCGGGATGGGGCGAGAAATGCGGACCATGGATGGTCCGCAACCGGCCTGCTCGATTTGCGCAAGCAAACGCCCGTCCTGCTTTTGGCGGGCGAGAGCCGGGGTTTCGAGCGGGGACATCGCGGTACCGAAACTGAAAAACAAGCCGGCGGACTGGGAAGACCTGTGCCGGCAGCTGATGGAATGGGCCGGCGCGCGGCTGGCCCGACCGGAAAAGGAGCGAGGGATATGATTCTTGCCGTAGACATTGGCAACACCAACATTGTACTGGGAGGATATCAGAACGAGGCGCTGGTGTTCTCCACCCGGCTGGCCACCGACAAGACGCTGGAGGCCGACCAGTACGCGCTGCAGCTGGAGGGCATTCTGCGGCTGTACCATCTGCGCCCCGATGACGTGGAGGACGCGGTGCTGTCCAGCGTGGTGCCGCCCATGACCGACACGCTGTGCCGGGCGCTGGGCACGCTGTGCGGCGTAAAGCCGCTGGTTCTGCACCAGAGCCTGCGCACGGGTGTGACCGTGGACATTGAGAACCCCGCCGAACTGGGGGACGACCTGCTGGCCGGCGCCATTGCGGCACGGGCGGTCTGGCCGCTGCCCGCCGTGGTGCTGGACCTGGGCACCGCCACCAAGATGACCGCGGTGGACGAAACCGGCGCGGTGCGGGGCGTGAGCATCATGCCCGGCGTGCTGCTGAGTTTGAACGCCCTGGTCAGCGGAGCCAGCCAGCTGGGCGGGCTGGCCCTGTGCCCGCCGGCCCACGCCATCGGGCGGACCACCGTGGAGAGCATGCAGAGCGGCATTGTGCTGGGCACCGCCAGCATGCTGGACGGCATGCTGGACCGGTTCGAAGCCGAACTGGGCTGCATCCGCACGGTACTGGCCACCGGCGGCATTGCCGGCATGATCGTGCCCCACTGCAAACGGGACGTGACGCTGGCGCCCAACCTGCTTCTGGACGGGCTGTACCATGTGTGGAAGTGCAACCGCTGACAGCGCCTGCAAAAGACAAAACAAACCGGGACCTTTTGACAGCAAAAGGTCCCGGTTTTTGTTTTGAGGGCGAGAAACGCGGCCCCCGGATGGTCCGCAACCGGCCCGGTTCGCGCAAGCAAACGCCCGCCGCGATTTTGGCGGGCGAGGGCCGGGGTTTCGAGCGGGGACCCGTCACGGCGTGAGCCGGGATGGGGCGAGAAATGCGGACCATAGATGGTCCGCAACCGGCTGGCCCGGTTTGCGCAAGCAAACGCCCGCCGCGATTTTGGCGGGCGAGGGCCGGGATGGCGAAGCCACGAAGGGCCTGTCACGGCCCTTCGACCGGCCTGCCCGGTTTGCGTAAGCAAACGCCCGCCCTTGTTGTGGGCGGGCGAGGGCCGGGATGACACAGCTTTTTCAATGGTTCTGAGAAAAAAGGCGTACGGCCGTTTGTCCCCTTTTTTATCTGCGCTCTTTTCACCAGCCGGATAGCAGGCCGGAGGGGTCGCTGCGGCGGGTCACCGTCCACCGGCTTCGGCACAGCCGGGACTGTTCGTCGTACTGCGTCCGGCAGACCCGCCAGCCCGCCTGCGTCCGCTCCAGCGTCAACATCGTGCTCCCCTGCCCCGGCACATGCCGCTGGATCTGCATTTTGGGCGGAAACGGCTCTGTTTCCGGCTGCGCGGGCACGCACCCCAACAGGCACGCCGCCAGCAAAATCAACCACAATTTCTTCATGGGCGCTCTTCCTTTCCCGGCCATTTTACGCCGGGATTGTTTCCAACTTGCATCAAAAAAGGACGGCACAGCGAAAAAGCTGTGCCGTCCTGCATCATCAATGGCCGCGGCCTGCACCGCCGCCCCGGAAGCCGCCGCCTCCGCCGCCGCGAAAACCGCCGCCGCTGCGGAAACTGCCGCCTCCGCCCATGCGGAAGCTGCCGCCGCCCGGACGGGGCGGACGCCGCACGGAGCCACCCAGCATGGAACCGCCCCAGGGCCCCGGAGGAGGCGGAGGCGGGCCGGGCCGCCGGTAAATGTGACGGTGCGGAACATAGGGCCGGCCGTAGCGGGGATACCGCCCCACGCGCACCGGCCGCAGCAGCGAGAGCACCATCAGCACCAGCACCAGCGCGCCCAGCGGCAGCACCAGCGCCGCCAGACCCAGGCCGAACAGACCCGAGGATGCCGGCTGCTCATAGCCTGCGCCCGGCGCCACGTTGGCCGCCGGGTTCGACGGGTCCAGCCCATAGATGGCGCAGACCTGCCGGTACAATGTATCAAAGGTTTTCTGCACGCCTGCGTCGTAATCGCCGGCGGCAAAGTCCGGCTCCAGGTCTTCCTGCAGAATGCGGCTGAGGGTCATGGTGGACAGCGAATCCTCCAGCCCGGAGCCCTGAATGCACTGATAATCCTGCTCGCCGATGGACAAAAGCAGCAGCACGCCGTTGTTTTCCGACGAAGAGCCGATGCCCCACTCATTGCCCAGCTGATAGGCGTACTCCGCGGTGCCCAGGCCCTCGGTATCGTTGACCGTGACCACCACGATCTGTGCGCCGCAGGCTGCGTACAGCCCGTCGTTCTGTTCCACGATCTGGCGCTCGGTGGCTTCGTCCAGCACGCCGGCGCTGTCGTTGACATAAAAATCCGCGGTGGGGCTGAGCAGTGCCAGCGCGGGTGCGCAGAAGGCCGCTGCCAGCACCGCGGTGGCCGCCAGCGCGGCCAGGCGCTTTTTCAGCTTCATGCCGTCATCTCCTCGGTGTGGGCGCCCGCCAGATCCGCCAGAAGCTGCGCCGGAAAGCCCGACAGCTTTTGGGCGGCGGTGCGCGCCAGCTCGTTGTATTCCGGTACCGCATGGGACAAGATCGCAGTGCGGCTGGTGAACTCCGACCAGGCCATCTGCGCCGGGCTGCCCTGGCCGTCCCGCTCGTCGGCGGGCATGGCGTTGTACAGCAGCTCCACCGCCGTTTTCAGCGAAAGGCCCGCGGCGTAGCGGGCCGCCGGGTCATCGGCGGCGGCACAGCTTTCGTCCAGCGCCGCCTGGGCGGACTGGAGCAGGCTGTCGTCCACGTTGCCTTCGGCCAGCGCCAGCAGCGAACCGGCCGCTGCCTCCCGGGCGGCAAAGTCCGCGGACATGCTGGTGCGGTAGTAGTCGGCGGGCGCCTGGGCCACGGCGCGCACCTTGGCGCACCCGATGCCCAGCACCCCCACCAGGATCGCGCAGCACAGCGCCGTCACGCCCAGGGCGCGGTTTTCGGAAAGTCTGTGTTTCATTGAGCCATCTCCAAAAGTTTGGCCTTCAATTCGCCCTCAATGCGGCCCAGCTCCGTCTCGGCGGCGGCGCGTTTGGCGCGGCCTTCGGTCTGGATCTTCACCACTTCGTCCAGGGTTTCGATCAGGCTCTGGTTGGTCTGTTTCAGCGTCTCCAGATCCACGATGCCGCGCTCGGACTCCTTGGCGGCCTCGATGGTGCCCTGCTTCAGGGCGGCGGCGTTCTTGCGCAGCAGCTCGTTGGTCATATCCGTGACCGCGCGCTGGGCCTCGATGGCCTGCTGCGAGTGGGCCAGGCCCAGGCTGAGGACCATCTGGCTCTTCCACAGGGGAATGGTGTTCACGATGGAGGTCTGGATCTTCTCCGCCATCATGGTGTCGTTGGACTGGATCAGGCGGATCTGGGGCGACATCTGCACGGAGACGCTGCGGGTCAGCTGCAGATCGTACAGCTTCTTTTCAAAGCGCGTGCACAGATCCTCCAGGTCCTTGGCGGCCTGGGCGTCCTCGGGCAGGCCCGAAGCCTTGGCCTTTTCCACCAGCTTGGGCAGCTGGTTTTCCCGCACGTCGGCCAGCTTTTTCTTGCCGGCCACAATGTACATGGTCAGCTCTTTGTAATAGACCATGTTCATCTCGTACATCTTGTCCAGCATGGCGATGTCCTTGAGCAGCTGGACCTGATGGTCCTGCAGCATGCCCTCGATGCGCTCCACGTTGGTCTCGGCCTTGGCGTAGCGGGTCTTCAGCTCCTCGATCTGATTGCCGGCCTTTTTGAAAAAACCCAGAATGCCCTTGGGCTGTTCGGCGGTGGCGTCAAAGCCTTTCAGCTCCGTGACAAGGCCCGTGATCATGTCGCCCACTTCGCCCAGGTCCTTGGTGCGGATGCTGTTGAGGGCCGTTTCGGAAAAATCCGCCACTTTCTTCTGGCTGGCGGCGCCGTACTGCAGCACCTGCGTGGAATTGGAAAGGTCGATCTTCTGGGAAAACTCCTCCACCTGACGGCGCTCTTCCTCGGAGAGGCTCTCCTCGTCCAGCACCACAGGCTCCACCTTTTCCTCAGCGGCCTTCTGGTCGGCCGGGGTGGCGGGCTGGGCGTCCAGCGTCAGGGTGGGGGCGGGCATTTCCAGCGTGAGTTCGGGTTTCTGTTCCATGGTTGTTCATCCTTTCGTTTTACAGGGTCAGTTGGGGGCCGTCGGTCAGGCCGTCGCTTTTTGCCATGGCCTCCAGCACTTCCAAATCCGTGGAGACATCCAGCACCTGCCCGGCGAACAGGCTGTCCAGCTGGGCTTCAAAGGCGCGGGCGATGGTGCCGGCGTTCTGCTCCACCTGGGCGGCCAGGGCCCGGGCGTTCTCGCCGTCGGCGCCGGCGGCTTCCAAATCCGCGTAAGCGGTGAGCACCTTTACGGCGGTGGGCAGGTAATAGGCCAGAAAGCGCCGGGCGCTGCGGGCTTTCTCCGGCTCGGCGGACAGCTTTTCCAGAATGGCCGCACCCGCGTTTTCCATGCGCAGAATGGCCGCGCTGAGCGCCGCGTCGGGGATGCGCTCATTCAGCGTATGCAGCTGATCCAGCCGGGCCTGGGCCTGGGCCAGAAGCTCGTCCAGGTCCTGGCTGCCGGTTTGGTACGGCTGCTCCACCAGCACCGTGCGGGGCGGGATCTTTTTGTCGGCGACCCAATACACCCCGGCGGCCAGCACCCCCGCCAGGACGATGGCCCACCACTGATAGATGGGCAGCAGCGCCGACGCTGCCAGAAAGGCCCCGGCCGCCAGGTACAGCGGCACCGCGGACCGGATCTTCTGTTCCACCATGCGTGGCATGGGCATCTCTCCTCTCTTGGGTTCATCATAGCATGGCCGGCGGGCCAAATCAAGGAAAAGGGCGATGCACGACAAAAAAACGCAAAAGGCCCCGCCGAAGCGGGGCCCGCAGGCTCAGAAGTCGTCTCTGTCGTGGAAGGCGCGGTCAAAGTACAGCGCGGACACAATGACCGACACACCGATGATGAGGAAGAACACCCCCACCAGCTGCGCCCACAGGGTCATGGTTTTTACCGGGCGCACCAGCATGAACACCGCCAGCACCAGTTTCAGGCCCGCGTCCAGCGCCACGCTGCCCCAGGGCAGACCCGCCCGGCGCAGGCGCACCAGCGCCCGGATGCGAAACCCGGCGCTGACCAGGGCCCACAACCCCAGCACCAGGCCCATGAACACCATGGACACGTCCCGGTTCAGCAGCAGCACCAGGCCCACGGCCAGGGCCGCCGCCCCCTGCAGCAGCGGAGGGCCGCCCCCGTCGCCCGCGGCGCGCATGGCCAGGCGGTAGGCGATCTCGGCGGTGCCCAGCACCAGCACGGCCAGCCCGATGAGAATGGGCAGAAGTCGCACCAGCGCCGCCGGCCACAGCAGCGAGGCCAGGCCCAGCACACACAACAGCGCCCCCGCGCCCACGGGCAGCCATTTCATCCGCTTCCAGTCGCTCATATTATTCCTCGTTCAGATCCAAATCCTCGCTGTCCGTCTCGCTGACGATGCCCGTGATGTTGAACGTGGCCGACAGCTTGTACTGATACACGTCGCTGTAGGTGAAGGCCACCCGGTAGGGGACCCCCGGCTCCAGACCGGTGAAGGTGTAGGTCTGGGTGGTGCCGTCCGCCGTCCAGTGGACGGTGCTGACGTACTGGGTGGTCTCGTCGCCCTGCTTCCACAGGGAGAAGGTGGCGTCCTTCCACTGGGTGTCCACACCGTCGGTGAACAGCTCGCCGCTGACCGTTACGGTGATGGAACCGTTGGTGGTGAAGTAGCCTGTGGTCTTGTAGTTGGACGTGGCGTTTTTAAAGGCGCCCGCCAGCGTATCGCCGCTGAGCTGCGTCACAAACGCGCTGTTTTCCTCGGGCATGGAAAGACCTTCCGGCAGGGTGATGGAACCGCCCGCCTCGGCCTGAAGAAGGTCCGTCTCGGCAATGCTGTCGTCTTCTTCCGCAGGGGCCGCCTCGCTGGAGCAGGCGGTCAGCGACAGGCACGCAGCCAGCGCGCACACTGCGCACACAAATGCCAAAATACGTTTCTTACTGGTTTTCATCCAAATATTTCCTCCGGTCTTTGACTTTTTAGCAAAAACTCGCTACAATGGTGATTGTACACATGTAGGCTGAAACGATATCATGCCTATTATACTACATTTTAAAAAATATACAAACAAAAAATAAGGAGCTGTTTTATGGACCCCCTTCAACTTGTGCGTTTTGTGAAGCACGGCTGTGTCTGTTTTGAAAAAGACGATGTAGTGATCTATGTGGACCCGTACGGGCTGGAAGACCGCCCCCAGGACGCGGACCTCGTCATCATCACCCACAGCCATGGCGACCACTATTCGCCGCAAGACATCGCCCGCGTGAAAAAAGAGGACACCTGCTTTGCCACCACCGCCGAGGTGAGCCGGCTTCTGCAGTCGGACTTTGAGATCGACCCCGATTACATCACCACCGTGACCAGCCTGTCCCCCACTGTGGTGTTTGAGTGCGGCGCCATGGTCACGCCTCTGGTGGCGGAGAACAAACACCACCCCGAAGGGTTCGGCTTCGGCCTGCTGCTGGAGTTCGGCGGCGTGCGGTGGTATCTGTCCGGCGACACCGACGTGCTGGACGACGACATCCGCTGCGACGTGCTGTTCGTTTGCTGCGACGGCGTGTGGAACATGCCCGGGTTCGAGCAGACCGTGCCCGACCAGATCGCGCAGATGAGCCGCGCGCCGGGTCTGGTGATCCCGTATCACTACGACGAGGCCGAAAACCCCGGCACCGGCAAAAACGGCGCCAAGCTGTGCGAAGCGCTGCGCGCCCGGGGCATCCGCTGCAAAGAGTGGAACGGCTCCAAATTTGTGGGCTGACGGCCCCTTTCAACAGACCAAACAAGCGACCCCCGTTCCGCGGAACGGGGGCCTTTTTTTGATTTACACGCCGTTGGCCTGGCGCAGTGCCGCGCACTCCGCGGCCGCCAGGTCCGGCCAGGCACTGTTGGCAAACAGGCTGGCGTACCGGTACAGGCTGTAGCCGTACCCGTTCTTCGCCAGTGACCGGGCCATGTCCGCCAGATTGCGGCCGCTGGTCCACTCCCCGCTGGGCGCGGACGAGCCGTCGCCGTCCCCGATGCGGTAGGCCCCCAGCCCGAAGTACAGCGACACCCCTTCCGCCCGGGGCATGGCCGCCCACTGGTTGACGATGTTGGCAAAGGCGTACTGGTCCGACCCGCTTTGCAGCCGGTAGTCAAACCCCCAATACACCTGGGGCATCACGTAATCCACATACCCCGGCGTGGACATCCACAGGCCCACGTCACTATACTGCGTGTTATGATTATTATCATTATTCCCCTGAGGACTAATTCCGAACCGCAGCGTGCGGCCCGTGTCCTGAGCGGCGGTGTGCACGGTCTGGTACACCTGCTGCACCAGGCGGTTCACATTGTCCCGCCGCCAGTCCTCCAGCGAGAGGGTGGTGCCGGAGGCCTGGAACTCGGCCAGGTCGAAACTTTCCTCGGTGGTGGGATAAAAATAGTCGTCAAACTGAACCCCGTCCACCTGGTAATTGCGCACCACCTCGTCCACGCCGGCGCAGATGTAATCCATCACGTCCTGACGGGAAGGGTCCAGATACAGCCCGCCCGCGGCCTCTTTCACCCATTCGGGATGGGTGGCGGTCAGGCCCGACTGAGCCAGGGCCGGGGGCATCTGGTCGTTGAGCGACACCCGGTAGGGGTTGAACCACGCCTCGATGGACAGGTCCCGGGCATGGGCTTCGGATACAAAAATGGCCAGGGGGTCAAAGTCCGGCGCCTGCCCCTGCACGCCGGTGACCAGATGGCTCCAGGGGAACAGGGTGCTGGGATAGATGGCGTCCGCAAAGGGGCGCACCTGCACAATGACGGTGTTCAGGCCAAGACCTTTACAGTTGTCCAGCAGCGCGCCCACGGACGCGGTGAAGGCGTCGGACGAAGAGGTGTCCAGCAAAGGCCATTCCAGATAGCTGATCCACACGGCCCGGTAATCGGCCGGGGCCACGGATTCGTCGGCGGTGGCGCGCCAGTTTTCGGGCACGCCGGTGAAGTCCGGCCGGGAGCTGTCAGACCCGGCGGGCGCAGCGCACCCGGCCAGCACCGCGCAGCACACGGCGGCACACAAAAGCGATTTCAAAAAGCGCAAAACATTCCCTCCTTGTCCCTATTTCTATGCGGGGGGAAGAAGGGTTATGCGGCGTTGTCCCGCTGGTCGCAGTACAGCAGATAGGCCAGCACCAGCTGCACGGCGGCAAACACCACGGCCAGGCAGGCTTTCAGGGCCGCGGGCAGGGCCACAAAGCTGAACACCAGCTGCACGCCCCCGGCCAGGAAGGTCAGGAACACCATGGTGTGCAGCGGCTCGCCCTTTTTCCAGTAGGGCGCGGCAAAGCAGGGCCAGGCCAGCGCGCCGCCCAGTTTGGCGGGCACGCCGCCCATCAGGGAAAACACCACCAGCGCCGCCGCCAGCAGGCTGAGGCGGCCGGTCAGGCTTTTCACCCCGGCGCAGGCGCCGGTCATGAGCATCATGGCGCCGGCCAGAAACGAGGCGATGTTGAACAGCAGCGCCGCGTAGATGCCCGCCAGGTACAGCGCGCCGCCCGCCAGGTTCAGCACCGAGGCCAGCACGCCCAAGGCGTAGTAGGTTTTCTGGGTCACATTCAAACGAGGATTCATGGGTCGATTCTCCTTTTATTGGGTGGATTGGGCGCGAAAGCCCGCTTCGAACAGCACCGCACCGGCACAGCACAGGCCCGCGCAGCAGGCCAGCACCAGCGACAGGGACACGTCGGCGGCCCGGGACATGCCGGCGTTCACCGCGCCGGACACCAGCCCCGACACCATGGAATAGCCCGACAGCATCACGCTGGGCGGGCCCCAGCGCAAAGCGCAGGCGTTCTGGCGGGACAGCTCCCAGGGGCGGTAGACTCCGGCGGCCAGCTGCAGCGCCAGCAGGAACACGGTGCACAGCACCGGGCCGGGCCCCAGCGCCAGGCCCGCGCAGCACACGGCGGCGGTGCCAAAGCACATCCGGCCCAGACGGCGGGGCCCCAGCAGGCCGGTGACCCGGTGGGAGCCGCCGGCGCACAGGCCCGCGGCGGTGAGCGCCAGATAGGCGACGGTGAGGGCGCCGGGCCCGAAGCCCCGGTCCGCCCAGAGAAGCTGGCTTAAAAACACGGTGGAAAACTGGCACACCTCGGCCAGCAGCGCCCCGGCCACCAGAAACAGCGCGAACCGGGGTGCGGCCCGCAGCTGCGCGGCCAGCGCCGCCAGCTGGGCGCGGGCGCTTTGCCGGGGCGGCGCGGGCAGAGCGGGCAGCGCCAGTGCCGCCAGCGCGGCCAGCCCGTAGCTGACGGCGGTCAAAAGCGCGGCCAGACGGTAGTTCTGGCCCAAAAACAGTGCGAACACCACGCTGGCTGCCAGCAGCCCGGCGATGCCCGCGGCCTCGTAAAAGCCCAGGGCCCGCTGGGATTGCCCGCCCGCGCACAGGCACACGCAGGCGCTGTCGCAGCCGGACAGGCCGGCCACCACCGCGGACAGCAGCAGGCGCTCGGCCAGAAAATCGCCGAAGGAGTCCGCCCGCCAGAACACCAGCTTGGAGACAAAGTACAGCCCGCAGCACACCAGCAGCGACGCCCGGTACCCCACCCGGGCCGTGAACAGGCCCCAGGGGATCTCCAGCGCCAGCACCACCAGCCAGGAGATGCTTTCGATGAGGGCGATCTGCCCCAGGCTGATGCCCGCCTGGGTGCGGTACAATGCGGCTACCGGCGCGTAGAACACCATGCCCTGCAAAAACGCCGTCAGGCACAGCGCCGCCACGCCCCGTTGAGAACGTTGCATAAAAAAATCATCCTTTCCAAAACGCAGATACAGCAAAGCACGGCCCCGCACCCGGCGGGACCGGACCAGGCGTCTTCCGGTTTTAGATGGGACGATGCACGGCGAAGCGCCCTCCTGATGAAACAGATTTCTTTCAGTATAACACAGCGCCCCCGGCAGGGCAAGCCGGGGGCGCGGATGTTCCTTTGCGTGTTTATTTCCGAACGTTTTCCAGGGCGGTGCCCAGCAGCAGACCCACGCACAGGCCCAGGGCCAGATTGTCCCAGGCCGTGCCCAGCGCTACCCCGAAACACAGGCCCAAGGCCAGCATGGAATGGGACCCGGCTTGTTTTTCGGGCGTTTTTTCAGGCTTCATGGGCGTCTTCCTCCGGGGCCGGCCGGCTCAGCAGGCCCGTGGTATAGCTGCGGTCCCCCAGCTTTTGGGCCAGCCGCTCCTTGCTGCCCAGGCCCTGCCAGTAGCCGCTGGCCTCCCGCAGATACTCGGCCGCCAGGTTCGCGGCCCGGTCGGCCAGCTGGGCCGGGTCTTCCTCCCGGTCCTGGTCGGTATAGGGGTCGTGCCAGCGGGCGGGAAAACCGTCCCGGGGGAGTTTGGCCGGGGTCATGTGCGAACGGCCCCAGCCGGGCTTGTGCAGCACCAGCGTTTCCGCCAGGGTGACCAGCGCGCGCCGGCCGCCCCGGGGCGAACAGAACAGCCCGTGCAGCCAGCGGAAGTCGTGAAAGGCATCGGCCAGCGCTTCCCGGGTGATGTCCTGCCCGTACACCTCCAGAATGCAGGCGTGCAGCAGCTCGGTGACTTCGGCCAGCTGGGCCGTGTACAGGGGCGGGGCCGCCGTGTCCGCCGGGACGGCGGGGCTGCCCTGATCGGTTTGATGGAACCAGCTGTCCATGGCCACTTCGCAGAAGCCGTGGCCGTAGGGCCGGGCGAACACGCCGCCCGGCGCGGTTTGCGCCGCCACGTAGGGATGCAGGGTGGCGTCGGCGGCGTAATGGGTGAGAAAGCCCATCACATAGCTGCGCTGGGCCGATGTGAAGGCCCGGAACACCAGACTGCGCAGAAAGGCGCCGCACTGCTCTTCGTGCATGCGGTCGCCCAGGCCCGCCAGGTCAAAGGGTTTGTGGCGGGAAAGCACCTTGTAGGCGAACAGAGGGTCCGGCCCCTGGGCGCCCATTTCAAAGGCGTTCTGGCTGGGCACCGGCTGGGCGGCGCGCTGCTGGGCCGCCCGGGCGATGCGGATATGCGTATATGCCTCGGGCATGGGATCAGTCCTTTTTCAGATATTTCGGCAGCACGAAAAAGTACGTGAAGCCGCCGATGAGGAAGACGATGAGAATGCTGAGCACGCCCCAGGGCGCGGCCTGTGCCTCCACGGCCTCGGCCGACAGGGCGGGATTGGCGCTGTGGATGACGTCGTACGCCAGCGAAGAGGTGATGCCCACCAGCGTGGGGCCGATGATGGCCGAGAACTTGCCGAAGATGTCGTAGAAGCCGAAGAACTCGCCGGTGCGCTTTTTGTCCGGAATGATCTTGCCGAACATGCTGCGGCTGAGGGCCTGAATGCCGCCCTGGCTGGTGGCCACCAGAATGGCCAGCACCCAGAAGTGCCATTCCTTGCTGATGAAGAAGGCAAACACCGTGATGAAGCAGTACACGCCGATGCCCACGCCCACCATGAACCGGGCGCCGAACTTGTCCGCCAGTTTGATGTACAGCAGGCAGAAGGGCAGGCCCAGCACCTGCACCAGCAGCAGCGCCAGCAGCATTTTGGTGGAGTCCAGCCCCAGGGTGTCGCCGTAGCTGGTGGACATGTGGATGACCGTGTTCACGCCGTCGATGTAGAAGAAATAGGCGATGAGGTACACGAACATGTTTTTATGGGCGTAGATCTCCCGGGCGGTGCCGGCCAGCTTTTTCAGGCTGCTGCGCACGGGGTGCGGGTCCTTTTCCTGATAGCTTTTCTGCTCCACGTTTTTCAATAGCGGCAGGCTGAACACAAACCACCACACGGCCGTCAGCCCGAAGGCGAAGGACATGGCGGACATCATGTCCACCCCGAAGGCACCCACCAGCAGCAAGAACAGCAGCAGCGGAATGGTGGACCCGCCGATGTAGCCCAGGCCGTAGCCCATGGTGGACACCTTGTCCATGCGCTCGGGGGTGGTGACGTCGTTCAAAAAGCTGTCGTAATACAAATTGGCCCCGGCAAAGCCGATGGTGCTGACGATGTACAGCACCAGGATGAGCATGGCCACCGTCTCCATGTGCTCGGGGGTGGACAGGTCCATCAGCGGCGTGAGCGCCAGAAACGCGCAGGAGGCCGCGCCCAGCAGCATAAACACAAAGAACAGTTTTTTGCGGTAGCCCTTAAAATCGCCGAATGCGCCCAGAATGGGTGCCAGCAGCGCCACGATGAGCATGGCCGCGCTGGTGGCAAAGCCCCACAGGCTCATGCCCCGCTCGGTGGCGATGGTGTTGAAGAAAATGGGCAGGATGGTGACCACGATCACCGAGTGGGCGCTGTTGGCCCAGTCGTACATCATCCAGCTTTTTTCTTCCTTGGAATACCCCTTCAAAATACCCACAAATGCACACCTCTTTTTCTCAAATACCGTTTTTAGTGTAGCATTCCGGGGCAAAAATCACAACCGCTTTTCCGGTTTTTTACAGGGGTTTTACCCGGCTTGTTCAAAATTTCCGCCGCTGACGTAAGGGGTCAGGTCGGTCTGCTGCCAGGCAAAGGGTGTGTCCAGATACAGATCGAAAAAGGTGCCCGCGCCGTTCCAGTGGATCTCCAGCGTCGGGGCCTCGACCGAGGTGTCCCGCAGTGCTTCCACCACCGGGGCGCAGGCCTCGGCAAAGGATGCCTCGTCGGCGTAATCGCCCAGCAGGGTCACATGTATATGGGCGTTGGAAACGACGTCAAAGCCGTCCCGCTGGATCTCGGCGGTGGTGGACCAATCGTCCGCGTACAGCCAGCAGCTCACGTCCAGCACGTTCTCCTGACCGCGCAGGCTGTCCAGCACCTGGTCGGTCCACTGGTCTTCCAGCTGGCGGACCGCCTTCTGACGGGCCGGGCCCACATACTCCAGCATCGGCGCGGCGGCGGTCCCGCACAGGGCGGCGATGATGAGAAACGCACACACAAACATGGACAGGACGTCGTATTTCAGCTTTGCCTGCCGGGCCGTACAGGCGGCGATGAGCACTTCCACGCCCAGGGCCACCAGCACCAGCGGCGACAGTTTGCACAGCAGCGAGAAGTCCAGGTCCGGGTTCAGCATGCCCGCGGTGATGGCGATGCCCGCCACCACCAGCACCAGACCCATGGTGGTGGTGCCCACCCGGCGCACGGGCCGGGGCGCGGGGGGTGCGGGGGGCGGCGTCTGTTCCACGGGGGCGCTGCACAGTTCCTGTTCGCTCATTGCTCCTCGCCTCCCTTAAAGGCGGTGTAGTCCTCGTCCGGGTTCTGCCGGGCCGGGCCGCCCTTCAGCAGGTACACGCCCAGCACCACCAGCAGCACGGCCACCACCAGCGTGGACAGGCTGTCCAGCAGCCACTGCAGCCAGGTCAGGTCGTAGGCGTACACGGCGTTCCACAAAGCCGGGCGCACAAAGTTGGCGTACAGCGCGTACACGCCCAGCACCACCAGTCCCCAGCCGATCAGCTTGTGGCGGCGGGACAGCAGGCGGCGGCCGTTTTCGCCCATGAGGCCGCTGACGTCAATGAGATAATCGTCGGGGTTCTGGGCGGCCTGCTCGGGGGTTTGGCTATGGATGTTGAAGGTGTCGAAGAAGGAATAGGCCCAGATGACGGGCAGCATCAGGCTCAGCAGGCCCATGCCCAGAAAGGCCGACAGGAAGATGACGAACATGAACATGCTCATCAGGGACAGGCCCCGCTTCATATACCCCTGGTACATCTGGCCCCCGCCGGGGATGAAGGCAAAGCAGAAGGTCCAAAATCCATTTTTACGATTCATAGCGATTCTCTCCTTATTGATGGAACAGGTCGGCAAAACCCTGGTTCAAGTGATAGGAAGCCGTGCGGAAGAAGGCGTTCACCCGTGCGGCGGCAGGCATTTCCACCTGCTGGGACTGGGACGCGGGCGGTTCGGGGTCCCGGGTGCGGATGGTGCTGATGTCCCGGAACAGACCCGTGCTCCAGAAGGTCACGGCCAGCACCACGGCGGCCGCCGCGGCGGCGTACCGGTTGAAGAACACGCGCACCACCCGGCGGCGGATGCGCTCCAGCACGCCCGGCGTCAGCGGATGTTCCGGCTCCAGCAGGACGTCGTCTTCCAGCAGCGCTGTGTAGCGCAAAAGGCAGCTGTCGCAGAAGCTCAGATGTTCGGCCACTTCCAGCCGCCCCATCTCGTCCAAAGTGCCTTCCAATGAGGCGTGCAGGGCTTCGTCGGTCAGATGCCCGTTTTCCAAAAACAGTTCCATGTCAGCCCTTCCCCCTTTCCAATGCGTTTTTCAAAAGTTGTTTGGCCCGGTACAGCTGGGTGTGAACGGTCTTGGGCGGCCGTTCCAGCCGGCGGGCGATCTCGTCGATGCTGTTCTCTTCCAGAAAATACAGCACCGACACCATGTGGTATGGTTCTTTCAGCGCCCGGATCTCGTGCTCGATGCGCAGGGCGCTGTCCCGGTCGATGGTCACATCCTCGGGGCCGGTGCCGGGCGGCGCGGCCAGCACGGCCATGGCGTCGTCCTCGGCGGCCTGCACCCGTCGGTGATAGGCGCTTTTCAAATAATCCTTGGCCTTGTTGGTGGCGATGCGGGCCAGCCACGGCTTGTAGTTGTCGGCAGGGCAGTCGTCGCGGTGGCTGTACGCGGCCAGGAAGGTCTCCTGGGCCAGATCTTCGGCCAGCTGGTGGTCTTTGGTGAATTGGTAGCAGATGGTGTAGACCAGCCGCTCGTACTGCTGCACCATGTGCGTAAATTGTTCATTGTTCATCGCCGCTTGCCGCGCTCACCACCTTTTCGCTGCCCTTCGTATATGTAACGGCTGAAGGGCGCGGTTTTCTTCAACATTTTTCAAAAAAGTTTTGCCGCAGAAAAAAAGCGGCATGGCCGGTGCCATGCCGTTTTTTCAGAACAGAAAGCTCAGTGCGCCGAACAGGCCCATGGACCCCAGCAGCATGATGAGCCCCGCGGTCATGACGCCTCCCAGCACGGCCGCCACGCTGGGCCAGAACTTCAAATCCAGCAGCGTGGCCGCCAGGCAGCCCGTCCAGGCGCCGGTGCCGGGCAGCGGAATGGCCACGAACAGGTACAGCGCCCAGTAGATGCCCCGGCCCGCCTTTTCCTGCATTTTATCGCCGGCCTTGACGCCTTTTTCATAGATCTTGGTGAAAAAGCGGCCCAGTGCGCCGGGCCAGGTGGTGCACCACAGCAGCACCCGCTTTGCGAACAACAGAATGATGGGCACCGGCAGCATGTTGCCCAGCACCGCCACCAGGTAAGTGGGCACCAGCGGCAAGCCCATGCCCACGCCGATGGGCACCGCGCCGCGCAGCTCGACAATGGGGGCCATGGACACGAACAGGACCCAGAAATATTTTTTCAGCAATGCAATCATGACGTTCTCCTTGTGATTGAAAATAAGAAGCCAGAGATAATGATACTTGATTTTGCAAAACTTTGCAACCCGGCGGCAAAATATGCTATACTGTGGGCAAAAGAAAGAGGGTGCCTTCATGAAAGAGATGGTTTGTTTTGCTCTGGCGGCCGGCGTGGGCCGGGACGCGGTGGAAAACACCCCCGCGGCCGTGTGGGTGTTTCTGGCGCTGGCGGCGCTCAGCGGGCTGGTGGTGCTGGCCCGGGCGCTGGGCGGGCTGCGCGGAACGCTGCGGGCCGGGGCGGCCTTTGCGGTGCCCCAGGACCTTTCCAGCGCGCAGGCGGGCTTTCTCATGGACGGCGAGGCCGACGACCGGGACCTGCTGTCGCTGATCCTGGTGTTTGCGCGCCGGGGCCTTGTGACGGTGTCCAGCGACGAATGGGACGGCAGCGACCCCGAGCAGACGCCGCTGGTGCTGACCCGCCGCCGGGACCTGCCCGCGGACGCCCCCGTGTGGGAGCGCACCCTGTTTGAAGCGCTGTTCCCAGATGGCGCGGCGCTGTGCCATCTGACCCGGCCGGACGACGGGTTTGCCGCCCGGCTGGAGCAGGCCAAGGAGCAGCTGGCCGAATCCTTCTCCGGCGAGCGCCGGCTGTACCAGCCCCAGACGCTGGTGCACTCTCTGCTGGTGCCCTTTGCGGGGTGTCTGGCGCTGTTTCTGGGTCTGTCCCGTGCCGGGGTGGGCTGGGCGCTGGCCGCCTGCGTGCCGCTGGTGATGCTGGCATTCCTGATGCACACGGCTTTCCGCCGCTGGCACTTCCTGCGCACCGGGGCCCGGGTCCTGTGGGCCGGGGCCGGGGCGGTGCTGGGCATTCTGGCCGGGGTGGGCGGCGCGGTGTGCGCGCTGGGCTGCTCCACGCCGCTGTGGCTCACGGTGCCCAGCTTTCTGCTGGTGCTGGCCGGGTGCCTGCTGGCGCCGCTGCTGGCCCGCCCCACCGACTACCACCGGGTGGCCTGCACCCGTCTTCTGGGGCTGTTCCGGTATCTGGAGAACCCGCCCCGGGACCAGCTGACGGACCTTCTGGAAGAAAACCCCGACTGCTTTTACACGGCGCTGCCCTACGCCTATGTGTTCGGCCTGGCGGACGTGTGGGCCGAGGCATTTGCCGGCTTGTGCCGCCACGCGCCCGTGTGGTACACCGGCGGTTATCAGGACTTTTCCACCCAGGCGTTTGTGGCCTCGTTCCGCTTCAGCGTGGAGACGGCGCTGACCAAAAACGACGAACAATAGAGGTTTTTTGTATGGATGAACTGTTTTCTCTGCGCGGGCGCACCGCGCTGGTGACCGGCGGCGCCCACGGCATCGGGTTTTCCATGGGGCTGGCGCTGGCCCGGGCCGGGGCGGCGCTGGTGTTCAACAGCAGCCGGGCCGACCACCGGGACGAGGGCGTGCGCGCCTATCGGGACGCGGGCGTTGAGGCCCGGGGCTATGTGGCGGACGTGACCGACGAAGCGCAGGTGCGCCGCCTGGTCCGGCAGGCGGAAGCCGAGGCGGGGCCCATCGATATTCTGGTCAACAATGCGGGCGTCATTCAGCGCACCGAGCTGTGCCGCATGGAGGCGGCGGATTTCCGCCGGGTGGTGGACGTGGACCTGGTGGCTCCCTTTCTCATGGCCCGGGAAGTGCTGCCGGGCATGGTGCGCCGGGGCCACGGCAAGATCATCAACGTCTGTTCCCTGATGAGCGAGGTGGGCCGGGAGACGGTCAGCGCCTACGCGGCGGCCAAGGGCGGGCTGAAGATGCTCACCAAAAACATCGCCGCCGAATACGGGGCCTATAACATTCAGTGCAACGGCATCGGGCCGGGGTACATCGCCACGTCCCAGACCGCGCCCTTGCGCCAGCCGGGGCCGGACGGCAGCATGCATCCCTTTGACGCCTTTCTTCGGGGCCGCACGCCGGCGGGCCGGTGGGGCCAGCCGGACGATCTGGCGGGGCCGGTGGTGTTTCTGGCCTCGGATGCGTCCAATTTTGTGAACGGGCACATTCTGTATGTGGACGGCGGCATTCTGGCCTATCTGGGAAAGCAACCCTGAAACCATCGACAGCAGCCGTTCGCGCCACGGGCGCGGGCGGCTTTTTGCAAGGAGAATCACCATGATTTTAGAACACCCATCTCCTGTGTGCGAATTTGACACAGACCGGGACGCACTCATCCGCCCCGGGGATTTTCTCAGCAAAACACTTCCGCCCAAATGCGTTATTACCTTTTTCCGCACAGAGCTGGAGCAGCTGGTGCGCCAGCGGGGGCTGCGGCCCATCGGGCAGCTGCACGCCGAAGTGCTGGACCTGACCGTGTACGGGGACGGCGGCGACGTGTGCGTGACCATGCCCTTCTCCACGGCGCCGGGCGCGGCCTGCACCATCGAAGAGCTGCACGCCATGGGGTGCAGCCGCTTTCTGGTGTGCGGCGGTGCGGGCGCTTTGCGGGAGAATTCCCGCGCGGGCGAAATCTTTGTGCCCACCGCCGCGCTGCGGGACGAGGGCACGTCCTACCATTACCTGCCCCCTGCCCGCACCGTGGAATGCCATCCGGGGGCGCTGGCGGACCTTTGCGCCGGGCTGGACCGGCTGGGCATTCCCTACACGCCGGGCCTCACCTGGACCACCGACGCGCTGTACCGGGAGACGCCCGCTCTGGTGCGGCGCCGGCGGGAAGAGGGCTGTCTGGCGGTGGAGATGGAAGCGGCGGCGTTTTTCGCGGTATCCCGCTATTACGACCTGCCGCTGGCGCAGCTGCTGTACGCCGGGGACGATGTGAGCGGCGCCGCCTGGGACGCCCGCGGCTGGGACCGCCGCCACGGGGTGCGCGCCAACCTGCTGCGCACGGCTCTGGAACTGATGGAGACGTTCTGACCGGCATTGATAAAACAACGGACCGTTTGTGCCCCCGGGCGCAGACGGTCCGTTTTTTGCGCGGACGGGCGCGTTTTTCCGGTTCCTGTGTCGGGTGCCGGCCAAAACCAGGCGCCTCTGCACACAAACAAAACCCGGCCCCGAAGCAGGTGCTTCGGGGCCGGGTCTTTTTCAGGTGTGTGTTGAAAAGAATGTCTTAGGCCTGGGCTTCACGATCGTCGGGCTCTTCTTTTTCTTTCTTTGCCAGAATCGCCACGATGACCTGGATGACTGCGATGATGACCATCAGCAGGGTCCAGCGGTCGGTGAAGACCATCGGGTTGCGCATGTTCTCGGTCAGGATGAACGCCACGATGGCGCCAATGCCCGGGATCAGGCTGAGCACACGCCAGACACCTTTCTTCTTGACGGTGTACTCGACGTTTTCGCCGTTCTCATTCTCTTCTTCTTTCTTCTTTTTGCCGATGTAACCGATCAGCAGCAGCACGCTGCCCAGAGCGGTCAGGATGGCCAGGATCAGGTTCAGCAGGGCCCAGGCTGCGCCCGCAGGTGCTGCCAGCGGAGCCTCTTCGTCCGCGATCTCCTCGCCCTCTTCACCGGAAGCCAGCGGAGCCTCTTCGTCCTCCAGCTCCTCTTCGGCCGGGGTCTCCTCAGCGGGTTCCTCCGGCTCCTCCGTGCCCGGCGTTACCGGGGTGGTGGGAGTGGTCGGGGTGGTCGGGGTCTCGCCGCCTTCATCCGGCGGGGTCACCGGCGTGCCGTTGGCGCTGAAGTCCACCACAAAGGTCATGGTCTTCGTAATGCCGTAGGTCGTCGTCGGGGTCTCGGGAGTCCATACCGCGCTGTCGCCGTCATAGCCCATGTTGGACAGAGCTTCGGGGATCTGCGCATCGGTCAGGTAGCCAGTGCCGTTCGCTGCGGGCATGCCGTTCTCATCCAGCAGGGTGACCACGGTGCTGATGCTCTTTGCATTGTCGGCGTCTGTGCCGCCCTTCGGCCGCACCACGCCGTTGATCGCTTCAAAGGTCACGATGACTTGCTTGGAATCGGGGATTCCGTCGCCGTTGTCCGGGTTGCCGTCCGGATCCTTGCCCGGGTCGACCAGAACGTCGGTGTCGCAGTATGCGTAGAAGGTGGTGTCCGCGGTGACAGTGGCGTTGGCCACAGTGCTGTAGGTATCATCGGTGTACCAGTTTTTGTCGTACCAGGTGTAGCCTTCGGCTGCCGTCACTTCGGGCATGCTGGCCTGGGCCGTACCGGTCTCGCTGTAGACGCCGTTCTCATCGACCAGGTTCAGCAGTTCGCTGCCGATGGCCGGAGTGCCGTTCTCTGCTACGTAGGTGACCGTTACCTGGAACTTCTCGGGGATGTTGTCGCCGTTGTCGTCTTCGTCGCAGTATGCGTAGAAGGTGGCGTCAGCGGTGACGGTGGCGTTGGCCACAGTGGTGTAAGTGTCATCGGTGTACCAGTTGGTGTCGTACCAGGTGTAGCCTTCGGCTGCGGTCACGCTGGGCAGCGTCGCCTGAGCCGTGCCGGTCTCGCTGTAGTTGCCGTTCTCGTCGACCAAGTTCAGCAGTTCGCTGCCGATGGCCGGAGTACCGTTCTCTGCTACGTAGGTGACCGTTACCTGGAACTTCTCGGGGATGTTGTCGCCGTTGTCGTCTTCGTCGCAGTATGCGTAGAAGGTGGTGTCAGCGGTGACAGTGGCGTTGGCCACGGTGGTGTAGGTATCATCGGTGTACCAGTTTTTGTCGTACCAGGTGTAGCCTTCGGCTGCCGTCACTTCGGGCATGCTGGCCTGGGCGGTGCCGGTCTCGCTGTAGACGCCGTTCTCATCGACCAGGTTCAGCAGTTCGCTGCCGATGGCCGGAGTGCCGTTCTCTGCTACGTAGGTGACCGTTACCTGGAACTTCTCGGGAATGTTGTCGCCGTTGTCGTCTTCGTCGCAGTATGCGTAGAAGGTGGTGTCAGCGGTGACGGTGGCGTTGGCCACAGTGGTGTAGGTATCATCGGTGTACCAGTTTTTGTCGTACCAGGTGTAGCCTTCGGCTGCCGTCACTTCGGGCATGCTGGCCTGGGCTGTACCGGTCTCGCTGTAGTTGCCGTTCTCGTCGGTCAGCGTCAGCACTTCGCTGCTGATGGCGGGAGTGCCGTTGGCTGCTTCGTAGTTCACGACCACCTGGAACTTATCGGGGATCTGGTCGCCGTTGTCCGGGTCGCCGTCCGGATCCTTGCCCGGGTCGACCAGAACGTCGGTGTCGCAGTATGCGTAGAAGGTGGCGTCAGCGGTGACGGTGGCGTTTGCCACGGTGGTGTATGCGTTATCCGCATACCAGTTTTTGTCGTACCAGGTGTAGCCTTCGGCTGCCGTCACTTCGGGCATGCTGGCCTGAGCTGTGCCGGTCTCGCTGTAGACGCCGTTCTCATCGACCAGGTTCAGCAGTTCGCTGCCGATGGCCGGAGTGCCGTTCTCTGCTACGTAGGTGACCGTTACCTGGAACTTCTCGGGAATGTTGTCGCCGTTGTCGTCTTCGTCGCAGTATGCGTAGAAGGTGGTGTCAGCGGTGACAGTGGCGTTGGCCACGGTGGTGTAGGTATCATCGGTGTACCAGTTTTTGTCGTACCAGGTGTAGCCTTCGGCTGCCGTCACTTCGGGCATGCTGGCCTGAGCTGTGCCGGTCTCGCTGTAGACGCCGTTCTCATCGACCAGGTTCAGCAGTTCGCTGCCGATGGCCGGAGTGCCGTTCTCTGCTACGTAGGTGACCGTTACCTGGAACTTCTCGGGAATGTTGTCGCCGTTGTCGTCTTCGTCGCAGTATGCGTAGAAGGTGGTGTCCGCGGTGACGGTGGCGTTTGCCACGGTGGTGTAGGTATCATCAGTGTACCAGTTTTTGTCGTACCAGGTGTAGCCTTCGGCTGCCGTCACTTCGGGCATGCTGGCCTGAGCTGTGCCGGTCTCGCTGTAGTTGCCGTTCTCATCGACCAGGTTCAGCAGTTCGCTGCCGATGGCCGGAGTGCCGTTCTCTGCTACGTAGGTGACCGTTACCTGGAACTTCTCGGGGATGTTGTCGCCGTTGTCGTCTTCGTCGCAGTATGCGTAGAAGGTGGTGTCAGCGGTGACGGTGGCGTTTGCCACGGTGGTGTATGCGTTATCCGCATACCAGTTGGTGTCGTACCAGGTGTAGCCTTCGGCTGCCGTCACTTCGGGCATGCTGGCCTGAGCGGTGCCGGTCTCGCTGTAGACGCCGTTCTCATCGACCAGGTTCAGCAGTTCGCTGCCGATGGCCGGAGTGCCGTTCTCTGCTACGTAGGTGACCGTTACCTGGAACTTCTCGGGAATGTTGTCGCCGTTGTCGTCTTCGTCGCAGTATGCGTAGAAGGTGGTGTCAGCGGTGACGGTGGCGTTGGCCACGGTGCTGTAGGTATCATCGGTGTACCAGTTTTTGTCGTACCAGGTGTAGCCTTCGGCTGCCGTCACTTCGGGCATGCTGGCCTGGGCGGTGCCGGTCTCGCTGTAGACGCCGTTCTCATCGACCAGGTTCAGCAGTTCGCTGCCGATGGCCGGAGTGCCGTTCTCTGCTACGTAGGTGACCGTTACCTGGAACTTCTCGGGGATGTTGTCGCCGTTGTCGTCTTCATCGCAGTATGCGTGGAAGGTGGTGTCCGCGGTGACGGTGGCGTTTGCCACGGTGGTGTAGGTATCATCAGTGTACCAGTTTTTGTCGTACCAGGTGTAGCCTTCGGCTGCCGTCACTTCGGGCATGCTGGCCTGGGCTGTGCCGGTCTCGCTGTAGACGCCGTTCTCATCGACCAGGTTCAGCAGTTCGCTGCCGATGGCCGGAGTGCCGTTCTCTGCTACGTAGGTGACCGTTACCTGGAACTTCTCGGGGATGCTGTCGCCGTTGCCGTCTTCGTCGCAGTATGCGTAGAAGGTGGTGTCAGCGGTGACGGTGGCGTTTGCCACGGTGGTGTATGCGTTATCCGCATACCAGTTGGTGTCGTACCAGGTGTAGCCTTCGGCTGCCGTCACTTCGGGCATGCTGGCCTGGGCTGTGCCGGTCTCGCTGTAGACGCCGTTCTCGTCGGTCAGCGTCAGCACTTCGCTGCCGATGGCCGGAGTGCCGTTGGCCGCTTCGTAGTTCACGACCACCTGGAACTTATCGGGGATCTGGTCGCCGTTGTCCGGGTCTTCATCCGGATCTTTATCCGGATCTACCAGAACGTCGATGTCATAGTAGACATTCAGAACATTCTGCGCCGGATCGATGCCGATGGTCTTGGGGCCATCGTCGCTGTTGAAGAGGTACGTCTGATTTTGGTACACCAGACGCTGGCTGTAGGTGATCGTCGTGCCATAAGCAGCGTTTCCGCTCTCCGGATCACGGTCGACCTCTACGCCCTCGCGGTTCAGATAAATGTGATTGACGGTGTAATCGTAATTGTTCACCGTGAAGGAACCAACCACGACCAGACTCTCTGCGGGCATGGTTGCGGGCAGTCCATCGGGATATTCCTCGACGGTCCAGCCGGAGAAGGTGTAGCCTTCGCGGTCTGCCGGATTCGCCATCAAGCTGATGGGCTGGTTGTAAACCTTTGTCTCAGAGGCATAGAAAGCGCCATCCAGCATGTAAGTGATGGTGTATTCCGCAACTGCCACGTCTTCGAAGGTCCAGGTGCCTCTGACGGTCACATTGCTTTCGCCCATGACGCCGCTGTTGGGATCGGTCCAGCCGCTGAAGGTGTAGCGGCCATTCACGTTGCCATAGGCATCCGTGGTCTCTACGACGGTCTCACTGGTGTAAGCCGTGTCAATCTCATAGGGCTGGTTCTTCGCCAGGCCAATGATGGACTCGGGCAGAGTCTCGGTTGTGGGAACGTCGCCGTCCCAGCTGTAGTTCACGTCGTACTTGGCAACTTCCACTTCTTCGAAGGTCCAGGTGCCGCTGACGGTCACATCGCTCTCGTCCATGACGCCGTTGTTGGGATCGGTCCAGCCGCTGAAGGTGTAGCGGCCATTCACGTTGCCATAGGCATCCGTGGTCTCTACGACGGTCTCACTGGTGTAAGTGGTGTCAATCTCATAGGGCTGGTTCTTCGCCAGGCCAATGATGGACTCGGGCAGAGTCTCGGTTGTGGGAACGTCGCCGTCCCAGCTGTAGTTCACGTCATACTTGGCAACTGCCACTTCTTCGAAGGTCCAGGTGCCGGTGACGGTCACGTTGCTCTCGCCCATGAAGCCGTTGTTGGGATCGGTCCAGCCGCTGAAGGTGTAGCGGCCATTCACGTTGCCATAGGCATCCGTGGTCTCTACGACGGTCTCACTGGTGTAAGTGGTATCGATCGTGTAGGGCTGGTTCTTCGCCAGGCCAATGATGGACTCGGGCAGAGTCTCGGTTGTGGGAACGTCGCCGTCCCAGCTGTAGTTCACGTCATACTTGGCAACTGCCACTTCTTCGAAGGTCCAGGTGCCGGTGACGGTCACGTTGCTCTCGCCCATGAAGCCGTTGTTGGGATCGGTCCAGCCGCTGAAGGTGTAGCGGCCATTCACGTTGCCATAGGCATCCGTGGTCTCTACGACGGTCTCACTGGTGTAAGTGGTGTCAATCTCATAGGGCTGGTTCTTCGCCAGGCCGGTGATGGACTCGGGCAGAGTCGCGGTCTCGGGAACGTCGCCATCCCAGCTGTAGTTCACGTCGTACTTGGCAACCGCCACTTCTTCGAAGGTCCAGGTGCCGCTGACGGTCACATCGCTCTCGTCCATGACGCCGTCGTTGGGATCGGTCCAGCCGGAGAAGGTGTACTGACCGTTGATGTTGTTGTACGCATCGTAGGTGTACACGATGGTCGCGCTGGTGTAGGTCGTGTCAATCTCATAGGGCTGGTTCTTCGCCAGGCCGATGATGGACTCGGGCAGAGTCGCGGTCTCGGGAACGTCGCCATCCCAGCTGTAGTTCACGTCGTACTTGGCAACCGCCACTTCTTCGAAGGTCCAGGTGCCGGTGACGGTCACATTGCTCTCGCCCATGAGGCCATTGTTGGGATCGGTCCAGCCGGAGAAGGTGTACTGACCGTTGATGTTGTTGTACGCATCGTAGGTGTACACGATGGTCGCGCTGGTGTAGGTCGTGTCAATCTCATAGGGCTGGTTCTTCGCCAGGCCAATGATGGACTCGGGCAGATTCTCAGTGGCGGGAACGTCGCCGTTCCAGCTGTAGTTCACGTCGTGCTTGGCAACCGCCACTTCTTCGAAGGTCCAGGTGCCGCTGACGGTCACGTTGCTCTCGCCCATGATGCCGCTGTTGGGATCGGTCCAGCCGGAGAAGGTGTAGCGGCCATTTACGTTGCCATAGGCATCCGTGGTCTCCACGACGGTCTCACTGGTGTAAGTGGTGTCAATCTCATAGGGCTGGTTCTTCGCCAGGCCGATGATGGACTCGGGCAGAGTCGCGGTTGTGGGAACGTCGCCGTCCCAGCTGTAGTTCACGTCGTGCTTGGCAACCGCCACTTCTTCGAAGGTCCAGGTGCCGGTGACGGTCACATTGCTCTCGCCCATGATGCCGTCGTTGGGATCGGTCCAGCCGGAGAAGGTGTAGCGGCCATTTACGTTGCCATAGGCATCCGTGGTCTCCACGACGGTCTCACTGGTGTAAGTGGTGTCAATCTCATAGGGCTGGTTCTTCGCCAGGCCGATGATGGACTCGGGCAGAGTCGCGGTTGTGGGAACGTCGCCGTCCCAGCTGTAGTTCACGTCGTGCTTGGCAACCGCCACTTCTTCGAAGGTCCAGGTGCCGGTGACGGTCACATTGCTCTCGCCCATGATGCCGTCGTTGGGATCGGTCCAGCCGGAGAAGGTGTACTGACCGTTGATGTTGTTGTACGCATCGTAGGTGTACACGATGGTCGCGCTGGTGTAAGTCGTGTCAATCTCATAGGGCTGGTTCTTCGCCAGGCCGGTGATGGACTCGGGCAGAGTCGCGGTCTCGGGAACGTCGCCATCCCAGCTGTAGTTCACGTCGTACTCGGCAACCGCCACTTCTTCGAAGGTCCAGGTGCCGCTGACGGTCACATTGCTCTCGCCCATGAGGCCGTCGTTGGGATCGGTCCAGCCGGAGAAGGTGTACTGGCCGTTGATGTTGTTGTACGCATCGTAGGTGTACACGATGGTCGCGCTGGTGTAGGTGGAGTCGATCGTGTAGGGCTGGTTCTTCGCCAGGCCAATGATGGACTCGGGCAGAGTCGCGGTCTCGGGAACGTCGCCGTTCCAGCTGTAGTTCACGTCGTGCTTGGCAACCGCCACTTCTTCGAAGGTCCAGGTGCCGGTGACGGTCACGCCCTCGGTGGTCATGACACCGTCGTTGGGATCGGTCCAGCCGCTGAAGGTGTACTGGCCGTTGATGTTGTTGTACGCATCGTAGGTGTACACGACGGTCGCGCTGGTGTAAGTGGTATCGATCGTGTAGGATGCGTTGAATTTCACCGTCTGGTTTTCAGGCAGGGTCGCGCTTTCGGGAGCGCCCGTCCAGCTGTAGACGACCTGATAATCCTTGGGTGCAAAGTGTGCGGTATAGGTGGCATCGGCCAGAACGTCCTGCGGCGCAAAGGTCGCGCTTTCGCTGACCACGTCGCCCGCTTCGTTGGTCCAGTTCGTGAACTGGTAGCCGGTTGCCGGAGTGGCCTTAGAGCCCACGGCGTCCTCGCCCGCGTTGACGGTTTCAGACGTGGGGCTGACGCTGCCGTTTGCATCGGCCGCATAGGTGATGTTGAAAGTGGAGCGTTTCCAATGAGCCGTATAGCTGCGGTCACCGGTGCTGCCTGTGGGGATGGTAACCGTCATATTGTCGCTGCCGGTCAGACCCGTGCCGCTCCAGCCGATGAACTCATAATGATCCCGTGTGGGATTGTTCAGCGTGATGTTGTCGGACTTGACGGTATAGCTGGTGGGGTTTTCCGCCGAGCCGCCGTCCAGGTGGTACGTAATCTGATACTCCTGCAGTTTGCACACGAAAGTCGCCACGTTCAGGCTTTCGTCGCCCTGCAGGCGCAGCGTATAGAAGGGATTCGTGACCTGATAGCCCGCAGGAATGGTGTAGTCGCTGGCGCGAACCACGATCTGCGTGCTGGACACGGGGGTGCCGGCATATTCTGCCAGAAGCGCGCCCTCTTCATCCACAAATTTTACGGTATAGCCCAAATCGCTGGGTTTGCTGTACCAGAACGTGATGACGTTCTGAGATGCAGCCGCTTCCAGTTTGATGGATTTGGACAGTGCATCGGCCACATAATCGCTGTGGCTCTTGGCATTGGCAAACACAGCGGCGCCCACATTGCCCGGGCGCACAACTTCGTCAAACAAAGCCTCGTCGGTATCTTTGATGAGATAACGCACCGTGTAGCTGGTCACTGTGACCGGCACCCACTTGGCGTGCAGCGTGATGTCCGCGCTGACGGGCTTGCCCTCGAAGTCATAACTGCTGCCTGCGAAGCCGGCGTCCTCGTACCAGCCCGCGAAGATGTAACCCTCACGAATGGGGTCCGCCGGACGGGAAGCCGTTTTGCCGCCTTCTACCTCCTGCGCCTCCACGGGGGTACCGCCGTTGGAGTCGAAGGACACCGTATAGACCGGCGCCGCCCACTTGGCATAGACGATCAGGTCGCCGGCCGGCATGGTCGCACTGCCGAAATCCACCTGCGTTCCGGGCAGGCAGGCCTCTGTGGTGTACCAGCCCTGGAAGGTGTAGTACTCCGGCAGAGAGGAAGGACGGTTCGGCGTGTAGTTCTGATCGCTCAGGCTGGCCTGATACAGCAGCTGGGTCGTCTTATCCACGCCGTTGTAGTTGTAGAACGTCAGGTCATAGCTGTTGCGCGAATAGTACAGAGAGGCCTTTCCTCCTCTGAAGTCGCAACTTCCGTCGTATTGGAATGCAGGGTAGGAGCCGTAGCGGTCGAAGCCCTGAATGGGATGGAACTCCTCGTCATACGTCAGGTAGTTGATGCCGGTGGGAACGGTTTTGTACAGCGTGAAGTTCTTTCCGTTGAATGTGGTGTCACCGTGCTGGCCGGGCAGCGTCTCTACATAATAATAGATCGTGTTATACGCGTTGCGCTTTTCGCCACGGAAAGTCACGTTGGTGCCGGGCATTTTTTCAATGGTCGCCAGGATGTACTCGTATGTGTGTCCGGTATCTTCCCAGACCCAGCCGGAATTGTACAGAGTGCCGTCGTCGCCCACGATGGGCCATTTGTCCGCGATGTTTGCATCATACTTGGCCTTGATGGTGGCGACAGTAGTCCATTTCGGCCTCAACCAGCTGCCCTGGTTCACCTGGAACGTCAGCGTATACTCGTTACGGGAATAATACACATTGACGATGGAGGAGCCGTCGGCCTTGACGGTCACGGCGTCGGAGCGCTCAAAGGTAAAATGCTGGATGCTCTCCACGTCGTGCTGGGTGAGCTGTACCTGCTCGCCTGCCGTGGCGCGCCGGCCGGTCACCGTTTTATAGTAGGAATAATCGTCATCATCGGCATTTTCCAGCCAATAGATGACCGTATAGTCCACTTCTTCGCCGGCCCATTTGGCGTACAGGGTCACATCGCCGTTCAGCGTGACCGTGGCGCCCGCCGGTGTGTTGAGACCTTCGTCCAGATACCAGCCCTCAAAGGAGAAGCCGTTGCGCACGGGCTGTTCGTCCGTCACGTCCACCGTTGCGCCATACTTGCCCTCCTGACGGGCAACGTAGCTTCCGCCGCTGGTCTGATAGTTCAGGTACTGGGTATTGCGCAGATAGCTGATGGTCACGACCGTGGTGCCGTCTGCCGCGATGGTCGTCTCGGCATAGGGCTGCGCGGTAAAGCCTTCCCGGTTCACCGGAGCAGACTCTGTGTCAGCGCCCACCAGGCCCTGCTTCTCTTCCCGGACTTCTTCAAAGGAGCCGTCCAGGTTCTCGTATTTGTGCAGCACGGTATAGTTCACCATGCCCGCCACGTATGTAACCACATAGCTTACGTCCGCGCTGGCGGTTCCGGTGATCTGCGACGCGCTGAACGCTTCACCGTCCAGCAGCGTTGTGTAACCCGGGATGGCAGGCACGTCAAAGGAATACGCCTCGCCCGCCACATACTGGCGGCTGTCCACAGGCCGCGCTGTGGTGCCGTCTTCAAACAGGTAATACACCATTACCGTCCAGATCTGCTCTTCCGGCTCACCGGGGACAGGTTCTACCGGCCCCTTCGCCGAAGGATCGGTCGCCCCGCCGGAAGCAGGCGGTGTCGCCTCGCCGGAAGCAGGCGGTGTCGCCTCGCCGGAAGCAGGCGGCGCTGCCTCACCGGAAGCAGGCGGTGTCGCCTCGCCGGAAGCAGGCGGCGTTGCCTCGCCATCCGCAGGCGGCGTTGCCTCGCCATCCGCAGGCGGCGTTGCCTCGCCATCCGCAGGCGGTGTCGCCTCGCCATCCGCGGGCGGTGTCGCCTCGCCATCCGCGGGCGGTGTCGCCTCACTGGAAGCGGGCGGCGCTGCCTCGCCGGAAGCAGGCGGTACCTCCTCGTTGTTTAATGCCTCAGGCTCCTCAGCGGGTTCAGCGCTGTCGCTGACGGCTGTGGGGACCTGGGCGGCCGCCGCCATGTCGTCGTCCGCGAATGCGCCCACCGGCGCTGTGGTCACGGACAGCGCCACCACCAGCATGACGCTGATTACGCGGCGAACCTTGTACCAAAGCTCGTTCATGATGTTCTCCTTTCCGGGCCTATGCCCCTTGTGTTTTGACTCCTTTTCATAAGGAAGTAAAATTTTGAATAAAAAAAGCCAGCCACCGACTGCGCCCATTCATTGCACGTCGGTAGCTGGCTGCCATTTTCAGGCCCTTTAGCTTTGCGTCGCCGGCTTTCACCGGTTTTGCCTTTTTCAACCACTTTGTCGGATCTTGGTAGGATGTCTTTTACCCGATGATCCTATTGTAACCTATCCAGGTCACAAATTGGTCACAAATCAGCATTTCAAAGAATTTTTTTAAAAATTTTTGACCAGGAGCAGACTTTTGCAGAACTTCTCCTGTATGTATGATTCATTATACCCTTTTGGGGACTTTCCTGGCAAGGTGAAATCCGCCGAAAAACGGGTAAAATTTTCGTAAGGGGGGATCGTCCTAACATATTATATATAAAAAGGCGGGCCGAAGGACGGCGAAAGGGCAGAATGACAAAAATGTTCGTTCGTGCGGTTTTAAATTGAAAAAGCAAATGGTTTGTGCTATGCTGTGCTCTAGAATGCCTGGAAGGCGGGGAAAAAAGTGTTTTCAAAGCTGACCAGCCGGGTAACTCCGGCACAGATCATCATATTGGGATTTCTGGGTCTGATCCTGGTGGGGGCGCTGCTTCTGACGCTGCCCTTTGCCACCCGGGACGGGCTGGGCGCACCGTTTCTGGACGCGCTGTTCACCTCTACTTCGGCCACCTGTGTGACCGGGCTGGTGGTGCACGACACCTACACCTACTGGTCGGAGTTCGGCCAGCTGGTGATTCTGGCGCTGATCCAGGTGGGCGGCATGGGCGTGGTGACCGTGGCGGTGGCCGTGGCGCTGCTGTCCGGCAAGCGCATCGGCCTGCGCCAGCGGTTTGTGATGCAGGAGTCCATCTCTGCGCCGCAGGTGGGCGGCATTGTGCGCATGACGGACTTTATTTTAAAGACCATGTTTCTCATTGAGGGCATCGGCGCGCTGATCCTGGCGGTGCGGTTCTGCCCGGAGATGGGGCTGACCAAGGGCATCTGGTACGCGCTGTTCCACGCGGTGTCGGCCTTCTGCAACGCGGGCTTCGATTTGATGGGGTTCCGCCAGCCGAGCTCCTCGCTGACCCATTACGTGGGCGACCCGGTGGTGAACCTGACGGTGATGGCGCTGATCGTATGCGGCGGCATCGGCTTTCTGGTGTGGGACGACATCCGCAAAAACAAGCTGCACTTCCACGCCTGGCGGCTGCAGACCAAAATCGTGCTGACGGTGACCGCCTGCCTGCTGGTGTTTCCGGCGGTGTTCTTCTTTGTGTTTGAGTTCGGCGCCGAGCACTGGGGCCTGACCACGGGCCAGCGGATCTGGGCGTCGCTGTTTCAGACGGTCTCCCCCCGCACGGCCGGGTTCAACACCGTGGACTATGCGGTCATGAGCGGGCCGGGCCTGCTGGTGACCATTCTGCTGATGCTGATCGGCGGTTCGCCGGGGTCTACGGCGGGCGGCGCCAAGACCACGTCTCTGGCCATGATTTTCCTGAGCGTGCGGGCGGTGTTTCAGCAGCGGGACAGCATTCAGTGCTTCGGCCGCCGTCTGCCGCCGGAAGTGCTGCGCAGCACCTGCGCCATTCTGACGCTGTACGCCACGCTGTTTCTGACCGGCAGCATCGGGCTGTGCCTTTTGGACGGGGTGAGCATGCCCCAGGCGCTGTTTGAGTGCGCGTCCGCCATCGGCACCGTGGGTCTGAGCATGGGCATCACCGCCGATTTGAGCGCCCCTTCGCACGTTTTATTGATTTTGCTGATGTATTTCGGCCGCGTGGGCGGCCTGACCATGATTTACGCGGTGGCCAGCGGGCACCGGCCCGCACCGGCCCAGATGCCGCAGGAAAAAATCACCATTGGATAAAGGAGAAGGATCATGAAATCGGTATTGTTGATCGGGCTGGGCCGTTTCGGGCGGCACATGGCCATGAAGTTTCAGCAGATGCACTGCGAGGTGCTGGCGGTGGACCACGACGAGGACCGCGTGAACGACGTGCTGCCCTATGTGACCAACGCGCAGATCGGCGACAGCACCAACGAGCAGTTCATCGCGTCGCTGGGCGTGCGCAACTTTGACGTGTGCGTGGTGGGCATCGGCGACAATTTCCAAAGCTCGCTGGAGACCACGTCCCTTCTGAAGGAACAGGGCGCCCGCTTTGTGGTGGCCCGGGCCAACCGGGACGTGCACGCCAAGTTCCTTCTGCGCAACGGCGCGGACGACGTGGTGTACCCGGAAAAGCAGATGGCCATTCGCACGGCGGTGCGCTACGGCAACGACAACGTGTACGACTATGTGCAGCTGACCGGCGACCACTCCATCTACGAGACGTCCACCCCCGCGTCCTGGGACGGCAAGACCATTGTGGAGCTGCAGGTGCGCCAGCGCTACCACATCAACATTCTGGCGGTGAAGCGCGGCGACGTGCTGGAGCCGCTGCCCAGCGCGGACCACGTGTTCCGGGCGGGCGAGAGCCTGCTGATCCTGGGCTCCAACAGCGACATTGAAAAATTTCTGCACTTCTGAGTGCGGAAAAGCCCCCGGCGAGTGCCGGGGGCTTTTTTCATCAGCCGCTGTCGCGCTTGTCCAGCGCCGCCAGCTTGCGGTCGTTGATGGTGGCCCGCAGCGCCGCCCAGCGCAGCGCCAGGTCCTGGTCGCCGGTGGTCTTTTTGTCCGCGGCGGATTTTTGGGTGGTTTTTTTGCTGCTGCCGCTGCTGCGGGAGGACTGCTGCCGGCTCAGCTGGGACAGGCCGTTGTAATAGTCCTGCTGGTAGCTTTGCAGGCGCGCCTGGCTCTGGGCGTCCCAATCGGCCACGGCCTGGGCACGGGCCTGCTGGTAGGCATTCTTCTGCCTGGTGTAGTCGGCGGTGGATTCGCTTTTGGCGCGGTTGTAGTCCGCCTGCCGGGCCGCCTGCTGCTCGGCCAGCTGCAAAGCCAGCTGGTTCAGCTGCTGGTTGCGGGCGGCTTCCAGCGCGCCGCGGTTCTGGCCGTACTGGTTGTACAGCCCCAGCAGCGTGGTCTCGGACGCGCCGCCGCTGCGCCCCAGCGCCGCCAGCTGCTGGCCCAGGTTTTTCTGGTTCATCATGTGGCTGATGTACGCCTGCTGCAAATCCCGGGCGGTGTCGGCATTGACGGCGCCCACATTGGTGTCGTAGCCGTTTTTCAGCTGGGTCATGGCCGCTTCAAAATCCGCCTGGGCCGCGGCCAGCTGCTGCTGATAGCTTTTGTCCAGGTCCGCATAGATGCCGTTGTAATAGCTGTCCAGGCTGGCCAGCATCTGCTGGCGGGCCGCCTGTTCCGCCGCCTGCTGCGCCGCCAGCTGCTGGGCCAGGATCTGCAGGCTCTGTTCATAATTTGCCAAGGTTCATTCTCCTTTCTGCGGCTGGGTGTAGCCAAGGGCGCGGGCACTGTCCGACGCGCCGGCGGTGGTGGGGTCGTTGACCACCCCGAACAGCGCCAGCAGCGTGAACACCGTGCCCGCCAGCCCCATCAGCTGCTCCTGCAGGGCCGTCAGGTCCAGCGTGAAGCCGCACACCGCTGCCAGCTGCTGCACCAGCAGCAAAAGCGACGGGATCAGCGCCAGCCAGAAGGCCTTGTTCTTCAGCCGCACGGTCCAGTTGATGCTCATGGTTTCCTCCTCTCTTCCAGCAGGGTGATGCGCCGGTCATGGTCCTGCAGCGCCGCGTCCTGCTCTTCGCAGTGGGCCCACAGGCGGCGGTGGCTGTCCCGGGCCGCTTCCTTCTGCCGTTCCAGCTCCTTTTTCTGCTGAAGCACGTCCTTCTCGGTGCGCTCCAGCGTCACGTTCAGCCTGGTGATGGTGCCGTTCAGCTGGATGATGGGCACCCCCAAACTGAGAAACAGCGCCGCCAGAGCTGCCACCACCTGAAAAACGGTCCACTCCATCCGGCTACACCGCCTTTGCGTAGATCTCTCCGTCCTGGCCCAGGCACACCCAGCCGTCCTTTTCGCCGGTGACCACGTAGGCCCAGCCGTCCCGGACCTGCAGCGTTTCCAGCACGTCGCCTTTTTTCACGCTGCCCACCTGGGTGTACGCCTCCACGCCGGGGCCCGTGCGCACCCGCAGGCTGTCCACAAGGACCTGCACCCTGGCCGGCGATGTCTCGTACAGGGCCACGGACAGGTTCAGGCGGTTTGCCTCGCGGATGATGGTGATCTGGTCCCCCGCCGAGGCCGGGGCCGTGATGAGCGCGCCGTTTTCCTCTCGGGTGGAGATGCCCAGCGGGTCACACACTTCCTTCAAAAGCACCACGTCCCCGGCGCTGATGGGTTTGGATGCGCTGATTTTGAGTTTGGCCGCCTGGCCGGACAACGGCTTGACCGGGTTTTCCCCGTAGATGCCCACCCGGTTGGCACAGCCGGAATAGTGGGTGGGGGCCAGCCCTTTGCCCGTGGCCGTGGCCCGCACTTCCAGATGGCAGTGCCGGATGGGCGGGGTGGCCTCGGCGGCATTGCCCGTGTTGCCCATGACGGCCAGCACGTCGCCGCTTTTCACATGCCGGCCCACGGCGGCCACGTTGTGGTCATTGTGGCAGAAGTACAGGTAGTTGACCGCGTCCGGGGTCTGGTCCGCGTCCAGCTTCACGCACACGTACCAGCCCCACTCCCAGGTTGGGTTCCCGGTGGACTTTTCCACCTTGCGGGCCGTGACCACGGTGCCGGAGATGGATTTTCCGTCGTAGTCGGGCATGAGGATGGCGTCGCTGTCCAGACCCACCACGTCCTGGCCGCCGTGCCAGGTTTTGCCGCCGCCCCGGCTGTAGCCGAAGCAGGAATAGTAGTAGGGCACCTGCATGCGCCCTTTGAACAAATTGCCCATGAATGACCTCCTTTACTGGTCCAGGCGCACCCACTCGGAAAAATTGTCCACGGCCCAGCGGAAATAGATGCCGCTGTTGGTGGGGAAGGCCAGCTGCACGCCGAACGGTGCGTACACCAGCGCAAGCAGCAGGCCGTCCACGGTTTTGGGCGCGCCCGGGGTGTTTGCCTTGTAGTAATACAGACCGGTGGGCAGGCCCGTGATGACGTCCGTTTCCTCCACCGCCAGCCCCTTGACGTTTTTCTGGGCGTCGGGGGTGTTGTCCACGTTGGAAAGGCCGATGTCCGCTTTGGTCAGGGTGACGGACGCGCCGGACTTGCCGTTGATGGTGGTGGGGGTCCCCTGCGCGCCCCGGGGAATGGTAAAGTTCAAAACCGCCGCCCCGGACGTTCCCGAGTTGGTCACGGCGGCGGATGTGCCCGCCTCACCGGTGGTCACCTTGCCCACGGTGACGGTGGCCGCCGCGCCCTGCGGGCCGCGCACGCTGCCCAGATTCACTTCCTTTGTCGCCATACGCTTCCTCCTTTAATCGGGATAAATGGCCCACAGATTGCCGTCCCGCAATTCAAACGTGGGGGTTTTGCCGTCCGCGCCCGCGGGGCCGGCTGCCCCGGTATCGCCTTTGGGGCCCTGTGGCCCGCGGGGAATGGTAAAATTCAGTACCGCATCGCTGGATGTACCCGAGTTGGTCACAGCCGCATTGCTTCCCGCTTCTCCGGTCGTTACCGTGCCCACTTTCACTGTAGCTGCCGTTCCTGCCGGGCCCTGTGCTCCGGCGGGGCCGGCTGCCCCGGTATCGCCTTTGGGGCCCTGTGCGCCCGTGTCGCCCTTGGGGCCCTGTGGTCCCACCACGCTGCCCAGATCGATTTCCTTTGCCATGCGCAAAACTCCTTTCATTCCATGCTGTAAATCAGATGTCCGTCCTGAATGCGCAGGGGCGGCTGGGGATCTCCGTCCCGCCACACAAGGCGCAAACAGCCCTCGCCGTCCACGTACAGGCTGAACAGCCCCGGCGCAAGGTCCACCACCACGCCGGGGTTGCCCGGCTCGCCTTTGAACGCCCGGATCTCGGTGGTGTTGGCTTCCGCGTCGTCAAACATGGTGGCTTCCCCTGTAAATTTCAGCTTGCCCCGCTGGGGCATGGCCTGCCCGTTTGGCCCGATGATCCGGTGCCCCGAGGACGAGAGCGTCTCGAAGTGCTCTCCGTCGGTGGAAATTTCCACCTGGCCGTCGGCGTTCAGGCGAAGGGCCTTCACGTCGCCGCTGCGCACGGTCTGGTCCAGCTTCATTGCGTCCAGCGCGTCAATGAGGCTGTTGTGCCTGTCCCGCACCTCGCTGTCGGTGCGGGCGTCGAACTGCTGCTTGAGCCACTGGGCTTTGTTTTCGATCTTGTCCGGCAGGCCCGCGATGCTCACCGCGTAATCCGTGAGCTTATGCTCCTGCAAACTCATCGCTTCACCTTCCCTCCCATTTTGTAATGCACCTGAATGGCGAACAGGCCGAAGGGCTCGGCCGCCCGCCCGTTCTTCACGATCACCTGAAACAATTTCACCTTTTTGGCCTTTTTGCGGGTGTTGACCACCATGGGCCGGTCCAGCGTGTTGAAGGTGAACCGCTGAAAGTCGATGTCGTTCCAGTCGAAAATGTCCACGTTGGCTGACCTGGCGAACTTTTCATATTCCTTGTCCGTGGCGTAATAGATCTCGCCGCCGGACCGGGCAAAGGGCTGCAGCACCACCCACACGCCGGTGACGTTTTTCAGATTGGCCCAGCTGCCCAAATTGAGCAGCGGCGTGGCCCAGGCCGCCTGCACCGGGCGGCCGGTCTCGTCACCGGCCGTGTCGCAGTCGTTGAAGTCCCCGGCGGTGTTCCCGTCGGAAAACTGCCGCACACAGCCGTCTTTGGTGCCGAAGCACAAAGCCCCGTCCTCTTCCCACAAAGCCGTGGCCCCGATGCCCGTCCAGTAATACCCTTCCATCTGGTAGCCGGACGCGGGCTCGTTTTTCTCGTACTGCTTCTGCTGGGAATCCAGCAGATACAGCCAGTCGGCCCCGGCCAGCACGTAGAACCGGCCCCACACTGCGGCGGGGGCGTCCGAAAGGGGTTCTTTGCGCAGCGCCCCGTTCAGATAGTAGCTGCGCACCTGGGCCGTGCGCTCGCCGGTGACGGTGGTGGGCGTCAGCGCCGCCACGCCCAGCCGCGTCAGGTACAGCGGCTCGGAGGCGATGGACCCGAAGGCCCGGCCCGACACCGCGCCCTCGCCCTGCAGAATGTCCGTGATGCGGAACACCGCCGTGCCGTCCTCGTCCAGCTGGCCTTCCCGGATGAAGATGTTGCGGCCGTTCTCCTCGCCGTCCTTGTGGGCCACCAGCGCCCCGTTCAGCACGCTGTAACCCCGGATGGGGCTGCCCTCGCTGCCCAGAAGCCCGTAGTTGGTGTCCCCGATGTAGGCCGGGTCGCTCCACTCGCTCCAGTGGTCCGCGTTGGGCTGCTGGGGGTCGCCGGTGAGGAAAATGCGGTCCATGGCGCCGTTCACCCCGTACAGAATGGCCCGGCAGCACCGGTCCACTTCGCCCGCATCCCGCTCCACCTCGTAGGTGATGCGCACGTTGTCCTCGCCTTCCACGGGGCTTTCGCCCGGCGCGGTCTTGAACGTGACCTTGCCCAGGGTGCGGTCCACGGTGAAGTCCGTGGTTTCGGTCTTGTCCTGCCAGTTGCCCCCGGCGTCCAGCACCTGGGCGGTGACGGGGGTGTCCGTCAGATCCTGCAGCGACAGATAGTAGTCCACGGTGTCCTTTTCGCCCAGGTAGCTCTCGGTCTGTTTGCCGGTGAGCAGGTTGATGGCCTTGTAGCTGGTGGCCCCGGTCTTGCCGTTGGGCCCCTTGGCGATGGTGATGACGGGCACCGTGGCGATCTGGCTGACCGGGGCGGCCTGTTCGCCGTCGTAGTAAAGATAGCGCTTGCCGTCCGCGATCCAGAGCTTGCCGCCCAGCTGCACCGCCGCGCCCGGCGCGTCGTTCATGTCCGTGTACAGGGGCGTGGCGGTCTCGCCGCCTTCGGTCTGCTCCACGGCGTACAGGGTGGTGCCCGCGTGGATGACCTGTTTGCGGGCGCCGTCGGTTTTCAGCGTCCAGGCGCCGTGCACCCGGCCGGTCAGCTGCAGGCGGGTGCGGTAGCCCGGGCGCTTGGCGGGGAAGCCCTGGTCATCGGGCATCATGTTGGGCGCGGCCGGGCTGCGGGACGCGTCCATGGTGGTCATATCATCCGTCAGGTCCACGCCCCGGAACCGGGCCATGACCGCGCTTTTGGTACTTTGGGTGGGAATGTCGCCCACCTGCGTCATGAAAGGCATAGCCCCTCCTCTCTTTGGCCGGGCCTGTGCCCGGCACGGTCAATACACATCCCGCACCGGCTCCGGCAGGGCCCGCACGGCCTCGCTCAAAGCCAGCACGTACTTCTGGCGGAAGTCCTGGCAGCGGTAGTCGTTGTCGTCGTCCCGCATCATGTCGCTGGCCAGGCCGTAGGGCAGCGCCACCTCCACCAGCACGTCGCTGTAGGGGATGGGCTCGTCCATGGTGGCCGGGGTGAACACGGGCGCTTTTTCCAGCGGCGGAAGGCCCGCCGCCGCCCGCAGCTGGTTTTCCGTGGGGAGCGCCTCGGCCAGCAGCACGTTCAGCCAGCCGGGCGCGAACTCCGCCAGGTCCTCGCTGTCCGCCGCGCTCTGGCTCAGATAGCCCGCGCTGAGGGCAAACAGTTCCTTGCCTGTCAAACAATCACTTCCTTTTTGAAAAGAGCCGGCGGCGCTGTGCGCCGCCGGCCACGGCTCAGCCGGTGATCTCTTTTTCCGCCACCGGCGAGGGGAACTTGCCTTCCGTCTCCTGATAGGCGCGCACCCGTGTGCCCGCCTCGGCGCCCGGGGCCTTGCCCATTTTGCGGGTGGCGCTGTAGCGCGGGTCCGTGCCGTCGGTGGTATACCACACGGTGCCGTCCGCCGTCACCGCGCCGTCGGTGGCGGAGATCTCCGGCGCCGCCAGCACCTCCACGCCGTCGCCCGTGGTCACGTCCACGTAGATGCCCACCGCCTTATGGCCGTAGACAAAGCAATCGTAGTAGTAGCGGCCCTCGATCAGGTTGCCGCTGATGCCCGGCGGGTCGATGTGCAGGTTGTTGTCGCCGATCTTTTCCGGTGCGCAGGCCGCGCGCTTGTGCACCAGCAGGAAGTTGACCCCCTTGGGAAGGTACTCGTCCGGCACCTCCACCACCGGCGCGCCGAACATTTCGCCCACCTGGCCCTTGGCCACGGCCTTGACGCCCAGCTTCTCCAGATTTTTGAACTGGTCGGTCTCCACCAGGGCGTTGAACACCCCGGTGTTCACGTACCAGGTGCGGTTGGCCACGGGCACCTTGCCGTTGACGAAGGTCTGCCGGGCCGCGCTCATGCGCTGGATGACGTTGTCCTTGCCGATGGCCTCGCTGTGGCCCGCGATGGTGCCGCCCAGGGTGCACAGGCGGCCCAGGCAGTATTTGTCGTAGGCCGGGATCACCGCCTCTTCGGTCTCGATCTTCATGAACCGGCCCGCTTTGTTGATGCACTGGTCCACGCTGTTGCCCTTGTCGATCACCGCCGAAAAGCTCTTGTCCTGGGTCATGGTCAGCTCCTGCACGGTGTCGCCCACCTCGGTGGGGGTGCCGTAGCGGTTGGAGGTGGCCGCGCGGTCGTAGTCGTTCAGGGGCACGGTGTCCACGTTGGAAATGCGCACCGTGCGCGCGCCCACAAACTCCTCTTCCCGGCAAAGGCGGCCCTTGACCACGCTTTCCAGCGTGAAGGCCTGATCCAGCTTTTTGGCGTACTTTTCATGCAGATGTACGGTCTGTCCTGCCATGTTCTCTCTCCTTTTCTCTCATCAGTTCTCGCTGTCCCACCCGGCCGTGAAGGGGTCCGCGGGCAAGGCCGCGCCCAGCCCCCGGGCCGAGCCCGGCACGCTGGCACGGTTCTGCTGGTCCGTGCGGCGGGCCTGCTCGCCCATGCGGTACTGCTCCAGCGCATACCGCTCGTAGGCGTGGACCGGGCTTTCCCCCCGGGCCACCTGGGCCATCACCGAATCCGGCAGGCGGCCGGTGCCGTCCACCGCGTCGGGATAGCGGGTCAGCAGCTCCACAAACTGACGGCGGCGGTCCGCCCCCAGCGGCGCCGGGGCCCCGGCGTCCAGCTGGCTGCGGGCTTTGTCCACGTACTCTTCCACGCTGACGCCCGCCGCCTGGGCGTACCGGCCCATCAGTTCAAAGGCCGGCAGCGCCGCGTCCAGCTTTTTGGACACGTCGTCAAACACCATGCCCTTCTGGGCCAGGGTGCGCGCCTCGGTCATGGGGATCTGCTGCTCCTTGCCGTGGTACTTCACGGTGAGGGTGGGTTCCGGCTCGGCCGCGGGCTCGGGCTGGGGTGCGGGGTCTTGTCCGGCCTCGCCCCAGTCGAACAGCGCTTCGTCCGTCCGGGTGACTTGGGTCTCTTCTTCCATATTGCGCTCCTTTCCGCCTTGTCCGGCTTTGGGAGGCTCAATCCGGCTTGTCCGCCGGGTGAACCTGTGAAATGGGCCGCAGCTCTTCGCCGCAGGCCTGCTTGTAACGGCTGCACGCCGGGTTGGGGCACAGCCAGGTGATGCGCACGCCCCCGGGGTCCCGCTCGTCTACGTGCAGGACCCGGGCCGGGCGGCCGCAGACCGGGCACTTCATGCCATCACCTCCCCGGCCGGCAGCGCCGCCTGGGCCTTCTGCCGGCGGATGGCCTGGATCAGGCTGTCCCGGCCGGTGATGCAGTCCTTGGGCAGGTTTTCCAGATAGGCCTCGGCGTCGGTGAGCACGCCGTTCTGGAACAGCTGGTCCAGGGTCTGCACCTGCATGACCTCGCTCCAGTAGGTGGCCGCGCCGATCTCCACGTTCAAGTGCAGGCGCAGCGAGCGCAGGGACGAAAAGTCGAAGGGGACCACCTGCTCGGCGCCGGTCTCGTCCGTCATGCGCACGGCCCGCACGCCGTAGTTGCGCTGCATCATGTCCAGCCAGATGCGCACGCTGTCCTCCACAAAGGCGTAGAAGTCCTGCTTCTGCAGTTCCAGCGGCATGCTGGTGGCCTTCTGGGTGGCCACGATGGCCGAGGTGTTCTCGGGCGTGATGTTGCCCAGCACCGCGTCCGACGCGCCCATGGTGTCCCGGGTGTAGTCGATCATGGTGTTCAGCAGCTCCATCACCTGGTTGGACATGTCCGCCGCCCGGAAGTTGGCCGCAATGGCCGACCCCGGGTCCCCGGGCACGCCGATGGCCGCGCCCACCCGGTTGTCCCAGCCGCCGGGCAGCAGGTTCTTGTTGTACACCACCTTGGGGAAGGCCATCATCTTCACGTGCTGCATGGCCATGGCGAACAGCTTGTTGATGTAGATCTGGTTGGGGATGACCGCCGTCACCAGCGCCTGGCCGTGGTACTGGTTTTTCACCTTCTCCCAGGCGAAAAACGCCATCGGGTACTGCCGGTACCCCGTGTCCGTGGCCGGGCGCACCAGGGCGGTCTTGGTGGCCTCGCAGAACCACACCGTCCCGTTTTCCTTCCAGTAACGGCGGATCACCGTCACTTTTCCGTTTTCCGGGGCGTCGCCGTGGCGGTGGTCGTCCTCGTCGGGGACAATGTCCTCTTCGGGCACGCCGTGGGCACCGGCCGCGGCGCGCACGTCCCGCACCAGGCGCCGGTACACCAGCAGCAGGTAGGGCTGGCTCTGCACGTCCGCGTTCTGGGGGTTGCCGAAGTGCACGGCGGTGTTCTCCAGAATCTCCGCCCGGATGATGCCCGGGGTGGGCGCAAAGCCCGCGGCCGGTGCCTCGGCGTCGGGGTCGAAATAGAAGTGCATGCACCCGTCCCCGTCCACGGCGGCGTTGCGGATCACTTCCCGGGCCTTTTTCTTGAAGGCCGTCTGCTCCATGATCTCGCTGAACTGGGCGCTGAGCATGTCCGTCACGGGTTTTTGCTGGGCGCCGCCCTCGAAGGTGTCCAGCCCCACGGCGATGTCGTCGGACATGATGGACGAGATGCAGAACTTCACCACCCGGGCCAGCACGTTGATGACCGGCTTGTCCAGGTCCGGGGCGCGCACGCCTCTCCACTGGTTGCCGGTGTAGAAGTCCTCGTTGCGCTCCACGGTCTCGTACAGGCCCAGGGCGTTGTCAAAGGCCTCGCCCTCCCCGTATTCCCGCCACAGGGCGGCTGCGTCCGGCTGGCTCATCGGCCGTCACCTCCCATCTGGGGGTCGCCGTTGTAGGCCCAGAAGTTGCGCCACTGGTCGGCCAGGTCGCCGCCGGGGGCCGCGGGCCGCACCAGCGCCTCCAGCGCCGCCAGCCGGGCGCACAGTTCGTCGTATTGTTTTCGTGTGAGAAACATGGTCTGCTCCTTTCTTCATCCGTAATTGAGAAAGCTCTCCAGCTCCGGGTCGCCCCGTTGCTCCCGGTCGGTGGTGTAGGCCTGCTGGGGCCGGATATAATGGGCGATGGCCAGCGCCATCACGCAGTCGTCGTGGGCCCCGGCCATGGCCTCGGGGCGGCCGCGCTGGTTCTTCACAAAGCTCAGCATCTCCCACAGGGTGGTGCGGTCCTGCACGGATGCGGGGTCCTGGCGCATCTGCTGCACCAGCCCCGCCACCAGCAGCGGCCGCGTCAGGGCCGTGGTGCGAAAGCCGTAGCGCTTCTGGTACCGGTGGGTATAGGTGTCCTCGGTCTGCCGGGTGTACAGCCGGGGATAGCCCAGCCGCTGGCACTCCTTCACCGGGAAGGTGGAAAAGTTCACCTCAATGCCCAGCAGCGCCGTGTTGTACCAGTAGCCCAGGCACATGCACTGCCGGGCGAAGGCGTCCTCATCATATTGCTGCCGCAGCATGGCCACCTGCCGGCCCGTGGTGTTGTCCAGCACCTGCGCCACAAACCAGTCGCTGCCGTCCCCGGCGGTGTCCGCGCCGATCACATAGGGCACGCCGGGCCGGGGCCGCTCGTACACGGTCAGGCCGCCGTCCGGGTCCTGGCACACCCCGGCCAGCCGCAGGGTCTGGCCCTCCAGCGCCTCGTCCAGCCGCAGGGTCAGGCCCCGGGGCGCGCGGCCCAGCCTTTCCAGCACCGTCTCTTTGTCGAACACGCACGCCCCGGTGGTGAGGAAGGCCTCTTCCGGGCAGGACGGGTACTCCTGCCGGAACAGCCGCTCGTCCCCGCCGCAGGCGTTGCGGATGCACCAGCGCCGCCAGCTCAGCTGCTCATCGTCCAAACCGTAGCGCTGCTGCAGCTGCCGCTCCTCCCGGGTGGGCACCAGCCCCCGGGCCGGGCGGCGGTACTCGGGCTGCTCCCACCAGGCGCAGAACACCGGGGCAAAGTCGCTCTCCCCGGCCACGGCCGCCGCCCACCGGGCCTGAAAATCCTCGTAGCCGTTGGCCGTGCTCTCGATGACCACCAGCGTGTCCGGCTGGGCGGGCACCGCCTGCAGAAGGCCCAAAAGCGTTGCCTCCTTGTCCCCGGGCCAGAAGGCGTATTCGGAGAGGTGCAGGTTCTGGAAGGTGTCCGACCGGCCCACCCCCTCGCCCCCGGCGGTCATCACCCGGATGGCGCTGTCCAGCCGGGAAAACTGCATGCCCCGGGCGCTGTTGGAGCCGCACCGGGGCCGCAGCGCGTCGGGCAGGTGGGCGTACATGCGCTTGGTGATGGAGAACAGGTTGGCCGCGGCCTCGTCGGTGTGGGCCACAATGCCGCTGCGGGCGTGGAACCGGGTGGCCGTGCGCTTGAACAAAAGCCCCTCGGTCAGGGTGGAAAAGCCCATCTGCCTGGCTTTCAGCACAATGGCCCGCATGGGCTTGCCCGCCTTGTACTGGGCGGCCAGGGCATCGTACAGCTTTTGCTGGGGACCGTTGAGCACCAGCGGCACCAGCCGGCCGTTTTTGGCCCGGATCTTCAGATACTGTTCCATGTACGCCTGTGTGTTTACCGCCATGGGCTTCCTCCTTTCGGTGTGGTGTTCGGGGCGCGTTTTGGGGACGTCCCGGGGGAACCGGAAACGCGCGGGCGGGGCAGCCGCTGCCAAATCCGATTTAAAATTCGTCGCCGGTCACGGCGGCCAGACAGTCCTCGAAGCTGGCGGTCTCGTCGGGCTCGGGCTTGTCGCGCCAGGCGCCGCCCCGCCGGTTTTTCAGCCAGTAGATCTGGGCGGTGGTGCTGCCGTTGACGGCGCTGCGCCACAGGGCGGCCTCCACCTGATAGTCGGCGGCGTCCTTTTCCTGGCGCAGGGCCTCGTCCATTTCGGGGAACTGGGCCCGCCAGCGCCGCAGCTGCGGCACGGACACGCCGCACCGCGCGGCAATGTCCTTTTCGCTGACGCCGTCCCGGGCCCAGCCCTCCAGCAGCGCCAGCCCCTCGGCGGTGCACCAGTATTCTGTTTTCTTTTTCAAACGGTTCCCGCCCTTTCAAAGCCGCCCGCAGGCGGCGGATGTTTTTCAGAAGGCCCTGCCCGGGCCTTTCGCGGTTTTGCGGCCCGCGCGGGCCGGGAAAAGCCTTGCTTTTCTGGTTCTCATTGTAAAAAAAAGGCGATGGGGCGCACAAGGCGCGCCATGGGGCATGCGGTACCACCCGTGGGACAAACCCAAAAGCCGAAAAAAGCCGACAAAAGCCGGTTGACAAAAAAACACCCGGCCCCACGTGGGGTCGGATGTTTTCGCTGAGAGGGGACAAAAAAAGAGAGGGGCAAACGCCCCTCTCTTCTCTGCATCTTTCCGCTTATTTCTGCCAGGGCCATTTCCAGCGGCGCTTTTGCGGGGCCGGTTCTTCCCTGCGCGCCGCGCGCGCCGCCAGCTCCTGCCGGTCCCCTTCGCCGGTGGGCACTTCGATCACACGGGGGTCTGCCAGCTCTTTGCGCAGATCGTCCCCGAATCCCAGCATCTCATCCTCGCTGATGTGCAGCATGCCCAGAAACTCCGTGAAGGAATTGGCCACCGGGTATGTGGTGGGGTCGTACTCGCCCGAATTCTCCTTGTCCAGAATGCAGACGCCCGGATGCTCCGGGTCCTGCCGGTAGTCCAGGCACAAAAAGCACTCTCCGAACACTTCCCCGATGGGCGCAAGCTCCACCGCGGTCGAATCCGGGTCCCTGGTCAGAAACTCCGTCATGGGCGCTTCTACTACCATCAGATCGTACCAGCCATCGTCCCGGTCCTCGTAATCATCCAGAGCGCAGAAAAATCGCGTCAGCGCGAACAGATGTCCGATTGCCTCAAAGCTTTTTTCCACCGGCTCCGCGCCGTTGTAGGTTTTCAGAAATTCCCGGTAGTCATCCGGAAACCGGATGCCCCAGTATTCTTCATCGCTCCGGAGCAATTCTTCGTCCGGAAGCGGATAAACGATGGTTTCCCCTTTTAAATGCAGCATCTTTTGTCTCCTCCCCCGTGCGGAAGTCGTAAAATGATACTTTCATTATCAGCCGCCCCTTCTCCCTTGTCAAGAGGGCGAAAAAAAGAGAGGGGCGTTTGCCCCTCTCTTCTCTGCATCTTTCCGCTTATTTCTGCCAGGGCCATTTCCAGCCGTGCTTTTGCGGGGCCGGTTCTTCCCTGCGCGCCGCGCGCTCCGCCAGCTCCTGCCGGTCCCCTTCGCCGGTGGGCACTTCGATCACACGGGGGTCCGCCAGCTCTTTGCGCAGATCGTCCCCGAATCCCAGCATCTCATCCTCGCTGATGTGCAGCATGCCCAGAAACTCCGTGAAGGAATTGGCCACCGGGTATGTGGTGGGGTCGTACTCGCCCGAATTCTCCTTGTCCAGAATGCAGACGCCCGGATGCTCCGGGTCCTGCCGGTAGTCCAGGCACAAAAAGCACTCTCCGAACACTTCCCCGATGGGCGCAAGCTCCACCGCGGTCGAATCCGGGTCCCTGGTCAGAAACTCCGTCATGGGCGCTTCTACTACCATCAGATCGTACCAGCCCTCATCCCGCTCCTTGTAATCCTCCAACACGCAGAAAAATCGCGTCAGCGCGAATAGATGCCCCACTGCTTCAAAGCTTTTTTCCACCGGCTCCACACCGTTGTAGGTTTTCAGAAATTCCCGGTAGTCGTCCGGAAACCGGACGCCCCAGTATCGTTCATATCTCTGAATCCGCTCCTCTTTGGGAAGCGGGTAAAGAACAGTTTCCCCTTTTAAATGCAGCATCTTTTCTCTCCTCTCTCACTTTAAAAGTTCCGCCCACATGCCGGGACTTCGCCCGCCATTGTGCGTTGTAACGTTGTGTATTCCCGAAGGCACCAGCTCCATCAGACCGGGGATTTCCGAGTGGTGCCAGGTAAACCCCTCGAAGGGGCCGCCGACCTGCTCGTTCAGCCACTTGAACTGACGGGCATTGCTCCATCCCCACATCTCCTTGGGAAGCTGCGCCGTCCGGTACACCAGCCCCGCGGACCGGAAGTCCGCAACGCCGTACCGCATGCCCGGCTGCTTTTTGACTTCAACGTCGGGAATCAGTCCCAGTTCAACAGCCCGAGCCTTGATTTCTCTCTGTTGATAATTTTTAACATTCAAGCCGTCCGGCACATCTTCTTCCCACGACCACTTTTTGTTGGAATGCACATTGACGGCGTAGATCTGGGCGTAGTCGTCCAGAACGTCGTCAAAGTTGCCGTTTCTCTGCAGGCAGGCGTCGATGTTTGCCAGCGCCTGCTGTGTCTCCACACTGTCCCACACAGCAGACTCGGGCACACGGTACGTAAACTCTGTACCTGTTTTGATTCCATTATCTGCCAGCCGGCTCTCTGTGTCAAGATTGGATTTTTTCCCAAAAAGCAGCGGGAACATTTGTTCGGCGCCGGTCATGGCCGCGTTCTGCAGCAGGTTCATCCCCTGCTGCATGAGGACCTGCTCGCTGATTTCGGCCGGCGTGAGGCCCTGCGACAGACCACGGGCCACAGTTTCCGGCGTTTGCAGCATCAAATCCGCCGCGGTCTGACTGAGCACCGACGCACCGAACGCCTTTGCCGGTGTGTTGATGAAGGGCGCCAGCGCCGCGGCCGCCCCTTTTTCGACCGCCTTGCCCGGGACTGCATACAGCACGGCATTCCCGGCCAAAGCTCCGGCCGCATAGCCCATCGGCGCCTGTCGCTGCACCTGATCCGCAACGGCCCATCCATCCAGAACGCGCTGTGCTTCCTGCCCGCTGCCCAGCATGGAACTGCCCAGATAAATGGCCGCCTCCGGTGCGCTGGCCATCGTATGGTCAAAGCCGGTTGAGAATGCGTCCAGGTCTTTTAAGGCCATTCCATCGATCATCGTATACAGCAGCGCGGCCTGATACAGCTCGCTGTCCGGCGAAAAATAGTTCAGCACGAAGTGCCGGACTTCCCGATCGTAGACCTCTGTGCCCGGAATCAGTCCCGCCGTCTGCCGTTTCATCGCGATGAGCGTGGCCTGGTCGATGTCTCCCTGTGCGGCGGCCCATGCCTCCTGCCACCGCTGCTCCACTTTTCCCAGCGCTGTTTCTTTCCATCCCGCATCTGTGGCAAAATCGAATCCCAAAATCTGTTCCGGGTCCAGCAATTCCGCCAGCTTGTTCTCGGCCATCTCGCGCAACATAAATTGCAGCCGGTTCAATGCGTGGATCTCTTCGTCGCTCAACCGGGCGTACTCTTCGGCTGTAATGTCATCGTAATCCTTGCACAGAATCGCGTAATTGGGCGACCGACGGAATTCCTCCAGAATTTCCTGCCGATCCAGAGCCAGCTTCCGAAGCCCATCCGGTCCCAGAATCGCCTCCATAACCGCTATCCGATCAGCGGACATGCTCACATCCAGTGCATCGTACCGTTCTTCCAGCTCCCGGATGATTTCCTCTTTCTCAGCCTTCCTCGTCTCGTAGGGCCGGGAATCCTCCGGATCGTAAACAGGCACCGGGACATCGTAGAGGGGATACAGCTCTTTCTTAATCTCCTCCTGTGCGGCCAGGCGGGGATCGTCTTCGGGAATGGAAAACGGAACATTCTTTTTCTGCAAGCTGTCCAGCAGCGTCTGCCGATCCGTCTTCGCTCCGTTGCCGGTCTCATCCAGCGGGCGGGCCTGAAACGTCCACGGGGTTGCCTGTTTCCGAACATCCAGTTCCGCCTGCTTCTCCCCGCGCTGTGCCCGGATGTCATCCAGCACGTCCCACACGTTGGGCTGTCTGCGCGTCTTCTCCCCGTCCTTCGACGTGCGGCTCTTCTCCTCACGCCCGGCCCGAATGTCGTCCAGCACGTCCCACACGTTGGGCTGTCTGCGCGTCTTCTCCCCGTCCTTCGACGTGCGGCTCTTCTCCTCACGCCCGGCCCGGATGTCGTCCAGCACATCCCACACGTTGGGCTGTCTGCGCGTCTTCTCCCCGTCCTTCGACGTGCGGCTCTTCTCCTCACGCCCGGCCCGGATGTCGTCCAGCACGTCCCACACGTTGGGCTGTCTGCGCGTCTTCTCCCCGTCCTTCGACGTGCGGCTCTTCTCCTCACGCCCGGCCCGGATGTCGTCCAGCACATCCCACACGTTGGGCTGTCTGCGCGTCTTCTCCCCGTCCTTCGACGTGCGGCTCTTCTCCTCACGCCCGGCCCGGATATCATTCAGCACATCCCACACATTGGGCAGCTTCTGTGCCCGGTCCGAAACGCGGACTTCCTGCGGCGCCAGAGCACTTTCGCCCCGCGCCGCTGTTTTTTTCTCATCCTCCTCTTCCCATGGCCATCGTTTTTTTCGCTTGCGTTTTTCCATCCAACCTCCTCCTTTTGGCCCATTCTAGAAATCGGCCAAAGGGACAAACAAGGCGTTGGATGGGGCACTGCGTGCCGCCTGTGGGGCTATTCTTCAAAGTGGCGCAGCGCCGACCGGTGCAGCCGGTACATGGTCTTGCGGTCCGGCTGACGGCCCGGGTACAGCTGCGCTGTCACCTCCGGCCAGGTCATGCGCCGGTCGTACCGGAAATCCGTGTACCGCAGCCGCAGCACCTCCCGCTCCAGCGGGTCCTCCACCCGGGCAATGGCTCGCTCCACCGCCCGCATGAACCGCCGGTTCGCCCGGTAATCGCTGCCTTCCGGCTCGTCCAGCCGGTCGGCAATGCTGCGGTTCGCCCGCCAGAACCGCTCGTACTGCTCCAGATCCTGCCGGGTCATGGTCTTCCCTCCTTCTTTCGCATACACACGGGCAGCACGCACACCGGCGCGCCGTCCCGCCGCCAGGCACAGTGCCGGTACGGGCAGCGCCGGGCCAGCTCCCGGTCGGTGGGCGGCGTGCACCGGCGCAGCATGCGCACCAGTCGCCGCCGGGGGTCAATGTTCTGATTCATGTGGGTCGCTCCTTTCCTGTATGGGGTGAAACACCGGCGCGGGCCGCGCGGCCAGCTGCGGCCGCAGACGCTGCGCTGCCTGCCACACATCCGCCGCCGTGGGCGGGTACCGGCTCTCCCGCATCAGAAGCGCCAGCGCCCGCCGGGCGTCCCGGGCGGTCAGCTGCTCCAGCGCCTGTGCCCACAGGTCCATGGCCGTGCGCAGGGTGTCGGCGTCCGCGTCTCTGTAGAAAGACGGCCACGCCGCCCGGATCTGCGCCATCAGCTGCTTTACTTCCTGCCTTGTCATACATCCTCCCGCAAAAATGGGTTTTCCTGCGCCGCCGCGTCCCGCCGCTCCCAGGTGCGCAGAGCCGCCTTCCAGTCCCGCATGGGGTTGGGCCCCAGCCGCCAGCCGTTGGCCGTGTAGAAGTCCACAAAGCGCTGGGGGTCCACCGGGCTGCCGCGCCCGGCACAGTACGCCTGTACCTGGGCAAGGGTGGGCGGCGTAAACATCTTCTTCTCCTTTTCCTTCTCTTTCTCCTTCTCCTTTTCCTTCTCCTTGGGGGGCGTTCGGTACCGTTCGGTTTTCGGCCGCCCGCCCAGCGCGCCGTTGCGTCGGTTTCGGCTGCATTTTTCCTCGTAGGAACGAATATCCCGGTCGATCTGCTGGCGCATGCCGGGAAAGACGAAACGCTCGTTTCCGCACAAAGGCGACTGCTGCCCTGCGGCGCTGTACCGCAGAAGCGCCCGGAACAGGCGGCCGCACTCCTCGTCGGTCAGCGGCTCCATGGCCTCCAGATAACTGTGATACGCCTGAAAAAACTCTCTGGCCACACGCTTGTTCCCCCCTTACGCCAGCGCCGAGGGGCAGTGCTCGCAGGCAATGACCCGGCCCCTTCCGTCTGTAAAATACCGCTCGCCCTGGTACACCGGCGCCCCGCAGGCCGGGCAGCAGAACTCCGGCCGGGCGTCCGCCAGCGGGTCAAAGGCGTACCGCCGTCCCCGGAACTGCTCCGGCTCGCCGGTGCTCAAAAATTTGCAAGTTGCTTCAAGCCACCACCTCCCACTTTTTAGTTGCTTTGTGCAACTCTCTGACCCAAGAATACCCCATTCTGCCCCCAAAGTCAATAGCATTCCGCAACTTTTATTTTATAATTTTCTCTTTATGCAACTCTCAGGGTACAAAAAAGGCCGCGTCCTGTGACGCGGCCAACCAACCTCTTTTGTTTTTTTACCTTTTTGCAAACTGGGGCACGGCGGGGAAGGGCGGATGTCAAACTGGGACACAGCAAAAAACGACCGCTTGTCCCCCTTTTTTCCATCTGCGGGAAACCGCTCCGCGCCTTACGGCGCGATTCCGAAACCTGCGGTGCGTGACTCTTTTGCCGCCAAAAGAGTCACCAGAACGGTGCCCTCGCCCGCCAAAAGCAGGGCGGGCGTTTGCTTACGCAAACCGGGCAGGCCGGTCGAAGGACCGTGACAGGTCCTTCGTGGCTTCGCCACCCCGGCGCTGTCCGCACGCAGCGGACCCATGGTGCTCGAAGGGCTTCAGTCGCCCTTCGTTTTGCTTTGCAAAACCGCACGGCCGGTCGAAGGGCCATGACAGGCCCTTCGTGGCTTCGCCACCCCGGCCCTCGCAGGGCGCTTACCAACCGGGCTGAATCATCGCCCCACCTCGTGCGCCCAAAGGAACGCAAAAAGCATCGCGTTCCTTTGGGCCTTTTCCTCCGCTGCCATTCGCCCGCCGCCCCTCATGGACGGGCGAAATATACGAATGCGCTCCCCCATCACCCCAGCACGTGGGCGCGGATGTAGGCAAAGGTGGCGTCCTCGCCTTGGTCCTTGAGCATGGTGAGCAGCTGCTCCAGCAGGGCCTGGGTGTCCGGATGGATGAGGTAATGGTCCCGGGAGCGCATGTAGTAGTCGTAGGCGGCGCGGTCGGTGTAGGCGTCCCGCAGATAGGTCTTGCTGGCGGCCATGCGGTCGCACAGCATCTCCACCACGTACTTTTTGGGCATGGGCATGCCGTTCATGGTGTGGTCGCCGCCGGGCTGGTAGTCGATCCAGTATTCCAGATGATGGCGGTTGCGGCCCTTGTGATGCAGCCAGGCGGCGCTGTAGCCCAGGGCTTCGCGCTCGGCCTCGTTGGGGCTGCGGGTGCCCTGAAAATAGCGGGCGCCGGGCAAAAACTCCACCGGGGAAAACTTGGACAGATCGTGGGTGAGGCCCTGCCAGTAAAGCCCCACCCGGAAACAGTGGCGCATCACCAGCCGCTTGTGGTGGCAGATGGTGCGAAAATGTGCCCATGGATGCACGGAAAACGCCTCCTTGCTGTGGTCTGCGGGCGTCACAGGGTGGCCTGCGCGCCGCAAAGGCCCTCAAAGTCCAGCCGGAAGCGCTCCACCGCGGCGTCCACCGCGTCCAGCTTCAAAAAGGCCTCCAGCACGTCCGGGCTGACGGTGGCCGCCCCCACGCCGCAGCGCACCAGCTCCAGCACCTGGCGGCAGTTTTTGAAGCTGGCGGCCAGCACCTGGGTCTTCAGGCCGTTTTTCTGGAACAGCTCGTGAATGTCCCGGGCCACGGCCACGCCGTCGCCGCCCAGATTGTCGATGCGGTTCACATAGGGCGCGGCGTACACGGCCCCGGCCTTGGCCGCCAGAAAGGCCTGCATCTGGGTGTACACGGCGGTGGCCGTCACCCGGCAGTCCGATGCCGCCAGCAGGCGGATGGCCTTGAGCCCTTCCCGGGTGACGGGCACTTTCACGTAGGTGTTTTCGCCCAGTTCGGCCCGGATGCGCCCGGCCTCGGCCACCATGCCCTCTGCGTCGGTGCTGAGCACCTGCACGTGCAGCTCGCCCTCAGAGCCCAGAAAATCCCGCAGGCCCCGCAGCACCCGGTGGGGGTCGCCGCCGGTGCGTGCCAGAATGCTGGGGTTGGTGGTCACGCCGTCCACGGGAAAAGTTTCATACAGCTGTTTGATTTTTTCGATGTTCGCGTCGTCGATGATGAGTTTCATACCGCAAAACCGCCTTTCCTGCCTTTTATTGTATGATTTTTTCGTGCGCAAGTCAAAAAGACTTGTAATTTTTTCCGGTTTTGGCTATGCTGAAACCAGAAACTCAGCCAAAGGAGGTTGTGCAATGGATCTGACTGCATTTTTCAAACTGAATTACGGACTGTATGTGATCTCCAGCATGGACGGCACCCGCGCCTGCGGATGCGTGGTGAACACCCTGACCCAGGTGACGGCCGAGCCGGCCCGGGTGACGGTGGCGGTGAACAAGGGCAACACCACGGCCGAGGCCATTCGGGAGTCGGGCTTTTTCGCCGCGGCGGTGCTGACCCAGGACGTGCCCATGGACACCATCAGCCTGTTCGGGTTCCGCTCCAGCCGGGAGGTGGACAAATTCGCCCAGGTGTCCTACGGGGTGGATGAGAACGGCGCGCCCTACCTGAACGAAGGGGTGAACGCGCGGTTCGCCTGCAAGGTGCTGGAGTGCTGGGACGTGGGCACGCACCTGCTGTTTTTGGCCGAGGTGACGGACTGCGAGGTGCTGAGCAATCTGCCCAGCATGACGTATGCCTATTACCACACGGTGAAAAAGGGGCTGACGCCGCCGAAAGCGTCCAGCTACCAGAAGGCGCAGCCCAAGGCGTCGGGCTGGCGGTGCACGGTGTGCGGCTACATTTACGAGGGCGAGGAGCTGCCCGCGGACTTTGTTTGCCCGGTGTGCAAGCAGCCCGCCAGCGTGTTTGAAAAGATTTGAAAAAAGGCCGGAAGGGCGCTGCCCTTCCGGCCTTTCTGTTTTTTACCGCGGCTTTCGCCCCGGGATGGGGGCGCCGCAGTTGCCGCAGAACCGCCCGTTTTTCTTGACAATGGATGAAACTGTTTTACAATGTAAAGTAGTTCGCTTACTGGTTCCTATATGAGGGAAGCACAATGGAGAAAAAAATTTATCAAAAGGGCAGTTATGGAGAATACCTTGCTGCTCTGATTAAAAAACATGCTGATGAAATAGCGGCTATCCGGGAAAGAATGAGGGCGTGACCATGGCAAAGAGAGAAGTTAAAACAGATTTATGGGTCTACGACTTGTTAAAGCAAGCGAACATCCATCTCGACCCACAAGGAAGTTCTATCAAAGAAATTGATACAGCCCTCAAGACCGCTTCTAAAAAAGGGACGGGCAAGGTGGGCTTTCCCGAATATGTAGGAGTAGTAAAAGATTATCTGCTCGTCATTGAAGATAAAGCCGATTTAGCGAAACATATCAAGTTGGATGATAAAGGAAATATCAGTGCTGAAACAACAGCGATTACCGACTATGCTGTTAATGGTGCAGTCTTTTATGGGAAACATCTTGCAGAAAACACGTCGTATAAAAAAGTAATAGTTTTTGGCGTTTCGGGTAATGAGAAGAAGCATAAAATCACACCGGTCTATATTGACGAAACGGAGTTCTACCGCGAATTGCCCGAAGTAGAATCCTTTATTTCTTTTAATGAAGATAACATAGACGAGTATTACATTCGTGAAATACTAAAAGAGAATACAGATTATGAAAAGGAAACGGCTGAAATCTTAAAAGACGCAAGCGTTTTGCATGAGGATTTGAGAAACTACGGAAATCTTCTCGATACAGAAAAGCCGCTGATCGTTTCCGGTATTTTGCTTGCGCTCCGGGAAAGTGAGTACAAAAATTTTTCTGTAAATGACCTTACCGGCGACAGCGTAAAGACCGACGGGCAGAAGATCTATGACGCGATCAACGCCAATTTGCAAAGAGCGAACGTTTCTCCCGAAGTCAAAAAAGATAAAATTCTCAGCCAGTTTGCCTTTATTAAAGACACCGTAAAATTGAATGAGATCGAGCCAAAGCTGAAAAAGACGCCGTTAAAGCATTTTGCGGAATACCTGAACGACAAAATCTATAAATCTATCCGCTACATAAGCAGCGCAGAAGATTATATCGGAAGATTTTACGGCGAGTTTATGAGTTATTCCGGCGGCGACGGGCAGACATTGGGGATCATCCTTACACCCAAACATATCACGCAGCTTTTTTGCGATTTAGCGGACTTGCGCCCTGCGGACATTGTGTTTGACCCCTGCTGCGGGACGGCGGGTTTTCTGATTGCCGCCATGCACAATATGTTGGCAAAAGCAGAAAATGATACACAGAAAAAGAGTATCCGTCAAAAGCAGCTGCATGGAATTGAAATGCGCCCGAATATGTTTACGATTGCCACCACAAACATGATTTTGCGCGGCGACGGCAAAAGCAATCTGATAAACGATGACTTTTTCAAACAGGATGCTAACAAGCTGCAATTAAAGCAGGCCACTGTTGGAATGATGAATCCCCCGTATTCGCAGGGTTCAAAGCAGAATCCCGATTTGTATGAGATGGCATTTGTGGAGCATCTGCTTGATTCCCTTGTAACTGGGGCAAGATGTATCGTGATCGTTCCGCAATCCTCCATGACAGGGAAAACAAAAGAGGAACAGGCGCTCAAGGAAAACATCTTAAAACATCACACATTGGAGGGCGTTATCTCTCTAAATAAAGACACCTTTTATGGTGTTGGCACAATTCCCTGCATTGCGGTATTTACTGCCGGGGAGCCGCACCCTGCCGACAAGATATGTAAATTCATTAACTTTGAAAATGACGGATATAAAGTTGCCCCGCACATCGGACTGATTGAAACGGAATCTGCGAAGGATAAAAAGCAGCATTTGCTTGATGTTTGGTTTGACAGAATAGACGCCGAAACGAAGTTTTGCGTCAAAACAACGATCGAGGCAACAGACGAGTGGCTGCACAGCTTTTACTATTTCAATGATGCAATCCCAACAGAAGATGAATTTATTAAAACGATCGGCGATTATTTAACCTTTGAGTTTTCCATGGTAATGCAGGGCCGAGAATATTTATTCGAGGAGGGAAATCATGCTGAATCTGAATGACAGAGAGTGGCGGCCATTCTTTTTAACAGAGTTATTTCCCGAAATTCAACGTGGCAAGCGCTTAAAAACAGAAAACCACATACCAGGTAAAACACCTTACGTATCATCATCTGCGTTAAACAACGGTGTAGATAATTTTATTTCAAATACAGAAAAGGTTCGGATTTTTTCAGATTGTATAAGCCTTGCGAATAGCGGAAGCGTGGGATCAAGTTTTTATGAACCGTTTCCTTTTGTAGCAAGCGATCACATTACCCACTTGAAGAATAAAATCTATAATAAATATCATTATTTGTTTATCGCGTCCGTCTTGAATCGGCTTTCACAAAAATATAATTTCAATCGGGAAATTAACGATAACAGGATTTCCAGAGAAAAGATCATGCTCCCCGTAGATGCTGCCGGAAATCTTGATTTGGATTTTATGGAACAGTACATCAAAGAGCGCGAAAGGCAGCTTGTACAAAAATACAAAAGCTTTATTGGTAAAAATATACAATCGGGGGGGGTACTGACAGACCTTAAATCCGTAAAATGGAAAGCATTTTATATCAATGAGCTTTTCAGCATAAGCTCCGGAAAAAGATTGACAAAAGCAGATATGGAGCATGGGCGGATCCCGTTTATCGGAGCAACCGATTCCAATAATGGGATCACGAACTGGATCGCAACCCCTAATTCTTCATTTGACCAAAATGTTTTGGGAGTAAACTATAACGGAAGCGTCGTTGAAAATTTTTATCATCCCTATTGCTGCGTTTTCTCTGATGATGTGAAGCGGCTTCATTTGAAGAAATGCGCCGATAACAAATATATCTTATTGTTTTTCAAAACCGTTCTGTTGCAGCAGAAGGTCAAATATACATACGGATACAAATTTAACGGTCAGCGGATGGAACGCCAAAAAATTTTGCTTCCTGTCAACGGGAAAGGCGACCCGGACTATGCGCTTATGCGGCAGTATGGGGAACAAATCATGCTGCGAAAATACCAGCAATATTTCAATTATATTCACGCATGAAAAAAGCAAAAAGACGTCAGGGCTCAAACCACTGCGCCGCAACAAAAAAACCACCCGGCCGGGTGGTTTTTTGCCGCAAAAGCGCTTATTCCATTTCCTTGATGTTCTTCACCGCATAGGTCTTCACCGCGGACGCGTCCTCTTCCACCGCGTAGCCGCTGCTGCCCTCGGCGGCCAGCTGCTGGTACTGCTCCTGCTTCATCAGGTTCTCGATCTGCACATAGTACATGCTCTCGAATTCCTCGTCGTCCGCATAGTTGGCCACGCGCTGGTAGATCACCGGCGCGCTGAGCTCCGTCTGCAGCATGGCATAGCCCACGTCCTGGTCCCGCAGCGCCTGCACCACTTCTTCCGAGAAGTAGCCGTTGCTGTCGTCGCTGGCAAAGCCCGTCATCATCAGGCTGGACAGGGTGCTCTCCTCGTCGTAGGTGCGGCCCACGGCCTCGCAGGCCTTTTTCACCGTCTCCCCGGCCAGCTCGCTGAGGGTGCCGCCCGCGTTCAGGGCGTCCGTCAGCTCCCTGGCATAGGTGTCGATCTGGTTGCGGGCCTCGTCCGTGGCCTGGTTGCCCTCGTCATCGCTGACCGGCAGCACCAGAGACGAGATGTTCACATAGTGCTCGTCCATGTAGGCCTCGGCGTCTTCCAGGCTGATCTTGTGTGCGGTCTCGGCCCAGGCTTCGTACAGCATCTGATACTTGGTCTCGGTGAGATAGAACGTCTCGTAAGACGCGGCGCCGATGCCGTTGTCCGCGTACCAGTCCGCGGTGGCCTCGTAATTGGAGGCAGCCTGGCTCTGGGCCTGGGTGAGCCCGTCGCCCTCCAGCTTCAGGCCCTGGGCCTCAAACTCCCGGTCGATCCACACCCAGCGGCGCAGATCTTCCACGGTCTTTTCGTGCACCCAGTCCACGGCGTCCTGGCCTTCGATCTGGCCGTCCTGCACGGCGGCGCCGTCCTCCACCAGGCTCTCGGCCTCGGTGTAGGCGTTCAGCTGATACATCAGATATACGCCCGCGGGCACCTGCACCCCGTCCACCGTCATCACATTGGCGGGGGTTTTCAGCGTGCACGCGCTCAGGCCAAGGCCCAGCGCCGCGCACAGCACCGCCGCGGTCCATCGTTTCAAATTCAACATCGTTCCCTCCCAAACGGAAATCGTACATTTCATTATAGCCCGGCGCCGCCGTCTTTGCAAGACGCGGCCTCGTCCATTTTTTCCAGCGCCATGCGCAGCACCGCCAGCGGCTTTTCCCCCGGCTGCACCCGCACCGACAGATAGGGCTTGCCGGAGCCGTTCACCAGCAGCCGCCGGCCCATGCTTTGCAACAGAGGCTTCAGCAGCGCCATGTCCAGCCGGTCGGAATACAGCAGCAGCGCGTCCCGGCTCTGGCTGATCTCGTATACGCCCAGCCGGGCCGCCTGCACCCGGATGAGGCTGATGTCCACCAGCCCCGTGACGCTGGCGGGCACGTCGCCGTAGCGGTCGATGAGCTCGTCCAGCACGTCGGAGGCGTCGTCGCTGTTCTGGATGGCCGCGATGCGCTTGTACGCCTCGATGCGGCCGGCCGGGTCCTCGATGTAGGTTTCGGGGATGTAGGCGTCCACGGTGATGTCGATGAGGCAGTCGCTCTTGTCGGCCTTCACCGGCTCGCCCTTGGCCTGGGCGATGGCCTGATTCAGCAGCTTGACGTACATGTCGTAGCCCACGCTCTCCATGTGGCCGTGCTGGCTCTGGCCCAGCAGGTTGCCCGCGCCCCGGATCTGCAGGTCCCGCATGGCGATGCGGAAGCCCGACCCGAAGCTGGTGAACTCCCGAATGGCGGACAGGCGCTTGGCGGCCACGTCCGTGAGCACCTTGCTGCGCCGGAAGGTGAAGTAGGCGTAGGCCTTGCGGCCCGACCGGCCCACCCGGCCCCGCAGCTGGTACAGCTGGGCCAGACCCATGTAGTCCGCGTCCTCAATGACCAGGGTGTTGCAGTTGCGCACGTCCACGCCGGTCTCGATGAGGGTGGTGCACACCAGAATGTCGATCTCGCCGTCCAGCAGCTGCTGCCACACCCGGGACAGCGCTGCCTCGTCCATGCGGCCGTGGGCCGTGGCGATGCGCGCGCCGGGCAGCATCTCGCCCAGGTGGGCGGCGCAGCGCTCCAGCGTGTCGATGCGGTTGTGGATGTAATAAGCCTGGCCGCCCCGGTCCAGCTCCCGGCGCAGCGCCTCGGCGATGATGCCGTCGTCGTGCTCCAGCACGTAGGTCTCCACCGGGCGCCGCTCCACGGGGGGCTCCTCGATGGTGCTCATGTCCCGCACGCCGCTCATGGCCATGTTCAGCGTGCGGGGGATGGGCGTGGCCGACAGCGTCAGCAGATCCACGCCGATGAAATTCTCTTTCAGTTTTTCCTTGTGTTTGACGCCGAACCGCTGTTCCTCGTCGATGATGACCAGCCCCAGGTCCCGGAACTTCACGTCCTTCTGCAGCAGGCGGTGGGTGCCCACCACAATGTCCACGGTGCCCGCGGCCAGCCCCTTCAGGGTGTCCTTGATCTGCTTGGGGGTGGCGAACCGGCTCAGCAGCCCCGCCTTCACGGGGAAGGCCTCCATCCGGGACAGAATGCCCGTGTAGTGCTGCCAGGCCAGAATGGTGGTGGGCACCAGAATGGCCACCTGCTTGCCGCCCATGATGCACTTGAAGGCGGCCCGCAGCGCCACCTCGGTTTTGCCCACGCCCACGTCGCCGCACAACAGCCGGTCCATGGGGAAGGGCTTTTCCATGTCTTTTTTGATCTCCGCCGCGCACTGCAGCTGGTCCGGGGTCTCGTCGTACTCGAACCGGGCCTCAAAGTCCCGCTGCCACTCGCCGTCCTCGGGGAAGGCGAAGCCCTGGGCCTGCTGGCGGCGGGCGTACAGCTCGATCAGCTCTTTGGCCATCTCCTGGGTGGCCTTGCGCACCCGGCTCTTGGTCTTGTTCCAGCTTTCGCCGCCCAGCTTGGACAGCTTCACCCGGTCGCTGTCGCCGGGGGCCGTGTACCGGCTGAGCAGGTCCAGCTGGGTGACGGGCACGTACAGGGTGTCGCCCTTTTCGTAGCGGATCTTCAAATAGTCCTTGACCACGCCCTGCAAATCCAGCCGCTGGATGCCCGCGTACAGGCCGATGCCGTGGTTCTGGTGCACCACGTAGTCCCCGGGCTGAATGTCCGTCAGGCTGGACAGGCCCTTGTTTTTGGCCTTTGCCTTTTTGGCGGGCTGCTGGCCGGGCCGCCGGCCGGTGAACACCGCCAGCCGGGCGAAGGGATAGTCCGCCCCGGCGCTGAGGTGGCCTTCCAGCACCGCCACCGTGCCGGGGGCCGCGTCGTCGCAGGGCCCGTCCAAGGCGGTGGCGGAAAAGCCGTCCCGCTGCAGATCCCGGGCCAGGGCCTCGGCCGCGCGGCGGGTGCCCGCCAGCACCGCCACCGCGTACTTGCGCTCCAGCAGGCTTCGCAGCTCCTCTTCCAGGGCGCCCACCTCCCCGGACCAGGGGGGCAGGGCGTTGGCCTGGGCGCTGACCGTGTCCCGCAGGGTCAGCTGGGGGATGGTGCGGGCGAAGTTTTCGCACGCCACGGTGCGCCCTTTCTGGGCCGCGTGCCACAAAAAGGCCGCTTCTTCGTAAAAACGGTCCATTCCCGGGGCCAGAATGCCCTGCTCGAACAGACCTTTCATCTCCTCGCCGAACCTTGCCTCCAGCGCCCGGGCGCTCTCCCGGATGGCGCTGGGCTCGCTGAAAAACAGCAGCGGGTCCGACAGGTATTCCAGCACGGTGGCGGGTTTTTCGTACCGCACCGCCAGATATTTGTCCATGGCCGTGGGCAGCGCGCCGCCGTCCAGCAGGGCCAGATCGTCCTCCATGGCCGCCTCCAGCTGCCGGGCGGCCCGGCCCTTGGCCCGGCCCGCCGCCTGCCGCAGCAAAGCCGCCGCCCCGGCCGCGTCGCCGAACAGCACTTCCCGCGCCGGGGACAGATGGATCTTCTCCACCGGGTCCTCCCGGCGCTGGCTCACCAGGTCAAAGGTGTGGATGGTGTCCACCTCGTCCCCCCAGAACTCCAGCCGGCAGGGCTTCTCCATGTCGGGGGCGTACAGGTCCACAATGCCGCCCCGCACCGAAAACTGGCCCGGGCCGTCCACCTGGCTGCGGCGCAGATACCCGGCGCCGAACAGCCGCGCGGTCAGCTGCGCCAGCCCGATCTCCATGCCAGGCCGCACGGTCAGGGTGTTTTCGCAAAATTCGTCCCGGGGCATGGTCAGCTGCAAAAAGCCCTCCACGCCCGCGCACACCACCCGGGTGCGGCCGCCCACCACGTTGCCCAGCACCGACAGACGGCGGTACTCGTACTCGTGGTTCAGCCCCTCCACCGGGCGCAGCACAAAGTCCCGGGCGCAGAACACCTCGGCCGGCAGGCCGAAGGCGCTCACGTCCGCGGCCATGCGGGTGGCCTCGGCCTCACCGGCGCACAGCAGCAGCGCCGGGCGCCCGGTGTCCCGGCACAGCGCCGTCAGCACCTGGGCCCGGGCCGCGGGCGGCAGCCCGAACAGCGCCGTCACCCCGGGGCCTTCCGTCACGTCGGCCAGCAGCCGCTTGTATTCCGCCGTCCGCTTCAGCGGCTCTGTCAGCATCGTCCTCGCCTCACACCAAAAGATAAAATCCGCCCACGATCACCAGCCCCGCCATGCCCACGCACCAGATCAGCGCGGCGGCAAAGGGGCCTTCCCGGTACAATACGCCCCCCTGGGCGCGCTTCATGTGCTTTGCGGCGCTCACCAGCGCCGCCGCGCCGCAGCCCGCCAGCACCAGGGGCACCGCCACGACCCCCGCCAGGCCCACCAGCACCGCCAGCGCCGCCGCCAGGTCCTCCTGGCCCGCGGGCGCGGCCGGGGCCAGCCCCAGCACCGCCAGCGTGTACAAAAGCCACAAAAGCGGGCACAAAAGCAGCTTCAGGGGTCTTGTAAAACTTTTTTCCAGCCAGGCCTCCCGCCGGCACAGCGCAAACCGCGCCAAAACGCACCAGCTGGCCGCCGCACCCAGGGCCCCCAGCACCGGCGCCAGCGCCAGCACCCAGGCGCTGGGGCACAGCCCCGCCCAGGCGCAGCCCGCCGCAAAAATTCCTCCAAACACCAACAGAAACACGTCGTAACGTTGTTTTTTATCCATTGTATCGGCTCTGCGCAGCTTCAAACTGCCCTTTCATCATCATTTCCAGCGCGTCGGCCACGTCGTCGTAGCGCGCTTCCATGGCCTTGCGCTCGTCGGGGGAAAAGCGGCTCAGCACCCAGTCGGCCAGGTCGTACTCCGGGTGGGGCTTGGCGCCCACGCCGATCTTCACCCGGGGAAACTCCTGCCCGATCTGGGAGATGATGCTCTTCACCCCGTTGTGCCCCCCGGCGGACCCCGCTTTGCGCAGCCGCAAACGGCCCGGCGCAAGGCTGATGTCGTCGAACAGCACGATCACGTTCTGGGCGGGCACCTTGTAGAAGGCGGCGGCCTTGCCCACCGCCTGGCCCGACAGGTTCATGAAGGTCTGGGGCTTCAGCAGCAGCACCTTGTGGCCCGCGGCCTCGCCGGTGCCGGTGAGGGCGTCAAACCTGGCCCTGTCCACCCGGATGCCCCAGCGCCGGGCCGCCCAGTCCAGCGCGTCGAACCCGGCGTTGTGGCGGGTGCCGGCGTACTTCGCGCCGGGGTTGCCCAGCCCCACGATCAAAAATTCCACGCTCGAAGGTTTTTGAAAGAACATCATTTCTCCTGCTTTTTCTTCTGTTTCTCAATGAATTTTTCCAGCTTGGCCCTGGCCCAGCCCGGCTTGTTCTGCTGGCGCGCCCGGGCAATGCCCAAAGCGCCGGCGGGCACGTCCTCGGTGATGGTGCTGCCCGCGGCGGTGTAGGCGCCGTCGCCCACGGTCACCGGGGCCACCAGGTTGGTGTTGCAGCCGATGAAGGCGTAATCCCCGATGGTGTTGCGGTGCTTGGCCGCGCCGTCGTAGTTCACGGTGACCACGCCGCAGCCGAAGTTGCAGTATTTGCCCACGTCGGAATCGCCCACATACGTCAGGTGGGACACGCTGGTGCCCTCGCCCACGGTGGAGTTTTTCACTTCCACAAAGTCGCCGATGTGCACGTTTTTGCAGATGTGGCTGTCCGGCCGGATGTGCACGAAGGGGCCGATGTTGGCGCCGTCGTCGATGACGCTGTTGTAGCCCTGGCTGGCGTTGAACTTCACGTGTTCGCCCACGGTCACGTTCTCCAGCAGCGCGTTGGGGCCGATGACGCTGTTTGCGCCGATCTTGGTCGCGCCCCGCAGAATGGTGCCGGGCAGAATGACCGCGCCGGGCGCGATCTCCACGCTCTCGTCAATGAGAATGCCGTCGGTCACATAGAATTCCACGCCCGCGGCCAGGTGTTTTTCAAGGGTGGCGGCATAGGCTGCGCGCCGCTGTTCCAGCTCTTGTTTCGTCATGCAGAATCCCCGCTTTCCAAAAAAGACTATACGAACTTATTGTACAACGAAACGCACTTTTCCGCAAGGAAAACGGGGCGATGCGCCGAAATCTCCCCATTTCTCTGAAAACCGGCCCGAAAAAGGACCAAAAATCGGTCAATTCGCGGTAGTCAGGCGCGCATCTTTTTGTTATAATATTGAGTGCGAAAAGACAAATTTTTTTCGCCTGTGTTTTTGTGCGCAGAAAATTGTTTGGAGGTAGAGAATCTTGAGTCAGAAAAAGTACCTGTACCTGTTTTCCGAAGGAAACAAGGACATGCGCGAGATCCTGGGCGGCAAGGGCGCTAACCTTGCCGAGATGACCCGGGCCGGCATGCCGGTGCCCCAGGGCTTCACCATTTCCACCGAAGCCTGCACCCAGTACTACAAGGACGGCCGTCAGATCAACGAGGAGATCATGGCCGACATCTACGAGTACATCGGAAAGCTGGAAGAGATCGCCGGCAAAAAATTCGGCGACGTGAACAACCCCCTGCTGGTGTCCGTGCGCTCCGGCGCCCGCGCTTCCATGCCCGGCATGATGGACACCATTCTGAACCTGGGCCTGAACGACGAGAGCGTGGAAGGCCTGGCCAAGCTGACCAGCAACCCCCGCTTTGCCTACGACTCCTATCGCCGCTTCGTGCAGATGTTCAGCGACGTGGTCATGGAGATGAGCAAATCCGACTTTGAGAAGATCATCGACGAGATGAAACAAGCCAAGGGCGTCAAAGAGGACATCGACCTGGATGCCGACGACATGAAAGCCCTGGTGGTGAAGTTCAAAGCCCTGTACAAAGAGAAAATGGGCAAGGACTTCCCCTCTGACCCGAAAGAGCAGCTGATCGAGGCCGTCAAGGCGGTGTTCCGCTCCTGGGACAACCCCCGCGCCAACGTGTACCGCCGCATGAACGAGATCCCCTACGACTGGGGCACCGCGGTCAACGTGCAGTGCATGGCCTTCGGCAACTCGGGCAACCGCTCGGGCACGGGCGTGGCCTTCACCCGCAACCCCGCCACCGGCGAGAAAGCCCTGTTCGGCGAGTACCTGATCAACGCCCAGGGCGAGGACGTGGTGGCCGGCATCCGCACCCCGTCCCCCATCTCCAAGCTGCATGAGGAAATGCCCGAGGTCTATGACCAGTTCGTGGAGATCGCGCAGCGTCTGGAAAACCACTACAAAGACATGCAGGACATGGAGTTCACCATCGAGAACGGCAAGCTGTTCATGCTGCAGACCCGCAACGGCAAACGCACCGCCGCGGCCGCGCTGAAGATCGCCGTGGACCTGGTGGACGAAGGCATGATCGACGAGAAAGAGGCCGTTCTGCGCGTGGAGCCCAAGCAGCTGGACAGCCTGCTGCACCCGCAGTTTGACCCGGCGGCCCTGAAAGCGGCCCAGGTCATCGGCAAAGGTCTGGCCGCCTCTCCGGGCGCTGCCTGCGGCCAGGTGGTCTTCACTGCTGAGGACGCCAAAGAGTACGTGGAAAGCGGCAAAATGCCCAAAGTGGTGCTGGTCCGTCTGGAGACAAGCCCCGAGGACATCGAGGGCATGCAGGTGGCTCAGGGCATCCTGACCGTGCGCGGCGGCATGACCAGCCACGCGGCCGTGGTGGCCCGCGGCATGGGCACCTGCTGCGTGTCCGGCTGCGGCGACATCGTGGTGGACTACGACGCCAAGTGCTTCACCCTGGCGGGCAAGACCTATCACGAGGGCGACTGGATCAGCATCGACGGCTCCACCGGCAACATCTACGGCGAGGCCATTCCCACGGCGGACGCCTCCATCTCCGGCGACTTCGAGCGCTTCATGGAGTGGGCCGACGCCGCCCGCACCCTGAAGGTGTACACCAACGCCGACAACCCCCACGACGCACAGCAGGGCGTGAACTTCGGCGCCGAGGGCATCGGCCTGTGCCGCACCGAGCACATGTTCTTCGAGGCGGACCGCATCAAAGCCGTGCGCGAGATGATCGTGGCCGAGAACGCGGAAGGCCGCAAGAAAGCCCTGGCCAAGATCCTGCCCTATCAGCAGGGTGACTTCGAGGCCATGTACAAGGTGATGGGCGACCGTCCCATGACCATCCGTTATCTGGACCCGCCCCTCCACGAGTTCCTGCCCACCAAACCGGCGGAGATCGAGGAGCTGGCCGCAGACCTGGGCATCACCGTGGATCACCTGAACACGGTCATCGCCAGCCTGCATGAGTTCAACCCCATGATGGGCCACCGCGGCTGCCGTCTGGCGGTCTCCTATCCGGAGATCGCGGAAATGCAGACCACCGCGGTCATCAACGCGGCCATCAATGTGCACAAAGAGACGGGCCTGAACATCGTTCCCCACATCATGATCCCCCTGGTGGGCGAAGTGAAAGAGCTGAAGTTTGTCAAGGACGTGGTGGTCGCCACCGCCGACAAGCTGATCGCCGAGGCCGGCGTGGACATGAAGTATGAGGTCGGCACCATGATCGAGATCCCCCGCGCGGCCCTGACCGCGGACGAGATCGCCACCGAGGCGGAGTTCTTCTCCTTCGGCACCAACGATCTGACCCAGATGACCTTCGGCTTCAGCCGTGACGACGCGGGCAAGTTCCTGAACTACTACTACGACAACAAAGTGTACGAGTCCGATCCGTTCGCGCACCTGGACCAGAAGGGCGTGGGCAAGCTGGTGGAGATGGCGGCGAAACTGGGCCGCGCCACCCGTCCGGAGCTGGGCCTGGGCATCTGCGGCGAGCACGGCGGCGACCCCACAAGCGTGGAGTTCTGCCATCGTGTGGGCCTGGACTATGTGTCCTGCTCTCCGTTCCGTGTACCCATCGCGCGTCTGGCAGCCGCGCAGGCAGCCATCAAGGAAAGCCGCAAATAAGCGTTTTCCCAAGAACCCCCGAACCCCGGGGGTTCTTTTTTTGCGCTATTTTTTTACAAAGTATCCAAATTGGATTTAAAATATCGCTTTTGTTCTGATTTGCGTTCCATTTCCGGATAAAATCAATACAGTAGATTTGTGCGAAGAACGCATCAGGAGGAACGGGCGATGTCCAAAAGAAGGAGCAGGGCGCAAGGCAATCTGTGCGCGCAGCGGGTGCGGCTGGGCCGGGCGCTGCAAAAACCGCCCATGACGCAGGAGGACCTGGCCCGCAAACTTCAGCTGATGGGCGCGCAGGACATGACCAAGCTGATCATCTCCCGTATCGAGAACAATCAGCGCCACGTGTACGACCTGGAGCTTTCCATTCTGGCGCAGGCACTGAACGTCTCCATGGAATGGCTGGTGGGCGAAGCGGCGGAAAACGACTACCCGGCCCGCTGAATCCGACCGAAGCTTCCGCGCGCTCCCTCAGGGAACGCGCGGATTTTTTGCGCCTGTTTTCCACAACCCGCACCCCGGCGGTGGAAAACCCGCCCCGGGTGTGGTATCATCGGGGCAGAGAGATGTTTTTCCGCCGGCGAAAAACCGAAAGGACGGTGAGGGACCTTGCTGCGAATCCGCCGCACCGGCGCGGCGCTTCTGTGCGCCGGCGCCCTGCTTGTGACGGTCTTTGCCGCCACGTCCTGGCCGTGCCGCTTCGCCCGCTTTGAAAAGATGGCCCGGGCCTGTGCCGTCAGCGGGCAGACCGTGACCATGGGCGCGCTGTTCGCCGGGTTCCACTGGGAGGAAGTGTACATCGACCGGGGCGTGTTCAGCGCGGGCGAGGGCCTGAAACAGACCTACGGCCTGACCTTTTCCGTTCCCCGAAGCACCCGGGAAGACCGGGCCCGCCTTTTGTTCTTTGCAGACGGGGCCCTTGTGGAAGTGGGAACGTACCCCAAATATTACCTGACCATCCAGGAGGACCGCCTGCTGCCCTCCACCGCCGTGACCTTCTCCTTCGGCCCCGGCGAAAAAATTCTGGTTCTGGAACCGGCGCAGTAGCCCGCGCCGCCGAAAGGGGGAACACTGTTTGGAAGTTTTTCTGCCCGCCGCCCTGGCCGGGGCGCTGGTTTGCCTGCTGTACGTTTTGTACCGCAGCGGCTGGCTTGTGCTGAACACCAAACGGGCCCTGCTGTACGCGGAAGCCCCCGCCTGGGCAGGCCCCGCATCCAGGCCCGCTTTTCGGGCTGCACCGGCACCGTGCGAAGGGTCGTCCGCCTGCGTCAGCCCTGCCGGTTCGTCTTTTCCCCCGCCCTGAACAGGGGCTGTGTGCATGTGGAGATCCGCGGCTGGGACCGCCGGGTGCTGGCCACCCTGACCGCCGAAGCCCCCTGCGCGGTGGTCGACCCCGGCCCCGCCGGCCGCTGCCGCCTTTCCGCGGTGTTTGAACAGGCCGACGGCAGCTATGCCCTGACCTGGCAAGCGGCCGAAGATTTTCAACAAACACTTTCCAAATGTTAAAAAGAGGGCGCGGTCCCCGAGACCGCGCCCTCTTGTTCTTTTATGCCGTCTGTTGTTCCGCGCCGGGCAAAAAGCGCCCCGCCAGCCGGTGGAACACCGCCGCGAACACCAGCGCGAAGGTAACGCCCAGCACCGTGTCCGCCAGGCGCAGCAGCACCGCGCCCTGCAAGCCGTACAGCCCCACGCCCAGCGTCAGCGCGCCGAAGCAGTTCATGGCCGTTTTATACCGGTAGTCGGTGCAAAAGCCCAGGCACAGCCCGCCCAGCGGCCCCAGCAGCTCAGCACCGTCTCCAAAGGTGAGAATCCAGCTGATTACACTGTCCGCGTCCGGGAAACCTCGACGAAAAAGCAAGGAGCCGTCCGGCTGTACGGCAAAGCTGTCTGCACCGTATTCTTCCACCAGCCGCCAACGGCAGGTCGGGGCAAAGCGGACACACACCTGATATTGAGTTGGATAAATCCGCTCCGGGTCCAGGTCCGGCAAAGGGGCCGGACGAGGTGAAAAGGGCTCTCCGTTAGAAAGGTCGGTCATGCGGTTGAGCTTGAACAGGCGGAAGTCCTGCCGGGTTTGACACCAGCCCCACAGATACCAGGTGGACCAGTGAAAGACTAGGTAATAAGGCTCCACGCTGCGCACCGAGGTGCCCTTGGGCGCGTCGTAAGTAAAATGCACAAGGTGGTGCTGCTCCATGGCATTCTGTATGGCTTCGATTTTCGGGGCAAGGCTGCTTTTGTACCATGAGGACAGATCAATGAGCAGGTGGGTGCCGCCGGATAGCAGCGTATGGTTCCCGGCGGACAGCTTTTCCATGAGCTGGGCATAGCGCCGGGTGCCGCTGACGCTGTCCAGACTGCGCAGCCCCGCCAGAATGGCCTGCATCTCCGGGGCGGTGAGCACCGTTCGGTCCACCCGGTATCCCTCCATGATGGAGATCCCGCCGCCGGCGCCCTGTGCGGTGACGACGGGGATACCTGCCCGGCACAGGGCTTCGATGTCCCGCTGGATGGTGCGGCGGGACACTTCGAACTGCTCCGCCAGTTCCGGCGCGGTGATCCGCTCCTGCTGGAGAAGGATGGACAATATGCCGATCAGCCGGTCCATTTTCATGGCACCACCGCCCTTCTGTCATTGTCTGTATTATACCATAGAAAGCGGACACCTGTCTGTCATGTTTGGCTTTGCGCGGCCGGCTTTTTTGTTGCAGGGCAGGGGACCCGGACGAAAAATAAGGGCCGCATGTTGGAAAGAAGCGGGAAAAAGCAGGCAGGCAACGGATTTTCTGTAAACTGCCAGTCAAAATCACGTAAAATTTCGTTGTAAAATGTCGGCGTTTCTGTTATGATAGCAACCGTGGGGCCGGACCCCACCGACGCAGCGCCGTGCGCTGCACCCACGCTGCACCCACCTTTACAATCAAAGAATAGGAAAAAGAGAAAAGAGAAGAATACAAGGGAGACTCGTACATGGATGTAACGCTGTCGCATTTTCTCCAGCAGATGGCCTCCAACCCCATTTTGTTGATGACCGTGGCGCTCACGCTGGGCGTCATCTTCGTCAACGGATGGACCGACGCCCCCAACGCCATCGCTACCTGCATCAGCACCCGCTGCATGCGGGTCCGTCCGGCCATCCTGCTCAGCGCCGGGTTCAACTTTCTCGGTGTGCTGGTCATGACCCGCATCAACTCCTCCGTCGCTTCCACCATCTCCAACATGGTGGACTTCGGCGGCAACACCAACGAAGCCCTCATCGCGCTGTGCGCGGCGCTGTTTTCCATCGTGGTATACAGCGTCACGGCTTCCTGGTTCGGCATCCCCACCAGCGAGAGCCACAGCCTGATCGCCGGCCTGACCGGCGCGGCCATCGCCATCAACAACGGTCTGGGCGGCGTCAACGGGGCCGAGTGGGTCAAGGTCCTCTACGGTCTTGTCATGAGCCTGCTGCTGGGCTTCGGCTCCGGCTGGCTCATCTGCAAGCTGCTGACCTGGGTGTGCGCCGGGCTGGACCGCCGCAAGGCAAACGGCTTCTTCCGCTACGCGCAGATCTTCGGCGCGGCGGCCATGAGCTTTATGCACGGCGCGCAGGATGGCCAGAAATTCATCGGCGTACTGTTCCTGGGCGTGGCCTTCTGCAACGGGCAGTCCAGCGTCAGCGGGGTGGTCATCCCGGTCTGGCTGATGCTGTTGTGCAGTACTGTCATGGGTCTGGGCACCAGCGTCGGCGGCGAGAAGATCATCAAGTCCGTGGGGATGGACATGGTCCGGCTGGAAAAATACCAGGGTTTTGCAGCGGACCTCTCGGCGGCGTTCTGCCTGCTGCTGTCCAGCCTGTTTGGCATCCCGGTATCCACCACGCATACCAAGACCAGCGCCATCATGGGCGTGGGGGCTGTCAAGCGGCTTTCCGCCATCAACTACGGCGTCGTCAAGGATATGATGCTCACCTGGGTGTTCACGTTCCCCGGTTGTGGCCTGATCAGCTTCGCCATGGCCAAGCTGTTCATGTTCCTCATCTGAGTATGGCGGCGGGGAAATGCCCCGCAGCAGGGTACCGTTCCGTTACCGCAACACAAAAAGCAAGGAGAAACGATCATGGCGAAAGTTCAGGATTCCTACTATTTTGATACCTTCTCGGCCTGCGCCGAAGATGCCTGCCGTGCCGCCCATCTGCTGGAAGCGATGATGCAGAATTTCCAGCCCGCCAACATCCGGCAGGAACTGGACGAGATCCACAAGATCGAGCACAGCGCCGACGAAAAAAAGCATGAACTGCAGAGCGTGCTGGTCAAAGCGTTCATCACCCCCATCGAGCGGGAGGATATCGCCACGCTGTCCGGCAACATCGACGATGTGATCGACAAGATCGAGGATGTGCTCCAGCGTATCTATTGCAACAACATCCAGAGCATCCGCCCCGACGCGCTGGAAATGGCCCAGAAAGTCATCCAGTGCTGTGAGGAAGTCAAACTGCTGGTGAAGGAACTGGCGGACTTCAAGCACTCCAAGACGCTGCATGACCATGTGGTACGCATCAACGATCTGGAGGAGCAGGGCGACCGGCTGTTCCTGGCCAGTATGCGCAAGCTGCACAAGAACTGCACCGACCCCATCGAAGTCATCGCCTGGCGCGAGGTGTACCACTACCTGGAAAGCTGCATGGACGCCTGCGAACATGTGGCCGACACAGTGGAGCGCGTCGTAATGAACAACACCTGAGCACACAGCGACCGGGACCGCAGCCCGCCGTAAGGCGGCAGCGGTCCCGGTTTTTGTCTGCGCAGTTATTGCACGGTGAGGGTTTCCACGATGGGCAACGCCCGCAGCCGTCTGACAGGGCCGCGCACCGAGAGAGCGGTGGTCAGCAGGATGACCCCGGCGATGAGCGCCAGTTCCGGCCAGGGGACCGACCAGGGAACGCCAAAGGTACGCGTGACCAGGCTGGAATACAAAAACCAGTGCAGCGCCAGCCCCAGCGCGCAGCCCAGCAGCACACGCCGTCTTTGCCGGGGTAGTACACCCGGCCGTCCCGGGCAAACAGCGCGCCGCCGTTCCAGCCCTCCAGCACGCCCTCTTTGCGCCAGCTGCCGTCCGCCTCCACGGTCACCAGCCCGTTGTCGGTCAGGTCCACGCAGTACATCCGCTGTCCGTCGCTCACCGGCGTGGTGTACACGTCGCCCGCAGGCCCGTCGCCCCAGACCGCCGCCTGCCCGTCCGGCCCGTACATCCGGTTTTCCACGGGCAGCGGCACCACCGTGGTCTGGGTGCGGCCCTGCCCGTCCGTGAAGGTCTCATACCGGGTCAGCGTCAGGCTCAGCCCGTCGCCCGCGCGGCAGGGCGACCGAAACCCGTCGCACTCCCCCGCTTCCGGCAGCGGCACCGGGGCAAAGGGCCGGTCCGGGCCGCCCTCCAGCAGGCACACTTCGCCCCCGCTGTCCACGGCCGACACCAGCGCCGTGCCCCCGGGCATCAGGTTCTCCACCGCCGTGGGCTGCACTTCTTCGGGCAGCGCCCCCAACATCCGTTTTTTCATACAAAAACCTCCTTTTCTGCCCCCAGTTTGCCAGAGCTGTCTTGAAAAAACTTGAAAAAAGGCGCATGATCGATGCAAAGGAGGGACCTGCATGGAATTTTCAGCAAACGACCGGGCCCTGACCGCCCGGGAATTTCTGGCTCTGGCCGCCCGGGTCTGGCCGGGCGATTACGACCCCGTGCGGACCGAAGCCGCTTTGGCCCGCACCCAAAACATCACCGCCCGGGACGGCGGCGCGCTGGTGGGGTGCCTGCGCATCCTCACGGACGGCTGTTTTTTCGGCACCATCCCCGAAATTCTGGTGCTTCCGGAATACCGGCGGCAGGGGGTGGGCAGCCGCCTGCTGGCCCTGGCCCGGGCCAGCACGCCCACGCTGCTGTACTTCGGCGCGCAGCCGGAAGCCTGTGCCTTTTACGAGAAAAACGGCTGTGCGCGCAGCCTGCCCGCCTACGAGCTGCCGCCCTGCCGGTGACGTTTTAAAAAAGCACAAAAAAGCGGCCCTGCACCTGCAGGGCCGCTTTCTGCGTCCAATCTGTTCAGTTTTTCGCGCACCGGGAGCAGGGCGAATAGCCCGCGTCCTCGGCCTCGCCCAGGGTGGTCTCTTCGCCGCCCCACAGCCGGGGGCAGTCCGGGTCCAGATGGTAGGTCGACCCCAGCCAGGGTGTCCACACCCGGGTGGCACGGCGGTTGTTCTCCACCTCGTCCATGGCCTGCTGGGCGTCGCTGTGGGCCTGCTGCACGTCGGCGCTTCCGTCGGAATATCCCTCGGAATACCCCGTGCTCTTGCCCTGGTCAAAGCCCTCCTGCAGGCCCTCGGTGTAGCCGGTCTGGTAGCCTTCCTCGTAGCCGGCGGCGCGGCCCTCTTCAAAGGTGCCCTCGGCCTTGGCCGCGGCGTACCCGTCGGCATAGGTGCCGTTGGCCTCCAGCGAGGCGGCGTAGCCCAGCTTCCAGGCGCCCCACAGGCCCAGGGCCAGCACCAGCGCCGCGCCGGCGCAGGCCAGCCACAGTTTCCACCGGGCGCGGATGGCCGCCCACGGGCCGGGCGCCGGGGAGTCGGATGTGTCCCCGGGCATGTCCCCGGACACGTCCGGCTGGGGCATGGCGGGATCGGGTGCGGCGGGCACAGGGGCCGGTTCTTCATCGGATACATCCCGGGCCCGGCCCTCGTACTCGCCGTCGATCAGCACGTCGGCGGTCTCCAGCCATTGGGCGGGCTCCAGGCCGCAGCCGGCAGCCAGGCGGCGCACCAGCGCGAACACCGGGCACGCGGCGGCCCGGTCGGGCGTGCAGGGGCAGATCTCCACGGGGCCGATGCCCTCCAGCGGGCGGCCCTGCATCTGCTGTTCCAAAGCGGCCTTGGCCCTTGCAAAGGAAAGGCCCTTGCGGCGGGCGTACTCTGCCACCGAGCGGGCGCACGGGCAGTCGGCGCACACCTTATCGTACGGGGATGTCCGGTTCATGTGTTTCTCCTCCAGTCTGTGGCTTTATCTTACCACATCCGCCGCTGTCTGCCAACAGCAAACCGGGGGCCGCGCAGAACTGCGCGGCCCCCGGTCGGAGGAAAAGCAATGGATTAGATGTAACCGGCCTCCTCGTACACTTTTCTCACTTCCTCATTGGCCTGGTCCATGGCATCCTGGGCACTGATCTGCCCGGCGAACACATCGGAGATGTATCCGCTGACGATGTCGGCCACCTCGGGCCATTCGGGGGTCAGGGGGCGGTATTTTGCCATGGCGTAGTTGGCCAGGCTGTCCCGCATGGCGCCCAGCCATGCGCCGTCGCCGATGTCGTTCACTTCGATGAAGGCGGGGTCCTCGTACACGGAATCCCGGGCCACGGTGACCAGGTTGCCCTCGGTGCCCAGCCGGACCATAATCTCCTCCGACAGGGCCCACTGGATGAAGTGCCAGGCGCGCTCTTTGTTTTTGGCGTTTTTGGGGATGTTGACCGAGTGCACGTTCAGCGGTGCGCAGCGGCCTTCGGGACCGGCGGGGACGGGAGCGAAGCCCACCATGTCCTCGGTGGTCTTGGACATCTCGGGGTTGATGTAGTTGGGCACGATGGCCGCGCCGTCGATCCACATGGCCAGATCGCCCTGTTGGACCGCCACGGTGATGTCCTCAAAGTTGCAGGTGGTGGCGCCGGGGATGGAGTAGTTCTGCAGCAGATCCGCGTAATACTCCACGGACTCCACCACTTCCGGCGAATTGAGGGTGGGGGTCATGTCGTCGGGGAAGTTTTCCACAAAGTCGCCGCCCATGGAGTACATGACCATGGGCCACTCCCAGATCAGACCCTCCGAACCGCCGGCGCTGCGGGCGCCGCGCATGGCCACGCCGGCCACGCCGTCCTTGTGCAGCAGCTTGGCGTACTCCCGCAGCTCTTCCCAGGTCTCGGGGGGCTGCTCGGGGTCCAGGCCCGCGGCCTCAAACAGGTCTTTGCGCCAGTACAGCAGGGTGGTCAGGCTGCACACCGGCAGGCCGTACAGCTTGCCGTCGTAGCGCTGGGCTTCCAGCGAGGACTCCGCCAGGCCGTCCAGTGCCAGCACCTCGTCGTCGGTGATGGACTTGTCGGCGATGAAGTCATCCAGGGGGAACAGCCAGTCGTTGGAGGCGTACTGCAAAAACTGCGGGCTCATCAGGTAGATCACGTCGTAGGCATCGGAGCCGGAGGACATCTCCACCAGCATTTTCTGGAAGTAGGTGTCCACGCCCAGAATGGTGTAGTTGATCTTCACGCCGTACTCGTCCTCGTAATCGCTGTAGATCTTCTCCAGGGACTCGGCGAAGTTGCCGGCCACCAGCATCACGTTCAGTTCCTTCTGCTCTTCCAGGCGCTGGGCCGCGCCCGTGTCACCGGTCTGGGCCGCGCTGCCGCCGGACTCGGCGGAGGCGGTGGACCCGGCGGTGGAGTCGCCGCCGCAGGCTGCCAGGGAGAGAACCATCGCGGCCAGCAGGACCAGGGAGATCCATCGTTTCATTTTTTCCATCGTTCCGCATCCTTTCTCGTTGGGTGGTGCTGTCCCGGCCGGGGCCGGGAACCGCGGTGTGTAAACGGTTCGGTTCAAAGTTCCAGATAATCCCGCATCACGGCGGCCGCCTCGGAGAAGTCATTGCCGCCGCGCCCGTCCTTCAGGCCGGTGCGCAGCAGATCCAGCGCGCCGTCCAGCGCAAAGGCCGGGCAGTTCAAATCTTCATACAAGCGCTTGACATATCCCAGATCCTTCAGCCCGAACGCCAGCGCGAAGTCCAGCCGGTAGTCCCGGTCCTTGACTTTCTGGCCGTAGAACTGAAAGACCCCGCAGTTGGTTTTCTGCTCGCAGATGATGTCAAACAGCTGCTGGGTATCCAGCCCCAGCTTCTCCATCAGCGGGAACATCTGGGAATAGGTGATGGCATACATCAGGCCCGTGAAATTCAGCGCCAGTTTCACCAAATGTCCGTTGCCCGGGCCGCCCACGTAGTCCGCCCGGCTGGTAAAGCACTGGAACACCGGCGCGGCCGCGTCAAAATCCTTGCGGTCGCCGCCCACGGTGACGGAGATGGTGCCCTCGGCCGCCATCTGGGGGTTGCCCATCAGCGGCGCGTCCAGGAATGCGCCGCCCGCCTGGGCAAAGCGCTGCTGCAGCTTTTTGGTGGACAGCGGATAGCTGGTGGACAGATCGATCACGGTTTTGCCTTGGACACCGCAGGCCAGAAACGTCTCGCACATCTGCTCCACCTGCACCGACGAAGGCAGGGACAGCAGCGTCACCTCGCTGCGCCGGAACAGCTCCGCCGGGTCCCGGGCCAGCTCCGCCTTGCCCCGGAACGCCTCCATGGCGGCGGGCGCGATGTCGTACACCATCACGTCGTGACCCCGGCGGACAAAGTTGCCGCAGGCGCCGCCGCCCATGCGGCCCAGGCCGATAAATCCGATTTTCATAAACACCGTCTCCTCCTTTGTTCCATCTCACAGGGATCCCGCGCTTTTGGTTGTCTTCATTGTAGCAGGCCGGGCGGCGCGCGTGTGTAACAATTTTCACCAATAATAGCAACATCCAAACGAACTTGTATCCGGCGGCTGCAAAATTATCAATTTCTTATGAAATACTGTAAAAATCGTATTGTATTTGGATAAAACTCCCAAAAAGCTCGGTTTTCATCTGTGAATTTAGTGAAATTGACGCCCCAGTCGAACTGTGCTACAATGCGTTGCAAAGCGGCCGGCGCCGCTGATTTCAATGGAACAGGAGGACTTATCATGATCGTCACCCTTGAAAATTCGTCCTTTACCGCCCGGGTGAACACCTTCGGGGCCGAGCTGTGTTCTTTGCGCCGCAAGCAGGACGGCGCCGAGCTGATCTGGCAGGGCGACGCCCGTTACTGGAGCGGGCACGCCCCCACCCTGTTCCCCATCACCGGGAAGCTGCGGGACCTGCGCTTCACCCACAAGGGCCGCAGTTACGAAATGCCGCCCCACGGCTTTGCCAAGGATTCGCCCTTCACCGTTGAACAGCAGTCGGACCAGGCGCTGACTTTGTGCCTGACCTCTTCGGAACAGACGCTGCAGTGCTATCCCTTCCCCTTCCGGTTTCTGTGCACCTTCGCCTTGACCGACCAGGGCCTGGCGCTGACGCGCCGGGTGGAGAACACCGGCTCGGAGGAGATGTTCTTCTCGGTGGGCGAGCACCTGGGCCTGGCGCTGCCCCCGGACACCCCGCTGGACCAGTGCCAGCTGACCTTTTCCACCCCGCAGACCGCCTGCAACTGGCGGCTGGAGGGCGGTTTGCTGAAAGAGCGCCAGGCCTTTTTGGACAACGCCTCGTCGCTGGCGCTGTCCAAGAAGCTGTTCCGGGAGCACGGCTGCCTGGTGCTGCAGGGGCTTGACACGCCCTGGATCACCCTGCGCTGTGGCGACCGGGACAGGGCCCGGGTCTCCGCCCAGGGCTTCCCCACGGTGGTGGTCTGGTCCCCGGACAACGCGGGCGCCTTCGTGTGCGTGGAGCCCTGGCAGGGCCTTCCTTCGGACAGCACCGCCGGCTACGAGCTGTCCCGGCGGCCGTGCATTCGGCGGTTGGCTGCGGGCGACGCCTGGGCCTACACCGTCTGCCTGGAAGCCCTTTGATCTTTCTGAAAACGGCAAGAGCGTCCGCCCCGGTGACGGGGCGGACGCTCTTGTCTTTGTGCGCCTGTTGAAAGGAGAATGAACGTACATTACACCTTCCAGCGGGCCTCGTGGCCCAGGGGCGCGTAATTGGGCCGTCCCTCGGCCTTCAGCCCGGCCCGGTCCAGCTGACCGTTGCCGCTGACGCGCTCAAACCGGCCGTCCATGGCCGGGTCCGCATAGCGGGCAAACCAGCGCTCCATGCGCCGGCGCAGCTGCTGAATGCGCAAAGCGCAGCCCGGGTCGTCGATGCGGTTGTTCTCTTCCCCGGGGTCGTTTTCCAGATCGTAGTACTCGTCGGGCCCGTAGGGGTAGCGCACGATCAGTTTATCCACGTAGGTGCGGATCATCCGCGCCGCGCCGTACTCGTCGAACACCACCACCGGGGCGCCCTTGTCCACAGGGTAGCTCTCCCCCTGCAAAAGCCCTGCAAAACTCTGCCCGGGCAGCTGGGGGCGCTGGGGCGCGTTCAGGTGCAGATAGTCCAGCAGCGTGGGCATAAAGTCGTAGGCGCTGACCATGTTCTGCACCACTTTTCCCGCGGGAATGCGGTCCGGATGCCACCAGATCAGGGGCACTTTCACCGAGGTGTCGTACATGTTCAGGGGGAAGGTGCCGTTGCCCTTGCCCCAAATGCCGTGATGGCCGCAGTTGAACCCGTTGTCGGAAGTGAAGATCACCAGGGTATTGTCCAGCACGCCCAGCTGGTCCATGCGCTCCAAAAGGCGGCCCACATTGCGGTCCACCCCGGTGACGGCGGCGTAGTATCCCTTCAGGGTCTCAGCGGGGTGGCGGGCGTTCTCCCGGGTGGGAGCGTCGGGTGCGTCGGAGAAGATGGCCCAGGGGTGGGGCTCCCGCACGGGGCAGTCCGCAAAGGTGCAGCCTTCGTACAGCGCGAACAGCTCGGCCGGGTGGTTGGCCCGGCTCCAGGGGCTGTGGGGCGCGGTGTAGTGCACCCCCAGGTAGAAGGGCGCGTTCTGGCCGACCATCTCCTCCAGAAATTCCAGCGCCTTGTCGGTGATGACGTCGGTGATGTAGCCCGGCTCTTCCACGAGCTTTCCGTCCCGGATCATGGGCGCGTTGTAGTAGGGGCCGCCGCCCCGCTGGTGCACATACCAGCGGGTGAAGCCCTTTTGGGGGATCTGGGCCGCGCCCAGATGCCATTTTCCGCTGAGGGCGCACTGGTACCCGGCGTCGGCCAGGTCCTCGGTGTAGCCCCGCATGCCCCGCAGATACTCGATGGAGTCGGGCCCGCAGTTGCCCCCGCGGATCCAGTCGTGCACCCCGTGCTGGGAGGGGATGCGCCCGGTGAGAAGCGAAGCCCGGGCCGGGCTGCACACCGGCGAGGCACAGAAAAAGTTTTCAAAGCGGGCGCCCTCCCGGGCCAGGCGGTCCAGGTTGGGGGTCTGGATGTCCCGGTTGCCGCTGCTGCCCAGCGCCCAGTACCCCTGGTCATCGGTCAGTACAAACAGCACGTTGGGGCGTTCTTTATCATGATTCATAAAACACGCTCCCCCCTTATTCACCGGCCAGGCCGCCCTGGGTCAGGCCCTTGACGTAGTACTTTCGGATGGCGATGCCGAACACCACCACCGGCAAGGCGATGACGATGGACCCGGCGGCGATGACACCCCAGTTCATCCGCTCGAACACAATGAAGTTCAGAATGCCGATGGGCGCGGTCTGCACCTTCTGGCGGGTGAGCAGCAGCGCAAACAAAAATTCGTTCCAGGAGAAAATGAACGACAGGATGGCTGTGGAGGCAATGCCCGGCGTGGACAGAGGGATGGCGATCTTGAACAGGGACTGCAGCAGCGAGCAGCCGTCGATGCGGGCCGCCTCCTCCAGACTCACCGGGATATCCTCCATGAAGGCCCGCAGACTCCACACGATGATGCCCAGGTTGGAGGCAAAGTAGATGAGCGTCAGGCCCACATAGGTATCCAGCATTCCCAGCTTGTTGTACGCCAGAAAATAAGGGATGACAAACACCGCGCCGGGGCTCATGCGGGTGATGAGCAGCACATAGAAAAAGGCTTTTTTGCCCCGGAACTCGGACCGGGCAAAGATGTACGCCGAGGGGATGCCCACCAGCAGCGCCAGCACGATGGAGAAAAAGCACACCACAAAGCTGTTGAAAAAGTACTTTGTAAAATCGCCGGCGACAAACAGCTCGCTGTAATTTTCCAGCGTGGGCACAAACAGCAGATCCGGCGGCACCTGAAAGGCGTCGTTCTGGGTTTTCAGCGAGATCAGCAGCGTCCAGTAAAAGGGGAACAGCGTGGCGAACATCAGCACCGCCACAAACAAGCCCCGGGCGGCCGCGGACAGTTTTTGCCGGGTTTTGGGATGCAGCATACGGATTCCTCCTCTCAGACCGCGTCTTTTTTCTTGCGGCCGTAGAACAGAATGATCAGCACCAGCAGCACGCCGAACATCAGCATGGAAGACGCGGAGGCATAGCCGATCTTGAATTTCACAAAGCCCTCGGAATAAGCGAAGTAGGTCAGCTCCTCGGTGTTGTTGCCCGGGCCGCCCTGGGTCAGGGAGAACACCAGCGGAAAAATCTTCAGCCCCTCCACCACGCGGAACACCAGCACCATGCTCAGCACCGGGCGGATCAGCGGCAGCGTCAGATACCACAGCTCCTGCAAAAAGCCCGCGCCGTCGATGCGGGCCGCCTCAAAGGGGGACACGGGAAGCGAATCCAGCGCTGCGATCACAAACAGCACCACAAAGGGCATCCACTCCCACACGGACACCAGCACGATCACCCACCGGGCGGACACCGGGTCCGTCAGCCAGGCGGGGGCGTCCTGGATGCCCAGCCCGTACAGCAGCGCGTGCACACCGCCGTACTTGGGGATCAGCAGAATGCGCCAGATCAGGCCCGCAATCACCGGCGGGATCACCATGGGCATGACGATCAGCGCCTGCACCAGCCCGCGCAAATGCTTCATGCGCTGGATGGCCAGGGCCGCGGCCACGCCCAGCACCATCTGGATCAGCACGCCGAAGGTGACCATGAACAGGGTGTTTTTCACGGCGTTGCGAAAGCCCTTGTCCGTGAACAGGTTGATGTAATTCTCCAATCCGGTAAACCGGAACTGAGAGCTGGTCATCTTGTAGTTGGTGAAGGACAGGCCGAACAGGCTGGCCATGGGCAGCAACACCAGGATCAGCAGCGATAAAAACAGCGGCAGCAAAAACGCGATCTGCAGGTTGCGCCGCTCCGACTGCAGGGTGACACCTTTTTTGGGCCGTGCCGCCTGGGCCCGCCGTCCGATTTTCATGGCAAAGCTCCTTTCTGTGCGCCTGCGGGCGCATCGGTTCTCTTCCTCCTTATTATAAAAAAAAGCGCCGGGCGCTTGTATTTCAAACTTCACCAGAAATATGAATATCTTCCTATTCCGGCGCCGGAATAGCGCAAAGTTATGAGAAAACCCTAAAATCTTACGATTGCGGGTCATTGAGCCCTGCAAAAAAAGGCCGCCGCCCCGTGCTTTCGCACGGGGCGGCGGCCCGGGACCCGCTCAGCGGTTGAGCTTGCGGAACCGGTTGGGCGTGACGCCCGTCATGTCTTTGAACACCTTGATAAAATAGCTGGGGGACTCATACCCCACGTCCTCAGCGATCAGGTGGATGCTCTTGCCGGTGGTGGTCAGCATCCGCTTTGCATGCTCGATGCGCACGTCGGTCAGATACGAGCTGACCGACTTGCCCGTGCGCTCCTTGAACACGTTGCAGAAGTAGTTGGGGCTGAAGCCCGCCACCTCGGAGATGGTGTGCAAGGTCAGCTCGTTCATGTAATTCTGCTCGATGTAGGCCAGCACCCGCTGCATGCTCTCCTCGCCGGCGCTGCGCTGCACCAGGTCCCGGCACTGGCAGATCAGCCGGCACAGCCACTCGGTCAGATCGTCCAAAAACAAAATGGAACCGATCTCCGCGATGGGGTTGGTGTCCTGCAGCTGGGGTGCGCTCTCGCAGCACACCTGGGCGTGATGGATCACCGCTTCCGCCACGGCGTTGAACAGGCGGCGCAGCCGGTCGATGTCCTCCACCGAGTACCGGTCGCTGCCGGAGCGCACCCCGTCGATCAGCCCCTTCAGCCGGTTCCATTCGCCGGCCTTCACAAACTGATACGCCTGCTGGGTGGCGGTTTGAAAATCCATGCCCGGCTCCCGGCTGTCCTCTTCGTACACGCACACGCAGCCCGGCCCGCGAAAAAACCGCAGGCGGGCCGCCTCGCAGGCGTGGGAAAAGGCCAGCCGCACCTCTTCGGCGCTGCGGGCGGGGCCGTCCATGCCCAGGGAGAAGGGCGCGCCGTCTCCGCCGGTGCACGTTTGCAGGCGGGCGGCCAGCTCCGCGCACTGGGCGCCGCCCTCGTCCGCCACCAGGGCGGCCACCACCCGGTCGCTGATGACGTACATGCCGGCCCGCAGGCCCAGCCCCGACAAAATCGCCTCCGCCTCCCGGGCCCAGCCCTGGCCGGCGGGCCGGCCCGGGGCGTCCTGGCAAAACACCAGACACCACACCCGGCCGGCCCGGCGCTGCATCTCCCGGTCCAGCGCGGCGTCGGTCTCGGGCCAGCCGCCGCTGATGATCTGGCCGATCTGCACGGTGCCGAACCCCCAGAAGCGCGCCGCGGGCCGGTCGCCACCGGCCAGGCGCGCGCCCACCCGGCGGGTCACCTCCAGCAGCTCCTCCTCGGTGATCTCCCCTTTCAGCAGATACTCCGCCGCCCCGAAGGACAGCCCCTTCTGCGCCAGGGAGAAATCCGCGTAATTGGACAAAATAATCACCTGGGTGCGCAAATCCCACTCCCGCAGGCCCTGGATAAAGGTCATGCCGTCCATGTCCGGCATAATCATATCCGTGATGACGATGTCCGCGCCCTCCCGGCGGCAGAACTCCAGCGCCTCGCGGCCGTTGGCCGCAAAGCCCGCCACGGTGAACTCCCGGTCGTGGCTCTCAAACACCAGCCGCAGCCACTTGCGCACGATCACGTCGTCGTCCACCAGCAAAATGCGAAGCATGCTCATTCCTCCTCCACAGGTATGGTGAACCACACCCGGCAGCCGGTGCCGGGCAGGTTCTCCGTGTGCAGCTGACTGTCCGGCCCGTAGTACAGGCGCAGACGCTCGTTTACATTGTGCAGCCCGATGCTGGCGCTGCTGCGCTGGGCGTTGACCCGCGCCGCGCGCACGTCAAACCCCGGCGGGAATCCGGCGCCGCTGTCCTGCACCTGCACGTGCAGGCGCCCGTCCTCCCGGCGCACCTGGATGGCGATGCGCCCGTGCAGCGCCCCGTTTTTCAGCCCGTGAAACAGACTGTTCTCCACCAGCGGCTGGATCAGCAGCCGGGGGATGGCGCAGGGCAGGGCCGCGGGGTCCACGCTGCACTTCACTTCGAAATTGTCATACCGGTGCTTTTGGATGGACAGATAGTTGCGCAGGTACTCCATCTCCTCCTCCACCGTCAGCATCTCCCGCTTGGGGTCCAGGTTAATCTTCAGCAGCTTGATGAGGCTGATGAGCACTTGGCTGGCGCTCTGGTTCTGGCCCATGTCGATGAGAAAGCGCACCACCGTCAGGGTGTTATACAGGAAATGGGGGTTGATCTGGGCGCGCAGAGCTTCCAGCTCATAGTTTTTCTTGGCGTTCTGCTCCTGCACCAGATTTTCAAACAGGCGTTTCATCTCCCCCAGCATCAGCAGGTAACCCCGGTTCAGATAACCGATCTCGTCGTCCCGCGCCACGTCCAGCTGCGGGGGCGTGAAATCCAGGCTCTCCAGGCTGCGCATGCTCTCCACCAGCGTGAGAATGGGCCGGGACAGCGCCCGGTACAAAAACCACACAAACAGCCCCGCCAGCACCAGCACCAGCACAAACAGCACGGGCATCACGCCCAGCACCTGCTGCAAAAACATGAAAAACGTGGGCAGGCGGATGGTCTGCACCACATACCAGGGTGTCGCCTCGTCCAGCAGGTACACCACCAGCGTGCTGCTGGTCAGCGACGTGTAGTAGCCCTCTTCGCCGCTGACCAGGTCCATGTCCAGCACCTGTTCCTGCTCCGGGTCCCGGCGCAGGTCCTCGGCCAGCACCAGCGTGCCATCCGGCCCGGCCAGAGAAATCTGCGTGGTGTCAGTGGCGTACAGGCTGAGATTGCCCGAGATGCTGCGCTTCATCACGCTGACCACCGCCATGCCCACGGGCTGGTTGGAATGGGTGTTCTTGATGAGCCGCAGCGCAAACAGCAGATGGGACGCGCCGGGCGAGATCTCGCGCCCGTCCACCCACAGAATGCGGCCGCCGGCCTGCCGCACCCGGGGGCCCCACTCGTCCGCGAAGGATCCGGCCAGAAAGCTGTGGGCAATGGTGGCGCTGTTGGCGTAGATGTACCGGTTCCCCTGCAGGTCAAACAGGTCGATCTGATACATGAAATAGGGGTTGGGCGCGATCTGGCCGGAATAATATCGCTGCATCCGGGCCTGATTGTTTCCCTGAGGTCCGGACAGGATCTCCTGGATCTCCGTCTCCAGATACATGTTGTCCGTCAGCAGGGTCACGTTTTCCAGCTGGGTGTTCAGGTCCGCCCGCACATAGGCGGTGCTCTGCAGCGCAGAATCGGCCAGGCCGTTCACATAGTAGCGGAAGTACACATAAAAGGTCCCGAAGGACACCAGGAGCATCAGAAAGAACACTCCCAAAAACAGCCAGATCAGAATTTTGCGGTAAAAATGTGTTTTGTAAGGTGCCGTTTTCTCCTTCACGCTCTCACCCCGTCCGCGCGTTTGTTCTTTTATTTATAATTTATACCATTCCACCCCGAAACACAAGCGCGGAAAATCCCGCCGCGGCATGGTGTTTTTTCACAGCTTCCTGAATAATGAAGAAAAACGCGAAAGGAGACCGCTGTGAACAAGGAAAACAAATGGCAGGTGACCGGGCGTGTGGCCTCCAACCTCATCGTGGTATTTGCCGGCGTGGCCTTCTACATGGCTCTGTCCAACTTCGACGCCCTGCGCGCCCAGCTGCGCGCCTGGCTGGGCATTCTCTCGCCCTTTGTGTGGGGCCTGGTCATCGCCTACCTGCTGGACGCGCCCGTCCGCTTTTTTGAAAGCAAGCTGGGCGGCCGGCGCAAACTGAGCATCCTCATCTCCTATGTGCTGGCCTTCCTGGTGGTGGGCTTTCTGCTGCGCATGGTGCTGCCCCAGATCGGCAACGGGTTCATCAGCGCCGTCACCGCCCTGATCTCGTCGGTGTACATGCTCATGGGCAAGGACCGGCTGCTGCGCCAGCTGCGCAAGGCCGTGCTGGCGTTGCTGCCGCTGCCCCGGGCCCGCAGCGTGCTGGAGGTGTGCTCCCGCGCCAACCGGGTGTTCGGCGGGTTCATCATCGGCAAAATCATCGACAGCAGCATCATCGGGGTGCTGTGCTTTGTGTGCATGACCCTGCTGCGCCTGCCCTTTGCGGTGCTCATCAGCGTGATCGTGGGCGTCACCAACATCATCCCCTTTTTCGGCCCCTTCATCGGCGCGGTGCCCAGCATTCTGATCCTGCTGATCGTGGACCCCATCGCCGCGCTGAAATTCGCGGTGCTCGTGCTGCTGCTGCAGCAGTTTGACGGCAACATTCTGGGCCCCAAAATCCTGGGCGATTCCACGGGCCTTTCGGCGCTGTGGGTGCTGGTGGCCATCATCGTCAGCGGCGGGCTGTTCGGCTTCGCGGGCATGGTGGTGGGCGTGCCGGTGTTCGCGGTGCTGTACGCGCTGGCCAGCAGCTTTTTCGCCCGCCGCCTGTGGGAAAAGGCATCGACGAAGAGGGCAATCCCCTGCCTCCGGCCAACGCTTCCTGAGCCGTTTTTTTCCGGTTTTTTTGTCAAACCCCGTTGATTTTTGGCGTTCGCTCTGGTATTCTAATGAAGTAAAGTATCCGAGGCCGCATCCTTGACCGATGCGCCTCTTTTCTTTTTGGGAGGGAAGGAACATGCAGTATCCGCTCAGCGACGTACATACCCATTACGACGAAACCGTGTTCGACGCGGACCGCACCGCCGTTTTGAACGCCATGCGGGACAGCGGCGTGCAGCTGATCGTGAATTCCGGTTCCAGCGTGCCGTCGTCCCGGCGGTCGGTGGAGCTGGCCCGCAGCTTTGACTTCATGCGCGCCTCGGTGGGGGTGTTCCCGCTGGAGGCCTACACCGTGCCGGAGGGCTGGCTGGAGCAGATCGAAGCCCTGGCCCGGGACCCGAAGGTGGTGGCCATCGGCGAGATCGGGCTGGACTATTTTCTGCCGGACGCGGACCGGGAGGCGCAAAAGCGGGTGTTTGAACCCCAGCTGGAGCTGGCCGCGCGGCTGGGCCTGCCCGTGGTCATCCACGACCGGGACGCCGACGAGGACATGCTGGACATGCTGCGCCGCCACCCGGTGCCGGGCATGATCCACCGCTTTTTCAGCCAGGCGCAGTACGGCTTTGCCTTCCTGGACATGGGCCTGAGCCTGGGCATCGGCCCGGCCATCACCTATCCCAACGCGGGGCACCTGGTGGAAGTGGTGCGCGCCATGCCCCTGGACCGGCTGCTGCTGGAGACGGACTGCCCGTTTCTGCCCACCTGCTCCCATGAGGGGCAGCGCGCCACGTCGGACATGCTGGCCGAAGTGGCCGAGACCATTGCCCGGGTGCGGGGCGACGTCAGCGCCGCCGAAGTGGCGTCCATCGCGCTGGCCAACGCCAAACGCCTGTTCCATCTGGACGAATCCCTCTGATTCAGAGGATTCAGATAAAAAGAGGAGGAATCTCATCCATGAAAAATCTGCTTGAGCGCCGGTTCCGCATTCAGGAGCGCGGCTCGTCCATCAGCACCGAGCTGATCGGCGGCGCCACCACCTTTGCGACCATGGCGTACATCCTGGCCTACATGACCTCGGCCATGTCCGCCGCGCCCGGCATCAACCTGACGGGCGTTCTGCTGTGCACCTGCCTGCTGACGGCGGTTTCCACCATCGCCATGGGCCTGATCGCCAACGTGCCCATCGTGCTGGCGCCGGTTCTGGTCATCCCCAACCTGGTGGCCGCCATGATCGCCGAAGGCACCGACTACGGCGTGGCTTTCGGCACTGTGGCCATCTCCGGCATCGCCTTTTTGCTGATCTCGGTGTTCAAACTGCGGGAGCTGTTTGCGGAGAGCCTGCCCAAGAACATCAAAATCGGCATCGGCGGCGCCGTCGGCCTGCTGATCGCCCGCATCGGCCTGAACTCCTGCGGCCTGGTCACTCCGGAAGTCAGCGGCTTTGCGGACTTCAGCCAGCCCAGCGTGCAGCTCAGCGTCATCGGCCTGGTTCTGGCTTTGTTCCTGAGCTATGTGGAATTTGACTATCACGGCCGCCGTGTGAAAATCAAGGGCGCGCTGCTGATCTCCATCGTGCTGACCACCATCATCGGCATTTTCATGGGCGTGGTCACCCTGCCCGAGAGCATCTTCACCTCCGGCGCCATCAGCTCCATCGGCGACATGGCCTTCAAGGTGGACATTCTGGGCGCGCTGCGTCTGGAGTACCTGCCCTTCATCATCATGCTGCTGATCAACGACTTCTTCGGCACCATGGGCACGGGCTTCGCCATGGCCAACAAGGCCAACCTGCTGGATGAGGACGGCAACTTCCCCGCCTTCGGCAAGGTGTTCCTGGTGGACGCTTCCTCCACCATCGCCGGCTCTCTGTTCGGCATCACCACCATCAGCTGCTTTGCCGAGTCCGCCGCCGGCGTGGAGTCCGGCAGCCGCACGGGCCTGTCCAACCTGAGCACCGCCTTCTTCTTCCTGCTGTGCATGCTGTTTGCCCCCCTGTTCCTGATCATCCCGGGCGCGGCCACCGGCTCGGCCCTGGTGGTGGTGGGCATCTCCATGCTGGAGACCCTGCGCGGCATCGACTTTGAGCCCGTGGAGTTTTTGCCTGTGGCCGTGATGCTGCTGGTCACCGCCTACATGTTCGACTACGTGGGCGGCATCGCGCTGGGCATGTTCACCTATCTGGTCATCAGCGTGCTGCGCGCCATTCTGCGCAAAAACGCATCCTACCTGCCCAAGTGGCCGGCCTGGGTGCTGGGCGTTCTGATGGTCCTGTACTTCGTATTCTGATGCATTCCCATGGCCGCCCCGGCGGGGCGGCCTTTTTTTGCAAGGAGGTTTTGTTATGAGCGAGCTTCACAATCGGGTCCTGGCGGCCAAAGACCGGCTGATCGAGGACCGGCGCTGGCTGCACCGGCACGCCGAGCTCTCCTGGAAGGAGACCGAGACCGCCGCTTATCTGGAGAACGCGCTGGCCGAGATCGGCGGCCTGACCCTGTCCCGCCCCACGCCCACCAGCGTGATGGCCGTGCTGCGCACCGGCCGGCCCGGCCGCACCGTGGCCATCCGGGCGGACATTGACGCGCTGCCCATCCACGAGGAAAACGAGCTGGAATACCGCTCCATCCATCCCGGCGCCATGCACGCCTGCGGGCACGACGGCCACGCGGCCATTCTGCTGAACGCGGTGCGCCTTGTGTGTCAGGACGCGGCCCGCCTGGGCGGCGAGGTGCGCTTTATTTTCCAGCACGCCGAGGAAACGCCCCCGGGCGGCGCGGTGGAAGTCATCGCCGCAGGCGTGCTGGAGGGCGTGGACGAAGTGTACGGCCTGCACCTGACCAGCATTCTGCCCACGGGCCATTTCGGCGTGTGCCCGGGGGTGCTCACCTCCAGCACCGACCGCTTTGACGTGACCGTGCAGGGCAAGGGCGGCCATTCCTCCATGCCCCAGGAGTGCGTGGACCCGGTGGTGACCGGGGCCGAGCTCATCAGCGCGCTGCAGACGGTGGTGTCCCGCTCGCTGGCGCCGTCGGACGCGGCGGTGCTGTCCGTGTGCCGGGTGCGCGCGGGCGAAGCCTACAACGTCATTCCCAACACCTTCGAAGTGACCGGCTCGGTGCGCACCTACGACGAGGGCGTGCGCGCCAAAGTGGAGCAGCGCATCCGCACCCTGGCCCAGGGCATCGCGGCCGCCCACGGGGCCTCGGCGCAGGTGGCCTATTCCCGGGGATACGACTCCATCGTCAACGACCCGGAGCTGACCCGGATGGGCCGGGCCCTGATCGCGGACACCTTCGGAGAGGCGTACGTGGCGGACCTGTCGCCCATCGCCCCGGGGGACGACTTCTGCTATTACAGCCAGAAGTGCCCGGGCTTCTTTGTGGAGCTGGGCGCGGCCAACCCGGCCGTGGGCAGCGACGCGCCCCATCACAACCCCCGCTACCGGCTGGACGAAGAGGCGCTGGCGTACGGCCTGGAGTACACGGTGGCTCTGCTGGAGAGCCGTCTGGCCCTGTAAAAACAACAGCCCGGGCACGCTTTCAAAGCGTGCCCGGGCTTTTTTGCGCTTATTGCTGCGTTCCCGCGTTTTCCTGAATGTACTTCATAAAGGCCTGGGTCGCGAAGGACTGGTACTGGCCCTTTTGGGTGACCATCACCACATCCCAGGCGCTGGACGAATGGTCCAGCTGGATCTGGACCACGCCCGGCTCGGGGTACATGGCCAGAATGCGCCGGGGCAGCACGGAAATGCCCATGTTCAGCTTCACCAGCTGCACGGCAAAATCCCACTGGGTCACCTGCAGCAGCGTGCGCGGCTCAAACCCCGCCTCGCGGCAGCCGGCCACCACGTTGCTGGTGAGCATGTACTCGTCGCCCAAGAAGATGAACTTCTCGCTCTCCAGCTCCTGATAGCGCACGCTGGTCCGGCCGGCCAGCGGGTGGTTGGGCGGCACGATCAGCACGTTTTTGTCCGATACCACGTCGATCACGTCAAAGGCGTCCGCCATCACCGGGCGAATGGTCAGGCCCAGGTCCAGCTTGCCCCGGTACACACGCTCCTGAATGTTTTTGGCGCCGTGCTGGTCGATGGCCAGCTCCACGCCGGGGTATTTCTGCAAAAACCCGTCGATCAGCCCCGGAAACACACAGGTGCCGATGATGGGCGGGATGCCGATGCGGATCACCCCGGTCTGCAGCGTGGTCAGGTCCCGGATCTCGTTGTACAGCGCGTCGTACTGCTCGATCAAAAGCTGCGCCTTCTGGTACAGCCGTTTGCCGTAGTCCGTCACCTGCACTTTTTTGCCCACCAGGCAGAACAGCTCCACACCCAGCTTTTCCTCCAGGTTTTTCATGGATTTGCTCAGCGTCGGCTGGGACACATACAGCCGCTTGGACGCCTCGGAAAAGCTCTGCACGTCCGCGATCGCCATGAAATACTTCAGTTGCTTGATATCCATACGGCCACCATCCGTTTTCTTTTATCGTAACCCAAACGGCGGCCAAAAGTCAATTTACGGCATCTGATTTGGCAGCCACAGGCTGATCTGCGGGAACAGGTTCACCAGAACCAGCACGCCCAGCATCATAACGATGTAGGGCCACAGCGGTTTGACCACCTTTTCAAAGGGCCGCTTGAAGGTGCCCACGGACACGAAGATGTTCAGGCCGAAGGGCGGCGTCAGCATGCCGATGGCGCAGCACAGCACCACGATCATGCCCAGGTGCAGCATGTCCAGGCCGATGACCTGTGCCATGGGCAGCACCAGCGGGGTCAGCACGATGACGATGGAGTTGGGGTCCATGAACATGCCCGCCACCAGGAACAGGGCGTTGATGATGAGCAGGACCACATAGGGCGAGGTGCCGCTGGTCAGCGCCACGATGCTCTGGGGCACCTGGGCGGCCGTCAGAATCCAGGACAGCAGGCTTCCCGCGCCGATGAGGATGAAGATCATGGCCACCATGCGGCCGGACGTCACGCCGATCTCAAACACTTCCTTGAAGGTGATGGACCGGTAAATGAACAGCTCCACGATCAAAACATAGGCCACCGCCACAGCCGCGGCCTCGGTGGGGGTCATCACGCCGGCGTAGATGCCCAGCAGGATGATGAGGGGCAGACCCAGCGCCCAGATGGCCTTTTTGGTGGCATCCAGCACCTCGCGGAAGGTGGCGGGTTTCTGCCGGGGAATTTTGTTTTTGATGGCGTCCACGCACACATACAGGCTGAACACAATGGCAACCACCACGCCCACGGACAAGCCGGACATGAACAGCTTGCCCACGGACGCGCCCGAGGACACGCCGTACAAAATCATGGCGATGGCCACAATGGCGGCCGGGCCGGCGCCGGAGATGGCGCCGAAGATGGTGCAGGTCACAACGGTGGTGATGGCCAGGCCGCCGGGCAGATGGCCCACCAGACGGTTGGCGAAGTTCACCAGTTTGTGGCCGATGTCGCCCTTGGACATAATGTCCGCCGCGTACATGAAAAACGGGATGGACAGCAGGGAGAACGTGTCAATGCCGCCCACGATGCGCTGGATGGCAAGGCCCATGTCCATGCCGGGGAAACTCATGGGCAGCGCCACCAGGCAGGCCACCACCATGGACATGAAGATGGGCACGCCCAGCACCAGCAGCACAAAGAACAGAACGCCGCAAATGGCTAACATGCCGCTTCCTCCTCTCCTGTTTCCTGAGCAGCCTTTTTCTTCAAAAGGCTGCCCAGTTTGCGCAGATACACATAACTCATCAAAAAGAATCCGATGCAGGTGGACAGATAGATCACCCAGATGGGAATGGCGATGGCGATGCTGGTGTTGCCGCCCTCAAACTGCGTGATGGTGAACTGAATGCTGATGACCGTCATGTACACGGACAGCGCCAGGCTGATCAGGCACACCACCAGCTGCTGCACCTGTTTGGCCTTGCCCTTGAGCATGTTGGGCAGCAGGTCCACGCACACATGGCCGTCGTACCGGGCGCAGGAGCTGATGCCGAAGAAGGTCACCCACACGATGATGTAGCGGGACAGCTCTTCCGACCACGCAAAGGAGTGGTCAAAGAAGTACCGGGCCACCACGTTGGCGAACACGATGACGGAGATCAGCAGCAGGCCGATGCTCATGATGCAGTTCTCCACCTTTTCCGTGACGGAATCGATCTTGCCGAAAATGCCTTGCGGCGCTTGCTCTTTCTCTTTCATGGCTTATACCTCTCCGGTGATCTCCTTGCGCGCTGCCACGATGTCGTCGTAGATTTTTTCGCCCTCAGCGCCCTGGCTGGAACGTGCGAACTCCTGCACCGGCACCAGCGCTTCGCGCCAGGCGGCCTTCTGCTCGTCGTTCAGCTCGTGGATCTGGGTCTTGCCGGTGTCCAGAATCAGCTGGGTGTCTTTTTCGATCAGGGCCAGGGTCTCGTCCAGGCATACGCGGGCGCCCTGTTTTACGCCTTCGTTGATGGCTTCCTGCACGTTGGCGGGCAGGCCGTCGTACCAGGCTTTGTTGAACATGACCACCTGGTCCAGGCCGGAGTGGTTGGTGATGGTGATGTCGGTCTGCACCTCGTGGAACTTCATGTCATAAATGGTGTCGATGGGGTTCTCCTGGCCGTCGATGGCCTTGTTCTGCAGTGCGCCGTAGGTCTCGCCGAAGTCCATGGTGATGCCGGTGGCACCCAGCACTTCCGCCTGTTTGAACAGAATGGGAGAGTTCATGACGCGGATCTTCAGGCCGTTCATCTCAGAGGGGTCCAGCAGGGGTTTGTTGGCGGACCACTGTTTGTAGCCGGTCTGCCACAGGCCCAGGGTCAGAATGCCCTTTTCCTGGGTGGTGTCCAGCAGCGCCTTGATGGCGTCGGACTGATACAGCTCAAACAGCTGTTCGGGGTCTTCCGGCAGCAGATAGGGGGTGTCCAGCAGAGTCAGCATGGGCACGGTGCCGCCCAGATACGAGGTGGGGACCACCACGCACTCGATGGTGCCGAACTGCGCGCCTTCCACCTGGTCGCGCTGGCCGCCCAGCTGCGACGAGGGATAGATCTGGCACTCCACCTGGCCGTCGGTCATTTCTTCCACCACTTCGGCCAGCTTCTGGCAGGCCAGGTCGCGGGCACTGCCCGGCGAGGACACGTGGCTGATCTTCATGACGATCTTATCGCCGGTGTTCCCGGCGGGCGTGGACGCCGTCTCACCGGTGGATGCCGTGGATGCGGCGCCGCCGCCGCAGGCAGTCAGCAGGGACAGGGCCGTTACCAGTGCGGCCACAACGGACAACAAACGCTTTTTCATCACAATACTTCCTCCTTATTCTGTATGTATGCCAAGCATCTTCTTTCCACTTATTTCAGGCAGGACCGAATGCGCCGCACAAACCGGCCGTATCCGGGTTTGCCCACAAAGCGGCCGTCCTCGGCCACCAGGGTGCCGCGCACGAACACTTTTTCCGGCACGCCTTTCAGCACGCGCCCGTTGAAGGGGGACCAGCCGCACTTGGACACAATGTCCTCGTTGCGCACCTGTTTTTCCCGCTGCAGGTCCACAATGACCAGGTCCGCGTCGGCGCCGGGGTTCAAATGGCCTTTGCGGGGGTACAGGCCGTACACTTTGGCCGGGTTTTCACACATGCATTCCACCACCCGGTTGATGGTGGTTTTGCCCTTGGCCGCGCCGTCCAGCATCAGCCGCAGCGAGGTCTCCACGCCGGGAATGCCGTTGGGTGCGTCCCAAATGTTTTTCTCGCCGGGCTCCTTCTGCTCTTTGGGGTACGGGCAGTGGTCGGAGCCGATGGTGGTCACCAGGCCCAAATCAAACAGCTTCCACAGCTGCGCCTGTTTTTCGGCGGTGTTCATGGGCGGGGTAAACTTGGCCCAGGGGCCCAGCCGCTCCAGATCTTCCACCGTCAGGTTGAAATAGTGGGGGCAGCTCTCGGCGTAGATCTCGTAGCCCTCTTCCCGCGCGGCCCGGATCTGCTCCAGCAGTTCCGGCTGGCTGACGTGGGCGATCACCGTGCGGCAGCGGGTGGCCTTTGCCACCGAGATCACCGTCTGCACCGCCACATATTCCGCCAGTTTGGAGCGCCACTCGTACTGGGAGTGATAATCCGTGCGGCCCGCGGCCCGCAGCGTCTCTTCGTTGTACTGGCAGATGCCGTCGTCCTCGCAGTGGATCAGCACCGTGCCGCCCAGGCGGGCCACCTCGGTCATGCTGCGCATCAGGAAGGCCGAGTGCATGGCCTTCACGCCGTGCAGATTGCAGGTGAAGGTCTTAAAGCCGGTGATGCCCTCGTTCCACATGGCTTCCAGCTCTTCCACGTTGTCGGGCGAGATGCCGCCCTTCAGGCCGAAGTCCACGCAGGATTTCTGGTTCAGATAATCGATTTTCTCCAGCAGCGGTCCCACCGAATAGACCGCGGGGGTGGTGCGGTGATGGTCCACCACTGTGGTGATGCCGCCCACCGCCGCCGCCATGGTGCCGGTGGTGAAGTCCTCCCGCTCGGTAAAGCCGGGGTCCATCATGTGGGTGTGGCCGTCCACGCAGCCGGGCATCACGTACTTGCCCTGCGCGTCCACCACCTGGTCCGCCTCGGCTCCGCTGCCCGGGGCCAGCAGCGCCAGCACCTTTCCTTCACGGATGAGAATGTCCGCCGGGGTACAGTTTTTGGAACTGACCACCACTGCATTTTGAATCAACAGATCTCCTCGTTCCATCTTTTCAACTCCTTTTCACTCTGTCATTGATTTGTAAAAATCCGGGATTCTTCCGTCCAGAATGTGCGTTCCCGGAACCACCGTCTTGCATTTGCTCAAAGCCAGGTTCACCATGCCCGCGCCGATCTGCTCGGCGGTGAAAAACGTGGTGAACAGCTGTGCTCCGTCGGGCGAAACCGCGTAGCTGCGTCCCTTCTCACCGGCGGGGCCGCTGCGCAGCACAAACATCTTGTTTTCGGCCGCCCGGGTCTGCGCCAGCGCAAAGTCCGGGGTGCCGCCCTGGGCGTCAAACCACAGAACCAGGTCCGCGCCCTCCAGCATGGCCACCCGGGCCAGCTCGGGCACCGCCATCTCGCCGTCAAAGACCGCCGCCGCCCGGCATCCGGGCCACAGCTCCGCCGTGCGGATGGGCGAATCCGCACCGGGCAGGTGGGTGGGCAGCAGCCGGTCCGCTTCGCCGGTGTGCCGCAGCACGCGGGCGCCCCGTTCCGGTCCCTGGCCCCAGTCCGCCACGGCCACGTCCCCTTCCCCCAGCGCCGCGCACAGCGCCGCGGTGTCTTCCGGGCTCAGCGCAAACCCGCGGGCCGCGGGCAGCACCATCAGCCGGGCATCCATCATGCGGCACAGCTCCAGCGCGCCGCAGGCTTTTTCCACATATTCCCGGGGCGTGTCCGCCTCAAAACGGACCAGCGCCGCGAACAGTTCCGCGTCCGCAGGGTCCCGGGGCAGCTGCGGGCGGGGCGTGTGCCCATTGCACAGCGCGCCGTACAGCTCCGGCCGCCGTCCCTGCAACGGCAGGGGCTCGGCCGGCTCCACATCCCACACCAGGATCTCCTCTTTGTCGGGCGAGCACTGCGCCACGATCTCGCCTTCGGCCGAAGCGATGAAGCTGCGGCCCAGGCAGCACACGGCGCCGCTCTCCAGCCCGGCCTTGTCACACACGGCAACGGGCACACCGTTTTCCCAGGCGCGGATGGGCAGGATAAACTGATACTGCTGGTTGGACAGCTGCGCCAGCGCCGCGGCCGAAGCCACCAGGTTCACCGTGTCCAAAATCATCTGGGCGCCTTGCAGCCGCAGCATGCGGGCAATTTCGGGAATGCGTCCGTCCGCACAGATCATCACGCCCATGCGGCCGTAAGGTGTGTCGAACAAGAAGGACGTGCGCCCTGCGGTGAACCACTTTCCGTCAAAGTGCCACAGGTTGGACTTGGCCGCCCGGCCCAGCTGCGTGCCGTCGGGCCCCAGCGCCACCGCGCCGTTTTCCAGCGTGCCGTCTTCCCCGGGCAGCGCCGCGCCCATCACCACGTACACGCCGCGGCGGCGGGCCAGCTGGCCCAGCTCTTCCAGCAGCGAGGGCAGCCGCTGCAAAAACCGGCGCTCCGGGTCCCGGCCGATCATGTAGGCCGGGTAGGCGCATTCCGGCAGCAGCACCAGCTGCGCACCCTGTTCACAGGCCTGCTCTGTCAGCCGAAGAATCCGCTGCGCGGTCTCCTCATACGCTTCCATGGGCGCGGCCATCATCTGTACCAGTCCCAGTTTCACGCGATTCCCTACTTTCTATGTAAAATAGTTATTGGTTTTCCGTGTTTCCTGTAGTCATAATAGCATATGGAAATACTTGTTGGCAATATAAACAAAACAAATAAACCATTCATATTAATTATTGTTTAAATTACTTTTAGGCATAAAGAAACAGGAGGCCAAAAGCCTCCTGTTCTCTTCCCACAAAAAACCCGGCAGCGGTTCCGCTGCCGGGTCCTCCTGTTTATTTGCGCACATAGGTGCAGAAACGATACCGCAGGCCCTCGTGCTCTTTTTCCTCGCTCTGGCTGTCCAGCACCCAGTCCTCCCGCCGGTCCAGGTCGGGGAAGAAGCTGTCGGCCTCGGCCTCGGCGTCCACCCGGGTCACATAGGCCTTGTCACAGTCGTCCAGCAGCAGGCGGTAGATCTGGGCGCCGCCCATGACCATCACCTGGTCGCCGGGCACATCCGCCACGGCGGCGCGCACCTCGTCGGGGGTATGGCACACCAGGGCGCCCTCCACCTGCAGGTCCGCGTCCCGGGTCAGCACAATGTTGCGCCGGTTCTTCAGGGGCCTGCCCCCGGGCAGGCTGGCCAGGGTCTTGCGGCCCATCACCACGGTTTTTCCCTGGGTGCTGGTGCGGAAAAACTTCATGTCCTCGGGGATGGAAAACAGCAGATCGCCGTTTTTTCCAATGCCCCAGTTTTTGCTCACGGCTACGATCAGTTCCATGGGCTCCTCCTTATTCCGCCACGGGGATCTTCTCTTCCAGGGTGTGGAAGCGGTAATCCTCCAGCTTGAAATCCTCCGGTGTGAAGGCGTAGAAATCGGTCACGTCCGGGTTGATCCACAGCCGGGGCGCGGGATACGGCTGGCGCTCCATCAGCTTTTTCACAATGTCCACGTGCCGGTCGTAGATGTGCGCGTCCGCGATCACGTGCACCAGCTCGCCCGCTTCCAGGCCGCTGGCCCGGGCAAACATGTGCACCAGCACCGCGTACTGGCACACGTTCCAGTTGTTGGCGGTGAGCATGTCCTGGGAGCGCTGGTTCAAAATGGCGTTCAGCGTGTTGCCGGACACGTTCAGCGTCAGGCTGTAGGCGCAGGGGTACAGGTTCATCTCGTGCAGGTCCGCGTGCACGTAAATGTTGGACAGGATGCGCCGGGAGGCCGGGTTGTGCTTCAAATCGTACAGCATCCGGTCCACCTGGTCGAACATGCCTTCCCGGTACTGGTGCTTGACCCCCAGCTGGTAGCCGTACGCCTTGCCGATGGTGCCGTCCGGGCCGGCCCACTGGTCCCAGATGTGGCTGTGCAGGTCCGCGATGCGGTTGGACTTTTTCTGCCAGATCCACAGCATCTCGTCCACGCAGGACTTGAAGGCCGTGCGCCGCACCGTCAGCGCCGGAAACTCCTTTTTCAAGTCGTACCGGTTCACAATGCCGAAGGTTTTCACCGTGTGGGCGGGGGTGCCGTCGGCCCAGCGGGGCCGCACCTCCAGCTGCGTGTCCCACACGCCGTTTTCCAGAATATCCCTGCAGTTGGCAAGGAACAAATCGTCTGCGTAACTCATGGTTCACTCTCCTGTCTGTTGGAAGGGGCTGCCAGCAGGCGGCCCAGCACCTGCTCCAGCACGTTGAAGTCGATGGGTTTGGAAATGTGCGCGTTCATGCCCGCCTGCTGGGTGCGGGCAATGTCCTCGGAAAAGGCGTTGGCCGTCACCGCGATGATGGGCACCGTGGCCGCGTCGGGCCGGTGCAGCGCGCGGATGGCCCGGGCGGCGGCACAGCCGTCCATCACGGGCATCTGCATATCCATCAAAACCGCGTCAAAATGGCCCGGCTCGCTGTTTTCAAACAGCTCCAGCGCCTGGCGGCCGTCCCAGGCCTGGGTCACCTCCAGATGGTGCATCTCCAGCACCGCGCAGGCAATCTCCATGTTGATCTCGTTGTCCTCGGCCAGCAGCACCCGCTTGCCGGTCATGTCCGCGGGCTCGTAGGAAGGGGGCGTCTCTTCGGGGCGGCGCTCCTCAGCCAGGCGCAGCGGCAGCGTCACCGTCACCGTGGTGCCCTTGCCCAGGGCGCTCTCCACCTCGATGCGGCCCTCCATCTGGCGCACCAGATCGTGCACGATGGGCATGCCCAGCCCCGTGCCCGCCACGTTGGCCGCGCCGAACCGGACTTCCCGTTCAAAGGGCACGAACAGCCGCCCCAGAAACTCTTTGCTCATGCCGGCGCCCGTGTCCCGCACCACAAAGCGGAAGTTGGGGTACCGGCTCTGGGTGTCGGCGAACTCCGTCACCTCAAAGTCGATGGAGTCCCCGGGCTTTGTGTACTTGAAGGCGTTGGACAGCAGATTGTTCAAAATCTGCTGCAGCCGCCGCCAGTCGCCCTCCACGGCCGTGTCCCGCAGGTCCGTCTTCCAGCGGAAGGTCCGCTGGCCGCCGTCCTGCAGGCTGAACAGCTCGGCGGTCTGGCGCAGGTTTTCGGCCAGGTCAAAGGGCTGGTGCACAATGTCCAGCTTGCCCTCTTCCAGCTTGGAGATCTCCAGAATGTCGTTGATCAGCCCCAGCAGCTGCTCGCCCGCGGCCCGCACCTTGCCCAGCGCCGCGCGGATCTTGTCCGGCTGGTCCACCTGGTCTTCCGCCAGCCTGGTCAGGCCCAGAATGGCGTTCAGCGGGGTGCGCATGTCGTGGGACATGCAGGAGAAGAACCGGTTTTTGGAATCGGCCATCTCCGTCACCGAGTGGATGGAGTTCTGCAAAAGCTCCATCCGGGCCAGATCGTGCTCCTTTTCCTCGTGCACGTCCCGGAAGCACAGTACCACCTTGCCCGGCTGCAGCGATTCGTCGTACAGCATCTGCACGTGCACCCAGCGGTACCGGCCGTTGAACAGCCGCTTGAAGTCGCCGCCGTAGTTGCGCACCCGCTTTTTCATCAGCTGGCGCATGTTCTCAATGTCAAAGCAGCCGCTGAACTCCTCGTAGGCCTCCGGCTCAATGACCTCGGCCAGCTTCTGCAGCAGCAGGGCGTAGTCGCCGGCGTTGCCCGCGTTCTCCCGCACGTAGTCCGAGCCCTTCAGCATCTCGTAGGTGCCCTGGTTCAAATCCACCTGATACAGCGCATAGTAGGAGTTGCTCAGCACCCCCACAATGGAGTTGTACAGGGCCGCGCTTTTTCGGCTGCGCCACTGGGACACCAGATACGCCGCCGAGGCCGCCGCAAACAGCCCCAGCAGCACCGCAAAGGGCAGCCACACCTTTCCGCTTTGGGCCAGCAGGGTGGAATAGGGGATGGTGATGATGGAGCACCACCCGTTCTCCATGGGATGATAATACACGCCCCGCTTGCGGCCGTCAATGCCCTGGGTGAAGGACTGATAGGACGTGTGCTCCCCGGCCTGAATCTCGTTGAACAGCTGGCTGATCTGCTCCTGAATCACCTCGGGGGATGCCTCGCCGTGAGCCACGTAGTACAGCAGCTGCCCCTGGGAATCGCACAGGTAATAGTGCCCCTCCTCGGGCAGCTCCTCCCGAATACCGCTGACGCCCAGCTGGTCGGAATAGATGTCCATGGCCACCACGTCCTGGGTGCCCCGCACCTGCTTTGCAATGGTGAACACGGGCTTTTGCAGCCGCACGTCAATGTATGCGTCCGTGTACACGATCCCGCCGCCGGCCTCGATGGCCTGCTGATACCACTGCGAGGCGGTGGGGCCGTAGTCCTCGTCGCCTTCCCAGTAGGTGGCGGCCACGATCTTGCCGTCCACCGAGGCGTAGATCTCAATTTCATCCAGCCCGGTCAGGTCCCTGGCGTACACCAGGTACTCCTGCATCCAGGCGGTGGTGTCCTCGGTGCGGTTCTGGGGCCGCATGGAGGCCTCCAGCGTGTCCAGCACCCACTGGTATTGTACAATGTTGTGCATCTCCTGGGCGGCCAGCCGCTTGGCGATCTCGGTGCCCATCACCTGTGCTTCGTCCAGCAGAATGCGGTTCATACTGAAAATATTGAAGCCCGCCACGCAGAGCATCGCCAGCACCAGCGTCAGCAGAACGTGCTTCCATTTTTTCTGTTTCCTGTTCATAAATCCTCCCGCGCGTATGTGCGCACCCCTATGATACCATGTTCCCGCGCGGCTGACAAATTCTTTTCTTTTTGGTATAATAATTCCAGTTGAAAAAGGGGGAATTTCCCATGGACGAGCCAAAATCACCGTCTTCCATGCTGAACACACTGCTCATCGTGGACGATTCGGAAATGAACCGTGCCATTCTGGCCGAGATTTTCAAACAGAGCTATTTCATTCTGGAGGCGGGCGACGGGGCCGAGGGCCTGCGCCTGCTGGAAGAGCACCGCAGCCAGGTGTGCGCCGTGCTTTTGGACGTGCAGATGCCTGTGATGGACGGCATGGAGATGCTGCGCCGGGTCAACGCGTCCTTTGCGCCGGACCGGCGGCCCCCGGTGTTTCTCATCACAGCCGAAGCGTCCCAGGTCAGCCGGGAGGCCTACCGCCTGGGCGTGATGGACGTGATCGAAAAGCCGGTGGTTCCCTACATCGTCACCCGGCGGGTGAACTCGGTGGTGGAGCTGTTCCAGAACCGGCGGGCACTGGCCCACATGGTGCAGCGCCAGGAAGAGGAGATCCGCCGCCAGACCCAGACCATCGTGGACCTGAACCGGGGCATGATCGAGGCCCTGGCCACATCCATCGAGTTCCGCAGCAGCGAATCGGGCCAGCACGTCCACCGCATTCACGACATCACGGGGCTGCTTTTGCGCCGCACCCGCCTGGGGGACGGTCTCAGCGAGGAGCAGATCCAGCACATCGCCCTGGCGTCCATCATGCACGACGTGGGCAAGATCGCCATTGCCGACGCCATTCTCAACAAACCCGGCCGCCTGACGCCCGCCGAGTACGAGATCATGAAGACCCACACGGTGCAGGGCGCCCGCCTGCTGGAGCGCATTCCCCAAATGCGCAGCCACCCCATTTTCCCCTATGCCTGCGACATTGCCCGGCACCACCACGAGCGGTGGGACGGCCGGGGCTATCCCGACGGGCTGCGCGGGGACGAGATCACCGTCTGGGCGCAGGCGGTGTCTATTGCGGACGTGTACGACGCGCTGGTCAGCAAGCGCATTTACAAAGACGCCTTCGGGGTCGAGCAGGCGCTGGAGATGATCCGCACCGGCGCCTGCGGGGTGTTCAGCCCGCAGCTGCTGGACAGCTTCTTCTCTGTGGAGCACGAGATCCGGCGTCTGTACCGGCGAAAGGAGAATTGAGCATGGACGAGAGCAGAAAACAGGCCCTGCGGGATGCGGGGGTCAATGTGGAAGAAGGGCTGGAGCGCTTCATGAACAACGAGGCCCTGTGGGAGCGGTTTTTGTCCAGGTTCCCGGCAGACCCCAACCCCGCGGCCCTGTCCGCCGCGCTGGACAAAGGCGACTGGGCGGCGGCGCTGGCCGCGGCCCACAGCCTGAAAGGGGTGTGCGGCAACCTGTCCTTCACGCAGCTGCATCAGCTGCTGACCCGGCAGGTGGAGGCCCTGCGCGCAGGCGATACCGACGGGGCGCTGGCCCTGCGCGGCCCCATTGAAGAGGGGTGCGCCCGCATCACACAGCTGCTGTAAACAAAAAAAGGACGCGGCTCCGGTGGGAGCCGCGTCCTTTTTTATTCTTTTCCGCCGAACATGTCGCGCAGGGATTTGAAAAAGCCCTTGCGCTGTTCGTAGTTGTCTTCCTTCAGGCTGTCCTCAAAGGTCTTCAGCGCCTCGCGCTGGGTCTTGGTCAGCTTTTTGGGGATCTCCACCACCACGTGCACGTACTGGTCGCCGTGGCCGCGTCCGTTCACGTACTGGATGCCCTTGCCCCGCAGCCGGAACGTGGTGCCGGACTGAGTGCCTTCGGGCACGGTGTACTGCACCTTGCCGTCGATGGTGGGCACCACCACATCCGCCCCCAGCACCGCCTGGCTGTAGGTGATGGGCACGGTCACATGTACGTCGTAGCGGTCGCGCTCAAACATGGCGTCCGGCCGCACGGTGACGATGACGATCAGATCGCCGGCGGGGCCGCCGTTCTGGCCCGCGTCGCCCAGGCCCGCCAAACGCAGGCTCTGGTCGTCGTCAATGCCGGCCGGCACCGTGACCTCCACGCGCTTGGTGCTGGACACCTTGCCCGCGCCGTGGCACTTGGAGCAGGGCGTCTTGATGATCTTTCCCTTGCCGCCGCACTTACGGCACGGCTGCGAGGACTGCATCACGCCGAAGGGCGTGCGCTGCTGCACGGTGACAAAACCCGTGCCGCGGCAGTCCGGGCAGGTCTCGGGGCTGGTGCCCTTGGCCGCGCCTGTGCCGCCGCACTCCGGGCACACGTCCTGCCGGTTCACGGTCACGGTCTTGGTGCAGCCGTGCACCGCCTCCATAAAGCTCAGCACCAGGCTGACGCGGATGTCCGCGCCGCGGCGGGGCTGGTTGGGGTTGGCCCGGCGCTGTCCGCCGAAGCCGCCGAACCCGCCGCCGAACATGGAGCCCAGAATGTCGTCCAAATCGATGCCGCCGCCAAATCCGCCGAACCCGCCGCCGAAGCCGCCGGCCCCGGCGCCCGCGCCGTAGTTGGGGTCCACGCCCGCATGGCCGAACTGGTCGTACCGTGCCTTTTTATCTTTGTCGCTGAGCACCTCGTAGGCCTCGCCCACCTCTTTGAACTTCTCCTCGGCCACTTTGTCGCCGGGGTTCAGGTCCGGATGGTATTTTTTGGCCAGCTTGCGGTACGCCTTTTTGATCTCGTCGTCCGAAGCGGTCTTGGGCACGCCCAGCACCTCATAATAATCGCGTTTTTCTGCCATACTTTCTCTCCCTCGTCCTCACGGCACAAGGGCGCGCGGCCACGCCGCCCGCCCTTGTTGTGAGAGATATGGTTTAAACTTCTTTGTAGTCGGCGTCCACCACGTTGTCGTCGCCGCCGTTGCCGCTGCCTGCCTGCTGGCCGCCCATATCCGGGCCGGCCTGCGCGCCCGCAGCCTGCTGGGCCGCCGCGGCCTCTTTATAGACCTTCTCGCTCACAGCGTAGAAAGCTTTCTGCAGCTCTTCCTGTTTTGCCTTGATGGCGTTGATGTCCGAGCCTTTCAGCGCCTCTTTCAGCGCATCCAGCTTGGCATTGATGTCCGCCTTCTCCCCGGCGGTCACTTTGTCGCCCAGTTCGTTCAGGGCTTTTTCGGTGGTGAACACCATCTGGTCCGCGGCGTTGCGGGTGTCCACTTCCTCACGTTTCTGTTTGTCCTCGGCGGCATAGCGCTCGGCTTCCTTCACAGCCTTCTCCACGTCTTCCTTGCTCATGTTGGTGGAAGAGGTGATGGTGATGTGCTGCTCCTTGCCGGTGCCCAGGTCTTTGGCGGACACGTTCACAATGCCGTTGGCGTCAATGTCGAAGGTGACTTCGATCTGAGGCACGCCGCGGGGAGCCGGGGCGATGCCGTCCAGATGGAAGGTTCCCAGAGACTTGTTGTCGCGGGCAAACTCACGCTCGCCCTGCAGCACGTTGACTTCAACCGACGGCTGGTTGTCGGCCGCGGTGGAGAAGATCTGGCTCTTCTTGGTGGGGATGGTGGTGTTGCGCTCGATGATGCGGGTGCACACGCCGCCCATGGTCTCAATGCCCAGGCTCAGCGGGGTGACGTCCAGCAGCAGCAGGCCCTTCACGTCGCCGCCCAGAACGCCGCCCTGGATGGCCGCGCCGATGGCCACGCACTCATCCGGGTTGATGCCCTTGGAAGGCTCGGTGTGCATGAAGTTCTTCACAGCTTCCTGCACGGCGGGGATACGGGTGGAACCGCCCACAAGCAGCACCTTGTGCAGATCGCCCGGCTGCAGGCCGGCGTCGCTCAAAGCGCGGCGCACAGGCCCCATGGTGCGCTCCACCAGGTCCGCGGTCAGCTCGTTGAATTTCGCCCGGGTCAGCGTGGTGTCCAGATGTTTCGGGCCGGTGGCGTCCGCCGTGATGAACGGCAGGTTGATGGCCGTGGAGGCCACGCCGGACAGCTCGATCTTGGCTTTCTCGGCCGCCTCTTTCAGGCGCTGCGCCGCCATTTTATCCTGGCGCAGGTCCACGCCGTTCTCTTTCTTGAACTCGTCGGCCAGCCAGTCGATGATGCGTTTGTCGAAGTCGTCGCCGCCCAGGTGGGTGTCGCCGGCCGTGGACAGAACCTCGGTCACGCCGTCGCCCATCTCGATGATGGACACGTCGAAGGTGCCGCCGCCCAGGTCGTACACCATGATCTTCTGGTCGTTTTCCTTATCCACACCGTAGGCCAGCGCGGCGGCGGTGGGCTCGTTGATGATGCGCTTTACATCCAGGCCCGCAATGGCGCCGGCGTCCTTGGTGGCCTGACGCTGCGAGTCGTTGAAGTAGGCCGGCACGGTGATGACCGCCTCGGTGACCTTCTCGCCCAGGTAGCTTTCCGCGTCCGCTTTCAGCTTGGACAGGATCATGGCGCTGATCTCCTGCGGGGTGTATTTCTTGCCGTCGATCTCCACCTTGTAGTCGGTGCCCATGTGGCGCTTGATGGAAGAGATGGTGCGGTCGGGGTTGGTGATGGCCTGGCGTTTTGCCACCTGGCCTACCAGACGCTCGCCGGTTTTGGTGAAGCCAACCACACTGGGCGTGGTGCGCGCGCCCTCGGCGTTGGCGATGACAACGGGCTCGCCGCCCTCAATGACGGACACGCAGCTGTTGGTGGTGCCCAAGTCGATACCAATGATTTTTCCCATAAATAATCGCTCCTCTTTTATTGCAATTCAAAGTTGGAATGGTTTTCAGTTTCTATGCAAAAAGCGCGGTGCGCTTTCGGCGGTTTATTGCGCAACGGCCACCGCCGCGTGGCGGATGACTTTGCCGTTGTACGTATACCCTTTCTGCAGCACCTGTACCACCGTGCCGCTCTCCACGCCTTCGGGCGCCTGCTGCTGCATCACGGCGGCGTGCAGTTCCGGGTCAAAGGGTTTGTCCTGTGCTTCGATCTCCTCAACGCCCATGGCGCTGAAGGCGGCGCCGGCTTTGTCCAGCGTCATCAGCACGCCCTTTTTATAGCTCTCGTCTTCGGTCTGTGCGTTGGCAGCCAGTGCCAGCGTATCCAGAACGCCCAGCAGCTTTTCCACGGCGAAGCTCACGCCGTTTCCGAAGGCGGCGTCCTTTTCCTTGGCGCTGCGCTTGCGGAAGTTGTCGTACTCCGCGGCGGTGCGCAGCAGCGTCTCCTTGGCGTCGGCCAGCTCTTTGGCGGCTTTTTCCAGCTGCTCCTTCACCGCGGCCAGCTCCGCTTCGCAGTCCGCGGACGGCTGCGCCTGCTCCCGGCTCTCGGGCTGCGTCTCCGGCTGTTCGGAGACCTTTTTCTCTTTCTTTTCTTTCTCTGCCATGTTGGCTACTCCTCCTGTCGCTGTCCGTGCTCGGTCTTACCTGACATGCACTGTCCCAGCAGCAACGCAAAATATTCAAGCCGCGGAATCACTTCGCGGTACCGCATCCGGGTGGGGCCCACAATGCCGATGGCGCCGGTCAGACCGCCGCCCGCCACGTACCGCTTGGACAGGATGCACACGCCGGGCATCCGGTACTCGGGCATCTCGTCTCCCAGCAGGACCGTGGTCCGCTCGGACTTGGGGCTGATGAAGCGCTTGACCGCTTCCTCGTCCCCGAAAAATTCCATCAGGGTGCGCAGGCATTCTTCCTGCGGGCTGTATCCCAGCACGTTCTGCTGGCCTTCCAGATAGACGTTGGGGCGCCCCGCTTCCTTCAGCAGGGTGTACGCCGCGCTGATCACCGGATAGAACACCGCGCCGCCGGCGCCCATGCCCTCGGCCGCCGCGTGCAGCAGCGGCTGGCTCACGTCCGCCGCGCTGCGGAAGGTCAGGTGCTCGTTCAGCGTCTGCGCCAGCCGCTCGGCGTCGCCGGGCCGCAGCTCAAAGTCCAGTTTTGCGGTGCGCGTGCGCACGCCGCCCGCGCCGGTGACCGCCAGAACGGCCGCCGTGTAGCGGCCCACCTGCATCACCTCAAAATGCGCAATGCACATATCCTCGCTTTTGGGCGTGGTGGCCACCACCGTGTACCCCGTCCAGTCCGCCAGCGCCCGGGCCGCGCTTTGGGCCAGCCGCTCGGGGTCGTAATCCATCTCCCGAAACGCCAGTTCCGCCGCCCGCTTCTCGCTCTCGCTGAGCTTGAGCGAAGTGTCCAGCAGATTGTCGATGTAATACCGGTACCCTTTTGCGCTGGGCACCCGGCCGGCGGATGTGTGCGGCTGCTCCAGCAGCCCCAGCTTTGTCAGCGCCGCCATCTCATTGCGAAGCGTGGCCGATGAGACCGCCCGGCCGAAATGTTCAGCCAGAAGACCCGAGCCCACCGGCTCGCCGTCGTCGGAATACAGCGATACAATCGCCCGCAGCACGCGCTGCTTTCGATCGTCGATCGGCATTTGCATCGCTTCCTCTCATCGTTTTAGCACTCTATGTTCCCGAGTGCTAAAATTATTGTACAACACTTTTTTATTATGTCAAGAGCTGCGGGCCAAAATGCGAAAAATTTTTCAACTTTTACAATTTATCCACAAATCACCCGTCGTCTTTTCCCTACCGCCCCGGGCCAAAATATGGTATAATGGCCGCAAAACGACCATTATACTCTATTTTAAATCGCCCTTTTTCTCGCCCCCAAGGGGCAACCGAAAAAGAGGGCGAATGATACCATTCTGCTTTCGCATCATGGTATAATAAGAATCAAAGAACGGAGGTGCTCCCCAAATGGATCGAAAAAAGAGGATCGACGCCGCCATGGGCCGCGTGAAAGCGGACCTGGTGTTTAAAAATGTAAATGTGGTCAACGTGTTCAGCGAAGAGGTGGTCACCACCGACGTAGCCGTGGCCGACGGCTGCGTGGTGGGCCTGGGCTCCTACGAAGGCGTGCGGGAAGTGGACGGCACGGACAAGTTTTTGTGCCCGGGCTTCATCGATGCCCACCTGCACATGGAGTCCACCCTGGCCACGCCCTTCGAGCTGGCGCGGCTTGTGACCAAAAGCGGCACCACCACCATGATCGCAGACCCCCACGAGATCGTGAACGTGTGCGGCGCGGCGGCGGTGCGCTATCTGCTGGACGCCACCGAGCAGCTGCCCGTCAACGTGTATCTGATGCTGCCTTCCAGCGTGCCCGCCACCGCCTTTGAGACCAACGGCGCGGACTTCACCGCCCAGGACATGGCTCCCTTCTGGGACCATCCCCGGGTGCTGGGCCTGGGCGAGGTGATGTGCTACCCCGACGTGGTGGCCGCCGGCGATGCCATCGTGGAAAAACTGAACGCGGCCGAAGCCGCGGGCAAACAGGTGGACGGCCACGCCCCGGGCCTGACCGGGCGTCAGCTGCAGGCCTACGCCGCGGCGGGCGTGCGCACCGAGCACGAGTGCACCAGCTTTGCCGAGGCAGCCGAAAAGCTGCGGGCGGGGCTGGCGGTCCTGGTGCGCGAGGGCAGCGCCGCCAAAAACCTGACCGCTCTGGTCAACGGCCTGCTGGACTCCAAGCTGCCCGCGGACCGCTTCTTGTTCTGCACCGACGACAAACATCTGGACGACATCTCCCGGGAAGGCCATGTGCGCTGGAACGTGCGCCAGGCCATCCGCCTGGGCATGGACCCGGTGGCCGCCATCAAAATGGCCACCATCAACGCGGCCCGGGTCTACGGCCTGCGGGACCTGGGCGCTGTGGCGCCGGGCTACCGGGCGGACCTGGTGCTGCTCAGCAGCCTGAAAAAGGTCAAGGTGGAGCAGGTCTATAAGGACGGCGTTCCCGTGGAAGAGGCGCTGGCCGCCTGCCGGCCCGCCCCGGTTCCGGACGCGCTTTTGAACACCGTGCGCTTCTCCCCCGTGACCGCGCAGGACCTGCGCCTGCCCGTGGGCGAGACGGCCCACTGCATCGAGATGGTGCCCTATCAGATCGTGACCAAACACGTGGTGGAGCCGGTCCCCTCGGAAAACGGCCTGTTTGTTCCCAACGAGACCTACGCCAAGCTGTGCGTGGTGGAGCGCCACGGCCGCAGCGGCGGCATTGCGGTGTGCCCGCTGAAGGGCTACGGCATCCGGGGCGGCGCCATCGCCACCAGCGTGGCCCACGACAGCCACAACGTCATCGCCGCCGGCGACAACGACGAAGACCTGGCCCTGGCCATCAATCAGCTGAAATCCATGGGCGGCGGCTATGTGCTGGTGTCCGGCGGGCAGGTGCTGGGCCAGCTGCCCCTGCCCGTGGCCGGCCTGATGAGCACCGACCCCTGGGAAGACGTGCAGCGCAACACCGCAGCCATTCTCAAGCAGGCGTCCCAGATGGGCATCCCCTATCACGTGGACCCCTTCACCAGCCTGTCGTTCCTGGCGCTGCCGGTCATTCCGGAGCTGCGCCTGACCGACCGGGGCCTGTTCGACGTGGTGCGCTTCGCACCCGTGCAGGAGGAGCAGGCATGAGCGCGCACGGAGACGAAGCCTACCGCCTGTTCTGCAGCGGCTACAACTGCGCCCAGTCCGTGGCCGGCGCTTTCGCCCGGGAGCTGGACCTTCCGCTGGAGACCGTGGCCCGGATGGTCAGCGGCTTCGGCGGGGGCTTCGGCCGCCTGCGGGAAGTGTGCGGCTGCGTCAGCGGCATGACCTTTGTGTACAGCGCCCTGCGGGGCTACGGCGTGCCCGGCGACCTGCAGGAGAAAACCGCTGTGTACACCGATGTGCAGGCGTTGGCAAACCGGTTCCGGCAGTGCCACGGAAGCATCGTCTGCAAGGAGCTGCTGGGCTTGGACCGGCCCGAGGGAACGCCCCGGCCCGAGGCGCGCACCCCGGAGTATTACCGCAAGCGTCCCTGTCCGGAGCTGGCCCGCAGCGCCGCGGACATTCTGGAACAGTTTTTGAACGAGGAGGTGCCCCCATGCGATTGGAAAGCACCCTGACCCGCCGCCAGGTGCTGGAGCGCCTGCGCCACGGCACCCGGGAAATGCAGCGCAAAGCGTCGGCCGCGGGCGAGCTGGAAAGCCGCCCCACCCGGGACGGCTTCGTGCTTGCCTGGGCGCCCGGCCCGCACAAACCCCGGGGCCTGTGCCTGACCGCCGCGGTGACCGAGACCGCCGGCGGCTGCATCATTCAGGGCAAATTCGGCCCGGACCCGCACACCGTGCACATTCTGCGCCCTGTGGGCGCGCTGGTGTGGGTGGCGGCGCTGGCCGCCGCGCTCACTTCGCCGGACCCGGCCAAGACCCTGTGCCTGGCCGTGGGCGGTCTGGGCGTGGCCACGGCGCTGGCGTGGCTGGCCGCTCATCAGCTGCCCCGGCTTCTGTGCCCCGCCGCCGAGCAGAAGGTGCTGGAGTTCGTCCGTCACAACCTTTTAAAATAAGGAGGCTGACCCATGAAACTGCTTTTGTATCTGGTTTTACTGGTGGTGGTGTTCCCGTTCAAGATCCTTCTGGCCATCTGCAAACACGCAAAATAAGTGCAAAAAGCCCCGGAACCGTCGTTCCGGGGCTTTTTTCAGGATTCGCTCTGTTCCAGCTTGCGGCCGGCCAGGCGGTACGCTTCGTCGTACAGCCAGTCCTGGCAGGCCAGGGCGGGCTCGCCGTTGGGCATGCGCCGCACATAACTGCCGTCGGGCTGCTGGTCCCGGGCCTGGCGGTTGTCGCGCCACATCACGTCAAAAATGCGCAAAAGCCGCTGCTTCAGGCCCTGGTCGTACACCGGCACGGCCACCTCCACCCGGCGCAAGGTGTTGCGGGTCATCCAGTCGGCGCTGCCGATGTACACCCGCACGTCCTCGCCGCTGCCGAAAATGTAAATGCGGGAGTGCTCCAGATACCGGCCCACCACGCTGATGATGTGGATGTTGTCGGTCCAGCCGGGAACGCCGCCCCGCAAGCAGCAGATGCCCCGCACGATCATGTCCACCCGCACACCGGCGCGGCTGGCTTCGATCAGCTTGTCGATGAGGGTCTTGTCGCTCATGCTGTTGATCTTGATGCGCAGATAGCCCTCGCCGCCCTGGCGCGCCTTGCAGATCTCGTCGTCGATCATGTCCAGCAGCTTGTTCTGCAGGCAGTGGGGCGCCACCAGCAGGTGCTGGGTGTGGTCCACGGTCTCGCCCAGGGTCAGCGCCTGGAACACGGCCGCCGCTTCCATGCCGATCTCCCGGCGGGCCGTCATCAGGGACAGGTCCGTATACAGGCGGCTGGTGCGCTCGTTGTAGTTGCCGGTGCCGATCTGGGTGATGTACTGGATGCCCTGGGGCGTTCTGCGGGTGATGACGCACAGCTTGCTGTGCACCTTCATGCCGCTGAGGCCGTAGATCACATGGCAGCCGGCCCGCTCCAGGCGGCGGCTCCAGGCGATGTTGTTGGCCTCGTCAAACCGGGCCTTCAGCTCCACCAGAACGTCCACCTGCTTGCCGTTCTCGGCGGCTTCCTCCAGGCTTTCCACCACCTTGCTGTCCCGGGCAAGGCGGTACAGCGTCATTTTAATGGACACCACTTCCGGGTCCCGGGCGGCCTCGCTCAGCATCTGCAAAAAGGGGCGGATGCTCTGGTACGGGTAGTGCAGCAGAATGTCCTTGCGGGCGATCTGCTCCAGCACCGAGCTCTTCAGGTCCACCTCGGGGCTGTCCTGGGGGTGGCGCGGCGCGTAGAACAGCTCGCTGCGGGTGCGCAGATGGTCCCGGATCATGTACAGGAAGGACAGGTCCAGCGGCGCGTCGTACTCATACACCCGCTTTGTGTCCAGCTTCAGCTGGCGGCACAGGGTCTCGATCACCTCGATGTCGATGGCGCGGCTCAGCTCCATGCGCACCGGGCACAGCTTGCGCCGCAGCTTGATCACCTCGGCCATGTGGTCGCGGTAGTTCAGTTCCTCGTCGTAAATGTTGTCGGCGTCAATGTCCGCGTTCCGGGTCACCCGCGCCAGCGTTTTGCTGGTGATCTTGTACCCGGGGAACATCATGGGCAGGCAGTGCAGGATCAGCTCCTCGGCCAGAATGTAGCAGCCGGCGCGCTCGGGCACGGGGATCAGCCGGGGGAACAGGCCGCTGACGCAGGGCACAATGCCGATCTTCTTTTTTTCGGTCTTGGTGTTCAGCACGGCAATGGCGTAAATGTCCTTGTTGGCCAGAAAGGGGAAGGACTGCTTTTTGCCGATGATAAAGGTGGACAGCAACGGCAGAAATTCCCGCCGGAACATGGTCTCCAGATATTTTTCCGACTCGGGGCGGATGCTGTGAAAGTCCACAATGGTCACGCCCTGCTCTTCCAGCAGCCCCATCAGGGCGGTGTAGGCCGCGTCCCGGCGGCGGCACAGGCTTCGCACCTGGTCCAGCGCCGCGTCGATCTGCTCGCCGGGGGTCATGTGGGTCTTGTTCTCCCGGCTGTCCTTGTCCAGCAGCATCTGGTCGTGCAGGCTGCCGATGCGCACCATAAAAAATTCATCCAGATTGCTCTGAAAAATCGACAGGAAGGACAGCCGCTCGCACAGGGGCACCCGGGCGTCCTCGGCCTCTTCCAGCACGCGCTCGTTGAAGCGCAGCCAGGAAAGCTCCCGGTTTTCAAAGCACTCGTTTTCCATCATTTCTCCTCTTCCTCTCCCGTGCCGGCTGCGCGGCACACTTCTCTTCTTAAAAAGGTATCACAGTCCCGCCCGGTGTGCCACCCTTTTTTTGAAAAGAATGGGCCAAATCTGTGTAAACCGGGCGGTTTCACAAAAACTTTTCAAACATTTGACCCAAAATCCGTGGTCAAACCCGGCGCAACGCGCTACACTGAAGCCAAGGTGAATGCAAGAAGGAGGACTGCCCCATGCTTCCGTGTAAAAGCCATTGCGACCGCTACTGCGAAAACTGCCACAAGCACTGCGCCGTCTGGGACGAAATGCAGCGCCAAAACCGCGCCGACCGGCAGCGCCGGAAAGCGTACCTGGACTATTACAACGATTTGTACGACACCATCATCCGCCAATGCTACGCCCTGACGCCCAAGCCCTGCCGCTGACCGGCACCTTCACGCAAAAAACGCCTTCTGACGCGCGTCAGAAGGCGTTTTTCCTTGCGCGCCGCAAACACAAAAAAACCGGAGCAGAAATTCTGCTCCGGCGTGGTGCGCTGCAAGGGATTCGAACCCCTGACCTTTTGGTTCGTAGCCAAACACTCTATCCAACTGAGCTAGCAGCGCATTTTCACTTCGCACTCTTGAGTGCATGGATTATCATACCACAGCATTATCGGATTGTCAAGAATTTTTTTCATTTTTGCCCGGTCAATTTTCACCAAAATTCTTGCGCCGAATTGGCCGGTTCAATTGTGTTTTTTCTCACTTTTTGCTATACTGATAAAAATGATTCTAAAAAGCCGGTCGAACGGCTTTTTCTGGAGGTTTTTTCGTGGAAGACTTGTATCTGATTGTCGGCATTGTGATCATCACCCTCCTGTGCCTGTTTTTGATCATCTATTTTCTGTGGCGCAGCGATTCCCCGCTTTTCCGCCGCAAACCCAAAGACCTGCCCGACGCCAAAAAAGCGGATAAGCCCCTGGGCGCCGCCCGGCGCATGGCGCTGATGAACGGCTACCAGGTCATCTCCCCCGCTTGCCTGGCCAAGGACGGCAAGCTGGCGGACCTGGATTTCATTCTGGTGGGCACCTTTGGCATTTTGTGCGTCAAATGCGTGGGCCGCGGCGGCTCCATTTACGGCAGCGCCGGGGACGCCATGTGGCTGCAGGTGAAAAACCAGGACCGCATCTCCTTCGCCAACCCCATTCTGGAAGCCGAGCGCGACACCCGTCTGGTGCGCGACATTCTGTTCAGCGCCAAGCTGAAAAACATTCCTGTGGAAACGGTGTGCGTGTTCACCAACCCCGTTGCCTCGCTGGCTCTGCCCCGCAGCACCGGCCACTACACCGTGAAGGAGTTCCGTTCCCTGCTGGGCCAGTCCCGTTTTCTGCAGGAGCGGAAGATCGACCTGGACGCGGTGTGCACCGCGCTGCGCGCCTACGTCACCGAAAAGAAATAATGTGCTTGCGGCCTTCCGCCTTTGCGGAGGGCCTTTTTGCTGCCCGCCAAACAAAACAGCCTTCCGCAAAAGCGGAAGGCTGTTTTTCTTACTCGGCTACTTCTTCAAAGGCTTCCTCGCCGGCGCCGCACACGGGGCACGGCACGGGAGGCTGGTCACCCTCGAATTCCTGGCCGCAGATGGTGCAAAGCCACTTTTTCATGGGGAGATTCTCCTTTCTTTTTTCTTAGTATGGGGAAGCCGCGGGCGTTTAAACGCCGCGCACCGCGTTGCCGAACGCAAGGCCGTACTGCTTGGCCGCGTCCAGATCGGTCTGGGTGGGTTTAAAGCGCACTTTCATGCCCTCCAACGGCATGTTCAGCTTCAGCTGCTGCAAGCGGGCCGTCAGGTTGGGCACGGCCTCGCCGCTCCAGCCGTAGCTGCCGAAGGCGGCGGCAAACTTGCCCTTGTGGATGATGGGGTTCAGCCCGATGAGCATCTCATACACCGGGGGCAGCGCGTCGCCCACCAGTGTGGGGCTGCCCAGCAAAAAGCCGTCGGCGTCCGCAATGGCGGCCTTGGCCGCGGCGTTGTCGTCGCTGACCAGATCGAAGCACTTCACCTCGACGCCGCTTTCGGAAAGACCCTTGCAGATCTGCTCGGCCAGCTGGCGGGTGTATCCGTAGGCGGACACATAGGCCACCGCCACCACTTTCTTGTCCCGGGGCTGAGGCGTGCTCCAGGCGCGGTACAGATCAAAATAATGCTGGATGTTGCTGCGCAGCACCGGTCCGTGTCCGTTGCCCACAAACTCGATGGGCAGGTCCTTGATGCGGTCCAGCGCCTTGAGCATGAACGGGTTTTTGAACGGCCCGATGATGTTGTCGAAGTAATATTTGTACGCCTCGGTAAAATCGCCCTCGATCAAATCGTTGAACACGCGCTCATCCGCGTAGTGGCAGCCGAAGCTGTCGCAGGTGAACAGCGCCTTCAGCTCGGGGATGTAGGTGTACATGCTGTCCGGCCAGTGCAGCATGGGCACGCTGAGGAAGGTTAGCGTCAGACCGCCCAGATCGATGCGGTCCTTCTCCGAAACAGCCTTGGCGTTGAACGGGTGGTTGACGATCTCCTTCAAAAAGGTGATGGCCGTGCCCGACCCCAGCACCGTGGCGTTGGGGGCCAGCTCCAGCAGCTTCTCCATGCTGCCGGTGTGGTCCGGCTCGGTGTGGTCCACCACAATGTAGTCGATCTTGGCGGGGTCCGTCACCTGGCGGATGTTGTCCAGAAACTCGTCAAAGAATTTCGCTTTGCTGGTCTCAAACAGCACCGTCTTCTCCGTGCCCTGCACCAGATATGCGTTGTAGCTGGTGCCGTAGTCCGAATGCATGATAATGTCAAACACGCGCAGGTCCGGGTCCTGTACACCCACATACCAAATATGCTCTTTTGCTTTGATTGCACCCATTCAAAAAGGCCTCCTTTTTTGTTCGCTCCTATTTTATACTATATTCGTATAATTTGCAACCATTTTTTCATTCTTATTATGAAACACTTTCCTCTGTTTTACAAGGGCCTGTGACCACCCATTTCAGGCAGCCGTCCTGCCGGGCGGCAAAGGTGCGGTACCCGTCCAGAATGGCTTCCAGCGGGCCGCGGTGGGTGATGAGGAAATCCGTGCGCAGCTTCCCGGCGGCGATCAGTTCCACCAGACGGGGGCAGCAGTTGGCGTCCACGCCGCCGGTTTTGAAAATCAGGTTTTTGCCGTACATCCGGGGCAGCGGCAGAATCTGGTCGCTCTCGTACATGGCCACCACGCTGACCACGGCGTTGGGCCGGGCCACGCGCCAGGCCAGCTCGAAGGTGTCCGGCGCGCCCGCCGCCTCGATGACGCTGTCCGCGCCGCGGCCCCCGGTCAGGCGCTGCACAAAGGCGGGCGCGTCCTCCCGGCAGGGGTCCAGCACATGGTCCGCCAGTTGTTGGGCCAGGGCCAGCGTCCGGCGGGCGGGGTCCGGCTCCAGCAGCACCACCCGGCCCGCCCCCAAAAAGCGGGCGCACTGGGCCGCGCACAGCCCCACGGGGCCGCCGCCCACCACCGCCACCGTGTCGCCGGGGCGGATGTCGCACTGCAAAGCGCCCCAGTAACCGCTGACCAGAATGTCCCCCACAAACAGCGCGCTCTCCTCGCTGACGCCGTGGGGCAGCGGGTACAGGCACTGGTCCGCGAAGGGCACCCGCACATACTCCGCCTGGCAGCCGTCGATGCGGCAGCCCAGCAGCCAGCCGCCCTGTTCGCAGTTGTTCACATAGCCCCGCCGGCAGAACCAGCAGTCCCCGCAGAAGCTCTCGCAGTTGGCGGCCACCCGGTCGCCCGGACGCAGCCGGGTCACCCCCGGGCCCACCGCGACCACCCGGCCCGCAAATTCATGCCCCAGCACAATGCCCGGCACGGCGCGGGGCACGGCCCCGTGCAGAATGTGCAGGTCGCTGGTGCAGATGGTGGAACGGGTCACCTGCACAATGGCGTCGCCCGGCTCGTGCACAACGGGCACCGGCCGCCGGGTCAGCACCGGGGCGCTGCCGCCGTCCCACACGGCGGCCAGCATGGTTTGCTGCATGGCATTTCCCTCCTTGCAAGCCAAAGCAGGGACGGCGCCGCGCGCCGTCCCTGTCTGTTCTTATTTCTGCGCCAGCGTTTTGGAAAAGCTGTCCTTCAGCGTGACGATGCGGTTGTACACGCCCGGATGCTTGGAATCCGGCGTGAAGTAACCCATGCGCACGAACTGGAAGCGCTCGCCGGGGCGGGCGTCCTTCAGCGCGGGCTCCAGCTTGGCGTTGGGCAGCACCTGCACCGACTCAGGATTCAGATAATCGTCGTAGGTCTTGCCCTCGGGCAGCTCGCCCATGTTCTCCTCGCCGAACAGATCGCCGTACAGGCGCACTTCGGCGTCCACCGCGTGGGCGGTGCTCACCCAGTGGATGGTGCCGCGCACTTTGCGGCCGTCGGCCGGCATGCCGTTGCCGGTCTCCAGATCGGCGGTGCACAAAATCTTGGTCACATTGCCCGCTTCGTCCTTTTCAAAGCCCGTGCACTTGACGATGTACGCACCCATCAGGCGCACCTCGCCGTCGGGCTTCAGGCGCTGATACTTGGGCGGCGGCACCTCGGCAAAGTCGCTGCGCTCGATCCACACCTCTCTGGTGAAGGGGACCGCGCGGGTGCCGGCGTTCTCGTCCTTGGGGTTGTTGGGCAGCTGGAACTCCTCGGTCTTGTCCTCGGGATAGTTGGTGATGACCAGCTTCACCGGGTCCAGCACCGCCACGCGGCGCGGGGCCACGGGGTCCAGCTCGGAGCGGATGCAGTGCTCCAGCAGGCGGTTGTCCACCAGGCTGTTGGCCTTGGCCACGCCCGCCTTTTTCACAAACTCAAAAATGCTCTCGGGGGTGTAGCCGCGGCGGCGCAGCGCGCACAGGGTGGGCAGGCGCGGGTCGTCCCAGCCGTCCACCACGCCCGTTTCCACCAGCTTGCGCAGATAGCGCTTGCTCATGACCGTATGGGTGATGTTCAAACGGGCAAACTCTCTCTGAATGGGGAAGGGCCCCAGATGCAGGTTGTCGATGACCCACTCGTACAGGGGACGGTGGTTCTCAAACTCCAGGCTGCACATGGAGTGGGTGATCCCCTCGATGGCGTCCTGAATGGGGTGTGCAAAGTCGTACAGCGGGTAGATGCACCACTTGTCGCCCTGGCGGTGGTGGTGGGCCCGCATGATGCGGTAGATGGCCGGGTCGCGCATGTTCATGTTGGGGCTGGCCAGGTCGATCTTGGCGCGCAGGGTTTTGGTGCCGTCCGCAAACTCGCCCGCGCGCATGCGCCGGAACAGATCCAGGTTCTCCTCGGGGGTGCGGTCGCGCCAGGGGCTGGGGCGGGACGGCTTGCCCGCGTCCTGTCCGCGGTACTCCTGCATCTGCTCCCGGGTCAGATCGTCCACATAGGCCTTGCCCTCGCGGATGAGCTGCTCGGCGTATTCATAGCACTGGTCGAAATAATCGCTGCCGTAATAGATGCCGCCGGTGGGTTCCGCCCCCAGCCAGCGCAGATCTTCCAGAATGCTGTCCACGTACTCCACGTCCTCGTGGGAGGGGTTGGTGTCGTCGTACCGCAAATTGAACTTTCCGCCGTATTGTTTGGCGATGCTCCAGTTGATCCAGATGGCCTTGGCGCTGCCGATGTGCAGATAACCGTTCGGCTCGGGCGGGAACCGGGTGTGGATCTCTTTCACACGGCCCTCCTCCAGGTCCTTGTCGATGATTTCCGTCAGGAAATTGCTGATTTTTTCTTCCATGCTCCGAACTCTCCTCACAGGATGCTGATTTTATCAACAGTATACCACACTTTCCCTGGCGGTTCAATTGTCCCCGGGGCGCGGACGTGCTATACTGTGCATGAAAAAAAACGGCAAAATGAAATTTTTTCAGGGAGTGACTCGTTTTTGGATACGACAGTTGTTTTCTTTCCCGGAATGGGCTACGGCGCGGACCGGCCGCTGTTCTATTACGCCCGCAAACAGGCGCAGCAAACCGGCAGCGAAGTGGTGTGCGTGGACTACCCGTCCTTCTCGCCGGACCCGGCCGTTCCGGCGCCGCTGCAGGCCCAGGCCGCGCTGCCCGGCTGCGTCAACGACGCGCTGGCGCAGCTGGCGGGCCGGTGCCTGGGCCGGTGCGTGTTCGTCAGCAAAAGCCTGGGCACCCTGGTGGCGGGCGAGGTGGCCCGCCGTCTGGCCCTGCGCCCCGTGCAGATCTACCTGACGCCCCTGCCCCGCACCTACGACGCGTACATGCGCGGGCGCAGCTGCTGGGCCGTGTACGGCGACGCCGACCCGCTGATGACGCCCGACTGCGCCGCCCGCATGGAGCAGGACCCGGCCGTCCGGCTGACGAAGATCCCCGGCGCGAACCATTCGCTGGAGGTGCCCGGAGACATTGTGGCCAGCGTGGACGCGCTGCGCCAGGTGGCCCAACTTTACCGCGCGGTCCTGTGACCCGACTTTTTTGAAAGGAGCCCGGCATGTCCCTGTTTTCTTTTTCCTTTTTTGTGTTTCTGTGCGTCGGGGTGCTGGTGTACTACCTTCTGCCCGGGCGCTGGCAGTGGGCGTGCCTGCTGGTGCTCAGCGGCGGGTTCTACGCCTGCGCGGGCCCGGCGGGTCTGCTGTTCCCGGCCGTGACCATCGTGACCACCTGGCTGGGCGGCCTGGCCATGGCCCGGGTGGACCGGCTGTGCCCCACCCAGGGGTGCACCCCCGCGGAGAAAAAGGCCCGGCGGGCCGCCGCCAAAGCCAAAAAGCGCCGCTTTTTCTGGGCGGTGCTGGGGCTGAACTTCGGCGTGCTGGCCTGGCTGAAATACGTGGGGCCGCTGTGGGGCCGCACCGGGCTGTTGCTGCCGCTGGGCATCTCCTTTTACACCTTCAGCGCCATGGGGTACCTGATCGACGTGTACCGCGGCACCGTGCAGGCCCAGCGCAGCCTGCCCCGCCTGGCGCTGTTCGTGGGCTTTTTCCCGCAGCTTCTGCAGGGCCCCATCGTCCGCTGGGACCAGACCGGCCCCCAGCTGCTGGAGCCCCATTCCTTCCGGCTGACGGCGCTGCAGCACGGCATCCAGCGCATGCTGTGGGGCTACTTTAAAAAAATGGTCATCGCGGACCGGGCCGCCGTGCTGGTGGACCAGGTGTTCGGCTCGTACGACGCCTACCCCGGCAGCGTGCTGGCCGTGGGCGTGCTGTTCTACTCGCTGCAGCAGTACGCGGACTTCTCCGGCGGCATCGACGTGGTGCTGGGCGCGGCCGAGCTGTTCGGCATCCGCCTGCCGGAAAACTTCACCCGTCCCTATTTTTCCCACTCCCTGTCGGAATTCTGGCGGCGCTGGCACATCTCGCTGGGCGCCTGGATGCGGGACTACCTGTTCTATCCGCTGTCCATCTCCCGGCCCATGGCCCGGCTGGGCAAGTGGGCCAAGGCGCATTTGGGCCGCAGCGTGGGCCGGGTGCTGCCCGTGTGCCTGGCCAACGTGGCGGTGTTCCTGGTGGTGGGCGTGTGGCACGGCGCCAGCGCGCACTACGCGGTGTGGGGCCTGTACAACGGCCTTGTCATTGCCGGCGCCGCTTTGCTGGAACCGCTTTTTGACCGGATGAAAACCGCCCTGCGGGTGAACGTGCACAGCCGCGGCTGGCGGGTGTTTCAAATTTTGCGCACCTTCGCGGTGGTGAACGTGGGCTGGTACTTTGACCGGGCGCTCACCGTCCGGGCCGGCGCGGAGATGCTGGTGCGCACCTTTGCCCGGCCGGACATCGCCGCCCTGGGGCAGGGCATCCTGCTGCAGCTGGGCCTCACCGGCCGGGACTTTCTGGTGCTGGCCGTTGCCACCGCCGTGCTGTTGTTTGTCAGCGTCTTGCAGGAGCGGGGCGTTTCCATCCGCACCGGGCTGGACGCCCGGCCCCTCTGGCTGCGCTGGACCTGCTACACCGGGCTTTTGCTGGCGGTGCTGGGGCTGGCGGCCCAGGGCACCGATCTCACAGGAGGGTTTTTGTATGCGCAATTCTGAACGGCGCGCCTGGGTGCGCGCGGCGGCCTTTCTGGTGTTTCTGGCCCTGGTGAACAGCCTTTTGAATTTCGTGCTCATGCCCGCGGGCAACTTCACCCGGCGCATGCTGGAAGACCTGCACCGCAGCGAACCGCTGGACGTGGTGTTCTGCGGCTCTTCGCTGGCGCTGTATCACTTTGACCCGGACGTGCTGGAACCGGCGCTGAACGCCCGTGTGTTCGATTTGGGCGCGTCCAGCGCGGACTTTCCCGCCAGTTATTACCTTTTAAAAGAGATGTTCCGCACCCAAAGCCCCCGGCTGGTGGTGCTTGCGGTGGAGGCCCGGCAGTACGCCCGCCAGCAGGAGGACCCGCTGGTCTACGTGTCGCTGGCGCCCTATCTGAAAAGCCCCCTGATCCGGGCCCGGTACTACTGGGCCACCGCCCAGGACGGCTCCTATCTGGACCGGCTTTTGTGGTGGCGGGGCTACCATGTGAAGGGCCCGCGCTCGGCGCTGCAGAACGTGCGGGAAAAGCTCTTCCCCGACCCGGACCCCGCCCCGCAGGACGGCCTGCAGTACGTGCGGGACGGCTACGTGTACGTGGACCCCTCCGCCCCCGCCGCGCCCCTGCCCGACACCGTGGACGAGACCGGCCCCGAGGACTTCACCGGCGAGAGCCGGGAATACGTGCAGAAGATCGCCCGGCTGTGCCGGCAGCACGGCGCGCAGCTGATGCTGGTGAACACGCCCCGCCCGGCGCAGGCCCTGCGCGCCATGCCCCGGTACTTTGAGGCGGACGCGGCCATCGCCGAAAGCGCCCGGCAGGCCGGGGTGCCCTATTACAACTTCAATCTGGCCCGGCCGGAGCTGTTTTCTCCCCGGCCGGAGATGTTCCGGGACCTGTCCCACATGAACGCGGACGGCGCCCGGGCGTTCAGCGCGGCTTTCGCGTCCTTTTTGCAGCGCCTTGCGGCGGGCGAGGACGTGTCCGGGCTGTTCTACACGCCGGAACAGGCAAAGGAGAGACTGTAAATGCAGATCAATGTTCTGGAATATTTGGAGCGCACGGCCTTGCGGTTCCCCCAAAAGACCGCCTTTGCGGACGACGACGGCGCGCTCAGCTTTTCGCAGCTGCAGGCCCGGGCGCAGGGCCTGGGCAGCCTGCTGGCCGCAGAGCTTGCGCCCCGCACGCCGGTGCCGGTGCTGCTGGAAAAAAGCCCCGGGGCGGTGGCCGCCTTTCTGGGCGCGGTGTACGCGGGCTGTTTTTACGCCATGGCGGACCCCAGCCTGCCGGACCGGCGCCTTGCGGGCCTGTTTCAGGTGCTGAACGCGCCGCTGCTGGTGACGGACGCCGCCCACGCCCAGCGGGCCCGGGCGCTGTTTCCCGGCCGGGTGCTGGTCCTGCCGGAGGACGATCCCCCCGCGGACCCGGCGCTGCTGGCCGCGCGCAGAGCCCAGGCCACGGACGCCGACCCCCTGTACGCCATCTTCACCTCCGGCTCCACGGGCGTTCCCAAGGCGGTGGTGGTCAGCCACCGCTCCACCATCGATTTCATCGACGCCTTCACCGGGCTGTTCGGCTTCTCCCATCAGGACGTGCTGGGCAACCAGGCCCCCTTTGACTTCGACGTGTCCGTGAAGGACCTGTACACCGGCCTGGCCACGGGCGCCACCGTGTATCTCATCGCCCGCAAGTACTTTTCCATGCCCGCCCGCCTGCTGGACCTGCTGTGCCGGCAGGGCGTCACGTCTCTGACCTGGGCGGTCTCGGCCCTGTGCCTGGTCACCGCCATGAACGGGCTGAACTATAAAACGCCCGACCGGGTGCGGCAGGTGCTGTTCAGCGGCGAAGTGATGCCCCCCAAGCATCTGCGCGCCTGGCGCAAAGCCCTGCCCAACGCCCGCTTTGTCAACCTGTACGGCCCCACGGAGATCACCTGCAACTGCCTGTACTACGTGGTGGACCGGGACTTTGCCGACGACGAGCCCCTGCCCCTGGGCACGCCCTTCCCCAACGAACGGGTGTTCCTTTTGGACGAAAACAACGCCCTTGTCACCCGGCCGGGCGGCCTGGGCGAGATCTGCGTGGCGGGCAGCGCCCTGGCCCTGGGCTATTACAACGACCCGCTGCGCACCCAGGCCGTGTTCGTGCAGAACCCGCTGCACAACGCCTACCGGGACCCGGTCTACCGCACCGGCGATTTGGCCCGGGTGGGGGACGACGGCCAGTGGTACTACGCCGCCCGGCGGGATTTTCAGATCAAACACATGGGCCACCGCATCGAGCTGGGGGACATTGAAGCAGCCCTCGCCGCGCTGGACGGCGTGGACCGGGCCTGCTGCGTGTACCTGGCGGACCGCCGCCGCATTGCGGCCTGCTACGCGGGCACGGCCGAAAAAGCCGACGTGGCCGCCCATCTGCGCAAAACGCTGCCCGCCTTCATGCTGCCCGGCCTGTACCTGCGGCTGGAGCAGCTGCCCATGAACAAAAACGGAAAGATCGACCGGGCGGCCCTCACCGCCCGGCTGACGGAAAAAGGAGGCGGTCCGGTTGACCGATGAATTGTTGAAAAGCCTGGCCGCCCGGCTGGGCACACCCTGCTATCTTTTTGACGCGGACGCCTTTGCCGCGCGGGTGCGCGGGGTGTCCCGGGCGCTGGCCCCGGGGCAGGTGTGCTACGCCATGAAGGCCAACCCCTTTCTGCTGGCCGCCCTGCCCGATGAAGCGGTCCGGGTGGAGGTGTGTTCGCCCGGCGAATTCGAGCTGTGCATGGCCGCCGGGCTGGACCCGGCCCGCATCGTGCTCTCGGGCGTGAACAAAGAGGAAAAAGACCTCTTGCGGGCCATGCAAAAAGGCGTTATCATGTACACGGTGGAATCGCTGCGCCAGGCGGACCTGCTGGCGGCGTGCGCGCGCCGCACGGGCGCGTCCATCCGGGTGCTTGTGCGGCTGTCCAGCGGCAACCAGTTCGGCATGGACGAGGACGGCGTGCGCCGGGTGTGCCGGTCCGGGCTTCCGGTGACAGGGCTTCAGCTGTATTCCGGCACCCAGAAGCGCAAGCCCGCGGTGTTCCGGCAGGAGCTGGAGACGCTGGAGGCGCTGGCCGCCCGGCTGGAAGCGGAATGCGGCATTTCCATTTCCGAACTGGAGTACGGCCCGGGCATCGGCGTGGAATACTTCCGCCCGGATGACGGCGAAGCGCAGCTGCTGGAGGCGCTGGCCGGCGCGGTCCGGCAGGCGGCCCGCACCCGCCGGGTGGTGTGCGAGCTGGGCCGGTTTCTGGCCGCGCCCTGCGGCACCTATCTGACGCAGGTGATGGACGTGAAAACCACGGCCGGCCGCGGCTGGTGCATTGTGGACGGCGGCATCCACCACGTGAATTACTACGGACAGACGCTGGGTATGCGCATCCCGCCGGTGCGCTTTTTGCCCGCCGTCCCGCGCCCGGGCGAACCCGCCCCCTGGAACGTGTGCGGCTCACTGTGCACGGCGGGCGACGTGCTGGTCAAGGGCCTTCCCCTGACGGATCCCCGGCCCGGAGACCTTTTGTGCTTCGGCTCCATCGGGGCTTACTCCGTCACCGAGGGCATGTACCTGTTCCTCAGCCGGGCGCTGCCGCTGGTGGCGCTGTACACCGGGCAAAACGGCGCGCAGGTGGTGCGCCCCGCGCTTTCCACGGCGTTTCTGAACAGCGCATTTTCGAAGAAAGGAGAATCATACAAAATGGACGAACTGCTTGAATTATTACAAAACGCAAAACCCGACATTGATTTTCTCAGCGAAACGGCGCTGATCGACGACGGGCTGCTGGATTCCTTTGACGTGGTGAACCTGATCTACGAGATCAGTGAAAAATTCGGCGTGGAGATCCCGCCCGAAGACGTGGTGCCCGAGCATTTCAACTCGGTGCAGGCCATGTGGGAAATGATTCAGGATTTACAGGAGGAGTAAACCATGCCTTTTATTCATGTGCGCACCAATGTGGAAGCGCCGGACATCGCCTGTGAGCTGGCCAAGCAGCGCCTGGGCCACGCGGTGGAAGCGCTGCCCGGCAAAAGCGAAGCCTGGCTGATGGTGGAGATCGACCCCGCGGCCTATCTGTGGTTTCAGGGCTCGTACGAGCCCGCCGCCATGGTCACGGTCAGCCTGTACGGCGGCGCGCCGGAAGAGGCTTACGACGATCTGACCAGCCGCATCACGGAGATTTTGTCCGGCATTTTTCAAATCGAGCCGGACCGCATTTACGTGCAGTACCAGGAGACCCCGCACTGGGGCTGGAACGGCCGCAATTTCTGACGGTTTCCATAAAAAGGGAGAGGCAGACCCGCCTCTCCCCTTTTTTTGCAAAAACGGTGTTTTTTTCCATCCAATCTTCGAAAATTTTTCGTTTCTTCATAAAGTAGCCATATTTATATCGGATAATAGAACCATCATTTCACGGAAAGGAGCGCTGCGGTATGTTTGGCTATGTGACGCTGGACCGGAAGACCCTCTGTTCAGACGACGCCCGGCGCTATCAGGCGTACCGCCGCACACTGGCGCAGTCGCTGCGCCAGCGCCACGGCCCGCTGGCACAGCTGGCTCTGTCGCACGACCTGACCTTTCTGGACATTCTGCTCACCGATGTGTACGGCGACGGGCGAAAGGCCGCCCCCCTGGACCCGCGCTTTTCCAACGGGTTCAGCGGCTACGCCGCGGACATGAGCATCGCCCTGGCCTTTCACAGCGCCCAGGACGACTGGTCCGACGACCACAACTACATGGCGCTGGCGCTTTTGCACCAGCTGCGCGGCCGGTACGCGGCGGTCAGCCACCGGTACCCCCGCCAGTGCCTGGCCATCAGCCACGGCCTGCAGCAGCTGCAGCGGTGCGAAGCCCAAAAGTGCCCGGACCCCACCGTCCCCGCCAGTTATTTCGGCCAGCTCACCGCAGACGTGGTATCCCCCGTCAAGGGCGACTGTGCCGAGGCGCTGCGCCAGCTGGGCGCGGGCCTGGGGGAATTTTCCTACCTGATGGACGCCTACGACGATCTGCAGGCAGACCTGCGCGCCGGCCGCTACAACCCGCTGGCCGCGCTGGCCGGCAGCCCGGACTATGAGCAGCAGTGTCAGGCCCTTTTAAAAGGCGCCATGGCCCGCTGTCTGGCGGGCTTTGAACAGCTGGACGCCGCCCGGCAGGACACCCTGCTGTGCAACGTTCTGTACAGCGGCGTGTGGCAGCGCTATCGGGCGCTGCATACCGCCCCCGCTTCGAAAGCCGTCCGCGAAGCCCGTCTTTCGTTTTTCCTTCCCCACGGGCCGCGGCGTTAGCCTTCTTCTCCCCCACCAAAAGAACCCCCGGGCCAATGGCCCGGGGGTTCTTTGCCTATTATTTCCATCGTTTGTTTCGGGCGGTCACCGCCACAGCCTTGCGCCTTGCATGGGTCCCAGAGAATACAGGGCCGTTCCCATCTGCGTACCTCCTCAAAACATCTTCGGAGGGGTCAAAAACGTTTTTCCTGCGGCTCAGTTTTCCGCAAACGCCGGGGACAGCCCGGGCACCTTCACGCCCGGCACCTTCACCTGGCCGTACACCGGCGCCGGCGTGCCGGCGCTGCCGCTGCCGTGGTCGTTCAGGCGTTCCCGCGCCACGCTGAGCATCAGCTTGATGCGGTTTTCCTGGTTGACCCGGGTGGCGCTGGGGTCGTAGTCGATGGGGGTGATGTTGGCGTTGGGGTAAATGGTGCGGATCTTGTTGATCATACCCTTGCCGCAGATGTGGTTGGGCAGGCAGCCGAAGGGCTGTGCGCACACAATGTTCTCAAAGCCGGTTTTCTGCAGCTCCATCATCTCCGACGTCAGCAGCCAGCCCTCGCCCATTTTGTTGCCGTAGCCGATGACGCCCTTGGCCAGCTGCATGGTGTGTTCAAACAGCGTGGGGGCGTGGAACTGGGGATAGCGGGCAATGGCGTCGATCATGCGCTGTTCGCGCCTTGTCAGCCATTTCATCAGCGCGTCCGCGCCCAGGGCCACCAGGCGGCTGCCGCCGTACAGGCGGATGGTGATGGACGTGTTGGCGATGCAGTACTGCACAAAGCCCATCAGGCCCGGCAGGTTGACCTCGCAGTCCTCACTGTGCAGGAACTCTTCCAGATGGTTGTTGCCCAGCGGCGAATATTTCACGTAGATCTCGCCCACCACGCCCACTTTCACCTTGGGGGTGTAGGTCACATCCAGGGCGGCGAAATCCCGGGCGATGGCGTTGAAGTTGGCGGTCATGTCCGCCAGCGTCACGCCGTGCTTTTTGTCGAACTGGTCCGCGATCTCCCGCACCCAGCGGTGCACCAGCGCGTCCGCGCTGCCGGGCCGGTTTTCGTAGGGGCGGGTCTGGTTGGCCAGGCTCATCAGCTCGTCCCCGTAGAACACCGCCGCCAGCACCTTGCGGATCAGCGGCAGGGTCAGCTGAAAGCCGCTGTCCTTCTCCAGGCCCGAAAAGTTCAGGCTGGCCACCGGCACCTGGGGAAAGCCCGCCTTCACCAGCGCCTTGCGCAGCAGGTGAATGTAGTTGGAGGCGCGGCACCCGCCGCCGGTCTGGGTGATGATCAGGGCCGTGCGGTCCAGATCGTATTTGCCGCTTTTCAGCGCGTTGATAAACTGGCCGATGACCAGCAGCGCCGGATAGCAGGTGTCGTTATGTACGTACTTCAGACCTTCCTGCGCCACGTCGTGGCCGCTGTTGTCCAGCAGCTCCACCTTGTATCCCTCGTCCCGCATGGCCTCCACGATCATCTCAAAGTGGATGGGCGCCATGTTGGGCATGAGAATGGTGTGTGTCTTCTTCATTTCCGGCGTAAACCGGGGGTACTGATATTCCATGATCTGCCCCTCCTTCGGGCAATATGGGCCAGACGCGAAGCTCACTGCTCCAGCGCCGCGAACAAACTTCTCAGGCGGATGTTCACCGCGCCCAGATTGGCGATCTCGTCGATCTTGATCTGGGTGTACAGTTTTCCCTCTTCCTGCAGGATCTCGCGTGTCTCGTCGGTGGTGATGGCGTCCACGCCGCAGCCGAAGCTCACCAGCTGCACCAGATTCATGTCCGGCTGATCCGCAATGTATTTGGCCGCCGCATACAGGCGGGAGTGATAGGTCCACTGATTGAGAATGCTTGTGGGGAATTTTTCCACCAGATGGGAGATGCTGTCCTCGGTGATGACCGCCGCGCCGTGGCTGCAGATCAGCTTGTCAATGCCGTGGTTGATCTCCGGGTCCACATGGTAGGGCCGGCCGGCCAGCACGATGATCTGCCGCCCCTCGCTGCGGGCCTTGGCAATGATCTCCGTGGCTTTGGCGCGCACCTGCGCCATGTGTGCGTCGTATTCGGCATAGGCCGCGACCGCCGCGGCGTACACCTCGGGCCGGGTGATGTCCGGCCAGATCCGGGCCAGAATGGCCCCGATCTTCTTCACAAAATCCTTATGCCGGTGGATGTCCACATAATCATACAAAAAGCGGATGTTCTGCAGCTCGTGGCAGTTGGCCGCAATGACCTCGGGGTAATAGGCCACCACCGGGCAGTTGTAGCAGTTGTCGCCCAGGTGTTCGTCCACGTTGTAGGTCATGCAGGGGTAGAAAATGGTGTCCACCGCCATTTTGCTCAGCTTGTGGATGTGGCCGTGCACCAGCTTGGCGGGGTAGCACACCGTGTCCGAGGGGATGGTGCTCTGCCCTTCCAGGTACAGTTTGCGGCTGGCCGCGCCGCTGTTCACCACCGAGAAGCCCAGCTTTGTAAAGAACGTGTGCCAGAAGGGCAGCAGTTCGTACATGTTCAGCGCCAGCGGCAGGCCGATGGTGCCCCGCGGGCCGGGCTCGGGCCGGTAGCTCTCCAGCAGATGCAGCTTGTACTCGTACAGGTTCAGGGGGTTCTCGGCGCCCCGGTGGGTGATGGGCCGGTCGCACCGGTTGCCGCTGATGTATTTTTTGCCGCCGGGGAACAGGTTCACCGTCAGCTGGCAGTTGTTGCCGCACAGCCCGCAGGCCACGTTGCGCACTTCCTGGGTGAAGTTTTCCAGCTCGGTCAGGCTCAGCAGCGTCGACTGCTTGCGGCCCTTGGCCTTGCCGTACAGCGCCGCGCCGAAGGCACCCATCAGGCCCGCGATGTCCGGCCGGATGACCTCCACGCCCATCTCCTGTTCAAAGGCGCGCAGCACGGCCTCGTTGTAGAAGGTGCCGCCCTGCACCACGATCTTTTTGCCCAGCTCTTCGGGGCCGGACGCGCGGATGACCTTGTACAGCGCGTTTTTCACCACGCTGATGGCCAGCCCCGCGGAAATGTTCTCAATGGAAGCGCCGTCCTTCTGGGCCTGCTTCACGCTGGAGTTCATAAACACCGTGCAGCGGCTGCCCAGATCCACGGGCCGGTCCGCAAACAGCGCCAGCTTGGCAAATTCGGGCACGTCGTAGCCCAGCGCCTGGGCAAAGGTCTGCAAAAAGCTGCCGCAGCCCGAGGAGCAGGCCTCGTTCAAAAAGATGTTGGAGATGGCGCCGTTCTCGATTTTAAAGCACTTCATGTCCTGGCCGCCGATGTCGATGACGAAATCCACGTCGGGCATAAAATGCTTGGCCGCCGTAAAGTGCGCCACGGTCTCCACCACGCCGTAGTCCACGCCGAAGGCGCTTTTCACAATGTCCTCGCCGTAGCCCGTGGCCGTCACGCTGCCGATCTCCAGCCCCGGATGGGCGCGGTAGATCTCCATCAGCAGCTGGCGGATGATGGGAATGGGGTTGCCGCTGTTGGGCTGATAGCTGGTGAACAGCAGGTTCTCTTCCTCGTCAATGACCGCCGCTTTCACGGTGGTGGAACCCGCGTCGATGCCGATGTACACTTTGCCCACATCGCCGGTGAAGGGGCGGCGGGGCACGCTGGCCTTTGCGTGGCGCGCCCGGAAGGCCTCGTACTCCTCCCTGCTGGCGAACAGGGGCGGGTCAAAGGCATAGCTGGCGGTGGCGCTGTATTTTTCCAGCCGGTCGGCCACCTCGGCCAGGTTCAGGGCCTTGTCCGAGTACAGCGCCGCGCCCAGCGCCACATAATACAGGCTGTTCTCCGGGCAGGTGCCGGTCAGCTTCAGCACCTTGTCAAAGCTTTTCTTCAGCTGGGGCAGGAAGGTCAGCGGGCCGCCCAGGTACAGCACGTTGCCCTGGATGACCCGGCCCTGCGCCAGGCCCGCAATGGTCTGGTTGACCACTGCGTAAAAAATGCTGGCCGCCACGTCGCTGGCTTTGGCGCCCTGGTTCAGCAGCGGCTGAATGTCGCTTTTGGCAAACACGCCGCAGCGGCTGGCGATGGTGTAGGTCTTCTCTGCGTGGCGGGCCGCCTCGTTCATCTCGTCGGGGGTCATTTTCAGCAGCGTGGCCATCTGGTCGATGAACGCGCCGGTGCCGCCGGCACAGCTGCCGTTCATGCGCACTTCGGTGCCGTGGGTCAAAAACAGGATCTTGGCGTCCTCGCCGCCCAGTTCGATCACCACGTCCGCGTCGGGCGCGTAGCGTTTGGCCGCCACGCGGGTGGCGAACACCTCCTGCACGAAGGGCACGTCGCAGGCCGTGGCCAGCCCCATGCCCGCGGACCCGGAGATGGACAAAAGCGCCTTTTCGCCCTTGCAGATCTCCTTGTCCAGCCGCGCCAACACCTCGGCGGCCTTTTCCACAATGTGGGAGTAATGCCGCTCGTAAGCCTTATAAATGATACTGTCTGTTCCATCCAGAACCACACACTTGATGGTGGTGGAACCAATGTCAAGCCCTATTTTCATTCCAAATCCTTTTCTCTTTGCGATATAAATCTTCCATTTTAATCTTATTACATTACTATTTTAATGATTAAATCAAAAATTGCAATTGACAAACCATGATATTTGACGAAAATTTTCTTCCAATTTTGGCAAAATCTCTAAAAAACAGCGGGCAACGGAAAAGGCCGGCCCCTGTTTCGGGCCGGCCGGAGCTCAGGATGTGAGGAACGTCAGCTCGCCTACGCTGAAGGCGGGCTGCAGCGCCTTGTTGATGGCCAGAGACAAAAGCGACGCGCCGTGGCGGATGATGGCGTCGATGTCCTTGGGCGTCATGACCATGGGGCGGCCGCCGGTCTGCAGGCTGTCCGCCTCCATCACCGTGGGCACCCCCACAGCGATCACCGGCACCCCCAGCGTCTGCTGGGTCAGGGGCGCCGCGTTCTGGGGCACCAGCCCCGCGGTGGACAGCTGCACGCTGCACCCCAGGCGGCGCGCGTCCGAAGTGCACAGGCTGTCCACGCACAGCACCGCCGCGGGCCGCATCTGCTGGATCATGCTGCGCAGCAGTTCCGCGGTGGCCATGCCGGTGGTGCCCTCCACGCCCGGCGCAAAGGCCGCCACCGGGCGCAGGCGCGTGCCGGGGGGCAGCTGCCCGGCTTCGCAGATGTGCCGGGTGACGAACACCTTGGCCGCGGTGGCCGGGCCCAGGGCATCCGCCGTCACGCCCGGATTTCCCACGCCCGCCACCAGCACCAGCCCCTCTTTGGGCAGCAGGGTGCGCAGCTGGCTGGCAATGGCCCACACATAGGCCTCGTTCTTGTCGTCAATGGCGGCAAACTGGGGCATATCCAGGGTGATGTAACGCCCCTGCGGCCGCCGCAGACCCGAGCGCTCCACGTCCACCCGCGTCAGCCCGATGCCCGCCGCGCTGGCGGTATAGATCTTGACTCCCTGGGGAACCGTCCCCTTGCCCGGCGGATAGATCTCCGCCGCGATATCCGTATACATGCCCATACTGGAATCCTTCCTTTCCCGCGCCCGGAACGGCGCTGTTTTGAAAAAACTTTTTTCAAAAAACACTTGCGCCCGAGCGCAAAAAGTGGTATCATAAAGTGCACTGTTATGGGTACTAAGGAGGTGGTACGATGCCTAACATTAAATCTCAGAAAGACCGCGTGGTGCAAGCCAAGAAAGAGGCCATGCACAACAAGGTCATCAAGTCCAACCTGAAAACAGTCGTCAAGAAGGCTGACGCCGCCATTTCCACCGGCGCTGCTGATAAAGACGAAAAGGTGAAAGCCGCTGTCGTCGCGATCGACAAGGCCGCTGCGAAAGGCGTTCTGCACAAGAACACCGCTTCCCGCAAAGTTGCCCGCCTTGCCAAAGCTGCGAACAAAGCTGCTCAATGATTGAACTTGATAAGCCGCTGCCCGTTTGGGCGGCGGCTTTTCCTTTTGTCAGTTCTGGTCCCGGCTTTTGGCCACCAGGCTCAAAAGAAAGCCCACCGTCAGCGAGGCGGTCACGCCGCCGGCCGCGGCGGTGAACCCGCCGGTCAGCGCGCCCAGCAGCCCCTGCTGCTCCACCGCGTCTACGACGCCCTGGGCCAGCAGATGCCCGAAGCCCAGCAGCGGCACCGTGGCCCCCGCACCGGCAAACTCGGCCAGCGGGTCGTACCAGCCCAGCGCCGACAGCACCACGCCCGCCACCACATAGGCCACCAGGATCCGCGCCGGCGTCATGCCGGTGTAATCCATCAGCAGCTGGCCGACCACGCAGATCAGCCCGCCGACCACAAACGCCCACACAAAATTCATTGTCCTTCCTCCCCGCTGCTCAGCTCCAGCAGGTGGGCGATGCCGGGAATGCTCTCCCCCTGCAAAAAGGTGGTCTGGCTCATCAGCGCCCCGGTGGACAGAAACAGCACCCGGCGCAGCTGCCCTTCGGCCAGAAGGGGCAGCACGTGGCAGCACAGCACCGCGGCGCTGCAGCCCGCGCCCGAGCCCCCGGCCTGCACGTTCTGGCTGTCCACGCTGTACACCAGCAGGCCGCAGTCCTGATGGTTGGGCAGGCGCACGCCCTCCCGCTCCAGCAGCTGGGCCAGCAGCCGGCTTCCCACCAGGCCCAGATCGCCGGTGTAAACGGCGTCAAAGTCCTCGGGGGTGCGGCCGGTGTCCGCCAGATAGTTGAGAATGGTCTCGCAGGCGGCAGGCGCCATGGCGGCCCCCATGTTGTTGATGTCCGTCACGTTGTAATCCCGCACCCGGCCGAAGGTGACGGCCTGCACCCGGGGCCCGCCCGGGGCGGCGTCCAGCACCAGCGCGCCCGCGCCGGTCACGGTCCACTGGGCGGTGGGCGTGCGCTTGCCGCCGTACATCAGCGGGGTGCGGAACTGCCGTTCCGCCGCGCAGAAGTGGCTGCTGGCCATGGCGGCCGCCCGGCGCATGGCCCCGCCTTCCACCATGCAGGCGGCCAGCCCCACGCCCTCCGCCATGGTGCTGCACGCGCCGTACAGCCCCAGATAGGGCACGTCAAACCCGCGCATGGCATAGGCGGACGCCGTGCACTGAAACTCCAGGTCGCCGGCGAACACGCCGTCCAGCTCCGCCGCGGACAATCCGCCCTTTTTCAGGGCGGCTTCCAGCGTGTAGCGGGCAAAATCGCTCTCGGCCTTTTCCCAGCTCTTTTCGCCGCAGCTGGCGTCGGTCAGCAGCAGGTCAAAGGCGTCCGCCAGCGGGCCTTCGCTTTCTTTTTTGCCTCCCACCGCCGCCCAGGCGGCCGCCCGGGGCGGTCTGTCAAACAAAACGGTATCGCCCTTTCGTCTCACTTGTGCCCGCCTCCCAGCTTTTCAAAGGAAATGGTCCGGCCCTTTTTCTCCGGCGGCTTGTGCGCCGGGCGGGGCAGCTTTTCAAAGGGAATGGTATCGCCTTTTTTCATTGTTTCAACCTCCGATCCAGGGCCGCAGAACATGGTACAGAACGCCCCAGGCCACACTGGCCAGCATGCCGTACACGATCACCGGCCCCGCAATGATGAACATTTTCGCCCCCACGCCGGGCACCAGCCCCTCGCTGCGGAACTCGATGGCCGGCGACACCACGGCGTTGGCGAACCCCGTGATGGGCACCAGGGTGCCCGCGCCCGCCTTGGCCGCCAGCTTCTGGTACCAGCCCAGGGCGGTGAACAGGCCGGACAGCGCCACCAGCGTGGCGCTGGTCAGGGTGCCCGCATCGGTCAGCGTAAAGCCCAGCGCCCGGTACAGCGTGCCCAGGCCCTCGCCCGCACAGCAGATGGCCCCGCCCACAAAAAACGCCCACAGGCAATCCCGGACCACCGGAGAGGGCGGCGACGCTTTCTTTCGCATTTCGTCATAGGTCTGATTGTCCATTTTCATGAGAACGGCTCCTTTTCGGGCGTGCGCCCTTTTCTGTTCAGTATTTCCCGGGCGCGGGAGCCTTATTCCTTCTCTCCCCCAAACAAAAAAGCGCGCGGACCCGGTGCGGTCCGCGCGCTCTTTTTTTGTTTTTCACCAGTTGTTGACGGCGTGCTCGGCAAAGGCCGGCAGCCCGTCGATGTGCAGCACCGTGCCGTCTTCCCACACGGCGGTGCCGTAAAAGCGGCCGAACATCTGGTGGCAGCAGTTGTTCACCCACAGCGCTTTGGTGCGGGTGGTCCGGTCATAGGAAGGCTTCAGCGTCAAATCCAGCCGGCCCTCCTCGTCCCGCAGCAGCCACGGGCGCATGTAGTCGGTTTTGTCCAGCAGAAAATGCACCCGCCCCAGCTTGGAAAACCCGCCCGCATAGAACAGGCAGTTCTCGGTGGCCGCGCGGGTATCGCCGAACCCCATGCCCAGGTTGAACCCGAACAGCTTGTCCCCCAGCAGGCCCGTTCCGTTGGACCAGTACCACTCGTTGTGGAAGGGCCACACGCCCCGGCCCCAGTCCAGCAGGCCGAAGGCGTCCTCGCCGAAATAATAGGTCTTGTCCTTGTATTTGGCATACCCGCAGGCGGACATGCAGTTGATCTTCTGGTTGTAATAAAACGCCGTGGGCGACTCCGCAAAGGGAACGTTCACCACAATGGAGTTGGGATTTTTGCGCATCAGCGTCAGTTCCGCCTCAAAGTCCTGGGTGACAAAGGACAGATAGCGGGTGTCGCCCTGGGTTTTGAACCGCAGCAGCATGCCGTTTTTCTCGTAACGGACGTCGCTGTCCTCCTCGGCGCTTTCCGGCAGATGCAGCCGGCCGAAGGGCAGTGCCAGCAGGCGGCTGATGTCCGCGATCCTCTCGCCCTTTTGAAAGTCGAACAGCATCACGCCCACCTGTCCGGCGTAGGACGCGTGCCCGTAGGTGAACTGAATGCATTTTTCGCCGTCGGACGCCTGGTAGAAGTCCCATTCCTTGATGCGGTAAAACGGCGCGCGGATCTCCGCCCGGCGGTAGGTGCGCACCGCCCGGCGGGAATAGCCCGGCGCAATGGCCCCCTTTTGGTCCAGAACCGGACCGGGCGTGGTGATCTCTTGTTGTTCCATAACCCCCTCCTTCTACCGTCCGTTGATTTTTCTTTTATTATAGCACATTGTTTTATACGTTGCAGTGTTCAATCTTCACAAAAGGGGCCCTGCTTTTTCGGCACAGGCTTCGCGCCGCGCCAAAAAAGCCCCCCTGACAGGTGTCAGGGGGGCGAAAACCGTTGGGCTTATTTGCCGTAGTAGGCTTTTTTGTACAGATCCTCGATCTCGCTGACCAGAGGATACACCGGGTTGGCCGTGGTGCACTGGTCTTCGAAGGCCTTGTAGGACAGCTCGTTGACCTTGCTCATGAACTCGGCCTCGGACACGCCGCAGGCCTGCACGGACAGCGGACGGTCGGTGGCTTTCATCAGTTTGACGATGGCTTCGATCAGGCAGTCCACCGCTTTGTCCGTGGGAGTGCTGGCGTCGCACAGGCCCACGCGGCGGGCGATCTTGGCATAGCGCTCGTCGGCCACATACTCTTTGTATTTGGGGAACGCCGCAAACTTGGTGGGCTTGGTGGCGTTGTACTTGATGACGTAGGGCAGCAGGATGGCGTTGGCACGTCCGTGGGGGATGTGATACTCGCCGCCCAGCTTATGTGCCATGGAGTGGTTCAGGCCCAGGAACGCGTTGGTGAAGGCCATGCCCGCGATGCAGGAAGCGTTGTGCATTTTCTCACGGGCCAGCTTGTCGCCTGCGTAGGATTTCTCCAGATAGGTGAACACCATTTCGATGGCGTGCAGAGCCAGGCCGTCGGTGTAGTCGTTGGCCATGACGGAGACATAGGCCTCGATGGCGTGGGTCAGAACGTCCAGACCGGTGTCCGCCACAATGCTCTTGGGCATGGACCAGGTGAACTGCGGGTCGATGATGGCCACGTCCGGGGTCAGGCTGTAGTCCGCCAGAGGATATTTGATGTTGCCGTTCTTCTTGTCGGTGATGACGGAGAAGCTGGTGACCTCGGAACCGGTGCCGGAAGTGGTGGGGATGGCCACCAGTTTGGTCTTTTTGCCCAGTTTCGGGAACTTGAAGGCGCGTTTGCGGATGTCCAGGAAACGCTGGCGCAGGCCGTCAAAGCTGGTCTCCGGATGCTCGTAGAACAGCCACATGCCCTTGGCCGCGTCGATGGCGGAACCGCCGCCGATGGCGATGATCACGTCCGGCTGGAAGGAGCGCATGGCCTCCACGCCGCGCATGATGCACTCAACGGAAGGATCGCTCTCCACGTCGGAGTAGATCTCCGCATGGCAGTACTGCTCGCGTTTGCGCAGATAGTACAGCACCTTGTCCACGTTGCCCAGCTGCACCATGACAGGGTCGGTGACGATGAACGCGCGGGAAATGTCCTCCATTTTCTCCAGGTACTGGATGGAATCTTCCTCAAAATAGATCTTGGGCGGCACCTTGAACCACTGCATGTTGACTCTCCGTTTCGCAATGCGTTTTTTGTTGATCAGGTTGACGGTGGTCACGTTCTGGCTGACGGAGTTCTTGCCGTAGGAGCCGCAGCCCAGCGTCAGGGACGGAGTGTTGGTGTTGTAAATGTCGCCGATGGCGCCCTGAGAGGACGGGCTGTTCACGATGATGCGGCCCACGCGCATGGCAATGCCGTACTCGTCGGCGATCTCCATGTCGCCGGTGTGGATGACCGCGGAGTGGCCCAGGCCGCCCAGCTCCAGCATCTTGTTGGCATAGTCGAAGCCCTGTTCTTTGCTCTTGACCTTGAAGTAGGCCAGCACGGGGCTCAGTTTCTCTTTGGCCAGAGGATGGTTGTCGTCGGGTTTGTCCAGCGGCGCGATCAGGATCTTGGTCTTCTCAGGCACTTTCAGGCCGGCCTGCTCGGCGATCCAGTTGGCAGACTTGCCGACCACCGGGGCAAACACGCCCTTGTGGGGATCGGGGAACATGTATTTGGCCAGCTGCTCGGTCTCTTCCTTGTTCAGGAAGTAGCAGTTGTTGGCCTTCATGTAGCTTTCAAAGTCCTTGGCGATCTCCTGGTCCACGATGACCGCCTGCTCGGAGGCGCAGATCATGCCGTTGTCGAAGGTCTTGGACATCATCAGGTCGGTGCACGCGCGGTGCAGGTCCGCCGTTTTGTTGATGTAGCAGGGCACGTTGCCGGGGCCTACGCCCAGGGCCGGTTTGCCGCAGCTGTACGCCGCCTGCACCATGCCGGGGCCGCCGGTGGCCAGAATGGTGGCCACGCCGGGGTGATTCATCAAAGCGCCGGTGGCCTCGATGGACGGCTTTTCGATCCACTGAATGCAGTTCTTGGGCGCGCCGGCCTTGACCGCCGCCTCGTACACGATGCGGGCCGCCTCAGCCGAGCACTTCTGCGCGGACGGATGGAAGCCGAAGATGATGGGGTTGCGGGTCTTCACCGCGATCAGGCATTTGAACAGCGTGGTGGAGGTGGGGTTGGTGGTGGGGGTCACGCCGCAGATCACGCCCACGGGCTCGGCCACTTCCACATAGCCTTCCATCTCGTTCTCGTCCAGAATGCCCACGGTCTTCTCGTTCTTAATGTCGTGCCAGATGTATTCCGTGGCGAACATGTTCTTGATGACCTTGTCCTCGTACACGCCGCGGCCGGTCTCTTCCACCGCCATGCGGGCCAGCTCCTGGTGTTTGTCCAGGCCGGCCAGAGCCATCTCATGCACAATGTGGTCGATCTTCTCCTGGTCCAGCTCCAAAAACTCTTTCAGAGCGACCTGCGCCTTGGCCACCAGATTGTCGATCATGGTTTCCACTTCGCTTTTCACCGTGGTGACGGGCGCTGCTTTTTTCTCTGCCATATTCCCATTTCCTCCAAAATCTACTCAAACATGTGTTGTTCTTCGGGGGCTTTGCTGATTCTTATTGTACCCCATTGTTAAAAGTTTATCAATGCACAGAGTGCCGAATGTTTTGCAGGAAACGGGTCGTTTTCTTACAGTTTTGACAAATCTTTAACAAACCATGAATTTGAGCCTCTTTGCGCAAACGTGTTTCTATTGTATAATAAGGGCAATGCAAGGAAGGTGGAAGCATGGAACAACAGACGCTTTTTTCCCAGCCTCTGCTGACCCAGCCCCTGGCCAGCCGGATGCGCCCCCGCACGCTGGAAGAATTCTGCGGGCAGGAGCATCTTCTGGGGCCGGACAGGGTGCTGCGGCGGATGATCGACGCCGACGCCGTGCCCTCCATGATTTTCTGGGGGCCGCCGGGCGTGGGAAAAACCACGCTGGCACGCATCATTGCCCGGCGCACCAAAGCCGAGTTCATTGATTTTTCCGCCGTGACCAGCGGCGTGAAGGAGATCAAGGCCGTGATGAAGCAGGCCGAGGACGCCCGCGCCTTCGGGGACAAGACCATCCTGTTTGTGGACGAGATCCACCGCTTCAACAAGGCCCAGCAGGACGCGTTTCTCCCCTTTGTGGAAAAGGGCAGCATCACCCTGATCGGCGCCACCACGGAAAACCCGTCCTTTGAGATCAACTCGGCCCTTTTGTCCCGGTGCAAGGTGTTTGTGCTCAACGCCCTGACCCCCGAAGAGGTGACGGGGCTTCTGCGCCGGGCGCTGACCGATGAGCGGGGCTTCGGCGGCCAGCAGGTGCAGGTGGACGACGACACCCTGGGCATGATCGCCCGGTTTGCCAACGGCGACGGCCGCACGGCGCTGAACACGCTGGAAATGGCGGTGCTCAACGGCCGGCGCGAAGGGGACAAAACCGTGGTGGAACGGTCGCTGGTGGAGCAGTGTGTCTCCAAAAAATCGCTGCTGTACGATAAAAACGGCGAAGAGCATTACAACCTCATCTCCGCGCTGCACAAGTCCATGCGCAATTCGGACCCGGACGCCGCGGTGTACTGGCTGGCCCGCATGCTGGAGGCCGGCGAGGACCCCCTGTACGTGGCCCGCCGGCTGATCCGCTTTGCCAGCGAGGACATCGGCCTGGCGGACACCCGCGCCCTGACCCTGACCGTGGACGCCTACAACGCCTGTCACTTCATCGGCATGCCGGAGTGCAGCCTGGCGCTGACCCAGGCGGTGATCTACCTGTCCCTGGCGCCCCGCTCCAACGCGGTGTACAAAGCTTACGAGCACGCCAAGGCCGACGCCCTGAAAATGCTGGACGAGCCGGTGCCCCTGATCATCCGCAACGCGCCCACCCGCCTGATGAAGGAGCTGTCCTACGGCGAGGGCTACGTCTACGCCCACGACACCGCCGAAAAGGTGGCCGCCTTCGACTGCCTGCCGGAGAACCTGCGGGGCACCCGCTATTACGAGCCCACCGAAGCGGGCAGCGAAGCCCGCGCCAAACAGAAGCTGGAGGCCGTGCGCGCCTGGCGCGAAGCGCACATTTCCAAACAAAACGAACCCAAAAAAGGAGACTGACATACAATGGATTGGACCGATATCAAACTGACTGTTCCCGCCCGTTTTTCCGACACGGCCGAGGCCATCGCCACGGGCATTTCCGGCGGCGGCATCTACATTGAAGACTACCGCGATCTGGAGAGCCAGGTGGAGGCCATCGCCCACGTGGACCTGATCGAGCAGGACCTGCTGGACAAAAAGCGGGACGAGGTGATCGTGCACCTGTACATCGCCCCGGACGAAAACGTGGCCGAGATCGCGGACCTGATGCGGGACCGGCTGGCCCGGGCCGAGGTTCCCTGCACCATGGCGCTGGAAGGCGTGCGCCAGGAGGACTGGGAGAACGGCTGGAAGCAGTATTACCACGCCATGGACATCGGCGCCCGGCTGGCCGTGGTGCCCAGCTGGGAGCAGTACGACACGGACCGGGCCGTCATCACCCTGGACCCGGGCATGGCCTTCGGCACCGGCACCCACGAGACCACGGCCCTGTGCCTGACCGTGCTGGACGAGACCGTGCACGGCGGCGAGCGGGTGCTGGACATCGGCACCGGGTCCGGCATTCTGGCCATCGCCGCTTTGAAGCTGGGCGCGGCCGAGGCTGAGGGCGTGGACATCGACCCCATGTGCGTGCGCACCGCCGGCGAGAACGCCGCCCGCAACGGCGTGACCGAGCACTTCAAGGTGCTCATCGGCGATCTGTCCGACAAGGCCAGCGGCACCTACGACATCATCTGCGCCAACATCGTGGCCAACGCCATCAAGGCGCTGGTGCCCGGGGTGCCCGCCCTGCTGAAAAAGGACGGCGTGTTCATGGCCAGCGGCATCATCGACACCCGCCGGGACGAAGTCATCGAAGCGGTGAAGGCCGCCGGCCTGTGCGTGCGCCAGGTAAAGGAAAAGAACGGCTGGGTCTGCCTTGTGTGCGGACATCCGGCCCGGGAGGAGTAAAACGATGCCCCATCGCTATTTCACAACCGAGATCCACGGCGACCGCGCCTTTTTGTCCGGTGCGGACGCGCGCCATCTGGCCGTGGTCATGCGCGCCCGGCCGGGCCTTGCGGTCACAGTGTGCGACACCGCCGGCACCGACTACGCCTGCCGTGTGTGCAGCGCGGCCCCGGAACAGGTGGAGCTGGAAGTGATTTCCAGCTGCCCCAGTGTATCGGAGCCGTCGGTTCCGGTTACGCTATACGTAGGCTATCCCAAACAGGACAAACTGGAATGGATCATTCAAAAGGCGGTGGAGCTGGGTGCGGTGGAGATCGTGCCTTTCTTCAGCCGGTTCTGCGTGGCCGCGCCCAAAAAAGAGGACGTGAAAAACCAGCGCTACAACCGCATCGCCTTCGAGGCGGCCAAACAGGCGGGCCGCGGCGTGATCCCCCGGGTCGCCATGCCTTTGACCTTTGCCCAGATGATCGGGCAGGCCGCGGCCAAAGACCGGGCACTTTTTTGCTACGAGGCGGGCGGAGAACCTTTACTTAGCCGGTTGGAGGGCGCATCGGGCGCTCTTGCCATCATCACCGGCAGCGAGGGCGGCTTTTCCCCCGAAGAAGCACAGGCGGCCGTGCAGGCGGGATGTGTTCCCGTGACGCTGGGCCCGCGCATTCTCCGCTGTGAAACGGCCCCGCTGGCGGCGCTGGCGGTGGCAATGGCTCTGACCGGCAATTTACAATAGCCGCGGGTCAGAGGGCATCCGAAAACCAAACTCCCTTTCGCCCGCGGCGTGAAAGGGAGTTTTGATTTTGCGCAGAAAACTGTTTGCCGTCACTTTGAGCCTTGCTTTGTGCATGGGGCTTCTGTCGGGATGTATGAGTGATTCTTCCTCTTCGTCCTCTTCCTCCATGCACTCTTCCTCCACCCTGATGGACGACGTGGAAAGCGGCATGTCCCGGGTGGAGTCCGACGTCAAGTCCGGCATGTCGGACATGATGGACGGTTCCTCTTCCACCTCTCACTCCTCCTCGGATGGCAGCGCATCCGGGACCGCGGCGGCCGCCGCGGTTCCCGGCGAGGACTGGGCCGCCCGTCTGGTCAACGCCGCCAACCCGCTGCCGGAGGATTTCTCCGTCAAAACCGTGATGATCGAAGGCTACGAAAACCGCCCCTTTGACGCCCGCGCCGCCGACGCGCTGGAGGCCATGCTGGCGGATGCCGAGGCGGCCGGCTGCAAGCTCTACTTAGTATCCGCCTACCGCAGCGTGGACCGGCAGCGCAGCCTGTTCGCCCGCAAGACCCAGAGCTTTGTAGACGAGGGCTTTCCCCGGGACGAGGCGGAAAAACAGGCGGCCCAGTGGGTGGCGCGCCCGGGCACCAGCGAGCACAACCTGGGGCTGGCGGCGGACATCGTGTCCGCCAACTGGTACGCCGGCCACGACGACCTGACCGCCGATTTTGACCAGACCCCGGAGTTTGAGTGGCTGCAGGCCCACTGCGCCGAATACGGGTTCATCCTGCGCTATCCCCAGGGCAAGGAAACCGTGACCGGGATCACCTACGAGCCCTGGCACTACCGCTACGTGGGCAAGGACGCCGCCGCGCAGATCATGGGCCAGGGCATCACATTGGAAGAATACAACCAGAAGACCCGCTGAACCCGCCCGCCGGACTTCGGCGGGATTTCTTTTTTGCGCCGGCATGTTCAAACGTTGACAAATGTGTTACAATAACTCTTAACAGATCTATGGCAAAGGAGAAGCAATTATGAGCGATTACCGCATTTTGACCGACTCCACCACCGACCTCTCGCCCGAGCTGATCCGCGAGATGGATGTGGACGTCATCCCCCTCTATTTCACCGTAGACGGCCAAACCTACCAAAACGACCCTGCGGGCAAGGACATGTCCTTCTCCGCGTTTTACGACAAGCTGCGTGCCGGGGCTCAGTCCAGCACCACCCAGATCACGCCCGAGCGCTTCCGCGAAATTGTGGAGCCGCTGCTGCAGCAGGGCACCGACGTTTTGTACCTGGCCTTTTCCTCCGGTCTGTCCGGCACCTACAACGCCAGCCGCCTGATGTTTGAAGAGCTGGCCGAGCAGTATCCCCAGCGCAAGGTGGTCACCGTGGACACCCTGGCCGCCTCCATGGGCGAAGGGCTGCTGGTCTATCTGGCTGCGCAGCAGAAAAAGCAGGGCAAATCCCTGGAAGAGGTGGCCCAGTGGGTCACGGACAACCGGCTGAAACTGTCCCACTGGTTCACCGTGGACGATCTGAACCATCTGAAACGGGGCGGCCGCGTGTCCGGCGCCGCCGCGTTCTTCGGCACCATGCTGAACATCAAACCCGTGCTTCACGTGGACGACGAAGGCCACCTGATCCCCATGGAAAAGGTCCGCGGCCGCCGTCAAAGCCTGGACGCCCTGGTGGACCACATGGCCAAAACCGGCATCGACAACGCCCATCAGACCGTGTTCATCAGCCACGGCGACTGCCAGGCGGACGTGGAGTACGTAGCCGACCAGATCCGCAGCCGCTTCGGCACCAAGGACATCCACATCAACTACATCGGGCCGGTCATCGGAACCCATTCCGGCCCCGGCACCGTGGCGCTGTTCTTCCTGGCGGAAAACCGGAACTGACCCCCGCCTTCCCGCAAAACAAAACCGGCATGACCCCTCGGTCATGCCGATTTTTTTATCCGCCGTTTTGGCTCACGGGGCACTCTCCCGCTCAAAGGGAGATCCCCATCAAATATTCCTTGATGCCCAGCAGGCTTCCGTAGGCCATGCTCAGCTGCCGCACGCCCAGCCGCAGGTACACCTCCGCCAGTTCCGGCCGCGCGGCGCTCTCGCAGCACACACAGACGGGGATGCGCGCCTCGGCGGCCGCCTCCACCGTCATGCTGACCATGCGGTGCACCGCCGGGGAAAACTGCGGAAAATACTCCTGCACCGTGGCGCTGCCCCGGTCCGCCGCATGGGCGTACTGGGCAAGGTTCGTGGTGCTGATGTGGAAAAAGGCCGACTTGCGCGCCAGTTCCCGGGCGCTCAGGGCAGCGGCCGGCGTCTCGATCATCACGCCCACCGGCACGTTTTCGGAAAAAGGCACCCGCCGCTTGCGCAGCGACGCCTTGGCCGCGTGCAGAAGCTCCAGCGCGCGCTCCACGTCATCGGCCGTGCTCACCATGGGCAGAACCACCCGCAGGTTGCCCTGCACGCCTGCCCGCAGCAGCGCGGCCATCTGCGTCTGGAACCACTGGGGGTGCGCCAGACTGTACCGGATGCCCCGCAGCCCCAGCGCCGGGTTGGGTTCCAGCGCGCCCTCCGGCCCGTTGCCGCCGTAGGTGCTGATGGTCACCGGCTTTCCCTTGGCCGCGTTCAGACAGGCGGTGTAAAACTGATACTGCGCCTCTTCGCTGTCGTTCTCGCCGGGGCGCACCGTGTACTCGCTCAGCAGCAGGCCCACGCCCTGGGCGTCCGCCTCCACGGCCGCGCGCACATCCTCCACGGTGGAGCAGTTGGCATACAGTTCAAAGGGCGTTCCGTCCCGGGTGACGCAGGCCGCATAGCGCAGCCGCTCCTCGGTCAGCGTGTGCCGGCGCGCCCGCCGGATGCTGTGGGCGAACCGGGCCTTGGTGGCCTCGTCCGGCTCCAGGCACAAATCGCCGGTGCTGCCGTTTATCGCCGCGATCTTGCCGTCGCACACATCCAGAAATTCCTGTCCGGCCAGAACCACCGCCGGAATGCCCATGGTCCGGGCAATGATGGACGCGTGCGCGTTGGCCGACCCCGCCCCCATCACCAGCCCCAGAATCATCCGCCGGTCAATGGATAAAATATCGGTAGGGTACAGTTCCTCCGCCGCCAGAATGCTGGGCGAGTTCAGCGGCGGCATCTGTGCCTGCGGCCCGTCCAACACGTCCACAATGCGGTAGCAGGCGTCCAGTACGTCGCAGGCGCGCTCCCGCAGATAATCGTCGTCCAGCGCCCGGATGCGCCCGGCAAAGATCCCCGCCGCGCGCTCCACCGCGGCGGCCGCGCCCGCACCCGCGTGAATGTACGCCAGCACTTCGTTCTGAAGGCCCTCGTCCGCCATCATCACCTGCTGGGCCTGAAAAATCGCCTTTTCATCCCCGCTCGCCTTTGCAATCAGCTGGTCCAGGTTTTGCTGCGCACGGGTCAGGGCGGACCGGTAGGCCGCTTCTTCCTGGCGCGGGTTGAGCACGGCTCTCCCCATTCCCGACATGGAACGGCGCACGCGGCACACCGGACCGAATGCCAATCCGTCCGAAGCCGGCACTGCCATATATTTTTCCATCGCGGCACCTCGCTTTTCCCTGCGCGGCGTTTTGGGCCGCACCCTGCTAAGTCAATGTATATTCCCGATCGTTTCCCAATAGAAGCGTCCGGCCGTCTGTTTTTTGTTTCAGTATACCATATTCTTCCTTTCCTTTACAGCTGCACAGCCCTTTTTCGTTCAATCACACAAAACTTTCTTTCCTTTTTCACAATCTGGTTTTAAAAACCATATAATATATTTATAAAAACTTATTTATTTTGTTCTCAAAATCGTATATAATAAGATTTAAAGGAGGGGATTTGCATGGTCCGTGAGACAGACCCAACCAAATTTTATACCAAAGGCGAAGAGATCTTCAACGCGGTCAGCCACGGCATGGGCAGCCTTCTGTCCGTGGTGGGCACCAGCGTTCTGGTGACCATTGCCGCATTGTTTTCCACACCGCGCAACGCGGTGATCTGCCTTGTATACGGGCTTTCGCTGGTGGTGCTGTACACCATGAGCACACTGTATCATTCGTTTCCGCAGCGGGGCGTCAAACGCTTTTTCCGCATTCTGGACCATTCCACCATTTATCTTCTGATCGCCGGCAGCTATACGCCCTTCACGCTGATCCTGCTGGGCGGCAGTACGCGGGGGCCGCTGGTGTGCGGGATCATCTGGGCGGCGGCGCTGCTGGGCGTGGTGCTGAACGCCATTGACCTGCAGCGTTTTGAAAAAATCTCCATGGTTCTGTACGTGGCCATGGGCTGGGCGGCCGTGTGGGTGCTGGGGGACATTCTTGACGCCCTGGCCCCGGCGGGGTTCTGGCTGCTTCTGGGCGGCGGGCTGTGCTATACCGGCGGCATCGTGTTTTACGCCTGGCACAAAGTGCGTTACATGCACGGCATCTGGCATTTGTTCGTGCTGGCGGGCAGCGTGCTGCATTATCTGTGCATTCTATTGTATGTGCTGCCGCCGGTGTGTGAATTTTAAAAGCGATCCCCGCGGCGTCGGCATTGACGGCACCGCGGGGATTTGGTATAATAACAAAGCTGCCTGTTTCAAAGAAAGGCAGCTGAAAAAAGAAGATGCAGCGGTATCGAAGTGGTCATAACGGGGCTGACTCGAAAGACTCTCGCCCTTTGGTCAATTTGTCCGCAAGGAATGGCTTAACAACGGGCTTTTCCTCGGGTGCACATCTGAATTTTCCCTTGTTATCTTGCATCGAAATCTTGCATTTTTCCAAATGTCTTGCAGGACGGTGCTTGAAAATTAAATATGCAGCGGTATCGAAGCGGTCATAACGGGGCTGACTCGAAATCATGTTATTTGCCCCAAAAATTGAATAATCATTAAATGGAGACGTATCGAAGCGGTCATAACGAGCTCGACTCGAAATCGAGTTGTCCGAAAGGGCACGTGGGTTCGAATCCCACCGTCTCCGCCAACAACAAACCCGCGTAAATCAAGGGTTTACGCGGGTTTTCTTATGCCTTTTAGCGGGTGATTTTGCCCTGCTGAAAGCAGGCAAATCCGGGTGAATGGTGCCCGTGGTGCCCTGATTTGTGGTGCCCTGCGGCAAACTTCTTATACATCTTATTCATAAAAAATGTATGCCGTAGTGCCCGAATGGTGCCCGGAACTTCTAAAAGCATATAAAAAGCAGCGTGGAGCTATAAAGAGATACGTCCTTTACAGCTCTATTTCGCTGCTTTTCTTTTTGGCTTTTTTCGGCTCGCTGCCTTTATCCGGCGTGGGCTTCTGCGGGTGCAGGGCTTTGTGGTAGGTTTCAAGGACAGCTTTTTTTCGTTCCAGCCGGACATTGACGTATTGTGCCGTTACCGCTTCAAGATTAGTTGAGATACCAAGCGACATGCCAATACCTTTTAGTGTATGCCCCAATATCTCGCCTACGGTATAAAAGTCGCCCGTAAGCTGGTGCATATTTGTAGCTGCCGTATGCCGTAAATCATGGAAACGAATGTGCGGCATTTCGAGGTGCCGGATAAGCTGACCGAAGTTTGCCGACATTCTATCCCTGCGCTGCGGTGAGCCGTCCGGCTTTGCGATAAAGAGTTTGTTGTCATAGTACACGCCGCCGCTTGCTTCTATCAATGCTTTCTGCCGCTCGATTAAATCAAACTGCCGCAGGAAATACGGTAGCGTTTCCTCGGTGATTGGCAAAATTCGGTCGTTGGATTTTGTCGGTGCCATTTCTGTAATGGTTTTTGTGCCAGGTGGTACCTTGAAAGGCATTTGCTCAACAACTCCAAACTGCATTTTTTCGAGGTCGATATTGAATGTCCGCAAGCCGATAATCTCGCTCATACGCAATCCGTACATTCCGGCAAGGACAACGGGCATTTCCCACTCCGTACCGATCACGTTGCTCATAAATTGCTGCATTTGCTCAACGGTGTACGGGTCGGGTGTTTTCCCCTGCTTGCCAAACTTTGTGATTACATCACGGGCAGGATTATGTTCGATATAATGATATTTTCGTGCGTGTTCCATTGATACGCTCAAAATGCGCTGTGCGTAGCGGACGGTACTGTTAGACAGTCCTTTATCAAAAAGCTGCTGGAACATATTATCAAGCATAGCTGGCGTCAGTTGGTTTAGCTGAACATGACCGACATAAGGCACAATGTGATTTTTGATATGGCTTTTATAGCTGGCAAACGTACTCGGACGCAAATTTGCCTTGCCGTGATTTTCTACCCATTCCTCTAAATACTCTTTGACAGTCTGCTTACCCTGCGAAGCAATAACAGGCGTATAAACAGGATTAGAAAGTTTTACTTTCATTTCTGCTTCATGCTGCGCTGCTTCCTTTTTGGTAGCAAAACCTTTTTTGGAATAGGTTTTCTTCCCCTCCGGGGAATTGTACTTGATATTCACATCGTAAACGGTACCTGGCTTTCCCGTCAGAACGCCGTTGCTATCGCGCTTATTCTGTACTTGTCTTGATGATATAGCCATACTTTAACCCCCTTGTGTTGTCGGGGGCTTTGCCGATCTCTTTGCCCTGTGGTACCAATCCCAAATTGCAGCGTCGGCAATCAAGCGGCGGTTCCCGTTTTGGATATATTCAAGCTCGCCACTATCCATAAGCTCGCGCAGTTTATTTTCCCCGATACCGCTAATCTTGCTCATTTGCTCAACGGTCTTTAACATAGGGAATACAGGGATAGCGGGGCTTGCTGTTTCCTTTTTTGCCATAGGAAAATACCCCCTTTCATAAATGGCTAAAAAGTCAAGTTACAAAAAGTGGGCTTTAACCGGGCGGCTGTTAGCACAACCTCGCGGGAATTGCACCCCTGCTCATTTAAGGCAGCTTTACCCATTGCCTGCGACGCTCTGAACGCTCGGACTGTGGCTGTAAAGGCTTATCTCCCCTCAATGCGTGTTGTCGCCCGCAAGCTGCTAACTTGCTTCCCGTCGCGGTGTTTCTCGCTCGGCTTTTCCCGATAGAGGAATAGCGTCATGGCGCACCCTCCGTATGGCTCGGCGCAAAAAGGACGTACCCGGTTTGCCCTATACTGCGTCGCCGTTATCTTGCGTCGCTTTCTTTGTCAAGGAACATACGGGGCTGCTGCGGATTGATACGAAACGGAAAAGGGGTTAAGACGTTTCGGTATCGGTGCAGTTATTCAACCCTAAATGTGAGGATTGCCCTCATTAGTCTTGCTTGCAGCCGTTGGCGAATATCCTCGTCAACGCCAAAATAGACGTTTCCGCGCTCGTCGCAGAGCTTCCGCATGGAAAGGCTCGCTATGTAACCACTAAAATGCTGCAAGACAATTTTCATAGCGTCCGGGTCGCCCTTTGTCGCTGCCACAATGACAGGATAGGGAACAAGGGCAACGTCCGGGAAGTCAGATTGTTTACCATTCGTCCCATTCATCAGCGTGTTCCTCCAAATATTTCTTCAAGATTTCAAAAGAGCTTGTCCGTCTGTACTGTATCGTGCTGCGCGACGTATTGAATAACTTTCCAATCTCCACGTCGGTCATGCCCTCGAAATAGTACAGCATGATAGCTTTCCTTTTTTCTTCCGGCAAAGTGCGGATTGCTTCAAGCAGCAGCTTCGGCGTGATTTTCTTTCCTGCCTGCTGATAGCTCGGCTCGGCTTCTTCGTCTTGAAAATACTTATCAAGCGTATAAAGCTGTCGTTCCTCATGCAAGGCAAGGTCGGAAAACGACACTTCCTTTGCTCTGCGACGCCGGATTTCCTCGTGGGCGTTGCAGGCTTCGTTGTGCAGCACCCGTTTACAGAAACTTTGAAAGATACATTGCTTCTGAAATTCCACGCGATTAGGTTCCATGTTCTCACCTCCTTTCGTGTTGAAAGGTGGCGGTACCTCCCCTTTTCGCGGGATAATACAGGCGATTTTTTCAAACGCCGAATGAAAGCGAAACTTTTTTGAAAAAACCTCCCGAAAATGCAAAATGCGCCTGTCTGCAAGATGCAGACAAGCGCAAAGGAATTGTAAGCGGTATTTAGATGATTTGACAGTTCATATATGAGGGTAGAAGTGTTCCCGGCGGCGGTCGGGCTTTTTTTGATAAGCTAAAAGATATGGCGATATAGAAAAAGGACATGGCGATACCTCCTTGATACCGCCGTATCCTCAAAAAAGGGCGACTTTAATACACCCCCCGTTATCTTATTTTTCAAAAAGAAAACGGCGGTTTTGAGTAAATATTTCAAAACCGCCGTTTTATCTGCCTACATTCGGCAGTTTTGTTGTTTTACATAGCATTAAATCGCTATTTGAATTATTGATAATAAGGCGTAAATTTGATATTAAATTTATTTTTCGGAAACGATTTTTTGTAACAGTTTTTGCACGTTTTCTGTTTTCAGCACTTTCCCCGTAGATACTACTTTGTTGTTGACAACAAGAGCAGGTACACTCATAACGCCATATTCCATAACCTTTTTCAAGTCCGTAATATATTCTACTTCTACGGAAATCCCCATTGCTTTAACGGCGGATTGTGTGTTCTCATAAAGAGCATGACAACACCCTGAACCTAATACCTTGATACAGCAGATTTCTCCCTCTTTCAAATCAGGACAGCAATCGTTTGTAATGCTTTCTGCTTCGCTGGCAGCACAACCGCAGCTACAAGCGCAAGCAGGTGTTTTCTTTTCTTCTTCCTTTTTCTTTCCAAAGTTAAATAATGCCATAATAATAACCTCCTAAAATTAAACAATTAAATATTGTATTGCGTTGAAAAGATAGCCTACAATAATAATACCAGCAGCACATATTCCAATGAAAATACCAAGCAGTTTCGGTTTGACCGCCTTGCGAAGCATAATCATTGAAGGGAGCGAAAGCGTAGTAACGCCCATCATAAAGGAAAGGACAACGCCGAGCAAAGCACCTTTTGCAAGCAGGGCTTCTGCAATCGGAATTGTACCGAAAATATCCGCATACATCGGAATACCGACTATCGTAGCAAGAATTACGCCAAACGGATTATTTTCGCCAAGTGCTTTGACAATAAATTCTTCAGGAATCCAGTTGTGAATGAAAGCACCAATGCCCACGCCGATCAGAACATAAGGAGCAACCTTTTTAGCGGTTTCAACAACCTGTTCCCACGCAAATTTCATACGGTCTTTGAAATGCAGTTCCTCCTGCGGAACATCAATCGAGTGACCGTTTCGGATATATTCTTCCACTTGATTATCGAGGTGCAACTTTTCAATTAGCGTTCCGCCAGCCACAGCGATTACCAAACCGAATATTACATATAAAACAGCAACTTTCCAGCCGAAAATACTCATCAGTAAGACAAGGCTTCCGAGGTCAACCATCGGCGAAGAAATCAAAAAGGAGAATGTAACGCCAAGCGGCAAACCTGCGCTTGTAAACCCGATAAACAACGGAATGGAAGAACACGAGCAAAACGGTGTTACCGTACCAAGGAGCGCAGAAATTATATTTGCGCCGATACCATGAAACCTTCCAAGAATTTTCTTTGCCCGTTCCGGCGGGAAATAGCTTTGAATATATGAAATAATTAAAATCAGAACCCCTAACAACACCATGATTTTGATTGTGTCGTAAACAAAAAATTGAATACCACCACCGATTTTGCTCGTTGCGTCTAATCCGCAAGCGTTAATTAAATTACCTATTAGACGATTAAGCCATGCCATACCTACAACTTCATTTTGAAAGAAGTTCCAACCTGTTTTTAGCATATCCATAAATAGCCTCCTTGAAATAGAAATATTGAAATTTGTCTATATGTTGATGTTTTGATAAGTCGTGCGGAAAAGTAAGTAAACTTACCTATCACAACACGACTTATTTTCAAATGCTGCACTTGTAATCATAAGCGCTTGTAGACAATCTATTGCATACTGCACGCCATTCTCTGAAATAGAGTAGTGCATCCATTTCCCCTCTTTGCGTCCTATCACTATACCAGAATCACAAAGTATTTTCATGTGGTGGGAAAGCGTTGGTTGCGTAATGTGCATATCATCTAATAGTACACAAGCACACTTCTCTCCTGTAAGCAATAGTTTCAAAATTTTAACACGGTTTTCATCACAAAATGCTTTGAAAATCGTTGGTATTTTTTTTTCATCAAGTTCCATAATCTCACCTCCTTTTTTTTCATCAAGTTCCATAATCTCACCTCCTGTTGATGTGCTTCTATAAACTATTATATACACAAATTGAAATTTGTCAATATGTTTTTATCCGGCAATAATATGAATTATTTTGGCTAATAGTAGGTACTGTGTAAGCATATCCAAGCAAAGAAAGGAACAGTAAAATGTAGTTGGGTGAATTATTATGGCAAAAAGACCAGTACCTTTGTATGACTTTGCAGCTTTCGGGCAAGCCATAAAAGCAGCGCGGACAGGCAGAAATGAAAGCCGCAAGAAAGTAAGCGACGAAATGAACATTTCCCCTCGCTACCTTGCGAATATTGAAAACAAAGGGCAACAGCCAAGCCTGCAAATTTTTTATGAGCTTGTAACCCGTTATGACATATCCGTAGACCAATTCTTTTTCCCGGATAAGACAGCGGAAAAATCGACGCAAAGGCGGCAGCTCGACACGCTGCTTGACAGCATGAGCGATAAGGGCATACGGATTGTTACCGCAACAGCGAAAGAAATTGCAGAAGTCGAAAACGAAAACTGAATAGGCTTAGGAAGCGTTGTAATCTTTTTGAGATTGCAGCGTTTTTCTTTTGCGTAAGTTTGGCAAAACGGGGCTTTCCGTTGTAGTAGGGAATAAGGAAAAACTTTCATAGCAAGCATAGGAAGCGGGTACCCACTTCCGTATTTTCGCCCTCCTGCGCTGCGGCGCGTCGGTTGAAAATGGCTTGTTGGGAAGTGTCCCAAACCCTCGGAATGGAAAGGAGCGAAAGCATGGACGGACGAAAAAGAACGGTACAAATCAAGTTTAGAGTAACAGAGGAAGAACGAGCGTTGATTGAGCAGAAAATGAAGCTCGTCCCCACCCGGAACATGGAAAGCTATCTGCGGAAAATGGCAATCGACGGGTACATTATCCAAGTAGACCACACCGACATAAAAGCTATGACAGCGGAGATACAGAAAATCGGTGTCAACGTCAACCAGATTGCAAAGCGCGTGAACAGTACGGGCAGCGTTTATCAAGAGGACATAGAGGAAATTAAGGGGGTGCTTAATGAGATATGGCGGTTACAAAGATTAAGTCTATTAAAAGCACGTTGAACAAAGCCCTTGACTATATCCAAAATCCCGATAAGACGGACGGAAAAATGCTTGTGTCCTCCTTTGGGTGCAGTTATGAAACGGCAGACATTGAGTTTGAATATACCTTGTCGCAAGCTCTCCAAAAGGGGAACAATTTAGCCTTTCATCTGATACAGTCCTTTGAGCCGGGGGAAGTGGATTACGAAAAAGCCCATGAGATCGGGCGGCAACTTGCCGACGCGGTAACAAAGGGGCAGCATGAATACGTCCTTACGACGCACATTGACAAGGGGCATATCCATAACCACATCATTTTTTGCGCGGTCAACTTTGTAGATCACCACAAGTACGTTTCCAATAAGCGCACCTATTATGGCATACGCAACATCAGCGACAGGCTGTGCCGAGAAAACGGCTTGTCGGTGGTCGTGCCGGAGAAAGGCAGCAAGGGAAAAAATTATGCTGCGTACCACAAGGAGAAATCCGCAAAGGCAAAATTGAAGATTGCCGTTGATACCCTAATCCCGCAAGTAAACAGCTTCGAGGAATTGCTATCCCGTCTGCAAGGGTTGGGCTATGAGATAAAGCGCGGAAAATATGTGTCCTGCCTTGTGCCGGGGCAGGAACGGTTTACCCGCTTAAAGACTATCGGCGCAGATTACACCGAGGACGCAATCAAGGAACGGATAAAGGGCAAGCGTACCCGCGCTGCAAAAGTCCCGCAAGCAGATCGGGGTGTGTCGCTGCTCATTGACATTGAAAACAGTATCAAAGCGGCGCAGAGCCGGGGCTATGAACAATGGGCGAAAATCCATAATCTGAAACAGGCAGCAAAGACGTATAACTTCCTCACAACACACGGGATTGAACAGTACGGGGATTTGACCGCCAAGATCGCAGAAGTCCAGACGGCAAGCGGACAGGCAGCAAAAGTATTAAAGGACGTGGAAACAAGGCTTTCCGATATGGCGGTGCTTATCAAGAACATTACCACCTATCAAAAGACAAAGCCCTCCTACGACGCTTACCGCAAAGCAAAGGATAAGGGCAGCTACCGGGCAGCCCATGAGCGCGATATAATCCTGCATGAAGCGGCAGTAAAGGCAATCAAGGGGGCGGGCATTTCCAAACTTCCCGATATTGCCGCGCTGCAAACAGAGTACGCCAAGCTGCAAGAGCGTAAAGAAGCCCTATACGCCGACTATGGCAAGCTGAAAAAACAGGTTAAGGAATACGACGTTATCAAGCGGAATGTTGACAGCATTTTGCGGCAGCCAAAAGAGCCGGAACAGGAGAAAGGAAAGGAACGGGAATAAAATGAAAATCGTTGATATTACGGCGTGTATCAGAGTAACAAAAGAAAATGATATGTACGGCATGGAAAGCTATATTGATATTGGGAGCAAAGTAAAAATCACATTTACGGACGGGAAAACCCTTGTAGGATATGTGCAGCGTATTGACTATGGACGCTACATCAGAGAAACTGACTTGCTTGTCTTAAAGACAGAGGACAATACTTTTATCGGCGCAATGCCATATTACATAGCGGATATAGAAGTTTTATAAAACAGAAAAAGCCGGGACGCGGCAGCCGATTGTGTGGCCACCGCGCCCCGGTTTTCTATGGGTGCAGGAAAAGGCGTTACGCAGTAGAACGCCATTTTTGAGGGAAAAGGTATAAAGCCCTTACCCTATGGGAAAGCGGCTGTCAGAGCCGCGCTATACAAGGCTTTTTGCACCCCTATCGCGTAACAGGGAGCGCATTTTTCGCATACGCTCGGCGGCTTGTCTGCGGGTGATCCGCTTGCGGCACTCCGGGCAGTATTTGACGCTGTTTGAGCTGGACGCAAAGGACGCGCCGCACTCGATACAACGTCTTTTGTCCTCGGTGTTCATCAGCTCTGCATACAGGAGCTTGTCGGCGGGAAGTACGGCAACGCGAAACCATTTGCAAAGCAGCGAATAGGAAATGAGCTGCGGACAAACGCACTCGTCCCCGTCGTCCAGCAACAGGCAGTTGCCGCCCACGCAGTTGCAGCACTCCCGTTTAATAAGTGCATTGACTTTCCGGCTTTGCGGCGGCGTCAGCCGCTTTACCGCGCTCATGCTTCATCGGCGGCATAGACGGCAAGCCCCGCGTATTCTTCATCGGTCAAAGCGTCCACTTTGGAAATGGTGCGCTCTGCAAGCTCCCGCATATCCGCGTCCATATCGGGCAGCGCGGCGGTCATGTTCTCCATAAGCTGCGCCTTGCCGCCCTCGTGGTAAATGCTCATAAGGTTTGTTTCTTCAACGGTAAACTGTACCATACTCATACCTCCAATTCGTGATTTTTCGCCTTTACGGTCTTTTTCTGCGCCGCCCGTTCCTTTTCGGCTCGAAGCTGCGCCCGGATAGAGGGCTTTTCCTGCTTTGCGCCGCCGCGCTCTTTCTCCGCTTTGATTGCGGCAGCATAGTCCGCAAGGGAGATCGGCTCACCCGCCTTTGCTTTTTGCTCCAGCTCTCCGGCGGTGGGCGTCTGCGGCGTATTATTGATAAGCCCGTCAAAAGCGTTGTCGTTCTGCTCTACGGTGTCCTCGATGTGCTTTAAGGGATTGACCTTTTCTGGCTGCTCGGCGGGAATAGCAAAAGCCCGCGTCCCATTCCCCATAATCAGATACTTGCCGTCCTCGGATTGATGATGAAGCCCGTACCCGGCGGCTTCCATTTGTTCGCGGCTCATGGTGGTTACATAGAAAGTCCCCCTCGGCGTTTTCACGGTTTCGCCCGTTTCCAACTCGTCGGGGGTAAGCTGCCGCCCCTGCTCCTTGAAAAACTCCGGCACTTCCCGATAGCCGATACTGTCTACATAATGAGCGGCGTCCCTGCCGTCCCGATGAAGCACCACAATATCGGAAACGGAAAGGCTATGCCCCTTGAAGTCGGCGGGGTGGTCGATATTAAAACGGGTGTAAATATCTTCAAGGGAAGTGTCCGGCGCAAGGGGCGCGGTATAGATCAGCTCATAATTTGCCCGGTCAATGGTAAGTCCAGCCGCTTGCAGACGGTCATAAGGCTCAAAGCGCAAGTCCCTTGTTTCGTCCCCGCGCTTTAACTGATAAATGGAAAAGGTATCGCCCTGCTCCTGCTCGGCTTGCCGCTGCTGCTGCAACTCGGTAAAATGCCCCTCAATCTCGGTAATGAGTTCCTTTGCGGTGGTCTGTATTGTTTCAAGGGACGCTTTTAACTCGGTCATTTCCTTGCCGCTGCTCCAACCAGCCACATAGCCGAAAGAGTAATCGGAAGTATCAAGGCCGAAATGCTGGCAAACCGTATAAGCGACGCTTTCCGCTTCTACCTCGCAGGTATGGCGGTCAACGCGGTTTTGCTGCTCCGGCGGGGCGTTTAAGTCTACGTCGTGCAGCTTCGCATGGGCGATTTCGTGAATGGCGGTCTTTACCGCCTGTAATTCACTCACGCCCTCTTTGATTGCAATACGCTTGTCGGTCAAACTGAAATACCCATTTGCGCCGTTTGTGATCTGCTCAAATGCAATCGGGACGGGGGACGCTTTTTCAAGGGCGGCGAAAAAATCCTCGTACTGCTCCACATCGGCAAGCAGCGGTTTAACGGAAAGGTCGGGAAACTCCTTGCCCTCGGTCTGCGAAATATCAAAGACGGTTATAACCTTAAAGGCGGGGACGGTGATTTCCTTTTCTTCCTTTACCACTTTTCCCTCGCGGTCAAGCATGGGCTTTCTCGTTTCGGGGTCGATTTTATCAACCAGCTTTTTCACCTTGTAGGGCGCGGGGGCAAAGATTTTAATGCCTTTCTCGCCTTTCTTTACATGGCGGTCAAACTCCTTTTCCCATTGACGGAAGCCCATTACCAAATTGCCGCCCTGCATAGCAATTAGGATAGTGTTATTCAAACTATAATCATGGAACTTTGACATAGCGGTTAGAAACTCTTTGTAGCGGTCGCTGTCAAAAATCGCCTGTACGCCCTGTTCCAGACGGTCGGTAATCTCCTTAACCTTGTCGGCAGGTTTTTCAGCAGTAAGAACAATCGGGACAACGGGGCGGGGTTGTTGCGGCTCGGCGGCGGGCGGCATGGTAGCCGCCGCGTCAAAGTCTGTCCGTTCTGCTTCGCCGCGCTCTGGCTGCGGGTAGCTCATAATGCGGTATTCTTTGGGTATGGCGCTTTCGCGCCCGTTGTACCACTCGGAAAAGGTGTTTTTGTTGTTATAGATATAGCCCTGTTCGGTAAATCTGCCCCCGTCGTTGATAGCGGCGTCCCGCCCGTATTCCTCATACATGAAATACCGCTTTGCTTCTTCCGGCAGCTCCAATTCGTCCAGCTCGTCGATCAGATAGTAGCCGTAATCTTCTTCGTTTTGGACGGTGGGATAAATCCAATAGCAGTCAAGGTTTTGTGCAAGGTTGATAAGGTCTTTGAGATTTCCGGCATACTCGCCCAGCGTAACCGCCGCCGCAAACTTCGCTTTATCCTCGTCGCGCTGCATTTCAATCAGCTTTCCAAGATAATTCAGCTCGTCTATGCTGCCGCTTTGGATAACGGAAAGCGGCACGTCAAAGGGGCATTGTTCGGTATTTGCAAAGCCGCCTACAAATAAATCCTGTGGGTTTTCTGCGGTAACGCCAATATTCCTCATAGCGTTGTGAAGCTGCTCCGTCGTGGCGGGCATAGGCAGCCACGCGCCGTCCGTCTGTCCGGCTTCAAGGCGGCTATGGTTTCCAAGTAAGATAGAAAATTGTTCGCTCATTCGGTCGCTCCTTTCGTTTCAGATTTTCAAGAGGGTTTGGGACACTTCCCAACAAGTAAAATCCCCGTAATCGTCGTCAGACGAAAACGGGGATTTTTACGGAAAGGGTACCCCTTTCCTATGCTTGCTGCGTAACTTCTCTATCCCTCTGGATTGCAATTCGGTAGTTGACGTACTTCCCGCCCGTATCGGCTAACAGGATAGTGCCGTCGTAGGTTTTCCCCGTTTTCGGGGAGTACAGCTTTTTGACTTTCGCTTTCCCGTCTTTCAAGAGGGCGGCGGCAATCTTCGGGGAAAAGGTTACTTTCCGTTCCTCAAAAAATCGGTCATTCTTCCACATGGTAAAGGCGCAATCCCTGTTCGCGCAGTAGTAGTTTTTCCTGCCCTCGTAGATGTTCGCGCCGCAACGGGGGCATTTGCCGATCACCGGCTTTTCCTCTTTGAAACGCTCCTTTTCCTTGTCGGAAAGAAAAGGATAGGTGCTTACCAGCTCCCGCGTCATGGTTTCAATGCCCGTCATAAAGCTGTCCGGGTCGGCGTTGCCCTTTGCAATCTGCGTCAGATTGTTTTCCCAATCGGCGGTAAGCTGCGGGGAAGTAAGTACCTCTGGCAGGACGCAGACAAGCTCGATCCCGCTTTTGGTCGGAATGAGCTGCTTCCCTTTGCGCTCCACAAAGCCGCCCTTTACCAGCTTTTCAATGATAGCGGCGCGGGTGGCGGGCGTCCCAAGCCCCCGGCGTTCCGCGTCCGGGTCGGTTTCCTCATTCCCGGCGCGTTCCATAGCAGAGAGCAGCGACGCTTCGTTATGGGGCTTCGGCGGCGTCGTGAAATGCTCCGTAACCGCCGCTTGCGGGTTGTCAAAGGTCTGCCCCTCGGCAAAGGGCGGCACGTCCAGCGAAAGGGCGTTTTCCTCGTCGTCCTCGGTATCGGCTTTCTTTTTCAGCGTTGCCATAAAGCGGCGTTCCAAGCCTTTCCACCCCTCGGCAAGCATCGTCTTTCCCTTTGCGGTAAACTCCTGTCCCGCGCAGGAAAAAAACGCCGTAACCGCTTCAAAGATATGCGGCTCGGCGCAAGCCATTAAAAGGCGCGCCCCTGCAAGGGTAAGGATATTGCGCTCGCTTTCCGGCAGCGCGGCAAGGTCTGTTTTGGTAAGCTCCATAGTGGGAATGATTGCGTGGTGGTCGGACACCTTTTTGCTGTCCAGCAGACGGGAGATTTCCGGCGTGAAGTCTGCGCCCTGCATAAAGGGCAGCTTTCCGGCAAGCAGGGCGGCGATCTGCGCCGCCGTACCGCCCATGTCGTCGGTAAGATAGCTGCTGTCCGTTCTCGGATAAGTAAGCAGCTTCTTTTCGTACAGGGCTTGCGCCAAATCAAGGGTCTGTTTTGCGGTATAGCCGTAAATGCGGTTTGCTTCCCGCTGCAAGCTGGTAAGGTCAAAGAGTTTCGGCGGGGCAACGGTTTTCTTCTCGCGGGTAACGGAAGTACAAACCGCCTGTGCCGCTTCGCAAGCGGCTTTCAAATTCCCGGCTTCGTCTGCGGCGTGGATCTTCGCGCTTGCGGCTTCCACGCCGGAGAGGGACAGGCGCACATGGTAGTATTTTTCTTTCTTAAAGGTGGTAATGGCAGCGTCCCGGTCTACAAGCATTTTGAGCGTCGGGGTCTGGACGCGCCCTACGTTCAGCGTCTTTCCATACAGGCAGGAAAACAGGCGGGTCATATTGATACCGATAATCCAATCAGCTTTTGCCCTGCAAAGGGCAGAGGAATAAAGGGGGTCGTACTCTTTCCCGCCTTTGAGGGACGCAAAGCCCGCCTTGATTGCGCTTTCTTCCATAGAGGAAATCCAAAGACGGCGCATGGGCTTTTTACAGCCCGCCACATCATAGACAAAGCGGAAAATGAGTTCGCCCTCGCGCCCTGCGTCGCAAGCATTGACGACTTCGGAAACGTCGGCGCGGTGCATGAGGTCTTTTAGGATTTTGAATTGCTTTCCCTTGTCGGCGGCAACGGTGTATTGCCACTTCTGCGGCAGAATGGGTAAGCTGTCATAGCTCCATTTTTTGTACTGCTCGCCATAGGCGGCAGCTTCCGCAAGCTGTACCAAATGCCCCACGCACCAGGAAACAAGGTAGCCGTTTCCTGCGATATACCCTTCCTTTTTCTCCTTTGCGCCCAGCGCGGCGGCTATCGTCGCCGCCACGCTCGGCTTTTCAGCTACGATAAGTATTTCACTCATACGGTTTCGTCCTCCTGTTCGTCGGGCAGCTCGCCGTCCACTTCCTCGTCCTCGTCGTAATCGTCAAAATCGTATTCATCGAGATTGTCATTTCCCTTTGCCGCGTCCTTTTTCGGCTTTAAGACTTTGAAATAATAGAACGCTGCGCCGCCACCTCCGGCAAGGATAAGGACGATCAGCAGAATACCGCCGATGTTACCCTGCGTTTCTTCTTCCGGCTGTTCGGGTTCCTCCGGCTCGGCTTCCTTGCCCGTACAGTCGCCCAGATTGACAGAGCAGACGGGGCAAGCGGTATTGACGGCTCCGGCTTCGCATTTATCCGTACAGTTGCAGACGGCGGGCGTTTCTTCCGTCTGCCCGTCCTCGTCCTCCATAAGAGCCATAAGGTCGGCTTCGTCTACTTGATTGAGGAAATGGACGGTGTTTTCGCCCTCGTCGTCCCGGTCGATGATGATATAGAAATAGTTGCCGCTTTTGGTGGTAACGGTAATGAGCTGCTTGTTGCCGCCGTAGTCGTCCACAAGAGTAGCGTTCCCGTCCGGGGTAAGGGGCGGCGTGTCCTCGGTTTCTTCCACAACAACGCCCGTATCGTTGGTGGCGTCGTTCTCCGGCGTCTGTGCAAAGGCGGTAACAGAAAAGCCGCCCATGAGCATAAGGGCGGCACAAAACGCGGTCAAAGTCCTTTTGATTTTATTCTTCATTCGCTGCGTCCTCCTGTTCTTCGGCGTAACCGTCTGCGGGGAGAGCCGCCATACCGGGGATTGCGTCGCCGGACAGCATGGCGGTAAGCTCCTGCGGGGTAAGGCGCATAGCCCGCACAAGCTGAACGATTTGCAGGTTTTCCGCTTCGGTTTTCTGCGCGGTAAGCTCTTTGAGCTTGTTCTGATACTCGGTGATCTTCTCGCGGGTCCTTTGGATTTCCCGGTCAAGACGTTCAATTTTGTTCATAGCCATAGATAAAATTCTCCTTTCTTCGGTGGGTCAGTCCCAATTCATCAGCCCATACCCTTTGATACATTCATAGGTAAGGGCATAGCTCTTGATTTTACAGGCGTCGCCGGAATTTCCCTCGACAGTATAAACGCGGCTTCCGTCTGTACCGATCACAATACCTACATGGTCTGCGCTGCCGTCTAAATCCCAATCGAAAAAGATAGCGTCGCCGGGGGCGATATTCTCATAATCCCTCGCGCCCCATTGTCCCCGCGATTGAAACCACGGGACGCCCTGCGATTGACAGCCGGAAAAGCGCGGCTCGCTTGCGCCCGCCTGATTGTAGCACCAGCTCACAAAACAGGCGCACCACTCCACGCGGGAATTAAAGCCGTACCAGCTCCAATAGGGATAGCCGCCCACGTTGCCGACTTGCTGTTTTGCAAGGTCTACAAGGGCGGTGTTTCCGGGGCGGGTACCGTTTACGAACTGCACCCCGCTTATGTCCTCGGACGGGCTTCCGTCGGGAGAGCCGCCGCCGAAAATAAGCGGCTTGTTGCCGCTCGTTTCCATATAAACGCGAAACATTTCAAGCTGCTCGTCGTTCAACAGCTCCAGCGCAAGGGACGTGATCGGGCGTGTTTCCAGCTTGACGTTGAGGATATAGTAGTTATACGGTACCTCTACGGTGTAGCTGTTGCCCTCGCTGTCCGTCCTCGTTTCGGTGCGGTAGCGTACTTCCACTTCCTCGGTCAGCGTGAGGGTGTATTGCATATCAAAGATACGCTCGATTTCTGCCTGTGCGCTCTGCGGGGTGTAGCTTTGCAAAAGCGCGGTCAGATAGGACGCTAATTCATGGGGGTTATGCCCGATAGCGTCGAGGTCGTAGCGGTATTCATCGTAGCCGGGGTGGGTGCTTTCGATGTTGTCAATCTCGGCTTGCAGCTCGTTTTCCATAGCGGCGTAGTTGTTTTCCACCGCCACAAGGTCGCTGTCCTCCGACGTGTAGGAAGTCCCCACAACGCCGTTGACTGCGCCGGAAAACATAGAGGAGCAAGAGGACAGCCCCGCAAAAATGATGATAAACAAAAGCAGCGCGGCAATCGCAATCAGTACGCCTACCGGGTGCCTTGCCACAAAGAGCGCGGCTTTCCTTGTTTCCTCGGCGGTTTTCTTTGCCGCCTTGCGGGTGCTTTCCGCCGCTTTTTTCGCGGTGGCTGCGCCGCCTTTCCTTGCCGCTTTTGCATATTCCCGCTTGATTTTCTGCTTCTGCATGAAACGGGAAAGGGGGTTGCTGCGAAGCTGCGGGTTATCGTGCAGGGCTTTGTGATAGTAAAAGTTGGCGTTTGCCTTTGCCGCCGCTTTTTCCGCTTGCGCCGCCTTGCGGTAAGGTTTCAGCTTGTGGCTGCGGTAGCCCTCTTTGACCTTTCGGACACCGTATTTTCCCATGCGCTCGGCGGCTTCCTCGGATTTGTGCGCCCCCTCAACGCCGGAATTGTCTTTCTCCACGGAATGTATCTTGTTATGGACGAAAATCCCGGCTTCCTGCGCGGGGCGGGATAAGGGATTGCGCTTGCCCTCGAAGCTCGGCGGCGTTTCCTGCTTGTCAAATTGCAGCCGCGATTTCTTCTTTGGGGGAAGTGCCGCCCGCGCTGCGTCCAAACGGTCGGCGGCTTTGTCCGATTTCTTGATGTACTTTTCCAGCTCCGGCGTTGCCCGTTCCTCGTCGGTAAATTGCAGACGGGACGGCTGCGCCTTTGACGCTGCCGCTTCCTGCGCCCGCCGGACAGCCTTTTTCGACGCTTTCCGGGTCTGTCCCGCGCCGATATGCTCCATGACACGCTCGGCGGCTGCGTCCTGCGGCTTTGAAAAATGCTCCGGCGCGTGGGGCAAGGGAGAGGACGGGGAAACCGCCCCTTGAAGCTGCGCCGCGTCCTGTGCGGCTTGCTGCTCCGGCGTTTTCTGAAAATCCGCGTCCTGTATGCGCTTGCTGATAAGCTCGCTTTCGCCCGTGGTCTGGTTTTGCTCGGTCAGCCCGTCGCGGCTCATTTTCTGCGTGATTTTGTCGCGGGGCTTCATCGGGTCTTTCAAGTGCTTTCACCTCCAATCCGCGCCCTCGCAAGGGCGCAATACTCAATGTTAATCTCAATGCCGATATAATGGCGGTCAAGGTCTTTTGCCGCCTTGCCCGTAGTGCCGCTTCCAAAAAACGGGTCTATCACAACGCCGCCTTTCGGACAGCCCGCCAAAATACAGGTTTCCGCTAACTTCGGCGGGAACGCGGCAAAATGCCCGCCCTTGTAAGGGACGGTGTTAATCAGCCATATATCCCGCTTGTTCCGCATGGTGGGGATCAGCGCGTCGTCGTAGTAGCCGCCTTTCCTCGCTTTGTTGATCCCTTGCACTTTACCCTGTCCGGGGACTTCCTCGGCGTATTTGTGTCCGGCTGCGCGTCCCTGCCTGTACCGCGCCGCCGTCGTGGGGGCTATCGGCTCGGCTATGGCGGCAGCGTCATAGAAATACTGCTTTGACTTTGCAAGCAGGAAAATGTGTTCGTAGCAACGGCTCGGACGGTCTTTGCAGCTTTCGGGCATAGGGTTTTCTTTCTGCCAAATGATGTCGCTGCGTAAATACCACCCGTCCGCTCGCAGGGCAAACGCCAACAGCCACGGAATACCGATTAAATCCTTTTGCTTGCAGTTCGGAGCGCGGCGGTTAAGGGAAAGGCTCTGCCCGTTCCTGCCCTTTGGATTTTTCGGGTCGGTGTAGCCGCCTTTGCTGCCTGTGCCGCAGTAGGTGTCTGCGATATTCAGCCAAAAGGTGCCGTCCGGGCGCAATACACGTTTCAGCTCATGGAATACGGCGACAAGCCGATCAATGTACTGCTCCGGCGTGTCCTCGCGCCCGATCTGCGCGTCAAGTCCGTAGTCCCGCAGGGCATAATAGGGCGGGCTGGTAACGCAACAATGGACGCTTTCATCGGGCAGCTCCCGCAGGGCGCAGAGGGCGTCCCTGTTGATGATTACGTCCGTTTTCATGCGTCGCCCACTTCCTCCGGCTTCGTCGTCATTACGCGGTAAAGCTCGGTGTCTTTCGGAAAACGGTCTACAAAGGGCAGTACCACGTTGCCGTAGAAGATAAGCCCCTCGCCCGCTTCGGTGTGGGTAACGTACTTCATCTGCTGCGGGGAAATGTTGAGCTGCTTTGCAAGGATAGCCCGGTCGCCCTGCGCCTGGTTGAGCATGAGGACAAAATCGCTGTTTTCAAAAATGTTCTCGACTTCGCGGCTGGATAACAGGTCTTTGACGTTCTGTGTAATGGCAGTCGGTATGCCGCCCCACTTTCTAAAACGCTTCCAGATTTCCACGGAATAGGCTGCGGTCTGTTCCTCTTTCAAGAGCAAATGAAACTCGTCCATGTAGTAGCGCGTCGCCTTTTTCTCGGCGCGGTTGATGGTAACGCGGTTCCATACCTGGTCTTGCACAATGAGCATACCTAACTTTTTGAGTTGTTTCCCAAGCTGCTTAATATCAAAACAGACAAGGCGGTTTGAAAGCTCCACGTTGGTACGGTGGTTAAAGACGTTCAGAGAGCCGGAAACATACAGTTCCAACGCCGCCGCAATCCGCGCCGCTTCCGGCTCCGGCTGCTGCAAAAGCTCGTTGTAGAGGTCGCCCAAGACAGGCATTTTTGCCGGGTCGGGGTCGGCAAGGTACGGGCGGTACACGTTCCGTACAGCCCGGTCAATGACCGTCTTATCCACGGGCTGCAAGCCCTCCTTGCCGCCGATCACCAGCTCGCAGAGGGAGAGGATAAAGTCGGATTTCAGCGCAAGGGGGCTGTCGTCCTCGCTGTAATTGAGGTTAATATCCATAGGGTTGACGTACTGCGGCTTCCCGTCAATGCCCTTGCCCGTCGGGGAAAGCCGGATTACCTGTCCGCCCAAACGCTGCACAAGGGAGAAATACTCCGCTTCCGGGTCGCAGATGATAATGTCGTCGTCCGTAATGAGGAAAGCGTTTGTCATTTCCCGTTTTGCCGCAAAGGATTTACCGCTTCCCGGCGTTCCCAAGATCAGCCCATTCGGGTTTTTAAGCTGCTTGCGGTCGCAAAGTACCATGTTGTTGCTTAAAGCGTTCAGCCCGTAATACAGGGCTTCCCCGGTCTGAAAAAGCTCTTGCGTGATAAAGGGAATAAAAATAGCGGTGCTGCTTGTCGTCAAGCCCCTTTGAATGGGGACGAGGTTTTCCCCGATAGGGACGCACGACAGCAAGCCCGCTTCCTGCTGGTAGTCAAGACGGGTCAAAGCGCAGTTATGTTTCTGTGCAATACCCGCCGCCGCAAATACTTCATTTTCCAATTTCCGCTTTGTGTCTGCCATGTTTACCACAAGGAACGTAAGAAGAAACATTCGCTCATTCCGGCTCTGTAAATCCTGCAAGAGATTTTTCGCTTCGCTGCCAAAGGTGGCAAGGTCGGACGGAATAATATCCATGTCATAGCCGGAACGGACGGCTTTCTTCTGTTCCTCAATCTTCATCTTGTCAAGGTCTGTGATTTTCCGCTTAATCGTCTTAATGGCTTCGCTCTGGTCGATACTGCGGATATGGAGATTGACAATCACGCCCGTTTCAAGGTCGAGAATGTCCGACAAGATGCGGTCGTTCAGCTCCGGCGCAAGTATCTGTAAGAACGACACCGCGCCGATCTTGCGCCCCATACGGAACGTGCGCCCCTCTCCGAAACGGAACGACGGCGGGGCAATAAAGTCTTTGGTAGAAAGCCCCGACGGGGCAAGCCAAGCCCAGTCAAAGGAAAACGGCTCGCCCTCCGGGTGGAACACCCCATGCAGCACTTTCAAACGGTCATAGCCCGTCATGGGGCGGGCGGCTACGCCCAGCACCTTAAAATTGTTGAGTATGTCCGTTTCGATACGGGCAAGGCGGGCTTTTGCCGCCGCCAAGCTGTCCGCTTCAATGGAAAAGGTGATGTATTTGTGCTTCACAAGCCCGTTATTCCCTTTGGAAAGCTGGTTTTTGAGCATATCCGAATACTCGGCGCGAATGGAATTGAAAGCGTCGTCCTGCGCCGGAATGTCGATAGCTTTTTCCGCTTCGCCGCGCTGCGTCCCTTGATTGATGAAAGAGAGCTGCACCGAAACGGAAGCGTCAAAGTAATTCAGAAAGTCGCACCAATTTTCAAAGATAGCGGTCTTGTCGTCCGCCTGTGCAAGCTGATAGTTAATATCCTCAAACACAACGCTTTTGCTGTATTTCTTTTCCGTAATCCTGCAAATCCCGTCCGGGTACATCTGCAAGTAGGGAATGGTCTGCTGCGCGGTATGCGCTTTCCCGTCGCCCTTTGCCTGTCTTATAAGGGCGGCAATTTGTTTCTGTTCGGCGCGGGATAATTTACGCTTTGTTCCTGCGGCGGCTTCCCGCGCCTTTTGCGCCTGTGCCTTTGACAATAGCCGATACCTCCTTTTCAAGTTTTCGCTGCCGTTCCAAGACGGCATAGAAGTTTTCCGTCTGATAAGGGCGTTCCTTTGGACGGGTAAACTTTGTCTGAATGATGTTCTTTACCACAACTTCAAGGGGCTGCCCGTGTCGTTCATACATGGCAAAGAGGAAACAGGGCAGCATAACGACAATCATTGCCATAGCCGCAAGGGTCGTCCCCGCGTTGCCTTTGAGCAAAAAGAAAAGCGGCAATCCCACAAGGAGAGCCGCCCCCAGACAAACGATCTGCCGTTTCGTAAGGTTAAATGCTACTTTGGTTTTGATTTTGGATAGGTCTTTGGGTACGGTAACATACGCCAAGCGAATACCCCCTTTCTGTCCTTAATGGGCGTTGAATATGGATTTTGCAAGTGCGCCGGATTTGAACAGGGAGAAACAGAGGATTACCGTATAGGCTGCAAGTGAGAAAATCGCGCTGTGCAGATTATCGGCTACCACCATTTCATTGACAAGGACGGCGTAAATGCCGACGCATATCATAATGAGGAAACCTTGAAAACCGAGGGCAAACAGCCCTTTTAGGTAGTTGTTCCCGATCTGTCCCCATTCCCGGTTTGTCATGGTTGCGAATGGGATAGGCGAAACAGAGCAATACAGGTATATTTCTATCATTCTGCCGTAGAGGATAACCGTTATCAGCACCGACATGATTTTCATACATAGGCTGACAAGGCTTGTTTCCATAACGAGCAGGAGCAATTCGGGGATTTCCATAGCTTCCAGCCCGTCCTGCATGGACGCGAGGGCTTCGGCGGCGTCAATGGAAGTTTCGCCGCCGATCACCCCCGCCGCGCCGGAAACAACGTGCTGCGCCACGTCGAACACCGCCATTGTTATATCAAAGGTGTGCGTTACGAGGAATACCGCCACAAACGCTTTGAAAAACCATTTGAAAAACATAAAGGTGTCAACGTCGTGCATATTGTTTTTTTCCACTACCATGCTGATTAGCTCATAGCATAGGACATAGGTAATGACAAGCCCCGCAATCGGTACGACGACGTTTTCCGATAGCGTCTGTATCATGGAAAAGATGTTCGCGTTCCAGCCTTGCGGGGTTTGCCCTACCTGCGTTGCGATTGTGCCTACTTTCTCGTTTACGTCCCCGAACATAGTTGACAGATTACCGTTGATGGCTCCGATCAGAATACCTTTTATCCATTCGTTAATCGCGTCAAGTATGCTCTGCATAGGCTACCTCCGCGGCTTATGAAAAAAGCCCGGAGAGAAGCGGCACCAACAGCATACCGACGAGGGCGACACCGCCGCCCGCCATAAGCTGTTTTATCCCCAATTAGGTGTAAAACTCTGCTCGATGGCGGGCGGCGGCGTACAAAAAATCTATATGGTGTTTTTAAGAGAACCGTCCCGGCGGGACAGGTCAGGCAGTGACCTGTTCCACCTCTGGGATGGGTTTGAGATTAAAATGAATTTCGATAGAAATGTGTCTTGTTTTATCTTCGTCAATGCGCTCATGCACGACGATTTCTTTGATTAAGCGGTTGAGGGTGGCTGCGTCCAGCTCTGTGATATTGGCGTATTCCTGAATGGCTTCCACCCATTGTTTTGCGTCATTGGCAAGCTGGACTTCATCGGACAGCCGCTTTCTGCCCTCGGACACTTTTGCTTTAAGCTCCGCTTGCTCGGTCTGTGTCTTTTCCAGCATGGTGTTGAAATTCTGCTCACTGATACGCCCTGCAATCATATCCTCATAAAGCCGCATGACCATTTTATCCAGAACCTCAATCCGTTCCTCGTCCCTTGTAAGGGAGCGTTCCATTGCTTCCCGCTGTTCCCGCTGCTCGGCTTCACAGGTATTAGTCAGGCGGTCGGCAACCGCTTTCCCGTCCATCAGGGCAGCTCTGGCACATTCCCGGATTTTCCGCAGCACATGGCTGTAAAGGGTGTCATAGTCAATCCGGTGCTGGGTGCAGTGGTTCTTTCCAAAGGCATTGTAGGTCTTGCAGGAATAAATCTGCTGGGGATGTTTTGCGTTTGTGTAGCGTACCGTCAGCGACTTCCCACACTCGCCGCATTTTATCAGTCCGGCAAACAGGCTGATTTCATTGGTCTGCCCCGGACGCTGGCGGGATTTCAGCTTGTTCTGCACAATGTCAAAGCTCATGCGGTCAATCAGCGGTTCATGCTGTCCCTCCACCACAATCCAGTCCTCCGGCTTCTTTTCTCCAATCGTGCCGATTTTGAAACGGTAGTCTTTTTTCTGGGAAGCAATCGCCCCGGTGTAGACGGGATTCATCAAGAGGTCTTTGATAACGGAGAAGTCCCACATATACCGTCCGTTTTCTGGGTCTTTCTTTTCCCATTTGGTGCGGGTATTGCGAAGCCCCCGTTCCCGGTTCCACCATGTGGGGCAGGGGATTTTTTCTTCCTCCAGCCGTCTGCGGATATAGTTCGGACCATGACCGTTCAGGGCATATCCGAAAATCAGCCGCACAATCGGGGCGGTTTCCTCGTCAATGAGCAGATGGTTTCTGTCCTCTGGGTCTTTCCGATACCCAAAGGGGGCAAGACACCCGGTAAACTGTCCTTTCTGCGCTTTCAGAAGATAAGAGGAATGGACTTTCTTGGAAATATCCTTGCTGTACATCTCGTTCAGGATATTCTTGAACGGGGCAATATCGTTGTTATCCCGCAGGGTGTCGATACCGTCATTCATGGCGATATAGCGGACACCGTTTCTTGGGAAAAAGTCCTCAATCAAATGCCCGGTTTGCAGATAGTTACGCCCCAGTCGGCTGAGGTCTTTCGTGATGACAAGGTTGATTTGCCTGCGCTCAATGGCTCTCAACATTCTCTGTAAATCAGGACGCTCCATATTAAGACCTGTGAAGCCATCGTCCTGATAGACTGCCACAACCTCCCATCCCTGCTTTTCGCAGTATTTTTCCAGCATATCACGCTGGAAAGAGATTTGTCAAGGGAGGATTACACAGAAAACACACTTTATGAATTTAATCGTTGTTGTCCGAATAAAGGCATAAAGAAAATGAAAGCGGCGGCCTTGATTTCTCAAAGTCGCCGCTGGTTGAATAGGCGTGTCAAAAGGCTGTTGTAGGGGCACCCTCCGTAAGGAAGGTGCCCCAAGGTCGCTCTTGTAATTGAATTAAATATTGATTGTTTTGGACGGTGCAGCCATTGGTTACGCCGTCTTTAGAGCCTATACTTTGAGGGGCAGGGTGTTTGTACCTTACCCCCTCTGTTTTGCGTATTGTACCGTTACGGTGCTATTTCCGTATCTTTATCATAAGCTCATCAACAACTTCCGTGTATTTTCCTTGTGCTATCAGCTTGTTCCTCAAAGAGGGCAATAAGGAACCTCCGATTTTATTTTATAAAGTCTTTAATTTTTTGCAGATTGGCATTGCCGTCTTTTACTCCAAGCTCATATACCGCTTGCAGCTTATCAGGATTTTTCTCAATTCTCCCGATTTCAATAGGGCTTGACGGACGAATCACCATAGCTTTTCCACCGGCTTCCCATTTTCTCAATTCTTCCACGGCACGATTATAGTTATTGTGACGCTGTAATAATCTCTCCGCAATTTTGGGGTATTTTCGTCCGTACAACTTAACTAAGATCGGAGACATCGGTCTCTTTCGGTATTCCATGTCACGAGTAAGAACTACAATCAGCTTGTCGCAACCTTGACCGGAAAGCCATTCAAAAGGAATACTGTCAGCAATTCCTCCGTCAAGGTATTTCTTGTCACCGATTGCCACAGGCTTTGAAACAAAGGGCATAGAGCCGGACGCTCTTAAAGTGTCCATCTGTTCAAATACGCTGTCTATTTGTATGTATTCCGGGTTTCCGGTAGCAACATTTGTAACCACAGCATAAAAAGGAATATTGGACTTTTTGTACGCTTCATCATCAAAGGGGTCAAGGGTTTTCGGAACATCTTCGTAGGCATATTTTGTGCTGACAATATTACCCTCACGAAGCAAGGGGCGAAATCCCATATAGTTTTTGTCTTTGTTAAACCTCTTGTTATAGCGGATTACTCTGCCTTTTTGTCCTGACAGATAGTTTACACCGAACAATGCTCCGGCGGAAACACCGACCACGGAATCCATCTTGATGTCATTATCAAGAAATGTGTCTAAGACACCGGCGGTGAACATTCCACGCATAGCACCGCCTTCTAATACCAATCCGATTTTCATAATGGTTTCCTCACATATTTTGATTATTGTTTTGGCTGCTCTTTATTAAGTTGGGCGGTAAGCAAAACAATTTCCTCCGGCGTTTCGGGCATACCCTGACGCATCCATTCGTCAATCCATCCCCAAATCATTCCAGCTATCATTGATTTTGCGTATCTTTCCAAATTGTTATTCGCTTCCTCGAGCTTGACTGAAACTCGGAGTGTTTCGAGAATCATATTGGATAAGCCCTGATTGTAAAGAAGCAGATAAAAGTCTTTGTGCTTATAGTAATGTCGCAATAGGCTTTCGGAAAAATAGGTTGGGTCATTTTTACCCTCATAATCCTTTTCCCACTCCTGTATCAGTTGCAGGAGTTGTTTTTTTATTACATCCTCTTTGTTTTCGTAATTACGGTAAAAGGACATTCTTCCGACACCGGCAGTTTCGCATATCTCACTTATGGAAATTTCATTAAGGGATTTTTCTTTAAGCAGACCGAAAAGTGCTTCATTTATATGTTCAATCACATAGGCGTTTCTACCTTCATTGCTCATCGGTGATACATTTTTTGACTTTTGTATCATTTTCTCTCCTCCCATTGACTGCAATAAAAAGTTCAGATATAATTGCAACGGCGATACAAGTGTACCATCGAAATAATATCACAAAAATTGTGCAAAGTCAATAAACAAAGGAGGAATAGAAAAATGACACTCATTCAAAAACGGCTCATAATTTTAGCGATAATCATCATTGTCGGCATTGTTCTCGGCAGATTGGCGGTAAGGGGATTTTTGAATTTCTTACTGGGCGGTACGATGTTCGGAGGTAATATCCTATGATAAAAACAAAACAAAAGAAAGGTAGAAAGATTATGTGGGCGTTTATTTATATCGGCGTGTTTCTCGCCGCAGTAGGGATAGGCATCGCAAGCAAGTTTGTTCAGCCGTCTTGGACGAAGGACTTCACGGCTGAATGGAACGATTTAGTCGGCACGGTTTATAAGGATATTCCCTATGGTGAAAAAGATGCCAACAAATTTGACCTCTATGTTCCTGCGGACAACACAAAAGAAAACTATGGTCTTGTAGTTTATCTTCATGCCGGTGGTTTTACTGCGGGCGACAAATCCGGCGACGAACAAATACTAAAATGGCTGTGTTATAAAGGCTATGTGGCGGCAGGCATCAACTATACCCTGCGTGACGAAGCACATCCGGAAGCAAGCGTTTATTCTCAGTCGATGGAAATTAAAGAGAGTATGCCCATAGTCATTGCGGAAGCGGAAAAGCTCGGCTATTATATTGATGAAATGTCCATCGGCGGCGGTTCAGCAGGCCATTGCCTTGCTATGCTTTATGGGTACAGAGACGCAGAAACTTCCCCTGTTCCTGTGAGGATGGTGTTTGGTGCAGTCGGTCCGTCCAGCTTTTATCCGGAGGACTGGGGTTGTTACGGCTTGAATCAAAATACAGAGGAAAGTAAAGAAGCGGCGGCAGGTCTGTTCAGCGTTATGGCAGGAAAAGAAATTACATCGGATATGTTCGGCACACCGGAATACGATGAAGCAATCAAGGATATTTCTGCACTTTTGTGGATTGATGAAAACACCGTTCCGTCTGTTCTGGCTTACGGCAAACACGACAAAGTACAGTCCTTTGAAGCGTCTGTTCGTCTTGAAAAGGCTTTGACGGAACATAATGTGCCGCACGAATATATCGTTTGCGAGCACTCCGGACACGGCTTGCAAAACGATAACAAAGAATTTCATCTGTATAATCAAAAGATGGAAGAATATCTTGATAAATATATGCCTGTGAAATAATAATGAAAGCGTGAACATTGTATGGACAAGAAAAGAAAGAAAGTATTCATCAATATTGGCATAACCATTGCCGTAATAATCATTGCCGCCATACTTGGCATAGTTGTCGGGGAATTATTGCTCGACAATTTGATATAAGGTGGTGGCGGTATGAAGAAAAGAACAAAAATAACACTTTGGAGTATACTGTTCGTTATCGTGTTTACCGTCAGTGCTTTAATCAGAGTAAATATGCTCGGCTCTGCACCTATGAAGCTGATGCAGGTCAAATGGGACGATACCGTAGGGACGATTTACAACGACTTAAACTATGAAAATGATTACGGACATAAATACGATTTGTATGTTCCCGCAAACCTTGATATAGGAAACGCACAGCAGCTTATTCTTTTTATCCACGGCGGTAGTTTTAATTCCGGTGCAAAAGAGGACGGAGAAGTTTGGTGCAAATATTACGCTTCAAAGGGGTATATTGCAGCTTCACTTGACTACTCTCTTCAAACTGTTCAAGAGGACGCAAGCCTTGTGAGAATGAACACAGAAATCAAAGAATGTGTGAACGCAATCAACGAAAAGTGCAAAGAACTCGGTTATACCCTTGATGGTATGGCAACCTGCGGTGTTTCCGCAGGCGGAACGCTTGCAATGAATTATGCCTACACCTGTGCCGAAACCTCTGTTGTTCCTGTAAAATTTGTGTTTCAACTTGCCGCACCTGCTGACTTTGAACCAAGCGATTGGGATATACTAAAAAAGGTCAACAAGCTCGATACTGACGCGGAATTCCTTTCTATGATGACAGGCGTAAATATTACAGAGGAAATTATCAAAAGCGGCGAATATGAGAAGTATGTCGATATGATTTCTCCCGCAAGGCTGGTAAATGAAAACTCTGTTCCCACATTACTGGGATATGGGCTGAAAGACCATCTCGTACCGAGAGAGTTAAAGTACAAATTGGTTTCTGCATTAGAGGATAACGGTGTAGAGTATGATTATTTTGAATTTCCCAACTGCAATCACGGTATGTACCGTGACCTCGATATGCTGAAGCAGTTTTTAGAACTGTCCCTTGAATACTGTGAAAGGTACTTTTGAAAAGCATAAAGTTTCAACATATTGTTTTTGAACAAATGCGTTAAACAATAACCTCTGGTCTTTTAACATAGCGATGGAGGTCGATACCGTCAAAAAGTATCGACCTCCATATTTTATACTATGCGTACTTTCTTTTTCTTCGCCTTTGAAAGTTTGATAATAAGCTCATCAACCGCATCGGTGTATCTGGATAAGGTAGAATAAGTTTCGCAAATTGAAAAATGGATAAAAAGAGACATGGTTTGCAGATCTCTGGTAGAATGAAGTCGCGACACACCATTCTGAAAGGAGACAGCAAACCATGTCCAAAAAGATTTTACAGCTAAACGAGGAAGTAATCAAGGGCCAGCTCAAGGAACTGGTGCGCGGAAGCGTAGAGGAAACACTCAACGAGCTGCTGGAGGCCGAGGCGGAGAAACTGACACAGGCAGCCCGGTACGAGCGCAACGAGCAGCGCCAGGGCTATCGCAGCGGTCATTACAGCCGTAACCTCACCACCACTTCCGGGGATGTTACCCTCAAGGTGCCTAAGCTCGAGGGAATCTCTTTTGAAACTGCCATTATTGAGCGGTATCGCCGCCGGGAGAGCAGTGTGGAAGAGGCTCTTATTGAGATGTACCTGGCCGGCGTATCTGTCCGGCGTGTGGAGGACATCACCGAGGCCCTGTGGGGCAGCAAGGTTTCTCCTTCCACCATCAGTGAGCTGAATAAGAAAGCGTATGTCCACATTGAAGATTGGCGGAACCGCCCTCTGCAGGGTGGGCAGTATCCATATGTCTATGTGGATGGGATCTACCTGCGCCGCAACTGGGGCGGAGAATTTGAAAATGTAGCTGTTTGGGTGGCGATTGCGTTCAATGAGGACGGATACCGTGAGTTTTGGGTGCTGTCGAGGGCATGAAGGAGGGCAAAGCCAGCTGGGTCAACTTCTTTCAGTGGCTGCGTGGCCGAGGCCTGGACGGGGTGAAACTCATTGTTGGCGACAAGTGCCTTGGTATGCTGGAGGCCGTAGGCGAAGTGTTCCCTGAGGCCAAATACCAGCGGTGTACCGTGCACTTCTACCGCAATGTGTTCTCCGTAACGCCTCGCTCAAAGGTGAAGCTGGTGGCCAAGATGCTCAAGGCGATCCATGCTCAGGAGAGCAAGAAAGCCGCCCGTGAGAAGGCCAAGGCGGTGGTAGAGGAACTGCGTTCCCTGAAGCTGAAAGAGGCCGCCAAAAAGGTGGAGGATGGTATTGAGGAAACGCTGACCTACTGCGATTTTCCCAGCGAGCACTGGACTCGCATCCGCACCAACAATGTCATTGAGAGGCTGAACCGGGAGATCCGCCGCCGCACCCGTGTGGTGGGTAGTTTCCCGGATGGTAACTCTGCTCTGATGCTGGTCTGTGCCCGGTTACACCATGTGGCCGGCACCCAGTGGGGCAACAAGAAGTACATGAATATGAAGCACCTGGAGGCTGCCATTGAGGACGTCTCCATTGCTGGCTGACTTCATTCATGCCAGAGGCTGCAAACCAATTTGCGCAAAACTATTGACACTACCCACACGCCGACGCAGAACCGAACTACCCAGAAAACGACAGACCGACCGACGTCTGCCGACTTTTCGGGGCAGACACATACAGAAAAGAGCCACAGACTCTTGTCTGCAGCTCTTTCTCGAAGGGAGATATATGCAAAATTACTTTTTGATCTTCTTATCAATGTCCCAGAACCACATGGCGATGAAGCAGACAACGCTTGCCAGCGTGGGAACGATGAAAAGCAGGAACGTTTCGGCGTCTTTGGCGCTCTGAGCCTGCTGGATCAGTGCTCCGTCGTAGCCGCCCACTTCCAGACCCCAGCCAAGGATGGCGGAACCAAGACCGGTACCAACTTTGGAACCGATGGAACTAACACTGGTAACCAAACCTTCGTAGCGCTGGCCAAGCTGCTGTTCCAGATATTCCACGATGTCGGATGCAAAGGTGAAGATGGCTGCAACGTAGGGTGCCAGCGATGCGCCATGGAGTGCGGTAGATACAAATACGAGAATCGGATTCAACTGCTTGGCACCAACGAAACCGATGATGCCGCCGACCACGCCAACAACTGCAAAGACCAGCAGAACATTGCGCTTTCCGTGTTTGGCAAACATTTTGGGCGCAAATGCCATGACGACAACAGCGACAAGAATGGAAATGATCGCAATAAGCGAGTACATATCAGCATTGCCGAACACATCGCGGGTGAAGTAGACTGCGGAAGAGAGGATACTCTGATTCTTTGTGGGGAGAAGGACAGAGCAAACAGGAAATCAGCCCAATTTTTCGCTCAGCACATTCAGGGGGCGGAGTCGCGGATCCTAAAACACACTGGTCATATCGTGAATGAGGAAGCGCCCCAAACTCTGGCAGAACAGTTGAATGCCTTTTACGAGCGGCATCCGTGACACATAGATTCATTTGCAACGCCGTGGGGAGCAGGGGCTTGATATCTATGTGACGAGTGGAGGTTTGCAGCGAGCATCTCAGCAATTTCAGGACAGTTTCTTGTTATGTATCCGCAATCCCGGCGATCAATTCCACGCGCGTTTCCAATCTCGGTTTGTCATCGGTGGCCGATTCTACCTGTGCATGGACAAAAGAAAAAAGCAGCCGTTTCTCTCTTGAAACGGCTGCTTTTTGGCAATAGAAAAGATGTCTTTACTTGAAAGTATCAATCAGTTCTTTCAGATAATTTGCTGGGTCAACATTATCTTCGTCAACAAATCCGCCAACGGAAATGTTATACAGTATGCCATCATTTACGAAATAGGCGCTTGCTCTGCCAATGGTATCGTAAACAGCAAACTTAGCAGCTATGCCATTTGTTTCGCTCACATATTCGGAGAGAATTGCGTCCTTTTCCATCAACTCCGGGTTTAGTATCTGAGCAATCTGTTGGTATGTGTCAGATGTACCGATAGACACATACACGGACATATCAATATAGCCGGACATCGTTGCTCCAGTATCATGCCTGCTATAAAGAGTAACAGAGGTAATCGGGTTTTCCCCTTTCAAATAAGAGCCTTGAATATCGACGCCTTGGCCAAATATTGTGTTCTCAAGCTGCTCACTAATCAGCAAATCTACATCAAGATACTTTTCCGCTTCACCGTATGTTGCTTTATAGGTCTGATATGGTTTGACTTTGAGTTCTTCCAAAGCGTATGCGGAGATTGTTTTAGGCTCCACCTTTGCGCCTACTTCATAAGACGGCAATTCGGTATGTCGGTTAGCGATAAAAACATGGTAAAGATATGCCGCTGCCGCAACGGTGGAAAATGCAAGCGCCATAATTACGGCAGCAATCAGCACGGTTTTCAATTTCCGCCTCAGAGCAAAAGCGCGAGAATAAGTGTCTACTTCATTGTCAACACGATAATCATAGGTGGCAGCTTCCTCATAATACTTGTTATCGACTTCGGTTATTGCTTCGGAAAACAGCTTGGCGTTCATGTAAGCCCCCCTTTTTCTATCAAGTGTTGTTTCATCTTCTGGCGGATTAAAGTCAGCCGGACGGATACATTTTTTTCAGAGATACCTACGCGCTTTGCTATGTCCGCATAGGTATCTGCATACGCATAGCGGCGCATGAAGATGACGCGCTCTTTTACGGTCAGCGTATCCAAAAATGCCTCAATGATACGGGCTAACTCTCTTGCTTCAATTTCATCTTCTACGGTTTTCCTGTCAGAGATACAGCTCTCAATTTCCTCCAGAGCGACCGTATAGTGTCCGCTCCGTTTGGCTGCTTCTTTCCTCCAATAGAGCTTGAGAGAAATATTCCGAACGATTTTCACGATGTAGGGGAATAATGGGTGAGGGCGTGCTGGAGGTATAGCATTCCATGCGCCCATGTAAGCGTCATTGACACATTCCTCCGCATCCTGCCTGTTGTTCAAAATGTTGAACGAAAGATGGTGACAAATTTTTCCGTATTTATTATCCAATTCCCGTACGGCTTGCTCGGAACGCTCAAAGAACATTTCTATGATTTTTTCATCATCAATCATCGCGCCACCTCCTTCCTGGTTTCACCTATATACTACGGTTTTAGCAGACAATACTAAAAGAAAGAGAAGATTTTTTCACAAGAATTATACCATGCTTTTTGAAATGACGGTTGCAACATCTTTTGCAGTTCCACTTGGAAAACCTTTGCAATTTGTCTACGCGGAGCATGGCACCTGAGCGGTGTTAACACTGTATATTATGATGAAAAACAGCTGGCAGCCTCATACTTGAGGTAGCCAGCTGTTTTTTGGCTAATCTTTCAAAGGAAGAATTTCATCGCAGAGGTAAGAGAATTGCGGCAGTTGGCCTATAAAGGGCCTCCAACGCCGCCAAATCTCGGCACGCTCCAGGGGGTCGGCATTCTCAAACCCGTGGTCATTGTCAGTAAGGTAAAGGACGTCGGACGCTATACTCTCCAGGCACTCCCGGCAAAGATCTTCCGCCGACACAATCCGGCGGCCAGTATCCACATAGAGCGGTTCGAGACCAATGGCCAGCCAAACATAGCCGACTTTATCCGACCATAACAGTTCATAATCCGGGCACTGCCGAAGATGTTCTGCAAACACCCGCTGGACTTCATCAAGTTCCTTTTTTTCAACTTCTGTGTAGATCATAGCTTTCTGCCTCCCAAATTCATTTTAGTGTATCCAATTTTTACAGCCAATTGCGAAGTGCTGGCAGACACAGTATAATAAAAAATCAAGGCAGCGTCTTGGCAAAAGAACAAATTTCTTTGTACTGGTGGTCCTCAGCTTTTTCTCAGCAAACAAAGTGCTTTTTGCAAATAGTTTATTATGTTGCGTTATATTGGTGCGGAAAGGTGGGGAAAAATGATACGGATTGCGATATGTGACGATGAAGAACGGGCCGTTGCTTCGACTGAAAAAATCGTCAAGACTTGCTTACAAGCGCAAGGCATCGGCTGTGAAATAACGACCTATACCCAAAGCCGGAACTTGCTTTACGACATAACCGATGATGGCTTTTTCTATGACCTGATTTTGCTGGACATTGAAATGCCGGGGATCAGCGGCATGGAAATCCCTCAGCAGGTCAAAGGGTTTCTGCCCAATGCCAGAATTATCTTTGTGACCTCACATACGGAGTATGCGATTGATGCATTTGAACTGTCCATTTTCCGCTATGTGCCGAAAAATAATCTGGAAACGAAGCTGACCGCCGCTATAACTGATGCCGCAAAACTGATTGAGTTGGAGGCTGGACAGGAATACACGATTCAGACCGCAAACCACATGGAGAAGATTCCCTACAAGGATATTTTCTATATCCAACGGGACGGCAAGAATTCCAGTATCGTGTCCAGCGTTGGAACTTCAAAAGTACGAAAGAGCTTGCAGCGGGTATTTGATGAACTGAATGCACCGGAATTTATTTTTATTGACCGTGGTTATATCGTCAATATCGTCCAGATTATGAAGGTCAGCGATAGCATTGCCATACTGAAAAACGGCGATCAGCTACCCATCAGCCGCTCCCACTTGCAGGAAGTCAAGCGACAAATCAATCAATTTTGGGGGGCGCATATATGATGGATTGGGTACGGGTGGTTTCTTGCCTTTTCACCAATGAACTGCGCCTGTTTTTAGGGGTTTATCTCGTGGCAAGGCTGACGGATTTTTCTTTGGAGCGGAAAGCATTGTTGCTGACCGGTGCTGGTGGATGCCTTGCCACCATTCTGCAAGCGGCGTCGTTACCCACCATCGGCGTAATGGCCGTTGAAGTATTGGTTATCACTGCGGTTGCATGGTATTATCAACGGAAAAAAATGAATTATAAGATAGCGTTGTTAGCGTATCTTTTTGACTGCGTTGTGGCCTTTTTTGATTTGTTTTCGGGAAAAGATCATCCGCTGTTGTGTTGGATTGTACCGCCGCCGAAAGACCTGTGTTAAGCGCGTAAGGGAAACTATAAGGGAAAACTTTATGGCCGATACGCACGGACCACACAGCCCCGGGACACCAGCGGGAGGCCATTTTTCGGATCGGCTTTGATCTTTGAAAATCACTTTTCTGACGTTTCTTGTTGTGGTATAATATTTCTTCCCGTATTATGTGTTTGGAATCAGTTGTAGTTCCCTGACGTTTCTTGTTGTGGTATAATTGAAGGAAGTCAAACGACAGCTTGGCCTGAGTTGTAGTTCCCTGACGTTTCTTGTTGTGGTATAATGGGCCGTCAGAAATTACAATAAAGTATAGCCACTTGGACAACAAACAAGAAGTAAAACGAGAACGGCCCCTAAGATGGTTACAGGTGCCAGAGCAATGATATGAGTGCAGTATACTCATGCCATATGGAGGAGCAATGAGAGAAGGAAAACGCAGGCTATGGCGTCGCATAGCGCCATATTTTTATTGCTGAGTATTTTTACATTTGTGTTTCTTGGTTCGGAATATCTATATGTCAATATGGTCTCCCGCATTGTCGAGGAAAGCCAGACGGTCATTGCACAAAATTATGCGCTGGGCGTCAATGCCCTTGGATTTCTTATATACCCGCTGATAAACCGCTCTGTCCGCGAGAGGAACAAGACGATCCTTATATTTTCCCTATCGTTCCTCTCCATTATCTGCATATTTTTGATCCAACAGCACATCTCGTTTTCCGTCACGCTTGCGGCAGGCGTGGTTCTGTTTCTGTTGCTGGGCGTTTTTGGCGGCTCCGTTCATTATCTGGCTGCCTGCACGATCCGGACCGAACGCATAGCCGGCCTGGTGGGAATCTCCTACGCGGCCGGCATCCTGCTACAGTACGCAAACAACAATTTGGTAAATATAGAGATCGCGGAGGCCGCGGTACTCTCTGTTTCCCTTGCGGTACTGAGTGTTTTGATCATGCGCACACGCCGCATCCACAAAGAAGCACTCGCATCGGATGAAACGGCGCCGCTCCGAACCGCGCTCCGCCCCGATGAAATGTCCAGAAAGAAAATACCGGCGGGACTGCTCCTGGTACTTCTGGTGGCCCTGATGGCCTGCGTATTCAGCACATTGGATAACGCGATCACCCTGGGCCATGCGGCGGGCACGATGGACATCGGGCAATGGCCCCGTATGCTGCTGGCCCTGAGCGGCCTGGCTGCCGGTTTCCTCTTTGATATCCGGAAAAGAAAATATATGGCGCTGATGATGTACTGCGTGATGGTGCTCTCGGTGCTGTGTGTGATTGTTCTCCGGTGGGGCGGGCCATTCCTGACCGGAGTAGCGGTCGCCTATGTGGCCTCCGGATTTTTTGTCGTGTTTTTTACCACCAGTTTTTTGGAGCTCGCTGCCTGTATGCGCCTGCCGGACCTCTGGGCCGGCATGGGACGGGCGGTGAATAATCTCGTGGCGGCGCTGGTTACCAACGGCTCGGTGACGCTGCTCCTTGCCGGCAGGAGTATTACGCTGATCGTCCTCATGCTGGTGCTGTTTGTCGCGGCCAGCATCCTGATGTTTGCCTACACGGTCAAGGCTCATGCCGTATTGGCGCCGCCCCCGGCTCCGGCGGCGGGCTACACGCCGAAGGAAAAGTTCTCTTCCTTTGCCAGCCTCTATTCATTGACTGACCGGGAGCGGGATGTGCTGCAGTATTTACTGGTCTCGGACGGCAGCGTGCAGGATATCGCGCAGCAGATGGCCCTTTCCCGTCCTGTGCTGTATCGCCATATCAGAAGCCTGAATGAAAAGACCGGAACCCAGAGCCGGATCGGCCTGCTGCAGTTCTATTATGAGTGGATGCCGGAGAACAAGGGCGTTACCCCTGAAAAAAGCCCGGATTTCAAGGCGTGAGACAAATGTACCCCCCCTGTCATTCGAAAAAAACGATGTAAAATAAAAAAAGAGACAAATGTAACCTTATATTTTAAGGCCATCTATGCTACGCTTTCCACAGATACTGGCGCAGCATCCCGGCCTACGACAAACCGCGTCAGGATCTCCTGGCGCGGTTTTTTGCGTCCACCCCGTCCGCAGCGGTGTGGGACGCTCAGGCCAGGCAGTCGCTGTATAAGGAGGAAATGAAATTTGAGAAAAACAGGATCTATTTTAGTGGCCCTGCTGCTCCTGTTTGGCCTGACTGCCTGCGGCGGTCCGGGAAACGAACCGGAGAGCGAAAGCGTGCCGAAGGGAGATGGTCAGATAACATCGGAGCCTGCCCCATCTTCCCGGGAACCCGCGGTGTCGATCACGGAAACGGCGGCCAGGACTGTGGATTTGGAACTGTATGAAACCCCAGATTTCAGCATCCAGATTCCCAAGGGCTGGACGGTCACCAGCGGCGGTACAGGGATGTATCACTCCATCCGGATTCAGGACCCCGCTGAGCCCCTCAATCAGATGTTCGTTCTCTTGAAGGCGGATATCCTGCTCCACAGTCAGGAGGGAAAGGACGCCTGGACCTATTATTCCGGCGTGACCGGTATGCCTGATATGCAGATATTTGCCCAGGCTCCCGTGCTGTCCAGCCCATCTACAGAGAATTTTTATCAGATCTTCCCGCAGTACGCCGACTTTGCCGCCCAATATGGCCCCGGCTATGCCGGCTATACCTTCCCCCAGTTTGAGGCCTTCACTGTGACCGAGCGTTTCCCGTCCACCGGCAGCCTGAGCGCCTACGCGCTGGGCGATGAGCTGCTGCGGGCCACCTTCACCGAAGACGGCAGAGAGGGAGAGGGGATGTTTGCCGCGTCGGTCGTGGATTTTGGCAGTGTTCCCATCGCGGCCGGCCCGCCGGTAGGCTACCAGCTCCCCCAGGCGGACGGCGGGTATTATATGGCGTATAACATCATGGCGGTCACAGCGGCCAAGGACACCTTCGTTGAGTGGGAGGGCATTTTGACCGAGAGCCTCGGCACACTGGAGTACTCGGAAAACTTTGTAAACGCCACCATCCAGGCGGGGCAGGAAGTGGTACAGCAGGCCATGGACTTCAGCCGAAATGCAAACGAGGTGCTGAACGGGATCATGTCTTCCTGGAAGGCGCGAGACACCAGCGTGGACATCCAGAGCCAGAAGCAGAGCGACGCCACATTGGGATATGAGCGCGTTTACGACACGGAAACAGGTGATATCTACCGGGCGGAGAACGGCTGGAGCGACAGCTATTCTGGGGAGCGCTATCAGCCGGTGACGGAAGACGAGATGTACGTACAGCCCATCAGCGGCTATATTGAGTGAAAACTGCCCTGCTTACAACGACAGGTAGCTGCATTTTTTTAACGAACAGGAGGAGCGTGAATGAATTATAGTATCTCGAAGATCATCCCATATGTCCGTCGGTATGTGCTCCTTGGAATTTATGACGTGCTGGACGGCGAAGGAGTGCCTTATCAAAAGAAAGAGAACACGGTCGTGGCCAAAGCGGAGGTATACGGCAATCTCAGCACCTTTTCTATCTCTGCCGAGGAGCAAGAGATGGGGACCGAGCTGAAGGTCACCATGCTGCAGTCCTGCGTGGGATTGTCTGAGCAGGGAAAAGAGCGGGCCATGACCGCTGTGATGGATCGAATCGTACAATATCTGGAAAACGAGCTTTTGATGAATAATCGCGCTGCTATAATAATGCCGCAGAAGGAGGATAAATATGGATAAGAAACGTGCAGGAGTAATAAAGCTTTTGATCTTGGCAGTGGTACTAGTCGCTGCGATAATTACCGGTTTTTTAACTGGGGCAATACAACCAGATGCGCTTGCTTCCAGTTGGGCGTTTAGTGCCGATGTGTTGCTGCGCCTTGTTATCATGATGGCAGGGGTACTGTTCGTGGAATACCTGGTAGAGCTTATCTTGGGATATTGCAAGCCAGAGGCACATCGTGCCCGGTCGGTGATTACAATTATCCGCAGCCTGTTGAAATACGCAGCTGCCATCGTTATACTCTGTTGGGGCCTGACGATCATTGGAGTAAATATTACGGCGGTATTGGCCAGCGTAGGGGTACTGACGTTGATCGTTGGGTTCAGTGCAGAGAGTCTTATTGCTGATCTTGTAACTGGCCTATTTATGCTCTTTGAAAATCAATACAACGTGGGAGACATTGTGGAGATAGGGGGATTTCGTGGGACAGTGACCGATATTGGCATTCGCACGACATCAATTACCGATGGCAGCGAGAACATCAAAGTCATCAATAACGCGGATATGCGCAACATTTTAAATCGATCTGATCGCGTCTCAAAGTCTATTTGCGATATACCTATTCCCTACAAGACCGACTTGGAAGACTTGGAGGCAGCTCTTCCAGGGCTGCTTGATGAGATCTACAAAGCACATAGTGATGCAATGAAAGCGGGGCCTGTCTACTTGGGTGTGCAAAGTCTGGCCGACAGCGCTGTTATACTGCGTTTTTGTGTGGATGTGAGAGAGGAAGATATCTACTCAGCAATCCGAATCCTCAATCGAGAGCTGTTGCTAGGCTTCCGTCGGCTGGGAGTGGAGTGCCCCTTCCCGCAGTTGGATGTTCACAGCAGATAGGCTATGAATATGAAAAGGAAAGATGTGCGGCATGAGCCGCCTTTAGAGCATAAGCTTCCGTCAGAGGATACTTTACCTGAACAATTTCCTCTGCCAGAGGAGTATATGATCCCGCCGGAACCTTCTCCTGGACCAGAACGCGCACCGTTACCTCCTGAGTTTCACAGCAGCGGAAAAAACAATTCGTTTAGGATGAAGCGCAAGAACATATGGCGTATGGCAACTATGTTGTTCTCGCTGATATTGTTGGCCGTTGCGGTGTATGAGGCCGGATTGCCAGAAGCTGGAGATATGACCTCTTCTATCCCACCCGACGATGCAACGCAAGTACAGCCTAATGATAATCCTATGCAGGTTCCGCCATCAGCAGAGGAACTGCCCCCAGACCCACCCGACGATGCAACGCAAGTACAGCCTAATGATAATTCTATGCAGGTTCCGCCATCAGCAGAGGAACTGCCCCCAGAGCCTAAAGAGGAAAGCTCCATTTACACCGCTACCATAGGCGGCTCTTACGGCCTGATCGATGTGACCCTGGCGGATCCTGAGACCATTTCATCGGCCAAGATCACCATGTTCGATCAGATTTCAGGAGAAACATACTATGAAGATCAATTTGGTGCCGGTATTCCCCAGGAGGATATTAAGACCGGGCATTATAGCACTACATATTATAATTATGTACCGGATTTTGAAGCCTACTGGGCGGCCAACGGCGAGGGCGCTTTCCCTGACTTTGCGTTCACACTGACCATCGAGCGGACAGACGGAGAAAGCGAGGAATACGCGTCCGAGCATATGGGAGACGGCCCGAGCTCCATATCCGTGCGGTACGAAAAGGATGCCGGCGCGGTGAAGGTCCGGCTGTATAACTTGCTGGGCGAGGATTTCATCCCCGTGGTTTGCGGCGCGCCGGAAGACGCTGCGGGCGAGACGGTCAGCGTGACGGTGTTCGTGGACGGCCAGCCCATCCCACAGGAAAACTACACGGTTGCGGATGAAACAGAGGAAAGCCAGGTGTCCCATATGGATACTCCGGATGAGGTGGAGACTGTCACAGATTATATCCGAGTGATCACCGCCACACTGCCGCAGCCCATTTCCGCCGATGCCAAGGCGACTGTCGCGCTGGATATGGAGTTGAACGGGCACCGGTTTACCTACAAAAATCCGATTATAGATCCGCTGGTCTGACACTGAAATTGACAGAAAGGAAGGAGTGGAGAAAATGGTAAAAAAATGGGGCAGGAAGCTGGAAAGAGATTTGTCAAGGGGATTTCTCCATATACAAACGAAATAGATACTCCGTACTTTTATGACATCCTTTATTACAATTAAAAAAGCAATATTTCCCTTCGGTTTTCACACATGAGGGAAATATTGCTTTCGATTTATTATCTTGAGAAAATTTCTAAATACTTCGCTATCCGGGCTGTATCGGCACTTTCCGTTTACAGACACAGCTCATGCAATGTGGCACCAACATCCCTATTGATGCAGACAGCCCTCGCTTGAATTTCCTTGGGGCAGCAGGATTCAGACAGATTGATGCAGATATAAAATGCGTTGGCGTTCTGATAGGTCATCTTCCAGAACGGGTACTTGATGATGACCGGCGTATTGCCGCCCACACCTAATTCCAGATAGACCACCTTTGCGTTTCCATGCCGACGAAGGAAATCCTCGTAGCGGGAATAAGCGGCATACCAGCCCTCGTCCTGGACGAAGGTGTTGTCGCACCGCAGATTCATGGTCATGGGCCTGCCGCAAACCGGGCAATGCGGGACAAGTTCTGTGGGGACACGCATATCCCGCTGCTCTGCCACCATGCGCCGGACAGTTTCCTCGTTGTCCCAGGTCTTTTGACAGCATGGCTCCGAGCATTGCCACAGGCCGTAGTCTCCCTGGGTATAGAACAGCCGCTCCTTATCAAAGTCGGCCAGCTGGAATTGATGGTCCACATTGGTGGTAAGGACAAAGTAATCTTTATCATGGACCAGCTTCAGCAGTTCATCATAAACGGGCTTAGGGGCTTTCTCGTATCGGTTTATCATAATATGGCGGCTCCACCATGCCCAATGTTCTTCCAGAGTTTCAAACGGGTAAAAACCCCCGGAGTACATATCCTGGATTTTGTATTTCTGAATAAAGTCTCCGAAATGTTCCTGGAACCGGGGGCCGGAATAGGTCAGTCCCGCAGAGGTTGACAGGCCGGAGCCTGCCCCGATCACAACGGCATCCGCCTCGTGCAGCGCCTGCCTTACCTGCTCGATCTGCTCAGAGTAGGTCATCATAGATTTTTGCGTCAATATCCTTGAAAACATTGAAAATCACCTTTCTCACCGTCGTTGGTGCTTGCAGGAACTCTTTGACCGTCTGAACAGCGATCCGGGCGGCTTCTTGATTGGGAAAGTGAAACTCGCCGGTAGAGATACAGCAAAATGCCACACTTTGCAGCTTATGTTCCGAGGCAAGTTTCAAACAGGAGCGGTAGCAGGAGGCCAGCAACTCCCGGTCCTGCGGGGTAACGCGCCCGTGGATAATGGGACCTACCGTATGCAGCACATACCGAGCGGGCAGATTGTAGCCCCCGGTCAGCTTTGCCTGCCCGGGGGGTTCCGGGTGGCCCTGCTGCTCCATGAGGCGACTGCACTCGTCCCGGAGCTGAAGCCCTGCCGCCGAGTGGATGGCGTTGTCGATGCAGCCGTGGCAGGGAACGAAACAGCCCAGCAGCCGGTCATTGTCTGCGTCCACGATGGCGTCGGCTTTCAGCCTGGTGATGTCCCCCTGCCAAACAGCGATACCGGGATGACCGGGACGATCCTGGAGCGCGTCGGCCTCCACCACGCCCTTTTCCTCTCGTTCCGCCGAGAGCAAAGCGTCCTGCACCGCAAGGAACGACGGGTCCAGAGGCATCGGCGGGCGCACATTCATCAGACTGCGGAGCAGTCTCCGCTGGGACAGTTCATCCTGGGGGAAGGCCCTCGCTTGTTCCTGGTAGGCAGGCATCTCTTTGAGAAGCACCTGAATTAAATATTGAATTTGTTGGATACGGTTCATAAAGGGTCCTCCCTCAGAAATGCTGTTATTTTTTGGCTTAGCTTGCTGCCCCGATCCGTTCCACAGCACCTGCCGGACAGATGGAAAGGCAGTTTCCACAATGCAAGCAGTGGGCGGTGTCAATGCTTCGTGGGATCGTATTGCTGATACAATTCACCGGGCAGACGCTTCGGCAGCCCTGGCAGCCGATACATTTTTCAGGAATAATGCGATAGCCGTTTTCCTGAATATGCTCACCACCAAAGGAAAAGCTCTGGCGATAGGGCGGAAGTTGGGCGAGGTCGAAATATTCACCCTGGCCTTTGTAGAGCTGAAACACTTCCAGAGCCTCCCGGCTTTTTTCGGTAGGATAGATTTTCGCCATATAGGGGTTCTTTTCAAAGATTTCAGCTAACCGTTTTTTCCCTATGTTGCGTACCGCCCCTCCCACGGAGATTGCCGTGGTGGACAGGGTATCTCCGCCTTTCATCCCCGAAAGAGAGACAAAGGGCTTTGCCATCAAACGGCGGTAAAATGCTTTGCCCTTTGCGGTCAGGAAATAAAGACCGTCATCATCCGCCAACATCAGGTCAATCACACAGGTCTGGGGCAGGCCGTGTTCGTCCAAAGTGGCAAACACCACGGAATGGATGTCTGACTGGAGAATGTTCAAAATCTCTTGTGTTGTCATAGCTTACCTCCCCTTGCTTGTCCCCCGGAGAACCGGTGTCAGTTTCGGATATACCACCAGTGTCACCAGAGCGATCCCAAGCCCTTTGAGCAGATTGAATGGAATCGCATTCCATAAGACCACATCCAACTTGGTATGTATGAAGGGGATAAATTCAGCGAAAGATGCAATCAGCGCATCCAGCGGCATAAAGGTTTCAAACAGCGGCAGCAGAATAAAATAGTTTGTCACAGCCGCCATAATCGCCATGCCGATGGCCCCCGTCAGACAAGCCAGCCAAGCCGGACGATGATTTTTATAATAGATCATGCCTGCAAGATAGACCATTGCGCCGCCCATCAGGAAATTGGCCAGCTCGCCCACACCGCCGGTACTGGTGCTGAGCAATCCCAGCAGGTTCTTTACCAGCTCCACCAGCACGCCAGCCCAAGGCCCCATCGTCATTGCGCCGACCAGCGCCGGAAAGTCCGAAAGATCCATCCTGGCAAACGAAGGGGAAAGCGGTACAGGGAACTCAAGAAAAGATAAAACAAAGGATACTGCCGCCAACAGTGAAATCATTGTCATGGTACGGGTGCTGCGCAGGGAGGCGGCTTGCCTGTTTGTAACAGCAGCTACGGAAATAGACTGATTGTTCATAACTCTCCTTATGAGATGGGCTTTAGATTAAGGCCGCCCCACATGATTGCGGGGCGGCCTTGGCCTATCTTCTATCATCCAGACTGTAACTGTCGGTGCCGGAATCACACCGGCTCATGCTACTCAGCTCGCGGACTCTACCGCCGGTGGGGACTTTCACCCCGCCCCGAAGATCGGTATGGATTTTTCAGGATTACAGGTCGTACACCTGGGGAGGATTGCCGGAGAAGTCGGCAATCACGGCATGGGCGTCGGCCAGATAGAACACCTCAAAGATCGGGTTGTCGGCGGTCTGGTACTGGCCCTTGACGATGGGGTTCTGGATGCACATTTCCTTGACCGGCATATTGTTCTCAAAGACCGCCTTGCCGTTCAGACGAATCCAGGCATACGCCGGGCTGGAAACAGAAACCTCGATGTTAGGGTTAGCCTGCATATCCTTGTAGACATCTTTCTGGTTGTTGGTGCAGAACCACAGCTTGCCGTCTTTCTCACCGGCGAACATGAAGGGGCGGCACTTGGCCTTCCCGTCCCGGCCCACGGTGGCGAGGTACTGCACAGGGTTTTCGTTCAGAAATTTCACAACTTCGTTCATAATAGATAACCTCCAAACTGTTGCTGTTGTTATTGAGAAAGTGTTTGCTTTCTGTTTCTGATTTGATTGTAACAGCGTTCTTTAGCTGCGTAAAGTACGCACAATATTGTGGTATAGTTACCTGCTGGTAACAATGCTCGATCAGAACTTGCCGTTGTCGTTCTGCCAAGTGGACTGATCGGCGATGGTCTCCATCACATCCCAGTGCTCGGCAATCTTGCCGTTCTCCACACGCCACAGGTCGTAGTAGCTGGTGGGAGCGCCGCCGTAGGTTCCCTCACTGACCGCCAAGACGAAGTTGCCCTGGGCCAGGACCATGTGGGTCTCGTCGTAGATCATCTGGATGCCCTGCTCCGCCAAAGCTGTAAGTGCGGCATTCAGGCCGGAGACGCCATCGGCAATCGCAGTGTTGTGCTGGATGTAGGTGTCACCGTCAAAGTAATCGGCGGTCTTGTCGGGATTGTTGCCCTGCATCACATCGTAGAGGAAGTTCTTCACCAGTTCCCGGTTTTCCTCAGTCTTGTCCAGATCGGTCACTTCCATTGTACCGTCGATCTGGGTGTGGCCGGAGGGGTTCGGCTCCGCAGCAAGGGCGGCCAGGTTGTCCCAATGCTCGGCAATCTCGCCATCTTCATCAAAGCGAAAGATGTCAAAGGCCACCTGCTCGCCAGCACCGGCGAAGTTATAGACGGTCTGGAGGAACACATAGTCCCCGTCCTCAAAGGAACGGATGTTTTCCACGGTGGTCTTTACATCGGCAGACGCCAGGTATTCCACGGAGCTGATAAAGGCATCCTCCCCCGTGCCATAGGCCAGATTGTGCTGGATGTAGTTCTCGTCCAGCAGCTCACGGGCAGTCTCCGTATCGCCGGAAGCGAAGGTGCCGATCAGGGCCAGGGCCTTTTCGGTGTTGGTCTGTTCCTCCTGGGTGTTGCTTTCCACCTGGCTGCTGGGCGTGCTGCTTTCGGGAGCAGAACCGGGGTCAGAGGTGGAAGCAGTGTTGCTGGAACATCCGGCCAGAACGGAAGCAATCAGTGTCAGCGCAAGGGCGCTGGAAATAAACTTTTTCATTGCGATAATCTCCTTTGGGGTATAGTTGTGTTTTACGGTGTGCCGAGGTTTAGGCTCGAACCACGGAGATGCGCTGCTGATCGTGGTGGCCCTTCACAGCCTCGTCCACCATAGCGATGGCGTAGTCGGCGTAGCTGATGATGCTCTCGCCGCGGCTGTTCAAGGTGAGTTCCTCACCGCCCAGCAGATAGTTTCCGGTCCGCTCACCCTCTGCCTGGAAATCCCCGGCAGGGCTGATGTAGGTCCACCGGACATCCTTGCGCTGCCGCAGCTCGGTCAGCGCCTTGCCCATGTTGGAAGCCAGGGGCTTGAACACATCCGGGAAATCCGGGCCATCCATGACCTGAGCGGTATGCTCGGCATTGACATACAGGCTTCCGGCGCCGCCCACCACCAGCAGGCGGGTGTCCGTACCGCTGAGGATGTCACACAGGTGCTTGAGGGAAGTGCTGTGCAGAGGCAGCGTGTCCTCGGTCCAGGCACCGAAGGCGTCGATGACCACATCAAAGCCCTTCAGGTCAGCGGCGGTCAGATCAAACAGGTCTTTGGTGATGACCTGGCTGGCCTCCGTCTTGTTCTCGCCGCGAACCACAGCAGTCACATCCAGCTTGCGGTCCAGGGCCTCCTTCACGATCAGTTTACCGGCTTTGCCATTGGCACAAATAACAGCGATTTTCATGTTTTTGTCCTCCTTGTCGCTTGTGTTTTCCTTGTTCGTGTGGAACAGCTTTTCAAAGATGCTCATGGGGAATACCTCCTGATTTTTCTTGGGATCGGGGTGTTCCCCTTCCTTGCAAATTCATCATAGCGCAGGAAAAGAGGGTTGAAAAGTACGCACAATATTGTGCTATGGTCACCTTGCGGTAACAATTAGGCGGTTACCAAAAGGTGACTTTTTGATAAATTCAAGGCTTTTGGGCCTTCCTAATTCACAAAAAATTTTATAAAATTTTCTTGACGCGTTTTAGAGACTAAGAGTAATATATAGATATAAGCGCAAAATAGAAACCAATGGACCAGGAGGTGTCAGTATGGGAACTGCCACAAAAGAATTGCCAGCGTGTCCGGTAGAAACCACGCTGACATTGATTAGCGACAAATGGAAAGTTTTGATCTTGCGGGACTTGCTCCCTGGCACGAAACGCTTCGGTGAATTGAAAAAATCCATCGGCCATGTATCTCAAAAAGTTTTGACCGCTCAGCTGCGAGAGATGGAGGAAAACGGCCTTCTTACCCGTACCGTCTATGCGGAGGTTCCTCCGAGGGTGGAATATACGCTGACGGATTTGGGGTACAGTTTGAAGCCGATCTTGGACGCTTTGTGGAATTGGGGCGAGAACTACAAGGCGCAAAACAGTTGATAAAAGAGTGCCGCAGACCATCGCTAATGAATGGTTCTGCGGCACTCTTTTGATTATCGTTCCGGTCCTTTATCTTTCCTCTTGTTGAGATGCTGCTCCTTCTGCGTCTGGCGCACCATTCTCCGCATAGCCTGTCGTTCCATATCCTCATGCAGCATCCGGGAAACCGCCTTTTTGCTGTCAAACATCAAAAGCGGGCTGTACTTCTCGCTGTAAACCTGCTGTGCCCAGTTCTCCGCTTCCTGCTCCTTACCGGGGCGGATTGTCTGTTTTGTTTCGTAGAGCTGCACCGGATCGAAGCCTTGCGCCTGCTCCCGAAGCCCGGCATACTCGGTCAAGGCAGCGTCCAACTCAGCGGAATATTTCTGTTCCTGTTCTTCCAACCGTTTCAAGCTCTGCTCCATGGCGGCAATGTCTTTAGGAAATTTATCGGCAGCATCTTCCTCTGTATATGACAGCGATGCCAGAAGCAGATTCTTTTCCGAACGCAGTTCCTCCAAATCCTCCGTCAGAGCCGCAATCTTAGCCGCCAGTTCCCGGTGCCGGAATACATGAACCGCAGAGAGCGCCTTTTTTTCGGAAAGCAGGCTGCGGCGCTCTTTTGTCTTATCCCGAATGTCCTTTGCCAGCTGATGGTACTGTGTGAGGGCAGGGCGCAGCGTATTCAGCGAAGCATTCAGGCGTTCCTTGCCCTTGCGGAGATACCCCAGCTGATAGCAGAACAGCAGCAGATTTTTACGCAGATTCTCCATGGCCTCAGCAAGCGCCGGGAGGGTGTTCCTGACTGCCTGCGCCAGCTTTTTGACCTGTCCCCTCAACTCTCGGAGCAGGGCATTGTCGGCCTTGATCTGCCGGTTCAGTTCGCATCGGTCAGAGATAATGCCCTTTTTCTCCATGGCTCTGGCAACCACACCTTCATGGACCGTAGGCCGCTCCAGCAGGCCACGTTCGGCATGGCTGCGGTGGTCGATGCGTTCTTCGTGCCCGGTGCGTTCCAGATGGCGGTTTGCCACATCTGCCCATGCAGCCCGCCACAGAACAAGTTGCTCATCGCTGTTCCAGCGTTCCGTGATGGGATTCTGTCTGCCATATTTGGTGCTTTTGGGATACTTGGATACCCGTTCATAGCCCTGCGCCTGCGCTGCGGACGGGGCCATATACACCTTCTTTTTGCCCACTTTGTACTGGTACTGTTTCTCCCAGCCGTCGGCCTGCGCCTGCTTGAACTCGGCGGCGGTAAAGCCCCGTTCCTCGCCGTCTTTGACACAGAGATATTCTTTCTCAGTCTTGTACTGCCATTTTCCCTTTTCATCCAGCGGGCGCACCGTCAACAGGATATGGGCATGGGGATTGTGTCCGGGAGGATATGGGTCATGGATGGCAGCATCGGCGCACATTCCGTCTGCCACAAATTGCTCCTTGATGAAATCTTGCAGGAGCTGGATTTGTTCCTCCCGGCTCAACTCTATGGGCAACGCCGCCACAAATTCACGGGCGAGGCGGCTGTCCTTTGCGGTTTCGGTTTCCTCCACAGCATTCCACAGGGTTTCCCGATCCTGCCACTCTGCGGGGGCGGTGGCTGGCAGAAAAACCTGCCGCCATCCAAGTCCCTGTTTGCGGGTGTAGTCGTGCTGCACTCCGTCATACTGGTTGAGCATCCGGGAACAGCTCAGATAGGCCGCAGCAGCCACGGCGGAGCGCCCAGCTCCACGGCTGACTATTTTGGCCTCCAAATGATAAATCGCCATTGTCTATCGTCCTTTCCGAAGGGCTACTGTGAAACGCAGCAGCCCTTCTTCCGTACTCGATACAACAGGTACGTCGTGAAATGCGACGTACCACCAGCAGGGGTGGAGCGAATCGTTCCACCCCTGTATCTGTGTCAAGCTGCCGGTGGCAGGTTGACGCAGGCAGGCGGCGGGATGGGGTGGCAATATACCACCCCATGAACAGGGGATTCCAAAGTGGAAACCCCTGCGCCGACTGCATGGGCAAGGCTGGCAGTTTGGTAGAAACGCAGCCTTGTCCAGCGGCTCCCGCAGGAGCCACAATCCCCCTCGGAGAGCGCACGTGCCCGACCAACGGGAGGGCTACCACCGCCTGCTTTAGCAGGTGGTGAGTAAGTGCGCCCTTCGGGATAAAAAAGAGGGAGGCCCCCGGTTTCCCGGAGACCTCCCAGCCGTTTTCAATCGTGTGCTGTCAGCTTTCGCCGCAGGTATTCTTCCAGATTATCAAGCCCTACCGCCTGTACTTCCGGCAGCACTTTTTCCAGTACAGCGCCCTCCTGAATGAGCCGCCTTGTCCGGGCTTTTCGCTCCTTCACCCGGTCCCGTGCCTGGGCTTCCTCCAAGCGGTGCTTTGCCTGCAACAGTTTCTTTTCTTCACTTGTCATGGCTTTACCTCCGTTTCTGCCAGATCAGGTCATAGCCCAGCACGTCGGCCAGCTCCATAACCTCCTTGTAGCGGATGGATTCCCGCTGGAGCTTGGCCGACAGGTTGGAAACGCTGTCCGACCAGCCGTATTCCTCATGGAGCCGGTCAACTACCTCCTGCATGGTATATCCGGCCCGGACGATCTGTGCCTTAATCTCGTTGCGTACCGTCATCATAAAAATCCTCCTAAATTTACTTGATAAAAAAGCGAAGCCGGTACGCCCTCTGGCATAACCGCTTCGCTATGTCGTGAAAAATTCTCTCGTCAACAAATCCGTTCAGAATTGCCGGTGTGATGTCCTGTCCATAGGTCGCACCTTCCGACTTTTCCGTTCCGTGTGATTTGGCTTGAAACCGTGCATTTTCCCATGGTTCCATGCACCCGGTTCACCGGGGTGAGAAGCACGGTTTCGCAAAATGATTTCTTCCAGCCGTCAAATACTTTCCGATTCCCACTTGCCTTGATTTAACATGGGGATTTAACCGGTGATTCTGACTGACATAGCCGCTGAATTGCTATAAAAGGGAGAACAAGGGTCAATCAAAGCGTACGTACGTACACGGTTCAGCGCCGCCATTCCTCCGGTACATCTTCCGGTACGTACGTACGCATCGAATCACCGGAAAACACTGATATATGATTTCTTACCAATACTTCAATCCCAAGAAAGCCACGTACCCGCCGTCCGGCTGCGTTGGTCACATTGTTGCAGTATTCCAGATTGTAGCGGCTCTGGTAGGCGATCAGGGCTTCGCTGAAGCTGCGTGGCTTCAGGGCAGGCAGGTTGTTTTCGGTGCAGTAAATCTGGTATGCCTCGTACAGTTCTTTGGAGCTGGCAGATAGATCGGCTTTCAGGCGAACATACCCGTCAGAATCCAGAAAATCATAGACATTGTTGTTGTCCCGTTTGACTGCTTCCCGGTTGTCTTTGGTGCGCTGGCTCTCGGTGAACTTGAAGTTGTTTGCGGCCAGCCGCTGCAATCCCTCAAAAGCCCACAGCAGAATACCCTCCACCTCGGCTTTCATCTTCTCGGCAAGGTCAGGATCATCCACACGGCCAGCCGGTTTTTCTTTCGTGGTCAGCACCAGCTGGCGGCGATAAAATCCGTCGCTCCGGTCAAACAGCGCCTGCAAATCTCCGTTGGAGAAGGCCAGCAGCCGGGCGCACATCCATCCCTGATAGCTCTGCTTGCCCTTGCGCTCCAAATCCATCTTGCCCTGGGCAGTGACGATGGATTTCACATAGTTGGTCTGGCGCAGGGCCTCCATTCGCATATCGTCATCCACGCACAGGAGGATATGTTCCAAATCGGCACGGGCAAACCGGTTCTCGGATATTTTCCCGATGCTGCCATCCTTCATGTTGGAACCGAACAAAGTTCCCAGCACAGCGCCGATCTGCGACTTTCCTTCGCCACCGCTGCCCTTAATGACCATCATCCGCTGCCCCTTGTTGCTGGGAATCAGGCAGTAGCCGATATATTCCTGCAAGGTGGGGATGTCCTCCGGGTAGAGCAGACCATCCAGAAATTGCAGCCAGAGAACAGGTTTTGGGGCGTTGGGCTTGTAGGACACGGGGAAACGGTTGCGGACGATTTTCGGCTTTCCTTTCGCAAAAGTTCCGTCCAGAAAAAGCGTGCCGTTGGAAAGATGAATCCGATCCGGCTCCGGGGGAAAATCCTCTACCAACGCCGCCAGTTTCATCAGCTCCACAATGTTGCTGATTTTGCGGGGAATGTTGCTGACCGCACAGCATTTCAGCTCCTCAAAAATTTCTCCCCGCAGGGGCAGTTCATCGGTCACACGGCCTTCGGGCGTGAAAAAAGCCCCGTTTGTGAAGATGATCTTGTGCGTCTGCAAGAACTCCTCACAAAACAGGGCTTCGTTGATGCTTTTGCCATCGAACCAGACGGGCATCCCGTCAAGCTGCGCTTTGCTTTTCATGGGCGCTATCCTCCTTTTTCAGCCTGTCCAGCCGTTCCTCCAAACCGGCGATCAGGCCATCCTTGTTCAGCATTTCCACGATTTTTACCCGCTGTTCCAGCTCGGCGGCAATGAGCAAATCCGCCAGATACTCCACATAGTCCAGCATCTGGCAGGCTTCCACAAACCGGTCATCTAAACTGTCATCTGGATTGGCTGGGGCATAGTTCTGTTTCCAACCTTCCAGAAGATGCAGATAATCACACAGCACCCGCAGACAGCGCACTTCCTCCTGCCGGTATGCTTTCAGCAGAGGACGCTCCGGTTTGGGCAGGGCAGCTGCCGCAGGCGGCTTGTCCGGACCAATCCCAAAATCCTGTGCCAGCTTCTGCGCTGCTTCGTAACTGCTCAGGTCAAATAACCTCGCCACAAGGTCGATTACATCGCCGGTGGCCCCGCAGCCGAAGCAGTAAAAATACCGTTCGTTCAGCTTCATGCTGGGGTGTTGGTCCTCATGGAATGGACAACTGCACATCCCATTTCGGTTGACTTGCAGCCCATAGTGTTCCGCCGCATCCGGCACACAAATATTCTGTTTTACCAGTTCAAAGAGTGTCATGAAAATCCCTCCGTTTCAGGGCATAAAAAAGCGGCCTGCCCGGTTTGTTGGGGCAGGCCGCAGTCTTTATGCAGTTTGTGATGTTTCCGTTTCTTTGGCTTTCCGCTTTTCCTGCCGGTAGAACTTCTCCCGGCAGGCGGGTTTGCAGAATTTAGCGTTGGGGCGAACAGACTGGAACGGCTCTCCGCAGCACTGGCACACCAGCTGGTACGGTTCACCCGGAACGATCAGCCCCTCGGCAATCTTCTGTTTGCGCTCCTTCTGGCGCAGATACTTTTCATGGTCACGGATGCGCTTCTGGCGGCGCTTTTCCTCCGCAGCCAGTTCTTCCTCGGTGGGTTCGGGCATGGGCACTTCAAACTTCCCGATGAAATTCAGATAAATCTCAATTTCCTGCACCCGTTCCCCGGTGCTTCTGTCCGGGGCATGGACCAGAATTTTCTCCACAAATTCATGGAGCATGGGGGCGGTCAGCTCGGTGAAATCCGTATATTTCTGTGCCAGCGCCAGAAAGTGACTGGCACGGTCCGTGTCCTCATGGAACTGATCCAACTGTGCCTGCTCGGAGGCAAGCAGCTGTTCCAGCTCGGCCTGTTCCTTCTCATATTCGGCACACAGCAGCTCGAACCGTTTTTCCTCCAATTTGCCCATGGCATAGGTTTCATACAGCTTTTTAATCAGCACATCCAGCTCGGCGCTGCGTTTGCGCTCCTTGGCGACCTTGCGTTTCAGCTCCTTGGCCGCTTCCTGCTGGCGAACCTGTGAAATGCTGCGAACCTTCTGAATGAATTCCTCCTTATTCTGGATGGCATAGCTGGCGGTGGTGCGGATGGTTTCCAGAATCAGGGCGTTCAGGGCCTTGGTGCTGACGGTGTGAGAAAAACACATCTGGGTTTCACGCTCAAAGGTCAGGGTATAGGTGGAGCAGTTATAGAAGTCAGTTCCATACTCCCGCCCGTCCTTTTTGCGCTTGCCCCGGTGGTTATACATCTTGGCTCCGCAGTCGGCGCAGAACACAAGGCCGGTCAGGGGATTGGCGACGCCAGTGGTATCCGTCCGGCGCACCGTCCGTTTCACCTGCTGGGCCAGCTGCCAGGTTTCCGGGTCAACAATGGCCTCGTGGGTGTTCTCAAAGATCAGCCAGTCGGACGGGTCATTTTTTACCCGCTTATCCCGGTAGGACTTTTTGGAAGAACGGAAATTGACGGTGTGCCCCATATACTCCGGTTTCTCCAGCATGGAACTGACCGTGAAGCCGTACCAGTCATAGGGGCGGCTGGTGTCCACGGTGTTCTTCCGGCTGCCTCTGCCGTTGCGAGCCAGATAATAGGCGGGGCACTCCACCTTTTCCTGTGTGAGTATCTTGGCAATCTCATGGGGGCCGTGCCCCTCCACCGCAAGCCGGAAAATCCGCCGCACCACGGCAGCGGCTTCCTCGTCCACCAGCCAGTGGTCCTTGTCCTCCGGGTCTTTTTTGTAGCCATAGATGGCGTTGTTGGTGGTGGGCTTGCCCGCCTTGCCCTTGACACGGTATGCTGCCGAAACCTTTTTGGACTGGTCACGCAGATACCATTCGTTCATGATATTGAGAAAGGGCGCAAACTCGCCGCTGTCCTGTTCCTCGCTGTCAATGTTATTGGCGACAGCAACAAAATGAACCCCATTCTGTCGGAACATTACCTCGGTGTAAAAGCCGGTTTGCAGGTAGTTTCTGCCGATCCGACTTAGGTCCTTACACAGCAAGTGGGCCACCTTGCCCGCCTCGATGTCCGCCACAAGGTGCTTCCATGCGGGACGGTCAAAGTTGCCGCCGGACCACCCATCGTCTGTGTAGTGGACGATATTGGTGTAGCCCCGCTGCGCTGCATAGCTTTCGAGATAACGTTTTTGGTTCAGAATGGAGTTCGAGTCGCCCGTGAGGTCATCGTCACGGGACAGGCGCTCATAGAGCGCAGTGATTTTTTCTTCCGTCTGTCTGTTTGCCATATCAGGCGCTCCTTTCAGACGGACGGCTCATTTGTGGCAGTTCCATTATACCACATTCCGGCTGATTTGCCAGCCCGTCGTTGCGGATCAGCCGCAAAATTTTATCTTCCATCGTTTCCTCGGCGGTTTCGCTGAGGTAGACACGAACTTTATAGGTGGTCTTGCCAATGTGCCGGGTCAGAAACACGGCGTTTTTATCTGCCATAGAACCTCTCTTTCTTGCGCTTTCAGCACATCCGGTGTATACTGTTGTTATAGTTCCGATGTTTGTAACCTGTAATTATGTTACTTCTTTTTTGCGTCAAGCCTGAACATGGCGAAAGCCCCCTTTCTCCTGCGTGAACGAGCCGATGTAACCCAAGTAACTTATTTTTAGATTACTCTTCCACTAATAGGAGAAATCCGGGGTGCAAAACGGAACCATTTTTGAAAAATCGCAAAAATTTTTTTGAAAAGAGGTGGGGTCATGGCGTATCTGTCTGATGACGAGCTTCTGGATACCGAGGGTGGCTTCACCGGATGGGACGCTGGGGCGGAAGAAACGCTGGAACAGGCGCTTGCGGAAGAACGTCTGGCCGAGCTGGAAAGTGAGCTGGAGCAGGACGAGCATCCCATCGACTATGAAGCGGAGCTGGAGGACGAGGAAGAAGAAGCCGCCCCGATCAGTGATAAGCGGCTCAAACAGGAGATGCGGGCTGAGGCCATACGGCGGCTGGAGGAAGCGGCCCGTACCGAAAAGGATTTCCGGGCTGTGGTGGAGGAATGGAACAAGCTGGATCGGAACCGGGAGCGCCGGGAACGGGACCACGAAAACCTCCGTGGGGATGTGCCACTGGAATATCAGGCGGTGCCGGAACCGAAGCTCATTCCCCGCTGGATGAACAACCCCACATACCGGCAGCTGATGGCCGGGAACTTTCTGGACATCCTGTTTGACTGCCCCTATGAGATGCACAACCTGACCGCTGATCCCTTTATTTCCCGCATGGTGGAGGAACTGAGCGAGGAGCATAAGGAAGTTCTGTATTTTCTCTCTTTGCGCCTATACAGCTCTACCCGGCTTGCCGCTGTGCGTGGGCAGTCTGACCGCAATATCCGCAAACTGCGGAAAACCATCCACAAGAAATTGCAGCGCCAGATGTATGACCATCTGTGCGGCAAGCAGGAGCATGGCGGCAGCCTAACCTTGCGGGAACGCCAATTTTTGGAGGAATACTCGAAAATCGCAAGAAAACAGGGCAAGGACGCCGTGATCCGGCGGGAGAATAAGACCAAGCGCAGAAAAAAGAAAAACCGCCCCTGATAATTGGGACGATTAAGGAGAAAGGGCGTGTATGATGAAAAATTTATTTGAACAGTCCCGTTCCCATTGGGTGCGGTACGATCATTACGAGCTGAAAACAGCGGAAGATGGCAAGCGGTATATCACCCCCGGCAAGAGCGCAAAGCCGGATGTCTACAATCCGCTGAAAGAGGTTCCCAACATTGTGCTGGATGCCCTGAATGTGGGGATGCTGATGATGGGACGCAAGCCGGAAGCAGAAGTGGAAAAGGCGGTGATGGAGTTTATCACCCGGTACGGCCTGCTGGGGATGATGACCGCTCTGCCCACCACCCCGTCCTTTATGGACTATGAGGCGGTATATCTGCCGAAAAACCACTTTATCAAGGAAGAATCCATGGCGGCAGACAAATATCTGTCCCTGTTTTACCCCTTCGACCAGCTGGACTTGGTGAAGAAAGGCATTACGTCTACGTGGAACGTGTCCGGTGACCGTACGATGGTTGCTCTGACCATGACCTTCATGGACGAGCCGATGGCGAAGAATATGAGCTTCCAGCGGGAATATGCGGAACCCTATGACTGGGTTGCCCAGCAGTTCAAGGACTGGGCATTCACCCTGTCTACCTCAATCCTGTACTACAAAGATTATGATTCCATCGACGAGGACGCACGGGGGCTGTATCGCAAGGCCATGGCTGCGTTCGGCGGAATCGCCCCCAGCTACCACATCGAGCTGCTGGATAAACCCACCATTTACTGGGATTTCCATTCGCTGCTGCTGGGTATCCAGATGATGTTCAGCTTCATGCTGGTGGACGGTGAACAGCCTTTGCGCCTGTGCAAGCACTGCCAGAAGGTGTTCCTGGGCAGCCGGTCCAACGCCGCCTTTTGCAGCCCACGGTGCAAGAACCAGTACAATGTCCACAAGAGCCGTTCTAAAAAGGGCGGAAATGAGGAGGAATGATACGCTATGGAAATTCTGAAACTCAGGGAACACAGCGAACTGGCATCGGAGGCCGCAGAGTGGTTTCATTCCAAGTGGGATATTCCAGTTGAAGAATATGCGGGAAGCATACAGGAGTGCTTGACGGGCAAAAGCATTGTTCCGCAGTGGTATGTTGCAGTCGAGAATCAGCAGATTATTGGTGGTATTGGGGTCATCGAAAACGATTTTCATAACCGCAAGGATTTGACGCCAAATGTCTGCGCGGTATATGTTGAGGAAAACTACCGTTGTCAGGGAATTGCAGGAAAGCTGCTGGAATATGTTTGTGAGGATATGCGTTCATTCGGCCTGGAAACCTTATATCTCATTACAGACCACACAGGCTTCTATGAGCGCTACGGATGGAAGTTCCTGTGTATGGCGCAGGGCGATGGTGAGGTAGATTTGTCGAGGATGTATGTTTATGATTTGAAATAGAAACGGTTATCGTTAAAAATTAGACATTTGGAGAGACCTGATAAATCATTTTGCGTTCGATTGGAGCGGCATTTATTGGAATCCAGAATTTGAAAATAAAGTAAACACCAAAGGGAGCTGCATGGATAATAGAAATGGAGATTATATATAAAAACTTACAAGAGAATGAGATAAGCCGAGAGCTATTTAGACATTTTGTACGGCATCAAACTGTTGTTAAATGTAGGCGAAAAGAAAACGGAAAATGGATTATCAAAGATGATCCGTTTATTGACGATTGGAGCGAAGCGGATTATAAATTCCTGGTTTCCTGCCTGAGAAACACAGCAGCAACAGGTGGATTGGTATATGCTGCTTTCTGCGAAGGGGTGTTGAAAGGTTTCGTGTCAGTTGAACCGAAACTTTTTGGGGGAAATCACAGATACCTTGACCTCTCAAGTATCCATGTGTCAGAGGATATGCGAGGAAAAGGGGTTGGCACTGCACTGTTTCGAGCAGCGAAAGAATGGGCAAAGGCACATGGAGCAAAAAAGTTGTACATCTCAGCCCATTCAGCCGTTGAAAGCCAGGCATTCTATCACAAAATGGGCTGTGCAGAGGCGGCTGTCTACAATCAGTCTCATGTAGAAGCCGAGCCGTATGACTGCCAGTTGGAATGTAAAGTATGTGGGGATGACAGTTGATGAAAATAAGCAAAATTGAGGATAATAAAAAGAGATACATGAGCCTGCTTTTTCTTGCGGACGAGCAGAAAGATATGATCGACCGGTATCTTGAAAAAGGTACGATGTATGTTTTGGAGGAAAATGGCGTAAAAGCGGAATGTGTTGTTACTGACGAAGGCAGCAAAGTTCTTGAAATCAAGAATATTGCTGTTCTGCCGGAATGCCAGCGCATGGGCTACGGAAAACGGATGATTGAGTTTATTGAGCAGACATACCGTGATAATTTTCGTATTCTTCGTGTGGGGACGGGTGACAGTCAGCTGACGCTCCCTTTTTATAAGAAATGCGGTTTTATAGAAAGCCATCGTATCAAAAACTTTTTCACGGACAATTATGATCATCCTATCTTTGAATGCGGCGTTCAGCTTATTGATATGGTATATTTGGAAAAGAACTTACTATGGGAATCCAATACGATTCATCGAAAGAAGTAAATGGAATACCTGGCATTTTGTAAATGAATTACAAAATACAATCCAAACTTACCAAAACGATATGGAGGTGACGAGGAATGAGCGAGGAACAGGGGCTGACCCCGTATGAAACCAGAGAAATCCTCTTTTGCAAGACCGAAAACGGGGAGGTGCGGGTGGAAATCCTGCTCTTTCAGGAAAATCTCTGGCTGACGCAGGCAAAAATGGCAGAGCTGTTCGAGGTGCAGAAAGCGGCCATTTCCAAGCATCTGAAAAAAATCTTTGAATCCGGCGAACTGAGCGAGGATTCAGTTGTTTCCAAAATGGAAACAACTGCGGCGGACGGAAAACGGTATCAGACCAACTATTATAATCTGGACGCCATCATCGCTGTGGGGTATCGTGTGAACTCCAAAAAGGCGACCATGTTCCGCATTTGGGCGAACCGGGTGTTGAAAGAGTTCATCATCAAAGGCTATGTGATGGATGACGCACGGCTGCGGGAGCCGGAGAACTTTTTCGGCAAGGATTATTTCGAGGAACAGCTGGAGCGTATCCGGGACATCCGGGCCAGCGAGAGAAGATTTTACCAAAAAATCACGGACATCTATTCCCAGTGCAGCGCCGACTACGATGTGGAAAGCCCCATCACAAAGGAGTTTTTCGCCACGGTGCAGAACAAGATCCATTATGCGGTCACCCACCATACCGCTGCCGAGATCGTATACGGCCGTGCCGACAGCACCAAGCCCAACATGGGGCTTACCACATGGAAAAACGCCCCCAAAGGCCGCATCCGCAAATCGGATGTCACCGTCGCTAAAAACTATCTGAACGAAACGGAAATGCGAAACCTGAACGAGATCGTCACCATGTACCTGGACTATGCGGAACGGCAGGCCCGCCGTGGAAATGTCATGTATATGGCCGATTGGGTCAAGCGGCTTGACGCATTTTTACAGTTCAACGAGGAAGATATTCTGCATGATAAGGGCAAGGTGACCGCCGCCATTGCCAAAGCCTTTGCTGAGAAAGAGTTTGAAAAGTTCCGGGTATTACAGGATCGGACCTATCAGAGCGACTTTGACAGGCTGGTTGCGGAAACTTCGGATGATCTGACAGAATAACCATATATACAGAAAGCCCACGCCACCGGTTCTTTTTCCGGCTGCGTGGGCTTTCTATTATTTAGCTTTATCATGGTTTGAATGACAGAGAATGAATCTCCGCAGGTCGCACAACTACTCCCGACAGGAGAGCATAGAAATATGCTCTTAGAGTTCTAACGGATTTTGTTTCCTCGGTAAATTGGGATTTACCGTAGTGACATTATATAAATTTGGCAAGGATTCCATTCGTCCCATAGGGTAGGAAAGACTTCAAATTCCTTAAAACCCAGACTGAGGTAGAAATGATTTGTGTTATCATATTCCTCGTAGTGTCCCATTTGAACTGTCTTTACCTGAAGAAAAGTATATCCTATTTCTGATGCGAGTTTCTTGGCGTTCAAAAATAGTTCTTTTCCAATTCCGTGGCGATGATACTCCTTTAACACGCCCATCACACTCAGTTCCAGTGTGTCTTTACTCGTTTCTTTTAAGCATAAAAAACCTGTTACTTGGTTTTCGTCAAGAGCGGCAAAGAAAAGTTGGTCTGTACTTTCTTTGATGTAATTTTCTCTTGCTTCATCTATGCCGAACCACTCAGGTAGTGCTTCTAATATCTGTCTTGCAATTTTCTGTTTATCGTCATAATCCTCAATTAGCTTAATTTTCATCATCTTGTTCCTCTACATAAATCCCAATTTGTTATCTACTTTATTATGATAAATCTACCACGAAAATATGAATAAATCTACCATTGAACGATGAAACCGCCCGAATAGTTTTTCTACTCAGACGGTTTCTTTAAGCTATTTTCCTTCTTTCTGTTGCACTTGTGCATGGGCTTCCTGCTGGACGATCAGCCCAGCCGAAAAGCCATACTTGAAATGGCTCTCACTTTCCTCGCACTGTGCGATAGCGTTCTGCGCCCGGAGTTCTTCCACCAGCGCATAGTCCTCTTTGCTGAGCCGCTGAGACAGCTGCTCCATCAACTCTGCACAGGTTTGGACTGCCCTGCGGTATTCCGGGGACGTGGGAACAACGGTTTCACAGGGATAAAACTCCCCGTTATACATGGCTTCCAAAATCATTGCGTTCCCTCCCTCAACAGTAGACCAGCTCAGCCAGGACAATTTCCTCGGCCCTGTTGTGGATGGAGTTCATGGAGCGCACCCATGCCATCTGATCGGCAGCTTTCAGGGTTTCCGTGACACCCTCTTGTTGCATCATGGCTTTTTCAATGATTTCCAGCCGCTCCCGGCAGGCGGTGTCGATTTCCTCCAAGTGGGGAAACAGCTTTTCGGTGACAATGAGATCGGTATACAGAATGGGCCGGTGTTCTTTTAGGCAGGCACGGCGCATCCGGCCATATTTCCCGATATGGTACTCTTTGGTGTCCGATAACACAAGATCGGGAATGAGGTAGTCGCCGCATTTGGTGTAAGTCAGTTCCATACAAGGCTCCTTTCGTGGGAATGTGGTTGACAGTTACGGTAGGTTTGAGGGCATCCCTCCTTTATCATAACTGTCTTTTCATTCGCCACAAATGAGCCGCCAGTCATGATGTAATGTTTTTTGGTGTAATCCACCCTCTATACATTACATCATGGTTTACAATGCTATTGCTGTCACCCTGCAATTCATCGTCACGGGATAAGCGACAATACAAAGCTGTAAGTTCTTCGGAGCTCATAGCCGTGTAAGGGAATTGAAGCGCGGCAGCGGTGTTTGACTGGTAATACATAAATACCTCCTATCCGGCAGTCAAACACGATATTGAAGTCCAACTTCATTATACCGCGCTTTCTTTTCCCTGTCTGCCTGTTAGAAGGTTTTCAAGTCACAGTTTGTTTCTGAATATCGGCTTTTATCAGGTTCTCCAGTTTGGAGGCTATCGTCTGATTTCCCGTTTGAGGGAAAAAGGAATTGACGATAAAGGTCGTGTTGCCGATCTTCTTTTTGCTCCGCATAGGCGGGGCATATTTATTTTCAGATTGAATTTTCTGCATAATAAGGCCCCTTTCATGCCATTTCATTAAAACCATAAAAGAGGCAAAAAACGGACGGCTGCTGGCCGCAGCTCCACGGGAATCTCACCCCGGCCCATGCTGATGGGTGCGCCGCGCAATGCTTTGAGGGCGTTCAACGCGGGAGTCTCATTATCCTGCCTGTGCATCCTCGCCCACAGGCTGCCACACCTGTTTTGCGGCCTGGTTTTGTCGCTCGCCTGTTTAGTAGGGGTCCCGTCCTGCGGACTTGCAACAGGGTCTTGGCGCACCGGCCGACCGGCTCCACACAGACAGATCGTATCCGTCTGCCTTATGCTGCCCGAAGGCTTTCTTTGTCAAGGATCATGGACTCCGCTGCCGGATCGTCAGGGGCAAGGAAAGGGAGCGAAACTTACCCCGAACAACTTTAGACCGGCAGCACCTTGAAACTCGTCACGATACTATGTATCAGCTTTGTTTCCAGTCTGAGCCGCATATCTTCGTCCACATACAGGTATTCGTTACCGTACTCGTCCCTCACCGGTCTGGTGGCAAGAGCCCGAATGTACTTCTGATAATGAGCGACGACAGCAGCAAGAGCATTTTCGTCACCGTTCACGGCTGCCAGAATCACAGGCACCGGAATGGGCTTTACATGTCCGGCCATTCAAATCCCTCCTTTACCAGATATTCGTACAGTTCTTTCAGCGTAACGAGCCGCCGTTTGGATACGGTCTGATGGACGATATGCAGCTTTTCGCTGATTTCCCGGTCCGTCATACCCAGGAAGTAGGACAGCAGGATCACATCCCGTTTACCCTCCGGCAACTGCGCTAACGCATCGGCCAGGACATTGCCGGTTACGACTACCGGAAGTCCCAATACTTCAAAGACATGCTCGTCCATAAAGTAATCGTCCCACACGGCGGTCTGCTCCAGCTCGGAGGCTGTCAGCTCGTCCAAAGGCTTTTCCTGGTCCAGAAGGCTGGCATAGTCACGTTGGATATGCCGGGCCTCATTCTTCAAAACCCTGACGCAGAAGGCGCCAAATTGATTTTGAATGCGTTGCTCATGGGAGTCTTTCATATTCTCACCTCCCTTCGCGCCGCACAGGTGCGGGGTGGTGATTTCCTCCCTTTCGCCTCAGTAATCCAAGACTTGCGATTTTGGCAACCTGGAAAGGAAAGAAATTTTTATGAAAGGCTCCGTCAGGTGACGAAGGCCCACATAAACAACAAAAAGCGCCCATCCGCAAAATGCGGACAGGCGCAAAGGAATTGACAGAAGTATTTACATGATTTAACTGTTCATCTTCATGGCCGGAATATCTCGATAATGGAAACAGACTTTTTTTGACAAGATGGCTCTTGTCGTTTTATGTCGAAAGGCTTTGTAGCACATGGCGGCATCCTCCTATTGCCGCCGTGCCAAATTGCAAGGTATAGGGTCGTCGTTAGCCTTTGGACAGAAAGAAGCGGCGGCCTTGATTTCTCAAAACCGCCGCTAAAATTATATTTTGAGCATAGAAATTGGTCTGCCCAGCGACGGTTTTTTCTTTTCTGCCGCCGGGCAGATAGATTATATATTTGGCTTTATCAATACTGTAAAATCGAATTGTTGCAGAATTGTCCTAACGCCCACTTCTTTCGACAAAAAAACAGCCCGAATTGCTTCACTTTTGTAGCAATTCTAAATTCATTGCATTTCAGACCGCAAAATAATCCGTTTGAGCAGGAACATGGTTGCGCCAAAATAGTCAGGTATATGGCACAGAACATTCAAAAAAGCCGATAATCACAAGTGAATCGGATCTTGTGAGTTATCGGCTCTGCGGCTGTGCGTCTGGCGCTTTGATAACGGTTATATGAAATTGTTCAATGTCAATTAGACACTCACTTTTGCATTTGGGACAAAAGAGAGGGAAGTTTTTTAGGATGGTATCCTCCCGAATTTTGTCCCGTGTTTTATTTCCACAAATGGGACAGCGGATGAACTCGGCTTTCTCCATATCGGTCATTTTGCATCCCGATCCTTATCTTTTTGCTTCTTTTCTTCCCGATATTTTCGGATCAGCTTGTTGCGGACAGGAATACCGACACCAATCAGAAGAACTACCGCTAAAATTGTAAAATCCATATTGCTCACCTCACATTTCTTTATTTTCCATAATCCGAATGGAGAACCAGATCGACACAGCGTACATGACAACAACGAGTACAAGCACAAGGCCGATCAGCAGTACCGGGGAACTTACAACCGTAGTCACAAAGGGATTGTCTGCGGGCATCTTGGGCAGGAAAAACAAGGTCGCCAAAAATCCAGCCACAGGAATATACATGAACACACGGCCTTTGATGGCTCCATATTTGTAATAGCCCGGAATTTGAAATACGGTATAAAGGGCAAACAGGAATAAACCGCCGATGGCTGCACTAATCATATCAAATGCTCCAACACTTTCACCCATTGCCCGCAGCACAATCGGCTGTGTGATAAGAGAAACCACCAGAGCCATCGCGCCCAGCGCAAGAACAAAGAGATACCGGCCTGTTACCATTTCGCTTTTCTTGATGGGTAAAATCCCATACAAACGCTCCATGCTGTTTTTCTCCGTTACAGAGAAAGTGTATCCTGTGGTCATGGCGATAAAGCACATGGCAAAGGAAACGCCGGTCAGGATGGAACGGTTAATGGCCGCAAAAGCGATAGGAAGAAGCATGGTAAAACCGATCACCTTGATATAGGGCTTTACCAGCGAAAAGTCTAATTTTGTTGCTTTTAATGTATTACTCATAATCGTCACCTTTCTTGCTCGTGAATACAACGATTTCATCAATGGTCGCCGGTTCAATACTCAAAGAGGAAAAAGCGACCGTATCTTCGGTCTTGACCAGGGCCTCAAAGCCCGTAGAGAATGTGCGGACACCGACAGCTTTTTCCTTCAGGTCAGCAGACAGTTCTTCTGTTCCTCCCTTGACAATGCGGAACATATCGACAAATTCATCCTTGCTGCCGCTGAAAAACAATTCTCCATAGCTGATATAAGTGATATAGTCAGCAGCGCGTTCCAAATCGCCGGTGATATGGGTAGAGAACAGTACACTGTGTTCTCCGTCCTCGATATATTCCGAGAGAATTTGAAGCAGTTCATCTCTGGAAACCGGATCGAGGCCGCTGGTGGGTTCGTCCAGGATCAGCAGCTTTGCGTCGTAAGAGAACGCACAGGCCAGCATCAACTTCATCTGCATACCCTTTGAGAGTTCTTTCACTTTCTTGGTGGGAGCGATGTGGAACTTCCGCAGCATCTCGGCAAACCGCTCCGACTTCCAGTTGGGGTAGAAAACGGAGATAGATTTTTCTACCTGTGTTACCTGCCAATCATCGCTGAAATAGTTGGTATCAAATACAACACCGAGTTCCGCTTTTGCTTTCTGCTCGTCAGCGACATTATCCAGCCCCATGATCTTGATTTCGCCGCCGTTGCGCTTGAGCATATTCAGAATGAGTTTGATGGTGGTTGTCTTGCCGGAGCCGTTTGGCCCGATCAGCCCCATAATATATCCCTTCGGCAAGGTGAAGCTGATATTGTGAAGCTGGAAACTGTCAAAGGATTTCGACAGGTTTTTCACCTCTAAATAGTTAGTCATCTGTATTCGCCTCCAATAAAATATCTAAAAGACGGTGCAGTTCCTCGTTTGGAAGATTTGCTATTCTTGCCGCCTTGATTGCATCGGTCAGCCCATTTTCTACTTTGCAGATAAGCTGCTCTCTCATTAGTTCAGAGCCACGGCCCATGACAAAGCAGCCGCGTCCCTGAACATTTTTGACAAATCCCTCTTGCTCTAATTCTGTATAGGCCCTTGTAACGGTTAGGACACTGATTTTCAAATCTTTTGCCAGTGTTCGAAGAGAAGGTAAGGCTTCGTCCTCTTTCAGTTCGCCAGATAGGATTGCCGCCTTGACCTGCTGCTTAATTTGCTCGTAGATGGGTACGCCTGATACATTTGAAATAATTAGTTTCAATCCATCTCACCTTCTTGCTGTTTTAACTGTTATGCTATTATATATAACACTATAACACAAAGCGAGCAAAAAGACAATATGGTTAAAGAAAGTTTACAAATAGCAAAAACTGGTCGGGACAAGCAATCTCTGTCCCGACCAGTTTTCTTCTTGAAAGGCAGTGTTTATTCTGCCCTCAGATTTTCAATCAGACTTGTTTTTTCGATTGAACGACAGATGCAATAGCTGACAAGAATCTGTAACCCAATCAGTACAGCAGCAAACAAGAGAACAGGTAACGGATCAATGGCAAAGATAACGAATTTCAGAGCCATTACCTTATTTGCCAAATAGCACAGAAGTCCACCAATCGTAATACCAAAAGCCGCTGCCAATAGTGCCGACTTGATACTGACACTCATACCCTCCCGGTAGAGCATTTTTCGCAGTTGCCGGTTTGTCATCCCAACAGCTTGTAGCAAAGCAAACTCCCGTTTGCGGATGATTGCGCTGTTAATCAGCATATTTATCATATTGAGCAATCCGAATATCACGACAAAGGCAGATATAGCATATAGACTACTCATTGTTACATTGATAAACCCTGCAATCATAGAATATTCTTCCGAATATACTTTGAGCCGTAAATTCGGATTTCCGCTGATAAGAGATGCCAGTCTGTCTTTTACAGACTCCGTATAGTTTTTATCACAAAAGATAGAGATATGTGTTGTATTATTATACGGGGAAATCTGTTCGATTGCTTCTTGAGTGCAATAGAATAATCCCGTCGAGGGGAAATAGGCAATACCTGCAACAGTAAATGTTTCTTCTATGGTCTGTCCACCGACTTCAAAACGGAATGTCAACGAATCTCCAACTTGCAAATCTCCATAGTTGAGTTCACTTCGATCTGTGCGGTATTTATTGATTACAATTTCATTCGTACCTAAATCATCATAGCTAACAGTTCCACTTACGATTTCGCTGACATTGGCGATCAGTTCTGGTGACAAGCTATTCAGCAGTTCCAAGTTATCTTCGAGCGAGGTATAATTTACAGCCGATTCAACCAAACGGCCCATAACACACTCGTCAAGAATGATTTTCTGGACACCAGGAATATCTGTGATTTGTCCCATCAGTTCATCGGATAATGGATTGTTCTGAATAATTGTCGGGAAACGTTCGTAGAAATTGTCCATTTGAATACCAATTTGAAAATCTTCATCCATAGGATAGCTTTGCCGTATCATTGCCGGAAGATTGATAGAGGACACAAAAATGGCTAATGCAATCATCAATGTTCCGCTGATACTTAGCGAAATAATTGACATTCGATTTTTCTTCCGATTTGTGTACAGATTGCTTTTTGCTAACGAATCAGGGGTAATTTGTTTTAGTGCCTTGTGAGAACCAGCGGTTTCCCCATCCCTGAATTTCATAGCTTCAATGGGTGAAGCATTTGCCAAAAGTTTTGCAGGTTTCCTCAGTGCAAATTTAATAACGACATAAATCAGCAGGATCGCAAATAAAGTAATGAGAGCATCATACAGAAGCCATTGTACTCCAGAGATTAAGACAATGAGCAAAATAGAAATCAATGCTCCAAGCGGTATAAATCTCACTGCCAACATATTGCCTTGCGTATTTAAGAACCGGCGCAGTTGCTTTTGTGTTGTGCCCAATGAGATCAGTTGGGCATACATTGGCATGGAATTTACGATGGAAATATAAAAAATGCTGTATATCACAAAGCTGCTGGCAAACATCAAGAATATGGTGAAAAAGATGACAGCAGCGATCACAGTTCCATCAAAGTAAACTCCATCAATGTAACTCTCATTTATGATAACATCAAAGCTGGGGATGCCTGCAGACTCGCCTTTGCTTTTCAAAAAGTCTTTTTGGGTATCGGAACCTGTACTGGAATAATCCGAATTGAGTAAAACAAGTACATCAACCGTGGCAGCGGTTTCTGTGCTGAAATCCGAAGTTATTTGACTGTATTGTTGGGCATATTTCATTTGGAAACTGTTTGATGTTACAACATAAAACTGCTCTCCACGTTCTTGTTCCTTGTTTTGAATCGTACCACATACAGTAAATTCTTCTTCTCTTTCTTCATTGGTCAAGCTGTCAACATAAGCAAACCGGAAAGTATCTCCCACCGACAAAGCACGATTCTTTAAGTAGGTTTCGGACACAAGCACCTCATTTTCACTGTCCGGGATTACGCCATCTACAAGCCGGAACCCCATAAAGGCCAGCGCCTGTTCGTCCATATATGCCAGATCGGTACGACCATCACGGTCAACCTGATTTCCAAAAGATTTGTAGATGCCTACGGCTTCAAAATCTTTATCCGATTGGAGTGTGGTTTTGGTATCTTCGTTTACTGCCCGATACATAGCATGGTATGGAGCCTGATTCGCTTGATCCAACGCATCATTCACTAAAACCGAAAAAATAGTTGCCATCAGACAGGTGGCCAGAACGATAATGGTTGCAGTTAAAAATGTTTTTAATTTGTGTGTTTTCAGATCAGCTTTCGCAAGACCATGTATTATTCTGCGCGTATCATTTTCAAATGGTAATGTCATATCCTCCACCTCCTTACGCCTTGATTTTTCCGTCCTCAATGCGCACAATACGGTCGGCAAGCTGGGCAATCTCGTTGTTATGGGTAATCATCACAAGCGTTTGGTTGAACTCCCGGCTGGTGCGCTGAAGCAGGCCCAGCACGTCGGCGCTGGTCTTGCTGTCCAGGTTGCCAGTGGGTTCATCAGCCAGGACAATGGCCGGTTTGGATACCAGGGCGCGGGCAATCGCCACGCGCTGCTGCTGACCGCCGGAAAGGTTGTTGGGCATATTCTGGAGTTTGTCCTGAAGGCCCAGCATCTTCACGACCTCAACCATGAATTTCTGATCCACGGTGTCGCCATCCAGTTCCACAGGCAGAACAATGTTCTCATGCACATTCAGAATCGGCACCAGATTGTAGTTTTGGAACACAAACCCAATGTTGCGGCGGCGGAAGATGGTAAGCTGCTCGTCGTTCATCTTGGCCAGTTCCTTGTCCCGAACCACCACGCTGCCGGAAGTGGGAGTATCCAGACCGCCCATCATGTGCAGCAGGGTGGATTTGCCGGAACCGGATGTACCCACCACCGCTACAAACTCTCCTTCCTCTACGGAGAAGGTCACACCGTCCAGAGCGCGGGTAATGTTCGGCTCAGTACCGTAATATTTTTTCAGATCATTGGTCTGCAAGATACTCATATGAATACCGCCTTTCTGTTTTTTGATAAGAGTAGTCTAAAGCTGAATTGTTACAGAAATGTCCTAAACGCCCTCTGGTTTTGGACTGAATTGCTTCAATTTTAGGACATTTCATTTTTGATAGTATTTTTTGTAAAGCCGAACGGAAAGCAAGCCGGTAATTGCCAGTTGAATCACCAAAAAGAACAGCACAAGCCAGATGCTCTCATAATAAAATAGCTGTGTCTGAAAGATAACAACATCAATCAATGCCACTACTCCGGCTGCCCATCGAATATGCCGGACAAAGAAGAATTTGAAAACGCCCAGGATAATCATAGGTGGCAGGCAGAGCAGGACCGCATTGAGAATCAATGTCCTTGTAATAGCCATGTAACTTCCTCCTCTCATTGTTTGAGAAAAGCCTACCTCCCAAATGTTGCAGAAATGTCCTAAAATCCATGCTGTGATAATTTTTTGAAAAAGCGGCAGCCCGCACAGGCCGCCGCTTGATTACTCTTGTGGCAAGAACACCGAAAAGGTGGAACCTTTCCCAACCTCGGAAGTCACCAGAATATACCCGCCCTGCATGGTAATGATCTCACGGGCCAGATATAGACCAATGCCGATTCCGTCCACCTCATGCACCGCTTCTTCCCGGTAAAATCGCTTGAAGATCGTGGCCTGCTCTCGTTCCGGGATGCCCCGGCCCGTGTCAGTCACATCAATTTTCCAGTACATTTCCCAATTCTGAACGGACACATGGATGCTGCCACCAGCAGGCGTGTACTTCACCGCATTGTCCAGCAGATTGAACAGGGCCTCGGAAGTCCAGCGGCTATCATGGGAAATGGTCAGCCCCTCTGGGCAATCCACGGTCAGCTCAATACCTTTTTTCTCCATTGGAGCCAAAATCCCGTTGATGGCGTACACCAAAGTTTCCTCTATTAAAGCGTCCTTTTTCTCCAGCGTAATCACACCAGCCTCCAGCCGGGAAGTTTTCACCATTGCCTGAATCAGAAAGTCCAGCTTGTCAAGCTGGCTGCCGGTTGCCTGCAAAAACTCCCGCCGCTGTTCCTCCGAAATCGGACGGGTCAGCATGGTTTCATTGAGCATTTTCAGATTGGCAATGGGGGTCTTGGTCTGGTGGGAAATATCCGATAACAGAGATTGTAGATCGGCCTTTTCTTTTGCCACCGTATTTCGGTCTTTCTGCATGATGTTGTAGAGCCGTTCCAGGCGGTGGCTGATTCTCGCCAGCAGCGTTTCCGCTTCATAGTCCATTTCTGGCCGTGCGGCGCTGTCCATCATGTCATCCAGCGTCCGGCACAGGCTATCGGTGAACAGGGTCAGCTTCTTTTGAAAGTAGTGCAGGAAAATCCCGCCCCATACCAGAAACACAGCGGTCAGCAACCCGCCGTACAAAACCACCCGTAGGTTTTTCGTGACCAAAAACAGACAGAGCAGCACCAGAAAAGAGGTTGCCAGAAGGCCACCAGTAATAAGCCACAGAAACTTTTTCATGGACAGGTTTTCTATTTTCATTTTGGTTCACCACCGATCCACTGATAGCCCATGCCGTAAGCTGTCTTGATATACTTATGCTCGTCTGTTTCGATTTTTTTGCGGATACGGCTGATGATGGTGGTCAGGGTATGCTCGTCCACAAAATCCCCGTCAATGTCCCACAGCTTCTCTAAAATCTGCCGCTTGGTCAGGATAATCCGGGGGTTCTTCACGAACAGGAACAAGGTGCGGTATTCCTTCGGGGTGAAGTCCAGCGGCTCCCCGGCAAGGGACGCCCGCTGCTCGGAAAAGTCGATTTTCAAAAAGCCATCGTCAAACAGATCGTGCCGGGGCGTGCGCAGTTCCAGATTGGCAAAGACCGCCGCCACCTTCCTGCACAGCACCGTCACCGAAAAAGGTTTCGTCACATAGTCCGCGCCGCCTGCTTCATAGCCTTTGAGCATATCGCTTTCCTTGTCGTTGGCGGTGATGAAAATAATGTAGGTGTGCTGGCCGCGCCCCCGGATTTCTTCGCAAAGATCAAGACCGCTGCCATCCGGCAAATTGATGTCCAGGAGCGCAACATCAAACTCGGTTTCTTTCAAATGGAAAACAGCATCCTTGTGGTTATAGGCCGCTGTGATTTCATATCCATCAGACGCCAGGTTATATCCCAGAGTCCGGTTCAAAAGAGTATCGTCCTCCACAATCAGTATCTTTCTCATGCGCTCACTTCCTTTATGTCATTATACTATCTTTTAGTATAATAGGAAATGTTGCAGAAATGTCCTAAACGGGAACGGACTGTAAAATATTTTGAAGAAACTTACCATGTTATTATTGCTGTATCCGGGTGAATCAAAACTACCGGCACATGGTTCTTCTGTGCATATCTGACACACTGCATTGTACCGGATCGCAGATTCCGCCCATCATCATAAACTGCCACCAGGTAGTTGGCCTGATCTACCATGTAGCAATTTCTCTTGACATAGCTCTCACGGCAATCTTCGTTTCCGATGACTTCTTTTTTGCTGCAATGTTGCAGGATAAACTCCATCCGGCGCTTGCTGCGCTGATCCCACTTGGCATCATGGCCGACAAACGGCAGGGCCACAACCAATTCAATATCTTCGTATCCAGGCTGTTCCTTCAGACGAAGGATTTGTTCAGCCGCCCACATATCAACACCCAGGGCGCCGCCAACATAAAAGCGCCGGACTTCCTTTTCATCATGTAGCTTTCGGAACACTTCCAGCATATTGGCTTTGATCTTCTTACAAAGGGCATAATCTTCACTGTATTTGAACTTGAACCGGCTTGGCCGGTGTCCAGTAATAGCACAAACGCATTCATTCATGCGGTTTCCTCCTGTTCTAATAGCGGTCAACACATAGAAAACAAAAATAACTTATTTAATAAGGCGTAAACGAAATCATCAGCCAAATTATAACACAAATAATGTTCAATATCCAGGGAACCTTTCTGATATGCTAACAATCAGAGAGGTGAACTTATGGACGAAGAATTTATCCGCAATCGGATCACGGAGCTGCGGTTGAAAAAAGGCATTTCTGAATACCAGTTGAGCTTGGAACTGGGACAAAACCGTGGCTACATCCAGGCTATTTCCTCCGGCCGGGCATTGCCTTCCATGAAGCAATTCTTAAATATCTGTGAATATTTTGAAATAACGCCCCTGCAATTTTTTGACGCTACCGAAAACACCCCACAGCTTGTCAAAAAGGCGTTGGATGGCATCAGGACATTATCAGATGATGATTTAATTATATTGCTTGGTCTTATCGCACGGCTGAATCAAGGAAAATGACGGCAGGCGCCAAATGGCTCCTGCCGTTTATCTTTCCCTATATCATCCCCCATTTTCTCATCCACGCAAAATATTATGTAAATTGAATCTTTCTACTTGTTGAGAAGTCAGACTACATGATACAATGGAATGGATTATGACTGGGGGTTCGCATTATGTTAATTTATATGATGATGCTTGAAACTCCAGAGGAGAAGTCGCTGTTTGAACAGATCTATCTGGAGTATCGTGGCCTGATGTTCCATGTGGCCTACGAAATTTTACATAACGAGCAGGATGCAGAGGATGCTGTGCATCAGGCTTTCGTAAAAATAGCAGAAAACATTAAAAAAATTGATGATCCGATGTGTCCAAAAACGCATAGCTATGTCGTTACAATAGTTGAACACCAAGCAATAGATCAGTATAGACGGTTACAAAAACACCCTTCTGTCGAACTGATCGAGGAAATTCAAGGCACAAATGCTCATTATGAAGGGGACAACGATTTGACAAAATGTATTTTGAAGTTGCCTGCCAGGTATCGAGAAATGATTTTGCTGCGTTATCATCATGGGTACACGGTCAGAGAAATCGCAAAGATGTTGGGACTGTCGTTGCCGGCCGCAATTAAACTGGATCAACGGGCCAAAAACAAATTGAAAAAACTATGTGAGGAGGCGGGAATCCTGTGATAAGCAAGGAAATGCTGAAAAAAGCGGCGGCTGAAGCGGATCAGGCAATCAGGGATTCGCTCCCCGCTCCAGCAGAATGTGAACATGAGTTTTCCCCATCGTTTCAGAGAAAAATGCGCCGAACTTTTCGGAAAGCAAAACATCCCGTGATCTACAAACTGCCCAAATATGCAGCTTGCTTTGTTCTTGCGGTGGCTCTCGCCAGCGGTACATGGCTGACAGTGGATGCAGAAGCGCGAGCTGCTTTTTTTGCATGGGTACGGGAGCAGTACGAGTCTTTTGTTGAATATGGATTTATTGGTGAACCACCACAAAAAAGCAATGTTGTAGAGTATGATCTAACATGGCTACCAGGCGAATTTCATCTGATAGATAAACAGGCTATTGATGGGAATACCTTGATGATATATGCAGATGATTCTGGGCAACGTATAACTTTTTCCTATTCACATGGAGATAATGCCACAAGCCTGTTTGTAGCATCAGACTATACAGAGGTGAAGTCAGTTCAAGTTGGAAACATTAAAGCAGACTTCTATCAAGCTGGCGAGGAAGCCTCTGCTAATGTACTGGTTTGGTTATCAGAAGAAGATACTTTCTGTTTTTGCATCATGGCAGATCTTTCTGAGGATACCATGATTAAGCTGGCCGAGAATGTCAAAAAAAAATAATTCTAAAATTTTTAAGCAGCTGTCCAAAATGACCTCCTTTATTCGTTTACGGGATATAAGCGAATGAAGGAGGTCATCCCTTTGAAAAAACGATTTTTCCCTATCTTGTTTCTCTTTCTCATGGTGTTTTCCACGACTGCCTATGCAGCATCAACACGAGCGGCAACGGTTACTCCGAACATTTCTTTTCATGGGACAACTGCTAATTGTTCGGTATTCATCGTTGCCGATAAGCCTACGGACGACATCGACGCAGTAATTAAACTATGGCAAGGTGGTCAATGTATCAAAACGTGGGAAAAATCTTCTACAAGCTATCTTGTTTTCAGCGGTGAAGTAGCGGTTACAAAGGGGAAAACCTACGAATTAACAGTTGATGTAAGTATTTCTGGGAAAGAACTTCCAAGATTCTCTGTCAAAGGTACTTGCTCGTAAGATAACACAGGAAATGTATTAAAATACCCATAGACCATACATTTTTGACATGATAAATTCAAACAGTTTGCATTATATTATAGGCTTAGAAAGGAGTTTATTATGAAGAAAAAAATTATGTCCGCGTTGTTACTGTGTGTTATGGCTGTCCTTTTCTGTGTTCCCGCCTTTGCAGCAAACACCTCTGACACGGAAGCATCAGAACCCGTTGTCTTTAAAAGTACAAGCCTTCCGGAGTGGTTCCCTGAAGATGCCCCAGCCCCTGATCCTAACGGCGAAATCGTTACCGTTTATTGGTATGTCGATGAAAACGGTAAAACTGTGACTTATGATCCCCGGGAAAGAAAGACTGTCACTGGGGACGCTGGTACCGCTACCATCTATTGGGTGGACTCTCGTATGATCGGCTGGGGGATTACTTCTAAAACCAAAGGGCCTATGGTCTTTACCGGAAGTGTAACTACCAACCGTGGTCAATTATTCCCTCTCGGGGATATTGAATTTGATGGTGACTGCGGTGGTACCATTGACAATGTTACCACTCGAAAGGGCCAGAATAAAGCTACCCTTTCTGGCATTATGATTGACGCCAACGGACTTTCTATCACGGCGCCCGAAGTGTCTGCCAGTTACTACAAATAATCAGTTGCCATGCAAATATCCCTTATAACAAAGTTACAATTACAATACCAGACCTATGCTTTTGCTGCAAACTGTTTTAGAATTAACGAAAAAATCATGTTCTCTTTTCAAGTAAAGCCACTCGAAGAAGAACAGGCGTTATGCGAAGAATTAAGCAAATCCAGAGGAAGAACAATTTCTTTTTGGCTTAACAATATTCCATTTAGTGCATCTATAGATACTTGTTCTTTCTCAAAAACACAGGACAATAAATACTACCGAGATTTTAATATCATTGTCACAAATCAATTCTTCCTATCTCCAAATTAAACGCACTATAAGCAAGAGGGCCACAAGACACGATCTTGTGGCCCTCTTGCTAACTACCTGACTTGGACTTTACGCTTCACAATACAGTTAAGTTTGGATACCGTAAAGAATTATTTCTAAGAAATAGGTACCCACTGTTGGCATAACGGTAGACTGCTTATAAAGTGTGAGGTCAAGTATCCGCAAAAATAATCCAAAAAAATTTTAGGCAACTGTCCAAAATGGCTTCCGTTATTCGTTTACGGGGTATAAGCGAATTAAGAAAACCATCCATAAAAATGTGTGTTCCGCAGAATATAATCTTCTAAGATTCAATGTTTTGAAATTACAGACTTTTGTGAGAAAGAGGTGATACCGATGGACCTGGAAATTGAGCAGTAATTTTCTTACCCATTTCCCGACTAAAGGAGATGATTCCAATGGTTTATTATATCGTCTAAGAAGGATGCAAGGAGGCAAGGTTGAATGAATAAAAATTCCTTTTCCAAATGGATAACCCTGTCAATAAATACAATCGTTTTTTTAGTTGTTCAGTACATTCTTGGGTGTGCTACTTTTTCCTTTCAACATCACCCAATATTCATTCTATTCTTTGCCAGTGAGATGTATATACTCACAAGGTATTTGAATTTTTTGATTGATACGCTATCCAAAAAGTCACTTGCCTATACAATTTTTATCGTTACATTCCTTCTTTTACTATGCCTATTCCTTTTCATTGGAATACTCCCTATATCTACTCATTTGCAAAAAGTATGAAGGAGGCTATATGCCATGAAGAAAACGACCAAATTCATATCAGCTTTTATGGCTGCTATCCTGTGCTTCAATCTCGTGTCTTTTAGTGCCTTTGCAGCTGAACCATCTGCTACCGAAACTTCTTTTTCTGCTGCTGATCTGGCAACCTATAATCAAGAATTGGCAGATTTCGGCCTGAACGATGACGAAATTCAGCAACTCCAAAATATTACCACAAAAATTGCAAACGCAACTACCATGCGTGAAGTTGATGCCTTAATGGAAAGCTATCACGCCATTTTGGAAAGCACTCCTCTTGCTGCTGCGAAAACCATCACAAGCTATTCCGGCGGCACTCTAACACTGGACTATACTGGTAGTCTTAGCCCGATCTCTAATGTCATCTTTACAAAAGTCATTTATATGGGAAATAAGCAAGTAGAATTTTATCAAAAAGGCATGAACAGCCCTACTTTCGTTACCTTCCTTGTAGATGAACTGATTGGAAAAGGTGTAAGCGTTATCACAAAATCGGTCGCTGCAAAAATTGCAACAGCGCTTTCTGTTCCGGAGTCCGCTGTGGCTTTTCTCATTGGTACATCTGTTGCCGCTACACTGTTTGTATTCCAAAACCTCGAAACTTGGGATTTGAATGATGCCATTGAAAACAGCAGCAATGGAAAAGTTAAACTGGAATACTTCTACAGCACCAATATTGTTTTCCCATACTATCAAGAGTACCAAAACTTTGAGCCGTGGGACAACAATAAGGTTGAAATTCCTGCTAACTACGATTATGATTGGCAATCCGGCGTCTACGATTGCGAATACCTCTCCCAGTAACCCTACTCCAAAGACAACAGCTGTTTTCTTCCATTAGTCAAAAGCCTTTGGATGATGTGGGAACTAAGGCGATATATGACTATTTGTAGACACAAAACGCTACAAACATTCTTCCAGCCGAAAGAATCGCTGTTCGCACTATATTCCCATCCAACAGCCTGATCCAATCCTATTTTACTTGGCTGTTTGATTAAAATGTGCCTATCAACAGCACAGCTATTTACTTTTTTCTTCATCCGTAAGTATCTGTTCACCTGTACGGTTCAAGGGGGTATAAAAATGGACTGCCCCCCAGTCCACATACGAATCGGGCGGCAATTCTGCCGCCCGATTTTTGTTTCAAAGCCATCTGCAAAGGAGTAGGAATCCATTGTCGGCAAAGTGGCAGACTGCTCCCCAGGTGTGGGATTAGGGGCGTTACAGGCATCCGCAGGGGCGCTTTCCGGCTGCACTGCCGGGGATTCATCAGACGCATCATCTTCCGGCACAGGGGCTTTTTCCGGCTCGTCAGGGCAGGGCAAGTCAGAGCATAAGGTATAGAGGTTGCTGGTCTGGCCGCCGTTCTTACGCTCGTCAAACCGGGCCTGCTTGACGATATATCCCGCCTTCACCAATTCATCCAGCGCCCGCTTTACGGTGGACACCCCATAGCCGCACTTGGCGGCTATGGTCTTGATAGAGGGGAAGCACTCGCCCTCTTTGTTGCAATGCAGAACCAGGACTTGCAGCACAAGCCGCGCTCTGGGCTTCAATTCAGAAGAAAATGCCCGCTGCATATACTCAAACTTTGCCATATTCCAATCCTCCCAATCATGTCTTACTGTTACAGGCGTTTTTCTCCTGCAATATACTTCTCCACCAGCGGCCGGTAAATCTGTCCGTTGACCCGTTTTGCAAACAGGTCGTGGGATGCCGCCGCAATCTGCACATCTTCCCCAAAGAGTTCCATACAGTATTCCTGAATTTCCTGCGGCACACAGATCGCTATCGGGCGCACTTCCAACGAACCACACTCGGACAATGCCTTGTGGAACACCGGAATCTCATAGGGCAGGACACTTCCGCACAGGAGCCGGTGATCCGCGTCACGGAAAATAGAGGTGGGCGTCTGCATCACGCCGCAGTCATAGATGATAAACTGATACTCCCTATCCGGCTCGTTGGTCAGGTAGCAGTCAATCCCATCAATGGTGTAATGCTCCCCATCCGGCGCCGCTTCGTAGATGTTCAGCAGGAGCTGCAGGTGGCGGTTCTGATTGACTTCGATATACGCCACCTCCGCACCTCTGGCCGCCAGCCAAGAGGCCAGGTTAAAGGCCGTCACCGTCACGCCGCTCCTGCGCTGCGAACCGGCCACGGCAATACGGATATTCCGGGCGTTCCAGCGGTACGGAATAATCTCATCCGGCTCCGGGGCTTTCTCACGCCGGGTAGCTGGCTGTTCGTAGACGGGAGCCTTTACCACATACCGCTGCATCCCATCTTCGGAAAGCGCTTCTGTCAGCTCGTCCAGGGCGTCCTCCATCGTTTCACCCGTAACCAGATTCACAACGCCGATGGACAGTAGCCGTTGTACCTCGCCGTTCACATCCTCGTAGCCGGAGAGGATGACGATGATCCGGGCGGAGAACATCATCTGAAAGGATTGCAGGGCAAGGGTGAAATCATTGCCGCTTTCCTCGATACACGCCGCATCCACCACAAAGAATTTGGCGTTGGCATAATTGCGCATATCTTTGGTAACGAAACTTTTCAGGCTGAACCGGCCGACCAGCTTCTTGGCGGGCAGAGTCATATTCCGCACGGCGGGGTCGATCAGGTTGCTTTTCTGGTTACTCGTCAAGTACAACAGCATAGGATTCACCTCCCATATTTTCAGCACTGGTTTTGTCATCCGCCCCACCGGTCAGCAAGAGGACGATGCCCACCACTACGATCACGATGTAGATAAACAGTTCAATCAGCTTGTTTCGGTTATTCATATCGCACCCCTTTAGTAGATCGCCCACAAGGGACCGCCTGCTGCGGCGCCCTTTCTGGCCTCATCCAGAATGATTGATATATCCCATTCCTGTTCGCTTCGTTTTTTACTGGCAGGATCGGCCACCAGGATTTTTCCTTCAGAGGTCACTCCACGCAGCACCATAAAGTGACCGCTGGATGTGAAGTGGCCTTTTGACATAAGTGCCACAATCAATTTCCCGGATGCCAAAGCATCCACCACGGCCTGCGGGTCATCGGTGCTGATGCTTTCCCATTGAAGCCCAAAGCCCTCCGCAGTCCCCGGTATCAACGAGTGATAGGAACCGTTGCCGGAACACCAATAGCCATTCTGATACGCCCATTCTGCCATTGTGGGGGGATCAACAGTCTGGTCTGTCAGGCTGGATACCACAATCGCCATAGAGGTCGGGCCACATCCATAACCGCCGATATTATCGGTTCCATACGGAAGATCGGCCCAACGCTCATCCAACTGATTGTAGTAGACGACTTCGGTCACCCCATCCGTAAAGATGATGCCCTCATAGCTCTGACCACTACCATCTATATAGTCTTTCTCATAAATGCCGAGCTGCTGGTTGTAACCATATTGCTTCTGAAAATCCTCCACCACGTTTACCTCATCACCAATCAACCATTGGGACAGTACGGAAAAGGGGCTGGTAATGAGGTACAGGATGAAGGCAATTAAAAGCAAAAGCCCCAGAACCGGGGCCAGGATCATAAACAGGATTCTTTTCCGGCTCTCGGAGTCGGTAGCCGCCTGCACAGCTACCTTTGCCAGAATTTTTGCAGTCAACGGATCAACAGCCAAAAAATCACCTCCATAATCAGTCCGGTTCCATACCGGGGGCTTCCATCATCTGCTCCATTTGCAGATTGAACGCCTCCCGCCGTTTACCGGCGCTGTCGTCAATTTCAAACACCTTTTCTCCTTTGTCATTTTCCCGGACAGATACCATGTAGTCCCCATTGGCGATGAAGCAGGCCGTAAAGAGCGCCCGAATCGCCGGGGCAGGCATCCGCGAAATCTCAAAAGGAGTAGCAGCACACTTGCTGTTCCAGGAAAAGAGGTTGCGGGCGGCATCCGCCGTAATCTTCATCCAGTCATATTCAAACTCCTCTTTCCGCATCATCTTGGTAAAGTCGATTCCCTCCGGGCAGAGGTAGCGATCCATCTTCTGAAAGAGAGCCGGATGGGAAGCCATCAGGAAAAGGGCGGCATGGTAGGAAGCGTCCAAATCACTGCCCCTCCAACGTATGGCAGCCATCTTGTTGACCAGGTATTCGTATCGTTCCGCATGATTCATCTGAAAACCTCCTGTGTGGAATAAGTAAGGCGACCGGGATTGCTCCCGGCCGCCACCGAATTACCGGCCGCCAGCCTTGCCCATATAGGAAAACTTGTAAGCCGGAATCTCAAAGTTCACATGAAGCCGCTTGGACCCAATGATAAAGAGCGCGTGTCCGCGCCGCTTGCTCTCCAACAATTCCTGCTCCGCGTCCGTCAGGTTGTAGAGGTCTTTGGTTTCCTGAAGGTTTTTGCCGTCGCAGCCCATCAGAATTTTATAGCACGGAATATCCAAAAGGGCCTGCCCGTACATCTTGACCTCCGGGGCCAGGAAATCCACCACGGAATGAGAAATGATTGCCAGTCCAGCTTCATACTTTCTTGCCCGCTTCTCCACATTACGCAGGAACACCAGGGATTGCGGAACCTGCGGGTCAATCATCAGATATGCCTCGTCACATACCAGCAGGCAACGCTCATTCCGGTCGCGGCTCATTTCCTCCCAGCACCAGCTCAACAGGTTCAGATACTGCGTGCGCTTGACATTATCCGACGCATTTTGCAGGTCGTGGGTATCCAGGCAAATAAACCGGGAATTGGCCTCCAGCGTGGTGTGGCCGTTCCACAGAAAGCTGTCGCTGCCCGCTGCGGCGTCGTACAGCAGCATTGCCAGATCACGATATACCGGATTCTCCTTGTTGGCCTCCGCTTTCTTTTCCAGCAGGGCGTGAAGGTCGGACAGAATGGGAAAATCCGTGGCCTTGAGCTGCCGAATATCCGTTTCCCAGAAGATGCCGAACTGATTATAGAGTTCAATGATCGTCTGCTTGAGGATTGCTTTCTGCATATCCGTCAGGCTGGGCAGATACAGGGAAAATTCAATCTCCAGTGTTTTCATGTGCAGCGCCATATCAGACATTCCGTTTCCTTCATCGGTATAGAGTTTGTCGGTTTCATCGTCATCGTCACGGGGCGCCGGTCTGATCTGCAAAAGGTTGGAGCGGCCGTTTTTTCCGCCGCCAGCATTGAGCCAGCTTCCGTTCAGGTTCCGGCACATATCCTTATATTCGGATTCCGGGTCGATGCACAGGATTTTCGTCCCCTTCATGTATTCCGAAAGCATGATGTGCTTCACAACGGTACTCTTGCCGATACCGGCCACACCCATAATCACGAAGCTACTATTGGTGCGGTCGTTTCCGCGCTCCCAGGTATCCAGAATCACCAGGCCGCCGTTGCTGTCCTTTGCAAAATAATAGCCCCGACCATCGTTGTAACCGGAGCTGGCAAACGGGAATCCGCCCACAAAGGTACTCATGGGAATAATACGGGACACAATGCTGTCCACCGTGGAGTTGGCCGGATAGGTGGGAGAAATGCTCTGGAACCCTTCCTTTTGGAGATTGGCGAGGGTGCGCACCTTGCACTTCTGGATGTTGAAGGCGCTCTCCACACGGCGGCAGACCTTTGTGAAGTTGACCTCATCCTGTGCAATCGGCATCACGGTCAGCGACATCATGGCAACCGTTTCGCCCTCTTGGTCGATCCGCTGCATGATTTTCTCGCCGTCCTCGGCGGCTTTCTCGGCGCGCTGCCGGGTCAGCGGGTCTTTGGCACTGTCAGCGGCGCCGCGCTGTTGGACAATGCTTTTGGAGATTGCGGAAATGAGCGAACCATTGTCAATGGGGGTAATCCCCACCGAAACAATGGTGCTGGGAATGTTGGTGATCTTGGAAAGCCACCCCATATCCACCTTCTGCGGATAGCGGACGGCGCCGTACACCTTACCCAGATTTTCACCGATGACCAAACTGTTTCGCTTGATTTCCAGCCCCATCGGGGTAATGACATTTAACAGCGCTTCATTGACGGGAAACACTTCTTCTTTTTTCTTAGAACCTAACAATGATCCACCTCCAACTGTTGATTGCGGTAAGGCACCCCAATGTAGTCCAGCACAGCGCCGCACCCCAATTTATTGATGCAGTAATCATACTGCTGGGGATGCGTCACCTGCATAAGCTGAAATCGGTTCGGCTCATGCTCCAGATGAACGCCGTACATACAATACATACACCCCGATCTGGAAACACCGGTGGTTTTCAGAATCGGGGTGCCGTTCTTTTTGCGGCTTTCAACAATGTCCCCATAGATGGGAGCATAGGGAATGCCGGTCATTTTCAGATACCGCAAAATATCTTCTTCCAGCCAGAACGCAAGGGGCTGACTGAGAGGCCGCTGGCGCTCGAAGCCGTTGCAGCCAAACTTGATCCAGGATTGCTCCCGCAGCTTGCTTTCGCAGGCCAGGACACCCGTAATCGGGTGCCGCCCAGACTGCCTTTCAAATTTGTTCAGCGGCGCTTTTTTCATGTGGTAACAACACCTTGCCGAAATCTTGAAGGGAGCGTCCAGAAGGTATTTGTAATTCTCGCAGTTGTAGATCGACTTCTTTCCGTTCTTGTCCAGCAGTTCTCCATTGAGTCGTGCCAGACGGTAAGGTTGTCCCTTTCTTGCGCCGTTGATAACATCCGAAACCTCTTTGGAGATGATCGGATAGCCGTACTTCTCAAGAATCTGAGTGAACGGATAGCGCGGGCGAAGCCAAATAACATTGTCCTTCGTTTTTACGAAATCGCGCAGTTCGGGGTATTCCAACCCCGTGTCAACATACACAGCAGGAATATCAGGGTAGACCCGCCGTGCCAGATCAAGCAGCACGGTGGAATCTTTACCGCCCGAAAAGCTGATAAAGACCTGCCCATCGTACCGCATATACCATTCCATGATTCTCGTCTGCGTAACTCTGATTTTTCTTTCGAGGCTCCAACCCTGCATGATTTTCAAATCCTGCCGGGTGTGCTTCATACTTAGACAACACCTACACTTTCCAAAATCGGGATCGCAGCATTGATGCCGGAATCCTCCAAATGCACATAGGCGGGGTTGTTGACCAGGTTGCACAGCCGGACAATATCCTGCTGCTCTAAAATCTCGGTCTGAATGCCGCTGTCCGAAAAATATCCGCCGAGCAGCTTGAGCTTCTGAAGCAGATCGCGCTCAACGCCATCGCTTACCCTATCCCAAATCTTGATGTAGAATTGCCGTTCCACAACCTCGCCAGAAAGAGCAAAGGCGCCCATTTCCACGATTTCCTGCTTCAGCAGTTCCTTTTGCTTCACATCGGAAGAAGAAGTGAGTGTGGCAGACAGCTCCGACAACAGCGGAGAAATATCTACCGGGCGGGATACGGCAAGAAGCTGAAACGGGTACTGTGCGCTGGACAGGCTTACCGTAAGCTGCTTGGCAATCAGCCGCTTTTCGTTTTTGCTGAACAGTTCTGTGCTGATCGGGTAGATCTTCAGATACGCCAGAGCCAGATTGTCACGGGTATAGAGGAAGTTCCCCCGAATATCTTTCACATTTACAAACTCATTGGCGGTGATCTGGGCCAGTTCTTCCTTGTCCTTGTTCTTCGATTTTTTGTGTTTGGCCGACAACTTCAGAAAAATCAGCGTCCCACCGCCCAGCAGCGCACAGACGCAGATCATAATAATCGGCAAAAGCAATTTATCGACCTCGCTTTCTTTGCCATAAAAATAGGCCCTGCTTTTCAGCAGAGCCGTGTCTTATAGTTCCAAATCTTCTTCATCTTCGATTTCTTCACCGTACCCAAAATCCAACTCGTCCGATTCAAAAGAAAAGCTGTGGTCTGAGATGCAGTCCAGGGCATCGCTGGCGTCCAGCTCGTCAAAATGCTCTCGTAAGAAAGCCAAATCCTCCTCGTCAGCCCGCACGGTTTCGCCATCTCCATAGAGATAGGTCTGAATTTTCGCTTCGATGGTATCCCCCAGGGGCCATTCGGCAAGAACCTCAGAGATTTCATCACAGTCCAGCAGTTCATCCAGCCCATCAGGGCTACCGGGGACAAAATGCTCCGTCATCAGAGAGTGGGAGGCATCCAGAGTCACCACCGAAAACATTTTGCTCATCGGCTTGCCTCCATATCCTCTCCAGCTCCGGTGTCCATGTCCCATCCCTTGCCGAACATGAGGTTCATAAACTCTTTCATGTCGGCGGCGGACCGTACTTCAAAGGATACCGCTGCGGGGACCGGCTGCGGAAAATACTCCTGATACATGGCAATCTGTTCATCGGTCAAAGAAACGCCCCGTCCTTCCGGGGTATCGCAATAGAGGAAAAAAGTTCCGTGAAGGATATCCGGCCCGTACTGTCGGTTCTCCGGCAGACCTGTCAGTTTCCCGGACGCATTGCAGCAGAGAACCGTTTCGCAGGGCAGAGGAATACACTCAATGTCCCCGCCCACAAGTTCCTGCCGGTGTTCCAGAGAATCCTCCAGCATGGTCGTATAAGGCGCCCGCCCAGGTTCAAACACCATAATCCGAATCATTCTGTTGTCGTTCATATCCATTCTCCTTTTCTTTACGGATTGCCCGGTGCGATATGCCAATCATCATAGAGGGAGCCGCTGATCGTTACATCATCGGTGAGATTCATGGCAAGCATCCCCGCAGGCGTCCAAATATCCATCACATGAGTATTGACTGTGTAGCTCCCGTCCGGGAACCAAACCGGCGAAAAATGCACCCGCTGGTTATAGGTGCTGTAAATGTTTTTGGCAAACTGGAACCGCGCCGTTGTTCCGCTGGTGAGCCGCTCCAACAGCCGCCAGTAGGTTCCATAGCCAAACTCCGGGAAGTAGGATACGGCTGTCTGCCCGTAGGTATAGTGCGATAGCGGGGCAGAGGTGCTGACGGTTGCCGTTACAGTGTTTGTTACGCCATAGCCTGATTTCATCAAATCGCCCGAAGCGGTGGGAACCTTTTCGTCCGGCTCGATTCGGGTGGTGGCGGTCATGCTGGCCGAGTAATTGTCCCGGAAGTAATCATACCATCCATCGTCTACCCAATATCCTGTGTTTTTCCCTGTGCTGTGCCACACCCAATAGGGGTGCCATTTCGCCCACCAGACACTCCATGCTGCATAGGTCTTGGTTTCTCGGCTGGGAATGCTGCTGGCCGACCAGCTTCCCATTGTATCGGTGGCTTTCGGATCGGGCGGGTCGTTGCCGGAGAGATCTACCACCTTTGCGTGAATGGTGCTTTGGCTTAACGAACCTTTGTTAGTGCTGACATAGATGGTAATATCCTGCGGCTCCGACGGTGTATGCCACTTTACCCAGGCAATCTGACTATCTCCCGATGGAATCACAATATTGTTCATCCGGTAGGTGCTGCCGTTGATACTAAAGGATACCGTAGCAGGGCTATCAGGATTGATCTCCGATCCCGCATAAAGCGTTACCGGCGTGATGACATCTGTATCCACACGATACTCGTAGTCATAGTCGGTTGGCTCCGGCTGTTCGGGCGGGTCGGTAAACCATACAATACCCATACCCAGATAGGTGATAATAGTATCGTTGGAACAGGTCTTATTGGTAGCCCCTGTATAGGCCGGAAATCCCATATCCGCATATTCCAGGAACATAGCCAGCGGCAGGTTTTTATGGGTCAAACTCGTCATTGTCTTACGCAAGGACCCGCCTGCCTGATTATCATAGAGCGCGGCTTCATGGGCAGTCATGGCCATCATAATTCCGTTGTGCTTAAAATAGGCGATTGGCTCCAAAAACAGCTTGTACTGTCCGCCAATCAGTTCCTCGTATGCGATTCCGGTCTGCTGCGCCACCAGTTTTACCGCATACTCGGAGCAGAAGTATTTCTTGATTGCTTCAATGCTGGCATTCTGGCTGCCACTGCTGACGATCCTCGGCATAGAGGTTGCGGGGGTGTAGTAGTCGTAATTCTCTGTGGTAGGAGAAATACTTGCCCCATTTGCATATTGAATTTTACTGACTTTCCCAAAATGAATCTTGATAGATGGAGTTTTATTAGTCAGATCAAAAGAGGACGACACAGGCTGACCGGATTCTGCATCAACCACAGTAATTCGTACACCATCCATACCAGGGTTCCAGGAGTTCTGCGAGGTTCCTTGCCCCATATCGCCGCCACCGCCATCCACGTTTCCGCTTCCTCCGGTTTCTGCCAGGGCGCTCATAGGACAGATACCCAACAGCAGCACAAATGTGAGCAGTATCACAAATATCCGCTTCAAAAACGCACCTCCAATCAAATTAGTTGAGAACAAAAAAAGAGTACGGTATCGCTACCGTACTCTCTGGGCTTGTTATCAGCCCATGTTGCCGACCTGTTTATTTATATCTCCATCAGAGTCAATGTTGTGCTGGACGGAGCCGCCGCCCTCGTCGGTGATCCAGCCAAAGCCCTCCAGATAGATGGAACCGCCCTGTGTGTCGCCGGTCTGGGGTTGGTTGCTGTCCGGCTCATGCACAATCGGCTCATCCTTTTCGCTGGCCGCCTGCTGTTCCTCCTGAGAAGGCGCCGGGGGCGGAGTGGTTTCGGGTTTCTTTTCACTGTCGGTCAGGTTAACGTCTACCTGATCTTCTTCCTCCACATTCAAAACAGCATCGGTCTGGTTCTGGCTGTCAGTCGCTTCGGGTTTAGAGGTGTCCGGCACCACTACCAGCGGTTCGCTGGAGCTGCTGTCCGGGGTATTGCTGCTATCCACATCCTCGGCAGATACATCCGAGGGGGTGGATGCCGGATCAACGGTTGTGGTCTGCCCGCCCTTGCCCAGCAGCACTGCGGCAATCACAATTACCACAACGACGGCTGCGCCAAGAACGGCCAACAGCTTCTTGTTTTTTGCACTCATTTGAAAACCTCCTTGTACGGTGATTTTATATTAAAATTATGGTGATATTTCTCGTCATCATTATACCATTTGCACAAATACGGCGTCCAGGTGTGATTCCTGCCAAATATTTTTTTGCGCTATGGAAAAGCGGCAGGGCGAAATACACAAAATTAAAACCTGGGAACATATTTGGCGTTGAGTTTCATGGTGATCTGCATGGGGGGCAGATGCCCGAACCCAAAGGAAAGCGGCACATCAACAGTGATTGTTCCTGTGACATTGAGCTGCGTAATGCCATCCGGCACAGACGGCGCCAGTGGAGCGTTTTCCACTTCCAGGTGCAGGTCGTACAGTCGATACTCCAAATCCTCGCCGCTGTACTTTACATACTGTCCGTCCTTGTATTCAACGCCCAAAACATTTTTCAGGCGGGCATACACATTGCCGCTGGTAACATTTTGCGACCAGGACGAACCGGCAAGCTGGTAGCCACCAGAGTACCCCTCCCGTAAACCGGCATAGGCTTCATCCCAGTTCTCGGTAGCCACATCCACAATGGCGGACTGGACAGAATCGCGCACCCCCTGTGCAACAATCATCAGCCGCATATACTCAAAGGTCACACAGGCCAGAATCAGGCAGCAGAGGACAACCGCCAAAATCAACGGTACACCTTGACCGGATTTGCTTTTCAGGACTTCTCGGATCTTTTTCACTTCCAATACACCTCCGAAGTCCCGCTGGCCTTTGCTGTCAGAGTGACAGGAAAGGATGCAAACTCACCGAACAGTCCGATGTTGACGGTGGTTGTGAGGGTCACTTCTACCTCGTTGCCAAGCTGAATTTTCCCGGTGTCACTCCATGAGATATTGGGGTCGAGTCCGGTTTGCTCCCGTAAATCCGCCGCTTTTGCGCTGGTGGCAGAGCCAACCTGCCCATTGATTTCCGCTGTCCGAACCAATTCGTCCGCAAAAACATCAAGGTTCTGCTTTGCCACGAACACCGGCGCAATGCGAACCACCAAAGCCAGAACCATTGCAATCGCCAGGACCAGGACACACACATCCACAAAGCCCTCGCCCCGTTTGTCCTTCAGAAGTCGTTTCACGGTTTCACCACCTCCTTTAGAACAGATCGCCAAAGGCTTCCAACACCACATAGCCCAGGACACCCAGATACATCAGCAGGAAACAGCCCAGCAGCATGAAGGAATACTTACGCATTTTCCCCGGCTGCTTCATGGCCTCCAGTTTCAGTTTTTGAAGTTCCAACTGCTTGAAGGTCATAGAAAGCATCTGGAAATACATAATTCCGTTATCGCCGCGCTTGACCGAGATTAAGCCGCGCACCACATCGGACAGCATGGTACTTCCAATCCGGCTCTCCATTCGGGTAAGTGCGTTTTCCTCGTTGCCGGATGCCATATCTGCAATCGTGATTTCCAGTTCCCGCTTCATGGCATGACCGGCATTTCTCTGGTAGGATTTCAGGATGTTCAGCACATCACGAGATGCGCGTAGTTCCTGTTCAATGGTGTTTACAAATCTGGGCAGCTCGGCCTCGATTTCTTCCCGGCGCTGCTGAACGATCTCGTCCGCTCGTTTCTGCTCTTTGAAGTAAACTGCCACCGCCAGAAACACAATGACCGGCGCAAGAATCGGGAAAATCAGAAGGGCCGGGATAATCAGCAGAGCAATCAGCCCAGCCTTTACCCAAGCCGCCGCAATATAGGTTTCCGGGGACATTTTAATTTCAGCGGATTTTAACTGCGCCTCCAGTTTCTTCCGCTTATAGCTATCCAGATGTACCAGCGGAGAGAGCCGTGCCGCCATATCGAACAGGATAGCGTTGATGCTGCCTTTCTGTGACTTTCCACGGCTCGTTACGGTCAGAACCGCCTTAGTGCTTGCGGAAGTCGGCAGCCGGAGCAGCCCGGCCAATAAAAAGAACGCTCCCAGGCCAAAGAGCGTCCCAAAGCATAGTAAAATGAGATACAAAACTCGCGTCACCTCAATTCTTTGTAATAGAGCCGTTTGGGGCCGGTGTTGCGGCTGTCGGCTCTGGGGCGCCCCGGCACATTCCAGTTCCCGCCGCCTCGCAGTCCCGGCGCACATTGCCAGCCGGAAGCCCGCAGGCTGGCTCCGTTTTCGGTTGCCAGGGTGTAGGTGATGATTTTCTGATAGCCCATCAGTTTCGCAATCCGGGCGCACCGGCTGTAAAGAAAGCTGCACCCATTGGCAATGCCATCGGTGCAAAGCCGGGTCACTTCCGCTGTTTTGCCATCATCCAGTCGGCGGGCAACGGGGCGCCCCACAATCGCAACTCCATGAACGGCCTCCAAATCATCCACGACAGCCACACAGAATTTACAGCCGCGCACCTGACCACTGTGCCGGTGATGCGCCAGAACAAACGCATTGGCGTCCCGCAGGGAGATCGGTAGCACTCTCGATGGTAACACCTCCTGACGGGATCAACGCTTGTATTCGACGGGCTTGGTGAGCCGGATCACCGCCGCAAACGAGATCAGCAGCACCAGCAGACACACCGCCAGAATCCCTTTGCCAAAGCCCGTATTCACAAGCACATCGTACCAGTCTTTATTCAGAAAGTATAGCAATGGGATGTTGCCAATGAGCAGGAACGCCATTGTGATAAATTCCTTGAAAGGCTCATAAAGCAGGTAGTCCAGTTCCGCCGCAACAATCCGCATATCCGAGAGTTTACCGATGATCGGGGTGAGCGTGCTTTTTAGGCTCTTATCGTCCTGACAGGCGATAGCGGCGTCCACCCATTCCCGAAACACATAGTTGTCCAGCTTGGGCTTCATGTTGGAGAGCGCCTGTTTCACATCGGCGCTTATCATATTGGTTTCGGCCAAAAAGCCCCGGAACACATCTGCCACAGGCGGGTTCAGGTAATGGATGTTTTCTTCCACAGCGGTTATCATGCTCTCGCTGCGCAGATAGGAACTTGTGATGATGGACAGCCCGGTTTCGATCTCGTTGTTCATCAACTTTTTATAGCTGTGAGAGGTAAACAGGACATACCAAAACGGGAGCAATCCCATTCCGGCGGTCAAAACTGGCAGCATAAAGTAGTTCTGAATCACAATGCAGATCACAGCTCCCATTGCCGCCAAAAACAGCGAGAAAGCACAGACAGCAGCAAACTTCCCACCCTTTCCGGTGAGAATCAACATCTCCCGCGCTTCCTGCACGGTTTTACGGATGCCCTTCGGCTCTTTGGGGTGGTTGACCTGCTGGATTTTTTTGGAAATCGGCTGTCGCCGCCCGGAAAGCGGCTTGGTCAGTTCCTCCGCAAAGGTAAAGGGCGTCATGCCCAGAATCAAGAAGATGCCCGTCAGCATCCCGGCAAAAGCCAGCAAAATCAATACAATCACGCAGTTTCCTCCTTTCCAGTATCCGGTTTTACACCGCCACCGGCGATACGCTCCAGCAGACGGGGCGGCATACCGTTCTCCAAAAGCCGCTTTTGCAGGCTGGCCGAGATCGAGGATACCTTTTGAAACTCACCATGCACCTTTACCTTGCCATCTTCGATAGAGGTTTCCGACACATGATAGCGGTACAGGGTGTGAAGCTGCCGGGTGCCGTCCTCCAGAATCTCACATTCGGTAATTTCCATGACACGGCGGCTGTTGTCCTCCAGCTTCTTCACAAACAGAACGATGGGAAACGCCTCTGTCACCAGGTTATACAGGGTTTTGTCGCCCATGTCATATTTCTGGGTACACAGCGTCACCATACGGTAATAGGTTGCTTTGCAGCTATTGGCATGGGTGGTGGTGATAACCGCATGGCCGGTACGGGCTGCCTCCTGTGCGGCGAAAGCCTCGGCTGATTTCATCTCACCGACACACACAATGTCCGGGTTACAGGTCAGGGCAAATTCCAAAAGGCGCTCCTGATCGTAGTTCTGCTTGGGATCGTCAGAAAAACGGGTAACGGTATGGACCACATTGTTGATGACATTTCCTTCGGCGTCCTCTTTCACAAGGTCAAATTCGCGGCACCCGTTTTCAATGGTGAAGATTCTCTTTTCATTGGGAATGGTAGAGAGAATCCAGCTCATCAGTGTGGTTTTTCCGCTGCCGGTGGAGCCGGTCACGCAGATGGACAAACCGAACCGGAGAACTTCGGTCAAAAAGTCCAGCATCTCGGCGGTGGCCGTCCCATAGCTGATAAAATCATCCCGGCTCAACTTCTTGGGATTCACGATACGAATGGATGCAGCCACACCTTTTTCTTTGTCCGTAAGCGGATTTCCCAGAACCGTGATACGGATTTTATTGGAGAGATGGCCCACCACTCCAGGCTGACTGTTATCCAAGATCATGCCGGACTTATGAAGGAGTCTGCGGATTACATCGACAGCGTGCTGTGGGGTCTGGAACCGCTCTTTGGTGGGAACCACCCGCCCGTCCGCATAGGTGATCTTCACATCTTTCCACGAATTGATGTTGATTTCCTCCACATCATTTGCGAAAAGATAGGGCGTCAGAAAGGAGAACTCGGCCATTTCCGTATAGAGTTTGTCGATCAGTTCCTCATGGCTCATGCCCTCAACGCCCAGACTGTAATCATTGAGATACTTTGCGATGTATGCGGTAATCTGCTGGTGCTGTTCCTCCGGGTTGTCGGTAATCAGGGTCGAATACTTACTGGCGAGATATTCCTGAATCTCCGCCAGCACTTCGGGGAATGTCCTCTTATTCCTGCTGGTATTGAAGAACAGGTCAATATTACTTGCCATCTCCGAACACCTCCCCGGCAATAGCGGCAATGACCGGCTCATAGGTCTTGGCCTCTTTACCGGAAAGCGGTTCCAGCAGTTTCAGCGTCGCCGCCTGTTCCTCCAGCAGAGGAAGATATGGCAGCCGATATTTCACGCCGCCAAAGGAGTTCTCGTATTCGCTGCCGCCCTGATAAGGGCGCGTGTTGGACAGCACCTTGATGTGCTGTTCCGGTTTGAACTTTCTGTCAGCAACCAGCGACAGATAGGACGAGAAGTAAGAGATGGCCTTCAGGTCACAGCCACACACCCGCAGCACATCATCAGCCACCTCCAGTGCGGTGGTCGCCAGCACATTACCGGTCAAAAGGCTGGTGCAGTCCACGATCACATAATCTGCGATGTGCCGCAGCAGGACCAGCATATCCACCGCCTTTTCCTTGCTGTACTCCGCATGGGTAAAGACATTTTCACCGGCCTTGTAGCCCAGAAAGCTGATATAGGGATTTTTCTCACAGGGAACACAGGTCTTGAGAACCTGTTCCTGCGTCATTCCGGGAGCTGCCAGCAGTTCGCCCACGGACACATCCGGCAGTTTCTTTTCGCTGACCACAGCCGGAAGCGTGGGCGCCGTCACATCGGTAAACACCAGCACCACATTTTTCTTCCGCTTGGACAATTCCAGGGCAAGTTTGACCGCAGTTACGGTTTTCCCGCCCCCAGGGCTGCCCCACACAGCAAGCATCTGTTTCTGCTTATTCGCCATCGGTATTCTCAACCTCCTGTTCTGCGGGTTCATTGCCGGCCGCATTATCGCCGGTGCTGTCGGCCGCATGGTTATCATCGGACACCTCACCCTGTTCGCCGTCCTGAGCTGCGGTAGCTTCCTCCGGCTCTACAAAGAACTGATCCTGAGCTGCCAGGAACTTTTCTGCGTTCTCACGGGTTCCACGGTACACAAATGCCAGGTGCAGACTGTTGGATTCTTCCAAGTGTGCGAGGATCTGTGCCTGTTCGGTATTTACCAGCAGGGTAATAGTGGAAGGAAGCGATTCTTCGGGATTTTCTTCCTCATCCTCCTGGGGCGCCTGATATTCCTTGTCGGCGCCGGAACTCTGTGTTGCGGCCAGGACTTCTACATACTTGAGTTCCGGGGGCTGTGTGGTTTCTCCGGTGTCTTTATCGGTTGCAAAGAGCATGATGATGTCGCCAGCCTCCACCTTGCCGGAACCGCCTTTGGCAAAAGTGGGAATGGTAACGGAGATCGCCACTTTGGAGCCGTCCAGCTTGGTCAGGTATTCGTACTGAGTCAGTGGTTCAGAAGAAAGCCAACCGGTGTTTACATCCGTATTCTTGCGAAGTTCCACATCGGTATATCGGCCAACTACCTCGTCAAGCGATGTGGCAATGCTGTCGGGCATACCGGATGCGCCTCTGGTGTAGACTTCAACCATATCCGCCGTGATATAAGTACCACGGGGAATCACCTCGGCTTTTACCCGTACCGCTTCGGTCTGGGCCTTCAAACCCGCATTGAAAAGGGGCGTGATGCCAAAACAAACCAGAACGGCCAGCAGGATGCAAACCGCACCGATGATCGTCCGGTTTCTGAAAATATTCTTGTTCAAGTTGATACCTCCATTTGTTCAGATTACAGCGGCCGCAGCCGCCAGCCAATAAGCAGTTACGCCGCCAATGCAGAAGAACGGGGCAAGTGGTAGCCGGATGGAAGAAAAGTCCTGTCTGCGTACTCCAAACAGCATCACCCCTGTAAGCACGACCAGGATCAGAGATAAAATGCTGTGTAGCAGACCAGGCCACACTCCCAGAACAAAGCCGCAAGCCCCCATCAGCTTAATGTCCCCGCCACCAATGGCAAGGGCTTTCCCATGTGTCAGCAATGCGGCCAACAGGTACGGACCTCCCGTAACAAGAAGCCCCGCCACAGAAGCGGCGGGGCGCAGCTCTATCAAGCCACAAACTAAAATCATGGCCGGAATCAGATTGGGAATCTCTCGTTCTTTCATATCCCAGAGCGCAGCACAAGCCAGCAGCAGCCCAAATACCACGCCTTTTACAATCAGAGGATTCATGGCTCCATATCACCGACCCACTCCAGATCTGGGTTGTCCAGTATCTCGCTATGCAAATCATAGAAATACCGCAGTTCCACGGGCGGCTCACCATTGACGTCAAACTCATGGCGGCGAAGTTCATTTAACCTTTTTCCCGCTGCTTGCTTTGCCGTGCTTTGGATTCTGTCTATATCCAGATAGGAGTAATCAACTCCCATCCATTCCGTGTAGAGAGCCGCCAAAGGCTGCGGATAAGACAACAGAGCGTCCGTTTCCCACTCGTCCAACCCTTCCTCCAGATGGCAGAGAAAATCTTCTTTGATGATTTTCTCATAAGCGTGGTCAAGAATTTCTTTGGGCGGCAGGGCGGCGAGTTCTTCCATACGGGCATCAAACTCGGCTTTGGCCCGTTCATAGAGCAGGTCGCCCCGGTACTCAGCGCCTTTGTCCTGAAGGAAGTAGTACACCACTTCGCTGATATTGTTCGGATTCATGCAGCGATCCGGGACGGGTGTGTTGCGGAATGACCATGCCGATTCCAATACATTTTCCATCGAAAGCAGCATATTCCGCTGAATATCGCACAGCGGAATATTTATCAGTTCATCTCGGATTGCGAGCATGGTCTGAAGCTGCTCAAAATACGGATCACCGGAAGAAAGTTCCTCCGGCGGTCGGGCAAAGCGATGGATTTCCATTTCCAGCTTCTCTTTTAATGCGTCAGTTTCCAGCATGAATCACCTCCATCACATGATTTGTCGATAGAATACGGCGATGGCGGTCATTGCGACCGCCATGCCGATAAAAATGGGCCACGGGTTCCAATTTTTCTGAAACATCTTATTCTCCACATTCCAATGCCTTCTGTGCGGCAAGGATTTGTTTCCCAATGGCGTAGATTACAGGAACCGTCACGGAATTACCGGCCTGCCGGTATAGCTGATTGTCGCTGTTGACCGCCCGTGCCTTATCAAACATCTCGTCCGTAAAGCCTTGCAGTCGCCAGCACTCACGGGGCGTCAGCCTGCGGATCAGGCCGCACCCGGCAAAAGCCGTGCCTTGATTGCAAGAGGTTTCCAGCGTCGTGGCAAGGTCTTTGCCGACCCGTCCGCGCCGCGTCTTGCTCTCCGGGAAAGAGAGGTTGATACTGTCGCCGCAGCGGGCAATATCATATCCTTTCTTTGTCGCTTCTCGGATCTGCATACCGTAGGGACACTCATCGCAGTCTTGAAATAACACCCCATGCCGATCCTGCGCCGTGATGGTGAAGGACGGCTCCCCGCAGTTCTTGATTCTCCGTCCGTTTTGCCGTTTTTCTTCCCGATCCGGGGTCACGACAGCACGGCAACCATAGAACACCCCAGAGCTGCCGCCCCAATTACTGATGGTGCGGTTATAGGCAGAGAGGATGCAGCGGGCTTCTTTGGTAAGTTTCGCTTTCCCGGTGCAAATGTCCACAAAGGACAGAACCGCATCCTTGTCCATCCCTGCGGGGGAGATCAGGACACCGGAATTGTCTCCGCCACGGTTGGTAATGCCGCTGTTATACTTGGCTTTGATACAACGGGCATGATCGGTCAGTTTGGGATTGCCATTGCAGAGGTCAATAAAGTACAGGCCAGTCTTTACCCCAAACCCGCCGCCTTCCGAGGTCAATGTGCAGCTGATGCCTGTTGTGTCATATACCCGTTTTCCCTGCATCCCGCCTATGAGTTGGATAAGAGCTTTGCCACTGCCTGCGGGGACAGGAAATATTTTGGGTCTGCGTCCGGCTCCAGGATGTCGGCAAGCGACAATGAACACTCGCTCACGATTTTGAGGGGGGCCGAAATACTTTGTATTGAGAAGTCCATACTCGACATGATAGCCGAGTGAGGCCAGCGTATCGAGAACGGTCGCAAAGTCCCATCCTCCATGAATGGATAGGAGATTCTTAACATTTTCAAGGACAATCCATGTGGGTCGATTTTCAGGACTTTGGCCTTTGATGAGTTGAGCAAGTGTAAAAAAGAGTCCACTTCTTGCTCCGTCAAGCCCTCGCTGGCGGCCAGCGACCGAAATATCTTGACACGGGAATCCTCCTGCCCACAGGTCTGCTCTGGGGAGATCTGCGGAGGCGACTTTTGTGATGTCGGCTGCATACCATTCATCCTCCTTTACATCATGAATGGCTCTGTAACTGCGGTCGGCATACTTATCAATCTCACAATGCCCCACACAGCGCATCCCGCATAGCTCAAAGCCCTTGCGGAAACCGCCGATGCCTGCGAAGAAATCCAGGAATGTCATCTGCTCCATCGGCAGCCTCACAGTTCTGCCGTCATATCCTCGTCAAGCTCATCTTGCTCGATTTCATTCATGTGGTTGGTTTCTTCCTGTTCGTCCTCAAGCTCCATCAGCTTCACAAAGACGGCATTTACAACACACGGATCAATCTCCGTGACATATCGGGTGGTCGGGTCTACCTGATGTGCCTCCCTCGGCTCTCTTGCGTCGGGGAAGTCCGTTTTGCCCGCTCGGTCAAGCACGGCCTGATCGAACCGCGCGTCCCAATCGGAAAACTGGATGGTACGGGACAGCACATACATCGCCCGCTCTGTTCCATAACAACGCACCAATTCTTCAATAAAGGCGTCCAGTTCACGGGTATTAAAGGCAGTCATGGCCTTATCCTGAATGAAGTTGCGGCAGGACATATTGATGTTGTAGCTGTCACACCAGAGAGCCGCTTCATCCTTTCGGGCGGCTTCCTCCAGCGAGGGGTAGTAGACCGGAATGGTTGCGTACATCACTCAAGCCCCCATTCATCCCCGTAACGATACGGGTAGATTTTCTGTCCGCGTAAAAAGCGAATCAGGTTTTGCACCTGATCTACCACGGACAAATTGCTCTGGTCTTTGGTAGTCATCATCACAGAGCCAAAGATACCGGCCAGGGCCAGGATAACGGTAGTGGTCACATTGCCGGTAAAAAGCCAGGCCAGCGCCGCTATGCCGCCCATCACCAGGGACCCCACAATGGATTGAAAAAGCTGCTTTTTCCCAAAGCCGGTAAACAGTTCGGCCTCCGGCTTCACGCCCAGAGGGATATAGAGTTTCAAATCTTCGTCCATTTGCACCTCCTGTCAGGAATAATAGTACAGAATCAGGTCTTTGATCTGCCAGATGGATTCTGCGATGATGTAGAAGATCACCGTGTTGCGGGCGCGCTTTTTATACTGCGCTGCTTGTTCCTCGGCTGCGGTCAAACGCACCAGGCAGTAGACGAAACGGGCTACCGCACCAACGCGCACAAGCAGGATGATGGCATTTGAAATATCGTCCATTGTCACCATCAGCCATCACCTCACTTTCCCATGCCCTTGACCATCTGCACCAGCCGTACAGAATGGTATGCGTTGTTGACAATGGCGCCGCCGCCACCGCCACCGGTCGTAATGAGGAAGTCCTGAAGGAACTTCGGTGTCCGCACCGCAAGAATCATACAGGCCACGCCCCAGAAAATGTGCATATTCATCATCAGGCCAACCCCCAATTTCGCAAGAGAAACCTGAATCACCACAGAGAGCGCAGACTGGAAGAACTTACTCATGTAGGGCTTGAACACGCCTTTGTCATTGTCAATCAGACCTACGCAGGCCAACGGAATACCTACTCGCAAAATCAGGATTTCAAGCCCGCGCATCAGGAATTGGAAATATAGGATGAAATAGACGATGACAAATACCAAGCCAAAGATGGCTGTCACAAGCCCCATTGATGAAATGCCGGATACCCAGCCCGCCCAATCGTAAGCGGTGGCAAGGCCGATGGCCTCCAGCATTTTATTGCTCATTTCTTCTACAATCGTGGCAAGCCAGTCATACATGGTGGGAAAGCAGATTGCCACAGCCATAGCCTTGAAAAAGTTTGTGAGAATGGCAATAGGCTCCTCGTCGGCGTCCCCGTCTGACCACAGAACATAGGTTTCAAAGCCTTTTTTCAGGAACTTCAGCACAATCAGGGATACGCCAAAGCCGAATACAATGTCGAACAAGGACTGAAACAAATCGACCCCGGCCAAGGTGGACATATACTGCTCTGCGTACAGGGTAAGAGGGATAATCCCTTCCATCAGCCCATCAATATAGGCGATTGCTCCATTCAGCAGGGCCACGATCAGCAGCACTAAGATATATTCCAATCAGCAACCACCTCCTTTCTGGGGGCGGCGCTTGGCCGCCCCCGATAGGGATTGGAATATGGCGGGCGATCAGGACACGGCAGCTTCTTCGTTCTGTACGGCGGCCTCATACGCTTCCAGTACAGCGGCGGAGAGCTTTGCCCGCAGTTCCTTCGTCATGGGGAAGCAATGCTCCACCCACTCGCCCTTGACATTCCGGCGGCTGGGCAGGGACACAAACAGCCCCTTTTCGCCCTCGACGACCCGCACATTCTTCACCAGAAAGCAGTCATCCAGGACCACGCTGCACACCGCCCGCAGCTTGTCGGGACCGGTAAAAGTCTTTTTGATTTCCGCTTTGAACTCCATTGAATAACCTCCTGTCAAAAATTAGGGCGGGGCCGATGGCCCCGCCGCTGTTTGTTCCGATCAGCCGCCGTAGTTGAACATATCCTTGATGCGCTGGGTGATGGTGGGCAGCACGGTGTCGTCCACGATCAGGTACAGACCGGCCAGGATCAGGGCGCCCAGGACAATGGAGATCAGCACAGTAATCGCCACATCCAGCGTACCCTGACCGGTGCGGTCGGTCAGCGCCTCCGCCGTGCGGTCAGCCAGCTCACGGGCCTTCTGCTTGGCAGTCCAGATAGAAGTCATAGCCTTAACCTGAGTGTTGCGGATGAAGTTAGCCATAGTTTTTTCCTCCTGTTAATAAAATGATTTATTTAGTAAGGCGCGGAAATCGCCTGTACTACGGAATGTATCCCGGCTTACTGGTAGTAGCCGAGAATCAGGTTCAGGGTGGCGGAACCGAGTACGGCGCCAATGCAGGACACCACCGCCACCACAATGCGGTTGTTCCACTTTTTCTGATCCATCTCGTCAGCCATGCCGCGCCGGATGCAGAAATAGATGATAAGCAGACCGGCTACCACCGGCGCCAGCACCATCAGCCAGGTTGTCACATCACCGACCAATTTCTCGGTTCCCTTGACAATCTGACTATCCTGCACACCAGCGGCATAAGCCGGTGCGGACATAAAAAAAGAGGCGGCAAGTGTGGCAATACCAACACCCGCCGCCCGGACAGCCTGTTTCAGCCTGCCCGCCGTCTGGTTGATTTTCTCTTTCATTCAAAACCTCCTATGAGTTAATCATCATCAAGGCCACCGCCCATAGCGCCCTTTTGCTGCGAAAGGCGGCGCATGATGTCCTTCTGGTAGTAAATCCAGATGTTCCACAATGCGATTTCTTGCTTCGTGTCGGTGATGATTGGCCGTTTCTGTTCCCGTTCTTCCCGCAGCCTGCGGTTATGCTCCATATCTCCCAACCCCAACATCTTGTTGAACATCCACTGAGAAAGGTCGGGCGCATACATCATAGCGGGGTGGTCGCGGCTGGTGATGATTTGATGGGGACGCTTGACTCGCCGGACCTCATCCGTATTGAGCAACTTTCTCTCGGTCAGGCTGACGCTCTGGGAGTTAGACGGGGTTGTGTATTTTCCGTTGCTGGCCGAAAGCTGGTAACTGGATGTGGTATAGCTGCCGAGTTTATCGGACATCTCCCGCAGCGTTTCCGGGTCATCGCTTTGCAGGTACGCCCAAACCTGACAGTTGCCCTTGATCGTGTTGGCGATATTGTCGCTGTACTTTTCTTTCAGTTGGTCAAAGCCCTGCACAAACAGGGCATATCGCATCCCACGGCCAGCCGCCACGGTCAGCTTGTTTGTCATGTCGCTGATGGGAGTAAAGTTGCCATACTCGTCAAGGATGAAGTTGACACGGCGTTCCAAACGCCCGCCGCGCCTGTCTGCCGCCTCTGCCAGAAGCTCATATTGCTGCGACACAATGAGAGAAGCAATGGGATAAAAGGTGGTTTTCTCGTCGGGCAGGATTACAAACAACGCCTGCTTTTTACTGCCCATATCTGCAAGGGTAAAATCGCTGGTATGGGTGATAGCGTAGATGGACTTCGAGGTGAACAGCCGCAAGGTGGTCAGGGCAGAGGTGTAGAAGCTGCCTCTGGTACGGGACGGCGCCACATCGGAAATGGACAGAAGCGCCCGTGCCGGGTGGGATGGAGAGAGCTTCTTGACATACTCCAACAGCGGCATCTTATTTCCGATGGTACGGCACATTTCCGAAATGAACCAATACACATTGGTCATGTTCTGAAATTCCGGTCGTTTTTGGTTGTCGCACACCACGCAAAGAATGGCAGCCGCTATGATGGAACATTCACCGTTTGTCCAAATCTTTTCGCCCTCCGGCTTACCAACCAGATTGTTCGTCAAGTCCCAGGCCAGCATTTCTGCACGGTCGGTGTCTCCCTCACTGATGGCGTCAATGATGGGCTGGAGCAGATTGTAGCGCATACTCTTTTCGGGGTTCTTGAAGTCCAGCACCAAAACCTCATAACCCAACTTTTTCAGGAAATCAGCGGTGTAGTGGAACAATTCGGCTTTGGGGTCGGAGCAGAAGATGGATTCTCCGGCGAGTCCCAAAAGACAGATACTTTCCAGAACCAGACATCTTGATTTACCGGAACGAGTGGCGCCAACGCAGAGCAGGTGGCAGTCATCACCGACAAAATAGATTTTTTCTTTATCGCCCTCCTTTCGCATACCTACCACCACGCCGCCTTTTTTCAGCGGAGTATCCGCTCCCAAAGGTTCCTGCTTGGGAATACCTTTGGGGTGAAGGTTCAACTTCAATTTATCGCCTCCTTATTTTTCTTTGAGAAAATCCAAACCATCGTATCCGGTATCTAAGAGCTGCCGGATAGTTGGGTTGTGCGGGTCAAGAATATAGCTGTCAAATGCTTTGTCTTTCTCGGAATCGGTCATCCACCGGGCTGAACCGTGCTGATATTGGCCCACGGCTCTGGGGGTCTGAATTTCCGGGGTGATCGTGTCCAGGTCTGATTCATACGGCCTCATGTTGGTCAGGAAGAACATAACCGCCAGCACACTCACAAACCCTTGCAGACACAGATATAACATCATGTGCTGGCGACTGGAAAACAGACTGGCAAGGCAGTCCCCGATAGGGAGAAGCGACAGCCGGGTAATCTCTCTTGTCAACAAACCGTGAACCGCTGTTGAGAAAAACAGATTAAGAATCGCGCCGGAAACGAAGATCAGCGCACATACCATCAGTTTAGGCTTTGTTTTCATAATTTCACGCCATCCTCAATCTCAAAGTTATTTCGAGTGGCTCTGAGGTGGTGTTGATAACGCTGCCGGTTATGAAGCAGGATAAGAAGTACTTCGCTCATTGAATCGCTCCTTTCTGAAAAATGGTATAAGAAAAGCAGGAAACCTTTGAAAGATTTCCTGCTGGATGCGCCGCTGGTGGGTAGCGGGTATTTAATTTTGAAGATTTGAATGGGTCTGACGATGGTTACTATGCCAAATGGGAAGATATTTAGAGCAAACGCCCGTTATCGTTCCATTCTCCATACATGATGCCAGCTTTTGTGTTGTCTAATAGTTTTTGTAAACGGCTTTTGAATAAGTCCGGCTGCTTTTTCTTAATCTGTATGGTATCTACTCTTACTCTTTGATATAGCGGGGGGAAGCTTTGAAAATTCTCCCAAATTTCGGAGTCAGCTTGTAGTGCCATTAAAATGTCCTTGTCGATGACAAAACCACTCTCGGACATATCTGGTAGCACAGCTCTGCCAGCATCTGTCATGCGCCCTAACCGTTCCATTCTCCGGCAACGTTCTTTGTTTAATTCAGACCAAACGCTACCTTTTCTCCGAGGTGCTAATCTCTGTGCAGTTATGCCATTATCCATTTTCTTTGTGGTACTGTCGATCCAACCAAAACACATTGCTTCTTCAACTGCGTCAATGTACCAAAATGTTCCATTATCAACTGGCCGTCCACGTTTTACAACTACCCAACATTCATCTTCCTTATTGTGATTTTCTGAAAGCCATTGTCGCAATTCATCACGATTTGTAGCTGGCAACAAATTCTTGAAATCCATTTCCTCGGTCTCCTCAACTTTCGATTTATCGCTGGCTCAATTATACACTGTCTGGTTTCTCGTTTGAATAGATGAATTGTAAATTTGCCAATCAGAAACAGGAATTTTAGGATTTCCCCAACAAGCAAAATCCCCGGTTCGGCAGGGAATTCTGGTCATAGCTCCATATCATCCTCAACTTCAAAGTCATCCAGAAATGCTTGGGTATTTTGATCCTCGGTCAACTTGATTGCTTGCGGCTCCGTTTTGCCCATCTGCATGGGAATCAGAACCGGCAGCAGATGATCTTGTAAAAAATCAAAATCTACGCATTGGTCAGTGAACATACCAACGGTATTCAGAAACGGGGTATCCAGCGGGGTACAGATCATCAGGTCGCCGCGCTCTTTCCCCATCTTCACAATAAAAGATGCAAGATTGACCGGATCGGGGTCTAGGCAGAACGCTTCATGCAGGCCGCCCTCCGCAGGGGCATACCCGATCAGAAAAGGATAGCCGCAAGCAGTATGGTTCTGCTTGGCTGCGCTGATAAGTTCAGGGGTGACAAACTTGGTGAGTTCTTCGGCAGCCTCATTCCTGACCGGCTTATCCAGAAGCCATTCTTTCAAACTTTCCGGCTTGACGATGCCACAGAAGTCATGTCGTTCCCAATGAATGTATTTGCCGGTCAACAGGCTTTCTGCATACACAGCCTGACCTCTGGCTCCATAAATACATCCAAAACCGTTACGGGCATACCAAATGGAGTCGTCGGCAGTCATGTCCTTGCCCTTGCTGCTCACCCCAGGCTTGAGAACCAGAAATTGATTTTCGTAGTTGTACTGGCTACTGTCGGGGATGCAGTCATTTATGTCCAGAGGGCGATCCGACTGGCGGATCATTTTCTGATTCTTCACCATATCATCGGATACATAGAGAATCGGGAGTTGCAGAAAAGTAGCCAGGCCAATTTCGTCCTTCATTCCCTGAGAGATGGTGTCGCCCATTACCCAGAGTTCATCGCAGCGCTCCAGCAGTTCGTGACCCATTCGTAAGCCCTGTTCCCGCTGCTCCGGCACTGCGTCATTCAGATATTGCGTGAAAATCGTATGCGGCGCCAAGGGAATCACGCCGCAGGATGCTGCATAAGCACAGTAGTCCTTTGCCTTTTCCATGTTCTTTTCCATATCTCCCCGCAATGGGGAAGAAATATAGACCAGCCTCAAAGTAACACCTACCTTTCCAAATTAAGCCCATCCACCCAGCAGATGGATGGTGCAAAAGTCGATGAAAACTGCCCACCGGCGACGGAACATAGCCCGCAAACCTCTGAGTTTCAAATTTCCAGATCTTCCTCGTCCTCTAAATCACAGGTGCTTTCCACATCGGAACCGTAATCTGTGAACGGCAAAATATGTTCTGTGCCGTTCTCAACATTTTCCTCGGATTCATACAGCCCCATATCGGCAAATTCATTGTCGGAAACAAGAGTTCCGTCAACGGTACGGAACATCAGCGGCATATAGTTACTGTCCTCGTAATACAGAAACTCGTTGGTCGCATACGCCAGTTTTGCAATATCGCCGCCGTGAAAAATGAAGTACGGAATCGTTCGTTCCCCGCTGATAGCCGGATATTTTTTGAGTTCATCGAAAAACTCTTGAAGCTCTGGACAAACATAATGAACGGTCAGCTTGCCGGTTTCATTGCGGGAAATGCGTCCGATCACATCTTTCAACGCATGATCGGCAGTCAGTTGATAGCCAGCCCAGGCAACGGCTGTAATTTGGAACGGCGAAACAGCGCCGTCCGTTTCCTTATAAACCTGCGTGTTATCAAAGTCGTACCGGAGCCATTGACACTCCATATCATCATCCGCCTCTTGGCGCGGCGAAATGTCTGCTTCGATGATGAAGTGACTTCCTTCCAGGTCGAAATCCAGGATTTTCATTGTAAACTCCTATCTTTCCAAGTCCAGCCCGTCCAGCTCATAGTCTGAAACAGGCGGTTCAAAGGCCGTATCATAGGCCACATCATCAAGCTGCCGGATTGCGTCCAGACGGGCCGCTGCCTGCGGATCAGTAACAAGTTCCTGTTCCAGCAGGGCGTCCGCAACGATGGCGTTGGAAACCGGATCGGTAAAACAAAGGTTCTCACCGTCCTGTGCCGCCTGTTCCATCACAGATTCCGGCAGGATTTCTTCGGTAAGGGCCTTCGGCACTTCCAGCCCACGTTTCTTTGTGCCGACAATCTCATAAATGCCCACGGCAATCTCCCCGCAGGTGATGATATTTCCCCAAATATCAGGATTCGGGCGTCCATCACGCATACTTTGTCCCTCCATCTTCCTCATAAGGCATATAGGCTATGACGGTGAGATAATCCGTACCCAGGCGCCGCAAAAGAGCATCCTGATGTTCCATGACCTGATCGACGATATGCTCCGGGCAGTATTTCATCAGGTCAGCTACATATTGCCCCACATCCAAGCCAATAGGATGCGCCAGGTATTCTTCGTCCGTCATGCCCTCAAGCTGCTGGTTCAGCCCGTATTTATACATCAGGAAACGGGCGATAGCGATGGTCTGATTTCTCTTGCTGCTCATTCTTGCTATCCTCCAATCTCCATTTCTTCCTGCTGGCCGAACTCCATATCAAAGTCAAACTCCATTTCCTGCTCCCGCAGCTCCGGGATAATGTCCTCGATTTTGTCAAGAATCCGTTCCACAGATTCACGGGCCTCGTTGGAAACATCTTGATCGAGTATGCTCATCTTAACCAAGCCCGCATGAAGGACCCGGAGTTCTTCTTCGGTGAACAGCGCACGTTCATCCACCAAACCGCTCCGTTTGGCGAAATCCTGTCCTGCAAATTCCTTGTTGTAAAAAATCTGGCGGGCCATCATTTCGCCGGAATCCGGGGCGGTGCGGTAGGTGGAGAACACATAGCCAAACAGATGATGCTCCTTGCAGGCGAGAGTCACGCCATTGTATTCTGCCAGCTTATAAGAGCCATTGGGAAGTTTCTCATTGGCGTCAGTATAAGGACAGTCGCGGCAGATACCCGCTTTGTTCGCTGTGTCCTGGGCCGTATCGTTGATAAGGCGAATGAGTTTGTCCTTGACTGTGACAAAGGGGTTCTGGATCACCGTATCGGCTTTGGAGAAATAGGCCACAAGCTGGTTCTTCAAATAAATATCAGCGATGTAATCGGAAGATTGGGACCGCTTCACATCAAAGCCGCGCCGGGCAAGCTGTTCAAAGAACAGCCTGTAAAAATCGGTTTTATTTCGCAATCGGTTTCCTCCTTTCCTGATAACCTTTTCGCTTCATTACATCTTTGAGAACTTCAACGAAAGCAAAAATGCGCTCTGCCGCCGCCTGATTTTTGGGGTAAACCGCAGGCAGCGGAGGGCGCCGCTGTTTTTTCAGATCGTACCATAGACAGCCGCCGTCCCTTCGTTCAGGGAACATACAGGACGGGACAGAGGTGCGCAGGGTATAAGGGCAGTTATGGCAGGGGTGTCCTTTGGGGTATTCATATTGGTGAACCGTCAAATGAGCAATGCCATACGAACCGCTCGGAATCGACACCGGCACACCATTTTGCTTATAGGAAGTGTTCGCTGTTCTCATCCTTTCTCCTTTCTGGAACCGGGTGGCCGGTCACTTTTTTGTTTTTCATAATCATCTGAAAATAGAAAAAGCAGCCCCGCAGGACTGCTTTCTGTATGGCAATATCAATTTTTTCAAGGGACTTTTCTTCCAAAGTCACAACTTTTTCAAGGGACTTTTTCCGGCAGACAGTAGATTTTCATTGAGTTTCATCTGGTGTTCGATGTCAATACTCCGCACTGAGCAGGAAATCCGCTATGTGCATTGTCTTGATTCCCTCATAGTTCCCACCGGCAAATTCGTCTGTTGTGAGAACAAATTTGGGGTAATTATCCGGTATTTCAAGCAGGCGGCTATATTCTCTCTTTTCTGTCTTTTCCGAGTTGATCTCCTGCGTCACCTGAACATAGATTTTTTCGTTTTGTCTGACTGCTACAAAATCAATCTCGCTATCTCCGGTTTTCCCCACATTGACAGTATATCCCCGTCGGCAGAGTTCCAAATATACGATATTTTCAAGGCTGGAAGCAACGCTGTCTGCGTTATAGCCGAGAACACTGTATCGCAAGGCAACATCGGCCAGATAGAATTTTTCCTGCGTTTTCAGGATTTCCTTCCCCTGCAAGTCATATCTGGAACAGCGGTGAAGCAGATATGCCTTTTCCAGCTTTTCCAAATAGCTGTAAACCGTTTCGTTGTCGAGGGATCGCCGTTCTGCTTTCAGGTAATCTGCAATGGACTTGGCGGAAAAGGTGTTGCCGACATTATTGAATGTGTATTTTACGACACGCTCCAACTGGTCGATCTTCCGAACCTGATTTCGCTTTACAATATCCGAGAAGATCGTGGAATTGTATATATCCCGGACAATCGTGTAGATTTCATCCTGAGAATACGCCTGCAAATGCGTTGCCGGAAATCCTCCCAGGCGAACATAATTGGCAAGTTCTGCTTTCGGCTCCCCAACATTGGCGAATTTGCTTTTGAACATCAGATATTCGCCAAAAGACAGGGTGAAAATGCGGAAGGAAACATATCTGCCAGTAAGATAGGTCGCTATTTCAGAGGACATCATTCTGGAGTTGGAGCCTGTAATATACAAGTCAACATCAAAATCGGACGCCAGCGAATTAACAATCTTTTCCCATCCCTTGATTTCTTGAACCTCGTCCAGAAACAGATAAGTCCTTCCTGTGGAGGAAAGCTGATCCTTCAATAGCGTGTAGATCTGCTTTGCCGTCATATCCTCATATTCCATAGAATCAAAACGACAGCTTATAATGCGATCTTCCGGGATGTTTCGTTCCGTTTTCAGTCTTTCCATAATCATTTTCAGTATGGTAGATTTTCCGCAGCGGCGCACCCCTGTAAGGATTTTAACAAAAGGAGTATCTACATAGGCCATAATCTTATCCACATATAACGGTCTTTCAATCATCGTGACCACCTCCATTCGCTATTATTATACCGCAAAACGCACAGGTGGTCAATTTTTTTGCGGTTTATAACCGCAAAACTTTTCGACAATATATTTGATTGCGGGTCACTATGGCTCCATACCTTTATCTTTGTGCCGCAGATACCACTCTTTTCGGGCTGCCTTTGACAAATCTGTACTCATCGCCTTTTGCCGGTCATCATATTCCATATCAAGGCTCATGGCAGTCTGCTCCAAAGCAATCAGAATCTCGCAAATCATCTGTTCGGTGAAGTAGGCTTTGCGGGCCTCTGTATATTCAAAAGACTGGACCTCACGGTCTTTGCACAGCATGGTGCGGATCACGTCGAGAATTTTATTGGCAATCAGCTTATCGGCCTCCGCCACAGCCTTTTCCTGCTGTTCTTTGATGTGCGCCGGGTCGGTGTCATAGAGCATGGCAAGATGGGTCTTGCTCTCTGCGTAGTCCTGTACCAAATTGCGGATGTACTCATTGTTTTCCTTCAAGAAGGCAACAAAGGCATCCAATTCGGCCTTCACATCCTCTGGAAGCAATTTGTAATACAGCCGCCCCTTTTTCGGCATTTTCTCCTTCAACGCAAACAGGCGTGAGATAAAGGGGGCAATCTTCATTGCACCAACAACGCTATCCAAAGGGGAAGTCCCCAGCTCATCATCCGTGATACGCCCAAACGCTTCACGCAGGCGGCGATATTCCTGCGGGTGAAGATGCTCCATGTACTTCTCAAACTCGTCAATCATTTCGTCTGTGATGGCCGACAGGTGTTCCTTTGCCCGCTGTTTGGCCTCGCAATACTCTTTGATACGCTCGGCAAAGGTATCTCGAATGAGCTGCTTACGGATTTTATCCGGGATGCTTGGATGCACAAAAGGGACCATTGTTCGCTGATTTTTATTCCAGAACACCACATGGATGTGGGGGTGGCCTTTTTCGTTATGGTGGGCGGCCACCCATTGCAAATCCTGCACCCGGATTCCATTGAACTTTGCCAGAGTCAAAATGTGGCGGTCAATATAGTCCTCCCACGCTTTATGATCGGACAGTCCCAATTCAGCAGCCGTTTCAGGTGAAAAAGAGATAATACCACGATACATATTGACCCGGCGATAGGAAAGCTCCCGAACCAGGCGGGCGGCTTCCTGCCAGGTGTCAAACTCTTTGACCGCCCCCGGCTCCAGCTTGCCAAACAGTCCGTGGCGCATCCCCTCATTCTTCACGGCACCGGGACGAGTTGCAATGTAGCCGATATGGGCATAGTTGCCTTTTGGAGTTTTCTTATAGTTAGGGTGCCGGTGGCGCTGCTTATAAATCAGAATCGACACGGGAACCTCCTTGTACGGCATGGATGGCTTTCTGCATTTCCTCGTCATCCATGAAAGTACGCAGCGCATCCGCGTTTTTCTGATTGGCAAATGCCAATGCCCGCTTTCGGGCCGCCGACTCAATTTTTTCAAAAGACGAATAGCGATCTTGGTCAATGAGGTCTGCAATAATGGCAATGTTGGCATAATAGCCCGCAGCCGATATGATCGTCAGGCGATTTATCAGTCCGGCCAATCGGTTTCCCAGGGCTTTGAGCTGCCCGCTGAGTTCCTGCCGGATGACCCCGTTTATCATGTCAATATTTTCGGCGGTGGTTTCCAAATCCAGATATTCGTCAATCGCCCTGCGCACTTCTTTGGAAAAGTCCGTCCCATTCTTGGCTGCCAGTTTATTGAGCGCCCGAACTGTATCTTCCGGCAGATGGAGCGTCTTGCGCTCTGTTTTAATGGGCGATTCCTTCAAATCAATCCTCCTTTCAAATGAGTGAGTGCCAGACAACAGGCCCCAACCAATACTTCTCACATTCTCGGCGTTAGAATGGTTAGAATCGGCGGGTAGAATGGCTGAAAAGAGAGGTGTGACAAAAATCACACCGGAACTTGAAAGTCATACCGATTCAAAAACCCGCAAACCCGTTGAAAGCACTGCTTTCAAGCTGTCAGCCCGCCGTCAGGTATGACGGCTATTCCTGCCTTAACCGAGAACCGCAGGGCGTGGCCTGCGGATTCCGGTTGCGGGGCGCCCCCGCAGGGGGGCGGGCAGGTACAGATGAAAAGAAAAGTGCGGGCTGTCACAGTTCAAAGTCATCTTCCAGATCTTCTTGGGCGGGCGCCCACTCGGTAAAAATCTCCGCCATGATTTCGTCCTTTGTTCCTCGGACAGAGCAGCCCTCATTGGCGTAGTCCTCCAGATTGGAGAGCCGTTCAGGGATACGGTAGAACGCAAACTGCCGTCCCGGTGTCTGAATGAACAGCCGCATTTCATACCCGTCCTTCGGGTTCATTGCGTCCATCAGTTCATCCAGGGTTCCAACCCGTTCGCAGGCTTCGTGCAGGATGGAGTGCAGCATATCTTTGGGGATCTCCGCAGACCAGAGAGAGTAATCGTCTTTCCCGTGACAGGTGATGGTCTGGACTTTTGCAAAGGCAATCCGGTCGATCTTCTCCAGCGCAGAGTTCAAAATGGCCTCAACCTCCGGCGGATGGTGGCCGCAGAGTTCCATATCCACCACAGTCCCCACAGCTTCCGCCTCTTGTTCGGTCAGAACGATGTCCACTTTTTTCTGTTCATAGGTATTTCCACGGCCATTGAGCATCAGGGAACATTCGGCAGCAATGCGGAACATCCTGTAATAGTCGTCCGCAGTTTCTCCCAATGTCTTGCCAGTGGCAAAGTTTTGAAAATAGCGCTTGCCGTCTTTGTCGCGGCAGGCCAGTTCAATGTCCAGATAAACACCTTCGCTGGCCCCAAAATTGGGAATACAGAGCGCCTGGTCAAATTCAGGCAGCTCGCCCGTCAGTTCATCGGAGAACAGGAAATACTCATCCGGGAGCAGACCTTTCAGTTCCAGGTGCGTTTGCAGTCTGTCAAAGGTTTCTTTTGCGTCGGCCATGCCGATGTGCCGGACACGCCGCTTTTCATCCGGCTCACTCCAGCGATCCAATTCAAAGGTTTTGATTTTTGCCAATTTTACACCTCCATGCCTTGTTCCGATTCTTCCTCGGCGCTCTGCTCAAATGCGGTTTCCAGCTCCGCCATGCGCTGACGGTCTAAATCCTCCACAGAACGCCCCTTCCGCATTTCCACCAGGTCGGTGTTAAAATCATTCAAATGCGGCACATGAACCGCGCAGGCATATCCCTTTTCGGTGTATGCCTTCATCCATTTTGCCGCTGTAAGCTGCCCCCAATTTCGCAGTTGCCCATTCTTGTCACGGGCCAGATAGTCATTGTCCACTGCAAACACCAGCCGCTTGATCTGCGGATGGCCTTCCAGATAACGGTCAATGGCTCCATTCCAAAGGCAGCCGGTAGAGATACGGTGATCTTGCATCCAGTCACGCCCATAAAAGTCAGCGGCAATAGAAGCATGGCTCATCAGGTCGATGGGCGCCTCGGTGACAATCAGCAGATCGGTTTTGCCCTCGTGGAAGAAGGGGTAGCTTTTATCTGAGCCGGTCGCATCCATTTTGAAGGAGCTGTTATCTCTGGCCGCCCGCATGGAGCAGTACCGGGCGGTTCCTTCCGCATCGTAGCCTACAAACACGCAGTTGCTATACTTCTTTTCCTGATAAATCATCTTCCGATTCATAAAGTGGCTTACGATTTTAGGGCTGATACCTCGGACAGAAACCAGATACCAATAGGCCCGCTTCATGTTGTCTGCCTTTTCAGGCAGCACCAGCGGCTCCCGTTCTTTTTTCTCATAGGGAACCACCTGCTTTACGGATGGAGAGAACTCCTTGCCGATCAGCTTGCCCACCGCTTCGGGGAAGGACAGGTTTTCTTCCCGCATGACAAAATCAATGGCGCCGCCTTTGACTCCATCATCAGGACCCGTCCATTGGAAAAAGCGATTGTTTTCGGGGAAGATGTAAAGCCCGCCGCTGTGCTTCATGTGGACAGCTTTGCGGCCTGCCTTTTCCGGCTCATATCCATAGCCACGGGCCAGGGACAGAATATCCACGCTGTTTGCTTTCCGAATCTCATCCTCGGTAAATTTCTGATACGCAGCGGCGCTTCTGCTCATATCACATCACCTCACAATTCCAAATCAGGCTCCTGTTCTTCGCTGCTCTCAATCACAGGCTCCTGAGTCATATCCTGATGAAAATGGTCAACGCCCGGAATAAGCGCCAGCGAAGAACCATTCTCCCAATGGCAATGAATTTGCCCCAGATCGTCAACGGAATCTACGATGCCGGTCAGTCCCGCAGGCATTTCACGGTAGGGATCTTCCATCTTTTCATCCAGAACAACCTTGGTTCCAGGCTGGTAGTTCTGCCGGATGAGCTTTGCCTGCTCGTACTGATATTCCGGCGATCTGGTGGGCGCTTTCTTTTCTCCCGGTTGGATCGGGATGCCCTCTGCATCGTAACAGGCAGGATCGGCAGCAGGAACATTCCAGCCAAACATGGAACCGGCCAACATAGCTGCCGCCTGTGCCTTTGAAATGCCCTCATGGGCATTGAAGTAATTTGCCAGAACCTTGTTATACTCACGGTCGCCGGTGGAGTAGGCACAGGGATAGTAGCCCTTTTCGCCGCGCCTGACCTCTATGAGCTGCCCGGAGCCGGGAAGAACCGCATAGCAATGTTCCGGCAGAGCAGCAGGATTAAAGTTCTTTGCCATAGTCAGCCTCCACTTCGTACTCCGCAGAGTCCGCCGCTTCGTCCTCATAGAACTCATCCAGGTCAAATCCGGTTTTTCCGATTTCCTCGTTGCTCATGCCGAGTTCATCTCTCAAATGGCGATATAAGTCCCATCCGGCATAGTTCTGTGCTGCCCAGGACAGCGCCTTATCCAGAATCAAACGGGCGCGATCTTCGCCCAGGCTCTCCAGAGAACCATTGCGGATGGCATTGAACTCATGGTCGGACAGGTTCAGCAGCCGATATGCTTTCTCAAGCTGCGGCTCCTTTGCACAGTCCGGGAGCATCAGATTTTCCGTCTGCTCCACAAAGCCATAGTCCAGATTGCTATACTGAACATCACCGGTACGGCAGGCCGCCCGGAACTGTTCAAAGCCCTTCATATTGCTGAAGCCCCGGTAGTCCATTGTGCCGCCGAGGATTTGGGCGCCGATGATGGTATGCAGCATTTCTTCATCCGTAGTGGCCGCCACGATTCGCATGGAACTTCGCTCCTTGCTCAAAGTGCAGCCATACAGGATGAAAACATTCGCTGTGTTATCAAGGCTCACAGTCTAATCCCTCCGTTTCTTCCTGCAATCGCTCCAAATACTCGTCGATGTCCGGTTCCTCATACTGAAATTGGAGCGATTCAACGATTGCCGGGTTACAGTCCTTCGGCAGATAATCCTTAATATCATTTTGAACATCACGGATTTCCCCCAGAAATCCCCAGCAGCTATCCACTTCCACATCTTCTTTGAAAAGCTGGAACCCATAACACTGTCCGGTAAGGTAGTAGTCGTACTCCTTGACTTCGGATTCCAGAACTTGACGAACTTTTTCCAATATTTCAGGGGTGATTTTCCCATATTCCCGTTCGATCATCTCTTTATCTGCGTAAATCCAGCCAACCTGACCGGAATCCCACGGGCAGGAAAAGCCGCAGGTGTTCATGGTGATCCCGCTGTGATCGTACAGGTAAAGCGGAAGAATCACCATGCCATCCATTTGTTCTACCAGCGAAAGCAGTTCACCGGTTGAGAGGGCAGAAAGGCAGTCATCCAAAAACCAGTCCGGGACTTCATCTTTCAATGAGGCCGCATAGCTGGAGGACACATACCAATCGCTGTTTGAATGCCAGTGCTGGTTCTCCTGCAATTCCCACTCCCGTGTGGATCGGTTGTATTCCAGACGGGCATCCTTGGCTTTGCCGGATTTGAGAAATGCGAAAACCGGATTGTTGCGGTCGTGGCCGCTGGAGTATTCAGAAAACAGCAGGCTCCGCAGGAAATCGCTCGGCTCGTCATAATCGTGCTTCTCGCCCAGACTGTATCTGCTGTGCCAGCAGACCATTTTTCCCAAACAGTCATAGTCCTCACGAGGGTTCAGAGGGGTATCATCATCCAGAATGAAAAGGGTGTAGGGCGCCATTGTCGCTGTCATCGGCATATCGCTTCACCTCCTTCCAGACAGGTCGGTTTGCTTAGTTGGCGCCGTGGCGGTTACGATACCAGCCAAAATAGAAAAGGCCGCCAATCATGGCGGCGGCAGCGGATACGCTCAAAATTGCTTTTTTCATATTGGCTCCTTTCAAAAACCAGATTTATAGTTCCATATCCTGTTCTTCCTCGCAGTCCAACACAGGGGTGTCCGGCGGGGATTCCCCGTGTTCTTCAAACTGCTGTCGGGTCTGAATCGCAGCGGACAGTTTGGCAAGCAGGTCAAACATTTTGGTGCTGTCCCGGCTGCCTTTGAAATAGCGGTAGTTCCATTCTCCAATTTGGGGATCGTACCGGATACTGTGAAGCGAATTGATGATCCAGCCCTGTGTTTTGAGAGGAACAGGAATTTCATGCTCACGAAAGAGCTGCATAATGAGAGATTTGCCGTTGATCTCCCGGTTTATCACCTCCTTTCCCGCCATAATATTTCCTTCGGCCTCACGGATGGCGGAATCGTAACGGGCCTGTCGTTCTTGTGCCAACTGCTGTTCACGGGCGTCTTGCTGCGCCCGTCTTTCATCAGCTTGCCGTTGCCGCTCCGCAGCAATGGGGGCATTGTGGGCTTTTGCTTCCTCATACCGTCCAAGCAGATTGGCAAATCCCAGATCAGCCCACCGGTCCGGGGCTTCCATACTCTGATTGAAAACCCTTTCGATCTCACCCCGGATGCCATGCTCCAGAGTGGGCAGCCATTTCAGGACTTCCTCAAGTCGGTGCCGCTGGTCAATGCCCACCATAAACCCGTCGCATGGAATATAAACCGTTTGGAAGAACTCCCGTTTCTTCTCCATTGTGTAGAGTTCAATGCCGTTTTCGTTGTAGAAGCGGTAGTAGAAGTGCTTGTTTCCCATCAGGTCTTTGGCAAAAACCCGGTTCTCGTCTTTTTCCTTTGGCGGGAAGATGTCCTTTTTCTTTTCATCCGGTCGGGTATAGCGGGGAGAAAGGCCGGTACGCTCCAAGCTACTGTTAATCACTTGCTGAACCTTTTCTATTCCGCCGTGGCTCTTGATAAAAAGTGCAAGATATTCCGCATCCCGCGCTGGGCAGAGATGCAGTCCGGTTTTGCCTTCATAAACAGCCCCTTTATACTGAAAGAGGTCAAGGCCAAAGTCATTCCGCAGCGGTTTCGTTTCCTGAACGGGTGTAAAAGCCCCCTCACGGAAGATATAGCAGACAGCCGAATGTTTCTCGCCCATATATCACCACCTCACATCACTGCTCTAGCTCATGCTCGTTGTCATCGTCCAGGCGCAGAGCAAGGAACTCTTTGATACAGTGTTCTGCCGCCTCGTCAGTGGGGTACAGCAGTTCCAGCGTCAAGTCGTCCAGGTTCTGATCTTCCAGACGGGGGTAGCCCGACAGCGTGTTTTTGATATACGCCGTGAGAAGATCATGGGGGCTGAATGCCTCCAGCAGCATGATCTTATACTTCGGCAGAAGCGCAGGAAGGAACTCTTTCAGAATCCCAATCTTCCTCGCCATCAGATCGTTGTCCGTTTTCATCCAAAATCACCTCGCTTTCCTGTAATGACTCAAACTCCAACTTGGTATTGATTTCTGTGAGTTGGGCAACCTTTTCCGACAATTCTTCCTCATAAAGAAACGGCTGTCCAACCTGCTGTTGGGCAACCGCCAGTTGTTTTTGTGTTTCTTTCAATTCGCGCCGTGCATCTTCAAGATAGTTGGGAATCCGTTCAGCAAGATTCTCGATACGGGTAATCGTTCCCTGACCGGAATTGCCTATATCCGTCCCATACAGCAAAGCGCCCCGCAGAATAATATCCCTTTCAAACGGATTGAAGTTCACGAAAAGAGAAAAGCCACGATACGAACCAATTTCAAACTCATATTCATCTTTTCCACGGCCTTCACTTATCATCCGATAAAGAAGGGCAAATGCTTCGCCCGCTGCCGGTCGCTCCGTATAATGCTTTCCATCCAGCACGATGGAGAAATCCTTGCCTTCGGTCTGACCCAACAGAGAAATGTCCTGCGTGACTCGCTCAATTTTCTGCTCATATTCCCGGATGCGGGATGGATATGTCAAGTTAACCTTGTGTTCCAAAGCAAGCTGTTCATTGCTCCACGCACCACGCAGAATTTTCAATTCCGTGACCCGGTTTTCCAATTCCATCTTCTGTGCGACCATCGGATTGTCGGTAGCGGCCGCCTTGAACTGTGCGGCAGACAGGACGGTTTCATCCACATCCTCACAAGAGCGGGCAATGTGTTTTCCGGTGAGAATCTGCGTGATATAGCGCAATTTCTGCTCCTGAATCTGCCAGAGATACGCATCAAATGTTCCTTTGGCTACGAATTGCTTTATCATAATTTCAGGGTTTTCGTTGCCCTGCCGTACCCCACGTCCATTTCGCTGTGTAATGTCAGAGGGCTTCCACGGACAGTCCAGATGGTCAATGGAGATTACCTTATTCTGAACATTCACGCCGGTTCCCAGTTTGCTGGTGCTGCCGATCAGGATACGGACTTTTCCTTGGCGGGTACGCTCGAACAGTTCCTGCCGCTGTGCTTCAGAAGTGGCGTCGTGAACAAAGGCTATCTCCGATTCCGGCACACCCTTTGCCAGCAGCACATTTCTTATTTCATCATATACATTGAATTTCCCGGCTTTGGGAGTGCCAACATCACAAAAGACAAGCTGCGTGGAAGCAGAGGCGGCGGTGTCCTTCCAAACCTGATAAACATCCTCAATGCAGACACTCAACTTACTTCCTGTACCATCCGCATCCGGTCGAATCAGGCGCGGGTCAATCGCCATCAGGCGGGCCTCACCGGTCAGCTTCAGCATATTATCTTCTTCCGGCTTCACTCGGCCGGTTCGGATTGCTTCCGCCCGCAGAATAAAATCGGCCATGATCGCCTGCTGTGCAGGTGTGGCTTCCACCGAAACAATCACCGCTTTACCAGTGCGAACAGCCGGGAGTCCGGGAATATCCAACATATCCGCTGTTTTGATGTCAGCGACCTCACGAAAGACAGCCATCAGTTCAGGGAGATTGTAGAAACGGACGAAGCGATCACGCATCCGATAGCCGCCGCCCTCCGGCTTCAATTCCAGCACAGAGGCTTTCTTTGCAAAATGGGCGATCCAGGTATCGAAGTAGGACCAGCCGAAGCGTTCCAACTCCTGCGGCTGCAAATACCGCTGCATGACGAACAGTTCGGAAATCGAGTTACTGATTGGCGTTCCGGTCGCAAATACTACACCGCGCCCCTGATTCGTTTCCTGTAAATACTGGCATTTGAGCAGCATATCAAAAGCGCGTTGACTGCTTGAGGTTGTAATACCAGCCACATTCCGCAGCTTCGTAAAGACAAAGCAGTTTTTGAAAAAGTGCGCCTCGTCCACCATCATCATATCTACGCCGAGCTGCTCAAAGGTCAGCAGATCGTCTTTCTTTTCCTCGGCAGACAGCTTTTTCAGCCGCTCATCCAGATTTTTGCGGAAAATGACCATCTGCTTGACAGACCAATTCTCGCCGTTTTCGCTCTTGATTTCATGGATTGCATTTTCAATATCGTTGATCTGCCGTTCCAGCATAGCAATCTGCCGCTCTGTGGAGATTGGGATTTTCTCAAATTGGCTGTGCGCCAGAATCACTGCGTCATATTCTCCGGTGGCGATTTTAGAAATGTAGCGGTTGCGGTTTTTGGGAGTAAAATCCTCTGCGGTGGATACCAAAAGGTTCGCATTGGGGAAAAAGCGGTAGAACTCTGTTGCCCACTGGCCCACCAGGGGATTGGGAACCACAAACACCGCCTTGTGGATCGCTCCCAGGTTTTTGAGGTACATCCCGGCGGCAATTAAAGCAGCGGTCTTTCCGGCGCCTACCTCATGTGCAGCAAGCCCCGTCCCGGTATAGATGACACGGGCAGCAAAATCAAGCTGGTGCTTCCGCAGCTTCATCTCCGTGTTCATGCCGGGGAATACCAGATGGCTCCCGTCAAACTCACGGGGACGAACCGTGTTAAAAGTGTCATTGTAGATTCGCAGAAGCGTATCCCGGCGCTCCGGTTCTTTCCAAACCCAAGACGCAAACGCCTCCTGAATCTGCTGCTGTTTGGCACGGGCAATCATGGTTTCCTGTGCGTTGATTACATATTTAACCGACTTGTTGCCCTTTTCATTGATGTATTCCTGCCGGTCACGGACAGTCGTGGACTGCATATTAAGGCAATCCTCAAAAATCTCATAAGCATTTTTCCGCTTGGTTCCAAAAGTCTGGTTGACCATTACGGAATCCGGTTCTGCGCTTTTATTGGTGACACGCCAGGTCGTGGTATAGGAGAAATACTCGATGTCAATGCGGTGCCGGTTGTCGCCGCCCTCGATGACCTTTTCATATCCGCTGGTCTGGAAGGTTTCATACATGAATTGGCGATAATACTCAATGGGAACCCAGATGGCGCCCATATTCACTTCAATGTCGGCAGGAGTCAGCGGCTCTGGCTGTACTTCCTCCAGAGCCTCGACATTCCGGGCAAAGAGTTCCGGTTCTTCCGCCGCCTTCTGACGTGCATAGAGCAGCTTATCCCTCACATGACCACTGAGATATTCTTCTGCGAGTTCCCATCCCTCCAGCGGGTTGCCGTAGTATTTTTGGGGATTGAGATAGATGCGAGTATCCAGTTCACGCACCAATTCTTCCGGTTCTTTTCCCGTCAGGAAGGACATATAGGGCAGATCCACCCGCAGCTTGTGATTCAGGCAGATTTGAAGGGCGTCCTCTGCGGTATCTGCATGATTGACCTGACGGAAGGGACGGATGGTGGCTTTGGTGAAGATCGCTGATTTATCCCAGCCGGTCTTGTCTTTCCGCTCATCCTCGATAGAGCGCAGCAGGGGGAATTGGTCATCATCAGAAAAAGCGAGGATGTTTCCTTTGGTATTGATGGCTCCATACTTTGCAACGAAGCGGTCATATACCTGATTAAGTGTGTCCTGCGCTTTCTGAAGATCAAGCGGGTCATACTCATGGGACTGGATGTTGATAACCTCCAGCAGCGCAGTACGAATCTCACACAGCCCCTTGATTCTTTCGGCCTTCATGCCGGTGTAAGGCTGTGGGATCAGCTTATCTTTTTCACAGAAGAAGATCTCGCCGTTCCGCACAACATAGGTGAAGTTTTTGGTTCCGGCCGGGGCGTCCTCATACTCTGCATTGCTTTCTTCCGGTTCGTCCGCCTCGATTTCTTCATCCGGCTCTGCGGTGAAACGGGCATACAGGGAATCAACCGCTTGGGTAAGATGCTGGTTCAGGTCAAAATCTTCCGGGGCAACACAGGCTGTCCCATCTTCGTTGCCGTACATATTCCGGCTGCTCACCATCTCGCCCATGAGCATTTCGGGATTGTCCTTGAAATAGCGGTTATAGGCGATCCATTTACTGCGGTCCAGGTCAGTTTCAATCCAGGACGGAAGATTCGTGCGATCAAGTTCTATGGGATGCGCTCTCTTTTTCAAGAAAACAACATCCGCTGTTACATCGGTTCCCGCCAAAGCCTTGAACGCTGTGTTGGGTAGGCGAATAGCACCGATGAACTCTGCCCGCCGCGCGATATATTCTCGAAGGCTCTCGTCCTTGCGATCCATAATTCCTTTGCTGGTGATAAAGGCAATGATACCGCCCGGTTTCGCAAGGTCCAGGGACTTAATGAAAAAATAGTCATGGATGTACGGGTTCAGGTCATTGTAGCGCCGATCATAGATTTTCACGGAGTTGAACGGGATATTGCCCAGAATCACATCAAAGCTGTTGTCCTCAAATTTGGTGGCTTCGTATCCCATGATGGAAATATCCGCATCAGGATAAAGCTGCTTTGCGATTCTGCCAGTGATGGAATCCAACTCAACGCCAAACAGCTTGCTCTCTTGAAACTGCTCCGGCAGCACAGAATAGAAGTTGCCGGTTCCCATACCAGGGTCCAGGATTTTTCTGTCGGGACCACCTTCAAAGCCAAACCGTTCCAGAGCGCGGTAAATGTGCCGGATCAGATCAGGCTCGGTGTAGTAGGCTGTGATGGTGGAGTTCATGGCCGCCTTGTATTCCACATCAGTCAGCAGAGATTTCAATTCCTGATATTCGTTCTCCCAACCAGAGGCCGTACTGGAGAAAGCGTTGGCAAGCCCGCCCCATCCAACATAACGGGCAAGGGTGATTTGTTCTTCCGGTGTCGCTGTCCGCTTTTCCAGCTCAATCTGCTTGAGCAGCTTGATCGCCATGACATTGTTTTTATATTTGGTCTTTGCTCCACTTGGATACAGGTCATAGTCCTCAGAAAAACGGAAGTTGTGTGCGGCGACCTGCGGCGCTGCAGGCGGCTCACGAAGGGGCGCCGGATCAGTGTGAGTGGCTTCATCCATAACAGCGGGCGCCTCTGCTGCTGTACTATCATCCATTCGTACAAAGGCACGAATGGGGCGCAGTTCCTCCAGTTCTTTTTCCAGCCGGTATTGCGTGTCCTCCAGATCGTCCATGTCGGCAGCTTCTTGGGGAGAGAGAATAGCCCCACCGTCCAGGCGCCGTACATAAGCGTCAAATTCCCGTGTAATATCTTCAAGGTCATTTTGTACCCGGAGATAGTCGGGATTGGGCTGCTCATCCACCACAGCTTGGTATAGGGCCGAACCATCCTCAGTTAAATACCCCCATACAATTTCCTCATTGGGATATTGCCCTTGCAGATAGCGGAGCATCTGGGTTGCGATACCTTGACGGCGATAGTCCTCCAGAACTTCAATCATGCTGATATGGGGCTGCCCCTCAAAAATGCTGTACCGGATGGTTCCAACCGTCAGTTCACCTCGGACCGCCTGCATCAGCATATCAATCTGCCCATGATGGGCGTCCAGGGCTTCATCCAAAATCTGCGTTTCCTCCTGCGAGGCTTCCGCAGTATTTTCTACCGGCTCCGGGACTGCCATGCGGCGGGCGTAGGCGTTGATTATATCCAGGGAAATCCAATCAGGTTTTTCCGGCAGTTGGGCATATAGTTCCCGCATTTTCTCAATCTGTGCATCCACACTGCCTGCCCACAAATGCTTTTCTGCCCGCTGTCCCGCCCCCAGAAAATACTCGCAGTCAGCACACAGACGGTCTAACAGACGGTATTGGTCACTGAAAGGCTGCACCTCATCCTGCTGTTCCGGCTGGCTGACAACAGGGGTTTCCAGATAGCGGCCTTCATCCACCAGGCGTTGCACGACACCGGCAGCCCGCGCCCAGGACAGCTTTGTTTCCTGTGTTTCGCCCTGCTCATCCTGCCATTCGATAGTGACACCTTCACTATTGAACATGGCGTATTTCACGCCCATTTCATCACCGGAGAACCCTTCATATCCATATAGCTTTTTTAGGAAAGTAGTAAATTCTGATCCGGTGGGGTGGGTCTGAGCAAACTCGTAGATTTGTTCTTTTTTTCCTGCGGTAAGTGGGCCTCTTTGCATGACACGCTCAACAAGCAGATCTTCCGTACTCTTTTCCAAGGACAGAAGGGAGAGCTGCTCCGGCTGTTCTTCTTCCACGACCGGAACAGCTTCGGCAGCCGGGCGCAAATCCACATCGACTTCTTCATCGTTGACCATCATAGAGGCCCGCACCGGCTCATAGCCTTGGCTGCGGATATTGTTCAGCCAGGTGGCAAAGAAACTGTTGAACCCGTTGATTGCTTTCTCGTATGCGGGGTCGTCGGGATCAGCCTCGTTATATACACCAATGCCGCTGTTCTCATAACTGAAAGCCCGAAGTGTCCCAGCCTCTTTGTCGATTTGGAAGTCCATATAAGGGTCATACATCCGGTCGCCGTTCTGCATATAGTAATGCTCCATGCAGTAATGGGAACCGTATTTATGGTGAATGACCAGAGGATAGTAGGCTTCTCCGGCCTCCAGCCGCAGATACTCATATTGACCGGACACAATCTCCGGGAACAACTCTTGAAAGCGGCGGAAATTCTTGTGCGCCGTCGTGTTTTCTTTGACGGGCGGCGGTGTAGGCTGCTCCGCTGTATCTGTGGGGAGAGCCGTTTCGGGGGCCTCCACAACAACAGGGGGATTTTCGTCAGGAACGGATGCAGGCTCGTCACCGGCTGCTGGCGTGTCGTTTTCCATTTGAACAATCGCCTGCGGCTTGACCGGTTCCACTACGGTTTCTCCGGCTTCATAGGCAACAGCATCCAGAACATAATCAAAATCCGCTTCTCCAATGGTCATTTGCCGGTGAGGACCGCCCATTTCATCAACTTCATCAGGGATGTTATAATCCCCGATGGGGTCAGGTTGCTCCTCTACAACAGGATTGGGATAGTCGCCATCCTCGATCATGGCATCCAGTAAAAACGCCAGCCCGTTCCAGGGAATGTAGGTATAGCCTTCATCAAAGAAAAATGAAATGCCATCTTCACCATGCAACCGGGTACGATAGAGAAAATCGCCCTGATATTCACGGTCGCCATAGGGAGTAAAGAGAGCCGCAATCTGCCGCCCTTTGTCTGACCAGTCAGGATTGAGCGGCGGTTCTGACAATACGCTGCGAACCGCGCTGTGCAGCTCTGGGGGGTATAGATTGGTGCTGGTCAGGATGTACTCATAATTGCGCCGGACTTCTGTATCGGTAAAATGACGTGTCGGTTGTTCCGCAGGAACAGAAAAAGAGCCGTCCTTTTCAGACGGCTCTCCCACAGGTGCGGCGCTTGGCGCCACTTCTGTATTTGGCTGTTCTTCGGTCAGCGGGGAATCAGGACTACGCTCTGGAGTACGGTTTCCTCCGCCATCAGTTTCAGACTGTTCAGGTGTCGCGTCCGCTCCATGATGTCCTCGGTCTGCGGAAGCGGCTCCTGCTGGAGCATTTGCTGCGTCAGGGCTTCGATCTTCTCGGTCGCCTCGTCCTGTACCCGGTGCATGATCTCCATCAGACTGCCATCCATTTTCAAAGTCGTAAATCGCTCCGGGTGATTCTCTCTGAGGTATTCCAGGGCCATCCGGCCGTACCTGCCCAGAGGTTGATCTGCTTCGCTGCTGTTGGAGATTTGCAGATCGGGAAGCATCATCCCGTCCTGCTCCCTGTATTTCAGATTGATATTCGGTTTGCTCATGTTGTGCCATCCTTTCACGATTGATAATCTTGATGTTCCGTTCTACTTCTAACAGGATACCTTTGGAAAGGGCGGTTACTGCCGTACCCAGATGTGCAACCAGCGGGAGTGTATTAAAATGGCTGACCGTCGCCATACCGTCACTCAACTGGATTTCTTCATCCGGCAGGTGACACTTTTTGCCGATGAAATAAGAAATGCTGTCGGTCAAAAGCTGGATGTATTGGGCTTCAAAACCACCGGCCGGGATCTCGGTGAACAAATGGCCTTTGGTTTCCTGCTTGAGTTCCTGCAAAAAGTGGTTGTAATTCTCTGCGACAGATTCGCTTGCCATCGCATACAGCGCTTGGGGAAAATCCTGCTTGGGGAAACCGTGTGCATACGACAGGCGCTCGGTCAGGGCCTTTTTCATTTCATCGGAAAGCTGCCAGTCCGTAGGATGAATCTCTTTGCCAGTAGTTTGGCTTACATCAAAGAGATAGTCAAGAGTGAGTTTGGCATTCCGGTAGACGCAAACGGCTACGCCCTTTGCACGGGGAATCAAATTTCTGCCTATGGTGGCCCATTGCTTTCGTGTTGCCAGAATCGAAACATCCTCGTCCTGTGCGTACACAAGAAGTATGTTGTCAAAACTGTGCTTATGGAACTGCGATGCAAATGCCAGATAATCCCGCCAGTTGTGTTCATTTCGGACAATATAGGGAGCCATGACTTCATATATCGTCCGCAGGCGTTCATCATTTCTCAACGGTATCTGACCTCCTTCCTGTATTGGTGATTATGGCCGGTTATCCGGCCTCTTGCTCGGACTCCTGTCCTTTCTGAGCAAAGTAGAGGGCAAGCGCCTCGTCCACAATGCTGTCGAACTCTTTCTGGCTGATGCTGGCGGTAAAGTATTTCTTGTAAATCGCCGGTTTGACCTTGAACGCCGTAGCCGTGGATTTCTTGGGTTTCCGGTTAAACTCGCCGGACAGAATCTGTTCGGTGCGCTCCGGGGTCAGCTTTCCGGTATATTCCCGCAGCAGGATAACCTTTCCCTCATTGACCTTGTACTCATTTCCCGAAAGCACATCGTCAACCATCTGCTGTTCCTGTTCGGTCAAAAAGGAGAGCTGTACGGCTGCCACAATCGGGAACTCGGCGTCATCAATTCGCCTTTTCAGCGGAGTAATCAACTCATTGATGCGGAGATAGTTCGCAACGGCGCGGCCTTTCAGGTCATATTCTGCGCCTACAACATCACGGCTTTTCGACTTGTGGCACTCAATGCCACAAGTCCCGGTTTCCCTGATTTCATCAGGGTTTTCAAGCCGTTTCAACTCCTCGACAATATCGTTCCGGCGCCCCTGACAGATCATCTTGGAATAGCGCAGAGCCAGCACCGCCGCTTTTTCAGAGGGCAGCATTTCGGAGAAGGAGCGTTGCAGGACATTGGTTTCGATCACATAAATCCAGGCATCTTCATCGGAAAGATTTTCCTTGACGATACAGGGAAGTTCACGGTTTGCAATGGCTGCGGCGTTCTGCCGGTTATGACCGGCCAGCATTTCATACTCAAAGCCATCTTCATCCCGTTCGATTTTGCGGATGATGACGGGATTCAGGACCCCATGTTCCGAAATGCTTTCTACCAGATCATTGAGCCGGTCGCCCTCATACAGCCGGAACGGGTGGCCTCGGAAAGCACGAATGGCCTGCGGGGGAAGGGTGATGATGGTGTTCTTGGTCGGCAAGGATACGGAAGGGGTGGGTTCAATAGGTCTTTCTTCTGCGGCATCCAAGCCCAGAAGATCGTCAATGGACTTGATGCGCGGATTGATTTTAGGCATTTGCCAGCACCTCCTTTGCAAGTTCCAGATAGGCAAGAGAGGCGGGGTTTGCCTGCTCCAGTTCCATGACGCTCATTCCGTAGCTGTTTGCGTCCCCCACCTTGACCGTGTAGGGAATCTGACAGTTGAAGATGGGGAGCGATTGGAATGCCTTTGTGACCTGACCGTATGTACGGCGATACAGGTTCGTCCGCTTGTTGCATTTGGTGAACAGGATACCGCCGATCTCAATGCTGGGATTTAATTTCCGCTTGATTTTCTTGATGGTGTCCACCAACGCCTGCAAACCGGTCAGAGCGAACAGTTCCGGGTCAATCGGGATGATTACCTCGTCGGCAGCCGTTAAAGCGTTGATGGTCAACGAGCCAAGAGAGGGGTTGGTGTCCACGATAATGTAATCGTAGGACAGCCGCAGAGGGTTCAGCAGAGCGGCCAGGTAGTCATTGCTGTCCGGCGTCATCAGCAGATTTGCCTCCGCAACGGTGAGAGATCGGCTGGAAGGGATCAAGTCCACAGAGCCGATTTTCTGGATGAACTCGTTGGTATCCGGCAGAGATTCGTCCAGAAGCAGATTGGTGATAAGAGTCCCGGTATTATAGGGCGCCTGGGTCGGCAGGACACCGAAACTGGTGGTGAGGTTATACTGGGGGTCAAAGTCAACTACCAAGACCTTCTTGCCCATCTCGGCCAGCGCGTAGGACAGATTTCGGACCGTGCTGGTCTTGGCTACCCCACCTTTCTGGTTGGCTACAACAATTATTTTCCCGCTTTCCATGATAGAAAACCTCCTATATTTTCGTGGAATTTTTGTGATTTCAAGCGTTTGTTCAAGTATGCGTCACTGGCCATAAAGTCGATCATATTGACCTTCGGGATGATAAATGCCGGACCATGTGAAAGAGCTTTTAGCTTTTTCGTTCTGATCCATTTTGCGACCGTAGATGCCGTGGCGCCTGTTAATTCCGCGGCCTCTCTCGTGGAAACTATGTCGGGAATGTCCCGGAAACTCTCTATGTAGTATTTTCGCAGTTCCTCCGTTGTCACAGAGTCGGGAAGCAGGGGCTTGACTGCGTATGTCCCGCTATATGAGCCGGGGGGAAGTTTGTATTTTTCGGGGTGGATTTCCCTGCGCTCAAGGTAGCGAACTATGTCTTTCATCTTTATGGTGTAATTCCGGGTCTTTTTCCCACTCTGTACGCAGGGAACCAGACCGGATTGCAGCAGATAACGAGCTGTGCGTTTGCTGATATGACAGATAATGCGGAATTGCTCTTTTTGGACTGTTTCTGGGTACTGCTTCAGCAAATAGCGATACTTTGATGCCTGTGCCACATCACTCGCCTCCTTTTTTCTGCCACAGACGCTCAAATGTATCCATCAATTCCTTTTGGAGAGGGGTCTTTCGGCGGATACTGCGGTAATATGGGCTTATCAGAAAGTCCAGCATAAAATCCTTTGGGACGATGTACTGTTTCCCAGGCTGGAAAGCCTTCAGAATCCCTGTGCTGATCCACCGCACGATTGCCGAGGACGAAAAGCCTGTGATCTGCTGAATATCCTTTACGGAAAGCAGGTCTGAGTAGGGAGAGAGGTGTTCGTCATAGAATGTTCTCATAGCACAGATATAGGGACTATCTGCTTCCTGTCTGCACTCACGCCGATAGAGATAGGCAAGAATGTCCGTCAGCTTGATTTTGTGGCTACGGATCAGGTGGTTTTGCTCAATGGTGTAGGGAATCTCACCTTGTTGCTCCAAATTGTAGGCGGTCTTGGGACAGATGTGGCAGATCTCGCATAGTTCCCGTTTGGTTACATAGGCGGGATACTTTGCGGCGATGTCGGGGTAATACTTGGTCAAATCCATGTGCAGCACTCACTTTCTTGTTCATCTGTCATTGGTAGGTGAGGTACTTCACTGGTGCGTCGTATAATGTTGACTTTTGAAATGAGTTCAAATAAAATTAGGATGACAAATCAAATTGAGATTTGCGTTTTCGTAAAAAGGGATGGGTGTTAAACTCCTCGATCTGGCGTGCAGTTCTATCCTTGTTCTATCCTCCGGTCATAATTCGGGGCAAAAACGGGAAGAACTCGGAAAACCCGGTGGGTTCAAATAAAAGCGAAAAACGGAAGCCAAAATCCGCAGTATACCGCAGCTTTTGGGCTTCCGTTGTGTACTTCCATCTTCGCTTAATTTCCACCAAAAGTCATAAGCGGGAAATGACTCGAAATCAGTTTGCAGGCAACTGCACGAGGGTTCGAATCCCTCCCGCTGCGCCAGAACAAAAGCACGGAGATCTTGAAAAGATCTCCGTGCTTTTTTGTGTACAGCCGCGCTTATTCCGCCAGCAGCAACAGCAGCTGCTCGGCCTCTTCTTTCATCACGTCTTCCTTGCGGGTCAGATAGCGGCACAGCGGCTGCAGAACCGCCCGCACCGGCGCGCCCTTTTGCCGGTTTTCCAGGGCGCACCGGGCCTGCACGCAGAAGTCCAGCGCCGTATCCAGCCAGCGCTGCACCTCTGTCCGATACGCGGCCGGCAGCGCCTGCAGCCGGCGGAAACAATCTTCCGATTCGCTCAGGTAGCTCTGCAGCCGGTCCAGCTCTTTCGCCTGGATCAGCCTTCCCGCCTCCGAATGAGGCCCCGGCGACGGCTGGTCCTGATAATGATAGCCCAGGCGCAGAAGATGCGACACATACAGAAACTCCTCCAGCCGGAGCCAGTCCGGCGCCAGCACTTCGCCCAGCAGCTCTTGAGCCGCCCGGCGTCGGCTGTCTTCCGGGTCATAGGCGCGGGCATTCCACAGATAGTCCGCATAGGCGATGGCCGCGAACTTGGAGCAGGCCGCCGACTCCATGGGGTTGATGATGACCCCCTGCGACCAGTCGCCCAGATCCCGGTCCCGGTTGCGGATGGGCGAAACGTGGAATTCGTCCTTCATCTCCATGTCGTTCACCGGGTAATTGTCCCAGTACAGGGGCTTGTGGTTTGTGTGCTGCGCAAAGAACCGCGCCTGCGCAGACGTGATCTGCGCCGAGCAGATCCGCTCGCCCGTAAACATCAGCAGGCACTCCTGAGGAATGCCGCAGCCGAAACGGCGAATGTAATCCTCGTCCCCCGCGCCGTGGTACTGGGTGGGGCACACCCACAGCGTCGCCTGGGCATCCATCTGCCGCAGCGCCTGCCACACCCCGTTCACCAGGTCGATGTGCGCGCTGACCAGGTCCGGGTACTTCCGGCGGTCCGACTCGTGCTCGATGCGCTCGCCGATGTCGTCCAGCAGCAGGCCGAACCGGTGCACGCCCAGCCGGGACACCTGGCGGTACTTTTCCAGCACAAGGGCCCGCTCCCGCGCGGAGGAGTACTCAATGTCCAGCCCCGGCGCCAGCAGATAGACGAAGTCCACCTGCTGTTCCGCGCAGATATCCCGCATCCGGCACAGCTCCTGCAGTTTCTCCTCCGGATAGGGCTCGCGCCATTTCTCCCGGTGATAGGGGTCGTCCTTGGGTCCGTACAGATAGGTGTTCAGCCCGTGCGCCGCCAGTGTGCCGATCACATCCGCGCGCTGTTCCATGGTCCAGGGCTTTCCGTAAAACCCCTCGATGACGCCCCGGATACGGAACGACGGCCGGGCCCGGTACAGCCCGGCGCGCACGCCCCCCTCTTCCAGAACGCACCGCAAAGCGTTCCAGGCGAAGGCCCTGGCCCGGGGCGTATCCGCGTAAAGCGTGACCGCCTGCGGGCCAAACCGGATGGCAAAGCCATCGCCGCCTTCCCCGGCCGCCACCGTCACAGGCACCGCACACCCGTCACAGAGAACGCCGCCTTTTCCGTCCGACGTAAAAACAGCCGTTCCGCTTTGTTCCATCTGCGAAAAGATCAAATGCAGCTGATCCATGGCAAGCCCCCCTTACAGCGCCTTTACTTTTTGTGCGTACGCGCGGCAGTACACCTGGTTGACCATGTCGCCGCCGTCGGTGTTGCTGGAGGCAAAGACCCGGGGCTCTTTGCCCATTTTCTGCAGGCAGGTGGCCGTCTCCGCCACCAGGGCCTCCAGCAGCGCACAGCCCACCACCGTGGACGTGGGCGAGGTTTTGCGCCCGCCGTCCAGTTCCATGCAGGCGTCCCCCGGCTCGCCGCCGTTGTCCAGCACCCAGTCCGCCAGTTCATACAGGCGTTTTCCCAGCGGGTTGCGGGGCGTGCGGCTGCGGGAATGGGCCAGCGAGGTCAGCGCGATCACCCGGACGCCCCGGGCGCGGCACTCCGCCGCCATCTCCACCGAGACCGCGTTGCCGCCGGAGTTGGAGGCAATGACCATCACGTCGCCCTCCCGGATGGGCAGAGACTCCATCAAAATATGCGCGTAGCCGCTCATCCGCTCCAGCGCCGTGCTTTTGGCCGCGCCGCTGTGCAGCATCAGCCCTTCTTCCAGAACGGGATACACGTCTACCAGACCGCCCGCGCGGTAAAAAAGCTCCTCAGCGAACATGTGCGAATGCCCGGTCCCGAAGGCGTACAGCATGCCGCCCTGGGCAATGCTCTCCGCCACGCAGGCCGCGGCGGCGCGCACCGTCTCCGCCTGGGCCCGGGCACGCTCCATCAGAACGTGCAGCGTGTCGAAATACATCTCTGTTTTACCCATTCTCGTCCTCCCATTTCACATCCCAGTCTTTTTCGGCCATCAGCAGCGCCCCGTAGGCGGCGTTGTACCGCGGCCGCAAAATCTTCGCCTCCGGCAGGCTGCGCCGGAACGCCTGTTCCAGCTCCCCGCGCACCAGCTCCGATTTTTCAAACACACTTCCGCACAGGGCAAACACCCGCTCCCCTTCGGGCAGCCGGCGCGCCACCGCCCGGGCCGCCGCCGCGGCCTCTTCCACGGCTCCGCGCACGATCTGCAGGGCCACTGCGTCCTGCGCCGCTGTCTGCACCACCGGCTTCGCCAGTGAGGCAATCTGCGTGACCGACCCGTTCTGATTGTACAGCACATCCACCACGTCGTAGGCAGTGCGCGCGTTCAGCGCTTCGAACAGCGCCGCGCGCAGCATCGTCCGGGGGCCGCTGCCGTCCCAGTCGGCCAGGGCGGCCCGCAGGCCCGCAACGCCCAGCGAATAACCCGAACAGCCGCCGTCGGTGCGGTAGCCCCATCCGCCGGCACGCACCTGCCGGCCCTGCGCATCGATGCCCAGCGCAATGGAGCCTGTTCCCGCGATCAGCACCCCGCCCGACCGGCTGCCGTGCGCGCCCACCAGCGCGCCCAGCCCGTCGCTGCAGACCATGATCTTTCCGGTGCAGCCCTCCTGTTCAAAGGCGGCGCGGCACACCGGAACGTCCGCCGGCGTATCCACGCCCGCACCGGCAAAGCACACCCGCTCAAACTCTCCGGCGGCCGGACCGCCCGCGCGCCGCAGCTGCTCGAACAGGTCCGCCACAGACTGCCGCAGATCGCCCGCGCTGTGCTGGTTGCTGGCGCCGGTGCACACCTGCCAGCGCACCTGCCCGTCGCCGCTGCTCACATACGCCAGCGTCTTCGTTCCGCCGCCGTCCACTCCCAGGTACCACTTCATTGCGTCACCACCCGTAGTTTGTGCTGTCCCAGGGCTGTGTGACCAGCTCCTGCCTGGCATAGATCAGCGTGTGGTTCGGCACATCCTGCGTCAGGATGGTGCCCGCACCCACCACCGAATACACGCCGATCCTCTTGCCGGGCGACAGGATCGCATTCACCCCGGTGCGACAGAAATCGCCTACGTAGACCGCCGCCGAATCGTAGGACGGCACCTCTTTGCGCCCGTTGATCCGGTACACGCACTCGCCGTCGTCAAACCGCAGCGACCCGCAGACCGTCCCCGCGCCGAAATCCGTATTTTCGCCCACCATGCCGTAGATCTCCATGTAGTGGTACAGGTAGACGTTGCGGAACAGAACGCCGGTGAGCTCCGCGCCGTGGCCGATCACGCACCGGTCGCCCACCACAGAGCCGTCGGAAACATAGCAGCCGTTGACCAGGCGGCAGTCATTGCCGATTACGCAGTTTTCCCGCACGATGGCGCCGTTGTCCAGCACCGTGTTGTCTCCGATCACGCAGTTGCCCTCGATGACCACGTTCCGGCCGATGCGGCTGCCCCGCCCCAGGCGCACCTTTCCCGCGATGCTGGCGGTGGGGTCGATGTACGCGGTGGGGTCCACACAGCTCTGCTCCAGCTCTGTGCAAATTTTGCGGGCGCAGGCCCGGTTGGCACGCAGCAGGTGCCAGGGCTTGTCCAGATCGAACCCGCCGCACTCCACCGCGGGCAGAGGCCCCTTTTGCAGCAGCACGCTTTCCAGGTGTTTTTCCCGGGGCGGCATCATGCCCACTTCCACATCCGGGAAAAAGGAGGGGCAGCATGCCAGCAGCGGAAAGACGCTCTCATCCAGCCGGAACGCCGCCAGCCGGCGGCAGTCCCCTTCCCGGGGATGCCCCACGATGCGCACGATCTGCCCGTCCTGCACCCGGGCGCAGATGTGGTCACCGGTCCGGTCCCCGTCCAAAGGGCTGACCAGAGCTGCCCAGGGCGCTTCGCACTGCGCCAGGCGGCGCACGTCTTCGCCGGAGAGCAGCACATCCCCGTAGACCGCCAGAAACGTTCCCTTTGCCCACTGCTGCGCGTGCAGCAGCGTCTGCGCCGTTCCCTCGGTGGCTCCCACGTCCAGCACCTGCACCCGTTCCTCGTCCCGCAGGCAACCGGCCAGGTCTGAGGCAAAGGGCCCCGCCAGAAACAGGATCTCGTCCACGCCGCCTTCCCGCAGTGCCCGCACCAAATGGCGCGCCACCGGCTGGTTTGCCACCGGCAGCATGGCCTTGCAGCGAACCTCCGCATACGGCCACATGCGCCGGCCGCTTCCCGCCGCCAATACAACCGCTTTCATAAAACCCTCCATTTGGGAAAAAGGTGCACCTAAAAAAGCGCACCTTTTCCTCATCTGTTTACTTGTACTCGCCCAGATACGCGCGGGTGCCCTCCACCATGGTGTCGAACAGCTCGCGGGAATCCTTCAGGCTCAGATTCATCCGGTTTTCATTGATGAACACCCGGTACGCCATCTCCAGGTCGCGCGCCATGGCGGCTTTCACAATGGCGTTCTGCACATTCGCATGGCGGTTGACCATTCCGTTCAGCTCCGGCGGCAGCTGGCCCGCATAGATGGGCGACACGCTGTCCCGACGAATCAGGGCGTTGGTCTCCACCACGCATCCCAGAGGAATGCCGCTGACCTGCCCCTGGTTGCGCACGTTCACGTTGGTGATCAGGTCCTCCAGGCCGCACAGGGCGCGGATGATCTTCACGCCATCCTCGCCGGTGGGCTTGACCTCGAACTCTTTTTCGCCGCTGACCAGCATCCGGCTTTCTTCCTTCTTCTTGCGCAGCTGGAACTCCTTGCGCCAGGACACCGGCGTCAGCGAGTATTTCCACTGCTTGACGGTCTCGGGGTCCTTCATGTACCAGTCGCCGGGCACAAACTCGGCCAGGTGACGGTCGCCCGCAGCGGCGATCAGGCCGAAGCGGTTGAACAGGTCAAACTTCACGCGGTTGGAGCATTCAAAATAGCTGTTCAGCCAGTTGTCCTCGCCGGCGGGGTTGAAGCCGCTTTCGGCATATTCGCTGGCCAGCCGGGCATATGCCGGGAACAGGTCGTCTCCGTTGACCGAGGCGTAGTTCAGCCAGGTGAAATGGTTGATGCCGATGACGCTGACCTCGATGTCTTCGCGGCGCAGCGTGTCCGGATAGCCCAGATATTTTTTCGCCGCCTCCACCAGCAGCTTCTCGGTGCCGAACACCTCGTGGCAGCAGCCGATGACCTTGATGTCGGGGAACACTTCGTACAGCGTCTTCACGCAGATGGTCATGGGGTTGGTGTAGTTGATGACCCAGGCGCGGGGGGCGTAGTCCCGGATGGCGCGGCCGATCACCTCATACATGGGCACGGTGCGCAGCGCGCGGATCAGGCCGCCCGGTCCGATGGTGTCGCCCACGCTCTGGTAAATGCCGTATTTTTCCGGGGCGTGCACGTCGTATTCCATCTCGTCGAAGGTGCCGGGCAGGATGGACAGCACCACGAAATCGGCGCCGGTCAGCGCTTTTTCCAGGGAATCCACCGCCTCGAACTGCCAGCGGTCCTTGTACTCTTCCCGGGAGAACAGCTTGTTGCCGATGATCTCGTTGGCTTTTGCGGCGTCGAAGTCAATGTCGTACAGATAAATTTTACCGCTGATGCTCTTTTCCAGCGCGAAGTCGCTCATCAGGCCCCAGGCCCAGCCGCGGGAGCCGCCGCCGATGTATGCGATATGAATTCCGTTCGCTTGATTGTTGCTTACTTTCATCATAAACCCTTCTTATTTTAAAAATCAAAAACTTAGCCTTTCAAACCCGCCGTGGTGGTGCCTTCCACCAGATATTTCTGGCCCACAAAGTACACGATGATGGGCGGGATCATGCTGACCACGGACATGGCCATGATCTGGTTCCAGTTGACCGCGCTCTGCGCGTCCAGCGACATTTTCAGCGCCAGCGAAATGGGGTACAGCTTCACGCTGTTGATGTACAGCAACTGGTTCAAAAAGTCGTTCCACAGCCACATGAACTGGAAGATGCCCGCGGAGAACAGCGCCGGCGCGCACAGCGGGGCGATGATCTTCGTCAGCGTCTGCCACACGTTGCAGCCGTCGATGTACGCCGCCTCGTCCAGATCGCGGGGAATGCCGCGCATGAACTGGATCATCATGTAAATGAAAAACGATTTTGTGGCGAACATGGCCGGGATCCAGAACGGGAAGTAGGAGTTCAGCCAGCCCAGTTCGTTGAACAGCATGTAACGGGGGATCATCAGTGTGGTCTCCGGCAGCATCAGCGTGGCGATCATGATCGCGAACAGGATCTTTTTAAACACAAAGTTGAACCGCGCGAAGCCGTAGGCCGCCAGCGTGCTGGAGATCAGCGTAAAGATCACCGAGGGAACCACGATGATGAACGTGTTTTTATAAAAGGTGGTAAAGGTGTACTGACCGCTGCCCTTCCAGCCCTCGACGAAAGCGTCCAGCGAAAAGTTGTCGGGGATCAGCGACATGCTGTTGAAGATCTCGGTGTTCTCTTTGAAGGACGCCGACACGATCCATGCAAGCGGATACAGCATGACCACCGTCATCGCGCACAGCACCAGAAACCGGACCCACTGTGAGCTTTTATGGAATTTGAATGTTTTCTTCATCATGCATCACCGCCATCACTGTAAAATACCCAAGAGGAAGACGTCCTCAAAATCACCAGCGTCACAATCAGGATCACAACAAACAGCACCCAGGACAGCGCGGAAGCGTAGCCCATGCGGCCGTGCATGAACGCATCCTGATACAGCAGCAGACAGAACAGGTTGGTGGAGTTCATGGGGCCGCCCTTTGTGATGATGCTGACCGACGTAAACTCCTGAAATGCGTTGATGATCTGCATGACGATGTTGAACAGCAGAACCGGCGTGATCATCGGGATGGTGATGTTGAAAAAGGCGCCCACGCGGGTGATTCCGTCAATGGAAGCCGCTTCGTACAAATCGTTGGGAACCTGTTTCAGCGCCGCCAGGAACAAAATCATGGAGGAGCCGAACTGCCACACGGACAGCAGGCTGACCGTGAGCAGGGCATACCTCTCGTCGTTCAAAAAGCCGATGGGGCCGATTCCGAACAGGCTCAGGAAATGGTTTACCACGCCGTCTTCCACGAACAGAAAGCGCCACAGCACGGCCACGGCCACGCTGCCGCCCAGAATGGACGGAATGTAGTACGCGGTTCTGAAAAACGACAGGCCGCGGATGGGCTTGTTCAAAAGCATGGCGATGAACAGCGCAAACATCAGTTTGCAGGGCACCGCAATGATGACGTAGACAATGGTCACCAGCAGGCTCTGGATGGCCTTGCTGTCCTGAAGGATGTTGATGTAGTTGGTCAGTCCGATAAAATTGCTGGTGGTGCCGCCGTTGAAGTCGGTCAGAGAATACAGGAACGACTGCACGAACGGATACAGCTGAAACCAGACAAACCCGATCAGCCAGGGCAGAATGAACAGCAGGCCCATCTGCTGGCGGTCGATTTTAAATTTTTTCTTTTTCTCCACTTTGCCGGGCATTCATTACACCTCTTACGAAAACAATGCGGGGGGCGGTGTTTTCCTTGCCCCCGCCCCCCTTGCTTTGAAACTTATTCCAGTGTTCCCAGAATTCTTGTGTACTCTTCCATCAGGTGCTTTGCCGCTTCCTGCGGGGTCATTTTGCCGTAGCCCATGGCCTCCAGGGTCTGCTCGCCGGCAACTTTGATCTCCGTGTTGGAAGTGTAGGCGCTCTCCGGCTTAAACGCGTTGGGGACCGCCGCGTCCACCGCTTCCTGCAGCATCGGGTTCAGCTGGCCGTCGTCCGCCAGGATCTGACGGGCCGCTGCGGACGCAGGCACGCCGCGCGTGGTGCCCAGTGCTTTCACACCGTCGGGATCGCTCATCATGAACTGCACGAAATCCAGCGCCACGTCCTGGTGAGCGGAATTCTTGCTGACGCCGAACAGCTGAGACGGACGGACCAGCAGGCCGCTGGCCTTGGCGTCTTCCATCGTCGGGCACTGCACAACAACCAGTTCGGACGGGGTGGTGCTCTGCCAGCCGTCAAAGGCACTGACGAACTCGATGGCGCCGCCCACACGGCCCTCGGTCCACTTGGGGTTCAGCGTGTCGCTGGTGTTGTACTCGATGATCTCTTTCATCGGGGGCAGCACGTTGTTGTCGATCAGGTCCAGAATGAACTGATAGCCGGCCGCCAGCTCATCCTCGGTAAAGCCGAAATTCTTCTCGCTGTCGATCCATTCCTTGCCGGTCAGCTGGATGACATATTTTTTCAGGATGTATTCCACGTTGATCAAGTCGCCGCGCAGCAAAAATCCCTCGGGGTCTTTTTCCTTCAGCTTTTTGCCGATCTCGATCAGGTCGTTCCAGGTGTAGTCGTCACGGATCTCGACGCCCAGTTCGTCAAACATATCCTTGTTGACCATGAACACCTCGGCGTTCAGGCCCGTGGGTACGCCCAGCACCGTGCCGTCCACCGTGCAGTTGTCCTGCATAAACGTCTCGTCAAACTGAGACAGGTCCACGATGTCCTGCTCAGCCATGTTCACAAAATAGTCGCCCTTGTTGGCCAGGTCGTAGATCCACATGGCGTCCAGCTGCATGATGTCCGGCTCGTTGCCGCCGCCCAGCTGCGCGATCAGCTTCTCATAAAAGCCGGTGTATCCGCCGTACTCGCCCTCAATCTTTACGTTGGGGTGCAGTTCCTGGTATTTTTCGATGGCAGCCAGCGTCGCCTCATGACGAAGGTTGTCACCCCACCAGGAAAAACGCAGCGTGACCTGCTCATCCCCGGATGTGCCCGTGGCGGAACCGGAGGTCTCCGTCTCATCCGCGCCGCCCGGCATGCCTGTGCAGGCGCTCATACTCACAGCCAAAACTGCCGCCATCGCCAAAGATAACAGCTTGCGGAACTTTTTCATTGTTTTCCACCTTCCATGTTCATTCATCGTTTCTCGGACATGTCCCTGTGGTCTTTATTGTAACAACCGCAGGCTCTAAAGTCTTTGCTTTTCTTGCGTTTCACTCGCGTTTATTGTCTTTTCTTGCGTTCTTTGCAGCGCCGTTGTGCACATTTTCCCTATTTTTTGTTTGAAAAACAGATGATTTCTGTACGATTGGTCGCACAAAACTCTTCTTTTTCTGCTTTTGGTCCGGTCAAATCTGCAACATCTGAAAAAATCATTTTAAAAATGCTAAAAAACCTCTGGCGGAACCGATGGGTTCGCCCCGGCGCAGCTTTTCCGCCACCGCCCGCTGCAAAGACGTGCGCTGCTCCAGCTCCTCCGGCTTCTTTTTGCCGCCGAACAGCCAGAAGTAAAACGATTCGTCCGCCGGGTCCACATCGTACAGCTCATACGCCCGTGCAAACGTCCGGATCGCCGAGGATGCCGGCAGGCACTGGGCCAGCATGGGCGAAAGCAGCCAGCTGTCGCAGCACCAGAGCACCGGCCGTCCCGCCGGGCAAAAGGCCGCCTCGTATTTTTCCCAGAAGGCCGCCGCCTGCCGGTAGGATTCGCGCAGGCTCTGCTCCGTCAAAGGCCGGTCGCCGGGGATATGCACCGACAAAACCGCCTGGCCCGGCTGCACGCCCCAGGGCCGGCACGCGCCCTCTTCCACGATCACATATTCAAACTCCAGCGTTCCCAGCCGGAACAGGCGGCCGCACATCTGCCGCCACGCCCATTGCTCCCGGTCAAACAGCGGCCGGCCCGTGCGCTGGCGCATCTCCTGTACGAACCGGGCAAGGCAGGCGGCCGTGTCCCAGAAAATCTCGTCCGCCACGCCGATCTGCGCCCATTTTTCACGGGCAAGGCAGGCGGCCCCTAAAAAGAGCGTCAGCTTGGCAGCGCCGCCCGGGTCCTGCACAAACCGCTCGCTGATCCGCTGCGCCGCATCACGGGCGGTTTCCGGTTCCGTCAGCCGGGCGCACAGGCGCACCGTTTCCTCGTTCAGCACATTTTGCGCGCATTCGGCCACCGCGCCGCACACATCCGGCCCCAGCCCGATGCCTGCCGCCACCGCGCCGATTTCGGTGCGCATCTGCAAAAGATCCATCCAATCATCCTTTCCGCAGCATTCTCGCCGACAGATAGTTTAACAGAAACCGCCGTTTTTCTCATCCTGTTTTTTGCGTTTCTTTTTTGGAAATTGTGTTTTCTTGACATTCCCGAAAGAACTGACTATAAATAAGAACAGATCCGTCTTTCGGATCAACGGTACAGGAGGGATCGCCTTGGAAGAGAGCCTCATCTATGTGGACCATATGGAGTTCCGGCAGACCAGCAACATGTTTCAGGTCCATACACACTTCCAGTACGAATTGTATTTTCAGCTGATCGGCAGCCGCATTTACTGCTTCGATCAGGAAAAGTTCACCCTGCATCAGGGCGACGTGATTTTGATCCCGCCGGAAGTGCGTCACCGCACCATCTCCAGCGAGGAAATTTATTCCGAGCGGCTGCTGGTCAACTGGGATTTTGCCTTTCTTCAGTCGCTGGGCAGCCGGCTGGCACAGCTTCATCTGTTTCAGTCGAAAGCGCCCTATCTGCGGTTCTCTTTGTGCGGCGAGCAGCGCGCCGCGCTGCGCAAGCTGCTGTTCACCCTTTTGGAAGAGTACAAAAACCAGTCGCCCACTTCGCTTCTGCACATGGAAACACTGCTGGCCGAGTCGCTTCTGCTGCTGGAATCGGTCTATCGCAACAGCCGCAACCCGGCCACCTCGGATCATCACCAGCTGGTTTCCAGCGTGTGTGAATACATTCAGAACCATTATGTGGAAAACATCACCCTGGCCTCGCTGGCCAAAGTGTTTTACGTCAACGAATACACGCTGTCGCGCAACTTCAACCGCATCACCCGGCTGTCCATTCCCCAGTACACCAATCTGGTGCGCCTGTCCAACGCCAAGGAAATGCTGAGCAGCCCCGAAAAGTGCTCGCTGCTGCAGATCGCACTGCAAAGCGGCTTCAACAGCGCCTCCCACTTTGACAAAATCTTCCGAAGCGTGGAACACATGTCGCCGCGGGAATACCGCAATCTGATTTTTAAATAGCCTCCGATTGACAGCGCTTCGGGAAAGGTGCTATTCTGTTACTAAATAAAGTTTATTAAGTAAGTTCGCAGGCCCCTCATCCGTGGGCCTGCGGCAAAAACACCGGGGCAATTCCCGAAGACATGGGAGGGCAAACCATGAACTATTATCTTTCGGTGGACGGCGGCGGCACCAAAACGGATTTTCTGCTGGAAAGCGAGGACCGGTCCGTCTCCGTCCGGCTTCAAAGCGGCGCGGCCAGCATCAAGTCCGTGGGCGAGGACGCTGTGCGCCAGAACATTTCCGCGGGGTTGAACGCCCTGTGGCAGCGGGCGGGCATCCGGCTGGAACAGGTGCGTCATGCGGTGTTCGGCATGTCCGGCTGCGACTGCGCCCAGGACGAGGCGCGCCTGCACAAACTGCTGCAAAGCCTGGGCTGGAAACCGGAGCAATACACCCTGTGCAACGACGCGGTGCTGGGCTTCTACGCCGCGGCGGACCCTCCCGGCCTGGTGCTGATCGCGGGCACCGGCTCCATCGTCCTGGGGGTGGACGCCCGGGGTGCCGTCACCCGCAGCGGCGGCTGGGGCTACGGCTTCAGCGACCAGGGCAGCGGCTACTGGCTGGGCTGCCGCGCGCTGGAACAGGCGCTGCTGTACTGCGACGGATGCGGCCCTTACGCCCCCTGGTTTGAAGAGGTGGCCCGGGCGCTGAACACGCCGCTGGACCAGCTGCCGCAGACAGCCACCGCGCTGGAAGGGTGCGACGAGGTCGCCTCGCTGGCGGCCCTTGTGCTGAACTGGCCCGAAGCGGAACCCCTGCGGGAAGAAATTCTGACCCAGGGCGCGGCGCATCTGGCCCGGCTGATCCGGGCCGGCCATCAAAAGCTGCACCTTGCGCCGGACGCCCCGTTCCGGCTGGTGTTCGCGGGCGGATGCCTGCGCAACCCGGCCTATGCCGCCCGGGTGGAAAACAACCTGCCGGAACCGATGCGGGCTGCCCGGGTGCACGGCAACGGCAGCGCGCCCGTGTTCGGCGGAATGCGGCTGGCGCGGAAAGCCGGCATTTGATCTGTTTTTTACAGCCGTGGGTCTGCGGGCCCCGGCTGTTTTTTTGTGCCCCCGCCTCTTTCCGCAGCGATTGACAGGCGGATACGTGCATGTTATGCTTAATTAATAAAGAAAGTTTATTAAGAAAGAAGGCGTTGCTCGTGGAACCTGTTGGCAAGCCGCAAACCCTTCGGCTGATGAACATGGACGCGGTGGAGGCGCTGCTGCGCACCCGCGGCCCCCTGACCAAACCGGAGCTGAGCCGGCTGACCGGCCTGTCGCTGGTGACGGTGGGCAAAGCCGTAGACGAACTGGTGGCCCAAGGGCGCGTGCTTCCGGCGGGGCCGGGCGGGCCCACGGGCGGAAGGACCGCCCATCTGTACGCATTCAACCGCCGCCAGTTCTGTTTTCTGGCGCTGTATTATTATGAGCGGCGCTACACCTGCGCTTTGGCGGACGCGGCGGGCGAAATTTTCTGCTGGGAGGACGTGGACATCGGCGCCGGACCCATTGTGGACGAGACGCTGGACTGCATCCGGCGGATGCGCGCCCGGGCGGAAAACATGCCCCTGGCCGCGGTGGGCGTGGGCGTGCCCGGCGTGGTCAGCGGCGGGGTGGTGACCAGCATTCCCGCGCTGCCCGCTTTGGAAGGGGTGGAATTCGGCGCGGTGCTGGAGCAGGCGCTGGACTGCCCCGTGTGGGTGGAAAACGACATCGGGCTGGCCGCCTGGGGGCTGTACGCGGACCGCTTTGCGGGCGAGACCGACCACCTGGCCTATCTCTATTTCGGCAACGGCGTGGGCAGCGGACTGGTGCTGAACGGCCGCCGCTTCAAGGGCTCCACGGATTTTGCGGGCGAAGTGGGCAGCCTGCCCGCGGGGGACACCACGCTGGAGCAGGCCTTTCTGGCGGCCCGGGCCGCCCGGGACCGGGAGCAGATCTGCGGTCTTGTGCGCACCGCGGTGACCAGCCTGACCTGCGTTTTGAACCCCGGCATTGTGGCGGTGAAATGCGACTGCCTGAGCCCGGCGGACATGCAGCGCATGGAACAGCAGTTGACCGTTCCCGCCGGGCACCGGCCCCGGCTGGTTCTGTTGGGGGACGTGCGGCGGCAGGGCCTGCAGGGCGTTCTGCGCCTGTGCATGGAAAACGCCGGAACCGCCGCGGGGATATGAGGAAAGGAGTCCGCGCCATGAAACAAATCACCAAAACGGAAAAATGGACCTATACCGGCAGTCTGCTGGGGCAGAACATGATCTACAGCTTTGTGGCCATGTATGTGATGTTCTTCTTCACAGACCTTTTGCGCATTCCGCCCCAGAGCGTGACGGTCATTATGGTGACCGCCAGCCTTTGGGACGCGGTGAACGACATTCTGATGGGTATGATCGCGGACCGCACCAAGACCCGGTGGGGAAAATTCCGCCCCTACCTGCTGGCGGGCCCCTTTGTCATCGCCCTTGCCACGGTGCTGTGCTTCTGGAACTTCGGCGGGTCGGCCGCGGGCACGGTGGCGGTGGCCGCGGTGTGCTATGTGCTGTGGGGCATGTCCTACACGGTGTATGACATTCCCATCTGGGCCATCTCCTCGGTCTCGTCCCACAACGCCGATGAAAAGAACGGCATGGTGACCCTGGGCAAGATCGGCGGCACCCTGGGCACGGTGATCGTGTCTGTGGGCAGCGTGTCCCTGCTGAACGCCTTCGGCGGCGAGCGCAGCGCCGGCGCCTACACGGCGGCCGCCTGCGTGATCGCGGGGGTGGGCGCGCTGCTGATGCTGCTCAGCGGCTTTGTGCTGAAAGAGCGCATTGAACCGCCCGCCAAGGGCATTCCCTTCCGGCGCAACATTCACACCATTCTGGACAACGGCCCCCTGAAAGCGCTGATGGTCTCGCTGCTGGTGGTCAACATGGTCAACAACATCCGCCAGGTGGCGCAGATGTATTTCGCCGTGTATGTGTGGGGCGACTCCGGCTATGTGACCTGGATCGGCCTGAGCCTGGTGCTGGGCATGATCTTCGGCATGGCCATCTCCCCGGCGCTGATCCGCCGGTTTGACAAAAAGTACATCTTTCTGGCCGCCTGCGCCGCGGGCGCCGTCTCCAGCTTCCTGCCCTTTGCCGTGGGCGGCGGCCCTGTGCCCGGCCTGATCCTGCTGGGCATCAGCTTCGCGTTCACCGGCATGACCACCATCAGCAGCACCTCCATGCTGATGGACTGCATCGACTTTGCCGAACTGAAGCTGGGCTTCCGGGGTGAGGGCGTGGTGTTTTCCATGAACACCTTCCTGAACAAGCTCAGCTCCACCATCTCCAAAGGCGTGCTGGGCCTGGCGCTGACCGCCATGCACTACGTGGACAACATGGACCCCAACCCCACCGTGGTCACCGGCTTCAGCCTGATCGTGTACGTGGTGCCCGCCGTGTGCTTTTTGCTGGCCATGATTCCCCTTGTGTTCTACCGGCTGAAGCCGGCTCAGATCGAAGATATCCGCACCGAACTTGAAACCCGCCGCAGCGCGGAGAAATGAGGGATACAAATGGATCTTTCCGCTTTTTTGACACCGCCCGAAATCCTGACCGCACAGCGCGCGCTGTGCATCCAGCCCCACCCGGACGACAACGAGATCGGCATGGGCGGCACCATCGCCGCGCTGGCCGCCCGGGGCTGTGAAATCCACTATCTGACCGTGACCAACGGCGATCTGGGCGCCCAGGGCGCTCCCATCGAGCCGGCACAGCTGGCCGCTTTGCGCCGGGACGAGGCCGTGGCCGCCGGCAAGGCGCTGGGCGCCGCCCAGTTCCACTTTTTCGATTTGCCGGACGGCTCGCTGGAGAGCATTCCCGCACTGGCCGGCCGCATTGCCGAGCTGGTGCGCACCATCCGGCCCAATGTCCTCTTCTGCCCGGACCCCTGGGCTGCCTATGAGGCTCATCAGGACCATGTGGTCACCGGAAAAGCCGCGGCCCAGGCCTTCATCTCCACGGCGCTGGCCCAGTATCCCCGGGGCACCCGCACCCAGCCCTGGCAGCCGGAAGCCATCGGCTTCTATTTCACCCAGAACCCCAACACCGTGGTGGACGTGACCGACACCTTTGAACAGAAATTCGCCGCCATGGCCCTGCACCGCACCCAGCTGAACGACGAGCTTCTGGCCATGTACCGGGCGTACTTCACCCTGCAGAGCCAGCAGCGCGCCGCAGGCCGCGGCTTTGCACTGGGCGAAGGGCTGAAAGTGCTGAGCCCGCTGCACCTTCACTGCTTTGTGGAGGCGCCCCAAATTTAAAAAATGCTGAAAAAGCAGGCCTTTGGCCGGGGTTCCGTAAGAAAACGACGCCGGGCAGGGGCCCCTTTTGCGCGGCTGCATCGTCAAACCGCCTTGACAACCACAAAGGGTGCCTTCGGCGTTTCTCCTTGCATCCGCATCAAAAGGGACGCCTTCCCGGTGCAAGCAGTTGCGCCCCAAAATTTTGAGAGAAAGAGCAAAAGAGCGGTCCTGCAAGCAAATTGCTTGCAGGACCGCTCTTTGCATTTCATGCGTCAAAATTCCGGGGCTTCACCGCCGTTTTCTTATGTCACCCCGGCTTTCGCCTGCTTTTTTTGTTGCATTTTTCCCGGAAACAGGGTACAATGAAGCTGTAAATATAACAACTGTTATTTTTAAGGAGACCGCCATGCCCCGAGCGCGCATTTCAAAACAGGATATTCTCAAGGCCGCGGCCCGGGTGATCCACCAGCGGGGCGAACATGCGCTGTCCGTGCGCAGCATCGCCGCGGAGCTGGGCTGTTCCACGCAGCCGCTGTACTCCCAGTTCGGCAGCCAGGAGCAGCTGCAGCAGGCGCTGGTGGAATACATTCGGGACACCTACCTGCAGTTCCACTGCACCAGCTACAAGGAGTTCGGCCAGAATTTTCTGGCCTTCGCCCAGCGGGAGAGCGAGCTGTTCCGCTTTTTGTATCTGCGGCGGCGCGCCCCCGGCGAGCGGCTTCTGGACGACGCCAACTTTGACAAAACGGTGGAGCTGCTGGCCCGCAACCTGGAGATGAGCCCCCGGCAGGCCACGGAGATGCACCTGCAAATGCAATACCATTGTTACGGACTGGGGGTGATGATCGCCACCGGTTACCGCGCCATGAGCGACGAGGAGATCAGCGACGATCTGCGGGAGTTTTACTCCATCATGCTGCGTCACTACAAACAGGCCGCCAGTGAAGAGGAGCTGCAATACTGGATGGCCCGTTCGCGAAATCTGATTCTGTGAGGAGGTTCTTATGGAAAAACACACTGTAAAACCCTACGACGTAGTGGTCATCGGCGCCGGAAACGGCGGTCTGGCCGCTGCCATCCGCGTGCTGCAGGGCGGGTATTCCTGCCTGGTTCTGGAGCAGCACAACCTGCCCGGCGGCTTTGCCACCAGCTTCAAGCGGGGCCGGTTCGAATTTGAGGCCAGCCTGCACGAGCTGAACGACTTCGGCTCGCCCGACCAGCCCGGCGACATCCGCACCCTGTTCCGGGACCTGGGCGTAGAGGACAAAATCGACTGGATCCGCATTCCCGAAGCCTATCATCTGATCACCACCGACAAGCAGTACGACTGCGAGATGCCCTTCGGCATTGAGGCGTTCATCGACAAAATGGAGCAGTACGTGCCCGGCTCCCGCAAGTCCATGACGGAGTTCTTCGAGCTGTGCAACGAGGTGCGGGACGCCCAGACCTACTCCAACTCGGTCAACGGCAACACCGATTCCTCTTATATGAAAGAGCACTTCCCCAATTTCATCAAGGCGGGCAGCTACTCGGTCAATGAAGTGCTGGACGCGCTGCACATGCCCAAAAAGGCGCAGGACATTCTGAACGCCTACTGGTGCTATCTGGGCGTGGACTGCGACCGCATGAGTTTTCTGCACTACGGCTCCATGGTGATCCGCTACATCACCCGGGACGCCTGGATGCCGAAAATGCGCTCTCACGAGATCAGCCTGGCGCTGGACACCCGCATCCGGGAACTGGGCGGCGACATCTGGTACCTGTCCCCGGCGGAGAAGATCCTCACCGACGACGAAAACCGCATCCGCGCCGTGCGCCTTTCCGACGGCACCGAGATCCCCACCCGCCACGTGATCGCCAACTGCTCGCCCCATCTGGTGTTCGGCAAAATGCTGGAAGAAAAATCCGTCACCGAGCAGATGGTGCGCGCCACCAACGCCCGCACCTTCGCGGGCCGCGGCTTCACGCTGTTCCTGGGCCTGAACAAATCGGCCGAAGAACTGGGCATCAAGAGCCACAACTATTTTATTTACGACACCGCCGATTCCGTGAAGCAGTACGACATGATGCGCAAGGTGGACACCAACCACGTGCAGGCCACCGTGTGCCTGAACAACGCCTATCCCGGCTGCTCGCCCGAAGGCACCTGCATGATGTACTTCACCACCATGTTCATGTCCGACGACTGGGGCAACGTGTCCGAGACCGATTACTTCAAGGCCAAGGACCGGGTGGCCGACGACATGATCCGCGTGTTCGAGCGCGAGACCGGCTGCGCCATCCGGGACGCCATCGAGGAGATCGCTGTGGCATCCCCCACCACCTACGCCCGTTACTGCGGCCATCCCCAGGGCGTGATCTACGGCTATGAGACTGCCGACTGGGACAGCCTGATGCCCCGCATGATGATGATGAAGGAAGATGCCCAGCTGTTCCCGGGCCTGCGGTTCGCGGGCGGGTACGCCATGCGTTCCAGCGGGTACTCCAGCGCCTACGTGTCCGGCGATCTGTCCGGCCGGCAGACCGTGGGCGATTTGAAACGGGAGGTGCGATAAGATGAAATTCAAAAAACAACTGTTCGGATTCCAGGATATGCTGCGCTTTAAAAAGCTGGTGCCCAACCGGCGCGCGGCGCTGGCGGCCGGGCCCGACACCCCGCTGCCCAAAAGCTACCGCACCAATGAACTGGCCCACCGCCTGCACCCGGGCTACATGGAAGTGGAGCTGACCGCCGTGCGGCCTTTGAGCGCCAACATGACCGAGCTGACCTTCCGCCGGGTGGACGAAACGGCGTTCCCCTTCTTCCGGGCGGGGCAGTACGTGTCCCTGCAGGCCGAGGTGGACGGCAGTCTGGTCAGCCGGCCCTACTCCATCGCCTCCAGCCCCCGGGACGCACTGGCAGGCAAGCTGGTGCTGGGCATCGAGCGCGCGGGCTTCTTCTCCGAATATCTGTGCACCCGCGCCAAACCCGGCGACCGGATGCGCATGACCGAGCCCTCGGGCGAGTTCCACTACGAGACCCTGCGGGACAAACACCGCATTGTGGGCATCGCCGGCGGCAGCGGCATCACCCCGCTTCTGTCCATGGCCCGCAGCATGGCCGAAGGCGATGAAGACTACGAGATGACCCTGTTCTACGGCGCCCGGGACACCCGGCACCTGGCCTATTCCGCCGAGCTGGCGGACCTGGCCGTGAAGGGCCTGCGGGTGGTGCAGGTGCTCAGCGACGAGGAAAAAGACGGCTACGAGCACGGCTTTATCAGCGCACAGCTGATGGAAAAGTACGTGGATCTGACCGACGTCACCTTCTTTTTGTGCGGGCCCCAGGCCATGTACAACTTTGTGCTGAAAGAACTGGAGCCCTATCACCTTCCCCTGAAGGCGGTGCACAAGGACGCCACCTGCTGCGGCGCCCTGGATCTGGAAGCGCCCCGCACCTTCCGGCTGACCGTGCACATGCGCGATGCGGTGCACACCGTGGACGCCCGGGAGGACGAGACTCTGCTGACGGCCATGGAGCGCGCCGGACTGGACGCCCCCAACAAATGCCGCGCGGGCGGCTGCGGCTTCTGCCACAGCAAATGGCTGAAGGGTGAATTCCGCATTGCGGACGGACGGGACGGCCGCCGGGAGGCGGACCGGAAGTTCGGGTTCATTCACCCCTGCGTCACCTATCCGCTGAGCGATCTGGAGATCGACGTACCGGTGGCGGAATAAAGAGGAGGAGTTTCGATGGAGCAACAATACGAGGCACTGTTCACCCCCTGGAAAATCGGCAACGTAGAGATCAAAAACCGCATTGTGATGTGCCCCATGGGCGGCACGTCCCTGTTCGGCTGGATGGAGCCCAACCACTTTGACAAGGTGGCGGCGGAATTCTTTCTGGAGCGGGCCAACAACGACGTGGGCCTGATCATCCCGGGCATCGCGCCTTTGCGGGACACCATCGGCGGCCGCTGGCTGTACCAGAACCCCCGCATGTTCCGCCAGCTGAAACCCTACATGGACACCTTCCACAAAACCGGGGCCAAGCTGTTCGTGCAGCTGACCGCGGGCTTCGGCCGCAGCTTCGCCATCACCGAGGCGCTGTCCGTGCTGCTGCGCAACAAGGCGCTGGGCACGCTGGCCAAACCCATTGTGGACGCGTCCTACATCTGTGCGTCCCCCAGCCCCCTGCCCTCCCGCTGGGCCGAGGACGTGATGTGCCGCCAGGTGACCAGAGAAGAGATCCATCAGATGGTGGAGGCCTTTGCCAAAACGGCCAAGCTGTGCAAAGAAGCCGGTGTGGACGGCGTGGAAGTGCACGCCGTCCACGAAGGCTACCTGATGGACCAGTTCACCCTGCCGTACACCAACTTCCGCACCGACGAGTACGGCGGCAGCTTTGAAAACCGGTACCGCTTTGCGGTGGAGACCGTGCAGGCCATCAAAGCCGCCTGCGGCAAGGACTTCCCGGTGTCCCTGCGGTATTCCGTGGTCAGCAAGACCAAGGGCCTGTGCAGCGGCGCGGTGCCCGGCGAGGAGTACACCGAAGTGGGCCGCGACATGGCCGAAAGCGAAAAGGCCGCCCGCTATCTGCAGGAGGCCGGCTATGACATGCTCAACGCGGACAACGGCACCTACGACGCCTGGTACTGGGCGCATCCGCCCCAGTACATGCCCCAGAACTGCAACCTGGACGACGTGGCCCACATCCGCAAATTTGTGGACATTCCGGTGGTGTGCGCCGGCCGCATGACCCCCGAGGCCGCGGCCGAGGCCATCGCGGACGGCCGCATCGACGCCATGGGCGTGGCCCGGCAGTTCCTGGTGGACGGCCAGTGGGTGCGCAAGCTGCGCGAGGGCCGCACCCAGGACATTCAGCCCTGCATCTGCTGCCACAACGCCTGCTTCCCCCTGGCCCACTACAAGGGCGTGGCCAACGACGAGACCTTTGAGGACGCCAGCCACATGGCCCGCTGCGCGCTGAACCCTGCCACCATGCAGGGGCACAAGTTCGACATTGTGCCCGCGCGCACCCCCAAGAAGATCGCGGTCATCGGCGGCGGCATCGGCGGCATGGAAGCCGCCCGCATCGCCACGCTGCGGGGCCACCACGTGACCATTTACGAAAAGAGCCATCAGCTGGGCGGTGTGTTCGTGGCGGCCGCCGCGCCCGACTTCAAGGAGAAGGACAAAGAGCTGATCGCCTGGTACCGCCGCCAGATCGAAGCGCTGAAGATCCCCGTGGTCTACGGAACGGAGATCACCGACGCCTCGGCGCTGGACGCGGACGAGATCATTGTGGCCACCGGCGCCAAGGCCAGGACTCTGCCCCTCAAGGGCGGCGAGCGCGCCATGGACGCGGTGGACTACCTGCTGGGCAAAGAGACCGGCGAGCAGGTGCTCATCATCGGCGGCGGCCTCAGCGGCTGCGAGATCGCCTATGACCTGTTCCGCAAGGGCAAAAAGCCCGTGATCGTAGAGGCCAAAAACGATTTGATGGCCGTGCGCGGCCTGTGCCTGGCCAACTCCTCCTATCTGCGGGACTTCTTCCAGTATCAGAAGGTGCCCGTGTATCTGGAGAGCACCGTGGCGGAGATCCGGGAGAAAGACGCGGTCATCCGCGGCAAGGACGGCACCCTGACCACGGTCCCCGCGGACAGCGTCATCCTGTCGGTGGGCTATACCCCCGCCCCGGCCCTTCCCGCCGGCCGGCACGTGCACGTGATCGGCGACGCGTGCAAGGTGGGCAACCTGCGCACGGTGGTGTGGCAGGCCTGGAGCGTAGCCGAAAAGCTGTAACCATTTCCAAGGCCCCGTGACCCGGGGCCTTTTTTCTCCGGAAAGGAAGAGACCCATGAACAAGAGCTTTGAGCAGGCGGCCGCCGCGCTGGGGCCGCAGAAAACCGCGCAGCTGGCCCGGCTGATCTGGGAGCGCCGGCCCCTTCCGGCCAACCTGACCGAGGACGAGAAGATCTTCTGTCTGGGCCTGAGCCTGTACGAAGAATACGAAGACCGGGACGCCATCCGCGCCTGGCTGAACGAGGAGTGAATCCCCATGCGCTATGAACGCATCCGACCCGGGCGGTTTCTGGACCGGCCCAACCGGTTCATTGCCCACGTGGAAGTGGACGGCACCGTGCAGGTGTGCCATGTGAAAAACACCGGCCGCTGCAAAGAGCTGCTGCGCCCCGGGGCCACGGTCTACGTGGAGGGGGCGGCGCCCGGCAGCGCGCGCAAAACGCAGTTCGACCTGGTGGCTGTGGAAAAAGGGCCGCTGCTCATCAATCTGGACAGCCAGGCCCCCAACCGGGCCGCCGGGGAATTTCTGCGGGCCGGGGGTCTGTTCGGCCCGCCGGCACTGGTGCGCCCCGAGACGAAATGGGGCACCTCCCGCTTTGACTTTTACGTGGAGGCCGGCGGCCAGAAGATCTTTGTGGAAGTGAAGGGCGTCACGCTGGAGCGGGACGGGCTGGCCCTGTTCCCCGACGCGCCCACCCAGCGGGGCGTCCGGCATCTGGAAGAGCTTGCCGCCTGCCTGCAGCAGGGGTACCGGGCGGCCGCGCTGTTTGTGATCCAGATGAAGGGCGTGCGCGCCTTTGCCCCCAATGAAGAGACCCACCCCGCCTTTGCCGCGGCCCTGCGCAGCGCCCGGGACGCGGGCGTGGCGCTGTACGCCATGGACTGCCGCGTGCAGCCCGATTGCATGGAGCTGGACGCGCCCGTTCCCATTCTTTTGTGACAAAAAACGCCTTTTCTCTGGCCTATGGGACAAAAGCGTGCTACAATAGAAGTCCTACCGGTTTTCCGGACATTCTTTTGTTGTGAGGACACGCTATGAAACACGAACACCGCCGCAATCAGTGGACCAGCCGTCTGGGCTTTGTTCTGGCTACCGCCGGAGCCGCCATCGGCCTGGGCAATCTGTGGAAATTTCCGTATCTGATGGGCCGCAACGGAGGGTTCTCCTTCCTGATCGCCTATCTTGTTTTCGTTCTGGTGCTGGGCATTCCGGTCATGATGCTGGAAATGAGCCTGGGCCGCCATACCGGCAAGGACCCGGTTTCCAGCTATCGCCAGGTGCACCCCAAGGCCGGCATCACCGGTCTGTTCGGCGTGCTGGCCGCCTTCATCATTCTCAGCTATTACAGCGTCATCGGCGGCTGGCTCATCAAATATCTGGTCAGCTATGCCACCACCTTCACCGCCCCGGCGGACTTCAACGCCTTCATCGGCAGCTGGGAGGCCGTGTTCTGGTTCTTTCTGTTCCTGGGGGCCACGGTGCTCATCTGCCTGAAGGGCGTGCACGGCATTGAAAAGGTCAGCAAGATCATGATGCCGCTGCTGTTCATCCTGCTGCTGATCATCATCGTCCGCAGCGTGACGCTTCCCGGTGCCATGGACGGGCTGCGCTTCATCTTCGTGCCGGAGCAGGCGTCCTTCAGCCTGTCCTCCATCAGCGCGGCGCTGGGGCAGGTGTTCTACTCCCTCAGCCTGTGCATGGGCATCACCATCACCTACGGCAGCTACCTGCCCAAAGGGGAAAACATTCCCAAAAGCTGCGCCAACGTGGCCGTCATGGACACGCTGGTGGCGGTGCTGGCGGGCATTGCCATCTTCCCCGCGGTGTTCGCCTTCGGTCTGGAGCCCGGCCAGGGTCCCAGCCTGATCTTCGGCACGCTGCCCAAGGTGTTCGGCTCCCTGGCGGGCGGTCCGGTGTTCGCGGTGGCGTTCTTTATCCTGATCCTGTTCGCGGCCGTCACCAGCGCCATCGCCCTGCTGGAAGTGGTGGTCTCCTACACGGTGGGCAACTGGGGCTGGCCCCGGCGCCGTGCGGTTCTGGTCATGGGCCTGCTCATTTTCCTGCTGGGCATTCCCAGCAGCCTTTCCTTCGGCCCTCTGGCGGACTTCAAGATCGCCGGCTACAACTTCTTTGATTTTGTGGGGGTCCTCACCGACAACATTCTTCTGCCCGTGGGCGGCATTCTCATGTGCTGGTTCTTGGGCTGGAAGTGGGACCTCAACATTCTGGCCGACGAAATGGAAGACGGCTGCCCCGGCTTCCGTCTGCGCCGGATCTGGATCCGCTGCATCCGTTATCTGACGCCCGTTCTGGTGCTGATCGTCACCATCACCGGCTTCATCAGCATTTATCAGACCGTGTTCGGCGGCTGAGCAAACAATACAAAAGCGGCCCCCGGGCGATGGCCTGGGGCCGCTTTCTGTTCTTTCTGTTATCCTTTGGCGATCTCCCGCACAATGCGGTCGCAGGCCTCCTGGATGTTCTCCCGGGAAGTGGCCAGGTTCATGCGGGCAAAGTCCTCGTGCCGGCCGCCGCCGAACCAGGCGCCGTAGTCCATGGCGATGCGGCAGCGGTCCTGCAGCAGGTGCTTTACATCCTGCTGGGTCTTGCAGTACGCGCCGAAATCCATCCACGCCAGATAGGTTCCTTCCAGTTCCGTGAGTTTGATCTCCGGGCAGTCCGCCGCCAGGCGCTGTTTCAGATAGGCAAAGTTGCCGTAGATCTGCTGCAGCACTTCCTCCAGCCACGCCGCGCCGCCCCGCAGGGCCGCCTCGGTGGCAATGTGGCCGAACCCGTTCACATCGTCCAGCGCCATCTGCGCCAAAAAGGTGGAGAAGCTCTCCCGCATCTGCGGGTTGGGAATGATGATGAAGGAGTTCTGCACCGCGGCCAGGTTGAAGGTCTTGCTGGCCGCCGCCATGGTGATGATGCCGTCCTCGTAGTCGCCCACGGTGGCGGTGGTCACTTTTTTGCGGCCCAGCGCAGGATTGACGATGTCCTGATGGATCTCGTCGGAGACGATCACCACGCCGTGACGCTTGCAGATGGCCACCACCTGCTCCAGCTCCTCACGGGTCCAAACACGGCCCACCGGGTTGTGGGGGTTGCAAAGAATATACAATTTGACGTTGTTTTTCACAATGTCTTCTTCAAACCGGTCGTAATCGAACTCGTAGAACATGCCGGTTTTTTTCAATTCGCACTCCACCAGCCGGCGCTCGCCGCTGTTTTTTACCGCGTTCATAAAGGGGTAATACACCGGCGTGGACACCATCACGCTGTCGCCCGGCGCGGTCAGGGTGCGCACCGCCCAGTGCAACGCGGGCACAATGCCCGGCGTAACGCAGATCCACTCCTTGCGCACCTGGTAACCGTGGCGCTCTTTTTCCCATTGCATCACTGCCTCAAAATAGGAATCCGGTGTGCTGAAATAGCCCAGCGGCGCGTCGATGTACGCATGCAGCGCCTTGGTCACACAGGGCGGAGAGGGAAAATCCATATCCGCCACCCACATGGCCAGCAGATCCGCGTCTCCAAATTCCTTCTTCAAGCCGTCCCATTTGTAGGAATGAGTTCCGAGCCTGTTCACGTATTCCATGTTTTCGCCAGCTTTCTGTTATTTTTTCGCAGCATTCTTTTCGTCCTGTTTTTTGTAATACGCCTGGAACGCATAATAAGCGGGAATGCCCGTCAGCGGAATGATGAATCCGGCCACAGTGGACGGGTCCCACACAAAGTTGACCACCAAAATCACGAAGTAGCACAATCACACCAGAATCGGCACCACCGGATAGCCGGGCACCTTGTAGGGCCGCTCCAGATCGGGGTATTTTTTGCGCAGCACGATCACGCCGAACACCGCCAGCATGAAATAGATGCCGTTGTACAGCACGATGATGTTCACCAGGTTCTGGAAGCTGGTGACAAAGCAGTAGAAGATCATCATGGCAAGAATGTACAGGCTGGCCGCCACGGGCTGGCCGCTTTTCTTGCTCAGCTTTCCGCAGGCGGCGAACCAGCGCCGGTCGCGGGACATGGCGTAGATCTCGCGGGGATACACCAGAATGCAGCTGTTCAGCGAGCCGATGACCGAGCAGATGATGGCGATGGTGATGACCGTGGCCGCGCCCTTGCCGAACAGAATGCCGATCACGTCGTAGGTCACGTTTTCCGATGCGATGATGTCCTCAATGGGAACGATGCGCATCACGCCCAGGTTGAACAGCAGATACAGCACCGTGATGCCCACGATGGTGACTACCATGACCCGGGACAGGTTTTTCTTGGGGTTCTCCAGCTCGCCGCCCATATGGCAGATGGAGTTCCAGCCGTCAAAGCACCACAGCACCGCCACAACGGAGCAGGCCAGCGCGGGCAGCACCGCGCCCTCGCCGGTGGTGTTGGTAAAGGTGATGGGGTCGCCGGTATTCTGGCCCAGCACAAAGCAGGCGATGATCACGCCCAGAATGGCAATGACCTTCACAAACAGCAACACCGTGGAAATGATGCTGCCGCCCTTGGCGCCCAGCAGGTTCAGCACCGTCAGCACCACGCAGATGCCCGACGCCAAAAACGAGATCTGAAGCGAAGAGAAGCCGCCAAACAGCGTGCCGATGTAGGTGGCGCCCACCATGGCAATGGCCGCGTTGCCCGGAATGCCGATCAGCGCGTCCGACCAGCCCATGGTAAAGCCCAGCAGCGGCGACGCCTTGCCGTAGGTGCGGGTCAGATAGACATAAGTACCGCCGTTGGCCGGCATGATGCCGCCCAGCTCTGACAGACACATGGCCGCGCCCAAAACGATCAGGCCGCCCAGAATCCACGCCAGAATGGCCACTCCCGCGTTTCCGTGTGAATAGTCCAGCACGTACGAACCCGTGTAGAAAATGCCGGACCCGATGATCAGACCGCCCATTACGCCGACCGCCCGGCCGAAGGACAAGGTCCGTTTTACTTCCGATTCTCCCGAGGACAGCGCCTCAATGGATTGCCGCTCACTGATTTTTCTTCCGTCATTGGTTTCCCTTCCTTTCTGAATCCAACTGTTCCTCACACGATCGATCCCCCGTTTTTTCGCCTCCCTTGCAAATGGTTTAGCCGTTAAATCATTTCACCTTATATATACGCTTCATCCCGGCACTATGTCAAGAAGTTTTCTCACTTTCTCCAAAATATCCATTTTATATCCTCGATTTCTGTGCATATTTTCTTCTATTTTGTTTAGTTATTTAATCATTTTTGCAAAAAAGAAAGGCGATGCGCAGCACCCGCATCGCCTTTTACAGAAAATCAAAACAATTTCAAATACGCATCCAGCACCTTGAAAAACGCATCCACCTCTTCGATGGTGCAGCTTTTCAGCAGATCGCGCTGGGTCTGCATAATGTCCACGTTGTCGTACATTTTATGGGCCGTGCTCAGCTTTTCGCCTTCCTCGGTAACGTACAGATGAATGATCTTTGCGTTGTTCTCATCCCGGCGGCGGAAAACCAGCCCCTTTTTCTCCAGCTTGGTGACATTCTGCGAAACCGCGCCCTTGGTGCGCGACCACATTTTGGACAGCTCGCTCACCGTGATGCCCGGCGCATCGGCAATCATGGTCAGGGTGTGCACCTCCACCATGTTGATGAGAAGGCCTGTGCCGTAATCCCTGGGCTCATTGATGTACGCATCGTACACGGTCACAAAGGAATACACAAGGTCCGCGCGCGGGCTGAGCTGCGCATACATTCTGTCAATTTCCGCTTTGTTGTCAAACTGCCCCACGCCTGCATCCCTCCGGTTCTCCGTTGCCTGTGCATCCATTTTAGCATGAACGCCCGCAAACCTCAAGAGACGCGGCCGCCGCCATGCGTGGGGAAAGCCCGCACTTCAAATGCTGCGAACCTTTGCTTTTTCCTGTTTGGGACGGAATACCCAACGCACATCCCTCTTCCGGTTGTCAGAGTGCGGCAGCTTTTGTATAATAAAAGACAAACAATGTTTCCAGATATTTGAGAAAGGACTCCAACAGGATGATTCGAATTTTATTCATGTGCCACGGCAACATCTGCCGCTCCCCCATGGCGGAGTTTGTTTTTCGCGACATGGTCCGGCGCCGGGGCCTTTCGGACCAAATGGAAACCGCCAGTGCCGCGCTGCACCGGGACGCCATCGGCTGTCCGCCCCATCGGGGCACCCGGGAAAAACTGGCTCAGGCCGGCATCTCCACAACCGGCAAGGTCGCGGTGCTGGCCCGGCGGGAGGACTACGAACGCTACGACTATCTGATCGGCATGGACGAGGCCAACCGGGCGGATATGCGCCGTCTGTTCGGGCCGGACCCCCGTGGAAAAATCCACCTCCTGCTGGATTTCACCTCTCATCCCCGGGACGTGGCCGACCCCTGGTACACCCATGACTTCGAGGCCACCTGGCAGGATGTCAACGCGGGCTGTGACGCGCTGCTGACCTGGATTCTCGCGCACCCCGCCCCATAAAAAGGAGTTCTTCATGAAAAAAGTTCTGCAATTTTTATGCGGCCGCATTTTCATCACCGGAATCCTGCTGCTGGTGCAGCTGGGCTGGTTCACGCTGTTTCTGATGAAGCTGACCCGCTACTCGGTTCTGTTCAGCGGCTTTTTCGGCGTGCTGAGCATTCTCATCGTGCTGTACCTCATCGGCAGCGACGACAACCCGGCCTATAAGATCGGCTGGATCATCCTCATCATGGCTTTGCCGCTGCTGGGCGGTCTTCTGTACCTGCTCATGGGGAACAAGCGCCCCTCGAAACCGCTGAAACGGCAGCTGATCCCTGCCCAGCAGGCGCTGGAACCCACGCTGCGGCAGGACCCGGAGGTGCAGGACGCACTGAAACAAACCGACCCCCGGGCCGAAGGACTGAGCCGCTATCTGCAGAGCGCGGGCGGTTGGCCCGTGTATCGGGATTCCGACGTGCGCTATTATCCGGTGGGCGAGGCCATGTATCAGGACATGCTCTGTGCGCTGGAGAGCGCGCAGCACTTCATTTTTCTGGAATACTTTATCATTCAGCCGGGAAAAATGTGGGATTCCATTCTGGAGATCCTGACCCGCAAGGCCGCCGAAGGCGTGGATGTGCGCCTGATTTACGATGACATGGGCAGCCTGTTCCTTCTGCCGCAAAGCTTTCCCCGGGACATGGAGCGCCGCGGCATCCGGTGCCTGCCGTTCAACCCGTTCATCCCGGTTCTCTCCCTGATCATGAACAACCGGGACCACCGCAAAATTTCGGTGGTGGACGGGCACACCGCCTTCAACGGCGGCATCAACCTTTCGGATGAATACATCAACGAGACCCATCCCCACGGCCATTGGAAGGACACGGGCGTGCGGGTGCATGGCCCGGCCGCCTGGAACCTGACCGCCATGTTTCTGAGCATGTGGCACGCCTTCCGCAAGGAGGACGCGCTGGAAGACGTGCGCCGCTTTTTCCCGCAGACCTTTCATCCGCAGCCTTTTTCGGGCGAAGGATTTGTGCAGCCCTTCGGCGATTCGCCTCTGGACGGCGAGGCCCTGGCGGAAAACGTATACATCGACATTCTGTCCCAGGCCAAGCGTTACGTCTACATTTTTACGCCGTATCTCATCATCGACGACATCATGAAAACCGCTCTGTGCTCCGCGGCCAAGCGGGGCGTGGATGTGCGGATCGTGACCCCCGGTGTTCCGGACAAGAAGATCGTGTACCGGCTGACCCGTTCGCACTACATGCCGCTGCTGAAAGCGGGCGTGCGCATTTTTGAATACGCGCCGGGCTTTATTCACGCCAAAAGTTACGTGGCCGACGACGAAACGGCGGTCATCGGCACCATCAACATGGATTACCGCAGCCTGTACCTGCATTTTGAATGCGGCACATACCTGTACCGCTGCCCCGCGGTGATGGACCTGAAAGCGGATGCGCTGGACACGCTGGCCAAAAGCCGCGAAGTGCAGCTGAGCCGCATCCACCACACGGCGGTGGGCGCGCTGCTGGACGCCGTGCTGCGGCTGGTGGCACCGTTGTTCTGACCGCGCCGCCCCATCATCAAATTTCTGCGATGCCTTTTCTCCCGTACCCTGACAAAAAGTTTGAAGGGGCCGGTCAAGTTCTGCTGACTTGACCGGCCCCTTTTCGTACGCATTTGGCAGGCTGCCTTTTGTCAAAATTCTGAAAAAAGAATCGTTTCTTTGTGAAAATCACAAATTGACAATCTGCTTTTCCTGTTATTAAAATAAAATTATTAAGATTACCAAAAAATTTTTTAGTTTGGAGATTGGTCATGAAAACGCTGACAGAAGAAATGTCCACCTTAACACGCATCGCCAAAGGCATCGCCGCGCAGTTTGGAAAGGACTGCGAAGTTGTGCTGCATGATTATACACAAAGTTATGAGAGTACCATCGTTCTGATTGAAAACGGACATGTGACCGGCCGGAAAGTGGGCGACTGCGGCACCAACCTCGGCCTGGAAGTGCTGCGCGGAACGGTCTCGGACGGAGACCAGTACCGCTACATCACCCAGACAAAAGACGGCAAGATCCTGCGCAGCACCTCGATCTATCTGCGAGACGAAGAGGGAAAAGCCATCGGCGCACTGTGCATGAACTGGGATCTGACCGAATTTTATGCGTGCAACAGCGCCTTAAAGGACATTCTGGAAACGGAAACCGGCGCCGTGGAGGAAGTAATTACCAACGATGTAAGCGAACTTCTGGACGCACTGATTCAGGATTCCGTCCGCTACGTGGGCAAGCCTGTGATCAGCATGACCAAGGAAGACAAGATCAAAGGACTGAAATATCTGGATGACAAGGGCGCTTTCCTGATCAAGAAAGCCGGGGACAAAATCTCAAAATTTTACGACATTTCAAAATACACTCTGTATAATTACCTGGAACAGAGCACGGAACTTTGATGCTTGCAGGCCGAGTGCACCGGCCTGTGACCGCATAAAAAACAAAATCATGAGGAGGTCTTACACGTGTCATCGAAAAGTTTGGTAAAAGAAAAGGGCGGAGGTTTCCTGGGCGCTGTGGAGCGCATCGGAAACAAACTTCCGCACCCTGTTCTGCTGTTCATCTATTTTGGCGCCATCGTAATGGTTTTATCCTTCATTGGATCAAAGCTCGGATGGTCGGCTGTTCACCCTGTGGACGGAACCGAATACCAGGTGTTCAACCTGATCAGCAAAGAGGGCATTGCCAAGATTTTCACGCAATTTTCCGCAAACATCAAAAGCTTTTCTGCCCTGATTGACCAGATGGTCGTTCTTCTGGGTCTTTCGCTGCTGGAAGGAACGGGCCTTGCAAGTGCGTTCCTCCGCCGCTATTTCCTCAAAATGCCGCAGAAATTCCTCACGTTTGCCATCGTTTTCATTTCTGTGGCTTCCAGCGCTGCATCCGATGCAGGCTTTATGATTCTTCCTCCGCTGGCCGCCATGCTGTTCCTGTCCACGGGGCGCAACCCGATCGCAGGACTTGTGGCCGCCTACGGTTCCGTCGCAGCGGGCTTTTGTGCAAGCCCTCTTATTAGTATAGTGGAAGTGGTAGGATTTGGCAATACTCAAAATGCGGCCCAAATCCTCGACCCGTCCATTGTTCTGCCGGTCACCGGAAACTATTATTTCACGCTGGCATGCAGCATTCTGCTTCCCATCACCTCGTTCTTTGTGACGCTGAAAATCGTGGAGCCGCGCCTGGGCAAATACGTTCCGGAAAGCCCTCTGAATGACGTGGCCGTCAACACCAGCGTCTCCGAGCAGGAGAGCAAAGGTCTGCGCGCCGCGGGCATTGCCCTGGTCATTTACCTGATCGTCATCGCCCTGATGACGCTGCCTCCCAACGCCATTCTGCGCAATGCGGAAACCGGCGAACTGCTGGACAGCCCGTTCATGAGCAGCATCATCCTGATCGTCAGCGGTGCTTTCTTCTTCCCGGGCGCAGCCTTCGGCTACGCTTCCGGCGTGGTGAAAAACCACAAAGACGTGATCAACATCATGACCAACTCCTACGCCTCTCTGGCGGGATACATTCTGGTGGCCATTTTCGCCGGCCAGCTCATCCAGTACTTTGCCTGGACGAATCTGGGCGTCATCAGCGCCATCAACGGTGCGGAAATTCTGGAAAAATCCGGCATTCCCGTGTTTGCGCTTCTGGTGATCACCGTTCTGTTCACCTGCCTTCTGAACTTCGTCATGCCCTCTCATGCGGCCAAGCTGGCTCTGATCGGGCCCATTCTGGTTCCGCTGTTCATGATGCTGGGCGTCAGCCCGGAAGCCACCTATCTGGCTTATCGCATCGGCGATTCCATCTCCAACGCGATCACGCCCATGATGGCTTACTTCGTGCTGATCCTCGCCTGGGCACAGCGCTATAAAAAGGACGTGGGCATGGGTACCCTGATGGCCAATCTGCTGCCGTATTCCATGTCTTACATGGTCGTTTACCTGATCCTCATGGCGGTGTGGTACTTCCTGGGCCTGCCGCTGGGCCCCGGCGCCTCCTTCTCTTATGTAATAGGCTGATTCCGGCGGAAAGGAGACTGCCATGAACCTTGACGAATTGTTTTGTGAAAAAGAACTGATTGAATGGACGCAGAAGCTGATCTCCATTCCCAGCCACACGGCCCTGCCCGGCCGGGAGCGGGAGATTGCCGGTTTCCTTGCGCAGCTGCTGGAGCAGGAGGGCATCGAATGCCGGCTTCAGCCGGCGGACGGGGACCGCTGCAACGTCATTGCCACGCTGCACGGCGACGGCAGCGGCCCCAGCCTGATGCTGAACGGGCACATGGACACTGTGCCCGTAGAAGGCATGGACGACCCCTTCGGCGCACAGATCCGGGACGGCATTCTGTACGGCCGCGGCGCGGCGGACATGAAAAGCGGGCTTGCCGCCATGCTTTACGCTTTTGTTCTGGTCCATCGAAGCGGGCTTCCTCTGCGCGGCGACGTGGTTTTCGCCGGTGTGATTGACGAAGAAGCTGCCAAAAGCACCGGCTCCCGCGTGATCGCCCAGCAGGGCCCCCACACAGATTTTGCCATTGTGGGCGAACCCACGGCGCTGTTCCCTGTAATTGCGCACAACGGCATCGATTACTTCGAGATTCGCTTCCACGGAAAATCCGCCCATTCCAGCCGGCCGGAAAACGGGGCCAACGCCATTTATGCAGCGGCGGATTTTGCCCGGTACATCCGGGACGTGCTGGCGCCCCTGTACAAGAGCAAAGTGCACCCGCTGGTTGGGTCGGCCGCTATCAATGCCGGGCTCATCCAGGGCTGCGCGCATATCAACCGCGGTTTTCTGCTGGGCACGGACGAGACGTTCGCAGGCGTTGTTCCCGACGAGACCTCTCTGTTTGTGGACGTGCGCTGGACGCCCGACCAGACCATCGAAGAGGTCACGTTGCAGCTGGAACAGGCGGCCGAACAGGTGCGCAGTGCCAACCCCGGCGTAGACGTGCAGGTGCACTACATTCCTCTTCCCCGCCCCGCGATGGAAATTTCCGCAGAATCGTGCCTTGTAAAATCCATGGTCAAAAACATTTCCGCTTTGTCACCGCAGACCGCACAGCCCCAGGGAGTGACTTACTTTGCGGACTCGGGCATTCTGTCCGGGGTGGGAAAGATCGCTTCCATGATCTTCGGCCCCGGCGACATCGCAGTGGCGCACAGCCCCGGCGAATGTGTGGAAGTGGAGCAGATCTGCAAGGCCGCCCGCATCTACGCGCAGACTATCGTGGATGTCTGCTGTCATTCATCCCGGAATACGAAAGGGGAAAACCATGAACGCTGAACAGATTTTAAAAGAAAAATACGGGCTGGAAATTCCGGCCCCGCCCAAGCCGGGCGGAATCTACTCTCCCGCGTGCCGCACCGGAAACCTGCTGTATCTCTCCGGGCAGACCTGCACGGAAAACGGTGTTCCCAAATTCACGGGCACCGTGGGAGACACGCTCACCATTGAGGAAGGCCAGAAGGCCGCCCAGCTGTGTGCGCTCAACCTGCTCTCGGTTTTGAAAGCCGCGCTGGATCAGGACCTGAGCCGGGTGCGCCGTATTGTCCAGCTGATCGGCTTTGTTCGCTGCCAGCCGGACTTCTGCGACCAGCCTCAGGTCATCAACGGTGCGTCCCAGCTTTTCAAGGACCTGTTCGGAGAGGACGGCATGCCCTCCCGCATGGCGCTGGGGACCAATGCACTTCCCGGCGGCGCCGCCGTGGAAATTCTGCTGGTGGTGGAAATTACCGATTGATCTGTGTTACAACAAAAACGCCGGGCTGCGGGGATTCCCGCAGCCCGGCGTTTTGTTTGTCAATCTTCCCGTTTCATGGCCCGGGTGGTGATAAAATCCACCCCCGTGCCCAAAATGTCCCGCACCACCGGAACGTGCGCTTCCACCGGGGCCTGCAGGCACACCGCGTCCAGCAGCGCCATGGCCGCAAACACGTCCTTTTTCGGAATGGGGCCGCTGGTTTTCACCGGAATGCGCCGGTGCGTTCCCCCTTCGATGCGCACCGTGGACGTGACCACGCGGGTGGGCGCGACGCACTCGGCTTTTCCGTACTCTGCGCCCCGGGGGCAGCTGTTCCCCGTGACCGCCCAGTCGTGCGCTTCATCCACTTTCAGCCGGCACCCCTTGGGGCACACAATGCAAGTCAGCTCTCTCATGGCGTCTCCTCCTGTACTTCCACCACCAGCGCCTGCTCCGCGTCCGCTTTGTCCAGCAGTACCCGGGGCACCGCGATGCGCTCCATCTCGCCGGGGGCCATGCGGTCCCGGGCAAACCGGGCCAGCACCTGTTCGCCGCTGCGCACCTGCACCCGGGCGGGGCCGAACATGCGCGTCACACGGAAGAACACCTCGGCGTTTTTCTCCACCTGCGAAAGCCGCAGCTTCTGGGGCACGGTGTAGCGCACACCCTGGCCCGCCTGCAGCTCCAGCACCGGCCCGGCCTGACCGGCGCTGCCCTGCACAAACGCTGCGGCCGCGCGGCCCGCGCGCTCGCTTTCCGCAGAGACAAAATCCACCAGGTCGTGCACATGGACCACATTGCCGCAGGCAAACACGCCGGGAATGCTGGTCTCCATATTCTCCCAGACCTGTGCGCCGCCGGTGCGCGGGTCCATCTGTGCGCCCGCCTGCCGGGTCAATTCGTTTTCCGGGATCAGCCCCACGCTGAGCAGCACCGTATCGCAATCGAACACACGCTCCGTGCCCGGCACCGGGGTGCGGTTCTCGTCCACCTGCGCCACAGTCACCTGCTCCACCCGGCCGCTGCCCCGAATGTCCGTGATGGTGTGGGACAGATACAGCGGAATGTTGAAATCTTCCAGACACTGCACAATATTTCGGGTCAGCCCGCCGGGATGGGGCATCACTTCCACGCAGGCCAGCACCTGCGCGCCCTCCAGCGTCATGCGGCGTGCCATGATGAGCCCGATGTCGCCGGAGCCCAGAATGACCACCCGGCGGCCCACCATGTAGCCCTCCATGTTCAAAAAACGCTGGGCCGCGCCCGCGGTGAACACGCCCGCGCACCGGGACCCCGGCAGCGCGATGGCTCCGCGGGTCCGCTCGCGGCAGCCCATGGCCAGCACCACGCTGGCCGCCTCATACTCCCGGTATCCGTCCCGGGGATTGATGCAGCACACCCGCCGGTCGGGCGTGACTTCCAGCACCATGGTGTCCAGCCGGGTCTCCACGCCCGTGCCCTCCAGCATGGCCAGATACCGCCCTGCGTACTCGGGGCCGGTGAGCTCTTCCTGAAAACGGTGCAGGCCGAAGCCGTTGTGGATGCACTGGTTCAGAATGCCGCCCAGCTCCTTGTCCCGTTCCAGAATCAAAATGCGGGTCAGGCCCGCTTCCCGGGCGGCCTTTGCGGCAGCCAGACCGGCGGGCCCGCCGCCCACGACGATCAGATCATACTTCATTGTGGCCGCCTCCTGTCTTTGTCTCGCCCGTGAGCACCTGCGTGCCGGGCCCGTCCATCAGCACCTCGGTGGGGTCCACGCCCAGCTCCCGGGCCAGAATGGCCTGCACCCGGGGACCGCAGAACCCGCCCTGGCAGCGGCCCATGCCGGCGTTGCACCGCCGCTTGACCGCGTTGACCGTGGTGGCCGGAATGACGCCGTGAACAGCGGCCACGATCTCGCCCTCGGTGACGGTCTCGCACCGGCAGATGACCCGCCCGTACCGGGGGTCCCGCCGGATCCACCGGTTCTTTTCCTCCGCGCTCAGCTCCCGGAACACCACATGCTCCCGGGTGTCGTCAAAATCCGCTTTCTCCTCGAGAGCCAGCCCTTTTTCCTGCAGCAGGCGCACCGCCTCCAGCCCGATGGCCGGGGCGGCCGTCAGGCCCGGCGACTTGATGCCCGCCAGATGGAAAAAGCCCGGGGCGGCGGGGTTTTCCCCAATGAGAAAATCGTCGGTATCCGCCGTGGCACGCAGCCCCGCAAAATTGCGAATGTTTTCGCCAAAGCGCACGCCCGGCACGCTTTTGCGCGCTTTTTCCCGCACAAACGCAAGGCCCTGGGCCGAGCAGCCCACGTCCTCCCGGTCTTCCACCGGCTGCGCGTTGGGGCCAACGATCAGGTTGCCGTGGACCGTGGGCGCCACCAGCACGCCCTTGCCCTGCCGGTTGGGGCAATGAAACACCACATGGCGCACCCGGCTGCCCTCGCTTTTGTCCAGCAGCCAGTACTCGCCCCGCACCGGATGGATGCGGTAGCCCGGCGGCGCGATCAGGCTCTCCACCTGGTCCGCGTGGACGCCCGCCGCGTTGATCACGGTCCGGGCGCAAAACTCGCCCCGGGGCGTGGTCAGCGCATAGCCGCCCTCCACGGGGCGGATGGCGGTGACCGGATGCTCCAGATACAGCTCCACGCCGTTTTTCACCGCCGTCTCAGCCATGGCCAGCGCGTACTCCCAGGGGTTGACCACCGCGGCGGTGGGCGCATACAGCGCCGCTTTTACCTGGTCGGACAGCCCGGGCTCCACCGCCCGCGCCCCCGCACCGGACAGCAGCGCCAGATCCGGCACGCCGTTTTCCACACCGCGGCGGTACAGCTCATCCAGTGTGCGGCACTCCTCTTCGGAAAAGGCCAGCACCAGACTGCCGGTGCGCCGGAACGGCACGTTCAGCTTTTGGCAGATCTCCGCGGCCTGACGGTTGCCTTCCACGTTCAGCCGGGCCATCTGCGTGCCGGGGGCCGGGTCATAGCCCGCGTGGATGATGGCGCTGTTGGCCTTGGTGGTGGCATTGGCCACATCGTTGCTTTTCTCCAGCACCGCGAACCGGCCCCGGTACCGGGCAAGGCGGTAAGCCGCCGCCGCGCCCGTGATGCCGCAGCCGATGATGATGCAGTCGTACATACGGTTCCCTCCATCCTGTTTGGTTTAAAGAAGTTCCAGCAGCGGGATCACCTGATCCAGCGAAGGCACCACCCGGGCGCACAGAGCCCGCAGCGCCGGGTCCGGCTGGGTCAGGTCCGGCACCATCACCGGGATGCAGCCGGCCGCATGGGCCGCGGCGATGCCGTTGGGGCTGTCCTCCAGCACCATGCACGTTCCGGGGTCCAGCCCCAGCAGGCCCGCGGCCTTTAAAAACACGTCCGGATTGGGTTTGGGCCGCTTCACTTCCCCGCCGCAGACCGACGCGGCAAAATAGTCTTTCACACCCGCCCGGGTCAGATAGCCCCAGGCGGTGGGCCGGGTGGTGGACGTGGCCAGCGCCGCGGGGATGCCCCGGGCTTTCAATTCTTCCAGCAGCGGCAGCAGACCGGGCTTCACCGGCATGCCGTGCTGTTCGATCCAGCTGTCCGCATAGGCCAGCCGCACCTGCCGGGTCCGGTCGTAATCAAACCCGGGGCCGAACTCCCGCTGCAGCTTTGCCCGAGCCTCGTCGCCCATGCTGCCGCGCAGCGCCAGCAGAAATTCGTCCCGCGGCGCAAATCCCAGCTGGCGCCCGGCAAAGCGCCAGGCCTCCAGGCTCAGGCGCTCGGTGTCGAACATCAAGCCGTCCATATCGAACAAAACACCCTTGACCATGTGCGTCCTCCTCAGCGCTGCAGGCGCAGAATCTCGTCCCAGACGTCCGGGTCCACCGGAACGCCCAGCCGCCGGTTTTCTTCCCGAACGGCTCTCTCCCGCTGGCCGGGCACCCGGGGCGGACTGGCCGGGTCCTGAGGGGCGGCGCCGCACACAAAGTGCACCACCTGCTCCACCACCCGGTCCGTGTCACCGCCCAGCGCTGCGGGGTCCATGGCCAGAAAAATCTGGCACAGATCCGTCTCCTCGGGGCCTGCCCGGCCGATCTCCCCGGTGGTGCGCCCGCCCGAGAGCATGGCCGCCACCAAGTCCAGCATAACGGCCAGCCCGCTGCCCTTCCAGTATCCCATGGGCAGCAGCCGGCGGGTCTGTTCCACGGCGCCGGGGTCTGTGGTCAGCCGGCCCTGTGCATCCCAGCCGCCCGGCACAGGCAGCTGTTCGCCCCGGCGGCGGGCCTGCTCCAGCCGGCCGTAGGCAAACTGGCTCATGGCACAGTCAAAAACCACATGTTCTGCGCCGCTGTGGGGCACTGCGATCACCAGCGGATTGTTGCCCGCCGAAGCTTCCACACTTCCCCAGGCGGGCATGTTGGGCATGGTGTTGGTCCAGCAAATGCCGATGCAGCCCCGGTCGGCCGCCTGCCAGCCGTACGTGCCGCCCCGCATCCAGTGGTTGGTGTTTTCCAGGGCCACCAGCCCCATGCCCTGCTCTTTGGCCAGGGCGCAGGCGCGCTCCATGGCCAGGTGCGCGTTGACGGTGCCCAGGCCCCTCCGGCCGTCCCACCGCTCCATGCAGCCGGTGCGCACCGTGCACACCGGGCGCACCTGCGGGTCCACAACGCCCCGGTCCACGGCGCCGATCAGCCGCGAAAAACGGTTCACGCCGTGGCTGTACACCCCGTCCACGCTGGACTGGGTGAAGATGCGGGCGGTCAGGGCGGCGTTTTCCGCCTCCGCCCCATGCTGCAGCAGGATCTGTTCCATCACGGTCTCCATGGTCTTTGCCGGAATGCGCATGATCGTCTCTCCTCTCTGTTCAGGTGCTCTGGCCCAGGGCCAGCTGCGGCTGGACCACCACGCTGGCCGGGTCCGCCCGGCCGCCGATCAGGCTCTCCAGCAGCTGCACGCTCATCAGGCCCACCATCTCGGGCTTGTTGTCCACGCTGGTCAATTCCGGCTCGCAGATGTGCGCGTACTCGGAATTGTTGTACCCGGTGACAGCCGCGTCTTCGGGCACCCGGACCCCGGCCCGCAGAAGGCCTTTCAAAACGCCCACAGCGGTCAGATCTTCCCCGCAGACCAGCGCCGTGGCCTTCTTCAGCTTCAAAAAGGCCTGGGCCGCCTCAATGCCGCCGGCCAGGGTGGGCTGGGTGTCCAGCATGCGCGGCGTCAGGCCGTGGCGGCTCATGGCCGCCAGATAGCCGTCGTATTTTCGGCGGGCGCTTTCGGTGTCCATGTCCCGCACGTACACAATGTCCTGGTGGCCCTTCTGCACCAGATGATCCACGGCCAGGCCCACGCCCAGGTGGTCGTCCACCAGCACCGAATAGGAGTTGGGCAGCTTCAGCCGGCCGTTGGCCACCACCGTGGGGGTGCGCACCAGCAGCTTTTTCAGGCGGCTTTCGGTGTTCAGGGCGCTGTGGGCCGATCCCACCAGGATCACCCCGTCCACCTGTTTTTCAATCACTGCTTCCAGATAGTGCATGCCGGCCTCTTTTGCCTCGCCGGTGTTGCACATGAGCACGTTGTAGCCCCGCCGGCTGCACTCGTGCTCAATGGCGTAGGCGGTGCGGGCGTAATGGGGCACCCGAACGTCCACCGTGAGCACCGCCACGGTCTTCATGCTTTTGGCCACCAGCCCCCGGGCAATGGCGCTGGGCACGTAGCTGTGCAGCGCCAGCACCGCCTCCACCTTCTGGCGGGTGGCGGGGCTGACGTTGTCCTTTCCGTTGAGTACCCGGGACACCGTGGTGATGGAGACCCCGGCCTCCCGTGCAATGTCGTAAATATTCATAGAAAACCCCCGCCCAAACAATATGAAACATTCATGAAAGAACTTTCATCCCCACTATATCGAAAAGCCTTTTTCCTGTCAACGGAATCGGTTTTGTTCCCACGTTTTGAACAAAAAAACCGATGTGTCCCTGTCTTTTTCACCAGCGTGCGCGTACAATGAAAGAAACGATGAAACGGGGGGATCGCCTTATGACGACCGAGCACGACGGCATGCGCGCCTGGGCCATGACGCTGGCCCATCGGGCCGTAAAGGATATAAAGCGGGACGGGTTCCGCCAGCTGCGAAGTTATGTGGACATGGGGGCGCTTTTAGCGCGCAGCCCGGGCCAGAAACTGTTCTTTTCCACGGCGCAGCGCCTGCTGGAAAAAGCGGACAGCGCCTACTATCCGCTGGTGCAGCAGCTTCTGGAGGAAGTCGGTGAAAACCAGCTTTGCACACTGGCCGTCAACCTGGGGCTGGAAGCGCTGGCCGCGGGCGTGGTGGAACTGCGCCGCCAAAACGCGCCTGTCTGGCTGGAGTGCGTCCGGCTGGACAGCCCTTCGCAGGCCGCCGAATACCACCAGGCCGTGCTGCGGGCCCGGAAAACCGGCACCCGGCTGTTCTGTGCCGACTGCGCCGGGGCCGAAGCCGCGCAGGCGCTGCTGCGGCACGTCTCCTTTGACTGCCGGGAAAGTCTGTTCTTTCTGCGCATTTTTCCCGATGCTCTCACGCCCGAACTGGTCCGGGCGCTGCGCGCTGCGGAAAATGCCGTGCCCCTGCTGACGGTGCCCGAGGGCGCCGGGCCGGACAGCTGCGCCCATGCCGCCCAGTGGCTGCGCAGCGAAAAATTGTTTTACGGAATGTTTTACCGCCTGCCCGACGGGGCAAAACTGGACACAGAGGCCGTGCGCGGCCTGGCCCAATGGACCCGGCTGTGCATTCTGTGGGCCGGCGGAGAGCGCGCCGGGGAAAAAGCCCTTCAAAAAGCAGTGAGCGCCCAGCGCAAAGCGCCGGACGCCCCCGTATTTCTGATGGATTGGCAGTCGGACAGCCGCGTCCTGGAAAAGTACATTTCCGCAGGGGCGTCGGTTCACTGGTCCGACTCCGGCGAAACGCTGCGCAGATAAGTGTTCAGCATCTCGCCGGATAAAATGCGGGTCAGGCAGTCCTCGTAGCGGGCCGCATCCTCCCGCATGCCCCGGGCGCACCAGCGCTCCAGCAGGCCCACGATGGTGGCCGCGAAAAACTCGCCTGCAAAAGCCGCGTCCTGCGGTTCCAGAGCGCAGGGGTTGCCGTCCAGCAAATGCTGCTGCACCACGCCGCTGAAGGTGTCGAACAGATATTCCCGCAGGGAGTTCTGCCCGTTGTAAGACATGGCGTTGCAGTAAAAGGCGCGGTTCTCCCGGAAGTACCGGCACAGGCCGCGCAGAATTTCCTGCCAGTTGTCCCGGTTGGGCGCCTGGGCCAGATAGGCAGCGCTCTCGGTGCGGAAGATCCAGGTCACCAGATCGTATTTGTCCTGAAAGTGATAATAAAAGCTGTTGCGGCTCATCCCGCTTTGCAGCGCGATGTCCCCTACTGAAATTTCCTCCAGCGGCTTTTTCATCATCAATTGTTTCATGCTGTCGGCAAACAGCTGCTTGGTCTGCTGGGATGACGGCACGGTTCCACCTCATTTCAGTAATTTCTCAACAGTATATCTGTTTTTTCAACATTTTGCAACGAGGAGGCCCCCATGCGGATTCTGATCATCGGCTCTTCGGCGGCAGGGCTGGGCGCAGCCGAAGCTCTTTGCGCCCGGCTTCGCGCCCGGGGAGATACCGGCCGGATCTTGCCCCAGACGCAGCCGCGCGCCCTGGCGCGGGAGATCGCCGCCGGCCGGTGGGACGCGGTGACTGCGGTCCATCCCCGGGCGGTGCGCATGCTGCGGGCTCTGCGCCGCACCGGACAGCTGGCCGTTCCCACGCTGGGGCTTGCAGCCGATTACCAGTGGTCGCCGGGCTGGGTCGGGTGCGATGCCTACGCCCTTGCGCACCCGTCTCTGATCCAGGACGCGCTGCGGTCGGGCATTCCCGCCCGGGCGCTGCACGTCACCGGCGTTCCGGTATACGGCGGGCTGGGGCTCGACCGCATCGACGCCCGCCGCGCGCTGGGCATTCCCCGGGGCGGATGGCTGGTGCTGGCGCCCAATGCCCGGGGCGAGCAGATCGACGCGCTGCTGGACCTGCCGGACTTTCACCCCTGGGTCGCCGCAGTGTGTTCCGATGAAGAGCTTTCGGCGCGGCTGGCCCGCCGCTACGCCCGGCAGCCGCGGGTCCTGGTGCGCGGCGCACAGCACCCGCTGGAGCTGTGGCTGGACAGCTGCAATGTGCTGGTGGGCAGCGCGCATCCTCTCCTTCTGGCCCGGGCGGCCGCACGGCGCACCCCTCTGGTGCTGACCGGCGACGCACCCGGCGCCGCCCTGTTCGCGGAATGCGGAATGGCTCTGCCTGCCCGCACCCCCGGCGCAGCAGCCCGGGCCGCCCGCCTTTTGTGCCAGAATACCGGCCGCGCCCGTGCCATGCGCCAGGCACAAAGCACCGGGGCGGACCCCTGTGCCGCCGAGACGGTGTGCCGGCTGCTGGCCAGCCTTTGATTCTGTTTTTCAAACGCCCCTTTGCTTTGTTCGCAAAGTCTGTTATACTGTTGGCAGACGGATTGCGATCAGGAAGGGGCGTTTGTTCATTGTTTATTTCGGTTTTTGGAGCCAGCCGCGTGCTGTGGAAAAGAGGAATTGGGAGCGCGGTGGTGACCGCGGTTCTGTGCGGGCTGGTGCTGCTGTGGAAGTTCGGCCTCTCCCCGTTTGTGCTGTGCGCACTGGTGCCCGGGGCGGTGGTCCTGGTGGCGTCCCGCGTGCACGCCATGATGACAGCGCAGGAGATCTACCTGCGGCTGCTGGCGGTTTTTTACAACGAGCTGGAAGCGCGCCGCTTTATCAAACAGTACGAGCCGGTGTGCCAGCAGAAATTGTCGGACCGGTGCCGCCGCACTTTGCAGGCGCACCTGGCCAACGCCTACGCCTATGCGGGCGACTCGGAAAAAGCCCTCTCTCTGATCTCTTCTCTGCCCATCCCCGAGAAAAAGGGACGGGTGGACACCCAGCTTCTGATTGCGGGCAACACCTGCATTTATAAAATGATGGCGGGCGATGTGGAAGGCGCCCGCGCCGCCCAGGCACAGATGGCCGAACTGCTGGACGTGGCCAAACGGGAGCACCACAAAATCAGCCCCAACTATGACCGCACCTATCAGACCAACCAGATCCAGCTGGACCTGGCGGACGGAAAACCCGTGGACGTGACGCTTGTGCGGGAAGAGCTGAGCTCGCGTTCCAACACGCTTCACAAAGCGGTCTGCCGCCTGCTGCTGGCCCGCATCTACGCGGCGGCCGGCAAACGGGCCGAGGCCCGGGGCGTGCTGAAGGAAGTGACCGGCCTGAAAGGCGACGTGGTCATTCTGGCGCAGGCCCGCGCGCTGCAGAAAGAACTGCAGGCCGAAAACTGATCGGACCGCTTTGGCCGGACTTGTCCGGCCAAGGCGTTTTTTGTCCCGCGAAAGGAGGTCGTGCGATGAAATGGCCGCGGGAAGTGCTGACGCTTCTGAACGAACTGGAACAGGCCGGGTTTGAAGCCTGGGCCGTGGGCGGCTGCGTGCGCGACCGCCTTCTGGGCCGCACGCCCGCCGACTGGGACCTGTGCACCAACGCCCGCCCCGAGGACCTGCGCCGGATTTTTGCCGGCCGGCCTCTGGTGCTGACCGGCGTAAAGCACGGCACCGTGGGCGTGGCCGCCGGCGGCGGTGTGTACGAGATCACCACCTACCGGACTGAGAAGGATTACCGGGACCGGCGCCATCCCAGCCAGGTGCACTTTGTGGACCGGTTGGAAGAAGACCTGGCCCGGCGCGACTTTACGGTGAACGCCATGGCCTGCCATCCCCGCCGGGGCCTGCGGGACCCCTTCGGCGGCCGCGCCGATCTGCGCGGCCAGCAGATCCGCTGTGTGGGCGACGCCAAAACCCGCTTTTCCGAAGATGCGCTGCGCATTCTGCGGGGGCTGCGCCTTGCCGCCCAGCTGGACTTTTCCATTGAGGACGAAACCCTGGCCGCCATGACCGCCTGCCGTTCGCTTCTGACCCGGATCTCCGCCGAGCGGCTGTACGGGGAGCTGACAAGACTTTTGTGCGGTCCCGCCGCCGGGCGGGTGCTGGCCGGCTGCGGGGACATTCTGGTCCCGGTCATTCCGGAGCTGGCCCCCTGCATCGGGCTGGAACAGCACAGCATCCACCACGACCGGGACGTCTACGGGCACATGGCGGCCGCCGTGGCCTTTGCCCCCGCAGACCCCAACGTGCGCTGGGCCGCCTTCCTTCACGATGTGGGAAAACCGGGCTGCCTGTCGCTGGACGCGGAAGGCGCCGGTCATTTTTACGGGCACAACGAGCGGGGCGCACAGCTGGTGCAGAAGATTCTGACCCGGCTTCACGCCCCGAAAAGCCGCATTGCCCGGGTGTCGCAGCTGGTGCGCATGCACGATATGGCCCTGCCTGCCACCCCGCAGGGCGTGCGGCGCTGGCTGCGGCGCCTGGACGAAACGGGACTGATGCAGCTGGCCGCCCTGCGCCGGGCGGACCTGACCGCCCACGCCTGCACCCCCTGGGTCAAACAGCGCCTGGCCCAGCTGGACGCGTTTGTGGAAACCGCCCGCGCACAGCTGGCGGCGGGCGCGTGCTACCGGCTGGACATGCTGGCGGTGAACGGCCGGGACGTGATCGAAGCGGGCGCTGTTCCCGGCCCGGAGGTGGGCCGTGTGCTGAACGCGCTGCTGGACAGCGTGATCGACGGCGAAGTGCCCAACGAACGGGACGCTTTGCTGCAGCGCGCCGCCTATCTGGCACACCTGCTTTGAGTGATTGACTTTCCGCCCCGCTGTGCTATACTGGGTGGCGCATCGGTGAAAAAATACAAGGAGGGAATGTGCCATGACGGCCAGCGCCACCCAGAACCGCATCACCAGCGGTGTCATCTGGAAACAGCTTCTGATCTTCTTTTTCCCCATTTTGCTGGGAACCTTTTTTCAACAGCTTTACAACACCTTTGACGCGGTCATTGTGGGCCAGTGCGTGGGCAAAGCCGCGCTGGCCGCGGTGGGCGGCGCCACGGGCAACCTGGTGAACATTGTGGTCAACCTGTTTGTGGGCGTGGCTGCGGGCACCACGGTGGTCATTGCCCAAAGCGTGGGCGCCTCGGACGCGCAGACCGTGCAGAAAACAGTGCACGCCTCGGCCGCGCTGGCTTTGTGGGGCGGCCTTGCCTTCACCGCCGTGGGCGTGCTGGTGGCGCGCCCCGCCCTGACCGCCATGGGAACCCCCGAGGACGTGATGGACTACGCGGTGACGTATCTGAGCGTGTATTTCTTCGGCTCCATCCCCTCCTTTTTCTACAATGTGGGCGCGGGCATTCTGCGGGCCGTGGGCGACACCAAACGCCCGCTTTATTTCCTGCTGGCCGCCTGCCTGACCAACATCGTGCTGGACGTGGTCTTTGTGGCCTTCCTGGGCCTGGGCGTGCTGGGCGCGGCGCTGGCCACCGTGCTCAGCCAGTGGGTCAGCGCCGGGCTGATCTTTCTGGTGCTGACCCGCACCAGCCGCATTTATCACATGGACCCGACCCGCATCCGCTTTTGCGCATCGGCCCTGAAAGCGGTGCTGGCGGTGGGCATTCCCGCGGCGCTGCAGTCCAACATGTACTCCATCTCCAACGTGATCGTGCAAAGCTGCATCAACTCCTTCGGCACGGATACGGTGGCCGCCTGGACCTCCTTTTCCAAGGTAGACGGCTTTTTCTGGATGATCAGCGGCGCTTACGGCATCGCCATCACCACCTTCGCGGGGCAGAACTTCGGCGCGGGCCGGTACGACCGGGTGCGCAAAAGCGTGCGGGTGTGCATGGCCATGTGCGCAGGCACCGCGCTGGCCATGAGCGCGCTGGTGGTGACCTTCTCCGGCTCTCTTCTGCGCCTGTTCACTCAGGACCAGGCGGTGCTGGCCATCGGCTCGGAGCTGGTGCTGCACATGTCCACTTTCTATGTGACCTATGTGTGCATCGAAATTTTGTCCGGCGCCATCCGCGGATGCGGCCAGTCGCTGGTGCCCATGGTGATGACGGGCTGCGGCGTGTGCCTGCTGCGGGTGATCTGGATCTTCTTCGTGGTGCCCCTGCACCGGGACATCTTCACGGTGACCGCCAGTTACCCCATCAGCTGGACGCTGACCAGCATCTGTTTTCTGGTCTATTACAAGCGGGGAAAATTCCTTCCCCAAGAGCCGAAAACAGCCTGAAGCTGTCTTTTGGGGCAAAAACTTCAAAAAGCATTTGCTTTTTCGCAAAACAATGCTATAATGCGGTTGTCTGTGTTGTCACAGACAGGAAAATTCCAGATTTGGTACGATAGAGGCGCGGTTCTCATGAGTAACGCGGCAGAACGGTCCGGGTGACCGCCGCGGGAAAGGGAGCGCCGCCGAAAGGTTCAGACAGGCCCGACGGTCTGTTCCTTGGTTCGCAGCAAAAGATGCGGCGGACTGCCACAAAGGGAATTGTGGAGCGCTATCACCGCTTATTCTGCACATGCTGCACCATACGCCGTGAACCGTGTCCGCCCTTGTGGCCGCACGGGCACGGCTTTTGTTTTGTACGGACGCAGGTCCGCATAAAAAGAAAGCGGACCGCATGGCCCGCGTTATTTTGGAAAGGGGTTTCTCTCACTATGCTCCGCAAAAAACAACTTCTCACAGCGGCGGTGGCTGTTCTGGCCTTCGCCTTCCTGTTCGCCGTGCCGGCCTTTGCCGAGGATGCGGCGGCGCAGGACGTTCCCGGCCTGTACGCGACCTTCTGGTCCCTGCTGCCTCCGGTGGTGGCCATCGGCCTGGCCCTCATCACCAAAGAGGTGTATTCCTCTCTGTTCATCGGCATTGTGGTGGGCGCGGTGCTGTACTCCGGGTTCTCCTTTGAAGGCACCATGAACCACGTGCTCTCCGGCGGCATCATCGCTGTTCTGTCTGACAGCTACAACGTGGGCATTCTGGTGTTCCTGGTCATCCTGGGCGCCATGGTGGCCCTGATGAACAAGGCAGGCGGCTCGGCGGCCTTCGGCCAGTGGGCTTCCAAACACATCAAGACCCGGGCCGGCGCGCAGCTGGCCACCGTGGCCCTGGGCGTGCTGATCTTTATCGACGACTATTTCAACTGCCTGACGGTGGGCAGCGTGATGCGCCCCGTCACCGACCGGCACAACATCTCCCGGGCAAAGCTGGCCTATATCATCGACTCCACGGCCGCCCCGGTGTGCATCATCGCCCCCATTTCTTCCTGGGCCGCGGCGGTCACCGGCTTTGTGGAAGGCGAGGACGGCCTGTCCATTTTCATCCGCGCCATCCCCTACAACTTTTACGCGCTGCTGACCATCACCATGCTGATCGTCATCTCCCTGGCCAACATCGATTACGGTCCCATGGCCAAATTTGAGCGCAACGCCCTCGACGGCGATCTGTTCAGCGGCAAAAACCCGTACGCCGGCTCTTCGGACGACGTGTCCAACGCGCCCGGCACCGTGATGGATCTTCTGATCCCCATTCTCTCTCTGATCGTGTGCTGCGTCCTGGGCATGATTTACAGCGGCGGCTTCTTCAGCGGCGTGGACTTTGTCACCGCCTTCTCCGGTTCCGACGCATCCGTGGGTCTGGCGCTGGGCAGCTTCTTCGGCCTGGTGATCACCGTCATCCTGTATCTGGTGCGGCGCATCCTCACCTTCAAACAGTGCATGGACTGCATTCCCGAAGGCTTCAAGGCCATGGTCCCGGCCATCCTGATCCTGACCTTTGCCTGGGCTTTGAAAGCCATGACCGACAGCCTGGGCGCGGACGTGTTCGTGGCCGAGCTGGTCAAGAGCTCCGCGGAGGGCCTGATGAGCCTGCTGCCTGCCATCATCTTTGTGGTGGGCTGCCTGCTGGCCTTTGCCACCGGCACATCCTGGGGCACCTTCGGCATCCTGATTCCCATTGTGGTGCATGTGTTTGAAAATTCCGACCCGGAACTGATGATCATCTCCATCTCCGCCTGCATGGCCGGCGCCGTGTGCGGCGACCACTGCTCGCCCATTTCCGACACCACCATCATGGCTTCGGCGGGCGCCCAGTGCGACCACGTGAACCACGTGTCCACGCAGCTGCCCTATGCCGTCAGCGTGGCGGTCATCAGCTTTGTCACATACCTGGTGGCGGGCTTCGTCCGCTCCGCCTGGATCGCCCTGCCGGTGGGCCTGGTGCTGCTGCTGGGCTTTTTGGCAGCGGCCAAAGTTCTCACCCGGGAAAAGACATCCGTCTGACCCCGCGCATCCCAAAAGCAAAAAGCCGGTCAAACCCTGCGGTTTGACCGGCTTCTTTTTTTATTCTTCGCTGAACAGGCCCGTGGAGAGATAGCGCTCGCCGGTGTCCGGCAACAGCGCCACAATGGTTTTGCCCCGGTTCTCCGGCCGGCGGGCCAGCTCCATGGCCGCCCACAGCGCCGCGCCCGAGGAGATGCCTGCCAGCACCCCTTCCGTGCGGCCCAGCAGACGGCTGGCCGCAAAGGCGTCCTCACTGCGCACCGGCATCACTTCGTCGTACACGCCGGTGTTCAGCACCGCAGGCACAAACCCCGCGCCGATGCCTTGAATCTTGTGCGGGCCGGGGTCTTTGCCCCCCAGCACCTGCGAATCGGCCGGCTCCACAGCCACCACCTTCACCCCGGGGTTCTGCTGTTTCAGATAGCCGCCCACGCCGGTGATGGTGCCGCCCGTGCCCACACCGGCCACAAACAGGTCCACCTGACCGTCGGTGTCCTGCCAGATCTCCGGGCCGGTGGTCTGCCAGTGCGCCGTGGGGTTGGCCTCGTTGGTGAACTGACCCGGCATAAACGCCCCCGGAATCTGCTGCGCCAGCTCCTGCGCTTTGGCAATGGCGCCCTTCATGCCTTTGGCGCCCTCGGTCAGCACCAGCTCGGCGCCGTAGGCCTGCATCAGGCGGCGGCGCTCCAGCGACATGGTCTCGGGCATGACCAGAATCACCCGCAGGCCGCGGGCCGCGCCCATGGCCGCCAGACCGATGCCCGTGTTGCCGGACGTGGGCTCGATGATCACCGAATCCGGCTTCAAAAGGCCGCGTGCCTCGGCGTCGTCCAGCATGGCTTTGGCGATGCGGTCCTTCACCGAACCGCCGGGGTTGAACAGCTCCAGCTTTACCAGCAGCCGGGCGTTCAGCTGTTCGCTGTGTGCCAGGCGCTTCAGTTCCAACAGGGGCGTGCGGCCCACCAGCTGGTCCGCACTTGTATAAATACGAGACATACGATCGTTCCTTTCTCAATTCTTTTATTTACACTAAAATAGTATTGTTTATGGTGATTATAAAAAAACACCGGCGCTTTGTCAACAGGAAATTGAAACCGGGCCTGTTCGGCCGCTGTTTTTTTGCCCCGAGTGCCTTGCGCCGGCCGTGCAAAACTGCTATAGTATTGAACGGGAAAAGTTACGATAAATTTAGGAGGTCTTCATCATGAAACATGTGATCAGCCCGCTGGATTTGACCGTGGAGGAAATTGACCGCCTGCTGGCACTGGCCGACGACATCATCGACCATCCTCAGGCCTATGCCCACAAATGCGCGGGAAAGAAACTGGCCACCCTGTTTTTTGAGCCCAGTACACGTACCCGCCTGAGCTTTGAAGCCGCAATGCTGGAGCTTGGGGGCAGCGTGCTGGGCTTTTCTTCCGCCAGCTCCTCTTCCGCCACAAAGGGCGAGTCCGTGGCGGACACGGTGCGCATCGTGGGCAATTACGCCGATGTGATCGCCATGCGCCATCCCAAAGAGGGCGCTGCGGGCGTGGGCGCGCTGTTTGCCAAATGCCCCATCATCAACGCCGGCGACGGCGGCCACCAGCATCCCACCCAGACGCTGACGGACCTTTTGACCATTCACCGCCACAAGGGCCGCCTGAACGGGCTGACCCTGTGCCTGTGCGGTGACTTGAAGTTCGGCCGCACGGTGCACAGCCTGGTCCGCGCCATGATGCGCTATCAGGACGTGCGGTTCATTCTGGTCAGCCCGGACGAGCTGCGCATGCCCACCTACATTCTGGACGAGCTGGACGCGGGCGGCTTCGCCTATGAGGAGACCGACAGCCTGGAGAAGGGGCTGGCCCAGGCGGACGTGCTGTACATGACCCGCGTGCAGCAGGAGCGCTTTGCCAACCGGGAGGACTACCTGCGCCTGCGGGACAGCTACATTCTGGACGGAGAGAAAATGAAGCTGGCCCCCGCGGAGATGATCGTTCTGCATCCGCTGCCCCGGGTCAACGAGATCGCCCCGGAGGTGGACGACGATCCCCGTGCGCTGTACTTCGAGCAGGCTCTGTGCGGAAAATACATCCGCATGGCGCTGATTTTGACGCTGCTGGAGCAGGCGGGCGGCTTTGAAAAACCCTGTGCCGCCCAGATCTGCACCCGCGAGAAGACCGCTCTGCCCGCACGAGTGCTGGAGGTTCTGCAGGGGGCGGACCCCGCGGGCGTCCAGCTGCCGGAGCGCATCGTGAACGCGGTCTGCTGCAAAAACCCCCACTGCATCACCACCACCGAGCAGGGGCTTGCGCAGGTGTTCACCCTGGCCGACGCGGACAAAGGCACCTACCGCTGCCTGTACTGCGAGCACGAGTATCAGGCCTGAGAAATCCATCCAGACAGGCCCGGAATCTGGGCCTGTCTTTTTTCATAAGGAGGTTTTCAAGATGAAACGAGCGTTGTTTCTGGGCGGCACCGGCACCATCAGCCAGTCGGTCTGCGCATTGGCGGCCCGGCGCGGCTGGCAGCTGACGCTGGTGAACCGGGGCAGCTGCATGGACCGGGTTCCCGAGGGTGCACAGGTGCTCTGTGCCGACGTACGGGACCCCGATGCGCTGGCGCGGGTGCTGGCGGGCCGCACTTTTGACGTGGTGGCGGACTTCATCGCCTTCACGCCCGACCACGTGCGCCGGGACATGGACCTGTTTGACGGGCGCACCGGCCAGTATCTGTTTGTCAGCAGCGCGTCGGCCTATCAGAAACCCCTGGCGGCGCTGCCCATCACCGAGTCCACGCCTCTGGTCAATCCCTTCTGGCAGTATTCCCGGGACAAGATCGCCTGCGAGGAAGCTCTGAACGCCCGCATGCGGGAGACCGGGTTCCCCGTGACCATCGTGCGGCCCAGCCACACCTACTGCGAGCGCAAGGCACCCGTGGCTCTGCACGGCACCCGGGGCAACTGGCAGGTCCTGGCCCGCATGCGCGAAGGAAAGCCCACCATCATTCCCGGCGACGGAACCTCCCTGTGGACTGCCACCCATGCGTCGGATTTTGCCAAAGGCTTTGTGGGTCTCATGGGCAATCCCCGGGCGCTGGGCAGTGCGGTGCATATCACCAGCGACGAAGCGCTGAGCTGGAACCGCATTTACGAAATTCTTGCCGGGGCGCTGGGCGTGGAGCTGAACCCCGTGCACATCGCCACCGATTTTCTGGTGGCCTGCCAGGACGAGTATGACTTGAACGGCGATCTGCACGGCGACAAATGTGCCAACGTCCTGTTCGACAACACCAAGATCAAGCGTCTGGTGCCGGACTTTGTGTGTACCGTGTCCATGGCCGAAGGGATCCGGCAGGCGGTGGAATACATGTGCGCCCACCCGGAATGCCAGGAGCCGGACCCCGTGTTCGACCGCTGGTGCGACCGGGTCTGCGCCGCTTATCAGGCGGGGCTGGCGGCGTTTCAGGCATAAAAAAGCGGCAGGTTTTATCCTGCCGTTTTTTTTACCACTGCTCTTCGTGCCACAGGGAAAGATCCACCCGGGTCTCGGGCTGCTGGGGCTGCCCGTCCGGATGGCCCACCGCCACCATGCCCGCCACGCGGATGTGGTCCGGCAGATGGAACATCTCGCGGACCAGCGGCTCCAGATCGCTGCCCTCGCACACGCCCAGCCAGACCGCGCCCAGGCCCATGTCATGGGCGGCCAGCAAAATGTTCTGGATGGCCGCGCTGCAGCCGTTCAGGTGCATTTCCGGCACGATTTTTTCCCCTTTGTTCATGTCTGCGCACACCAGAATGCCGGTGCCCGCCTGGGGCAGCATTTTCCACCAGCGCCCCTTTTCGGCAAGATCTGCCAGGGTCTCCGGGCGGGTGACCGTCACAAACTCCCACGGGCGCCGGTCGTGGGCGCTGGGCGCGTACATGGCCGCCTCCAGCAGGGTCTGCAGCTGTGAACGGGAAATGGGCTCCCCCGTGAATTTGCGCACGCTTCTGCGGGTGCGGATCGCTTCCATTGTCTCCATGCAAAAGACCTCCCACGTTTTTTCTTTTATGATAGCCCTTCCGGCCGCGCCGCGTCAACCGGGGCAAAAAAAGTTTTCGGCGGGGGCTTGTCCCGGTCAGTCAATCCTCTATAATAAGGTTAGAAACGGAGGCGGGGACCATGAAACCGGCTTTTGAACATCTGCCCCGGGAAAAACAGCTGCGCATTTTGAACGCCGCCATGAAGGTTTTTGCGCGCAACGACTACCGGCACGCCTCCACCGACGACATTGCGGCGCAGGCGGGCATTCCCAAGGGGCTTCTGTTTTACTACTTTCACAACAAAAAACAGCTGTACCTGTTCTGCTACGACCAGGCGGTGCGCCTGGTGGACCGGCAGCTGAAAGCCATGCAGGCCGCCGGGCAGACCGATTTTTTTGAGCTGCTGCTTCTGGGCGGGCAGGCAAAGGTGGCTTTGATGGAGCAATGCCCCTGGCTGCTGGAATTCTCCCTGCGCGCCTTTGAAAGCCGGGACGAGGAGATCTCCCGCAGGATTCAGAACACGCTGGCGCTGGATTTGAAAAGCGCGCAGACGGATTTTTTCACCGGCGTGGACTTTTCCAGGTTCCGGCCCGAGGTGGACCCCCAAGAGATCCTGCGCATGATCACCTGGATGACGGCGGGCTATCTGGATGAAAAGCGGCGCACCGGCACCCCGGTGGAGCCGGTGCGGGTCATGGAAGAGTTTTCCCGATGGCTGGAACACTTCCGCAAAATTTCATACAAAGAGGAGTTTTTATGAGCGATCTGATTCAAGTGGAGCACCTCACCAAGGACTACGGAAAGGGCCGCGGAGTCTTTGACGTAAGCTTTGGGGTCAGCGCCGGCGAGGCCTTTGGATTTCTGGGGCCCAACGGCGCCGGAAAAACCACCACCATGCGCCATCTGATGGGCTTTGTCCGGCCGGACAGCGGCCGGGTGCGCATTGCCGGGATGGACTGCTTTGCCGACGCGCGCCGCGTGCAGGAAAAGGTGGGCTATCTCCCCGGGGAACTGTCTCTGGCGGGGGACATGACCGGCGACGGCTTTCTGCGCTTTGTGGCCAGCATGAAGCACGTGCGGGACAGCGCCCGCTGCCGCGCGCTGTGCGACCGGTTCGAAGTGGACCGCAAAAACCGCATTCGCAAAATGAGCAAGGGCCAAAAGCAGAAAATCGGGCTGGTGTGCACCTTTCTGGGCGACCCGGAAGTGTATCTGCTGGACGAGCCCACCAGCGGACTGGACCCGCTGATGCAGGGCCGTTTTCTGGAACTGCTGGAAGAGGAAAAGGCCCGGGGCAAGACCATCCTTCTGTCCAGCCATCTGTTTGAAGAAGTGGAGCGGGTGTGCACCCGCACAGCCATGCTGCGGGCGGGCCGCATTGCCGCCATCGAGCAGGTGCAGGCGCTGCGGGGCGCCCAGAACCGGGTGTTCACCCTGCGCTTTGAAACCGAAAAAGCCGCGCTTCTGTTTGCGGACGGCCTGACCGGTGCGGCCCGGAATGGCTGCGTGGTGACCGCCTGTGTGCAGGGCAGTGTGGACAGCTTTTTGAAGCGGGCCGCCTGCTACCCGGTGGCGGACCTGCAGGCCCGCAGCCAGACCCTGGAAGAGCGGTTTCTGCACTATTACGGAGGTGAGGAGCAATGAGCCTGACGCTGTTTCGCCGCGAGGTGCGCGCCCACTGGGTGCTGGCGCTGGTGTTTGCGGCGGTGATGACCCTGTACGGAAGTATGATCGTGAGCATGTTCGACCCCAAGCTGGGCGAGAGCCTGGCCATGATGGCCGAGAGCATGCCCCAGATTTTCGCCGCCTTCAACATGACGGACCCGGGCGCCACGCTGACCGAGTTTCTGGCCAACTATCTGTACGGGTTTCTGTTTATCGTGCTGCCCATGGTGGCCATTCTGATTCTGGCGGCCGGTCTGGTGGCCGGGCATGTGGACAAGGGCTCCATGGCGTATCTGCTGGCCTCGCCCCACACCCGGGCGGGCATTGTGTGGACCCAGGCGGCGGTGCTGTTCAGCTTCACCCTGCTGCTGTGCGCCTGGGCCTTCGGGCTGTGCACCGCAGCGGCCCAGCTGATGTTTCCCGGCGAGCTGGACCTGGAGCACTTTGCCCTGTTGAACGTGGGACTGCTGGGGCTGCACGTGTTCTTCGGAGGGCTTGCCTTCCTGTGCTCGTGCCTGTTCAACGAGACCCGGCTGGCCGCGGGCATCGCGGCCGGTCTGTGCGTGTTGTTCGTGCTGATCCAGATGCTCAGCCAGGTGGGCGACACCTTTGACTGGCTGCGCTTGTGCACGCCCCTGACCCTGTTTGACACCGACGGTCTGCTGGCCGGAGACAGCGGAGCCATCGGGCGGCTGCTGATCCTGTACGGCTGGGGTTCGTCCATGTACTGTCTGGGCGCGGTGGCCTTCTCCCGGCGGGATCTTCCCCTGTGAGACACACTTCATCATTTTCCGCTCTTTTTTCTTCCAGCGCCTTGCAACAAAAGCCCATCTATGGTTTAATAAAGTTAACAAAAAAGAGACAGCGAGCCGCCCGCGGGTAACCGTGCGGGCGGCTCGCTGTAACCGATAAATCAAACGAAGAAGGAGCGTTTCTTTGTATGGACTTTGAGCTGAAATGGCTTGCGGACCCGGCTGTGTTCGCGGTAAACCGTCTGGAAGCACACTCTTCCCATCCCTTTGTAGACGTGCAGGGCGAGCCCTTTGAGGTCAGCCTGGACGGCGCCTGGAAATTTGCCTGGTCGCCCACGCCCGAATCAGCGCCGCGGGGCTTTTCCGCACTGAACTACAGTGTGGAAAAGTGGGATGAGATCGAAGTACCGGGCGCCATTCCCCTGCAGGGCGGCGGCCGCTGGGGCACGCCGCAGTACACCAACATCATGTATCCCTGGGACGGCACCGAAAAAATCGTGCCGGGCCAGATTCCCACCCGGTCCAATCCCACGGGCACCTATGTGCGGGAGTTCACCATTCCCGACGCCTGGACCAACTCCGTGCGGGTGCGCTTCGACGGAGCGGACAGCGCTCTGGCCGTCTGGTGCAACGGAAAATTTGTGGGATACAGCGAGGGCAGTTTCACCCCCGCCTGCTTTGATCTGACCGACTTTGTGGACCCCGACGGCGTCAACCGGCTGGGCGTGCAGGTGTTCCGGTACTGCTCCGGCTCCTGGCTGGAAGACCAGGATTTCTGGCGCATGCCGGGCCTGTTCCGCAGTGTGACGCTGTACTCGGTACCCCACGTGCATGTGGACGATGTGTTTGCCACCCCCTACCTCAGCGACGATTTCTCCGTGGGCACCCTGGGTGTCTCCCTGAAGCTGGAGGGCAACCTGGGCGGCCGCATCGAGCTGGATTTCTGCGGCCTGGTGGAGGAAGCCCCCATTGAAAGCCATGAGGTGGAGATGACCGTCTCCATTGCCGAGCCTCACCTGTGGAGCGCGGAGGACCCCTATCTGTACCCCTACACTCTGCGTGTGTACGACGCGGCGGGCCGCCTGGTGGAGCAGATCCCCATGAACGCCGGATTCCGCAGGTTTGAAATGCGGGACGGCATCATGCTCATCAACGGAAAGCGCATCGTGTTCAAAGGCGTGAACCGCCACGAATGGGACTGCGGCGCAGGCCGTACCCTGACGCTGGAAGAGATGGAAGCCGACGTCATCCTGATGAAACAGAACAACATCAACGCCGTGCGCACCAGCCACTACCCCAACCGCACCGAATGGTACGACCTGTGCGATTTCTACGGGCTGTACGTGGTGGATGAGATGAACCTGGAGACCCACGGCACCTGGTGCAAACCGGACGGAGACCGTTTTGACGAAAACAGCCTGCCCGGCGAGCGCGAGGACTGGAAGCCCGCGGTGATGGACCGTGCCAAAGCCATGCTGGAGCGGGATAAAAACCATCCATCCATTCTGATCTGGAGCTGCGGCAACGAGTCCGGCGGCGGCTCGGTGCTGTACGACGTCAGCAACTATTTCCGCGAGAAGGACCCCTCCCGCCTGGTGCATTACGAAGGCGTGTTCCACAACCGCCGCTACAATTCCACCAGCGATATGGAGAGTCAGATGTACACCCCGGTGGAGGGGCTGAAAGATTTTCTGGCGGGCAATCCGGGCCATCCGCTGATCTGCTGCGAATACTCCCACGCCATGGGCAACTCCTGCGGCGGTCTGCGGGAATACACCGAGCTGGCCCGCCACGAGCGCAGCTACCAGGGCGGCTTTATCTGGGACTTCATCGACCAGGGCCTGCTGGCGCTGGCGCCGGACGGCACCGCTTACACGGCCTACGGCGGCGACTTCAGCGACCGCCCCTCGGATTTTGACTTCTGCTGCAACGGTCTTCTGTTTGCGGACCGCACCCCCTCGCCCAAACTGCAGGAAGTGAAAGCCTGCTATGCGGACTTTGAGATTCTGGTCTCCAAATACGATGTGACCATCCGCAACTATTCGCTGTTCACGGACCTGGCGGCCTACAACGTCCGCATTCAGCTGTACGCAGACGGCGTTTTGCGGGAGAGCCGCGAAGTCCATGCCGAGGCGCAGCCCGGCGGCTTTGCAGCCATGCCTCTGCCCTTTGTGGTGCCCACTGACCCGGGCGAGTACACCGTCACCGCCAGCGTCATTCTGCCCGAGGATACCGCCTGGGCCAAGGCGGACCACGTGGTGGCGCAGGGCCAGTTCATCACCCGCAACGAACAGCCTGTCTCCAGCTGCCTTCTGCCCGTGCGCGCAGTGGACGGCGACTACAATATGGGCGTTTTTGGCGAGCGGTTTGACCTTCTGTTCAGCCGCAAGCCCGGCGGCCTTATCTCCTACCGCCGCTGCGGCGCCGAACTGCTTTTGACCCAGCCGCAGCTCAGTTTCTGGCGCGCGCCCACCAGCAACGATCTGGGCTGCCAGATGCCTGCGGAATATGCCGTGTGGAAATGCGCGGGCACCTATGCGCGCATGGCCCAGTGCGGCATGTATTCCGACGCACTGACCGCCCGCATCGCAGCCATTTACAACCTGGCCACGCCCGAGCGCACCGCCGTGTCGGTTCTGTACAACATCACCGGTGACGGCCGCGTGGAAGTGACGCTGACCTGGAACGGCAAGAAGGAAGTCTGCGTGCCGGAATTCGGCATGGAATTTGTTCTGCCCTCCCGTTTTTCCGCGGTGCGCTATTACGGCATGGGCCCCGAAGAGAACTACTGCGACCGCTGCAGCGGCGCCATGCTGGGCATTTACGAGACCACCGCACAGCAGAATATGACGCCCTATGCGGTCCCGCAGGAGTGCGGAAACCGCACCGGCGTTCGCTGGGCCGAAGTGACCGACGAAAACGGCCTGGGCATGCGCTTTTCCAGCGAGGACGGCATGAACGTGAGCGTGCTGCCCTACACCCCCCACGAGGTGGAAAACGCCCGCCATGCGTACGAGCTGCCCCCTGTGACCAAAACCGTGGTGCGCTGCACCATAGGTCAGATGGGCGTGGGCGGCGACAACAGCTGGGGCGCCAAACCTCATCCGGAACATCTGTGCCGTCTTGCGCCGGGCCAAACCTTCCGGTTTGTGTTCGAGGGCATCGGCGAATAAAAAAACAAACGCGCGGGACCCGCAGGTCCCGCGCGTTTTTCTGTTCAGTAAAGACTGCTCACCGTGTGCACCTCGCCCAAAGCATCGGTGTACTCCAGCTCGTACACGCTTTCCGGCCACTGGTTGACCGAATCCAGAGAAATGCCGAACGCTTCCTTCAGATTCACCGAATATTCTTTGTCGGGCAGATCCAGCAAAAGGGTGTAATCCGGGCCCTCGCCCGGTTCCTTCGGACCGCACAGGGTCACCGGCTGCCGGTCCAATTCCAGCCGCTGGCCGTCGTCGGCCACCAGTATCAGCTTCAGCTGGCCCTCCACGGGCCAGTTCAGCGGCCGGTCGTCCTGCATGGGCAGAACCATCATCAGCTCCGCCTGCCCGGCTTCCTGATGATAGGTGACCGCTGTCTGACCGGTGCTCCAGTATGCGCCCGGCCCCAGCGCATACAGTTGCATCTGCAGGGTAAAGGTCTCCCGCAGGGGCGAAGGTTCCAGAAGCTGCTGGGTCTGGGTGACGCCCTCGGCGGAAAAACGCACGCTCATGCTGACCATATCGGCCATGGGCAGTGGGGTCTGCGCCGAAAAGCTTCCGTCTTTCCACTGGCCGTCCACCGCCAGTGTCTCGTTGTCCAGCAGAAAAACGAACTGGGCGGTCTGTCCCTCCACCCAGGTTTTTGGGGTTGCCCGGGCGAACACCTCCACGGTTTTGGTCTTGTGGTCGTAATCGCCATAGGAAAAATTCCAGTCCGCCACGATGCTGGCCTGCTGTTCCAGACTTTCCTGAATCTCACTGCGGATGTTTCCGATGCTGTGGTTCATATCGCCCTGGATCTGGGCGATCTGCTGAGACAAACCGTTCACCTGGCTGCGAAGTTCCGCGATGCGGCCCGCCCCGTAGGCTCCGGCGCACACCAGACACACTGTCAGCGCTCCCGCGCCGCACATCCGCCAGAGACTTCTGCGCTTTTCCCTGCGCTGCTTTTCCGCCAGCAGTTCCTTCACTGCTTCCAGCCCGTCCGGCTGGGGCGGCTGGGGGCTGCGTCCCGTGATCAGCTCGTCACAGCTGACGTTCAGTGCCTTTGCCAGCACCTGCAGGTTTTCCACACCCGGCAGGCTGGCGCCGGACTCCCACTTTCCGATGGCCTGCCGGCTGACACCCACCTTTTCGGCCAGCGCCTCCTGTGACAGCCCCGCCTGCCTGCGCAGCGCGGCGATCCGCGGCCCGAACTCCATGTCATCGCCCCCTTTTTGTGTTTTCATTGTAGCAGAAACGGCGCTCTGCCGCTACCTAACCTTCTTTTCTTTTGGGCAACCAGCGGTAGCGGCGAGCATTTTTTCCACAACAACGCCTCTTTTTGTGGAAAACCCGGCGCTGTTTTCACTGTGACCGACCAAAAAAAGGCAGCGGTGCCTGCCCGAGCCGCTCCCCCTTTGGGGCTCCGGTCCGGTTCAGCACCGCCGCATCGTTTTTGTTTTTTCCACTTTTCAACAGAACGGTTCAGCGCTCTTCAATGGTGTAGGTGAACTCGTAGCTCTCCTGCAGCGCTTTGACCTTGTCCTCGTTGTCCTCAATGAAGGTGGGCGTGTAAACGCTTTTTCCCTCTTTTTTATAAGCGTCCATGATCTCCTGCAGTTTGTCCCAGCACTCGTCGGCCTTGTCGTAGCCTTCCGCGAAGCTGATGATAAATTCACGGTGTTTGGGAATGCGTGCTTTCATATGCGATTAACTCCTTTTTGTTTGTCTCACAGCAAATTGTACCCGCAAACCGCACCCGCGTCAAGCTTCTTTTACAGCCTCGCCGCACACAGTGCCCAGCACCGCCACATCCAGAACCGCCGTCACGCCCAGCAGCACCCCGGCCACCAGCACCAAAGGCCCCGCCGTGTCCAGAATGGCACTGATGTCCCCGATCTCCACCAGGTGATTCTGATAACAGATCTGAAGATACAGTGCCAGCGCGCAGAACAGCCCGCTGAGCACCACCAGCCCCGCCGCCACCCAGCCGCGGGCTTTTTTGCGCAGTGCCAGCCCCGTCAGCGGCAGCGCCCAGGCGGCCAGCCCCAGCAAAAGACTTGCCAGATTCATCCACGCAGCACCCATTTGTCCCATTCCCCTTTCCGTCTATTCTTCCAGCAAACTCCACAGCGTTTGAAAATCTTCTTCCGGCAGCGCATATATGCCGTTGTAGGGCTGTTCCAGCCAGCAGGCACCGCTGCGCCGGTAGGCGTACACCCGGTAGGCATCCGCTCCGCGGTAAAACTCCAGCGTCAACAGCTCCTGGGCCTGCTGCGGCTCATCGCTGAGGCTCTCCGCCGCTGCCCGGGCACTGTTCTGCCGCAGGATCTGCAGCGCGGTCTGGATCTTCCAGCCCTCATCGGTCATGGCCATGGCGTCCTCGCCGGTCAAGGCCATCTCCGCCGCACTGCCGTCGGGCAGGTCCAGCAGCGTCTGTGCCGCGGGGCGCAGCGTGCCCGCTTCCACCCGGGCCTGATTGTAGGCGTCAATGCCCGCCTCCACCGGCAGCACACACAGCGCGCAGTACAGCACCGCCCCGGTGAACACCATCCAGGGAACCAGCCGGAACCGGCGCACCTGCCGGATGAGGATCAGCACAAAGGAAATGGCCATCCACACAAGAAACACGCTGGCGAACACCCGCTTGACCGTCAGGCCGTACGCCTGAATGTACAGCGCCATTTTGCTGGCTGCCGTGGCGATCAAAAGCAGCGTCAGCACCGACAGCACGCTGTTGCAGATGCGCAGCATGCGGTTTTCCTCCATGGGCGCCCGGCTGGCCAGGTTGGCGGCCAGCAGGATCCCGATGTTGATGGCAGCCACCCGGCACAGCTCGAAAAAGCCCTGACGGGCATATTCCGCATAGGAAAAGCCCTCGGCCAGACGACCGAAAAACGCACCGAACAAATGGTTTGCCTGCAAGGCGATGAACAGCACATACACCAGCGCCAGAATGCCCAGCGCCGTGACCACCGTGGTGCGGGACAGCTGCCGCACGCCCCGCTGCACCGCACACACTTCCCGCTTGTCGTACAGGCTTGTTCGGCGGCCCCGCACACTGCCGTAAGCAATGGCGTACAAATACAGCGCCACCGGAACCGACAGCACCGCATGCCCGAAGGAAACACCGTCCAGCAGCCGGCGGGAAAGACCGTTGATCCAGTGGGACATCCAGTCCCCCACATCCCGGAACAGTGCCGCAAAGCCCGCGTCCGCCTGCATCAGCAGCGGCAGCACAAAGCAAAGGCATACCAGAGCGATCAGCACGCCGCCCAGTACGGACAGCACCCTGCGCCGCTGCGCGGGCGATGTGCGGCGCACCTTCCGGCGAGCCAGCGCCTGCCGCGCGCCCCAGAACAGCGCCGCCGGCAGCCGGAAAAAGTTGCCCCAGGGCACCACAAAGGCGGCGTTCAGCGCATCAAAAAACAGCCAGTTGGAGGTGCGGCCCTCTTTCAGCAGCCGTCCGCCGGCGCTCAGCGCCCAGTAAGCAGCGGTAAAATGCATCATCATCCACTGGCCGAACCCGGTGAAAAACCGCATCGCCCCGGAAGAATACGTACCTCCGGTGACGGGCGCCAGGCACTGCGCCGCCAGCAGCACCAGCCAGAACCAGCTCTCCTTTGGCGGCCGGATGCCCGCACGGGCCAGATACCCCAGAACCGCCGCCGCGTACAGCACGCAGAACACCGGGTAGCTGTATTCGCCCGGCAGCCATGAAAACAGTTCCCGGAACAGCGCCAGGTCCAGATACAGCCAGCCCAGCACCAGAAAGCCCAGTGCGAACCAGACATCCTCTTTTTGAAAAACGGGCGCACGGAAACAAGACGGGCCGCTTGTGCCCATCGGAATGCTTCTTTCTTCCATTGTCCTACTCCTCTTCTACGTAATCCAAAATGTCCGCGGGTTTACAGTCCAGCGCCTTGCACAGCGCCTCCAGCGTGGAAAACCGAATGGCCTTTGCCTTATTATTTTTCAGAATGGACAGGTTTGCCGGAGTGATCCCCACCTTTTCGGCCAGTTCTCCGGCGCTCATTTTCCGGCGCGCCATCATCACGTCGATGTTTACGATAATCGGCATTGCGCGCACCTCCTAGATGGTAAAATCGTTTTCGTTTTTCAGCTCCACTGCCTGGGCAAACACATTTTTCACCACACGCAGAATCAGCCCCACAAAGGCAGCCGCAGCCGCAAGCACCACCAGATACCAGTCAAACAGGCTGCCCACCAGATATACCAGCGCGGCCGCCATCAGGCACCAGGACATGATGCGCAGGCTGCGCACGTTCTCCTGAATGAACACTTCTTCCTCGCTGATGTTGCGCAGCAGCCGGTGCAGGCAGAACAGGACCACCGCCGCCGGCACGCCCGAGGCATAGGTGACCCCAATGTACACCATGCGCACGCTGGAACGCCACAGAATCCAGTTCCAGAACCAGGGGGCGGTGAGCAGCAGGGCCGCCAGCAGCACCGTGAACACCCACACGCACACGCGGCTGAGCAACAGACTTCGATCGTTGTTCCATTTCATACCGGATTCCTCCTTTGTTGGCCTCATCATAGCACATTATTTTTTGTTTTTCAAGTATTTTTTATTGAAAAACAATAAAAATCATTTGTGATACAATAAAAGCGGAGGCAAATGCCTCCGCTTTTCCGCATTGTTTTATTTTTATGACTGCCGCACCCATCTGGAAAAATACCGGTTTTGTGTGCAGTGGATCACCTGACGGCCGTCCTCACCAATAAACACCGCCAGCGAGCCCATCTGTTCTTCCGGCGCCCGGCGGTATCCCAGGTCTTCCATGTATTCATCCAGGCTGGCGCCCGGCTTTGCCAGAATCACGTCCGGTGAAGCCTGTGCGTACTGCGCGTCCGTGACCAAAACCCGGGCCAGAGCTCCTGCCGCTGCGGCCGGGTTGGCCGTGCGGAAAGAAGCATAGGAAAAAACGGCCCCTGCCGCGTACAGCAGCACAGCGGCCGCTAGGACCACCAAAAGCCGTTTTTTTTCCATTCAGACACCTCACACGTTCAGCATGGCTTTGACCGCCGCCGGCGTCTGCACGCCCACACTGCGGTTCACGGCCTGCCCGTTTTGAAACACTAATACGGTGGGAATGCTCATCACGCCGTAGCGGGAAGCCAGCTCCGGCTCTTCGTCAATGTTGACTTTGACCACATGGGCCGCGCCTTCGGTCTCTTTTGCCACCTTGTCCAGCACCGGGCCGAACATCCGGCAGGGCATGCACCAGGGCGCCCAGAAATCCACCAGCACCGGCTTTGTCTGCCGCAGCACCTTCTCCTCAAAATCAACGGTTCCAACATGCTCTACTGCCATCTTTAAACGCTCCTTTCAAGTGCATCTTGTTTGTTTGTGTCTTAAGAATACACCGAAAAAAGCCCGTTGTATGTGACCAAATCACCGAAGGCTGTCGCCGGCCAGCTGTTCCAGTGCGGCCCGGTCCACCAGCTGTACACAGCCGCGGCTCACCGCCACCATGCCCTCGCTCTGCAGATATTTCATCATGCGGGAGATCACTTCCCGGGCGCTGCCCAGCTCTCCGGCCACCGCCTCGTGGGTCAAGGACAAAGAGTCGCTGTTCTCCCGGTCGGCGGCCTCCAGCAGAAACGCCGCCAGGCGTGCGTCCAGCTTTTTGTTGAGCACCTGATCCAGCAGCCACATCACATCGGAAAAGTGGCCCGCCATCAGCTCATTTGTAAAGTTGGCGGCCGGCGCGCTCTGCTCCATCAGCTGCCGGTATACCTCGGGCGGAATGATCCACAAAAGGGACTCCTGATCCGCTTCGATAAAAATATCAAAATCCACGGCCCGCATGGCACAGGACGCGCTGAACAGGCACACGTCCCGCTGATACAGCCGGTACAGTGTGATCTCGCGCCCTTCGTCAGAGATGGTATACGCCCGCAGCACGCCGCTCTGCACGCACACAAGGCCCAGACAGTCCGCCTGTCCGCGGTGCAGCACTTCGCCCTTTTTGGCGGTATATGCTCTGGCCGAAGCCGTCATGCGGGCCTGCTGGTCCGGGGTCAACGTTTTCCAAAAAGGAAAAAACTCCTTCAGTTCCAAAAGAAAACACCTCGCTTGGTTCTCTTTTTCATGATAACGGCAAACCGGAAAAATTTCAATCTAAAATTCCAACCTCACTTTACATGAAAAAAAAACATCCTGTATAATCAACCTGAAAAGGGAGGGATTCCTATGAAAAGAATCTCTTTCGTAGTTCTTCTCGCGTTCGTTTTACTGGCAGGCTGCAAAAAAGACGTTCGAGTGGAAACGTCCGATTTGTCGCAGGCGTCCCCCGCATGTATGCAGGCAGAACACAGCCGTTCCCTGGACCTGTGTAAAAGCGAATATTTCAATACCACTCTGACGCTTGATTCGCAGGCACCCTATTGGGGAATGTATGTTGAAAATAAAGGTGACGACTATATCCGAGTGGACACAGGCGGCGGAATCGTACAGGTGGACGCAAAAACAAGCCTGTGGATCTACAACCAAGAACCCTGTGCAGGCGAAAACCGCATCGGATTCTGCACAAACTCAGGCAAAAAAATGGAAGGCACAGTAGACATTTGGTTTGCTTCAACAGCCGAACAGCTAACACCAAGCGTCGAATAAATGATAAAAAAACGCCCGACGGATGTTCCATCGGGAGTTTTTTGCTTACAGTTCGATTTTTCCAAACAGAGGAAGGTCTGCGCCGTCGTTGATGGTCTCCGTGCGGACGGGCACCACAGGCGCCGCCGAGGGATCACGGGGACGGTCGGCAAACTCACGGCCCGGTGTGGACGAACGGGGCTCACGGGAGCCCTTTCCGCCGCGGCCGCGGCCCTGGCGTCCGCCTTTTCCGCCGCGTTTTTCCCGGCGGTCCCGGCTGTCCTTGCGGGCGGCGGGGTCGGTGGACATGATGACCACACGGCGGTTGGCGCCCTCGCCCGTGGACTCGCTCTTCACGCCTTCCACCTGGCTGACGGCCGAGTGAATGATGCGGCGCTCATAGGGATTCATGGGCTCCAGCGTATGGCTGCGGCCGGTGCGCGCCACCTTGGCGGCGATGCGTTTGGCAAGCGCTTCCAGATTGGCTTCCCGTTTGGCGCGGTAATGGTTCACATCCAGGCCGATCTTGGCGTAATCGCCTTCCACACGGTTGGCGGCCAGGCTGCACAGATAACTCAGGGACTCCATGACCTCGCCGCGGTGGCCGATCAGGATTCCGCTGTCTTCGCCCTCGACTTTCAGGATGATGGTCTCGCCCTGGCGGACCGCCTCAACGGTGATCTTGGTGGCGCCCATGCAGGTGGCAACTTCCTTCAGATATTCCACAGCCACTTTCGCCTTGGGGTTTGCTTCCAGATCCACCGGGGTCTCCTCCGGTTTCTCGCTCTCTTCGGCGGCAGGCTGCACCGCCGGCTCCTCCACCGGTGCGGGAGCCGGCTTCGGCGCGGGTTTTGCTTTTTCCTGCACAGGCTTTTCCGCCTTCGGCGCAGGCGCCGGGGCCTCGGTCTTTTCCGGGGCTTCCGGCTCTTCTACACTGACACGAACTTTTGCGGGGATGGTTTTGAAGAAGCGTCTGTGGGGCAGCTCCAGCACTTCCACGCTGGCGTCCTCTGCGGCGACGCCCAGCTCGGCGAAAGCCAGCTCCGTGGCCTCTTCCACGGTTTTGCCTGTCATGATAACTTCACGCATCTCTGATTCCTCCCAGTGCGCTTATTCGTCTTTGTAACGTTCGTCTTCCATCTGGCGCGCGCGCTCCAGACGAATGCGGTCCAGCTCGGCCTGCGACACGTCCTTGACTACTTCGGCGCCGTCGGCAGCCACCACTTTGACTTGCTTTTTCTTCTTGCGCTCTGCGCGCTTTGCCTCGATCTCTTCCTGAACCTGCTGTTTGATCTTCTCAGGGTTGTACATTTTCTTCAGGACGATGGACTGCGCCAGCGCAAACACGTTGGACGCGGTGTAATACAGCGAGAAGCCCACAGGCACCGTGAAGGTGATGAAACCGAACATAATGCTCATGGCCCAGGGCAGGAACTTCATGCTGCCGCTCATCTGCTGACCGCTCATGTTCATGGTGACCACGTTCACCAGAATCATGGTCAGCACAGACAGAACCGGGATGATGATGGCCACGCTGAAGAAGCCTACTTCGCTGGGGACCTGAGACAAATCGATGCCGAAGAAGGTGAAGTTGAAGTTGACCACAGAGTCCAGCTTGTCTCCCAGCAGATCACTGAAGGTCTCGGGGTTCTGTTTGACCAGGTTGATCAGCGCGTTCTGCACGGTGTAATGGGCCGCGTCCAGAGAGGTGCCCAGAGTCTCATTGGCCAGGGTGACCATCTCATTGATGACATCTTTGGAGACCAGCAGCACGTACTGCAGCGGACGGTACACCACTTCGATGACGCCGAAGATGACGAACATGTTGATGACCATGGGCAGACAGCCGGCGGTCATGGAGAAGCCCGCGTCCTGCTGCAGCTTCATCATTTCCTCGTTCTGGCGCTGCTTGTCGTTGGCGTATTTTTTCTGGATCTCCTGCATCATGGGCTGAAAAGCCGACATGCGCGCCGTGCTCTTCTGCTGTTTGATGCTCAGCGGGAACATCAGCAGCCTTGCCAGCAGGGTAAAGAGGATCATGGTCCAGCCGTAGTTGGGAATGAACCGATAGATCCACTCCATGATCCAGCCTAAAAGGGGTGCGAGAAAGCCGAATATGTTCATTTACATTTTCCTGTCTGCCTGCGCGGGGCGTTTTTTTTAAGAGGGACGCGCGTGCGCGGCGCGCGTATTTCGGAGACTTGAAAAAATCACCCGTTTTTCCATTTTCCCTTGGGCGGAACGGGATCAATGCCGCCCTTGCAAAGGGGGTTGCAGCGCAAAATGCGCCAGGTGCCCAGCAAAATGCCCTTGATCACGCCGTGGATCTCAATGGCCTGCATCATGTATTCCGAGCAGGTGGGATAGAACCGGCAATTGTTGCCGAGCAGGGGTGAAATAAATTTTTTATATCCTTTGATGGGCAGGATAAACAGCCGCCGGATCCACACCCTCATTGCAAAAGACCTGCGTCCTGCAGCAGCTTTTGCAGGGTGGGCGCCAGCTTGGTGCTTTTCAGCCGCGGTGTGATGCCCCGGGCCACCAGCACGATGTCCACCGGGCCCAGGTCCCGGTCCAGCACCTGATACAGCGCCGCGCGCATCACCCGGCGCGCGCGGTTGCGCATCACCGCATTGCCGATTTTTTTACTGGCCGTGAGCCCTACGCGGGTGTGGCCCGCACGGTTCTTGCGAACATACAAAACAATGTGTGAATGCACATAGGATTTTCCGCGCGAATACGCGCGCACAAAATCATTGTTTCTTGTGATTGGCTCATAGCGCATGTGCCAGAGACATCCTTTCCCTTGCCGCCTTCGCGGATATAAACAAAAAGGCCACGTTTTGAGTGGCCTTTTCCTCGGCGGCCAAACACCGCCTGTTTCTGCATTTTTCATCTCCGGACATGGTCCGGAACCATCGCCTTTTCTCAGGCAGCCAGTTTCGCGCGGCCTTTGCGGCGGCGGGCAGCCAGCACCTTACGGCCGTCGCTGCTCTTGGAACGAGCCAGGAAACCGTGTTTTTTCGCGCGGTGAATCTTTTTGGGCTGGAAAGTACGCTTCATCTTTCTTCCTCCTCTACAACCACAAGATGTTGTGGGTTTCTTTTTAATTTTGTCTAATGTGGCTGTTGATTCATAGAGACAGCCCTGCAAAATAGAACTATACCAGAAAAATACAGGGTTTGTCAACTCTTTTTTCTTTCTTTTGCCGCTTTTGTTTTTTCCTCCGCGTTTGAAAAGGCGCGGCGGCTATTATACTTATATAATATAAGCATTGCGAAAAGAGCACTTTTGTGATATACTTTATCTATCTATTGTATTGTATCATTAGGAGTTGTTTTTGAAAGTATGAATTCGTTTAACGAAGTGTTCAACGCTGTGAAGGAATACTGCAAACAAAATGTGGTTCTGGCCACATACAATCTGTTTTTTGCGGATATTGAGCCGGTGGACTTTGACGGAAACACGGCCACTTTGCAGGTGCGCACGGATTTTGTAAAAAATACCATCGAAAACCGTTATCCGGATCTGATCCCCGAGGCGTTCCGCACGATTCTGGGCTTCGAGCCGAACCTGGTGTTCGTGCTGCCCAGTGCGCAGCCGGCCCCCAGCGCCGCGCCCGTGCAGCAGCCGGACGGAAATTATTCCTACACCTTCGAGACCTTCATCGTGGGTTCCACCAACAAGTTTGCCCACGCGGCGGCACAGGCCGTGGCGGCCAACCCCTCCGGTGCGTACAACCCGCTGTTTATCTGGGGTGACTCGGGACTGGGCAAAACCCACCTTCTGAACGCCATCAAGGCGGAGATCCAGAAAAACCACCCCGATTACAACATCGTCTATGTGGACGGCGAAAAATTTACCAACGAGATCATCAACGCCATTCACGACAACACCACCGCTCAGTTCCACAACAAATACCGGGCGGCGGATGTGCTTCTGGTGGACGACATTCAGTTCATCGGCGGCAAGGAATCCACCCAGGAAGAGTTTTTCCACACCTTCAACACGCTGTACAATGCCGGCAAACAGATCGTTCTGGCATCGGACCGGGCGCCCCGGGAGATCAAAAGCCTGGAGGACCGTCTGCGCACCCGTTTTGAAATGGGCCTGATCGCGGATATTCAGCCCCCTGATTTTGAGACCCGTGTGGCCATCATCCGCCGGAAAGCTGATCTGCTGGGCCTGGATATGCCCGACGACGTGGCCGAGTACATTGCCAACCGCCTGAAAAACAACATCCGGCAGCTGGAAGGCGCCGTGAAAAAGCTGGACGCCTACCGGAAGCTGGAGGGCATTCAGCCGGTGATCGGCGCGGCGCAGAACGCCATCAAGGACATTCTCAACGAGATCCAGCCGGTTCCCGTGACCGTGGAGAAGATTCTCTCCGAAGCGGCGCGCACCTACAACACCACGCCGGAAGCGCTGCGCGGCCCCACACGGCGGTCCAATGTTTCCAACGCCCGCAAGGTCAGCATGTACGTGGTGCGTGAGATCACGGGCATGAGCATGGAGGACATCGGCCGGGAATTCGGCGGCCGCGACCACTCCACAGTGGTTTATTCCATCAGCGACATTCAGAAAAAGATGGATACCGACCCCCGCACCCGGGAAACCATCGAGGATATTATCAAAAATGTGAGGGCCTGAAAACCTTTTAAACAGTTATTCTACTTTTCAACATGTTTTTCAACATTCAACACAAGTTTTCCACCGTTTGTCCCGTTGGAAAAACCTCCCTGTTGAAACTCACAACTTTTCCACAGTCCCTTCACAGACCTCCTGAAAACGGAAAAGCCTTTTTTCAGGCCTGTCCGCACACTTTCTTCAACAATTCAACCGACCCTACTACTACGATTACGTTTAAATTTCTATTTTTCTTAAATTTTTGAAAAACAGCCAAGACTTAACAGAAAAGAGGAACCTTATGAAACTGATCTGTGACCGCACCCTTTTGGCCAATGCCATTGCGGGTGTTTCCAAGGCCGTGACCCAGCGCAGCAGCATCCCCGTGCTGGAAGGCATTCTGATGAAGGCTGAAGGCTTCAGCCTGACGCTGACCGGTTACGACCTGGAAATGGGAATCACCACCACCATCGAGGCCAATGTGCTGGAGCCGGGCGACGCGGTGCTTCCCGCGAAGCTTCTGGGCGATATGGTCCGCCGCCTGCCCAGCGAAGAGGTGGAGATTAACGCGCAGGATTCGGGCGCGACCACCATCAAGGGCGGTATCACGGAATTTGACATCATGGGCCTGAACCCCGGCGACTTCCCGGACCTGCCCAATCCCGGCGCAGACAGAACTCTGGACATGGACACCGCCGATCTGCAGGAGATGGTGGACACCACCCTGTTCGCTGTTTCCACCGACGACAAGAAACCCGCGCACACCGGTGCGCTGTTCTCCATTACGCCGGAAAAGCTGACCGTGGTCGCGCTGGACGGATACCGCCTGGCCATTATTGAAAAACCGGTCCAGGCCACCAAGGAAATCGACATCATCATCCCGGCCAAAACCCTCAGCGAAGTGGTAAAGCTGTTCGGCGAGGCGGACGAGGTGGTCCACATTTCGGCCAACCGCCGTTTCGTGGTGTTCGCCACCCAGAGCTACACAGTCATCAGCCGCCTGATCGAAGGCGAGTTTCTGGATTACCGCCGGGTCATCCCCGAGGGATACAAGACCCGCGTGACGGTGGATGTGCGCGACTTCGCCACCACCATTGAACGCGCCAGTCTGATTATTACCGAACGGCTGAAAAACCCCCTGCGTGTGATGTTTGACGACCACATCACCGTCCGCTGCCAGACCACACTGGGCAAAGTGGTGGACGAACTGCCCGCCCAGGTGGAGGGCGATCCGGTGGAGATCGGCTTCAACAACCGCTACCTGCTGGACGCGCTGCGCTATTCCCGGTGCGACAAACTGGTGTTTGAGTTGAGCGGACCTCTTTCCCCGGTAAAAGTTCTGCCCAAGGACGGCGGGGACTTCCTGTTCCTGGTTCTGCCGGTCCGCTTTAAAAACGACTGAGGCGGAGGGCACAGATGAAGACCATTGCAATCAAAACAGAATTCATCAAGCTGGACGCGCTTTTGAAGTTTTCCGGGCTGTGCGAGACCGGCGGCGAAGCGAAAAACGCCGTGCAGGACGGCCTTGTGAAATACAACGGCGAAGTGTGCACGCTGCGCGGCAAAAAAGTGCGGCCGGGCGACCGGGTGGAATTTGACGGCGCAGTCATCGAGGTAACAGGCGCGTGATCTTAACACATTTGTCGGTGCGGGATTACCGCAACATTCCGGCGGCGGAGTTTTCGCCGGGCCGGGAGCTGACCGTGATCTGCGGCCTGAACGGCCAGGGAAAGACCAACCTTCTGGAGGCCGTGTGGATGCTGACCGGCGGCAAGAGCTTCCGTGGCTCCAAAGACGCGGAGCTGATCCGGGAAGGCGCCGGTTTCGCGGTGCTGGAGGGCGTCAGCCAGAACCAGACCCGGGAAAATAACATCCGCATTCTGGTGGCGGACGCAAGTGCCGGGAAAAAAGGACGCAGCGCCCGGGTCAACGGTGTGGACCGGGGCCGGGCCTCCTCCATTGCAGGCACCTTCACGGCAGTGGTGTTCGCACCGGGCCATCTGAGCCTGGTCAAGGGCGGGCCTGACGGGCGCAGAAAATTTCTGGACGCGGCTTTGTGCCAGCTGTATCCGGACTACATCAAACTTCTGCGCAGCTGCACCCGGCTGACCGCCCAGAAAAACGCCCTTTTGAAGCAATATTATCAAACGCCCGACGCGGCGGAACTTCTGGATGTGTTCGATGAAAAGCTTGCCGACGCAGGCACGCAGCTCAGCTTGCGCCGACAAGCTTATCTTGCGCAGATTAAACCGGATATTTTATCGATATACCGTGATATTTCAAACGGAAAAGAAACACTGGAAGTTCAGTACGAAGCCTGCTTTACTGCTGACGAACCGCTGCTTGAGCGGATTCGGGCGGTGCGCGGGCGTGATTTGGCGGCGGGGTTCTGCACGGTGGGGCCCCACCGGGAGGATTTCAGCCTGTTTTTGGACGGGCGGGACGCCAAAAGTTTTGCCAGCCAGGGCCAGCAGCGCTCGGCGGTGCTGAGTTTGAAGCTGGCCGAGGCGGCCGGCGCCCAGAAAATTACGGGAGAGCACCCGGTGATGCTGCTGGACGATGTGCTCAGCGAACTGGACGATGCGCGGCAGGCGTATCTGCTCAGCCGCATGGAGCACCGGCAGACCATTGTGACGGCCTGCGACGCTTCCCTGTTCGCAAAGACGGACGGAAAAGTGTACCGGATGGAGAGCGGCGTTTTAAGCGAGTGCTGAAGGAGGAAGAAAAACATGTATCTTCATCTGGGGCAGGAGTGCATCATCCGCACCAAGGAGATTTTGGGAATCTTTGATCTGGACTCCTCCACGCTTTCCAAACACACGCGGGATTATCTTGCGCGTGCCGAAAAGGAAGGCCGCGTGGTCAATGTGACGGCGGAGCTGCCCAAAAGTTTTATTGTGACCACCGGCGAAAACGCAAAGGTATACATCAGCCAGATTTCCGCGGCCACGCTGAAAAAGCGCAGCGGCTACATCGACGATATAGCGATTACGAAATAGGAGAATGGGAATGTCTGAACAAAACACAAATCAGCACGAGTACGACGGCAGTCAAATCCAGGTATTGGAAGGTCTGGAGGCGGTGCGCAAACGCCCCGGCATGTACATTGGCTCCACAGGCCCCCGAGGACTGCATCATCTGGTGTACGAGATCGTGGACAACGCGATCGACGAGGCGCTGGCCGGTTTCTGCGACCACATCGAAGTGACCATCAAAAAGGATAACATCATTCAGGTGACGGACAACGGCCGCGGCATCCCGGTGGACATTCAGCCGAAGCTGGGCATCCCGGCGGTGACGGTGGTCTTCACGGTTCTGCACGCGGGCGGCAAGTTCGGCGGCGACAACTCCGGCTACAAGGTGTCCGGCGGTCTGCACGGCGTGGGCGCCAGCGTGGTGAACGCCCTCAGCGAGTGGCTGGAGGTCACGGTGCACAAGGACGGCCGCATGTACCGCCAGAGCTTCAAGCGCGGTGTGGCCGACGCGGACCTGCAGGATCTGGGAACCACAGACCTTCCCAACGGCACCACGGTGGTCTTCAAGCCGGACCCCGAGATGTTCGAGGTGCTGGAATACGATTATGAAACGCTGAACGTTCGTCTGCGGGAAGAGGCGTTCCTGAACGCCGGCGTGCGCATCACACTCACCGACGAGCGCCCGGGCAAAGAGCAGCAGGAGAGCATGTGCTACGAGGGCGGCATCCGCAGCTTTGTGGAGCACATCCACGCGGAGCAGGGCCTGGAGGTGCTGCATCCGGACGTGATCTACCTGAAGGGCAAGCTGGGCGATTCGGTGGCGGAAGTGGCCATGCAGTACAACGACAGCTTCAAGGAGTGCATCATCTCCTTTGCCAACAACGTGAACACGCCGGACGGCGGCACCCACGAGGAAGGATTCAAGACAGCTCTGACCCGTGTGTTCAATGACTTTGGCCGCGCCAAGGGCTACATCAAGGAAAAGGACGACAACCTGTCCGGTTCCGACGTGCGCGAGGGCCTGACCGCGGTCATCAGCGTGAAGCTGACCGAGGCTCAGTTCGAGGGCCAGACCAAGGCAAAGCTGGGCAACACCGAGATCCGGGGCCTTGTTTCCGGCATGGTGTACGACAAACTGAAGGAGTTCTTTGAAGAGAACCCCGCGGTGGCCAAATCCATTTATGAAAAGGCCATGCAGGCGGCCCGCGCCCGCGAGGCTGCCAAGCGCGCCCGGGAACTGGTGCGCCGCAAGTCCGCCCTGGAAACCAGCCGCATGCCGGGCAAACTGGCGGACTGCCGTGAAAAAGATCCTTCCAAAACCGAAATCTTCATCGTCGAGGGTGATTCCGCCGGCGGCTCGGCCAAAATGGGCCGGGACTCCAACATTCAGGCCATTCTGCCGTTGTGGGGCAAAATGCTGAACGTGGAAAAAGCCCGCATCGACAAGGTGTACGGCAACGACAAGCTGACCCCTGTGGTCACGGCGCTGGGCTGCGGCCTGGGCGAGGATTTTGATATTTCCAAGCTGCGCTATCACAAAGTGTTTATCATGGCCGATGCGGACGTGGACGGAAGCCACATTGCCACCTTGCTGCTGACGTTCTTCTTCCGCTTCATGCGGCCTTTGATCGAGGGCGGGCACGTGTACATTGCACAGCCGCCTCTGTTCCGCATTCAGAAAGGGCAGAAAATCAAATACGCGTACAATGACACCGAGCTGAGCCAGATGATGGCCGAGCTGGGTCAGGGCGCCAAGGCAAACCGCTACAAAGGCTTGGGCGAAATGAACCCCGAGCAGCTGTGGGAGACCACCATGAACCCCGAAAACCGTGTGATCGTTCAGATCACCATTGAAGACGCCATCAAGGCGGACCAGACCTTCAGCATTCTGATGGGCGACAAGGTGGAGCCCCGCAAAAACTTCATTGAGAAAAACGCCCAGTACGCAACGTTGGACGTGTGATTTGACAGGGAGAAGAAATTATGATTGAAAATTCCATCACGGAAGGCACACGCCTGATTGTACGTGACATCAAGGAGGAGATGGAGTCGGCGTTCATCGACTACTCCATGTCCGTTATCACCCAGCGCGCACTGCCCGATGTGCGCGACGGCCTCAAGCCCGTGCACCGGCGCATTCTGTACACCATGCACGAGCGCGGCAACGACCCCAGCCATCCCACCCGCAAGTCCGCGGATACGGTGGGCGCGGTGCTGGGCTCGTACCATCCCCACGGCGACGCGTCTGTGTACGATGCCATGGTGCGTCTGGCACAGGATTTCTCCATGCGCTATCCTCTGGTAGACGGCCAGGGCAACTTCGGTTCCGTGGACGGCGACCCCCCTGCGGCCTACCGTTACACCGAGGCCCGCATGAGCAAAATGGCCGTGGAACTGCTGCGGGACATTGACAAGGAGACCGTGGATTTCCAGCCGAACTTCGACGAGTCCAAAAAGGAGCCCACGGTTCTGCCCTGCCGCATTCCCAACCTGCTGGTGAACGGCTCTCAGGGCATTGCGGTGGGTATGGCCACCAATATCCCGCCCCACAATCTGCGGGAAGTGATCGACGGCATTGCCGCGCTGATCCATGACCCGGACATCGAACTGGCCGGTCTGATGGAGCACATCAAGGGACCGGACTTCCCCACCGGCGGCATCATCATGGGCCGCTCCGGCATCCGGGCCGCTTACGCCACGGGCCGCGGTAAAATCACCCTGCGCGGCCGGGCCCAGATCGAGGAGAAGGCCAACGGCCGGTTCCAGATCATCGTGACCGAAATTCCCTACATGGTGAACAAGGCCCGCCTGATCGAGAACATCGCGGACCTGGTGAAAGACAAGCGCATTGAGGGCATTTCCGATTTGAACGATGAGTCCAACCGCGAGGGCATGCGCATTGTGATCGAGCTCAAGCGCGAGGCAAATCCCCAGGTGGTGCTGAACCAGCTGTATCGCTATACCCAGCTGCAGGATACCGTGGGCGTCATTATGCTGGCGCTGGACGGCGGCGTGCCCAAGGTCATGACGCTGAAGGAAATGCTGCAGAAATATCTGGACTTCCAGAGCCAGGTGGTGCGCCGTCGCACCAACTTCGATTTGAAGAAAGCCGAGGAGCGGGCACACATTCTGGAAGGTCTGCGCCGTGCCGTGGACATCGTGGACGAGATCATTGCCACCATCCGCGGCTGCAAGGGCGGCAAGGCTGAGGCAAAAGCCGCCATCATGGACAAATTCGAGTTTGACGATCCCCAGGCCACGGCCATTGTGAACTTCCAGCTGGGCCAGCTGGCCGGTCTGGAAATTTTGAAAATCGACAACGAGCTGGGCGAGCTGCATGAAAAAATCAGCGACTGGCGTGCGATTCTGGCGGACGAGCAGAAAGTTCTGGAGATCGTGGAAGACGAATTGAATGTGATGCGGGAGAAGTACGGCGATGACCGCCGCACCGAGATCGCTCACGTTTCCGGCGAAGTGGACATCGAGGACCTGATCCCCGAAGAGCAGTGCGTGTTCACCCTGACCCACGCGGGTTACATCAAGCGCCAGCCGGCGGACACCTATCAGGCGCAGCGCCGGGGCGGCCGCGGCATCACGGCGCTCTCCCGCAAGGACGAAGATTTCGTGGAGGAGCTGTTCCTGGCATCCACCCACGACCATCTGCTGTTTGTCACGGACCTGGGCCGTGTGTTCCGGATGAAAGGCTACCAGATCTACGAAGGCAGCCGCACTTCCCGTGGTGTGAACATTGTCAACCTGCTGCAGCTGCAAAACGGTGAGCAGGTCACCACCATGCTGCGTGTGCCTGAGGAGACCGAGGGCGCTTATCTGGTAATGGTCACCAAACAGGGTATCATCAAGCGCACGGAGCTGTCCGCTTACAGCAACATCCGCAAGTCCGGCCTGATCGCCATCACGCTCAACGAGGGTGACAGCCTGGCCTGGACGGGAATCACCGACGGTGAAAGAGATCTGATCGTAGCTACCCGCGGCGGCGTTGCCATCCGCTTCTCCGAGCAGGATGCCCGTGTGGTGGGCCGCACCGCCATCGGCGTGCGCGCCATCCGCCTGGCCGGGGACGACCATGTGGTGGGCGCCGGCATTGTGCGCGAGGGCGCCACGGTCATGACCGTGACGGAAGAAGGCAAGGGACGCCGCACTTCCGTGGACGGATACCGCACCCAGTACCGCGGCGGCAAGGGCATCCGCAACTACGGCGAGACCGGTCATGTGGCCGGCATCCGCGTAGTGGATGAGGACGACGACATCATCCTCATCAGCATGACGGGCATCATCATTCGCATGCACGTGGCGGACATCAATGCTCAGAGCCGGTATGGTTCCGGCGTTCGCGTGATGCGCCTGGGCGAAGGCGACAAAGTGGTCACCGTGGCCCGCACCGAGCGCAGTGACGAAGAAGAAGTGGAAAAGCCGGAAGAGACCGGTGAGGATATGACCGAGGATGAGATCGCCGCGCTCACAGCGCAGGAAGAATCGGAAGAATAAGGAGGCGGTTTTGCAATGGATATGCGGAACTGGAATGTAGATAAATCCCAACTGGAACGGCAGCAGCAGGAACTGAAAAACAAAATGGCGTTTACCTATTTGGGCCACGGCCCCAAAGCCACCGGTTTTCTGGCCAAGGAGTTTAAGCGCAAACCCGGCCTGTATGCCCGCTGCACGACCTGCGGGTACTATATGCCGCTGGACGCCAAAGGCGAAGAGGTGTGCATCTGCGGCAATCTGCACCGCACCGAGCACGACTTTAAAACCGAGCTGCCCGCCAACGAGATCGAAATTTTTAAAGGTCAGTCCAGGGGCTGAAAACAACATCTGAAACCGAGGGCAGTGCCGCGCACTGCCCTGCTTTTTGTAAAAATAACATTTTGTATTTTTATATAATAAATTACCTTTTGTAAAAAAAGAGAGGAACCAGTCATGATACAGGAAAGAACCATTGCAGCCATCGCCACTCCGCCGGGTGCGGGCGGCATTGCCGTGGTGCGTCTGTCCGGCGAGGAAGCGTACCGCGTGGCGGCAAAGGTGTTCCGCCCGGCCAACCCCCGCAAACAGCTGGAACAGGCCAAAGGATATACGGCGTTGTTCGGCCATTTTGTGCAGGACGGCCGGGTGTGCGATGAAGTGGTGGCACTTTGTTTTCGTGCGCCCCACAGCTACACCGGCGAAGATGTGGTGGAGCTCTCCTGTCACGGCGGCAGCACGGTCAGCAGCCAGCTGCTGCGCGCCTGCCTGGACGCGGGCGCGCAGGCGGCCGGTCCGGGCGAGTTTACCAAGCGGGCGCTTCTGGCGGGCCGCATCTCGCTGACCCAGGCCGAAGCGGTGATGGACCTGATCGGTTCCACCTCCAAACAGGGAGCGGCAGCCGCAGCTGCTGCCATGGAAGGTGCGTTGTATCGCAAAATCGATGGTGTGCGCGCGCATCTGATCTCCCTGGCCGGACATCTGGCGGCCTATACGGATTACCCGGAGGAGGATGTGCCGGAACTCTCTCTGGAAGCACTGGCTTCCTCGCTGCGGGAAGACCGGAAAACGCTGGAAGAGTTGATCCGCGGTTATGATACGGGCGCGGTCCTGCGCCGGGGCGTGCAGACGGCCATTGTGGGAAGCCCCAATGTGGGCAAATCCACGCTTTTAAATCTTCTGTCCGGGTTCGAGCGGGCCATCGTCACCCCGGTGGCGGGCACCACCCGGGACGTGGTGGAACAGGAGATCGAGCTGGCGGGCGTGCGGCTGCATCTGGCAGACACGGCGGGCATCCGCCAGACGGATGACGTGGTGGAGGCCGAGGGCATCCGCCGCAGCTTTGCCCGTCTGGAACAGGCGGGGTTTGTTCTGGCGGTGTTTGACGCATCCAAAGAGGCGGACAGCGAGGACGAAACGCTGGCCCGCCGATGCGCCGGCCGTCCGGCTCTTGCCATTTTGAATAAAAACGACCTTCCCCGCCGTTTCGACGAGCATGTGATCGCACCGTATTTTTCCAAAATCGTGTCCATCAGTGCCAATGACCCCGCCTTTTTGAAAACCGTGGAACAGGCGGCGGCCGAAGTGCTGGGCGTGGCAAATTTGGACACCGATGCCATGCTGCTTGCCAACGAGCGCCAGCTGGCCTGCGCCAAAGCCGCCCGGGATGCTTTGACCGAAGCGCTGGACGCGGTGGAGGCGGGCTTTACGCTGGACGCGGCGGGCGTATGTGTGGACGACGCGCTGAACGCGTTGTATGAATTGACCGGCGAACACGCCTCCGACGATGTGATCGAAGAGGTGTTTTCTAAGTTTTGTGTTGGAAAATAAATCGATAGATCGTTATTTATGGAGATTTTTTGATGAAACAAAACCTTTCTGCACTCTGGTCGCTTCGCCGGGCGATTGCCCGGCGCGAGGCGCGCAGGCCCGTCCGGGTCTGCCGTTATACCCTGCCCGGAGAGGGATCGCTTCGGCTGGTTCATCTGACCGACCTTCACCTGGATGATCGAACGGATTGGAACGCCCTCTCCCGTCTGGTGGAGCAGGTCAACCGCCAGCATCCGGATGTGGTGGTTTTCACGGGAGATCTGGTCTGTCATCCGGAGCCTTTCCGTCAGTGGAAAACCGCCGCGGAGATTCTGCGCCGCATTCAGGCGCCCTGCGGCGTGTTTGCCGTGCGTGGGAATCATGATCTTTTCGGGGCGGGCCAGCAGGCGCAGCGCCTGTTTGAAAAAAGCGGCTTTGTTCTTTTAAAAAACCAGGTGGCGCGGGTGCAGACGCCCAGCGGCACACCGGTGGTCATCGGCGGGCTGGACGATGTTTATTTTCAAAATTTGTCCGACCCGTCTTCCCTGCTTTGCATGCGGTATGCGCAGGGAATCCGCATCGTGCTGGTGCATGAGCCGACGCTGGCAAAAAAAGTTCCACGTGGAACAGCGGATTTGATTCTGGCCGGCCACAGCCATGCGGGCCAGGTATATGCGCCGGTGGTCTGGCGCGCCTGGATGACCAAAAAGGTGGGGCATTACCTGCAGGGCTTTTACAACGTGCATGGAATGCGGCTGTACGTTTCGGCCGGTCTGGGAGAAAGCGGACCGGGCTTCCGGCTGTTTTGTCCCCGGGAGCTGACCATTTTTGATTTTGAGCAGATGGGGAGAGAACATTTTTGAATCATTTGGGAGATTTTGACGTTGTGGTCATCGGCGCAGGGCACGCCGGCATCGAGGCGGCCTGTGCCGCCGCGCGGCTGGGCGTGCAAACGGCGCTGTTTACGCTGACGCTGGACGGCGTGGGCAATCTGCCCTGCAATCCGTCCATCGGCGGCACCGCCAAGGGACACCTGGTGCGGGAAGTGGACGCTTTGGGCGGCGTGATGGGTCTTGCCGCGGACGCCACGTTCCTGCAAAGCCGGATGCTGAACATGGGCAAGGGGCCCGCGGTGCATTCCCTGCGCGTTCAAACGGACCGCAAACGCTATCATATGTACATGAAAAAAGCGCTGGAAGAAACGCCCAACCTGCAGCTGAAGCAGGCGGAGATCACTTCCCTCACCTTTGAAAAAACCGCACAGGGCACCCGTGTCACAGGGGTCTGCACCAACCTCAACGGATTTTACGGTGCAAAAGCCGTGGTCCTTTGTACGGGTACTTATTTGGGCGGCCGCATTTTTGTGGGCGATGCCAGTTATGCCAGCGGTCCCGACGGGCAGCACGCGGCCTGTCAGCTGACCCAGTGCCTCAAAGAAGCGGGCCTTCCCATCCGACGGTTCAAAACGGGAACTCCCGCCCGGGTGCACCGCCGCAGCATTGATTTTTCCGTGCTGGAAAAACAGAGCGGCGACGAACACATCCAGCCTTTTTCCTTCCTGACCAAAGGCGAGCTGAAAAATCAGGTGGATTGCTACATCGCTTATACCAACGAAGAGACCCACCGCATCATTTTGGAGAACCTGCATCGCTCTCCCCTCTACGGCGGAAAAATCGAAGGCATCGGTCCCCGCTACTGCCCCTCCATTGAGGATAAGGTGGTGCGCTTTTCGGAAAAGCCCCGTCATCAGATTTTTGTGGAGCCCTGCGGCCTGGACACGGAAGAGATGTACCTGCAGGGCATGTCCTCCAGCCTTCCCGAAGATGTGCAGAACGCTATGTACCGCACCATTCGCGGGTTTGAACACCTGGAGATCATGCGCCCGGCCTATGCCATCGAGTACGACTGCATTGACCCCACTGCCCTGTTCCCCACCCTGGAGTGCAAGGATGTGCAGGGGCTTTATGGGGCGGGCCAGTTCAACGGAACCTCCGGATACGAGGAAGCCGCGGCGCAGGGCCTGCTGGCCGGTGCCAATGCCGCCCGCCGCGTGCAGGGCAAAGAAGGGGTGATCCTGCCCCGTCAAAGCAGTTACCTGGGCACGCTGGTGGATGACCTGGTCACCAAGGGCGTTATGGACCCCTACCGCATGATGACCAGCCGCTCGGAATACCGCCTGTATCTGCGGCAGGACAACGCCGACGAACGGCTGACGCCGCTGGGCCGGGAACTGGGACTGGTGGACGACGTGCGCTGGGCGGACTATTGCCGCCGCCGGGATATCAAGCAGGCGGAACACAAGCGTCTTTTGCAGACCACCGTGCGCCCGGTGCAGGCCAATCCCATTTTGCAGGAAAAAGGCGAGCCTTTGCTCTCCAGCGGCTGCAATGCGGCCGAACTGCTGCGCCGCCCGGCGCTCCACTATGAGGATATTGCTCATATGATCGGTGAAAACAGCGAGGTAACGCCGTTCATTGCCTATTGTCTCGAAACGGAAATCAAGTACGAAGGCTACATCAAACGCCAGCAGAGCCAGATCGCTCAGGTGCAGCGCCAGGAGAAAATGGAGATTCCATCCGGGTTTGACTATGCGCCTCTGGCGGGGCTGAGCCTGGAGGCAAGGGAAAAGCTGGCCAAGATCCAGCCCCGCAGCGTGGGGCAGGCGTCCCGTATTCCGGGTGTGAGTCCGGCGGATATCGCCTGTTTGACCATCGCCCTGACCACACACAGAAAAGCAACGGAGGAGCGTTCATGATCGATCAAAATCGTCTTTTGGAAAAAGCGGAAAAGCTGGGCATTGCGCAGGTGCCGGTGCAGGCGCTGGATACGTACGCCGAACTGCTGGTAGAATACAACCAAAAGGTCAATCTGACAGCGATCACAGACCCCGAAGGCATCGAGGACAAGCACTTCATTGACAGTCTTTTGTTCGCAGTCCAGCCGGAGGTCTCCGGCCGTGTGGTGGATGTGGGCACCGGTGCGGGCTTTCCGGGCGTGGTGGCAAAGCTGTACAAACCGCAGTTGCAGCTCACTCTGATGGAACCCACCGGAAAACGGGTGGAATTTCTGCGCTATGTGTGCGGCCGGCTGGGCATCGAAGCAGAGTTTGCAAAAGAGCGCGCCGAAGAGGCCGCCCGCAAGCAGTGGAGGGAGCAGTTTGATGTGGCCACAGCCCGGGCCGTGGCAAATTTGTGCATGCTGGCCGAATATTGCCTGCCGCTGGTCAAAAAAGGCGGCTGGTTCATCGCTTTGAAGGGGGCCGGCGCATTGGACGAGGTGCACGAAGCAGCGGGTGCGGTGAAAAAACTGGGCGGCGTCTTTGTGGAGTCGCGGGACTTTGTTCTGCCTGACGGAAGCGCCCGCAGCCTGCTGTTCTACCAAAAGATATCGCAAACTCCCTCCGTTTATCCCAGAAACGGCGGAAAAATTGCAAAAGCCCCTTTAAAGTGAGGCGGATTCGTCGAATCTTGTAAATGGAAAATACTGGAAAATAAGAACGTTCCATGCTAGACTTTTTCTTGGAAATACTGGCATGGAACTTTTTTTGTTCCGTGCCTGGAAGGACGGATGAACGTTGATCAGAGAGCGCATGACGCAGCCGGTGAAGGTGGTGTATCTGCCCATCGACAGCATCACGCCTTCCCCTTTTCAGGCGCGAAAAACATTTTCACAGCAGGACATTCAAAAACTGGCGGCCAGCATTCTGCAAAACGGTTTGCTGCAGCCCATCAGTGTGCGGCCCATGCCCGGGGGCACCTATCAGCTGATCGCGGGCGAACGGCGCTGGCGCGCCTGTAAAATGGCGGCCATGAGTACCATTCCCGCGCTGATCTATCATTTTGAGGATGAAAAGACCGCCGCCCTCAGCCTTTTGGAAAATTTACAGCGGGAGCAGCTGAATCCCTTCGAGCAGGCCCGTGCTTTGCGGGATCTGCTGTGTTTGTGGAATTGTACGCAGGAGGCCGGGGCACGGCGCCTGGGCATTGCACAGCCCACGCTGGCCAACAAACTTCGCCTGCTTTCTTTGAATGCCGAACAGGAAGAACTCTGTGTGCGCGCGGGCCTCACCGAGCGCCACGCGCGGGCGGTATTGCGCCTTCCAAACAGCGAAATGCGGACCCGGGCTTTGAAAGTAGTCTTGCAGAACGGCTACAACGTGCAGCAGACCGAGCAGTTCGTTTCCCGCATTCTGGAAAATAAGCCCCGTCCCAGACGCCGCATGATGGTGAAGGACGTGCGCCTGTTTGTCAATACCATCGAGCGCGCGGTCAAGCTGATGACCGGAAACGGCATTCCGGCTACGGCTACCAAAAAGGAACAGGAGGACTACATTGAATATGTGGTTCGCATTCCCACCTCCAGCGCCGTGAAAAACAATTCTTCTGTTCCACGTGGAACAAAAGAGCCCCCCGAGAGCCCGGTTTGACCGCGGCTCTTTTTTGTTCCACGTGGAACAGGTGATTTTCCTCTTTTAAAAGCAAAAACACTGTGTTATACTGTATCTGTATGCTGCTGCATGTGAAAACAGGCTGTAAAATGGAACAAACAACAGGAGGAACCGGTATTTTGGGTAAAGTAGTGGCAGTTGCAAACCAAAAAGGCGGCGTAGGAAAAACAACTACGGCCGTCAATCTGGCATCCGGGGTCGCGGCGCAGGGCAAAAAGGTGCTTTTGGTGGACCTGGACCCCCAGGGAAATACCACCAGCGCTTACGGCATTGCAAAACGCGGTGTGGAAATCAGCGTGTATCAGCTTTTGACCGGCGAAAAAACCGCGCAGGAAGCCATCGTGCACACACAATACCGGGTGGATCTGATCCCTTCCAACATCCAGTTGTCCGGTGCGGGCATCGAGCTGGTCAGCTTTCCCCGGCGGGAGGCCCGTCTGCGCGAGGCGCTGACGCCGGTGATCGGGCAGTATGATTTTATTTTCATCGACTGCCCCCCTTCCCTCGATCTTCTCACGCTCAACGGTCTGTGCGCCTGCGATACGGTTCTGGTGCCCATTCAGTGTGAATTTTTCGCGCTGGAAGGACTTTCCGAACTGATGAGCACCATTCGCACCGTGAAAAAGATGTACAATCCCTACATTGACATCGAGGGTGTTCTGCTCACCATGTACGACGGCCGTCTGAACCTGACGCTGCAGGTGGTGCAGGAAGTAAAGAAGTTCTTTGGAAACAAGGTGTATAAGACCACCATTCCCCGCAACGTCCGCCTTTCGGAGGCGCCCAGCTTCGGCGCGCCCATCAATTATTACGACGGCGGGTCCAAGGGGGCAGAGGCCTATGCCTTCCTTGCGGCGGAATTTGTGAAAAACAATCGGAGGGAGGGATAACCCATGGCGGCAAAAAAAGGCGGTTTGGGCCGCGGGCTGGACCTGTTGTTTCAGGATACGGGCGCGTCTTCCGCGGATGATGGCGTCACCATGCTCCGGCTGACGGAAGTGGAACCGGACAAGGCGCAGCCCCGCAAACATTTTGACGATGCCGCATTGGGCGAACTGGCGGACAGCATTTCCCAGCACGGCGTGCTTCAGCCCATTGTGGTGCGGCAGGTCCCCGGCGGCAGTTACAAAATCGTGGCCGGTGAGCGCCGTTGGCGCGCTGCCCGTCTGGCGGGACTGGATCAGATTCCGGTTTTGGTAAAGGATATCTCCGAACAGCAGGCAATGGAGCTGGCGCTGATCGAGAATCTGCAGCGCGAAGATCTGGACCCGGTGGAAGAAGCCGCGGGCTATCGCCAGCTGATGGACCGGTGCGGCTATACGCAGGAAACGGCTGCTCAGAAGCTGGGCAAAAGCCGCAGTGCGGTGGCCAACAGCCTGCGCCTTTTGAATCTTCCTCCCAAAGCGCTGGAAGATTTGAAAAAAGGCCTGCTCACTCCCGGACACGCCAAAGCTGTTTTGGGTCTGCCTGACGAGGAAAGCCGGCAGCAGGCGGCGGACTGGATCGTGGAGCGCGGCCTCAGCGTGCGCGAAGCGGAACTGCTGTGCCGCAATATGATGAAACAGCCCAAGAAGCGGAAGCCGACCCTGCTCCCTCCCCTTCCCAGCGAAGTGGAACTGAGCCTGAAAGAGGTTCTGGGAACGGAGGTCAAAGTCCGTTACAAAGGCGGAAAAGGTGAATTGCAGGTGCATTTCTATTCCGACGATCAGTTGAAAGAATTTGCAAACCTGTTAGGGAAATATACGAAGGAGAAATAAACATCATGTTGGATATGAAATTTGTCCGGGAAAATCCGGACGCCGTCAAAGAGAATATCAAAAAGAAATTTCAGGACCAGAAACTGCCTCTGGTGGATGAAGTGATCGCGCTGGATGCGGAGAACCGTGCGGTCATCACCGAGGCCAGCGAGCTGCGCGCCCAGCGCAATAAGCTGTCCAAGAGCATTGGCGCTCTGATGGGCCAGGGCAAAAAAGAAGAAGCCGAAGAAGTGAAAAAGCAGGTCACCGCACAGGCACAGCGCCTGAAAGAGCTGGAAGCCCGCGAGGAAGAGCTGGAGGCCAAAGTCCGCGAGATCATGATGGTCATTCCCAATATGATCGACCCCAGCGTTCCCATCGGTCCGGATGACAGCCACAATGTGGAAGTGCAGCGCTTTGGCGAGGCGAAAACGCCGGACTTTGAAATCCCCTATCACACCGACATCATGGAGCGCTTTGACGGCATCGATCTGGACAGCGCCCGCCGTGTGGCCGGCAACGGATTCTACTATCTCATGGGCGACATTGCCCGCCTGCACGAGGCAGTGCTGGCCTATGCCCGTGATTTTATGATCGACAAAGGCTTCACCTATGTGATTCCCCCGTTCATGATGCACGGCAGCGTGGTGCAGGGCGTGATGAGCTTCCCTGAAATGGACGCTATGATGTATAAAATCGAGGGTGAGGATCTGTATTTAATCGGCACCTCCGAGCACACCATGATCGGTCGTTTTGTGGATCAGATCATTCCTGAAGCACAGCTTCCTCTGACGCTGACCAGCTATTCCCCCTGCTTCCGCAAGGAAAAGGGCGCTCATGGCCTGGAAGAGCGCGGTGTGTACCGCATCCATCAGTTTGAAAAGCAGGAGATGATCGTGCTCTGCAAACCCGAGGAGAGCATGGACTGGTATGAGAAGCTGTGGCACAACAGCGTCGAGCTGTTCCGCAGCCTGGATATTCCTGTGCGTCAGCTGGAATGCTGCTCCGGCGATCTGGCAGATTTGAAGGTGAAGAGCTGCGACATCGAGGCCTGGAGCCCCCGTCAGCAGAAATATTTCGAGGTCTGCTCCTGCTCCAACCTGGGCGATGCCCAGAGCCGCCGCCTGAAGATCCGCATCAAGGGCGAGGATGGAAAGAACTATCTGCCTCACACGTTGAACAACACCTGCGTGGCGCCTCCCCGTATGCTGATCGCCTTCCTGGAGAACAACCTGCAGGCCGACGGCCGTGTGCGGATCCCCGAAGTTCTGCGTCCCTACATGGGCGGGAAAAGCGAATTGGTCCCCAAACACTGATTACAATTGGGAAAATATGGAAAACGGCTGTATTCCTTGGAATACAGCCGTTTTTTGGGAAAAATAGAAAGAAAAGTGTTGACAAAAGTACGTTGAATCTGTATAATAGCAAATGCACCAATTGTGAAGGTGCTTTAAAAATGGCGGTATAGCTCAGTTGGCTAGAGCATTCGGTTCATACCCGAAGTGTCACCGGTTCGAATCCAGTTACCGCTACCATTTCGCAGAATTTTTCTGAAGGCTGCAAAGTATCGGCTGCAATCGCGGCTGGTGGGGCGCTTTGGCAGTATTTAGCAAAATTCTGCAAAACCCGGCCCGATGGTCAAGCGGTCAAGACATCGCCCTTTCACGGCGGTAACCCGGGTTCGATTCCCGGTCGGGTCACCAAAAAAGCTCAGTCTTTCGACTGAGCTTTTTCTTTTTCTGCGCTCTCCTTGCGCGGAGCGATAGTGCTTTGTAATACAATCAGCCTTTTTTGGCAGTCGATGTGAATCATCGGGTCAATTTTATCTTTTATTTTCTTCTCCCAAGTCAAACTGTTCTAACGAACCGTCAACTCCTTGGTAAAAGGGGCGTGCTCTGGGGCACTTTGCAAAAACTTCCCCTTGAAACAGCAAGGCACAAACGAATAAAATAAAGACAGGGATTGCCCGGAATTCTGAACCGGGGATCATTTTGTTCGAGGTGAGCAGGATGGCAATGTCAACCATTTACGTGTGGATTACGACCTGCTGTGATCTGTTCTTTTCTTATTTTCTGGCGTGCAAGCTTACAAAAGAACGGGTGCGCAAATATGCCCGAAAAGGGATGGAAAAAGAGAGCGAATTCGAAATCAAACGCTTTCAAACTTTTCTGTTTCCCCTTTTGGTTTCCCTGGCGGTCTTTGTGAATCTCATGTGTCTCTATGGGGGAATCTATTTGATCTGTGATGACCTGCCCAATAAAATCACAGGCCGCTGGCCTGTTTGCGAAGGGACCATTGTGGGCTGGTACGATGGATATCGTGGCAAAGGCGCCGCGATGATTCAGGTGGGAGACGAGACCAAGGGATATGATATTCGGAACCTCAACATTCTGGAGGGCGAGATGGTGGGGGTCACCGTTCGGATGGCTTATAACAGAGGCGTCGCCTGCATTTTGGAGCATCAGGAAAACGGCAATTGGGTGCGTGAGAGGAATTTGCCCTATTACGGGCGGGAAGCCCATGCAGTTCAAAAAACCATTGCCATGAATCTTCTGGCCGGCGCGCTCACCGGCGGTTTTGTTCTGAAAAAACTGCTTTGGCCGGAAAAAACGGCTTTTTTCAAAAGCAAAGCTCTCCGCAATGTCCTGGGCGGCTCTCTTCTGGCTTTGACCGTGGCCGGCGAAGTGCTGGTGTGCTGCACGGTGCAGCGTTTTGGACAAACCTGGCAGGGAGAAGAGCAGATGGTGCACAGTCAGCTCTTTCTTCTGGTGCTGCTTTATGCCAATATGCTGTTCTGCATTCTGGTCACCCCAAAATCCACAGGATACCGCTATTGGTGGATCACCGCAAAAGAGTTTTTCAAAGAACTGGAGGAAAAGGAAAAGAAGTGATATCATCTTTTTCTGAATAAGTTTTCCCCTTTGCCTACGCCGCCCGACATTCAGGCGGCGTAGGCTTTTTAATCAGTATTTTGTAATGGAATCATTTCCGAATACCCTATTTTGGCAGGGGCAATTTCCAGAGTACAAAGCCGCACTTGCAGTTCATCCGCCCCTTGGACGAAGAGTCTCTCGCCCGCAAAAAGAAGGGTTGCCTACCGCATGCACGCTGTTTTCAGGCGCTAAAAGAGCCGTAACTTGCGTGTGGGATGTTTTTGCGGTAACATGATTCTATATGGGCGCTGAACCGAAAGCGCCCCCGAAACAGGAGAAACGATATGAAATGTTTGCATCTGTCCGATCTGCATCTGGGCCGCAGACTGCGGGAAGCGGATCTGGAAGAGGATCAGAACTATCTTTTAAATGAAATTTTCAACATCGCTGTGGAAAAACGTGTGGACGCGGTGCTGATTGCCGGTGACGTGTACGACCGCAGCGTTCCCACCGTGGGTGCGGTGCGGATGTTTGACGAGTTTCTGACCAGGCTGAGCCAGGCATCCATCCCCGTGTACGTCATCAGCGGAAACCACGACAGCGCAGAGCGTCTGGGTTTTGCGGACCGGCTTCTGGACGAAAAAGGTGTGCATCTTGCCTGCGTGTTCGACGGCCAATTGGTGCGCTATCCGTGCCGGGACGATTTTGGCCCCTTGACCATCTGGGCCATGCCTTTTTTAAAACCCGCGTCCGTGCGGCGTTTTTATCCGGAAGAATCCATTGAAAGCTACACCGATGCCGTGGCGGTGGTCCTGAAAAAAGCCAACCCGGATTTTTCGCAGCGCAATGTGCTGATTGCACATCAGTTTGTAACGGCTGTGGGCTGGGATACGCAGCGGTGCGAGTCCGAGACGCTGAGCCTCGGCACGCTGGACAACGTGGATGCGTCCGTGTTCGACGGCTTCGACTATGTGGCGCTGGGACATGTGCACAGCGCCCAGCGCGTGGGCCGGGACACCATCCGGTACTGCGGCGCCCCCTTCAAGTATTCCGTGGACGAGGCCCGGGGCGAAAAAGGCGTTCTGCTGGTGGAACTGGGCGAAAAAGGACAGGTGGATGTGGAAAAAATTCCCCTTCACTTTCTGCGGGACGTGCGCAGGGTGAAGGGAACGCTGGAACAGATCCTGTCCGGCGCGCAGCCGTCAGAAGATTATCTGCATGTGGTGCTCACCGACGAAACACCCCTGATCGACGCGGCGGCCCGGGTGCGGGCGGTCTACCCCAATCTGGTGAAGCTGGAGTTTTCCGCCCGGCACGGGCAAACCGATGTTTCGGACCGCGCCCAGGAGATGCTGCACAAAACGCCGCTGGAGTTGTTCGGCGATTTTTACCGCCAGGTGCACGGCAGCGATCTGTCCGACGAGGAGACCGCGGTGATGAAACAGGTATTTGAGGAGGTGCGGGAATGAGACCGATGCGCCTTTCCCTGTGCGCCTTTGGCCCCTACGCGGGAAAAGAAGAACTGGATTTGGAAAAATTCGGGCACAGCGGTCTTGTGCTGGTGGCCGGCGATACCGGCGCAGGCAAGACCACGCTGTTTGACGCGGTGTGCTATGCCCTGTTCGGCAAGCTCAGCGGCCGGGTCCGCGGCGTGGAGACCGTGCGCAGCGACTATGCCGCCCCGGGCGATGAAACCTATGTGGAGCTGGTGTTCGAGCACCGGAACAAGGAGTACCGCATTCGCCGCACACCGGAATATCAGCGGCCCAAGACCCGGGGCGAGGGCATGACCCAGCACGCCGCCACCGCGGAATTTTATGCGCCGGGCCAGCCTGTGCTGGACAAGGTGCGGGATGTGAACCGGGCGGTGAATGAGCTGCTGGGCATTGACGCGGACCAGTTCCGCCAGATCGCCATGATCGCCCAGGGCGAGTTTGTAGCCCTGTTGAATACCGCCGGTGAGGAGCGCAGTAAAATTCTGCGGCAGATTTTCAGCACCGGTGTGTATCGGCGCGCCCAGGACCGGCTCAAGGAACTGGCCGCCCAGTGCAATCGGGAAACGGAGCAGGGAAACGAACTGCTGCGCCGTCAGTTTCAGGCGCTGCGCCCGGACACCGAAGAAAATGCGGCGGCGCTGGCGGAACTTTTGAAGGATGAGGGCTGTATTTACCGGGGCGCGGAGGTGCTGGAGCTGGCCGGGTGCATGACCCGTGCCGACAGCGCGCTGGTGCGCCGGCTGGACCGGCTGGACGAGCAGCAGGCGCACCAGGCGGAGCAGCAGGCCGCCCTTCTGGAACAGGCGCGGCAGACAAACCGACTGTTTCGCCGCCGGGAACAGCTTGCGGAACAGCAGGCGCAGTTTTCCGCCCGGCAGGAGGAATTTGATCGCAAAAAGAAAGAGCTGGCTTTGTGGGAGAGCGCAGCCGGCACCGTTGTCCCCGCCGAAGAGCGGTGGAATCAGGCCCGGGCAGATGCGGAAAACTGGGCTGGGAAAAGCGCGCAGCAGTCTTCCCTGCGCCAAAATCTGCTGGAGCAACGGCAGCAGCAGGAGGCTGCCTGGGCCGATGCCCAGAAACAAAAGGAAGACCTGGTCCCGCTGGCGGCGCAGATCGCCCGCCTGACAGAGACACTGCCGCTGTACCGGGAGGCAGAGCAGGCGGCCCGGCGCTGTGAAGAACTGGAAGCCGCCGCCCGGCAGCAGTCTGCCCGGCGCAAGCAGCAGGAGCAGGAACAACAGGAACTGGCCGCGGAGATCGACCGGGTGACCCGGCAGGCAGGCGCCGCCGGTGAGGCGGCCGCAGCGCTGGCCAATGCAGAGCAGGCCTGCCGAACGGCAGAAGAAGAAAAACAGCAATTGCAGAAGCTGAACCGTGCGCTGCTGCAATGCAAGGCGCTTCGGCAGGAGGCCGATGAAAAACAGGCAGCCTATCAAACAGTCCACCGGATGTATCAGGAGCGCCGTCAGGCCTACGAACGTCTGGAGCGGCAGTTTTGGGACAGCCAGGCCGGGGTTCTGGCCGCCCGGCTGGAACAGGACGTGCCCTGCCCCGTTTGTGGCAGCATCCACCATCCCTGCCCTGCCCCGCGCCCGGCAAACGCACCGGACGAAGAGCAGCTGCGCCGGGAACAGCAGATGCTGGAGCAGCAGCGGGCACAGGTGCAGCAGGCTTCCGCGGACAGCGGGCGCGCAGCCCAGAAATTTGAGAGCGCCCGGGAGCAGTGCTTTGCAGACGTGGCCGCTCTGTGCGGCGCGCAACCGGAAGACGGGGCGGGCGCACGAACACTTCTGAAAAACAAAAGCGCTCAGCTGGAGCAGACGGACGTCCGCTTGCAGCAGGCGCTGGCACAGGCTGTTGAAACAAAAAAACGGTGCGATGAAGCCGTGAAGACACTTCCCCGGCTGCAGCAGCGCCGCCAGCAGGCAGAGGCAGCCCTGCGCCAGGCCGATGAGCAGGCAGCCCGGGAACAGCAGGAGCTGGCCGCCCTGCGCGCCCGCAGACAGGAGCTGGCGGCACGCCTGACCAGCGGCACCCGGGAGGAAGCCGAGGCTGCGCTGGCCGGGGCCACCGCCCAAAGCCGCCGGCTGGAGCAGGCTTTCCGGCAGGCTCAAAGCCGCTGGCAGGAATACACCGCACAGCTGCAGAGCACCGAAACGCTGTGCCAAGACTATGCGCGGCAGGCTTCTGACGCCCGCACCGCGGAGCTTCGGGCGCGGAAGGCCTTTGAACAGGCACTGGAAAAAGCCGGGTTTGACACCGAGCAGCAGTACCGTGCGCACCGGGTGGAAGAAGCGGCGATCCGCACCCGGAAAAAACAGCTGGAAGAAGAGCAGCGGCAGCGGGACGCCTGCGCCGCCGAGCAGAGCAGTCTGGACCGGCAGCTGGAAGGCCGCACTCCGGCGGATGAGGCCGGGCTGGAGAACGCCCTGGCACAGCTTCGCAGTCAGCGGCAGGAGAACGGAGCGGTCCGGCAAACCGTGCACACGCGGCTTTCCATGAACCGCGAGGCGGAAAAGCAGCTGAAAAAGATTCTGGAAGAGAACGCGGCGACCCAGCACCGGGCCGCGGTGATCCAGAAACTGAACCGCACGGCCAACGGAACACTGACCGGCGGCCTGGGACGCAAACAGTTTGAACAGTACGTGCTGACCGCGCACTTTGAAAATGCGGTGGCGGCGGCCAACCGGCGCTTTTCCCGCATGACCGACGGCCAGTTCGAGCTGTTGTGCCACAACCGGGCCGAGGGCCGGGGCCAGAGCACGCTGGATCTGGACGTGCTGGACAATTATACCGGGAAAGTGCGCAGTGTGCGGAGCCTGTCCGGCGGCGAGTCCTTCAAGGCGGCGCTGTGTTTGGCGCTGGGCCTTTCGGACGTGATCCAAAGCTATGCCGGCGGCGTGCAGATCGACGCCATGTTCATTGACGAAGGCTTCGGCACGCTGGACGCTCAGTCCATGGAAAAAGCGCTGGAAGCGCTGCAGGGTCTGACCGAGAGCCGCCGTCTGGTAGGCATTATCTCCCATGTGGCCGAACTGCGCGAGCGCATCGACAAACAGCTGGTGGTGCGCAAAACCACCCGCGGCAGCAGCATTGAAATGAGAGTATAAAAAAGAAGGGGGCTTTGGCCGGGGTTCCATAAGGAAACGACGCCGGGCAGGTGCCCCTTTTGCGCGGCTGCGTCGTCAAACCGCCTCGACAACCACAAAGGGTGCCGGGTTTTTCCCGCAAGGCGGGAAAATGGGGACCAGGGCTGGTCCGCAACCGGCCGGGCGGTCCGCGAAGCGGAGCGGGCGCATTATTGCCGCGCCCGCAGCCCCTTCGGCGTTTTTCCTTGCATCCGCATCAAAAGGGACGCCTTCCCGGTGCAAGCAGTTGCGCCTCGAAATTTTGAGAGAAAGAGCAAAAAAGCGGTCCTGCAAGCAATTTGCTTGCAGGACCGCTTTCTGCGTTTCATGCGTCAAAAATTCGGGGCTTCACCGCCGTTTTCTTATGTCACCCCGGCTTTGCCCCCTTCTTTTTTAGCAAACGGTTATTCCATCACAGCGCCCTTGTTGGCGCCGGAGACCAGCTTCGCATAACGGGAAAGCCACCCGGTGGTGATCCGGGGTTCCGGCGCTTTCCAGGCGGCGCGGCGGCGTTCCAGTTCCTCGTCGGAAACGTCCACATTCACCTTGCCGGCGGGAATGTCGATGGAGATGGTATCCCCTTCCTGCACCAGTGCGATGTTGCCGCCCTGGGCCGCTTCCGGCGCCACATGGCCGATGGATGCGCCGCGGGACGCACCGGAGAACCGGCCGTCGGTGATCAGCGCAACGGATTTGTCCAGCTTCATGCCGGCCAGCGCGCTGGTGGGATTCAGCATCTCGCGCATGCCGGGGCCGCCTTTGGGGCCTTCGTAGCGGATGACCACCACGTCGCCGGGGTGGATCTGCCCGCCGTAAATGGCCTGGATGGCATCGTCCTCACTGTCGAACACCCGGGCCGGGCCGCTGTGCACCAGCATTTCGGGCGCAACGGCGCTGCGCTTGACCACGCAGCCGTCTTTGGCGATGTTGCCCCACAGAATGGCAATGCCGCCGGTTTTGGAGTAGGGGTTGTTGGTGGGACGGATGTTGGTCTCGTCCAGGTTTTTGGCGCCGGCAATGTTCTCGCCCACGGTCTTGCCCGTCACGGTGGGCAGGCTGGTGTCCAGCAGGCCCAGTTCAGCCAGCTGCGCCATCACCGCAGGCACGCCGCCCGCCGCGTTCAGATCTTCCATGTGAGTGGGGCCGGCCGGAGCCAGATGGCAGAAGTTGGGCACCTTGGCGCTCAGCTCGTTGAAGGTCTCCAGGCTCATGGGCACGCCCGCCTCGTTGGCAATGGCCAGCAGGTGCAGAACGCTGTTGGAGCTGCAGCCCAGGGCCATGTCCGTGGCAACGGCGTTGCGGAAGGCCGCCGGGGTCAGAATATCCCGGGGGCACACATTCTTTTCCACCAGGTCCACAATGCGCATGCCCGCGTGCTTCGCCAGCTGGGTGCGGGCGGCCATCACGGCGGGAATGGTGCCGTTGCCGGGCAGCGCCATGCCGATGGCCTCGCACAGGCAGTTCATGCTGTTGGCGGTGTACATGCCCGAGCAGGAGCCGCAGCCCGGGCAGGTGTGCAGGGTGTAGTCCTCCAGCACGTCCTCATCGATCAGGCCCGCCTTGTAGCTGCCCACCGCCTCGAACATCTGGGACAGGGACACATGCCGTTTTCCCTGACGGCCGGACAGCATGGGGCCGCCGCTGATGACGATGGAAGGAATATTCAGCCGGGCCGCCGCCATCAGCATGCCGGGCACGATCTTATCGCAGTTGGGAACCAGCACAAGGCCGTCCAGCGCGTGGGCGCGGGCCATGGTCTCCACGCTGTCGCAAATCAGTTCACGGCTGGGCAGAGAATATTTCATGCCCACATGTCCCATGGCAATGCCGTCGCATACACCGATGGCGGGCATCAGAATGGGGGTGCCGCCGGCCATGCGCACGCCGGCCTTCACAGCGTCGGCCAGCTTGTCCAGATGGGCGTGGCCGGGGACGATCTCACTGAAGGCGCTGACCACGCCGATCAGCGGCCGGTCCAGCTCCTCATCGGTATAACCCAGTGCGTAAAACAAACTGCGGTTGGGTGCGCGCTCGGCGCCTTTTGTCACTTGTTCACTGTTTCTCAACGTTTTTCATCCTTTCCCCCGGGGCCGTATGCAAACCGGCCCGAATTTACCTCAGTATAGCACGCTTTGCACAAAACTGCAAAAGATGCCCCAAACAGACGCCGGGCCTACGGTTTTCGCTTTGCATTTTTGGAAAGAATGTTTATAATAAAAGAATATCTGAAAGGGGGCGGGCGGTATGGAATTTCAGGTCACACGAAGCGGCGCTGCGCTGATCGGGTTCTGGGTGATTCTGACGGGCGCAGTGGTCAGCATTCCCTTCTGGTCGTTGAATGCCGTGGCCGCCCTGTTCTGGCTGGCGGTGTGGTGCGTTGTCTGCCTGTGTGTGCTGGTGCCCCGCTGGGCGTCCTGCCGGGTCCGGGTGGGCGGCAATCACCTGACCGTGCGCCGGGGCCTTTTGTTTTTGGTCACCAAGCGCATGCCCTTGCGTTTTATCAGCGGTTGTCACATTCTGCAGACGCCGGTGGGCCGGCGCATGGGCGGCTGTGTGCTGGTGCTGATCGCTTCCGGCACGTTCACAGTCATTCCCGGCATTCGAAGGGCGGACGCCGAACAGCTGGCCGCCAAGCTGTCCCACGGGGGAAAACTGTTATGAACGGGCGGCGGTTTCACATTCTGTACTGTCTGCGCCTGTTCCGGTACGCACTGCTTTTGTGCCTTGTGCCCATGGTGCAGGCCCTGATCGCCTTTGACTGGACCAGCCTGTTCACGGCTTTGAAGCAGGACGCGGCGATTCTTTTGTTCTTTCTGGCGGTCTCACTGGTGCGCTGGTACGTCACCGGCTTTGCCCTGACCCAGGACAGTTTTGAAGCACAGACCGGCGTGTTCGTGCACAGCAAGTACACGTTTTCCAAAAGCGGCGTGGCTGTTCTGGAGATCGTGCGGCCGCTGTACTGCCGCCTGCTGGGCGCAAGCCGAGTGACGCTTTACTTTCACAATTACGCCGCGCCCCGCCGGTTTCAGTGCTACCTGACCAAGAGGGACGCCCAGGCGCTGGCCGATCTTTTGATGCCTGTGCGGCAGGACCACTCCATTTTTTCGCCCACCGGCTATGAAAAACTCAGTTTTGTCATGCTCAGCGCCAATGTGATCACCGCCTGTGCGTTCGCATGGGTCAGTCTGGACCGCATACAGGAAGTTCTGGGCGACAGTCTGCGGCAGCTGGCCTGGATGCAGTTTGAACAGATCGAGTTGCTGGTCGAGCGCATTCTGCCCGCCGGTTTGGCAGCGCTGGCCACTCTGTTCTTTCTGGTGGGCGGCCTGACGTTTTTGTATGCGTTTCTGCACACTGCCGGTTTTCGGGTGTGCCGCAACGGGGGCATCATCATCAGCAAGGGCGGCCTTGTGACCAAAACCGAGCGGCGCGTCCGTCTGCGGTGCGTGTCTGCCTGTGATATTCGCGTCACCCCGGCCGGGCGGCTTTTGCGCCGGTATCCGGTGTTCATCGCCGCGGGCAGTTTTACCGGCGGCGAGGTGCCGCTGTTCGTTGTGAAAAAAGGGCAGGAGGCGCGGGTGGAAGCGCTGCTTCCCGGTTATTCCAAGCCGGACGGCCCGCTGTGCGATCCGGCCCGCAAAAGCCCTGTGCAGTATTTGTGGAAACCCGGCGCCCTGCTGGCACTGGGTCTGGCGCTGTGCGGCGTTGCCTTCAACGTTCTGCCGGGCGTTTTGCCGGTTCTGGCAGCGTGGGTTTTGGGGGCGCTGGGCTGTATGATCGTCTCTCTGGAGGGGCTGCGCAGGGAAGGTCTGCACAAAAATGAAAACCGGACGCTGTCCGTGGTGTTCACCCGCTTTTTCACACGGCACGAGGTCTGTGTGCTGACCCAGGACCTGGCCTACACCCTGTTTGAACATCCCTTCTCCGTCAGCGAGGGGCGGTGCGATGTGACGGTGTGTCTTCCCTGCCGGGTGCGGTACAGGGCCAGAGGTGTGCTGCAATATCAGGCGCGCAGCATTCCCTTCAGTTTGTAGCAAAGGAGTTTCTTCATGTATCAGGCTGTGATTTTTGATTTGGACGGAACGCTTCTCAACACCATCGGAGACCTGGCCCAGGCAGGCAATTACACGCTGGCCCAAATGGGACTGCCCGGCCATCCGGTGGAAGCGTATAAATACATGGTGGGCAACGGCATCCCCATGCTGCTGCACCGGATGCTGCCCGAGACAGCCCGCACCGAGGAAAACGAGCAGCGCGCGGCGCAGCTGTTTTTTCCCTATTATGACCAGCATAAGGAAGACACCACCGCTCCCTACGACGGCATTGTCCCGCTGTTGGACCGGCTGCGCGGCGCGGGCGTAAAGCTGGGCGTGGTCTCCAACAAGGAAGACCACCTGACCCGGCAGGTGATCGGGCAATATTTCCCCGGTGTGTTTGACGACGTGCGCGGCCATGTGCTGGGTACGCCCACAAAGCCGGACCCGCATCTGGTCCATGAAATGCGCGCCGCCTTCGGCCTGGAACCCGGGCAGGTGCTGTATGCAGGCGACAGCAATGTGGACATGTTCACAGCCCGCAACGCGGGGCTGGACGGCTGCGGCGTGCTGTGGGGCTTTCGCACAGCGCAGGAGCTGAAAGAGGCCGGCGCACGCTATCTGGTCGCCGCGCCGTCCGAGCTGGAAGCGCTGGTGCTGGGCCGTCCGGCACAGAAGGAGCGTTGACGGCGTATGGAATTTGCGCGATTTCTGGACCGGTACCTGGATGATTTTCTGGCCGTGGCATCCATCTTTTTCTGTGGAGCGGTGGTCTGCGGAATCATCTACATATCGTATTATTTTTTAAAAAAATCACAAAAACGCCATCTTTGGCTTCAGCGGAATGGAAAAAGAGCCAGCGGCCGCGTGATCGCACTTTATGAAAAAACAAAGTACATGCGGGGGGACGAAAACACGCCCGGGCAATGGATGAAAACCGAATGGGCGCGCTATTCCTTTCCGGCAGACGGGGCCGAGTGGATCGGGGATTTTCCCCAGAGCAAAAAGCAGTTTTATCACAAGGGGGATTCGGTGGAGGTTTATTACGACCCGGCGGACCCCCGTCGAAACTGTACGCCGAGGCAGATCGAAGAAGACAAAAAGATCCAGCTGTTTTTCAGGTTTCTTCTGGGGTTTCTGGCGTTTGTCACACTGGCGGCGGCAGCCTGCATGGCATTCCAGTAAAAAAATGCGCGCGGAACGTTCTTTCGTTCCGCGCGCATCGTTTTATCCGTTTTTAATCCACCAGTGAAGAATTTTTCTCGGCCGCATCAGGCACAGGATGCAGAAAAACGCACCCACGGCCAGCAGCAGATCCCCCACACTGGCAAAGCCGCCCGGCAGCGGCAGAATGTCGCCCAAAAACAAAAGCCGGGTGTCCGGCCCGGCGGCGCAGTACATGGGAATCTCCCCCGCCGTCAGGGCGCGGGCGCCCTCTTCGCTCAGCAGCGAAAGAACGCGCTGAGACACGGGCATGCAAAAATCGTTCAGAGCGATGACCAGAAAATTGCACAGTGTGCCTGACCCGGCAAACCAGAATGTTTTGCGCAGGCGCCGGTTTTGAAACAGAAACAACGCCAGCGTGCCGTAGCAGATCACAATACATATCGCTGCGGGAATGCCGTCGGAAAAAGCCGGCACCCAGTTGGGCAGGCTTTGCGCCAAAAAGGCGGGAAACGGCATCCAAAGCCCGCGCATCCGGGCTTTTTCATAGCGTGCCAGCCGTCCGCCGAACGTCCAGCCCACGGCCAGGGCGATCAGCACAGACCAAAGAAACATAGCAAATCCCCTTTGTTGTCACATGCCCGTCTGGGCGGCCTCTTCCGCGGCCTGCTGGGTCAGGCGCCCCTCTTCCGCCAGCTGGGCGGCCACGCGGGCCACGTCCGGATGGAACTGCTCGCCCGCTTCCTTGCGAAGAATTTCTGCGGCCTGCTGGGGCGTGCGTCCCTTTCGGTAAGGCCGGTCGCTGGTGATGGCGTCGTAAGCGTCTGCCGCGCCGAGAATGTAATTTTCAACGGGCAGGTCCTCTCCGCAGGTCCCGTCGGGATAGCCTTTTCCGTTGTAAAACTCATGGTGATGGCCCACCATGGACAAAATGTCCTGGTAGCCGTTGATGTTTTTTAAGATGTCCACACCCGCCATGGGGTGATGTTCAATAACCTCCCGCTCTTCGGGGGTCAGGCGGCCGGGCTTCTGCAGAATGGAATCCGGCACGCCGATTTTGCCGATGTCATGGTACAGTCCGGCTGTGAGCAGGCGGTGGATGGTGGTGCGGGGCAGATGCATCTCCTGTGCGATCAGGCATGCATAGCCCGCCACCCGCATGGAATGACCGCGGGTATAGGTGTCCTTGGCCTCAAGGGCCGCTGTCAGTGCGCGGATGACCTCGTACTGACTTTTCTGAGAATCCAGATACAGCTTGAAGGAAAAACGCGCCAGCAAAAGGGGCAGCATGAACAGAAAAGCCAGCCAGTGACCGCGCTCCATTTTCAGCAGCATGGCCAGAAAATAGCCGATGGTGCTGCTGCACACAATGCTGGGGATCATCCCCACCAGCATGTGGCCGAAGATGGAGAAGAACCGCATGCGGGACTCCAGGTAAAACACGCCGGAGATGATCAGCGCGTTGGCGCCCACGGCGCTGATCACATAGCCGATGGCAGGAAGAAGAATTCCGGGAAGAGAGATGTTTCCCGGCGTGCCGCCCAGCGCATAGTACACAGCGCCGCCCACGGCCAGCGAAAGGTTCAGGTTGGAAGTGTTGAACAAAAGCTTGTGCGGGTCGGTGTTGAAAATATGGTAAAAGCCCTTCCCGCTCTCGGTGGGAACAATTTCAAGAGGTGTTGTCAGAAATAAAAGGACCAGCGCGCCGGCAGGTCCCATGACCAGCGCCACGGCCAGTACGCTGATGAAGGACATGTCGATGGTGCAGTCCTCGCGCACATACAGCGGCAGACAGCGGCAAAGCACGCACAAAGCGACCAGAGCAATGACCGTGCTGGGGCCAACCCCCTGGGGCAGTCCGCCGGAAAAAACGCGCCAGCAGGCAGACAGACCGACCACAATGCCGAGCACAGAGATCAGGTTCATGTACCGTTTTGTCAGTCGCTCCAAATTCGTTCGCCTCCGGGCTTTGAAAGTTATAAATAAGGGAGGCAGCCAATCAGCCGCCTCCCTGCTGAAAAAAGGCTTCTGCCGTCTCAGCGCAGCTTAAAAAAAGCGCCGCTGGCAACCAGCAGAGAGAGCAATGACGTAAGAGCCATCATAATCTTCGCCTTATTCATCGAATACAGCCTCCTTGACGACAATACTCTGTCAGCCGCTATAGACAGGCTATATCCGCTCCGCTCTTATTCTTCGGGCATCGTCTGCTCTGCCGCGTTGGGGCAGGGCATCATGGCAATGCGCCGGTTTACCGCGTCCAGCACGGCCAGCGCCACGGAGAAGTTGGGGTCTTCTCCCTCGTAGCACGCGCCGAGAAGCGGTTCGCTGCGGCCCTTGCTCTTCAGCACAAGGCCCGCGAGAATGCAGTTTCTGGAAGAAAATTCCGTGCGGCGCACGTCTTCCAGCACCACGTGAAATTCATCGGAAAACGCGCCGTCCACCGCGCGTACGGCCGCCAGGGCAATGGCGCCGGTCCGGCCGCCGGGGGTCGCGTCGCATTTGGCACGTCCCTCAAAGCTGTGACCGCCCTGGGTCAAATGTACCACCGCGGACACGCCGGTGCGGTCGCTGATCAGCTCCAGCCGCTCGCAGATCATGCGGCAGTGGGTTTCCCGTGCGCCGTCGGGGATCTGCGCCACGCTGATGATGCGGTGATCGATCTCCATGCCGAATTTGGCAGAAAGGGCAGACTGAATGTCCCGCACGATCTGCTTGGGAGAACGGGTCTCATCTGCCAGAACATGAATCTCCCGGATCGAACCGTTCTCCAGGAAAAATTCTGCTCCCAGCACACCCGCAAGACGCAGAACCAGCGCCTTCCATGCGGCAGTATCCGCTGCGTACAGATTCATAGCCTTGTCCTCCCATCTTGCAGTATATGGTTTCATTATACAAAAAGCGACTGTTAAAAACAAGCTTTTCCGTTGGAAACTCGCAAAAAAAGCAAGATTTCAAACCTCCAAATTTTTCCGGAAAACAAAAAAAGAGGCCTTAAAAAGCCTCTTTTTTTCGAAATCAGAATCGGCCCGCATCTCGCAAGGCTTTTAGTTTTAACAAGGCGGTGCAGGTTTTGCCGTCCACGATCTCGCCGGAGAGAACCTTTTCCACCGCCTGCTCCAGCGGAAGCGTGAACACCGACAAAAATTCATCCTCGTCCAGATGCTGCCCCACCGGATGGAGATCCTTGGCGGCGTACAGATAAATGATCTCGCTGCAGTAGCCGCAGGTGGGGATCATGGGCGACAGATCTACGTACGTATCCGCCTGCAGGCCGGCCTCTTCGCCCAGCTCCCGCTTGGCCGCCTCAAAGGGATCTTCGCCCGCTTCCAGTTTTCCGGCGGGAATCTCGATCAGCTCTCGGTCCAGCGCATAGCGGTACTGCCGCACCAGATAAACCTCGCCCTTTTCATTCAGCGCCACAATGCCCGCGCCGCCGTGATGATGGACCACTTCCCGGGAGGAGGTGCGTCCGTTCTCCAGTTCCACCTTGTCCAGTGTCACACGGATGACCCGTCCCTGAAAAATCTCTTTTGACTCCAGCTTTTTTTCAAAATGTGCCATTTGAATCCGCTTCCCTTCCTTAGGCGCCGGCGCTGTCCCGGCTGGATTCTTCCCGGGTACACCGCACCTTCTCGATCCGGCGCTCACTGGTCTTCAGGACCGTGAACACCACGCCGCCGTAATGGACCTGCGCATGCTCGTTTTCATCCGGAATGCGGCCCAGGCGGTCGATCACAAGCCCGCCCACGGTGTCGATGTCGTCCGGATCGTCTTCATCCGGCTCGGGCAGTTCCAGATCAAAGGCCTCAAACAGGTCCTCCAGATCCGCAGCGCCGGTAGCGATGAATCCGTCCCCGTCGGCCACCAGGTCCTCTTCCTCGTTGTCATACTCGTCCTGAATGTTGCCCACGATCTCTTCCAGCACGTCTTCCATGGTCACAAGACCGCTGGTCCCGCCGTATTCGTCCACCACCACGGCAATCTGGGTGTGTTTGCGCCGGAACTCCAGCAAAAGCTCACGGGCGCGGCAGGCCTCGGGCACAAACATGGCTTTGCGCATATGGGCCGACGCCAGCTCCGTGCTGCGCGCGGGGTCATCCCACAGGCCGAACAGGTCCTTCACGTGCAGCATGCCCACCACATCGTCCAGCGTTTTGTGGTAGACCGGAATGCGGGAAATGCCCTCGGCCATGGCCAGCCGCACCACATCGCCGATGTTGGCGGTATCGGCCACACTGACGATCTCCGTGCGGTGGGTCATCACGTCCGCGGCGGTCACATCGTCGAACTCCACGATGCTGGCAATCATCTTTTTCTGGTTCTCGTCAATGATAGACTGTTCTTCCACGTCCTCCACCATGTTCATCAGCTCTTCCTCGGTCACGCCGCTGTCCGCGGTGGTGCCGGTCAGCTGAAAGCAAAGCTTGGCGGGGGCGGTCAGCACTTTGCCCAGCACCGCCAGCACCCGCATGGGACCGGCCTTTCCACCGGCAAAGCCGAAGGAAAACACGGTCACACCGGCCAGAACGTACACCGCCAGGCCCGGAATGGCCCACACAAGCCAACCGTGCGGCGCCAGCACATCACACAGCTGCCACAAAAACGCGCCGAACAGAACGCAGAACAGGATCACTGCGCCGGCGGCGCGGTCGGAAAAGCCCAGGCGGGAAACCTTCTCCCGCTCGCCGTCTGCCGCCAGAATGCCGCCCGCGCTGTAAAGCGCCAGCAGAGCGCCCAGCGCGAGGATCACACAAATTAAAATGGAAAGACCTTCCGGGTCCATGAAAAAACAAACTCCTTTTTCAGTCAAATGACGCGCACAACCACTGCGCACAATTGTCTATATAATAAAGTATTTTAAGAGCTCTGTCAATAAAAGGCACACAGGGACGGATGGTTAAACTTAACTGGTTTTGTCTGGTTAAAATTTCACAAAGAAAAGCCGTCCCACAATGTGGAATTTGTGATTTTTTACCCGAAAAAGCCCCGGAAAGGCCGGGAAGCTTGTTTACTTTTGGTGTGGAATTTGTTACAATATTACAGAGCGCGGACAGACGCGGAATTCGGTTCCAAAGAGCGCGCGGGAGGGTTTTTGCGGTGCACGTGGCCGCAAAACACACGCGGGCCCGCATGGTGCGGGAACGTGCCTGTTCTGCATTCAAAACATTTGAAGCGGAGGAAGAAAAATGCCAAGATCTAAAAAATCTATGGACGGCAACACCGCTGCCGCGCATGTAGCATATGCGTTTACAGAAGTTGCCGGTATCTACCCCATCACCCCGTCCAGCCCGATGGCGGACATGGTCGACCAGTGGAGCGCTGCTCACCAGAAGAACATCTTCGGAACCGAAGTCAAGGTTATGGAGATGCAGTCTGAGGCAGGTGCCGCCGGTACCGTCCACGGCTCTCTGGCCGCCGGCGCAATGACCACCACCTTTACGGCTTCTCAGGGTCTGCTGCTGATGATCCCGAACATGTACAAAATTGCGGGTGAGCTGCTGCCCTGCGTGTTCCACGTGTCTGCACGTACGGTTGCCAGCCACGCGCTGAACATCTTCGGCGACCACTCCGACGTGTATGCCTGCCGTCAGACCGGTTTTGCCATGCTGGCCGAGTCCAACCCGCAGGAAGTCATGGATCTGGGCCCCGTGGCGCATCTGACCGCCATCGAGAGCCGCGTTCCGTTTGTGAACTTCTTCGACGGCTTCCGCACCTCTCACGAGATCCAGAAGATCGAAGTGTGGGATTACGACGATCTGAAAGAGATGACCAACATGGACGCGGTCAAGGCGTTCCGCGATCACGCGCTGAACCCCGAGCATCCCGCCATGCGCGGTTCCCACGAGAACGGCGACATCTTCTTCCAGCATCGTGAGGCCTGCAACAAGTTCTACGAGGCTGTTCCCGCCATCGCTGAGAAATACATGCACAAGATCAACGAGAAACTGGGCACCCACTACGAGCTGTTCGAGTACTACGGCGCTGCGGACGCGGACCGCGTCATCATCGCCATGGGCTCCATCTGCGACGTGGCGGAAGAAGTCATCGACTACCTGACCGCCAAGGGTGAGAAGGTCGGCCTGGTGAAAGTTCGTCTGTATCGTCCGTTCAGCGCCGAGCGTCTGCTGGCCGCCGTGCCTGCCACCGCCAAGAAGATCGCTGTTCTGGACCGCACCAAAGAGCCGGGCGCCTATGCCGAGCCTCTGCACCTGGATGTGCTGAGCGCCTTTGCCGAGGCAAAACGCGAAGCCACCATCATCGGTGGCCGCTATGGCCTGGGCTCCAAGGACACTCCTCCCGCAAGCGTGTTCGCTGTGTATGAGGAGCTGGCCAAAGACGCGCCCAAAGCCCGCTTCACCCTGGGCATCAACGACGACGTCACCTATCTGTCTCTGGAGGAGAAACCCGCTCCCAACACCGCTGCAGAAGGCACCAAAGAGTGCAAATTCTGGGGTCTGGGCGGCGACGGCACCGTTGGTGCCAACAAGAACTCCACCAAGATCATCGGCGACCACACCGACAAATACATCCAGGCATACTTCCAGTATGACTCCAAGAAGACCGGCGGCGTGACCATCAGCCACCTGCGCTTCGGCGACAAGCCCATCCGTGCGCCCTATTACATCAACAAGGCGGACTTCGTGGCTTGCCACAACCCGTCCTATGTCATCAAGGGCTACAAGATGGTCAACGACGTAAAAGACGGCGGCGTGTTCATGATCAACTGCCAGTGGAGCGACGAAGAGCTGGCGCACCATATGCCGGCTGAGGCAAAACGCTACATCGCTCAGCACAACGTGCAGCTGTACACCATCAACGCCATCGACAAGGCCATCGAGATCGGCCTGGGCAAACGCACCAACACCATTCTGCAGTCTGCGTTCTTCGCACTGGCCGGTGTTCTGCCCCGTGAGGATGCCCTGAAATACATGAAGCAGGCCGCTGAGAAATCCTTCGCCAAGAAGGGCCAGGCCATCGTTGAGATGAACTGGAAGGCCATCGACGCCGGCTTCGACGCTTATCACAAAGTGGAAGTCCCCGCTGACTGGGCCAACGCTCAGGACGAGGCTGACAACACCGCGCTGGCCGGCAACGCTGCCACCGTGGATATGGTCAAGAACGTGATGATCCCCGTTGCGAAGATGGACGGCGACAGCCTGCCCGTTTCCGCCTTTGAGAAATACGTGGACGGCCAGTTCGAGCAGGGCGCGGCCGCTTACGAGAAACGCGGCGTTGCCGTGACCGTTCCCGAGTGGGATGTGGACAAGTGCATTCAGTGCAACCAGTGCGCTTATGTCTGCCCGCACGCCACCATCCGTCCCTTCGCTCTGACCGCTGACGAGGCCGCCAAGGCTCCCGCTGCGCTGAAGAGCAAGAAGATGACCGGCAAAGACTGCGGCGACTATGTGTTCACCATGACCGTTTCTCCGCTGGACTGCATGGGCTGCGGCGTTTGCGTGGGCGTTTGCCCGGCTCCCGGCAAGGCTCTGAAGATGGTTCCGCAGGAGAGCCAGCTGGCACAGCAGGACGTGTTCGACTACTGCGTGGCCAACGTGGGCAAGAAACCCGGCATGATGGCCGAGACCACCGTCAAGGGCTCTCAGTTCAATCAGCCGCTGCTTGAGTTCTCCGGCTCCTGCGCAGGCTGCGCTGAGACCAGCTATGCACGCCTGATCACCCAGCTGTTCGGCGAGCGTATGTTCATCTCCAACGCCACCGGTTGCTCCTCTATCTGGGGCGGCCCGGCTGCTACTTCTCCGTATACCCGCAACCGTCTGTCCGGCAAGGGCCCCGCTTGGGCGAACAGCCTGTTCGAGGACAACGCCGAGCACGGCTTCGGTATGTATCTGGGCCAGAAGGTCATCCGTGACAACCTGATCGCCCTGGTCAAAGAGATGGCCGAGAGCGACAAGGCGGACGAGGCCTTCAAGGCTGCTGCGAAAGCTTACCTGGATACCGTGGACGACGGCAAGACCAACGGCGCCGCTGCGGATGCTCTGGTTGCCGAGGCGGAGAAACACGCCGCTGAATGCGACAAGTGCAAAGAACTGGTGGAGAAGAAACAGTACCTGTCCAAGAAGTCCGTCTGGATCTTCGGCGGCGACGGCTGGGCATATGACATCGGCTTCGGCGGCCTGGATCACGTCCTGGCTTCCGGCGAAGATGTGAATGTTATGGTCTTCGACACCGAGGTTTATTCCAACACCGGCGGCCAGGCCTCCAAGGCCAGCCAGATCGGTCAGGTTGCTCAGTTTGCCGCAGCCGGCAAGGCCATCGGCAAGAAGAGCCTGGCGGAGATCGCCATGAGCTATGGCTACGTTTATGTAGCACAGATCGCCATGGGCGCCGACCAGAACCAGACCATCAAGGCCATTGCTGAGGCCGAGAGCTATCACGGCCCGTCTCTGATCATTGGCTATGCTCCCTGCGAGATGCACGGCGTCAAGGGCGGCATGACCAACTGCCAGAACGAGATGAAGCGTGCTGTCCAGTGCGGTTACTGGAACATGTTCCGCTTCGATCCGCGCAAGAAGGCCGAGGGCAAGAATCCGTTCACGCTGGACTCCAAGGCTCCCACCACGGATTACAAAGAGTTCATCGAGAGCGAGACTCGTTACAGCCGTCTGCAGCGCGCCTTCCCGGAGCGTGCGGCCGATCTGTTCGAGAAGGCAGCCAACGCGTCCAAGGACCGTTATGCCTACCTGAACAAACTGACCAAACTGTACGCACCCGACGACGCGGAATAATTCGCAATCCTTTTGGCGGCAGGCTTCGGCCTGCCGCCATTTTTGTACAGAAAAAGCCGCTCATCCAGCTGGATGAGCGGCTTTTTAAATTATTGCGCAAGGTTTTCTTTCAGAAGATCCCGGATCTCGGTCAAAAGCACTTCCTCTTTGGAAGGAGCCGGCGCGGGCGCCGCTGCCTTTTCTTTTTCTGCCCGGCGGGTCAGGCGGTTGATGCCCTGCACCAGCAGGAACATGCAGCCGGAAACCATCAAAAACGATAAGATCGCGTTGATAAATTTGCCGATCATCACCACGCCGCCAATGGTCAGGGATTCAAACACCGCGCTGTCCGGCGAAAGAAGTGTGAGCAAAGGGGTGATCACATCTCCCACAAGACTGTTCACAATGGCCGTGAAAGACGAGCCGACCACAACACCGATGGCCATGTCCACCACATTTCCTTTCAAAGCAAACGCCCGAAACTCTCTCACCCAACGTTTCATCATTTCATCTTCCTTTCCAGATTCTTGTGCATTATGATACCGTATTTTTTCAGCAGAGAAAAGATGAAAAATGAAAAAATAGAGTGAAATTGCTGCAGCATTCCAATCCATTTGTTGTTTTGAAGGGGCTGTGCCCGCCGGATGACGCCCCCCTTGAATCTGAATGGAAAGCGTATATAATAAGGAAGAAAGAATGCAAAAGGAGCTGCGGTATGAAGTTCGACGGAAAAGTCAAAGATTTTATGATGGATTTGCCGTATGATGTGGCGGGAAGCATTTTGTATGCGCTGGGCGTGTATACCTTCGCAAAATCTTCCAACTTTGCGCCCGGCGGCATCTCCGGCCTGGCACTGATCTTCAACTATCTCTGGAACCTTCCCATCGGCACCATGTCTCTGGTGCTGAACATCCCCGTTGTCATTGTCAGTTACCGGGTACTGGGCAAATGGTTTTTGTTTAAGAGCCTGAAGACCATGGCCATCAGCACGCTGTTTCTGGACGTGGTGTTTCCTCTGTTCCCCATGTACACAGGCAACCCCTTCCTGGCGGCGGTGTTCTCCGGCGTGACCATGGGCGCGGGCCTTGCACTGATTTATATGCGCGGGTCGTCCACCGGCGGCACGGATTTTTTGATCGTGGCTGCGAAAAAATTGTTTCCCCATTTTTCCATGGGGCAGATCACCATGTTGGCGGACGGAGCCATCATTGTGCTGGGCTGGCCTGTTTACGGCAATATGGACGCGGTTTTGTACGGCGTGGTCTCGGCCTTTGCCGCGTCTGTGGTGGTGGATAAGATCATGTACGGCGCGGGCGCCGGAAAGCTGGCCATCATCATCACCACCGAGGCCAAGCGCATTTCCCAGCACATCGACGAAACGGTGGGCCGCGGTTCGACGCTGATCGAGGCCACCGGGGCCTATTCCGACGCGCCCCGGGAACTGATTTTGTGCGCCTGTTCCAAATCCGAAATTTATAAGGTGCAGAATGCCGCACATGAGATTGACCCGGATGCTTTTGTGATGATCACCGAGGCCAATGAAGTGTTCGGAGAAGGGTTCAAAAAACCCGGTCAGACGGTCTGAAGGCGCTGCACAAAAGTGCATATCACGGTTTAAAAAAGCGTTCCGATTTGTACCAATTGTAATTTTTGGTTTTAAGATACAATTTCAACTTTTCAACAGAGTTTTACACATTGTATAGGGAGTTTTCCACTGTTTTTGTTGAAAACTCGGTTGAAACTGTTTAAACATTTGGTTTTTCCGTGAAAGTTTTCAACAAGCCGCCCCGGAAAAATTCGGGCAATGGATAACAACCAGTTGAATTGCAGCCGGGAGTTTGCTACAATGGTCTACACACTGTGGTGCGGCGCATACCACTGCAGGGGGATACAACAAAATCAAATGTGTGCGCTGAAAGGGTTTTATCATGTTCATGAAATGGGTCTACCGGCTGGAGCGCAAGCACGGCAACTTCTGCATCCATAACCTGATGATGGTCATTGTGATGGGCCAGCTGCTGGTGTATCTGGCGGATCAGCTGACGCCGGCCATCGCCCTGTCCAACCGCCTGATGCTGTACTGGCCTGCGGTCATGCACGGAGAGATCTGGCGTGTGCTGACGTTTGTGTTTGTGCCGGGCAGCATGGGTGTCTTTATGCTGGCGATCACACTGTACTGCAATTACCTCATCGGCCATGGGCTGGAGAGCACCTGGGGCGATTTCCGTTTCAACGTGTACTATCTGTGCGGCATGGTGGGCGCGGTCATCTCCGCGGCACTCTTCGGCATCGGCACAGGCACCTATTTGAACCTTTCCCTGTTCTTTGCCTTTGCCATGCTGTATCCGGATATGCAGTTCCTGTTCTTCTTCCTGATTCCGGTCAAGGCAAAATATCTGGGCATGATCTCGGGCGGCATTTGCCTTCTGCAGTTTGTGTTCGGGCCCTGGTATGTAAAAGGCAGCATTTTCTTCTCCCTGATCAATTTCCTGCTGTTCTTCGGCAGCGACTTTTTCAATATGGCCCGTCAGGAGATCCGCTACGCGAAAAACCGGCGCAACTGGCGCAACAATTGGCGTTGATGAAATACTTTTTTTAAAAAAAGTACTGCATGGCGCCCGGGTTGTGGTATAATAAATAAAAGAGAGGCGTTCCCTGCCGCTCGAACCTTAAAGGAGGTTGTACATATGAAACTGATCACGGCAATTGTCAATAAAGAGGACTCCAACGCGGTTTGCAAGGCGCTGACCGGGGGCGGCTTTTCCGTGACCCGTCTGGCGACCACCGGCGGTTTTCTGATGGCGGGCAACATGACGCTTCTCATCGGCACGGAGGATGAAAAGGTGGATCACTGCCTGGAGCTGATCGCTTCCTGCGCAAAACAGCGCAAAGAAGTCGTTCCCAGCACTGCCAGCTATGGCATCGGCGTGACCACGGCGTATCCTTTGGAAGTAACCGTGGGCGGCGCAACGGTGTTCGTCACCAATGTCGAACGTTTTGAAAAGCTGTAATGGCTGCATTGGATGCCCTTTGGGGCAATGATATGCTCAAACAAAGCCTCTCGGCCGCACTGGCGGCCGGGCGGCTTTCTCATAGTGTGCTACTCTGCGGCGAGGCGGGCACGGGCGCGGGTTTCGCGGCGCGCTGCCTGGCCGCAGATTATCTTTATCCCCAGGGCGGGCCGGGCGCCGCACAGGTGCTGGCCGGCGAAAGCGCCGAAGTTCTGACGCTGGAAGGCGAAGGCGCTTCCGGCGAGATCAAGATCGACGCGGTGCGCGCAGTGCGCAGAGAGGTGTACAACACCGCTCTGTCCGCGCAGGGCCGCGTGGTGCTGATCCGCGGCGCGCACAAATTGAACGCCGCCAGCGCCAACGCGCTTTTAAAGGTGATCGAGGAGCCGCCCGAAGGGGTGCTGTTTCTTTTGACGGCCCCCGGAGAGGCGATGGTGCTGCCCACCATCCGCAGCCGGTGCTGCGCCTACAGCCTGGCGCCGGTCAGCGTGGAAGAATGCACCCGCTACCTGGAGGAACATTTTTCGGATAAGCGAAGCTGCGCGCGGCTTGCCAGCGTGTTCGGCGGCAAAATCGGCAGCGCGCGGCGCTGTCTGGAAGATGCGCAGCAGCAGTCCTGCCTGAACGATGCCATGGCTCTGGCCAAGTGCGCCCACCGGCGCGACACCTATGGCGCCATGGCACTTTTGTCCGGCTATGAAAAAGACCGCTTCGGCGCGCTGCGCCTGATGGAACTTTTCAGCAATGTGTGCAGCGCCGCGCTGCGCGGCACGCCGGACATCCCTGTGGACGCGCAGCGTGCGGCCGTGTGCCTTCCCTGCGCTTTTTCCACGATGCGCGCCGTCTCGGCCAATGTCAACGCAAAACTGGCGCTGACCAATCTGGCCATCCGGCTGTGCGCCTGAACTTCTCTTGAAGCGCTGCCTAAATCATGCGCCGTAGGCAGCGGCACTGACACCCCCGCCCACGGCAGCGGAAGGAACGTTTATGACAAAAGTAATCAGCGTCCGCTTTAAACAGGCGGGCAAACAGTATTATTTTGCACCCGGCGAACTGGAGATCGTCAAGGGCGACCACGTGATCGTGGAGACTGCCCGGGGCACCGAGTGCGGCGAAGTGGTGCAGGGCGTGCACGAAGTGCCCGATGCCAGCATCGTCAAGCCGCTGAAGACGGTGACCCGCATGGCCGACGCCGTGGACGTGCGCCGGATGGAGAAAAACCGGGCCGATGAAAAGCACGCCTTTGAAGTTTGCACCGAGCGCATTCAAAAGCACGGGCTGGACATGAAGCTGGTGGACGTGGAGTACACGCTGGACCGTTCGAAGATCCTGTTTTATTTCACGGCGGACGGCCGCATCGACTTCCGCGAGCTGGTCAAGGATCTGGCGGGCGTGTTCCGCACCCGCATCGAACTGCGGCAGATCGGCGTCCGGGACGAGAGCAAGATGCTGGGCGGCCTTGGCATCTGCGGCCAGCCCTTTTGCTGCAGCCGGTTTTTGAAAGATTTTCAGCCGGTCTCCATCAAAATGGCCAAAGAACAGGGCCTTTCCCTGAACCCCACAAAAATTTCCGGCAGCTGCGGCCGCCTGATGTGCTGCCTGGCTTACGAGCAGCCCGCCTATGAGTATCTGAACCGCGTCACCCCGGGTGTGGGCAGCGTGGTCAAGACCCCCGAGGGCGAGGGCACAGTGGTGGAAGTCAACGTCATCGCCGGTTCGCTGCGCGTGCGGCTGGAGGGTTCCACCACGGTGTTCAAGACCTTCCATAAGTCGGAATGTCAGTATCTGCGGGGCGGAAAGCGCGTGCCGCAGCCCGAAGAGCCCGAACCCGAAGTGTAAAGCTGCTAAAATTTGGTGCTCTGTGCGGGAATCAGACCTTGAAAAATCTGCGTTTTATGATACAATAATAGCACGTAGGAAACTACAGGTCCTTCGGGACAAAAGCCGCATGTGCCGTCCGCGCTTTGGCAGGTGTGGCCGTACTTGAACATGCGCGGAGGAAAGGATGGAAGAAGTATGGCTTATCAGATCAGTGACGAATGCGTATCCTGCGGCACTTGCGCGGGTGTTTGCCCCGTGAGCGCGATTTCTGAGGGTGACGGCAAATACGTGATCGACGCGGACGCCTGCATCAGCTGCGGTACCTGCGCTGGCGAGTGCCCGGTCGGTGCGATTTCCGAGGGCTGAGATCCCATATGAATCAGGACGAGGCGGGCGGATGCCCGCCTTGTTTTTTGTCGGAAAGGAGCGGAAGGAGTGCACACGGAACGTCTTGTGAACGGCACGGCCGTGTTTGTGGACGGCGCGTACCGGTTTGGGCAGGACGCCATGCTGCTGAGCGCCTTCTGCAAGGTGCGGCGGGCAGAGCGCGTCTGCGATCTGGGTACGGGCTGCGGCATCATTCCCCTGCGCTGGCATGACCGGGGCCACCGGGGCCCCTGCTATGCGGTGGAGCTGCAGGCCGGCGCATTGGCGCTGCTGCAGCAGGCGCTGGCGGAAGGCCGGATCGAGCACATTGTTCCGGTTCTGGGCGACTTGCGTTCCTGGCGGCCCCGGGAGGCGGGCCTGTTTGACGTGGTGTGCTGCAATCCCCCTTATTTCACCGGTGGCCGGCAGAGCCCGGACCCGGCCCGGGCGGATATGCGCCACGAGCGCACCTGCACGCTGGCGGATGTGTGCCATACCGCATCCGCATTGCTGCGGGACGGCGGCCGGCTGTGCGTGTGCCAGCGGCCCGAGCGCCTGGCCGATGCCATTGCCGCCATGCGCGCCGTGCGCATCGAGCCCAAACGCCTTCAGTTTGTGGCAGCCCGGCCGGACCGGGAGCCGGCGCTCTTTCTGCTGGAAGGGCACAAAAACCGCGCGCCTGGCATGCGTGTGGCGCCGGTTTTCATCACACAGCGGGAAGACCGCAGCCCCAGCGACGAAATTCTGGCTGTATACGGCCAGACAAGGGAGGAAAAACCATGAGCGGCACCCTTTACATTGTGGCAACCCCCATCGGGAACCTGGGCGATTTGACGCCCCGGGCGGCCCGGACCTTTGAGGAAGTGGATTTTATCGCGGCGGAGGATACCCGCGTCACGTTGAAACTGCTCAATCATCTGGGAATCAAGAAGCCGTTGGTCAGCTATTATGAACACAACCTGAAGGAGCGGGGCGAGTATATCCTGAACCGCATCGCGGCCGGTGAAAACTGCGCGCTTTGTTCCGACGCGGGCATGCCTGCGGTGTCCGACCCGGGCGAGGTCATCGTGCGGGACGCCCATGCCAGAGGCATTCCCGTGTGCCCGGTGCCTGCGGCCAGCGCGGCCGTCACGGCGCTGTGTGTGTCCGGTCAGGTGACGGGGCGTTTTGTGTTTGAGGGCTTTCTGCCCACCAACCGGCGCCAGAAAAAGGACCGGCTGGCTCAGCTGCAAAACGAGCCGCGCACCATGATCTTTTACGAGGCTCCCCACAAGCTGCCCACGACCCTGCGGGATTTTCTGGATACCTTCGGGCCGGACCGGAGCATGACCGTGTGCCGGGAACTGACCAAGCTTCATGAGGAGATCCGTGTGACCACGGTGGGTGAAGCCGAAGCCTGGTACCGGGAAAATCTGCCCCGGGGCGAGTTTGTTCTGGTGCTGGCCGGCGCGCCAGAACGCCCGGCGGAAGAGATGAGCCTGGAGGATGCGGTGGCCATGGCCCGCCAGTATATGGAGGAAGGAATGAGCGCCACAGCCGCCGCCAAAGCGGCCGCTGCCAAGAGCCCCTTTTCCAAAAGCGAGATTTATAAACACTGTATTCAGTGAGGAGTATGTTCATGAAACTGTTGGTGTTATCCGATTCTCATGGCGAGGCCGGTCGGCTGAGCGCGGCGCTGGACGCCCATCCCGACGCGCTGGACGTGGTGTTTCTGGGCGATGGCGCCCGGGACGTGGAGACCATCGAAGGTGCTTACCCCGAACGGCGGTTCTATTGTGTGCGGGGCAACTGTGACTTTGCCAGCTTTCTGCCCGCCGAGGGCCTGGTGCCCTTTGGAGGCATGAATTTTTATTATACCCATGGTCACCTGCACGGTGTGAAAACCGGGCTGGAACTGCTGGCGGACCAGGCCCGGCAGATGGGCGCGCAGGTGGCGCTGTACGGACATACGCACCGGGCGCGCATGGAGCGGTGGAATTCCCTGGTCCTGTTTAACCCGGGCTCCATCTCCAGCGACCGCGGATCCGGCAGTTACGGGATCCTGACGGTGGAAGACGGAAAACTGGATGCGGCTTTCGGTGTGGTGGACTGACAGCTTTTCCGCGGCGGTTCGACAATTTTGAGAAAAATCGGTGAAAAACCGCAGGACTATTTACAGATTGTTCATAACCCCTTCAAATAACTGACGCAATTCCTGCCTATAATAAGAATCACAGAAACACGGAAGCCGCAATCCGGGTTTCTGTACATGATTCCTCCTCACACCAAGAGAGATACCCCTTCGATCGCCCCTGTGCTGCAAGGCACAGGGGCGATTCCCTTTTTTCGGCCTTTTTCGGGCGGAATGTACAGAGCGTGTCGAATTTGTCTGAACACTACAAATGTTTTCTTCAAGAAAAAAGCAAAATGTACAATGCAACGAGAAATGTGTAAGAAATGTGATGGAAAATATACAGTTCGGTAAAGGTTTGGCCCAAGGGGTTGAACGAAGCTGTGAACATGGCTATAATGACTCTCAGTCGCTGTGAGCGGTTGAAAAACCTGCGTACATTCGTCCGAAAATAGAGATGCGGACGAAATTCCGGCGGCGTACATTTAGGAGGGTATATACTTATGAAAAAATTGATGGTTCTGGCTGCTGCTCTGGTTATGGCTCTGAGCCTGGCTGCTTGCAGCAGCAACAGCACTTCTACTGCTGCTTCTTCCGTTGCGAACTCCACCAGCGAGGCTTCTTCTGTGGAAGCTTCCTCCGTTGAGGCTTCCTCTGTCGAGGCTTCTTCTGTGGAGAGCGAGGACGCTTCTGAGGCTTCCTCTGTGGAGGCTGACTCCACTTCCGAGGCTTCTTCCGTGGAGAGCGAGTCTGTCGCTGAGTAATTTTTCAGCACCATGCAAAAGCGGCCTGCCGATCTGGCAGGCCGCTTTTTTGCATAAAACTGTACGTATACAAACTACAATTTTACAAAAATGATAGAATTTGCACTTCCTTTGACAACATTTTCTCTGTGTGGGCGACAAATATCCATGTTCAGAAATTGACAAAAGAAGTTAAAATTGATAGAATAAAGATTCAAAGGCGGAAAAGGATGGTGTTTAAAGGCGTTTTTGAACACCGTCTTTCTTTTGTTGAGTTCTTTTTGCGGGGAAACGGAGTTTTTGCTGTGTCCGCAATTTGAGAACAGCCAAATTCTCCGCAAAAAACGAGGAAGTAAGGAAAGAGGAGTTGAATGCGATGCTGAAATACATCGTAAAACGAGTGGCCTTCGCGCTGTTGACCTTGTTCCTGGTCGCGACCATGACGTTCTTTCTGATGAACATGGTCCCCGGCGGTCCCTTCTCCGCTGAAAAGGCGGTCAGCCAGGCAGCGATGGACGCTCTGAATGAGAAATACGGGTTGGATCAGCCCGTTTCCGTTCAGTACAAGAATTATATGCTGAAAGCGATCCAGGGCGATTTGGGCGTGAGCCTGCGTCAGCGCGGACGCACCGTGTCCAGCATTATCGCCACGAAGTTCCCTGTCTCCGCCCGCATCGGCGGCATGGCGATTGTGGTGGCGCTGGCCATCGGCATCCCTCTGGGCTGCCTTGCTGCGCTGAACCGCGGCAAAGCGCTGGACAATATCATCATTGTGATCGCCACCTGCGGCATTGCCGTGCCAAGCTTCGTCATATGTACCATACTGATGTATATATTCGGGTATAATTTAGGGTGGCTGCCGGTGGTGGGCCTGACCAGCTGGAAGCACTATATCATGCCCGTGGTGGCGCTGGCCTTCTACCCCACCGCATACATTGCCCGTCTGATGCGTTCGTCCATGCTGGACGTGCTGGGACAGGACTATATGCGCACCGCCCGCGCCAAGGGCCTTTCTCAGAGCAAGAGCCTGTTCAAACATGCGCTGCGCAACGCGGTGCTGCCGGTCGTCACTTATGTAGGCCCCATGGTGGCTTACACCATGACCGGTTCCTTCGTGGTGGAAAAAATCTTCACCATCCCCGGCCTGGGCGGCGAGTTCGTGGGCTCCATTTTGAACCGTGACTACACGATCATCATGGGCACCACCATCTTCCTGGCGGCGCTGGTCATCTTCATGAACGTGGTGGTAGACCTGGTGTACAAGCTGGTCGATCCCCGCATTCAGCTGAAATAAGGAAAGGAGAAAATTCCATGGAAAAGAACCCTTTGAGCATGCAGCTCAAACTGAAGCCCGAGGATTTTCTCCCTGCCTCCAATGAGGAAAAAGAAAGTCTCGTTGTCATGCGCGAGAGCGTCAGCTTTTGGAAAGACGGTCTGCGCCGACTGGTAAAAAACAAAGTGGCCATGGTCAGCCTGTTTATCATTCTTCTGGTCATGGTGTTTTCCTTCATCGTCCCCAGCTTTTATCCCTACACCTACGACCAGCAGATCCGCTACTCCGAGAGCCTGGCGCCCATGCAGTACTCCGAGCAGGAGCAGGCCCGGATCGATGCCGGTGAGAGCGTGTTCCCCCACTTCTTGGGCACGGACAAGCTGGGCCGTGACTATGCCATCCGCGTGATGATGGGAAGCCGCATTTCCCTGCTGGTCGGCCTGGTGGCCTCGGCCATCGTGCTGGTCATCGGCTCCATTTACGGCTCGGTGTCTGCCTTCTTCGGCGGCTGGGTGGACATGGTGATGATGCGTATCACCGACATTATCTACACGGTGCCGGATATTTTGATCATTATTTTGCTGGCGGTGGCCTTTGAGGAGCCCATGAAGCAGCTGGCTACCCTGCCCGGCTTTGAATGGATTCAGAAACTGGGTGTCAACCTGATCAGTATCTTTGTGGTGTTTGCGCTGCTGTACTGGGTGGGCATGGCCCGCATCGTCCGCAGCCAGGTGCTGATGCTGAAAGAGAGCGAGTACGTGACCGCCGCCCGTGCGCTGGGCGCTTCCAACGGCCGCATCATCAAAAAGCATCTGCTGACCAACTGCATCGGCACGCTGATCGTCACCACAACGCTTCAAATTCCTTCCGCGATCTTTACCGAGAGCTTCCTGTCCTTCCTGGGCATCGGCGTGGCGGTTCCCATGCCGTCCCTGGGTTCCCTTGCGTCGGACGCCATCAATGGCTTCCGCACCTATCCGCATCTGCTGCTGGCGCCCGCGCTGCTGATCAGCCTGATCATTCTCAGCTTCAACCTGTTCGGCGACGGCCTGCGCGACGCATTCGACCCGAAACTGAAGAACTAAGGAGAGGAAGAGCTTTATGAGCGAATATCTGGTAAACATTCAAAACGAGCGCCTCTCCTTCTTCACTCCCGCGGGCGAAGTGAAGGCGCTGAACGACGTCTCTCTTCATCTGAAAGAGGGCGAAGTTCTGGGCATCGTGGGCGAGTCCGGTTCCGGCAAGTCCGTCACGGCGTACAGCCTGATGGGCCTGACCGCTTACCCCGGCCGTCTGATCGGCGGCACGCTGGACTTCAACGGCCACCGCATCAACGATATGACCGAGAAACAGATGCGCAAGATCCGCGGCAACGAGGTGTCCATCATTTTCCAGGACCCCATGACCAGCCTGAACCCGGTGTACACCATCGGAAATCAGATCTGCGAAGTGATTTTGCTGCACACCAATAAAAACCGTGCGCAGGCCAAAGAGCGCGCGAAAGAGCTGCTGACGCTGGTGGGCATCAATGAGCCGGAGAAACGGCTGAAACAGTATCCCCACGAGCTTTCCGGCGGCATGCGCCAGCGCGTGATGATCGCCATTGCGCTTGCCTGCGAACCCAAGCTGCTGATTGCGGACGAGCCCACCACGGCGCTGGACGTGACCATTCAGGCGCAGATCCTGGAGCTGATGATGGATCTGAAAGAGAAGCTGGGCATGGCCATCATCATGATCACCCACGATCTGGGCGTGGTGGCCTCCATGTGTGACCGCATTGCCGTCATGTATGCCGGCAAGGTGGTCGAGTACGGCAGCACCGACGATATTTTCTACAATCCCAAGCATGAATACACCCGCGGCCTTCTGCGCAGCATTCCCAAGCTGAACGAGAAGGAGCACAAAAAGCTGGTGCCCATCGAGGGAACGCCCGTGGATATGCTCAATCCGCCCAAGGGCTGCCCCTTCGCACCCCGCTGCGGCAGCTGCATGAAGATCTGCCTGCGGGAGATGCCCGCCTATACGGATATCTCCGACGTGCACTACAGCGCGTGCTGGCTGCTGCAGAAAGAAGAGTTTGAAAAAGGAGGGAACGCGTGATGGAACAGAACAAAAAGCTGGTGGAAGTGCAGAACCTGAAGCAGTACTTCCCTGTCGCGGGTTCCAAGTTCTTTGAGAAAAAGGTCGTCAAAGCGGTGGACGACGTTTCCTTCTATCTGAACAAGGGCGAGACCCTGGGCCTTGTGGGCGAATCCGGCTGCGGAAAGACCACCACGGGCCGCACACTGCTGCGTCTGTACGAGCCCACGTCCGGCCGCATCATCTACGACGGCGAGACCATTTTCGATTCCGGTGACGTGCCCCTCTACAACGAGGACGGCACCGTGCAGACGGATGAAAAGGGCAATGTGAAATACGGCCGCAAAACAGCGGTGAACATGCTGCCCTACCGCCGCAAAATGCAGATCGTTTTCCAGGACCCCTATGCCAGCCTGGACCCCCGTATGACCGTGGGCGATATTGTGGGCGAGGCCATTGACATTCATCATCTGGCTGCCAGCAAGCAGGATCGCCGTGACCGGATCATTGCGCTTTTGGAGCGCGTGGGCCTGAACTCGGAGCACGCCAACCGCTATCCGCACGAGTTCTCCGGCGGCCAGCGTCAGCGCGTGGGCATTGCCCGTGCTCTGGCGGTGAATCCGGAATTCATCGTCTGCGACGAGCCCATCTCCGCGCTGGACGTGTCCATTCAGGCGCAGGTGGTCAACATGTTCGAGGAACTGCAGGAGAAAGAGGGCCTGACCTATCTGTTCATCGCCCATGACCTCTCCGTGGTGAAACACATCTCCGACCGGATCGGCGTCATGTATCTGGGCCGCATGGTGGAGCTGGCGGACAGCTACGAGCTGACCTTCCACAGCGTTCACCCCTATACCCGCAGCCTGATCTCCGCCATTCCCATCGCCGACCCTGTGACCAGCCGCCAGTCCAAGCGCATTGTGCTGGAGGGCGACGTTCCCAGCCCGGTGAATCCTCCGTCCGGCTGCCACTTCCGCACGCGCTGCCCCTTCGCGGACAAGCTGTGCGAACAGGAACAGCCCAAGTGGACCGAGGTGGGCCCCGGCCATTACGCTGCCTGCCATCACCTGGACAAAGTAAAATAAGACAGCAGCCCCGCACACATCGTGCGGGGCTGTTTTTTTGACCGAAAATGCAAAAAGCGCTTCGGGCCCGGGCAATGGAGGATTGTACTGGACCAATTTGTGAAATATTGCTGATACAACAGCAAAAAATATAAAAAATGAATGCGGTTAAACGACAAAAATATAGAAAATCATCCAAGAATGCACAAATTCTATGAGGAAAAAGATGCATGATATGCACAAAAGGCAGAATAAAATTGCAAAATGGTAACAAATCGGAAAACAATCTTGTATCCCGTGCGCGGACGAGTATAATAGAAAAAGTTTGCCTCACCTGCAAAAGAGGCAAATTTTTGATTTGATACAGGAGGAACTCCCATGAAGAAACTGGCTTGCATGCTGGCTGTTGTCATGGCGCTGAGCCTGGGCCTGACGGCCTGCGGCGGCTCCGAGACATCCGGCGCGACGGCCGACGGCACCGCTTCCGGCGAGGGCAAACAGCTGGTGGTTCAGGTTGGTCCCGACCCCGAGACCCTGGACCCCGCGCTGAACAGCACCATCGACGGCGGCGAAATGCTGATCCATTCCTTTGAAACCCTGCTGAACCTGAACGAGAACAACGAAGTCGTTCCCGGCCAGGCGGAGAGCTGGGACGTGTCGGAAGACGGTATGACCTGGACCTTCCATCTGCGTCAGGGCCTGAAATGGTCCGACGGCAGCGATCTGACCGCTGAGGACTTTGTCTACAGCTGGCAGCGTATGGCGGACCCCGCCACCGCAGCTCCCTATGCGGAGACTTTGCTGGGCATGGTGAAGAACTTCAACGAGATCACCACCGGTGCCATGGACCCCAGCGAGCTGGGCGTTTCCGCACCCGATGCGCAGACCTTTGTGGTGGAACTGGGCCAGCCCTGCACCTACTTTGACAAAATCGCTTCCTTCATCTCCGGCGCTCCTGTGAAAAAGGACGTCGTGGAAGCCAACGGCGACGCCTGGGCAGTGGATGTTTCCACTTACGTCTCCAACGGTCCCTTCTACATGACCGAGTGGGTGCCCGGCAGCCACATTGTCTATTCCAAGAACCCCAACTACTGGGATGCGGACTCCATCAAGCTGGACAGCATCCGCTTCCTGCTGATCGAGGACGAAAACGCCGCTTACTCTGCTTATGAGACCGGCGAGGCCCACATGGTCAAGAGCGTTCCCACAGAGGAGATCCCCAGCCTGAAGGACAGCGCTGACTTCCATGTAGACACCATCATGGGCACCTATTATCTGAGCGTGCAGACCCAGAAAGAGCCCCTGAACGATCCCAATGTGCGCAAGGCGCTGAGCCTGGCCATTGACCGCGACTATGTGGCCAACACCGTGATGCAGGGCACTTATACGCCGGCCGGCAGCCTGGTGGGCCCCGGCATCACCGATGCGGACGGCAGCACTCCCTTTGAAGATGTGGCCAACGGCGGCGAGCCCTATATCAGCACCGATCCCGCGGACTTTGAGGCGAACCTGGCCGAGGCCAAACAGCTGCTGGCAGACGCCGGCTATCCCAACGGCGAGGGCTTCCCTGTGATCGAGTATCTGACCAACGATGCAGGCTATCATCAGGCGGTGGCCGAGTACCTGCAGAGCGCCTGGGCAGAACTGGGCATCACGCTGGAAGTCAAAGTGGCTGAGTGGCAGAGCGTTACCGCAACCCGCCGCGCCGGCGATTTCGACATCGCCCGCAACGGCTGGAGCTGCGACTACAACGATCCCTCTTCCCTGCTGGACCTGTTCTACACGGGCAACGGCAACAACGACGGTCAGTACTCCAACGCGGAGTTTGACGCACAGATGGACATCGCGCGCAGCACCAACGATGTGAACGAGCGTTTCACCGCGCTGCATGCCGCCGAGGACATTCTGATGAATGACATGGCCATGATTCCTCTGGCTTATTACAACGACTACTGGCTGCAGAGCGACGCAGTTGTCGGCAGCTGGCACTCTCCGTACGGTTACTGGTACTTCCAGTATGCAGATATCGTAGAGTAAGTCTTCTTTCAAAGCCGTCTCGTTCCGAGGCGGCTTTTTTCTTGCATTGACGGGAGTTTTCGGTATAATAAAAATGGAGGATTTTATCAAATTCAAGGGGGATCTCATGAAACATCATCTGAAATGGATCGCGGCAGTTCTGGCGCTGAGCCTGAGCCTGACCGCTTGCGGCGGGGCATCGTCCTCGTCCGCGCCTTCATCCGAAGCCCAGGCGTCTGCTTCGGCACAAAAGCAGGCGGTGGTGCAGTTCGGCCCGGATCCGGATTCGCTGGACCCTGCGCTGAACAGCACGGTGGACGGCGCCGAAATGCTGCTGCATTCCTTTGAAGCGCTGACCCGTGTGGACCAGGAGGGACGGATTGTTCCCGGCCAGGCGGAGAGCTGGGAAGTGTCCGAGGACGGCATGACTTGGACCTTCCATCTGCGCCAGGGCCTGAAATGGTCCGACGGCAGCGATTTGACCGCCGCGGATTACGTGTACAGCTGGCAGCGCATGGCGGACCCCAATACCGCTGCGCCTTATGCTGCCACCGTGCTGGAAGCGGTGAAAAATTTTGAACCCATTTCCTACGGCGAGATGGACCCCGCCGAGCTGGGCGTTTCGGCCCCGGACGCGAACACCTTTGTGGTGGAACTGGAATATCCCTGCTCTTATTTTGACAAGGTGGTTTCGGTGATCGCCTCGGCGCCTGTGTGCCAAACCGTGGTGGAAGAGGCCGGCGAAGCCTGGGCTCTGGACCCGTCCACTTACGTGTCCAACGGCGCGTTTACCATGACGGAATGGGTGCCCGGCAGCCATATCACCTACGCCAAAAACCCCCACTACTGGGATGCGGATTCGGTGAAGCTGGACGGCCTCAAGTTCCTTCTGACCGCGGACGAGAACGCCGCGTATGCCTCGTATGAAACCGGCGAGGCGGATCTGGTGATCAGCGTTCCCACAGAGGAGATTCCCTCTTTGCGGGAGAACGCGGATTTCCACATGGAGCCCAACACCGGACTGTATTATCTGGTGTTCCAGACGCAGAAGGCGCCTTTTGACAATGCGGACGTGCGCCGGGCCCTCAGCCTGGCGGTGGATCGCAGCTATGTGGCGGAAAATCTGATGCAGAATACCTACAGCGCGGCGGGCAGCCTGGTGGGACCGGGTATTCCCGATGCGGACGGCGTCACTCCCTTCCAGGACAACGCCAATGGCGGCGAAGAGTACATCAGCACCGATCCCGCGGATGCGCAGGCGAATCTGGAGGAAGCCCGGCAGCTGCTGGCGGACGCGGGCTATCCCAATGGCGAAGGCTTCCCGGTGGTGGAATACCTGATCGTGGACTCCGGCTACAACAAAGTGCTGGCCGAGTATCTCCAAAGTGCCTGGGGTGAGCTGGGCATCACGGTGGAAGTGCGGGAAGCCGAGTGGCAGAGCCTGGTAGATTCCTACTTCAGCGGCGACTTTGACGTGACCTTCGCGGGCTGGAGCTGTGATTATGCCGATCCTTCCTGCCTGCTGAACCTGTTCTGCACGGAAAACGGCAACAACATCGGCCTGTACTCCAACCCGGAATACGATGCCTGCATGGAGACCGCACGCACCACCACCGACGTGGAGGAGCGCTTTGCAGCCATGCATGCCGCCGAGGACATTCTCATGGAGGACATGCCCTTCGTACCGGTGGCTTTCTACAACGACTACTGGATGCAGAGCCCGGATCTGACCGGGGTGTGGCATTCTGCCTCCGGCTACTGGTTCTTCCACACCGCGGATCTGGCGGCGTGACAAACCGGGCGGCGCCTTGCGTGCGCCGCCTCTTTATTGTATAATGAACACGCTGCATTGCAGCCTGGAGGGCGTTTGGGGAGGAAGTTATTTGTTCAGGGAAGTCAAACAGAACAACAAGCCGCTGCCGGTTCTGGCGGCGGATGAAATTACAAAGCTGATTGTGGACGGCGTCTTCAAACCCGGAGACCGGCTGCCCAATGAGTATGAGCTGGCTCAGCGCCTGGGTGTGGGCCGCAGCACCGTGCGGGAGGCCATCAAGCTGCTGGTCAGCCAGAACGTGCTGGAGATCCATCGGGGAAACGGTACGTTCGTGTGCGAACAGACCGGCGTGGCGGCGGATCCCCTGGGACTGAAGTTTATCCCCGGCAAGAAAAAGCTGGGGCTGGATTTGTGCGAGATCCGGTTCATGATCGAGCCGAAAATCGCCATGCTGGCTGCCCAAAACGCCACCCCGGAAGAGGTGGATCAGATGCAGGCACTGTGCGACGAGATCCGTGACCAGATTTATGCAGGGGAGAACTACGGCGAAAAAGACCGGGAGCTGCACACCCTGATCGCCACCTGTACGCGCAACAGTGTCATTCCCAACCTGATCCCCATTTTGAATGAGGCGATTCCCCTGTTCATCGACATCACCCGGCAGCAGGTGAAAATGGAGACCATTCAAACCCATCAGGCGGTGGTGGACGCCATCCGCGCCCGGGACCCGCAGGCTGCTTACGATGCCATGTGGCAGCATCTGGTGGATAACAAGCGGAGCATTGAGGCCATCCCCGACGATGTGTAAAACAAACTTTCAGACGGTCCTGCGCATTTATGCGCAGGACCGTCTTTTTTATTTGTGCATTCCCGCACGCGCCGGGGCATATTTTGTAGGGGAGACCGCTGAGTGGAACGCTTTTTCTGTGGTTTTCATAAAAACGGGATGGCGATTTTGTGACATTAACCAATTTTTTAAACGGAGCATTGACATTTTTCGAGGACATTGATATTCTAAGCCTAAAGACATAAGACGTCAGATGTCAGATGATAAGGAGAGAACGGTATATGTTTCGCAGTGAAGAAGTAAGAAAGCTGGCTCCGGAGATGGACCCGCTCCGCCTGGGAATGGGTTGGAAGCTCAGCGATCTGGATAAACCGAAAATTCTGGTGGAGAGCACCTTTGGAGACAGCCATCCGGGAAGCGCACATCTGCTGGAATTTGTGGACCTGGCCTGCCAGGGCGTGGCCGAAGCAGGGGGAAAAGCTGCACGCTATTTTTCCACCGATATCTGTGACGGACAGGCGCAGGGACACGACGGCATCAACTATTCTCTGGCCAGCCGGGACATGATCGCCAATATGGTGGAAATTCACAACAACGCGACGCCGTTCGATGCGGGTGTATTCATCGCCAGCTGTGACAAGGGGTTGCCGGGCCTGCTGATGGGCATCGGCCGCACCAATCTGCCGGCGGTGGTGGTCACGGGCGGCGTCATGGAAGCCGGTCCGGACCTGCTCACGCTGGAGCAGATCGGCGCCTACAGCGCCATGTGCCAGCGGGGCGAGATCAGCGAAGAGCAGCTGACCTATTACAAACACAACGCCTGTCCCTCCTGCGGGGCGTGCAGCTTCATGGGAACAGCGGGCACCATGCAGGTGATGAGCGAGGCTTTGGGTCTGGCGCTGCCCGGCTCGGCGCTGCTGCCGGCCACCTGCCAGGACCTGCGGGATGTGGCCCGCAAAGCCGGCCGGCAGGCCATGAAGCTGGCCGAGATGGGGCTGACTGCCCGGGACATCGTGACCAAAAAGAGCTTTGAAAACGCCATTATGGTGCATGCGGCCATTTCCGGGTCCACCAACGCCATTCTGCATCTTCCGGCCATTGCTCATGAGTTCGGCATTGAGATCGACGCGGATACCTTCGAGCGCATTCACAAAAACGCACATTACATTCTGGATGTTCGCCCTGCCGGACGCTGGCCTTCCGAGTATGTGTACTACGCGGGCGGTGTGCCTGCCATCATGGAGCAGCTGCGTGGTATCCTGCACCTGGACGTCCTGACCGTGACCGGCAAGACGTTGGGTGAAAATCTGGACGACTTGAAAAACAGCGATTATTACGAGACCTGCGCGTCCTATTTGAAAAAGACAGGGCTGAAGCGCGAGGACATTATCCGCTCCTACGACCAGCCCATCGGCGACAAGGGGACCATCGCCATCCTGCGGGGCAATCTGGCACCGGAAGGCGCGGTGGTAAAGCACTCGGTGGTTCCCGCCGAGATGCACCAGGCTGTTCTGCGGGCCCGTCCCTTTGACTGCGAGGAGGATGCCATTGCAGCGGTGCTGGCCCATGACATCCGGCCCGGCGACGCGGTGTTCATCCGCTACGAAGGACCCAAGGGCAGCGGCATGCCGGAGATGTTCTACACCACCGAGGCCATCTCTTCCGACGAGGAGCTGGGCAAGAGCATTGCGCTGATCACCGACGGCCGGTTCTCCGGCGCGTCCAAAGGGCCGGCCATCGGCCATGTTTCACCCGAAGCCGCAGAGGGCGGCCCCATCGCTCTGGTGGAAGAGGGCGACCTGATCCAGATTGATATTCCCGCCCGAGTGCTGGCCATTGTGGGCGTGAAAGGGGAGCGCAAGACCCCCGAGGAGATGGATGCCATTCTGACCGAACGCCGGGCAGCCTGGGAGCCCAAGCCGGCCCGCTACAAGAGCGGCGTTTTGAAAATTTACTCGGAACACGCGGTCGGCCCCATGAAGGGCGGCTATATGAAATAAGGAGAGAGAGCATGGAACAGTTGAAAACAGGAATCATCGGCTGCGGAAAAGTGGGCGATTTCCACGCGAAAGCGTATGCCAACCTGCCCAACAGCGCGTTTACGGCGGTGTGCGATGCAAACCGGGACCGGGCTGAGGCGTTCGCCGCCCGCTACGGTGTAAAAGCGTACACCGATGTAGAGCAGATGTGCCGCCAGGAGCATCTGGATGTGGTCAGCGTGTGCACGCCGCATCCGCTGCATGCCAATCCGGCCGTGACGGCCGCCAACTGCGGCTGCAACGTGCTGGTGGAAAAGCCGCTGGCTTCCAGCCTGGCGGACTGCGATGCCATCATCGAGGCGCAGGACCGCAACGGTGTGACCGTGGGAACCATGGTGCAGCGCCGGTTCTATCGCCCCTGCATGCGCATCCATCAGGCCATCGAGGACGGAAAACTGGGCCGCCCGGTGCTGGGCATGGTGACCATGCTTGGCTGGCGGGACGAGGCCTATTACAACAGCGATCCCTGGCGCGGCACCTGGGACGGCGAGGGCGGCGGTGTTCTGGTGAACCAGGCGCCCCATCAGCTGGACCTGCTGCTGTGGTACATGGGCGAGGTGGATGAGGTGTACGGCGTGTGGAAAAACCTCAACCATCCTTATATTGAAGTGGAGGACACGGCCGTGGCCGTGGTCAAGTTTAAAAACGGCGGCGTGGGCAACATTGTGGTCAGCAACAGCCAGAACCCTGCCCTGTACGGAAAAGTGCACATCTTCGGTGAAAACGGCGCGGCGGCAGGCGTGCAGACCGACGGCGGAGCCATGTTCATCGCGGGCATGTCCAGCATCACCGAACCGCCGGTCAACGACTTGTGGACGGTGCCGGGCGAGGCGGAAATGCTGGATGCGTGGAAGAAGGCGGACAGCGACTTCTTCAACAGCGTGGACTCCATGTACTATTATCACAACGAACAGATCAAAGACTTTTTGAACGCAGTGCAGACGGGCACGAAGCCTCTGGTGGATGCCCGGGAAGGCCGCCGCACGGTGGAGCTGTTTACAGCCATCTACCGCAGCACCAAAGACAACTGCGTTGTGAAATTTCCGCTGAAATAAGGAGGAAAGGCCATGCTTGTATCGTACAACGAGGCCTGCGCCAAAGATTGTTCCACTCTGGAAAAAGACCTGGAACTGTGTGAAAAAGCGGGCTTTGACTGCATTGAGATCCGTCTGGATATGTTGACGGATTATCTGACACGGCACACCGTGGAGGAGCTGGCGTCGTTTTTCAAAACCAGCCGTCTGCGGCCCCATGCCTTCAATGCGCTGTACTTATATCCCGAATTTCTCAGCGAACGGGACGACGCGGAAAAACAGGCGGCGCTTCTGGCCGAGTTTCGGCTGGGCTGCGAAGTGGGCAAGGCCATCGGCAGCCATTACTTCATCATTGTGCCGCCGCTTCAGCGCGACCCGCTGGGCGGACCCTTTGTGGGAACCCGGGAGGAGACCTTTGAAAACTGCGTGCGTATCCTGAAAAAGCTTTCGGACCTGGCCCGCCCTTATGACATGAACCTGTGCTTCGAGCTGGTGGGCTTTGAGCGTTCCAGTGTGCGCAGCGTTGCCGAGGCGGACGCCATTGTCCGTGCGGTAGACCGGGACAACGTGGGATTTGTGTTTGATTCGTACAACATTTTCCTCAACGGAGGCTGCAACGATTTTTCGGCCATCGGCACCGTACAGCCCGAAAAGATTTTCGCCGCGCACCTGATGAGTGCCGACGATGTGCCCGAGGACCAGCGCGGTCAGGACAAACGCTGCTTCTGCGGCTCCGGCGCGGTGGATACCGACGGTTTCCTGCAGGTGCTGAAAGCCGCGGGCTACAAGGGCATCGCCTCGGTGGAGACCTTCCGCCCGGAGTACTGGCAGAAAACGCCGGAATGGGTGATCGAGAACGCCTGGCGCACCACGCATCACGCGCTGGAAGCCAACGGCTGTCTGTGATCGGTTGTTTTTTCGATATTTTCCGCCGGCAGAGAAGCGAAACCTTAAAAATCCAATCAGATCAGGAGGAATCTTATGTCACCACTCGCATTTGTGGGCATGCTGATCGTTGCGATCATCATCCTCACCGTATTGACGCTGAAGTTTAAAATGCATCCGGTCATGGTGCTGTTCCTGACCGCCACGTTCTGCGGCCTGGCATCCGGCAAGGGCCTGGTCGATACCTTCAGCTCCATCACAAGCTATTTCGGTTCCACGCTGGGCAGCATCGGCGTCATGATTATTTTCGGCGCCGTTATTGCGGCCGGTATCAGTGATACCGGCGCGGCCACCAGCATGGTCAACTTCTTCATTCGCAAATTCAAGGGCAAACGTCTGGAACTGGCTCCGGCGCTGACGGGCTTCATCATGAGCATCCCCGTGTTCGGCGACATTGCCATCATCCTGAACGCTCCCATTTCCGCCATTTTGGCAAAGCGCAAAAAAATGAGCATGACGCAGGTCGCACCGTTCGTCAACCTGGGCCTGACGCTGACCCACGGCCTGGTGCCTCCCACACCCGGTATCCTGGCGGTGTCTGTGCTGCTGGGCGCTGACATTGGCACCGTGATCCTGTGGGGCCTTGTCTGCTCGGTGGTCTCCCTTGCGGTGTGCTATTTTGTGCTGTCTCCCATTTATGCAAAGTGTGAATACATTGAGCCGCTGGCTTCCTACACCGAGGGCATCGAGTCCGTGGAAGAGGGCTCTTCCGTGGATGCACTGCTCATCCGTGAGGACAACACTCCCAGCGCAGGCGCTTCCTTCCTGCCGCTGCTGCTGCCCGCCGTGATGATCGCCGTGGGTTCCATCGGCAAACTGTTCGCAGAAGAGGGAAGCGGCGCTTACACCTTCTTTGATACCTTCGGAAACACTGTTCTGGCCTTGTTCTGCGGCATTATCGCTGTGGGCCTGCTGGTGGCCGGCCGCAAGAAAAAGGTTGTGGACAAAGCCAATCAGGACGGCAACGGCTGCGCGCTGACGGAAAAGAGCAGCTGGTTTGAAATCGTCATGAACAACTGGGTGGGCCGCGCACTGAACATTGCCATCAGCGCTCTGCTGATCACTGCAATGGGCGGCGCAATGGGCGGCATCCTGCGTGAGAACGAGGCCATTCAGACCATCGGCAATGCCATTGCCAATACCAACTTCCCGGCGATTCTGGTTCCCTTCCTGCTGGCTGCTATCCTGATGACGGTCTGTGGCTCCATGACCACTGCGTCCATGACCGCTGCCGGCCTGATGGCCGCGCTGATCCCGGTTCTGGGCATGAGCCCGGTGGTGGCTTCTCTGGCCATCGGCGCCGGTTCCATGGTGGGCTGGCACGTAAACAACAGCGGCTTCTGGATCTTCACCTCCCTGTACGGCTTTGACACCAAGCAGGGCCTGAAATACTTCACGACCACAAACGCTCTGGGCGGCATCGTGGCGTTTGCCATGCTGGCTGTGCTCACGCTGTTGGGCGTTGTGGCCTGACCAAAGCAACAAAAACCGCGCAGCTCTGCCGGCATACCCTTGCGGTCCAGGGATTTTCCCCGGGCCGCAGTGTGCCTCCCAAAGCGCGCGAGAAGGAGCGAGAAAACATGATCAACGCGTTTGCAAAAAGCCGCCGTGCGGCTTGGCTGGGCGGCGCGCTGCTGGGGGCAGCTGCGGGCGCAGCGACCTGGTTTTGGGCCGGAACCGGGCAGAATACGTTCACCCGTCTGCTGCTGACGGCGCTTGCTGCCTTTGTGGGAGTTAACATCGCGCTGTATCTGGCCAGAATGATCGCCACCCGGGAGTATCAGTCCCGCCTGTTGCTCTTATATGAGCAGTTGGACCCCAAAGCGTTTTTGGCGGCCGCCGAACCTTTGAAAAACGCCCCGATGAACGCCGGGCCGCGCAGCACGCTGCTGGTGCATTTGGCCAATGGCTGGCTTTACGCCGGGCAGCCCGATCGGGCGCTGGAAATTTTGAACGAAATTCCCACCGGCCCGAAAACACCGGAGACAAAAGGCCTTGTGCTGGGCAACCAGGCCACCTGCTGGCTGGCCCAGGGCAATCCGGACAAAGCGCAAAGCTGTATGGATGAACTGCGCCGCCTGGTGGATTCCGGTGCCTGCGGCAAGGATTTTTCTGCAAAAGCGCGCCATACACTGGCCTATCTGGAGTTGTGCCTGGCCATTCACAGGGGAAAACGTGTGAATCTGCAAGCGCTGGAAAAGGATTTTGAAACCAGCCGCTCGCCTTTTCACAAGTTGGACGTGCAGTACCGCCTGGCGCTGGCTGCCCGCCGCTGCGGAGACGCAGAACGATGTGCCCGTGCGCAGGAGTATGTATCGAACTTCGGGCAGAAAACAGCCTATCCTGTTCTGCTGAACGAAAAATAAAATGTACACAAAAAGCCGTCCTTTGGGACGGCTTTTTGTCGTTTGCCGGGAAACGTCTGCAAAAACTGTATCTGATAGAAATACAGTTCCATCAAAAAGTGTGAAATTTATCAGAAAAAACAGAGAAATCAGAAACAATTTTCAGATATTGTATGTTTAATATATACAATCTTTGTTCCAAAATGGTGACAATCAAAATAAAACTCTTCCAATTTAGCGTATGAAAGCTATAATAGAAAGTACACCTCTCCCATCTAAAACGGCGAGGATAGAGAAAAAGGAAAGTAGCAAGAGGAGGAGTTACCAATGAAAAAATTAGCAGCTCTGTTGGCTTGCGTCCTGGCTTTGAGCCTGGGCCTGACTGCCTGCGGCGGCTCCAGCGCATCCGGCAGCACCACCAGTGCAGCCGCGACGTCCGGCGAGAAACAGCTGGTTGTCCAGCTGGGACCGGACCCCGAGACCCTGGACCCTGCGCTGAACAGTGCCATCGACGGTGCCAACATGATTCTGTTTGCCTTTGACACCCTGCTGGGTGTGGACGAGGACCTGAACGTGGTTCCTGCCCTGGCAGAGAGCTGGGAAGAGTCCGAAGACGGCATGACCTGGACCTTCCATCTGCGCGAAGGCCTGAAATGGTCCGACGGCAGTGAGCTGAACGCGGAAGACTTTGTCTACAGCTGGCAGCGCATGGCGGACCCCGAGACCGCGGCTCCCTATGCGGAGACCGTTCTGGGCATGGTGAAAAACTTCAACGAGATCTCCACGGGTGAGATGGAGCCCAGCGAGCTGGGCGTTTCCGCACCGGACGCGAACACCTTTGTGGTAGAGCTGGGCCAGCCCTGCACTTATTTTGACAAAATCGCTTCCTTCGTGGCTTCCAGCCCTGTGCAGCAGGAGACGGTCGAGGCCAACGGCGACGCATGGGCCGTTGATCCTTCCACCTATGTTTCCAGCGGTGCGTTCATGATGACCGAGTGGGTGCCGGGCAGCCACATCACCTACACCAAGAACCCCAACTACTGGGATGCGGACTCCATCAAGCTGGACAGCATCAAATGCCTGCTGATCGAAGACATGAACGCCGCTCTCTCTGCTTATGAGACCGGCGAGGCTCTGATGATCAAATCCGTTCCCACCGAGGAAATGGCCAGCCTGGAAGGCCGCGACGATTTCCATGTCGATCCGCTGCTGGGAACCTACTATATCAGCCTGAACCTCCAGAGAGAGCCGTTCAACAACCGTGACGTGCGCGAGGCGCTGAGCCTGGCCATCGACCGCGATTATGTGGCCAACACCATCATGCAGGGCACTTACAGCCCCGCCGGCAACCTGATCGGACCGGGCATCACCGATGCGGACGGCAGCTCCTTCATGGAGAATGCCAATGGCGGCGAAGAGTACATCAGCACCGATCCTGCGGACTTTGAGGCCAACCTGGAGAAAGCAAAACAGCTGATGGCGGACGCCGGCTATCCCAACGGCGAAGGCTTCCCGGTCATCGAGTACCTGGTAAACGATCAGGGCTATCACAAAGCGCTGGCCGAGTACCTGCAGAAGGCCTGGGGCGAGCTGGGCATCACCATGGAAGTGAAGACTGCTGAGTGGCAGAGCGTGACCGCTACCCGCCGCGCCGGCGACTTCGACACCGCCCGCAACGGCTGGGTCTTCGACTACAACGATCCTTCTTCCATGTTTGACCTGTTCTACACCGGCAACGGCAACAACGACGGCAAATATTCCAACGCCGAATACGATGCACAGATGGATATCTCCCGCACCACCACCGATGTGGAAGAGCGCTTTGCCGCTCTGCACAAAGCGGAAGACATCATCATGGCTGACGCGGGCATGATCCCTGTCGCGTTCTACAATGACTACTATCTGCAGAGCGACAAGATCACCGGCAGCTGGCACTCTCCGTACGGCTACTGGTACTTCCAGTATGCGGACATTGCCGAATAATTTTCCAAAACAGAACCCGGCAGCTTGGCTGCCGGGTTTTTTTGTGCAGAACGGAACGGTGTGGAAAAACAGGGGCAAATCCTGTATAATGGCAGGGAAACGGAAGGGAGGCCCCAAAATGAATTTGAAACAACGTCTGGCAGTGTGTGCGGGCGCCCTGTTGGGCGCGGGTGTGCTGTCGGTGCTGATCTGTCCGCTGCATCTGCCCGCCGGAAAAGTGTGTCTGACAGCCTCCCTGTGGGCGGCCTGCGCGGCATCTGCGGGCCCCTGGGCGGCAGATGCCCGGGCGAAAAGCCGCCTGGTGCGTGTGGGTGCGGCTGCGGTATGCACCGGATACGGTCTGCTGGCGCTGGTGGGCGGCTGGGGTCTGGCCCGTCTGCTGCCGGAAAATGCTTCTGCACTGCTTTTGTTCCATCTGCTGTGTCTGGCCGGCGCGGCAGTGTTCCTGTTTGTACTGGTCAGCACGGCGCAGGGAATCCGCCGGGGAAGAGAGCTGGAACAGCAGTTTCCGTCGGCCTGGAGCCCGCTGTTTGAGCGGGCGGGCGCCTGCCTGGGCCGTGCCCGGGACGAGGAACGCCCCCCGCTGGAGCGCCTGTGCGCAGCGCTTCGCAAAGCGGAAGAAGAGGGAAAAGACGCGCTGGAAAACGAGTTTGCGGACTTGCTGGAGCAGCTGGAAGAAACCATGAAAAAACCGGCCGGCCCCCAAAGGGCCGACCGGCTGAAAAATTTGTGCGAAGAAGCCTGCTGGCTGGCAGGCCTCACAGGTCCTGATCCAAAAGAGGAATAACTTCCCGCAGGCTGGGTACAATGCAGCGGCAAAGCTGCTCCATCTCCGGCGTGGCGGGGTCCATGTTGGGGACCATCACCGTAATACAGCCTGCCGCTGCACCGGCGCGCACCCCGTTGTAGCTGTCCTCCAGAACCAGGCAGGCCTGGGGCGGAATGTTCAGCTGTCTGGCGGCCGTCAGGTAAATATCCGGTGCGGGTTTGGAGCGGCGTACCATGTCCCCGCACACCAGTTCGCTGAAAAAGTCCCGGATGCCTGCCACCCGCAGGTTGTTTTCCACCAGAGAACGGTGAGTGGAGGAGACCACCGCCATGGGAATGTTTCGGCTGCGCAGCGCTTCCAGAAGCTCTGTCAGGCCCGGCATCAGAGGAACGCTGCGGGCCAGAAGCGCGGTCAAACGGCCGACCACCGCGTCGCACATCGTGTCAAAGGGCACATCCGGCCCGAAGCGCTTCAAAAAGGCGGCTCTTCCGCCCGCCCGGTTGCGTCCCCGCAGAAGCGCGGTGTCCGCCGGGGTGATGGTCAGTCCGTATCGGGCGCCGATTTCGCACCAAATCTGGTCCGAAAGGCGTTCCGTGTCGATCATCAGCCCGTCCATATCAAATAAAACTGCCTGTATCTGCATCTTTTTCTTCTCCCTGTATGATTGGTGGTTTCATTATATCATAAATATCTGCGATTTTTGTGTGTTTTCTCTTGTAATATGAGACAAACCGCGCTAAAATGAGTTTAATCGTTAAACAGAAAAAGAGGGGAACCATATGTTGGATATCAAAGTGACGAGAACACAGACGCCGAAGGCGAAGCCGGACCAGACCAAGCTGGGCTTTGGCACCTATTACACCGACCACATGTTCGTGATGGATTATACCGAGGGACAGGGCTGGCATTCGCCCCGCATCGAGCCGTATCATCCCATTTCGCTGGACCCGGCGGCCATGGTGTTCCATTATGCACAGGAGAGCTTTGAGGGCATGAAGGCCTACCGCACGGCGGACGGCCGTGTGCTGCTGTTCCGCCCGGAAAAGAACGCCGCGCGGCTTCAGTCCACCCACAAGCGTCTGTGCATCCCGGAGATCCCGGTGGAAGACTTTGTGCAGGCGGTGCGTGCGCTGGTCCATGAGGACAAGGACTGGGTGCCCAGCGAGCCGGACACCAGCCTGTATCTGCGCCCCTTCACCATTGCCACCGAGGCACACCTGGGCGTAAAACCCAGCAACACCTATCAGTTTATCATCATCGCTTCGCCCTCCGGTGCGTACTACGAGGAAGGCATGAGCCCGGTGAAAATTTACGTAGAGGATGAATATGTGCGCGCCACACCCGGCGGCACGGGCTTCATCAAATGCGGCGGCAACTACGCGGCCAGCCTGGCGGGCCAGGTCAAGGCCCACGAGTTGGGTTACAGCCAGGTGCTTTGGCTGGACGGTGTGGAGCGCAAATACGTGGAAGAAGTGGGCAGCATGAACTGCTTCTTCAAAATCGACGGCGTCATCCGCACAGCGCCCTGTGTGGGCACGGTTCTGCCCGGCATCACCCGCATGAGCTGCATTGAGCTGCTGCGCAAGTGGGGCTATGAAGTGGACTGCGAGACCCGCCTGCCCATTGCCGACGTGATGGCGGCTGCCAAGAACGGCACGCTGGAAGAGGTGTTCGGTACCGGTACGGCCGCAGTCATCAGCCCCGTGGGCGAATTGCGGTATGAGGGCGAGATCGCCACGGTCAATGATTTCCAGACCGGCCCTGTGACGCAGCGCCTGTACGACACGCTGACGGGCATCCAGTGGGGCAAAATCCCCGACGAGATGGGCTGGACCCAGGAAGTGGAATAAAAATCAAAAGGCCGGTTCGGCGTTTGCTGAACCGGCCTTTTTCTCAGTCAAAGACAAAAAGCTCTTCGATGGGCGCCGCTACAGCCCGGGAAAGGTCGATGGCAAGTTTCAGGGAAGGATTGTACGGGGCTTTTTCCAGGCGCACGCCCACCTTTTCCGCCAGCTGTTCCTGGGTAAAGCCCTTGATTTGCCGGTACTTCAGCCATGGCTTACTCCTCGGTTTGGCCGCAGCGGTAAAGCAGATATTCATAGAGGAACATTCTCAGCACCAGCAGCTGGCCGGATTTTGGGTGCCGGTTTGCATTTTTACACGCATTTTGTTATCATAATAAAGTATACGAGCGCCCCGACCGGGGCGTACCATCCTGAATTTTTATAGGAGTGATGATTGTTTGGATAACCCTGGCCCTAGTATACTGGCGTTTATGATTTTGCTGATTTTTTCCGCGTTTTTCTCCGCCAGTGAAACTTCGCTGTCGTCCATCAACCGGGTGCGCATGAAGACCCGCGCCGAGGACGGTGACAAAAAAGCCCGCAAAGTTCTGGATCTGGCGGATGACTATGACCGCACCCTGTCCACCATTCTCATTGGCAACAACGTGGTGAACCTGGCGTCTGCGTCCATCTCCACGGTGCTGTGCACCACCCTGATGGGAGCCAACGGCGCCGTAGTTGCCACAGGCGTGACCACTGTGCTGGTGCTGATCTTTGGCGAGATTTTGCCCAAGAGTCTGGCAAAGGAGCGGCCGGAAAAATTTTCGCTGATGTTCGCCCCGTTTTTGAGCTTCATCAAAACGGTATTGACACCGGTGGCTTGGGTGTTTGTGCAGATCAAGCGCCTGCTGACGGGCCTGCGTTCCAATGAATTGAACGTGCAGCCCAGCGTGACCGAGGAAGAATTGAAGGTCATCATTGACACCGTTGAGGAAGAAGGCGTGCTGGACCGGCAGGAGACAGACATCATTCAGTCCGCCATTGATTTCGACAACATCACCGTGCAGGACATTCTGGTGCCCCGTGTGGACATCGGGGCCGCTTCGCTGGACGATCCCCCCGAGGAGATCCTGAAGCTTTGCCTGCAGGGCGGTCACTCCCGCATTCCGGTGTATGACGGAAGCATTGACCACATTGTGGGTGTGCTGCACGCCCGGGATCTGCTGGCATGCCTGTCCCGCGGAGAGACCATTGACCCCCGCAAGCTGCGCCGGGACGTGCTGTTTGTGTACCGCACCAAGCGCATCAACGAACTGCTGGCGGAACTGCGGCGCGAAAAACAGCACATGGCCATTGTCACCGATGAACACGGCGGCACCCTGGGCCTTGTGACCATGGAGGATATTCTGGAAGAGCTGGTGGGTGAGATCTGGGACGAGTCCGACGTGGCGGAGCAGGATATTCAGCCCCAGGGCGACAACATCTGGCAGGTGGCCGGCGACGCGAAAATGGAAGATTTGTTCGAGGCCATGGATTACGAGGACAAGGACTTCGAAGACGATTATTCCACCGTCAGCGGCTGGGCGCTGGATATGTTCCAGCACATTCCCGAGGAAGGGGAAAGCTTCACCTGGAAACGCCTGCATGTGCGGGTGGAAAAAATGGACGATCAGCGCATTGAATGGCTGCGCGTCACCTTGATGAACGAGGACCCCACCGGGGAAAAAAGTGATTCATAAAAGCATCTCCCGGCCGGAATCATCCGGCCGGGAGATGTTTGTTTTTCAGAGAAAAAAGACCTGCTCGGCACCGTCTTTTCCCTGGATGCGCACGGTTTTGCCGTCGCATTCCAAAAGGCGCGCCCCGCTTTCCAGCAGCGAAAGGGCGTCCTGCCGTCCGGCGGCGGTCAGCGCCTGCACCGCCTGCCGAAAGGGCGCGCACAGCGCCAGCTTCCGGTTCCGTGGCAGTGCTTTCAATTCCGCCTCCCGGCGCAGTGCCTGGCTTTTGTCATCCAGCTGTTCGGTGTAAACCAGCATCAGAGGGCCGCGCCCCCGGGTGTATTTGGCTCCTTTGCCCGCCCGGTGCGCCTGAAGACGGCGGGCGAGGTTCGGGGTCCAGCCGGTGTACAGCGTGCCGTCTGCACACTGCAGCATGTAGACGAAGTGGCTCACCGCTCGCCAAACGCCATGGCGGTCTCGCAGGCGGTGATGGCGTCCTCCTCGGTTCCGGTGGTGATGAGAAAGCGCCCCGCATGGCAGAAGCGCAGGGTCTCAATGCCCGAGATCGCGGGCAGTTCGTCTTCCCGCGCGCCGGCCCAGGCACGGGGGAAGGCCACCTTCAGCGCCTGGGTGCCGAACCCTGCCGGGACCGCCTGGGCGCACCAGCCGCCCCGCTGGGACGGAAATACCACGAATTTGGCCTTGCTGGGGATCAGATACTGCTTCCAGGGGGCAAAGCGGCGCATGCGCACCACGCCGTGACGGCACTTGGCCAGGGCGGCGCGCACTTCTTCTTCCGCCCGGCGGATGGCACGGATGCTCTCCAGCTTGTGGTCCAGCAGTTCTTTGGCCACTTCCACAGCCCGGTCAAAGCACTGGTCGGGGCTGGCTTCGCTGTCCCAAAGCGGATTGTACGCCATGATGCAGTTGGCCAGCTGGTTGCCGCATCCGGTGTTGTCATCCAGGTCCAGCGGCTGCACAAAGCCCTCGTCAAAGCGGCGGGCATCGTCCGGGTGCAGCAGTGTGGGCCCCAGTTCCCGCCACAGAAGCCCGAAGGCCGCGTAGGGAACGCCGTTTTCCCGCACAGGGCTGCCTTTGGCGTGATGATCGAAGGGGCCGTCACCAATGTCGAACACAAGTCCGTCGAAGCCGTCCGGCACCTGATAACCGCGCAGAATTTCTATATCCGGACGACACAGCTTCAGCAGCGCGGCGCTGAAAACGTCGTCCGCATGGAATTTTCCACCATGTGTAAAAGCTTTTTCGGGAAGATGCAAGGCATACTCGCTCCTTTTATTCATAAAATACAATATCTAGCATAACACAGCCGGGGCTGTTTGATAAGGCTTTTTTTGCCAGCGGCAAAATTTACGCTTTCGCCACATCTGCACCGCCGGAGCGTGCTATACTGAGCACAAGACGGGGAGGGAGATGAGCGAATGCACAAACGACCGAAGAACAGGCGCCGGGGCGCCATCCTGGCGGTGGTGGGGCTGACCGTTTTGGCGGCACTGGCCGCGGTGGTGCTGTATCTGGCGTTTTATCCGCCGCAAGCGGACCGGACTGCGGCCAGCGCACAGGAACCCGACGGGGCACTGCGGGCGGCTTCGGTGCGTTTCGGCCCGGAGGGAGATGCTCTGCGCAGCGATATGAGCGCGGACGAAATTCTGGCCGAGGCACGCAGCGTGGCCCAGCAGGCCCGGGCACGGGGAATGAACGGGCTGGTGCTGGTGGTGCAGACCCGGGAGGGCGCGGTCTACCGGGATTGGGCCGTGCCGGCTCTGGAGCAGATGACCGCCGGTGACACGTTGTTTCACCCCACGGACGGGCTGGCGCTGTGGTGTCAGGCGGCCGGTGAGGAGGGGCTGAGCGTGTACGCCGCCGTGGACCAGTCGGTCTACGATCCTTCGGACAAATGGCAGTCCCTGGCGCTGGAGCGGCTGGCCCGCAAGTATCCGGTGGCCGGGGTGCGGGTGTACCGCCCCGCGGCCGAGGGAAGCTTTTTTGATACATATGAGCCACTGGCAGAAGGCGGCGAGATCGTGGGCGTGACCCGCGCGGCCTGGAGCCAGCCGCAGGCGCTGTTCCTGCACGCTGTGGAGGCGGCCCGTTCCGGCGCGTCCTTTGCGGGTGCGGCGTTTGCCTGGTCGGATCTGGGCGGTGACGCCCAGACGCTGGGCCTGATGCTGTCTGCGCTGGACACCGCCGATGTGCCCGCGCTGCTGAATTATACGCCCAGCACGCAGCTGGCTGTGAGTTATCCGGCGGACGGCGCCACCATCTACACGGACAACTGCTTTGTGATGGGAACCTCGGACCCCGGCCAGGATCTGACACTGAACGGGGCAGCGGTGGAGCGCACGGGCACCCGGGGCACCTTCGGCGTGCTGGTGGCAGTCCAGCCCGGCGACAATGTGTATACGCTGACCCAGGGAGAACAGACCGTGACGCTGCACATCCGGCGGCCGGTTCCGCAGCCCTCGGAGATGGAGACGGAACCCACCGAGCCGGAGCCCACGCCACACGACAGCACCCAGGAAGTGGAACCGGGCACCGCCGTGCGCATCAACGGCTGGCTGGTCAGTTTGCTGTACGATCCTTCCGGTGACGGAAACATCAGCGAGACCGTGCGGGACGGGGCCGTGGGTGTGGTGCAGAACTGCGTGGAGACCACCCGCAACGGAAAGATCACCTGGGCCTATCAGCTGACCAGCGGCGACTATGTGCTGGCATACAACACCACCGTGCTGGGGCAGGACGTGGAGCGCGCTTCGTTCTCCGGAGCCACCGCGCAGCAGACGGAGGAGGGGGAGACCCTGACCTTCCAGGGCGCGGGAACGCCGGTGATTTATTCCAATCTTGTGGAAAATACGCTGGAGATGCATCTGTACGACACCGACGTGGCCCCGGACTTTTCGGTGGCGGGCTCGCAGCTGGTGAAGGGCGTGGAAGTCACCGCCCTGGACGGCGGTGCGGGCACCCGGATCGTGCTGTCCTTTGACCGGCCGCTGTGGGGCCATACCGTGGAGTTTGCCGACGGGACCACCCAGGTGCTGGTGAAACCGTCGCCGGTGCAGGCGCAGGACCCGGCCCGGCCGCTGGCGGGCATCTCCGTGCTGCTGGACCCGGGCCACGGGCAGGATGACGGCGGCGCCATGGGCGCGGCGGGCGTGGAGGCTCCGCTGGAAAAGGACGTAAATCTGGCGGTTGCCCAGGCGGCCCGCTACCGTCTGGAACAGCTGGGTGCCACGGTGCACATGATCCGCACCGACGACACCTTCCTCTCTCTGCAGCAGCGCAACCAGAAGATCACGGAATTGCAGCCGGACTTTTTCATTGCGGTGCATCACAATTCCGTGGACCTTTCGGTGGACGCCAACCAGTCCGCCGGAACGGAGTGCTATTATTTCTACGACTCGGGCAAGCAGCTGGCGCAAACGCTGGTGCAGAACGTGGCGGCCGCCACGGGCCGGCCGGAGCGGGGGGCGTTCTGGGGCTATTATTATGTGGCGCGCAACGCCACCTGCCCGGCGGTGCTGCTGGAAGTGGGGTTCATGGTGAACCCGGCGGAATACGAGCAGGTCTCGGACGAGATGACCGTGTGGGCCACGGGTGACGCCATTGCCCGCAGCATTCTGGCCTGTGTGCCGGCCCAATAAGTTTGCTTTTTTTTCGCGGCCGCGGTACAATGCAAACAGAGCGGCCGCGGCCGCGGGAAAGGATGAGTAATATGTTTGAAGTGACAAATACCCCGAATGCTCCGGCGGCCATCGGCCCGTATTCGCAGGCGGTGCGCGCGGGCAATCTGCTGTTCACCTCGGGCCAGATCCCTCTGGACCCGGCCACCGGTGCGGTGGTGGAAGGCGGCATCGCCCAGCAGGCCCGGCAGAGCTGTGAAAATGTGGGCGCCATTCTGCGCGCCAGCGGCGCGGATTTTTCCAATGTGGTGAAGACCACCTGCTTTTTGGCGGATATGGATGATTTTGCAGCGTTCAATGAGGTGTACGCGGCGTATTTCGTGTCCAAACCCGCCCGCTCCTGTGTGGCAGTGAAAACCCTGCCCAAGGGCGTGCTGTGTGAAGTGGAAGCCATCGCCGTGCTGTGACGATCGCATTCAAAAGCCCTCTTTGTGCTTGGCACAAAGAGGGCTTTTTGTCTGCCTGCGGGCATGAACGGCCTGTCCTTCGCATATACTTCTGCGAGGTGATGGCAAAATGTACAAGCGGGGGCAATGGGCAAGGCGCTGGATGCCGGCGGCGGTCTGCGCCGTCACGCTGGCGGTGGCGGGCGGCATGCTGGTGACTGCGCCGGGCGGGCAGAGCGCGGGGCAGACCACCGCCTATCTCAGCGGTTTGCTGTGTGCGCCGGACGCAACACTGGGCGCCGCCAGACAGATGGTGGATGACCGCATCGCCCGGGAGAAGGAACCTCAGCAGCAGACAGCGCCGGTTCAAACGCAACCGGAGCCGGACCCCCAGCCGGAGGAAGAGCCGCCGGCTGAGCCCGCGCCGACAGAGGACCAGGAGCCGGCCATCGCGCCCGCGCCGGTGGACGATTCGCCCATGCCGGAGGGGATGGTGCCGGTGGAGGAGACCTTCTACGGGCAGGGCTCCGGAAACGGATATGTGCAGAGCGGCGCGGGCAGCATCCGCAACTGCACCGAGCTTTCCGCCCAGGAGATTCAGGCGGAAATGATGCAGCCGCTGCCCTTTTCCGTGGAGCTGAACAGCACCGAGCCGCAGGTGCTCATCATGCATACCCATGCCACGGAAAGTTATGAGACGGTGGACCGCAGCTGGTGCGACCCGGCCTACTCGGCCCGCAATACCGACACGTCCCAGAACATGGTGGCGGTGGGCGCGGAGATGGCCCGCACGCTGAATGCCGCGGGCATCTGCACCATTCAGGACGCAACGCTTCACGACTACCCCAGCTACAACGGCAGTTATGAAAAGAGCAACGCCACAGTGCGAAGCTATCTGGAACAGTATCCCTCCATCAAAGTGGTGCTGGACGTGCACCGGGACGCCATCCAGCGGGAGGACGGCACCCGCGTGAAACCGGTGGTGGAAATTGACGGCCAGAAGGCCGCCCAGGTCATGATCATCTGCGGCGCGGACCTGAACGGAAACCTGCCCAACTTTAAACAGAATCTGCGCTTTGCGTCCCGCTGGCAGGATGAGATGGAAACCCTGTTCCCGGGGCTGGCCCGGCCGGTTCTCTTCGATTACCGCTATTACAACCAGGACCTGACCACCGGCAGCCTGCTGATCGAAATGGGCGGCCACGGCAACACCCTGCAGGAAGCGATTTATTCGGCACGGCTGGTGGGAAAGGCGCTGGCCGCGCTGTTTACGGCCGAGGCGGCACAATAAAAAAAGAGAGGCTTTTCAGCCTCTCTTTTTGCTGCATTACATCGCCATCCAGGCCTGGATCTTGGGCACATATCCCATGATGAAGATGATCAGGATCATCAGGGGAAGCACATACTTCAAATACAGCCGTGCCCATTTGGGAAATTTCACGCCGGTGCCGGTGTCGGCCTCACGGATGAAGTTGTCCCAACCCCAGCCGCGCTTGCACACGCAGAACAACAGGTAGATCACACTGCCCAGGGGCAGGATGTTGTTGGAGACGATGAAGTCTTCCAGCGTCTGGATATCGCCGATGCCCGGCACGGTGAAACCGGCCCAGGCGTTGTAGCCCAGTGCGCAGGGAAGGCTGAGCACCGTGACGGCCAGTCCGTTGACCACCACGGCTTTTTTGCGGTCCCAGCCCCAGTTGTCCATGCAGAAGCTGATCAGGTTCTCGAACACCGCGATCACGGTGGACAGAGCCGCAAAACTCATGAACAAAAAGAACAGCGAACCCCAGAACGCGCCGCCCCACATCTGATTGAACACACTGGGAAGCGTGACGAACACAAGGCCCGGGCCCTCGCCGGGGTTTACGCCGAAGGCAAAGCAGGCGGGGAAGATGATCAGGCCGGCCATCAGGGCCACCATGGTGTCCAGAATGCCGATGTTCAGCGCCTCGCCCATCAGAGAGCGGTCCTTGCCGATGTAAGAGCCGAAGATCGCCATGGCGGAGATGCCCAGGCTCAGGGTGAAGAAGGACTGGCCCATGGCCGCGTACACGGCCTCGCCAAAGGTGGACCAGCCGTTTTCAAACATTTTGCTGAAGTCCGGAATCAGATAGAATTTCAGGCCTTCCACGGCGCCGTCCAGCGTTACGCTGCGCACGCACAGCACGATCATGATCAAAAACAGGCAGCTCATCATCACTTTGGTGATGCGCTCTACGCCTTTCTGCAGACCCATGCTGCAGACCAGGAAGCCCAGCATAATGGTCACCAGCATCCAGCCCACCAGCTCGCTGGGATTGGCCAGCATGCTGTTGAACACGCCGCCCACGGCTTCGGTGTCCATGCCGGTAAAGGTGCCGGTGGCGCTTTTTACCACGTAGGAGATCATCCAGCCGCCCACAGTGGTGTAGAACATCATCAGCAGATAGCAGCCGCCGAAGCCCATCCACTTATACCAGTGCCACTTGGTGCCCTTGGGCTCCAGCAGATCAAAGCTTTTGGCACAGCTTTTCTGGCTGGCACGGCCCACGGCGAACTCCATCACCATGACGGGCAGGCCCAGAATGACCAGAAATACCAGATACAGCAATACGAACGCCGCACCGCCGTACTGCCCGGTGATGTAGGGAAAGCGCCACACGTTGCCCAACCCGATGGCGCAGCCTGCCGAGATCAGGATAAACCCGAGCCGAGAGGCAAACTTTTCACGATTTTCCACACTTGATACCTCCAATGCAACTGCGGCCGGTTGGACGCGGCCGTCACTTTATTATGTTACTAAACAAAAGGCCCCGTGTCAAACAAACACGGGGTCTTTTTGGGCATTTTTTGCCTCACTCGCACAAATGCTCCACCAGAATCTTCAAACCGATGCCGATCAGGATCAACCCGCCCAGAATCTCGGCGCGTTTGCCCAGCAGACTGCCGAAGCGGCGGCCCAAAAAGTGGCCCACCAGGCAGCACACAAAGGTCACGCCGCCGATGAAGCCCGCCGCCGCGGCAATGTTTACGTTCAGGGCCGCCAGGCTCACGCCCACGGCCAGCGCGTCGATGCTGGTGGCCACGGCCTGGGCCATCATCATCCGGAAGGTGTAGTCCCGCTGCACGGGGCACTCGGGCGACTGACGCATTTCCTGCACGGCCTCCCGCACCATGTTTCCGCCGATGAAGCCCAGCAGAAGAAAGGCCACCCAGTGGTCCACGCTGGAGATGACACCCGCAAACGCGCGCCCGGCAAAAAATCCGATGGTGGGCATCAGACCCTGGAACAGGCCGAAACTCAGCGAGGCGGCCGCACACTGGCTCCGGCGCAGCCCGGAAAAGCACATGGTGTTGGAAATGGACACGGCGAACGCATCCATGGACAGTCCCAGCGCCAGTACAAATAACGTCATCAGATCCATAAGACAAACTCCTCCAATTGAATGTGTATGAGAGAAAAGACTCCCGCATGTGGTCCGGGCACAAAAAAAGACCCACGGGCAGTGCAAAAACTGCCCATGGGTCTTGTTTCCAACGCAAAGCCAGGCTTTCGCCAGTATGTTGACTTTACCCGCGCCCGGATGAGCGCGTAAACTACTCCCCCACAGAAGTATAGAGAAATGATACCATGTCCGGGCGCAAATTGCAATGGTCTGCCCCCAAAAGAGAATTTGTGAAATTTTTCGGGTTCACCGTCTTGGGGTTTGCAGGGTTCTGTGCTATACTAGAAGATGGTATGATGCGTTCTTTAGAACGGAATGCCAATTCAACAAGATAGGATTTTGTCATGCGATTCAGTGAACTGAACCTGATCTCTCCCATTCTCGCAGCGGCGGACGCGGCCGGATATACAGAGCCGTCGCCCATTCAGCAGCAGGCCATCCCGCCGGTTTTGGCCGGGCGGGATCTTTTGGGATGCGCCCAGACGGGCACCGGCAAAACAGCGGCGTTTGCCATGCCCATTTTGCAGCTGGTGTACAGCCGCTGCCGCAGAGACAGCGCCCGCCCGGTGCGCGCGCTGGTGCTGACGCCCACCCGGGAGCTGGCGCTGCAGATCGACGAAAGTTTTGCTGCCTACGGCGCGCGGCTGCCGGTGCGGCACACCGTCATTTTCGGCGGTGTGGGGCAGGCGCCCCAGGTGGAAAAGCTGCGGGCGGGCGTGGATGTGCTCACCGCAACCCCCGGCCGCCTGAACGATTTGATTGCGCAGGGACATGTGGATTTGTCCAGCGTGGAGATTTTCGTGCTGGACGAGGCGGACCGCATGCTGGACATGGGGTTTGTGCAGGATGTGCGCAAGGTGCTGCGGCATCTGCCCAAAAAGAGGCAGACGCTTCTGTTCTCGGCCACCATGCCCCGGGAGATCGAGCAGCTGGCGGCCAGCATCCTGCACGAGCCGGTGCGGGTCATGGTCACGCCGCCGGCCACCACGGTGGAGGCCATTCGCCAGAGCGTCTGCTTTGTGGACAAGGGCAATAAAAAGCATCTTCTGGCCAGCCTTCTGCAGGACAAAGCCGTCACCAGCGCGCTGGTGTTCACCCGCACAAAGCACGGGGCGGACCGTGTGGTGCGGGACCTGGCCAAAGCGGGCATTCAGGCGGCGGCCATTCACGGCAATAAAAGCCAGACCGCGCGTCAAACTGCGCTGACCCGGTTCAAAACCGGGCAGATCCGGGTGCTGGTAGCCACGGACATCGCGGCCAGGGGCATCGATGTGTCGGGGCTTTCCCACGTGTTCAACTACGATCTGCCCAACGTGCCGGAGACCTATGTGCACCGCATCGGCCGCACGGGCCGCGCGGGTGCGGACGGTGTGGCGATCAGTTTCTGCTGCGCCGACGAAGTGGAGTACCTGAGGGACATTGAAAAGCTGACCAGGCAGAACATTCCCGTTTGCGGCCATGCCTGGCCCATGCAGGAGGGCCCCGTGCCCGTCCAAGCGGAAAACCGGCCGCAAAAAAGGAAAGAGGAGAAAAAAGTCATGGAACAGGAGACCCAGAAACAGACCGTGCCCGCCGAGGGCGAAGGCGCTCCCAAAAAGCGCCGCCGCCGGGGCGGAAGACGGCACAATAAAAACCGGCAGGGCGCGGCAGCGGCACAGCCCGCCGTGCAAAACGCAGAGGCAAAGGCCGAAAAGACCGAGAAAAAGGAAAAGGCCCCGGCCCAGCAGCCCCGGGCACCCAAAGCGGCGGCAGAGCGCGCGGCAGCGCGGCAGCGCCCCGCCAAAGAGGCGCCCCGCCGCCAGCCCCGCAAGGAGGCCGAAGAGGTGGACGACAGCATTCAGCTGATCAGCCGCCGGGCACCCGCCCAGAAGTTTGCCAGCTTTGAAGAGTACATGAAAGCGCACGGCATGGGCGGCGACGAAGAATAACGGGAAAAGCGGGAGCCATGCTCCCGCTTTTTTGAAAGGAACGAATGGTATGGAACAGCCTTTTTGCTGCCCGGTGTGCGGCGCGGCTCTGACGCGGCAGGGCGGCGCGCTGCAGTGCCCCGCCCGCCACAGTTTTGATCTGGCCGCCCGGGGCTATGCGCATCTGCTGCCCTCCGGACGCATGCATACCAAGGCGCCCGGCGACAACCGGGAGATGGTGGCGGCCCGGCGCGCTTTTCTGGACGGCGGATTTTACGAACCGTTTCTGCAGAAGTTGTCGCAGCTGGTTCTGGAACAGACGGCCGGCGTGCCGCAGCCGCGGGTGCTGGACGCCGGATGCGGCGAGGGATATTACACCGCAGGCGTGGCCCGCGCTTTGCGCCAGGCGGGGCGGGACGCCTGTGTGGCCGGGTATGACATTTCCAAGTTCGCCGTTCGCGCGGCGGCCGGCCGGGACAAGCAGGTGTTTTGGGCCGTGGCGGGAAGCTTTGCCATTCCGGTGGCGGACGGCACGGTGCACTGCCTGATGAACGTGTTCAGCCCCATGGTGGAGACCGAGTTCGCCCGGGTACTGGCGCCGGGCGGGGTGCTGCTGTACGCGGTGCCGGGTCCGCGCCATCTGTACGGGCTGAAGGAAGTGCTGTACGATTCGCCCTACGAAAACCCGGTCAGCGATGTGGCCTACAAAGGCTTTTCATTGGAGCGTAGAGTGCCGGTGCGCGGCTGCATCACCGTGCGCGGCGAGCAGATCGGCCAGCTGTTTCAGATGACGCCCTATTATTGGAAAACGCCCCGGGACGGAGCGCAGCGCCTTGCCGCGCGCACAGAGCTGACCACGGAGATCGGATTCGATTTTCTGGTCTACCGCCGGTTGTGACGAATACAAAAAAGCCCGGGAGGAATATCGCTTTTTTACAGGAACGGCATGGCTTCGGTCGTGCCGTTCCTTGTTTTGTCCAGTTTCTGTTCTGAACAGAGTGAATCGAACGTTTTCTGATCTGGCATAAAAAGGACCGCTGATTACTCACGCGGCGGTGCAGATCAACGGTCAAAATTTCAGTATTTAGTTGTAAGATTTTTGATGAGAAGTGAGTAAATATCTGTTTGCTTCTTTACTCATATAACGCTGGCAGCTCATCTTCCGATGCAGTGGTTGCTTCATAATCGTAACTTTCCCAGGTTGCTCCAATATCAGCTGAGGTAAAGAAATCTTGTTCCATATCCGTTGTGATGATTCTTCCGGATTTTACAGCAACTTCCGAATAGATTACTTCGTAGGAGGTGCCATCAGAAAGATGAAATCGGAAACTCGTCACCGAGCCACCAGCGGTAGGTTCAGTTGCTTTATCTTTCAGCGAAATACTTTCAAAAGTCTGATAAATACCTTCAATATCTTCTGATTCGGTAATCACTTTTTTTTCCGCCTCCGCAGGAACGGTGAAGCGGAACATTTCCACATTTTCGACACTGGACAATTCAAAAGGAAAGTCGATGCTTACTTTTTCATTGCAAGCAGCCAATGCCAAACAGAGCAGAACTGCCATGACTAACACAGACATTTTTTTCATGTAAATCACACTTTCCCGTTCACCATTTGACGGATAGATATTGATTGATGATTTTTGATACGACCCACACCATCAAAGGATAAAAATCAAGATGGTGCACCTTGGAGTATGCCTTTAAGTTGGTCACATCCACATCCACGGTCAAACTCATCACGATTCGCATTTTATCAATATAAAACTGAAACAGGCTACCCTTCGCCATTCATTTAGGTCAACAGACGTATAATTCATAATTGTGCTCCAAATTTCGATTTGTAGCGTACCTATTAAATCATATCATAAACGGATAAACAATTCTACATCCAATCGGGAAGATCGCCTGAACAGCTTTCCTCTGCCCGGCTGCGAATGGAGTTCATGGACTGTGCCCAATTAAAAATGCACCACACCCGGCTCAAACGCCGAATATGGTGCATATTGTCAGACACTTGTCCGCTTTTTGTATCAGGAAACAGAATGGGCGTTTCGTTTGCAGAAGGAATCAACACCGGCGGCGAGGCATAAAAGCACCAGCACACCGGCCCGGGAGATCGTCTCCCGGGCCCGCAGATTCATCCACAGGCACAGCAGCTGTATCAGCGCGCCCATCAAAAGAAACCATCGGTACGCCGGACGCTTCCGGTAGACAAAAGGTTCGGCAGAAGGAGCCATGGTCTCACAGCCCCAGCTGGCCGCGTACCTGGGAAAAAGGCACCACATCCGCTGTATGCCCGGTGTGCGGGCCAAGATGCTTTTCCATCCAGACCATGTCGTACCAGCGGTCGAACTTTCGCCCGCAGGCATGAAAATGCCCGGCCATGCGATAGCCCATTTTTTCGTGAAAGCGAACGCTGTCCATGGTCAGAAACGCGTCCTCTTCGGACGGAAAAGCAATGCAGGCGTTCAGGTTCAGAACATGCTGGGCGGCCAAAGCCTGCTCCAGCACGGTGTATAGCGCCCGGCCCACACCCAGGCGGCGCTCATCCCGGCGCACATAGACGGTGGTCTCCACGGACCAGCCGTAGGCCGCACGGGGATGAAAGGCGCCCGCGTAGGCATAGCCCAGCACGCGCCGGCCGTCCCAGGCGGCCAGATAGGGATAGCGGGACAGGATGTGCTCCATCCGGCCGGTGAACTCCTCCCGTGAGGGGACGTCGTATTCAAAGGTCACCGCTGTTTGAAGCACATAAGGTGCGTAGATTTCCAAAAGTGCTTCGGCGTCTTCCGGCCGGGCGGTGCGAATGACGCATTCGCTCATTTGGCCCACTCCTGATAGGCGTTCCAGCGGGCCAGCACCCGCTGGCCGCCCAGCAGATGCAGAATGGAATACAGGTCCGGGGAGTTGGTCTGGCTGGTGACCAGATAGCGCAGCATGCCGCAGATCGCGCCGAAGTGGCCCCTGTACTGATCCGGGTTCTTTTTATACTCCTTCACATCGGCCGCATAACCGTGCTTGGGCGCGAAGGCTTTGACCTTCTCCATCCAGGCGGCACTGTCGTCCGCAGGGTCGTACACATTTGCAAAATAATCCGACAGAATGGCGGTGTCGATGATGCTGTTGTCCTGCCAGGGAGTGTGGAACAGTTCGTCGTACAGATACCAGATCTGTGCCTTGATGTCGCCGTAGACCGCGATGTCCTTGCGGGGCTTGGGTTTTTCGCGGTCGATGTTCAGGGCGGCCACGGAGTAAGCCTCGTCCCGGCTGTACAGCTCGTAGAACGCGGGGTCGTACTCCTTCAGGAACGGCGCGGACCGGTCGTACAGCTCCTGCGCCTTCATGCGGCTGACAAATCCCTTGGAGATGTTGTACAGCTTGGCCAGATCGTAAATGGCGCCGGCCTTGCCGATGTGGTTGAAGCGGAAGGTGAAGTCTTCGATCTTCGCGCCCGGGTTCTTCATGAACCAGTCCTCAAAGTCGCTGTTGCAGATGGTGGCCAGATACAGCAGAATGGACTCGGTGGGCATGCCGATTTCAAAGTAATAGCTGATGGCGCACTCGGGGTCCTTGCGCTTGGACAATTTGCGGGTGGAACCGTCCTCGGTTTTCATCAGCGGCGCGATGTGGGCATATTTGGGCGGCTGGAATCCGAAGGTGCGGAACAGCTGCAGGTGGATGGGCAGAGAGGCGATCCACTCGTCTCCGCGGATCACGTGGGTGGTGCGCATCAGCGTGTCGTCCACAAAATGGGCGAAATGATAGGTGGGGAAGCCGTCACCTTTCATGATCACAATGTCCAGGCAGTTCTCCGGCACCGTCAGCTTGCCTTTGATCTCATCCCGGAAGGTCTCCTTGCGGGTGGGATCGCCAAAGCTTTTCAGGCGCACCACATAGGGCTCGCCGCTCTCGATGCGGCGGGCGGCCTCGGCGGGGTCCAGTTCCCGGTATTTGGCGTATTTGCCCCAATAGCCGATGATGGGCTCCTTCTCGCGCTCCTGCTGGGCGCGGATGGCCTCCAGCTCTTCCGGGGTGCAGAAGCAGGGATAGGCCTTGCCCTGCGCCACCAGGTGTTTTACAAACGTGTCGTAGATCTCTTTGCGCTGGGTCTGAATATAGGGGCCGTAATCGCCCACCGCCTCGGTCTGGCTGACAGGGCCCTCGTCAAACACCACGCCGAATTTCTTCAGGTCGTCGATGATCAGCTGAATGCCGTTGTCCACGGTGCGCTTGGTGTCGGTGTCTTCAATGCGCAGGTAGAACACGCCGCCGGTCTGTTTGGCAAACGTGCGGGAGACAAAGGACGCGTACAGTGCGCCCATGTGGATAAAGCCCGTGGGGCTGGGAGCATAGCGGGTGACGATGGCGCCTTCCGGCAGATCGCGGGGGCCGTATTTGTTCAGATAGTAGTCCACATCGTGCTCCGTGTGGGGGAACATCAATTGGGCAAGCTGGGCGTAGTCCATGATTCGTTTCTCCTTTTTCGTGATACAATCGCTTTTGTCATTATATAATACCCGCGCGGGGTTTGCAATCAATCGGGCAGGTGTTTCAGCGCCTGAGCAATGCGCCAGCTGGCGGGCACATGCCCCAGTGCCAGCACCAGCGCCACCAGCGCCAGGCCGATGCTGCGGCCCCACAAAGCCATGACCTCAAACAGGCACACGGGCAGCACCGCCATGGGAATGGGCAGCGGCCCCAGAGGCGCGTACAGAAGGCGGAAATTGCGTCCGCCCAGAAAGAAACGGACCCACAAAAGCCAGTACACCGCCAGCAATGCCAGCGAGAGCCAGAACAGAGGGCCGAAATGCGGGGTGAAAATGTCGCCGGAAAAGCAGCACACCAGCAGGCACCCGGCCCGGCCTGCGTACTCCATGGCGGTCAGGGGCCCTTCCGAAGCGGGCAGCTGCCCCGGCCGTTTGCGCGGGGGAAAAAATACAAGCAGAAAGCTGGGGGTCAGCGCGCCCAGCGCGAACAGAGCTCCAAGCAGTAAACCGGCCATAAAACATGCCTCCCAATGAAAATAAAGCTGCTGTTATTGTAAAGGAAAAACGGCGGGAATGCAATGCCGGCCGCCCTTACAGGGACACAAGCATTCCCAGCAAAGACGACGCGGAAAACTTTTGCACGGCAAGATCCAGCCGGTCCAGATTGGCCGGGCAGTATTCCACGTTTTTGGACCACTCCCTGGCCAGCAGCACGGGGTCGGTCCCGTCCCGGCTCAACGCAAACAGCAGCAGGCAGGCGGCGGTCATCCATTTGCCGCGGCCCAGCACGTTGCCGTCCAGGCAGGATTTCAGAAAATAACGGTATACCAGATACAGGGCGAAGCGTTCCAGCCAGGGTTCGGCGGCCGGGTCCCAGCCGGGCACGGCCGGGCAGCGTTCCAACCGGCGGGTCCAGCCCGGGTCCAAGGCGGAAAGGCCGCGGAACAGCTCCACAACCTCCCGGCGGCAATCGTCCGCCGGCGCTACGCTTTGTGCCAGCGACTCCAGCAGCGGCGCAGGGTCCGCGTAGGCGGCCAGCACTGCGTCCACATCTTCCGGACGGTCCCGGTCCACACAGGTTTGGGCGTGGCCGCACAGGGCTGTCACAAGGGCCAGCCGCTGGGGAAAGGACCGCTCCGGGTCCTGAAGCAGCGAAAAGGCACAGGCGCGCACCCGCTCCAGCGGTTCGTACCAGAGGGGTGCCGGCTCCTCCGGTTCCGCCAGCGGCTGCCGCACCAGAGAGAAGGGCAGCGGCTGAGCAAACCAGAGCCGGGCCGCTTCGGGGCAGCACAAGCCCAGGCCGGCCTCCTTGACCGGACCGTACCATTCAAAAAAGCGGGGATGATCCGCACAGATCTGGCACAAAGCGTCTTTTCCCAGATGGATGTACAGCTCACACAGGCCCGCGTCGTTCAGCAGCGCGCAGCGCCCGTCGGGACGCAACCGGAAACAGGCTCCCTGGGGCGTGCGAATCAGACTGTCCTGCAGCGTTTGGGCAAAGGCACCCCGGACGCTGTCGTACCGGGCCAGAGAGGCGCTGTCAACGGCGATTTCCCAGCCCACGCAGCAGCTGTCCTCGCAGCGGTCCGCAATGCAGGCAAAGCGGGTACAGCACGCGGGCGTACACAGAATCATGTTCCTCGCTCCTTTCACGCCCTCTATCATAACACAAAACCGCCCCCTCAGCGAGGGGGCGGCTGTTCGTTTTCTCACAGAATGCGGCCGTCTGTGGACAGGGTGACCACCTTCAAAGAAAGCGGCTTTCCGCAGGCGGCCAGCGCACGCCGCACGGCCTGCTCCATACCGCCGCAGCAGGGCACTTCCATGCGCACAACGGTCAGGCTTTGAATTTCGTTTTCCTGCAAAATGGCCGTCAGCTTTTCGGCGTAATCCACCGCGTCCAGCTTGGGGCAGCCCACCAGCGTCACCTTCCCCTGCATGAAATCCCGGTGGAAGTTGCCATAGGCATAGGCGGTGCAGTCCGCGGCCACCAGCAGATCCGCGCCCTGGAAATACGGCGCGCGCACCGGCGCCAGTTTGATCTGTACCGGCCACTGCCGCAGCTGGGAGGGAACGTCCGCTCCGCCCGGCGCGCAGGGGTTCAGTTTCCGGCTCTGACTGCCGGGACATCCGCAGGCTTCGCCCCGCAGCCGCGCCTGATTGGCGCGCACCGCCGCTTCGTCGTAGGCCGCGGCTTCCCGCTCTACAAAGGTGATGGCCCCCGTGGGGCAGGCGGGCAGACAGTCGCCCAGACCGTCACAGTAATCGTCCCGCAGAAGGCGGGCTTTTCCGTTTACCATGCCGATGGCATTTTCGTGGCAGGCTTTGGCACACAGGCCGCAGCCGTTGCATTTTTCCTCATCGATGTGAATGATTTTTCGAATCATATGAAAGTTCCTCCGCTCCGTTGACTTTTCTTCGTGATTGTACAACAATCAAAGAAGAAAGTATGTTGTTAAAACAACGAAAGGAGCGAAAACCCATGGAAAATTTTTCTCAGTGGAGCGATTCTCCGCTGTTTGCGGGATTGGATGCAGCTCAGCGTGCGGTGCTGCTGCGGGATTTGAGCGCCGGGCAAAAGGAGTACGAGAAAGGGCAGACGATCCTGCGCACCGGCCAGCGGGTGACCGCGCTGGGGCTTGTGCTGCGGGGCGGGGCCAATGTGGTGCGCCGGGATGCGTGGGGCAACGAGAACATTCTGGACCATGTGCGGCCGGGGCAGGTGTTTGCGGAAGCCTATGCCTGTGTGCCGGATGCGCTGCTGCTGGTGGACGTGACCGCGGCGGAGCCAACCTGCGTGCTGTTTCTGGAGCCGGCCCGTTTGTGGCGTGAAGACATGCCGGCCAGCGGGCCGCATCTGCGGTTTTTGCACAATCTTCTGCAGGCGGCAGCTGCCAAAAATCTGGTGCTGACCCGGAAAATCGGCCACATCACCCCGCACACCATTCGGGAGCGGCTGCTGTCCTACCTTTCCGCCGAGGCCGTGCGTCAGGGAGCGGATGTATTTGACATCCCGTTCAACCGGCAGCAGCTGGCGGATTATCTGTGCGTGGAGCGCAGTGCATTGTCCGGCGAACTGAGCCGGGCGCAGCGGGATGGCTTGCTCCGGTTTCACAAAAACCACTTTGAACTGTGTCGTCCGGCGCAGAAACAGGTGCCAAAGGGATCTTGAAAAAGCGCGATTTTACGGTTTTTTTACACAAAAAAGAAAGTTTGTGCATTCAGACCATGAAATTGGTCTGATTTTAGAAGCTTTGCACAACCGCTGGAAAGCGCTTCCAGTAACAAATTTCTGCGAATAAAAAAAGTGACAGTAAAAAATTAATGTCCGTAAAATCAGGGATTTTCCACAATTCGAGAGGGAAAGCCGTTCTTTTTTTCGAAAACCCGGAAACAAATTTACCATAAGGTGCTTTGAAATTAGAAATTTTTGAAAAAAACAGTAATTTTACAAAAGGAATCTGTTCGCATTTAACAAGAAAAGCTGGTTTTACAAAAGGGTTTTTGTCTGGTATGATATAGAAAACGTTTACTGAACCGAAAGGGACAGAGCTCATGAGCGAAAACAGAAAATGCACCATTGTGGATGTGGCCCGGGCGGCGGGTACGTCCACAGCAACCGTGTCACGGGTATTAAGCGGCAGCGATTACCCCATCAGTGCGCAGCTGCGGAAAAAAGTGATGCAGGTGGCGCAGGATCTCAATTATAAACCCAATTTGATTGGAAAAATGCTTCAATCGGGCGTGGGCGAAAAAGAGATCGGCGTGGTTCTGCCGTCCATTGTCAATCCGTTTTACGGGAGCCTGATGTCTGCGGTGGAAGAAGAATGCGTTCAGCGTTCTTATGTGCCGATTCTGTGCCTTTCGCAGAACAGCAGCCGGCTGGAGTCGCAGCACATTGAAATGCTGGGGCAAAAACAGGTGTCCGGAATTCTGCTGTCCTGCATGCACATGGACGAGGCGCTGATGGACAAGCTTCGCCGGCTGGAGATTCCCTGTGTGCTGTTTGACCAGACCTATGAGGAATATCCGGGGCTCAATGTGGGGTTTGACTTTTACCAGGGCGGCCTGCTGGCCACCCGCTATCTGATCCAGTGCGGACACAGGGATATCGCCTTTGCCAGCGGTCCCATGGACCGGCGCAGCCGCAAGCAGCGCTTTGAAGGGTATAAGGCGGCTCTGCGGGAAAACGGGATCCGGTTCAATTCCAAACGGATGCTTCTGTACGAAGGTTCCACGGACGCAGGCGCGGAGAACTCGGAGTTCCGCAACGGATACGAACTTGGAAAGATGCTTTTACAGGGCGAATGCCTGCCGGACGCAGTGTTCGCCATCAATGATATGACGGCCATCGGCATGATCCAGTGCCTGAAGGCCAATGGCGTGTATGTGCCGGCGGATGTTTCGGTGATCGGGTTTGACAACATCTATATCAGCGATTTTGTGGAACCCGCGCTGACCACCATCAGCCAGCCGTCGCATGAGATGGGCCGAAAGGCTGCCCGTATGCTGCTGGATGCCATTGAGCAGCCCGGATGCGCCCAGGAAAACGTAGTGATGGAACCGACGCTCGTCGAGCGGCGATCCGTGAGAAAGGTGTATAGAAGGTTAAGGAGGTAATCGCTTTGATTGAAAAACAGTATGACAAAGTGGATCTGAAAATTTTTGATACGCGCGCCGAAATGGGCCGTGTGGCAGCCGAGGAAGCCGCTGCCTGCCTGCGGGAGCTTCTGGAGAAAGAGCCGGAGATCAACTGCATTTTTGCGGCTGCTCCCTCGCAGTCGGAGTTCCTGGAAGAGCTGTGCAAACAGCCCGGCATCGACTGGAACCGGGTGAACGGCTATCACATGGACGAGTATGTGGGGCTGTCGCTGGGCCACGAGAAATCCTTTAATCATTTCCTCAGCGAATCCATTTTCAACAAGGTCCCGTTCAAGAGCGTGAATCTGATCGACGGGTCCCGCCCGGTGGAAGAGGAAACGGCCCGCTACGGCCAGTTGCTGCGCAATGCTCCCACCCATGTGACGTTCATGGGCATCGGCGAGAACGGACACATCGCGTTCAACGATCCCCCTGTGGCGGACTTTGAGGACAAGGAAGTCATTAAAAAGGTAAAACTGGATCTGGTATGCCGCCAGCAGCAGGTGCACGACAAATGCTTTGACACGCTGGACGAAGTGCCCGAGTATGCACTGACCGTGACGGTGCCCCGCCTGATGGCCAGCCAGTACATTTTCTGCATCGTGCCGTCCGACAAAAAACACGACGCCACGGTGGCGGCTCTGACCGGCCCTGTGAGCACGGCCTGCCCGGCTAGCATCCTGCGCCGCACGGACAATGTGCGTATGTACATCGATAAAGCCTGCGCGGGAGATTTGGCGGAATAACACAATTCCTAAAAGGAGGAGGAGAACATGAAACTGAAGTCCCCGAACGTGTGGTACATTTTGGGCACGGTTCCGGTGCTGGTGCTGGACTTTGTTCTGGGTGCCTGGCTTGCCCGCGGGATGGTCTGGCTGAGCGTTGTGCTTCTCCTTCTTGGGCTGCTTGCGGCGGTAGCACTGGTGCGGAAATTTATTGTTCTTCCCAAACCGAGAAACCGCTACGGCACGCCCGAACCGTTTGCCCTGGAACTGCCCATCGACTGCAACGCAGAGTTCTATCACTGCCCGGAAATGGCCAAATACGAATTTCTGCACCGTACGGTGGAAGTGGTCAGCCCGCTGTGGAACGGGAAAAAACCTTTTCAGGTCATGATCAATCCGACACTGGCAGAAAAATACGGGCAGGATTTTGAGAAAGCGGCGGTGGTGCGCGAACTGGAAAATTTCCGGCGCAAAAACAGCCTGAAATCGCTGGTGGGGCTGCTGCTCCCCGTGGAAGTGCTTGCGGCGGCGGTGCTGGCAGCGGTGGCCTTTGGCCCGCAGCTGGAAGCGATGCTGGGGTCCTTCGTGCTGTATTTTGCAGCGCCTTTTGTGGCGGTGGCGGTTTTTGGCGGCTGCCTGTATCTGTGGAACCGCACCATTTCCAACCAGGACAAGCAATTGGATGCTTTTTTACTTGGCTACTTTTCAAAGGAGCAAGTGAAACAGTATATTCAGGTGACTGAAAAAATGCATGCGGAGGGAGGGAGCGAGAAGAGTCGTGTATTCACAGAGCATTACCGGGATGACCGGCTGAAAGCTCTGGACACAAACAAACATTGAACCAAATTAAGAAGGAGGAATTCAAAACATGGCAGAAACAATGACAATGCATTGGCTCGACTGGGTAGTGGTCGTGCTGTTCTTCGTGCTGGTCCTGTGGGTCGGCATTCGGTCCGGCAAGAACATTAACAGTTCCACGGACTTCTTTGTTGGCGGTGGCAAGATCCCCTGGTGGATGTCGGGCATTTCCCATCACGTATCCGGTTATTCCGGCGTAGTATTCGTAGGTTACGCAGGCATCGCGTATGCGCAGGGCATGTCCATCTACTTCTGGTGGGCGGTCAACATCGCTCTGGCAACGGCCTTGGCTTCGGTGACCATTATCCCCCGCTGGCCGCGTCTGCGCCGCGCGCTGGGCATCGAGTCCCCGACGGAATATCTGCAGATGCGCTATAGCCGCGCTGCTCAGCTGCTGATCGCCATCTCCGGTATCGGCAGCAAGCTGCTGGACGTTGCTGCAAAATGGACTTCCATCGGCATCCTGCTCCACGGCTTTACGGGTATGCCCATTTGGGTCGGCGTTATCGTCTCCGGCCTGATCTCTTTGATTTACATTGCCATCGGTGGCATTCTGGCCGACCTGTGGACCGACTTTATCCAGTTCATCGTGCAGGTGGCCGCAGGCTTGGCCCTGTTCATCGGCGTTATCATGAAACTGGGTGACTATGGTCTGAGCTTCTTCAGCGTGTTCAGCGCTCTGCCCGAGGCAAACGTGTCCGTGTTCAACGCCGGCCGCGGCCAGGGTTCTCTCAGCTGGACTCTGCTGTACTTCTTCGTTATCTTCTTCAGCTACAGTGGTGGTACCTGGAACCTGGCTGCTCGCTTCATTTCTACCAGCGACGCCAAGGAGGCCAAAAAAGCAGGTCTGTTCTCCGCAGCTCTGTATCTGGTTTGGCCGTTCATCCTGTTCTTCCCCATGTGGTGCGGACCCCTGCTCTTCCCGGGCATGGATCAGGCCACTGCGGAAGCCAGCCTGTATGCAACTCTGACCAACACCTTCCTGCCGGTTGGCATGGTCGGCCTGGTTCTGGCATCCATGTTCGCCAACACCATGACCATGTGCAACTCCGACGCGAACACCATCTCTGCGGTATTGACCCGTGACATCCTGCCCATCTTCAATCCGAAGATCCTGCAGGCCAGCGAGCGCAAATCCCTGTGGTATGCGCGTATCACCACCATCATTTTCACTGCTCTGACCGTATTTGTGGCTCTGTTCAGTGACTATTTCGGTGGCGTCACCGGTTTGATTCTGACCTGGTTCTCCGCTCTGCTGGGACCGACGGCCATTCCTCTTCTGCTGGGCCTGTTCCCCGCGTTCAAGTACTGCGACGCGAAAGCCGCCATCATCTCCGTGCTGGCCGGCCTGGGCGTATTCGTACTGACCAAGATGGGCTTCACCATGGAAGCGGACATCGCGCTGATCGCTCCTCTGGCGGTATCCTTCGTGTTCTATGCGGGCATCGGCTTGATCAACAAGTATGCCCTGAAGATGCAGGTGAAACCGGAAATCGAAGACCTGATGGTAAAATTGGGCAAAGACGAATAAGTGTAAAAGAAAGGATCCCCGGCCGTTTCGGCCGGGGATATTGTGAACTGAAATGGATATGAATGAACGGAAAGCGTTTTATGTCAGCCAGATTCAGGACAATTTCCTGCCGTACTGGCTGAAATTTGTCGACCGGGAACAGGGCGGCATTTTGAATTGCATCAACAACAACGGCGACCAGCGCCTCAGCGACAACAAGTTCACCTGGTCTCAGGGACGCTGGCTGTGGGTGCTGGCGCGGGTGTACCGTCTGGCGAAACAGGGAGTTCTGCCCAAGGTGGACCCGGCGGAGCTGGAACCCCTGATGGATGAGACCTTCCGTTTTCTGGCGGACAAATCCATTTACGGGCCGGATGACATCTGCTGCTATCTGCTGACGCGGGACGGCGAGAAACTGGTGGACGAGCCCACCGGCCGTTACGATGCCAGCATCTATGCGGACTGCTTTGCGCTCATCGGCAGCGCGCAGTACGCGAAAATGACACAAAACACCGAGGCGGCCGACGTGGCGCACCGGTTGTATCGCAGCATCACAAAACGGGTGGAGAGCGGCGACTTCCTCACCGAGCCCTATCCCGTTCCCGATGGATATCAGGTCCACGGCATTCCCATGATTCTGGTGAACACCGTGCAGGAGTACATGGATATGCGCCGTTCCTTCGGCCTGGACGTGGCCGAGCAGGAAGCGTATGTGCGCGGCAAGGTCCATTTCATTCTGGATGTGCTGTACGACGGCGACGGTCTGATCCGCGAGCATCTCTCGGATGACAAGAGCTATACCCGCCTGCTGGACCGGCACATCAACCCCGGCCACACACTGGAGGACGCCTGGTTCCTGCTGGAATTCCTTGAGGAGTACGGCGAACTGGACAAATACCTGCCCCGCATTGCGCAGATCGCAAAGCGCACCTTCCACTTGGGATGGGACGAGAAATACGGCGGCCTGCTTCGGTTTGTGGATCGTGAGGGCGGCGCGCCCAGGGGCGACTGCATCGGCACACCGTATGAGGAGCTGGTGAAGGATACCTGGGACATGAAGCTCTGGTGGCCGCATTCCGAACTTCTGTACATCTTCTCGTATCTGTATCAGCTCACCGGCGACGAGGAGTTCGAGGCGCTGTATCAGCAGTCTGCGGATTATGCCTTCTCCACCTTCCCCAACAAGGAATTGGGCGAGTGGGTGCAGATCCGTCAGCGGGACGGCAGCCCGCAGGACAAGCTGGTGGCGCTGCCGGTAAAAGATCCGTTCCACATTTTGCGCGACTTTATCAAAGTGGTGGAACTGTATGAGAAAGAGGGGAAAGCGGAATGAACATGGAGCTGGGAACGGCCAAGCGGGCCATCACCCCGCCCCGGCCGGTCCGGCTGGCAGGCTATGCCACCCGGACCACCCCCTTTGACAGCGTGCTGGAGGACATTTATGTCCGCGTGCACGACTACCGCTGCGGTTCGGACCGGGCGGTGCTGATCTACGGCGATCTGCTGTGGTGGAACAGTGAGTTTGTCGCCATGGCGCGGCCCCGCCTTGCGGCGGCGCTGGGGGTGAAGGAAGAGCAGATCCTGTTCACCGCTTCCCACAACCACAGCGGCCCGGGCACCGGCGGCAACTTTACGCCTCTGCTGGAGACGGTGGACGCAGAGTACACCGAATTTTTGTACACGCAGGTGGAGACCGCCGCGTGCGCAGCGGCACAGAACGTGGAGCCGGTGCGCGGAACCGTGCACCGGGGCGAATGTGCCCTGAACGTGTACCGCCGGGTGCACACGCCCGACGGGATTGCCATGTGGCCCAACTATGACATGCCGGCCGACCACCATCTGACGGTGGTGCGTCTGGAGCGGGCGGACGGAACCGTGAAGGGCGTGCTGGTGCACTATCCCTGCCACGCAAACCTCGCCAACGGCAATGCGGTGCATCCGGACTATCCGGGCGCCACGCTGCGCATGCTGGACGAGATGTTCCCCGACAGTGTGGGCGTGTTCCTGCAGGGCTGCACCGCAGACCTGCGGCCCAACAGCGTGCTGGGCGAGCGGTTTATACCGCAGAGCTATGAGGGCGTGCAGAATTTTGCACGGCAGTTCACGGCGCATTGCGAGGCGCTGCTGCAAAGCGAAGGCACCGCGCTGGGCGAGAAAGTCTTCATCGCCCGCACCACCCGGCAGCTGCCGCTGGATCAGACGGGTCTGGAGCAGTCCATGGAAGAGGCAAAAAGCGGCGATGAGGCGCACCGGCAGTGGGTGGCCGCCATCACCCGCAAACAGTGCCGGGACCATGAAACGCTGGAGATCTCCCGCCTGGATTTGGGCGGATTGACGATGTTTTTCTTCAACGCCGAAGTGGCGCAGAAGTACGCGGCCATTGCGCGTGAGCAGGTGCCCGGCGCCCTGAGCGCAGGCTATTGCAACGGCATGATCGGCTATCTGGCCACCGCGCGCCAGATTTCCCACGGCGGTTATGAGCCGGAGGGATCAGCGTTGTATTTTGCTCTGGCAGGCACTTATGCGCCTGCCATCGAGTCTGTGATCGCCGATGGCGTTGGCGCATTGGCAAACGAATATTGAGAGGAGAACAAACAAATGGAACAGGGACTTCTGACCGATCTGTACTACGATGAAATTCTCAAGATCATCAACGAAATCCGCGCCACCGAGCGCGAGAACATCCTGAAAGCTGCCCGCATGATCGCGGATCAGGTCAAACAGGATAAGCTGGTATATGTGTTTGGCCCGGGCGGCCATTCCAACCTGGCGGCCATGGAAGTGTTCTTCCGCGCCGGCGGCCTGATGCACATCAGCGCCATTCTGAACCAGGAGACCATGCTCAGCAGCGGTGCGCTGAAATCCATGCAGACCGAGCGCCTGCCCGGTTACGGCAAAATCGTAGTGGAAGATTACGGCATCGGCGAGGGCGATCTTCTGTGGATCGTCAATGCGTACGGCATCAACTCCGCCACCATCGACGCGGCCCTGACCGCCAAGGCGCACGGCGCCAAGGTCATCGGCGTCAGCAGCCACGAACACGCCGAAACCTGCCCGCTGGATCATCCCGCCCGTCATCCCAGCAAAAAGAATCTGCACGACGTTGTGGATTGCAGCATTGACTGCAAGGTCAAGCTGGGCGACGCCACGCTGGAAATTCCGGGCTTTGAGCAGAAGATCGGCGCCCTGTCCACCTATGCGAACGCCTACGTGATGAACTGCGTGGTCATCGAGGCCATCAACATGCTGGTCAACGAAGGCGTAAATCCGCCGGTCTGGCGCAGCGGCAACTGCCCGGGCGGCGACGAGTGGAACAACCAATTCCTGGAGCGCTTCCGCGGTGCGGTGCGCTGCCTGTAAAGGAGCGATCCCATCATGAAAACCTGTTATAAAAACGCGCGCATCGTCCTGCCGGACGCAGTGCGCGAAGGCTGCCTGATGACGGAAAACGACACCATCTCCGCGATCGCCTTCGGGCCGGACGCCTGCCTGGACGGCGCGGATGTGACGGTGGATTGTCAGGGCATGTACCTGTCGCCCGGTTTCATCGACGTGCATGTGCACGGCGCGGGCGGCCACGACTTCATGGAAGGGGGCGAGGCCGTTTATACCGCGGCCCGCTGCCATATGCTGCACGGCACCACCAGCATCGTGCCCACCACCCTGACCGGAAGCCGGCAGGATCTGCTGGATTTTGTGGACGGCTTCAATCAGCTGGATCTGGAGCGCGAGGGCTGCCCCCACATTCTGGGGTTGCATTTGGAAGGTCCGTATTTCGCAGCCTCTCAGGCCGGAGCCCAGAACCCCGAGTATCTGCGCAATCCGCAGCCGGACGAGTACGAAGAGGTGCTGCGCCGCACGGACCGCGTCCGCCGCTGGTCTTTTGCGGTGGAACTGGATGGTTCGGACCGCTTTTTGGAAGCACTGCACCAGCATGGCGTGATTTCCAGCCTGGCGCACTCCGATGCGGACTGCAAACAGGTGATGCACGCCCATGATATGGGCCTGCGGTGCCTGACGCACTTCTACTCCTGCATGACCACGGTCCAGCGCAAGCATGCCTATCGTCATGCAGGCGCCATCGAGGCGGGCTATCTGCTGGATGAGATGTATGTGGAAGCCATTGCGGACGGCAGCCATCTGCCCGCAGAACTGCTGCAGCTGATTTATAAGGTGAAGGGCCCCCGCCGGGTGTGCCTGGTCACCGACAGCATGTGCGCCGCTGGTATGCCCGACGGCGAGTATTCTCTGGGCGGCGTTCCCTGCATCAAAGAGGACGGCGTGGCCAAGCTGATGGACCGCAGTGCCTTCGCGGGCAGTGTGGCGACCACCGATATGCTGGTGCGCACTTTCCGCAAGCTGACCGGCGCTCCGCTGTACGATGTGGTGCGCATGGCGTCTCTGACACCGGCCGAGATGCTGGGCATCGAGACTCGCACCGGGTCCATTCAGGTGGGCAAGGCTGCGGACCTGCTGGTCTTTGACGAGGATGTGCAGCTGAAGCACATTGTTGTGGGCGGCCGCACCGAGTTTTCTGAGTTGCAATAACAAGAGCACAGGGCGGGAGACACAGGTCTCCCGCCTTTTTTGTCGCATTTTCAATTTGTGTTTGCCGCATGGGAATGATACAATAGTGCTATCAATCGCCAGGGAGGAGCGCCATGAAAAAAGCAGAAAAATCAGAATGGAGCGCCTCCGTGCGGGAGATGCTTCTGCGGGACCAAACCACCGGCGGCCGCATTGTATGGGCGGTGGACGATTATGCCCCGCTGGGACCGGAATTTGCGCCGCAGCGGGAATTGACGGCCGAGCTGCGGGCGGTTCTGCGGCCCCGCGCCCAAAAACAGCAGGAGCAGAAGACCCGCCGCACCCGCGCGCGGGGCGAAGTGTTTACCCCCGCGTGGATCTGTGCCGCCCAGAATGATCTGACGGATTTGTTCTGGACAGGGCGCGGGCAGACGGAGTACGTGGATGCGCCCCGGCTGGAGCTGGCCTGCGGCGAGGCGCCTTATCTGGCGGGCGGGCGCGATGCGGTGACCGGCAGACGGATTCCTCTTTCCAAACGAACCGGAATGCTGGACCGCAAACTGCGTGCTGCGGGCGTTGCGGCCCAAAGCGAAGAGGAATGGATGTGTCTTGCGCTGCGGGCGGTGCGCAGTGTGTACGGTTTTGAGTTTCAGGGCGACAGTCTTCTGCTGGCCCGGGAAAATTTGCTGCACACCTTTGAAGAGGCGGTGCGCGACCGCCTGAACCGCGCGCCTGCGGAGCATGAGCTGCTGGCCGCGGCCGAGGTGCTGTCCTGGAATCTGTGGCAGATGGATGCGGTCTCTGCCTGCCCGCCGGGAAGACCGGAAAGCCCCTGCCGGTTGAAAAATTGGAGCACGGGCCAAACCGAGACGTATCAGGCTCTTTTGCGGGGGCATGGGACGCTGCGTTTTGACGCGGTGGTGGGCAATCCGCCCTATCAGCGCAAGGACGGCGGAAACGGCGCCAGTGCGTCACCGGTGTACCCGCTGTTTGTGCAGCAGGCGAAGGCGCTGGCGCCCCGGTGTGCCAGCCTGATCATTCCCGCAAAGTGGTACTCCGGCGGAAAGGGATTGGATCGTTTCCGGGACGAGATGCTTCACGACCGGCGCATTTCCCATCTGGTGGATTATACCAATTCGCTGGACTGCTTCCCCGGTGTGGACATCGCGGGCGGCGCATGCTATTTCCTCTGGCAGCGGGAGTACGACGGACCCTGTGACTTTACCAATTTCCGCAAGGGAGCGCGGCAGCATGCCGTGCGTTTTCTGGACGAATTTCCCACACTGATCCGCTACCCGGCGGCCGTGTCCATTGTGCACAAGGTACAGGCTCTGGCCGAGCCGAGTTTGGCCCAGCGGGTTTCCAGCCGCAAGCCCTTTGGCCTGGCCACCAATGTAAGGCCCGGAGAAACAGGCGCGTTGACGCTGCGGTACAACGGTGGAACCGGGCCCTTTCCCCGGGAAGAGGTCCGAAAAGGCGCCGAGATGATCGGTCAGTGGAAAGTGATGCTGTCTTATCTGACCGCGGAGCACGCGGGCCAGCCGGACAAAAGCGGCCGTTTCCGAATCCTGTCCACCATGGAACTGCTGGCGCCGGGCACAGTCTGTACGGAGACGTATCTGGTGGCGGGCAGCTTCGACCGCAAACGGGAAGCGGTCCATTTGGAACAGTATCTGCGCACCCGGTTTGTGCGCTTTCTGGTGGGGCAGGTGGCTGTGTCGCAGCATGTGACGCGGCAGTGCTTTTCGCTGGTGCCGGAACAGGACTTTTCCCGCGCCTGGACGGACCGGGCTCTGTACGAAAAATACGGCCTCACCCATGAGGAGATCGCATTTGTTCAGTCGCTGATCAAGCCCATGGACGGAAAGGAGTGACGACCGATGGCGCAGTGTGATGAGAATTACTGGAAAGATCGCTATCAGTCCACCTGGGACCGCTCCACCCAGCGGGAGGCGGTGCTGGCGGAATATCTGGAGCGAAAAACAGGCCGTCAGGTAGAGCCCTGCGGTCTGGGTGCCGAAAGCACCGCGTACATTGCGGGAAGTGCCTCGAAAAATGGCTTTGAAAAGGGAGACGCAGACCTGCACGTGGTGGGAACCAATGTGTATATTGAAGTCACAGGCCCGCTGGAAGGCAACGTGGGGCCGCAGCAGCCCCTGTGGTTTCGCCCGGATAAGCTGGAAAACGCAGTGAAGAATCTGGCGAACGGGCACGATACGTTTTTGGCGCATAACTGCCCGGCGGCAAAGCTGTGGCGGGTGGTTCACGTGGACGAGGCGTTCGCCCGGCGCTACCGTGCAAAGGCGTTCCCGGTGCGGGAAAAGCGCATTCGGGGAGCGTTGGAACATTATGTGGAGATCGATGCAGCAGACCCCTGTGTGCGTCCCATCCGGGAGCTGACGCAGCGGATCTTGGCGCAGAAATAAAAGCCCGAATACAACAGGAAAGTGGCGCCGCTGATGCGGCGCCACTTTCCTTCTCTTTGTTTTTAAACGTTTTCCGCGGTGGCGTTGGACAGGCACTCCTGCGGCGGGCGCCCCACGATCAGGTGTTCGCCATCGGAATAACCCTCCTCAGAGTCTTTCAAAGATTCGATCAGGTAGCCCCGCAGCTGGGCGATTCGCGCCTGATGCGCGGGGTCTTCAATGGCATTGTGGGTTTCCTGGGGGTCGTTTTCCAGGTCAAAATACTGCTCTTCCCCGGTCTGAGAGAACCACACGTATTTGTCGGTTTTGGTAACAATGAACTGATTGGAGCGGTCTTCAAAGCGGAATACATGCTCTCCGTGCAGCCAGGTGCGCTTTGTGCCTTCCAGTGCGTTCTCGCCGTCCAGATGAGCCGGGACCGGCGCGTCTGCCAATTTCAGAACGGTGGGCATTACGTCCTGCAGACCCACCAGCGACAGGTCCGTGCGGCCCGCGGGACCAATGTATTTCTCCGGGCCGGCTACCAGCATCGGCACTCGGACGCTGCCCTGATAGGGCAGCGATTTGTGGCACCAGCAATGGTCGCTGAGCATTTCGCCGTGGTCGCTGGTGAACAGGATCACTGTGTTGTCCCGCAGCCCGTGTTCCACCAGTGACATCCAGATCCGTCCGATCTGATGGTCCATGTGGGTGATGCAGGCATAGTAACCGATCTGCTGCTGGCGGATCAGCTCCGGGTCGGATGGCCCGGTGGCTGCGTTGTAGCGCCGCCCGTACCGCTGCAACCAGTCTTCACGGTCCCAGTCGCCCCTGGCCGGAGCGCGCAGGGCACGGTCACGGTACATGTCAAAATAGCACTGGGGCGCGTCGTAGGGCGCATGGGGCCGCACAAAGCTCACCATCAGGAAAAACGGTTTGCGCGGGTCGCGGCGGCGCAGGAAGTCAATGCTGCGGCTGGCCACCCAGTTTGTGGGATGCAGCGCCTCCTCGTAGGGCCAGGGCCGGGCCACCCAGCTGTTGCACTCCACGCCGGAGTCTGTCACATCACATGCGATGCCCTTTTCGTTTTTCAGCCAGTAAAAATAATCGTCTGAGATCTGCTGGTTTTCGTGGTAATCCACCCCGGGGAACCGGCCGTAGTGCAGGTATCCGTCGTGCAGTTCCACACTGGAAAAGCCCATGCTGTTGCGGGCCGGATACACGTGCATCTTGCCCACGCAGTGCGTCTGGTACCCCTGCCGCGTCAGTTCGCCCGCCATGGTGCAGCCATAGTTCCACTCCACACAATCCTGGTATCCCACCCGGCCGGTGTGCCGGGGAGAAAGCCCTGTGTGAAGCACTGCCCGCGCCGGTACACAGCTGGGGCAAGGGGAGTAGGCGTTGGGATAATAGACGCCCATGTCCGCCAGAGAGTCCAGATAAGGCGTCTTCACGTCCGGATGTCCGGCGACGCCCATGCAGTCGCCCCGCATTTCATCGGTCACAATCAATACAATATTGGGCCGTTCGTTCATTGCAATTCCTTCCTTTCGCTGCAAGGGGACAGATGCTGCGCACGCCAGGTCAGAAAGCGGCGCAGGGCAGTATCCCAAAAAGTCCATTCATGGCCTCCGGACCATTCTTCATAGGTGTGCGGTATGCCGGCGCTTTCCAGGCGCTGGTGAAGGCGGCGGTTCATGTCCAGCACCAGTGCGTCCTGCTGGCCGCACGCCAGATAGACAGGCTGCGTGCCGCGCAGACCGTCCAAAGCGTCGGTGTGTGCCAAAACCGCTCCCGCGGCCTTTTCGCCCCGGCGCTGCACCACGCCCCAGGGTTCCACCGCCCCGGAAAAGCTGCCGGCGGCAGCGTAGCGGCCCGGGTCCAGCGCTGCCAGCCGCAAAGCGGCAAAACCGCCCATGGACAGTCCCGCCACGGTGTACTGAGCCGGGGACAGATCCAGCGGAAGGCGGCTGGCCAGAAAGGCCGGAAGCTCCGTGCGCAGATATTGTTCAAAGGACAGATCAAACCCAAGATCAAACCCGTAGCTGTTCAAAAGACCGGGCATCACCACCGCCACCCCGGCCTGCGCGGCGGATTGTTCCGCCATCGAATGGCGCAGCCATGCGCTTTCGTTGCCCTGCATACCGTGCAAAAGCAGCAGTGTCGGCCATTTTCGCCCGGCTTCCTGTGCGTATACGGCGGCCGGACCTTGCGCTTCCAGCCGTTCCGGCGAGGGCGAGGGCAACAGTACGTTCACGCGGACAGCGCCGCCCAGACTGTGCGCATAGAATTCCAGTTGAATCAGGTCCATGATGCACCCTCTGCTTTCTCATTGATCTATTGGTATGCTAGCATGCGTGAAATAAAAATGCAATACATCAAAGATTTATAAAAAATATTTTCAAAACTTGTGCAAAACAGCAGTTTTTTCTTTCCGGAAGCTTTCTATAAACCAAAAAAGGGAATGGGACTTGTTTTTTTCGAAAAAATTATGTATGCTGAAAAAAACTGTCATAATTGGCCCGGCCCGGAAGGCGGGCGGGGAGGAGGAAGCGCATATGGCACAGAGCAACAGCGTCGAGATCCGGATTCGAGACGCAAAACCTACGATGACAAGGGTGGAAAAAACCGTGGCGGAATATGTGGAGCCGCGGCTGGCCACGGTGAAATCCATGTCCATCAAGCAGCTGGCACACAACAGCCGCACCAGTGAAGCGTCTGTGCTGCGCTTTTGTAAAACGCTGGGCTACCGGGGTTATCGGGATTTTATTCTCAGCCTGTCGGCAGCGCTGGGCTCGGATGAGAGCGTTGCCGAGGAACGCCGGTATACCGACATTCGGCCGGGGGACGACCTGGCCACGATCATTGAAAACGTATCTTTTAATAACCGACGTTCCATCGAAGAAACATTGAGCGTTTTGGACAAGGAACAGATGGCGCGGGCGGTGATGCTGCTGTGCGCGGCGCCCCGTATCGACTGGTATGGGCTGGGTGCATCCGGCATTGTGTGCGCGGACGCGCAGCAGAAATTCATGCGCATTAACAAGCGTTGTCAGGCGTTTGTGGACGGTCACAGCATGCAGACCGCCGCCGCGCTGCTGAAGTCCTGGGATGTGGCGGTTCTGGTGTCCAATTCCGGCACCACCGCGGAAATTCTGGATGCGCTGGAACTGGTGCGCGCCGCCGGCGCCAAAAGCATTGCTTTGACACGCTACAGCAAAAGCCCGCTGGCATTGGGCGCGGATGTGGTGCTGCGCATTTCCACTCCGGAAGTTACGTTTCGCAGCGGGGCCATGGGCAGCCGCATTGCCATGCTCAATCTGGTGGACATCCTGTTTTCCGGCGTGGCAAGCGCTCAGTACGATGAGATCAAGGAGTATCTGGAGCGCACCCACGATGCGCTGTCCTCCCGCCACAGGGAATAATTCGCGGAAAAGAGAAGAAAAAGAGGTCGTTTTGATACGACCTCTTTTATTTTTTACGTAAATATGTTATTTTTTGAGCTGTAATCGTTCTCTTGTGCAAAAATGCCAAAGAGGAAAGTTGTTTTTGAAGCAAAACAACAAAAATAAATTTAAAAATAAAATATTTTTTCATAATTTATTGACAATTTGGAGCAAAACCGTTATTCTGAACTTGCAACGAACGGAAAAGGGCAAAACTTTTGTGGAAAGTGCCCTCGGACCGTTCTCGTAAGGAGGAGCCGATCATGAATCAATATCTGTCCAAGCTTGGCACGGAAAAACGAAATCAGGAGACAAAAGACATCGATCTGTGCACCACGCTGGAGATGGTTACGCTGATGAACCGGCAGGATATGGAAGTACCGAAGGCGGTGGCCACGCAGCTGAGCGAGATTGCCCGTGCGGTGGATCTGCTGTATGAGGCGCTGAGCCGGGGCGGACGGATGATTTATGTGGGGGCAGGAACTTCGGGCCGTTTGGGCGTTTTGGACGCAAGTGAATGCCCGCCCACGTTCAGCACCCCGCCCGAGATGGTACAGGGCTTCATTGCCGGCGGCGACAAAGCGCTGCGCAGTGCGGTGGAGGGATGCGAAGACAGCCGCGAGCAGGGCGTGGAAACCGTTGAGAAAGCGGCCGTCACCGAAAAAGATGTGGTCGTAGGCATCACGGCAAGCGGCAGCGCGTCTTATGTTTTGGCGGCGCTGGAAGAGGCCCGCCGGCGCGGGGCCCGCACAGTGGGAGTTGTGACCAACGCGGGCACACCGTTGGAAGCTCTGTGCGACGTGTGCATTGCACCCAATGTGGGACCGGAAGTGATCACCGGGTCCACCCGCCTGAAAAGCGGCACCGCGCAAAAACTGGTTTTGAATATGTTGACCACCTGCACCATGATCAAGCTGGGAAAAGTCTACGGCAATTTGATGGTGGACCTGAACCCCAGCAACCGCAAACTGTATGACCGGGCGCAGCGCATCATCCGCGAGGTGACAGGGGTGAGCGAAGTGCAGGCCGCCCGGGCGCTGCAGGAGGCCGGAAACAATACAAAGCTGGCCATCATGATGCTGAAAAGCGGGCTGCCCAGGGAGCAGGCCGAACAGAAACTGGCCGGGTACGGCGGCGTATTGCGGCGGGCACTGGCAGACAACGGGGATTCCCCGGAAGATTCCGTATTGCACAGCCGAATGGCTTGACAATAAAAAAACTATAGGAGGATCGAACGATGAAAAAACTTGTATCAATGGTTCTGGCTCTGGCCCTTTCCGTGAGCGCACTGACGGCATGCGGCGGCGGTGCCAGCTCCAGCACGGCCGGGTCCGGCACGGCGTCCGGTACGGCGACTGACGCGCCCGATACCATCACCATGCTGCTGCCTCCGGTATCCACCACTTACCAGGATCAGCTGTCCGTCTGGGCAAAGGAATTCAACGAAATGTATCCCAACCTGACGCTGGAATTTGAAACGGCCAGCTGGGAGGACTACAAAGAAAAGCTGGACGTTCAGGTCAACGCCGGCACCCCGCCCGATATTGCGTGGGTAGAGTACGACCGCGTGGGCACACTGGCTGATTCCGGCCTGCTGGTGGACATCAGCGAGCTGGTCAGCGAGGAGCAGCTGGCCGATTTTGACGAGAGCGCGCTGGAGTTTTATCGCCTGGGTGAAGGGCTGTACGGTCTGCCCGTTTACATTTCCGTTCAGTGCCTGGGCGGCAACAAAGCCATGCTGGAAGAGGCAGGCATTGACTGGAAGTCCGTGCAGCAGAATGGCTGGACCTATGAAGAGTTCCGCGAAGCCATCAAAGCCGGGTCCACCGATGACCACTACGGATTTATCTTCGCCTGTGCAGGCGTTACCGCATCGGACTACCTGAACATCATGGTTAAGAATGCCGGCATGCCCGCTCAGTTTGACAAAGATTTGAAGTTTGCCTACACCAGCAAGAACTTCCTGGAGCTGCTGAAGTGCATCCGCGAGATCATCGATGACGGTTCCACCCCGAAAGAAATGAGCAGCGTGGACGCCGGCAAGCGCTGGAACATGTTCCTGACCGGACAGACCATGATCTTCGGCAAAGGTCTTGCCAACTTTGAAGGTCTGGCTGTAGCCAACAATGAGAAACTGGCCGCCAACGACGGTACCGCTGTAGAAGGAAGTATTGAGGCTGAGTATGTGGTTCTGCCGGTTCCCACCTTCTTCGGTGAGGAGCAGCAGGCACAGGGTTCCGCCGCAGGTTACGGCATGTTCCGCACGGTAGAGGAACCCGACCCTGTGCATCAGGCCAATGTGATGAAAGCGATGTACTTTATGGCGTCCGGCGAACCCGCCGCCTTTACCTGCAACGAACTGTACCTGTCCGGCCTGAGCGAGAGTTCCCGCACTGCGATGGCCGCCATTGAAAACACCGTGCCCCGCAGCGAGGACAACGCCAAAGCTATGGAGCTGCTGACCAGCCAGGCAGCAGAAGCCCGCCCCGACATCCCCGCAGAGATGACCGCTCAGGCGACCCGCCTGATGGACGAGGTCATCGTGCCGAAGTTCCAGGCACTGCTGGCCGGCGAGACCACTCCCGAAGAGATGTATGAGGCTGTGAAATCAGCCGCCATCGAGACCTTCGGCGAAGACGGCGTCGTGCAGGACTAACCCCTTAAAAGAGAAAAAACGATCACAAAGAGCCGGCCCGGAAGGCGCCGGGCCGGCTCTTTCTTTTTTTCAGGCGCGCAAAGCAGCGCGCTTATCCGCCGTATATCCAGAATGCAGGAGGTCATTTGCTATGAAGAAAACCGCTTCTTTGAATTACAGCACCGGCAAAAAATGGCGCCTCACCGGCGAGGATATGTGGGGTTATGCGTTTATTGCGGTGGCGATGATCGTCTTCTGCGTTTTTACGGTATACCCCGTTATCAGCGCCTTCTTCACCAGTTTTGAAAAATACAAACCGCTGGGCTCCACATTCGTGGGGCTGGAAAACTATAAAACCACTTTTTCAAGCAGTCTGTTTTACAAATCCATTTGGAACACGCTGGTGTACACCGTGTTCACTGTGCCACTGTCGCTGTGCATCTCCTTTATTGTGGCTATTTTGATTCTTCCTTTTAAAAAGAAAGTTCAGTCCCTGTTCAAATCCATGTATTACCTGCCGGCGGTCGCCTCGGGCGTGGCGCTGTCGGTGGTCTGGCTGTGGATCTACGATCCGCTGCCCACGGGACTTTTAAATTCATTGCTGGCCAATTTCGGCATCAGCAACGTCAACTGGCTGGGTTCCTCGGACACCGCCATGTTCAGCCTGATTCTGATGGCGCTGCTGGCCGGACACGGCACACAGATCATCATCTATCTGGCCGCGCTGCTGGGCGTGCCCTCCAGCCTGTTTGAAGCCGCCGATCTGGACGGCGCCACCTTCCTGCAGAAGGTGTGGTTCATCGTTTTGCCGCTGGTCAAACCCACCACGCTGTTTTTGCTGGTCACGGGCGTGATCGGTTCCTTCCAGGTGTTCATGAATGCTTACATGATGACCGGCGGCGGCCCGGACAATGCAACCACCATGGTAGGCCTGATGATCTTCAACAACGCATTCAAGTATTCGGACTATGGTCTGGCCTGCGCCCAGGCGCTGATTCTGGCCGTGGTCATCGCTGCCATCTCGCTGCTTCAGTTCAAACTGATGGGCGAAGACGTGGAATATTAAGAGAGGAGGAGCGTTTATGTCCGGTTTGTATTCACAGCATCTCAACCGCCCCTGGCTGCGCTGGGTGCGCAACGGGCTCATTGCACTGGTCCTGATTTTGCTGGCGGCGGCCACGCTGTTTCCCATCTATTACATGATCGTTTCCTCTTTCGGCGCTCCGGTGGAGGCGGGCGGCGCTTCCTACAGCCTGTTCCCCACCACGCTGACGCTGGACTCGTACAAGTTTTTCTTTGACTTCAGTCCCTATTCCGCGCGCTGGCTGCTCAACAGCCTGATCGTGGGCGTCATCACCGTGCTGGGCAATGTGCTGTTCGCCAGCCTGGCCGGCTATGCCTTTGCCAAAATCCGCTTCAAGGGCAAACGCTTTCTGTTCTTCGCGCTGCTGTGCGCCATGATGATCCCCTATCAGGTCACACAGGTCCCCCTGTATATGCTGATGGTCAACAGCCTGCACATGGACAATACATACGCCGCGCTGGTGGCTCCCACCTTTGTGACCGCGTACAATGTGTTTTTGTGCAAACAGTTCATGTCCAGCCTTCCCACCGAGATCATCGAGTGCGCGAAAATCGAAGGCTGCAATCAGCTGCAGATTTATTGGAAAATCATTCTGCCTCTGTCCAAAACCGTGCTGGCGGTCATGGCCATTCTGACTTTCATGAACAGCTGGAACAACTTCTTCTGGCCGTTTTTGATGACCAGCAAGGACTATATGCAAACCATTCAGGTGGGCCTGAAAAACTTCAAGTTTGCCAACACCACCTATTTTGCACCGATGATGGCCGGCGCTACCATTTCGGCGCTGCCCATGTTTATTTTGTTCTTCAGCCTTCAGAAATACTTTTTGGAGGGCGTCACCATCGGCGCGGTCAAAGGATGACCCGCCCCGCGTTTTTTCCGCTGCTGCATCAGCCCCGCCGCGTGTTGGTGGGGCTGATGTCCGGCACGTCGGTGGATGGCATCGATGCCGCGGTGGTGTCCGTGACAGGCCAGGGCGAAGCCGTTGCGGCGGAGCTGCTGGCCTTTTTCAATACGCCCTTTGCACCACAGCTGCGCAGCCGTATTTTTGAAGCATTCAGCCCCGAAAAAGCCACCGTGCGCCTGCTGGGCGCACTGAACATGGAGCTGGGCGAAGCGTATGCGGCAGCGGCGCTGCACGCCATCCGCGAAGCGGGGCTGACCCCGCAGGATGTGGATGCCATCGGTTCCCACGGGCAGACCGTGTGGCATGAACCCCAGGGGGACCCCGCGTTTACCGTGCAGCTGGGGGATGGCGATGTGATCGCCCAGCGGACGGGCATTCCCTGCGTCAGCGATTTTCGCACCGCGGATCTGGCCGCAGGCGGTCAGGGCGCGCCGCTGGTGCCCTTTACTGAATTTCTGCTGTATCGCAGCGAAACGGAATGCGTGCTTTTGCAGAACATCGGCGGCATTGGAAACGTGACGGTGCTGCCCGCCGGGTGCCGGGCCGAAGAGGTGTCCGCCTTTGACACCGGCCCGGGCAATATGGTCATGGACGGGCTGATGGCCCGGCTGACGGACGGCCGCGAGACCATGGATGCAGGCGGCCGCACCGCCGCCCGCGGCCGGGTGTGCGCGCCGCTGCTGGAAGAGCTGCTGCGCCACCCCTATTTCCGCACGCCGCCTCCCAAGACCACCGGCCGTGAGATGTTCGGCGCCGATTACGTGGATGACCTGCTGGCCCGCGGCCGTGCGCTGGGCTTGTCCGGCGAGGACCTGGTGGCCACCGCCACCGCACTGACGGCCGAGAGCATTGCCGCGGCCGTGCGGGAATATGTGATGCCGCGCACCCGGCCCGCCCGCCTGATTCTGGGCGGCGGGGGAAGTTACAACCCCACCCTGGTTTCGTTTGTGCGCCGGGCGCTGGAGCCGTTGGGCATTCGGGTGCAGACCCAGGAAGAACTGGGCCACAGCAGCGACGCAAAAGAGGCGGTGGCCTTTGCCCTGCTGGCGGACTGCACGCTGCGGGGCGTGCCCTCGGCCATGCCTTCGGTGACAGGCGCGCGTTACCCCGCTGTTTTGGGAAAACTGTCCTTTCCGGGAGGAGTGGAATAAATGAAGCTGAGACCCTTTGAAGAACAGGATGTGCCCGCGCTGTACACCCTGTGGAACCGGGCCGCCCCCGCCTGGGGATATGCGCCCATGACGCCGGCGCAGATGGACCGGGCGATCTTCCGCAATCCGCATTTTGACCCGTCGCTGGCTTTGGTGCTGGAAGACGGAAGCCTGCACGGGTTTGGGTGCGCCGCCTTTGGGGACGATTTGCCCGGCGGCGCGCAGAGAGGATACCTTTCCTGCGTGGTGACAGACGATGCAACCGACGCCGGGTTTGATCTGCTGCTGGACGGGCTGGAACAGGCTCTGGCCGCTGCCGGCTGCACCATGGCCGACGTGCTGTTTTTCAACCCCATCCATCTGCCCTGGATCATTCCGGGCACACCCGGGCACACCCACAACAATGTGCCGGGCTGCTGGGTGGACGGACCGGCCTATGGGCGCATGCGCGCACGCGGTTACGACGAGCGCGCGCGGGAGTGCGCCATGTATTTGAAGCTGGGGGATTTCCGCCTGCCCGCTGCACTGCAGGAAAAACAGAATGCGCTGGCAGAACAGAATTATTGGATTCAGCTGTATGACCCGGCGGTCCACACCGACCTGGAGGGACTGCTCAAAACCCTTGGAAATTCCGAGTGGGAGAGAGAAATCTCCGCCTGTGCGGCGGACGGAACGCCGTTTCTGGCGGCGCTGTGCGGCCGAAGCGTGGTGGGCTTTGCGGGCCCGGTGTATCCGGAACCGGGCGGCCGCGGCTATTTTACAGGCATCGGCGTGGCGCCCGCCCACGAGGGGCGCGGGTTGGGAACGCTGTTGTTTTATCGCCTGTGTGAGGCGGAGCAGGCCGCCGGAGCCCAGTATATGTCCCTGTTCACCGGCGAGAAAAATCCCGCCCGGCACATTTACCAGCGCGCGGGCTTTGAGGTCGTACGCACGTTCGGCATTCTGCGCAAAGCGCTTTGAGAAAAGAGGAGACACTGTATGGAGACAAAACATACCATTCTGGCTATCGGCGCCCACATTGGTGACATGGAACTGACCGCCGGCATGCTGCTGGCCGCCTGTGCAAAACAGGGCGGAACGGTGGCCACGCTGGCGCTCACCGCCGGGGAAAAAGGCGCGCCCGCGGGCGCGGATGTGGCCGAATACCGGGCCAAAAAAGTGAGCGAGGCCGAGACCTTCGCGCGGAAACTGGGCGGCCGCGCCTATGTGCTGGATCACGCCGACGGCCTTTTGCCGGACGACGACGCAGTGCGGTTTGAAGTGTGCGACATCATCCGCGCAGTCAAGCCGGACATTCTCATCACCCATCACAAAAACAGCATGCACAAGGACCACGCGGCATGCCACCGCATTGTGGAAGACGCGCGCTTTTACGCGGGAATTGCCGGGTTTGAGCGGGAACTTCCCGCCCATTTCGCCCGAACGCTGTATTTTGCGGAAAACTGGGAGGATGCGGTGGGCTTCCAGCCCTATGTGTATCTGGATGTGACCGAGGGATACGAGCTGTGGAAAGAAGCGATCACGGCTCACTGGTTCGCCGTACACAGCAAAAGCTTTCCCTACATGGAGTATTACGACGCCCTCAGCCGTGTGCGCGGCATTGAGGCGCGCACCGGCCGGGCGGAATGCTTCATGATCCCGGACGAAAATCACCGCCTGGTGACCACGCTGTAAAAGGGGAGAAAGACAATGGTCGGTTACGGAATTGACGTGTTGTGGGAGAGCGGACGCTACGACGATCTGCTGAAAAACAGGCGCGTCGGCCTTTTGACCAACCCCACCGGGCTGGACACCCGGTTCCGGTCCACGGTGGATCTGCTGAACAGCCGGTTCCGCCTGACGGCTCTGTTCGGGCCGGAGCACGGCGTGCGGGGCGATCAGGCGCCCGGCGCGGAGATCGCCACCACCCGGGACAGGGCCACGGGCCTGCCGGTGTACAGCCTCTACCGAAAGGATTCCAAGCGGCTGACCGAGGAAATGCTGGATGCGTTCGACGTTCTGGTGTATGATATTCAGGACGTGGGCAGCCGGTATTATACATACATCTACAGTCTGCTGTACGCGCTGGAAGACTGCGCCCGGGCCGGAAAACCGGTGGTCGTGCTGGACCGCCCAAACCCCCTGGGAGGAAATGTGGTGGAGGGCAACCGGGTGAAGCCGGAGTACACCTCCTTTGTGGGCGGCTACCCGCTGTGTATGCGCTACGGGCTGACCATCGGCGAATTCGCCCGCATGGCCAACCAAACGCTGGGCGCGCAGCTGACCGTGGTGCCCTGTGCGGGCTGGCGGCGGGAGATGCTCTGGCCGGATACCGGCCTTTTGTGGGTGATGCCCTCGCCCAACCTGCCGCGGTTCGAGGCGGCGCTTTTGTATGCCGGCACCTGCCTGTTTGAAGGGACGAACCTCTCCGAAGGGCGCGGCACTGCGGCGCCGCTGGAACTGATCGGCGCACCGTACATCGACGATCCGGCCGCGCTGGCGGCGGCCATGAACCAAAAGGCGCTGCCGGGCGTGCTGTTCCGGCCCCAGTGGTTCACCCCTTCCCTGCAGAAAAATGCGGGGCAGCTGTGCGGCGGCGTGCAGCTGCATGTCACCGACGCCCGGTCGCTGCGTCCGGTGCGCACGGCGCTGGAACTGCTGTATGAAGTGGAAAAGCGCTGGCCGCAGGACTTTGCCTGGCGCACGGTGCTTCCTCCGGCCACGCAGCCCCACATCAAGCTGTTGGGCGGGGACGACCAGCTGTACCGGAAGGTGCCTCTGGCGGAGATCCTGGAGCAGTACGCGGCCGAGGAGGCCGCCTTCGCCCGGGAAAAACGCGCCAGCCATCTGTATGAATGAAAGGATGCTGTTCATGACGCTGCGAGAAAAACTGGGCCAGCTCATCATGTTCGGGTTTCCCGGCCTCACGCCGGGCCCCGAAGCGCTGCGCCTGATAGAAGAATACAAAGCGGGCAACATTGTGCTGTTTGCCCACAATCTGGAGTCCGCCGCGCAGACGCGCCGTCTGTGCGAGGAACTGCGCCGCCGGGTACAGGATGCCACCGGTGTGCCGCCCATCCTCAGCATTGACCAGGAGGGCGGCGTGGTGGCGCGCCTCACCGCAGACGCGGTGTCCTTTCCGTCGGCCATGGCCATCGCGGCCACGGGCGATGTGGAAAACGTCCGCAAGGCGGCGCTGTACACGGGCCGGGAGCTGGCCGCTCTGGGCATGAACTGCAATCTTGCGCCCGTGATGGATGTGAACACCAACGCCCAGAACCCGGTAATCGGGGTCCGGGCCTACGGCAGTGAGCCCGGGCCGGCGTCCGACTTTGCGCTGGCGTGCATTCGGGGCCATGTGGAAGCCGGGGTCCTGCCTGTGGCAAAACACTTTCCCGGTCACGGCGACACCAGCGTGGACAGCCATCTGGGTCTGCCGCGGGTGGAAAAGTCACTGGATGAGCTGATGGACTGCGAGCTGGTGCCCTACCGCCGTGCCATCGCACAGGGCGTGCCCGCCATCATGGCGGCACACATCCTGTTCCCGGCGCTGGAAAAAGAGAATCTGCCCGCCAGCATGTCCCCGGCCATTTTGCAGGGGCTTCTGCGGGAAAAACTGGGCTTTACGGGTCTGATCGTGTCCGACTGCCTGGAGATGGGCGCCATTCAGGATCATTACGGCACGCCCGAGGGCTTTGTGGCTGCGCTGAAAGCAGGCCTGGACCTGGCGTGTATTTCCCATACGCCCGCGCTGGCGCTGCGGGCGCTGGACCTGGCCTATGAGGCGGTCATGGACGGTTCGCTGCCGATGGCACGGGTGGATGAGGCCGTGGCCCATGTGCTGGCGGCGAAACAGCGTTTTGCCGGCGCTGCCGCCTCCTGGGAGGAAGTGGGCTGTGCGCTTCACCGCAAAGCCGCCCGGCACATCATGGAACAGGCCATGACCCGGCTGGATGAAAACGGGGTGCTGCCGCCGGTGGATGAACATGCGTTCTTTGTGGGGTGCCCCGCTTACCGGGCCACCTTTGCTTCCAGCGCGCCGGATGACGGAAACACCTTCGCGCAGACGCTGGCCGGGCGCTTCGGCGCGGCCTTTCAAGTGACGCCGGTGCAGCCCGCTGAAGCGGATATTCAGGCGGTGCTGCAGGCGACCCGGCCGGGCCAGACCGTGGTGGCCGGGACTTACAACGCCCACCTGAACCGGGGGCAGCTGGCACTGGTGAACGCATTGTGCGAGGCCGGGCGCAAGGTGATTGCCGTGGCGCTGCGCAATCCCTACGATTTGCCCGCGCTTTCCGAAAAAGCTTGGAAGCTGGCGGCGTTTGAGTACACGCCCCTGTCCTTTGACGCGGTGGAACAGGTGCTTCGCGGAGCGGATGCTCCGGGAAGTTTGAACGGTTTATAAAGGAGGCAGGACCATGGGCCTGTATGTGCTGGGCCTGGACGGCGGCGGAACCAAAACGCTGGCGCAGGCCATGAACGCAGAGGGCACACCGCTGTTCCGGGTGGGCGGCGGCGCGCTGAATCTGAACAGTGAAACACCGGACCGGGTGCGGGCGGTGGTGCGGGACATTCTGCAACAGGCCGGGCGCCAGGCAGGCGGCCCGCCGGCCGCTGTGTGCATTGCGGCGGCCGGGGTCAGCAATCCCGCTGCGGCGCAGGTTCTGCGCGCAGGCGCGCAGGAAGCGGGCTATGCGGGGCCGGTTCAGGTGACCGGGGACCACATGGCGGCTTTGGCGGGCGCGCTGGGCCGGCCGGAAGGGCTGATCCTCATTGCGGGCACCGGCTCCATTTGTGCCGGGCGCACTGCCGACGGGCGCGAGGCGCGCTCCGGCGGCTTCGGGCATCTGATCGATGACGAGGGCAGCGGTTACGCCATGGGGCGGGACGTGCTGCGGGCGGTGATCGAAGCCTGGGACGGCCGTGGCCCCGAAACCTGCCTGACGAAGCAGGTCTGTGAAACGCTGAACGTGCAGGACGCGGCCGGCATTGTTTCCTTTGTGTATGTGCCGGAGTGCACCAAGCGGGACATTGCGGCGCTGGCCCGGCTTTTGCCGCAGGCGGCGGCTGCGGACGACGCGGCCGCACTGGCCATTTACCGCCGTGCCGCCCGGGAACTGGCCCGTCTGGCAGAGGCGGTCGCCCGCCGGCTGAAGCTGGAGCAGGGCGAGCTGGCGCTGGCGGGCAGTGCACTGGTCAACGATGCATTTTTGCGCCAGTGCCTGTCCCAAGAGCTGACCCGGCTGGAACCGGGCCTGACTGCGGTGCTTCCCCGGCAGGACGCGGCCATGGGCGCGGCGCTGCTGGCCCGGGAGATGCTGCGATAAGGAGGAGCCGACATGGCAGATGCCGCAAAATTTGACAAAAACATGGCCTCGGCCCGCGGAGACGGAGAGGGGTGTGTCTGGCTGGACGTGCCCCATGCACCCATTCAGGTGCGCGGCCTGGGCTTTTTTGAGGCGGAGAATTCCTGGAACCGTCTGCCGGAAGCACTGTTGCCGGTGCTGCGGGACAAACGTCCCGCACTGGTGGAACTGGCGCGGCACACGGCGGGCGCCTCGCTGGACTTTGTGACCGACAGCCCGGAGGTATGGGTGCGCGCGCAGGTGGATGCGCCGCCCTATATGAGTCATATGACTGCCGCCGCCCAATGCGGATGCGACTGTTACGTCCGTGTGCCCGGCGGGGATTGGGCCTTTGCCGGGGTGACAAAATTTCCGGTGGCGGACCGAAGCTTCTGCTGCAGGCTGGCGGAACACCTTGTGCCGCACACACAGGTGCGCATTCACCTGCCGCTGTACATCGGTGTGCAGAGCGTGGAAGTGGGGCTTGCCCCGGGGGCGCAGCTGCAGCCTCCGCCGGCATTTTCCCGCCGGGGCGTGGCGTTTTACGGCACATCCATCACACAGGGCGGGTGTGCCAGTCATCCGGGCATGGCCTATCCGGCCCTGCTGAGCCGGATGTTGGATGCACCCTGTTACAATCTGGGTTTTTCCGGCAACGGCGTGGGAATGCCGGATCTGGCGGGGGCCATCTGCGCGCTGCCGGATCTGGGGGCGCTGGTGGTGGACATTGAGGCCAATGCCGCGCCCGAAGGACTGCTGGAACAGAATTTGCCCCGCTTTCTGGACGCGGTGCGGGCCTACGCGCCGCAGCTGCCGGTGCTGGTGCTGTCCGCAACCGCACGTCCGGCCTCGCTCTGGAACGGCACCATTGCCGCCGAAGCGGAGAAGAATGCCGCTGTTCAGCACCAGGAGGTGGAAAAGCGCCGTGCCGCGGGAGACCGGCAGATCTTCTTTGCGGACGGTCGGGCCCTGCTGGGGGCGGCGGGCGCGGAAGCCACCGTGGACGGAAGCCACTTGACCGATTTGGGCTTTTACGTTTTGGCGCAGAATCTGGTGCCGCTGCTGGAGAAAATGCTGGGATAAGAAGGGCTGAACCATGTTGTTTACAAGGCGTGAGCTGAACCGTCTGGTCTGGCCGCTGATCGGCGAACAGATTCTTGCTGTGACCGTGGGCATGGCGGACACGGTGATGGTTGCCTATTGCGGCGAGGCCGCCATGAGCGGCGTGGCGCTGTCCGATTCCATTTCCTTTCTGCTTTTGCAGGTGTTTGCCGCGCTGTGCACCGGCGGCGCGGTGGTGGTCAGCCAGCACCTGGGCCGGGGCGACGCGGACAGCGCCGGCCGGGCCGCCGGGCATCTGGTTTGGATCACCGGCGGTGTGGCGGTGGTCATGGCCGCCGCAGGTCTCTGGTTTCGGGAACCGCTTTTGCGGGGCCTGTTCGGTGGTGTGGAAGAGGAAGTGATGCGTCAGGCGCTGGCCTATTTCACCATCATTTCCTTCAGTTTTCCGTTTTTGGGTATTTACAACGCCGGGGCGGCGCTTTTGCGCAGCATCGGCGCCACCGGGGTCTCGCTGTGGGTCGCTGTTTTGATGAACGGCATCAACGTGGCAGGCAATGCCTGGCTGATTTACGGCCGGGGCATGGGCGCGGCGGGCGCGGCTGTTGCGTCGCTGGTCGCCCGCGCGGTGGCTGCCGTGGTTATTTTTGCGTTTCTGTGGCATCGGCACACGCCTTTTTCCCTGCGAACGGGCCTGGCGTGCAGACCGCAGGCCAGAACCGTGGCGGCCATTTTGCGCATCGGCGTGCCCAGCGGCATTGAAAACGGCATGTTTCAAATCGGCAAACTGCTGGTGCAGCGTCTGGTTGCCGGGTTCGGCACCGTGGCCATCGCGGCCAATGCCGCGGCCGGAAACATCGCCTGCATCGCAACCATTCCGGGAAGCGCCATCAGTCTGGCACTGTTGTCGGTGGTGGGCCGCTGTATGGGCGCCCGGCGTCCGGATGAAGCGGCGCTGGATACCAAACGCCTTCTGAAAGCCGCGTTTTTGTCCATGGCGGTTCTGAACGCGGCTGTTTGGCTCTGCCTTGATCCGGTGGTCGGGCTGTACAATCTCTCCGGCCCCACTCAGGCGGCCACGGTGCAGCTGATGCACTGGCACTGTGTGTTTGCAGCGCTGCTGTGGACGCCCAGCTTCTGCCTGCCCAGCGCTTTGCGCGGCGCGGGAGATGTGGCCTTTACCATGAAGGTCAGCATTGCCAGCATGTGGGTGTTCCGCATCGGCGGCAGCTACGTCTTGGCGCAGGGGTTTGGCCTGGGCGTTTTGGGCGTGTGGATGGCCATCTTTTTGGACTGGGGTTTCCGCGCGCTGCTGTTCTTCCTTCGTTTCCGGCAGGGCGCATGGCGCACCCGGGACGTGCTTCGATGAAAAAAGGAGCTGCTTTTTTGGAAAAGCAGCTCCTTTTTGGTGTATGTTTCGGGCTCTTTTGCAAAAAACGAATGGGAAGCAACCAGGGCCCTTTTACGGGAGAATGAAAAAAGCCTTGACTTGGAGTTTGCTCCAGGGTTTATGATCGTGGAGAAGAACTACAGGAAAGGAAGGCTTTCTCCATGAATCTGACGTTTGATTTCAATAACCCCACCCGCATTTTGTTTGGCTGCGGCACGCTGGACCTGCTGGGAAAACAGGACCTGCCCGGCAAAAAAGCGCTGGTGCTTCTCTCCAACGGAAAATCCGCCAGGGTCAGCGGCGCGCTGGACCGCACGCTGGCTCAGCTGGCGCAGGCTGGTGTGGAAACGGTTCTGTTTGACAAAGTAATGGAAAACCCCGTTCGTGAAATGGTCATGGAGGGGGCGGCGGCTGCCCGTGACAACGGCTGCGACTTTTTGCTGGCTTTGGGCGGCGGTGCGGTGCTGGACTCCTCGGTGGCCATTGCCGCCATGGCCACCAATGAAGGGGATTTGTGGGACTATGTGGTGGGCGGAACCGGAAAGGGAAAGACGCTGCCCAACCCCGGCCTGCCCATCGTCACCGTGACCCTCACCGCGGGCACCGGCTCGGAAGTAAACTGCTGGGGCGTCATCTCCAACCGGCAGACGCAGGAAAAAATCGGCTTCGGCGCCCCCCGGCTGACCCCGGTGCTGGCCATTGTGGACCCGGAACTGATGCGCACGGTGCCGCCCCGTTACACGGCTTACCAGGGCTTTGACGCGCTGTTCCATCACACGGAAGTGATGATGTCCCGGGGCGTGAATGTGCTCAGCGAAGCAATTGCGCTGTCGTCCATTGAGCACATCACGGCGTATCTGCCCCGTGCGGTGGCGAACGGGCAGGACCTGGAAGCCCGGGAACACGTGGCTTACGGCAGCACTATGGCGGGGATCACCATGCAGTTGACCAGTACCACCGCCCAGCACAGCATGGAGCATTCGCTGAGTGCCTATCATTATAACATTCCGCACGGTGCAGGCCTGATCATGATTTCCGAGGCTTTTGCACGGTTTTTCCTGGAGAAGCATGCCTGCGATGATCAGTTCGTGAAAATGGCCCGGGCCATGGGCCGGAAAGATGCCGTGCGCCCCGAAGAATTTGTGACGGCGCTGCTGGATCTGCAGAAAGCCTGCGGCGTGCAGGACCTGAAGATGAGCGACTACGGCGTATCCGTGGACGAATGCATGACGCTTGCCAAAGGCGCGCGCTCCATGCAGGGCGGTTTGTTCGCGGCCAACCCCTGCGAGATGACCGACGAAGATTGCGCTGAGGTGTTCCGCAGAGCGTATCGATAAGAAAAAAGAGGAGGCAAGTGCCTCCTCTTTTTTTGAGATTCGTCTTTCTGCAAACCTTTTCATATGGGGTTTTGTGCATTAAAGAGAAAGAAAGTGCGGGATATTGACAGCAAAAATAAGGGAAGCGTACTATATAACTAAATAAGGAGTGTGCTTGCAGATGTTTTTCGTCTGTTTTCACACTCATTTTTCTGGTTCTTTTTCTGCAAACGATACCACAAATTGCGTTCGGTCCACCGCCGGGCGGAACAAAGAAGCACAAGAAGGAGGCTGTGTCATGATCCGTGAATGGAATGAGGAATCGCTGGACCACCGCAACACATTGCTGTATGCCATGGGCATCTCTGAAGAGGATGCGCAGCGCCCCATCATCGGGCTGATCAATTCCTGGAACGAGATGAACCCGGGCCACTATCCCTTCAAAGATGTGATCGGCGAGATGAAAGAAGAGATCTACCGGGCAGGAGGCCTGGCGCTGGAGCTTCCCATCTCCGGCGTGTGCGACGGCATTTGCTCCAACACGCCGGGCGACCGGTATACCCTGCCCGCCCGGGACATGGTTTCCAGCGAGGTGGAGACCGTGGCCGAGCTGAACATGCTGGAGGGCATGGTGATTCTGGCCACCTGCGACAAAGTGGTGCCCGGCATGATCATGGGTGCTTTGCGGGTGAACATCCCCACGGTGATGCTGACCGGCGGGTACATGGCAGCCGGCCATTATCAGGGCCGCATGCTGACGCTGACCCACACAAAACAGGCCTATGCCGCTTATGTGGAGGGCAAGCTCAGCCGGGAGGATTACAAGGCCATTGTGCGAAACGCATGCCCCACCCCGGGCGCGTGCCCCTTTATGGGAACCGCCAACACCATGTGCGCCATGGCGGAGATTCTGGGCCTTTCTCCCCACGACAACGCCAGCACCCGCAGCCAGACGCCCAAATGGCACCAGCTGGCAAGGCAGGCCGCGGCCAAAGTGATGGAAGCGGTGAAAAACGGGGTGCGGCCCAGCGACATCATCGATCAGAGCAGTTTTGAAAATGTGGTGCGGTACATGATGGCTACCGGCGGCAGCACCAACAGTGTGCTGCACATCCCGGCCATTGCCCGGCAGGCGGGCTGCGATATCCGCCCCGAGACCTTCGACGCCATCAGCCGGCAGGTCCCGGTCATCAGCACCATTTATCCCAACCATCCCAGCTATACCATGGAAGAGTTTGAGGCCGCGGGCGGTTTGGGCGCGGTGGTCAAAGAGCTGGCCGCCGCCGGAAAGATCGACACCGCCTCCAAAGGCATGTTCGGAACCATCGGGGAAAAGGCGGCCCGGGCGGAAAACCGGAACCGGGATGTGATCCACCCGGTGTCGGACCCCATTCACCAGCAGGGCGGTCTGGCGGTGCTGCACGGCAACATCGGCACCGACAGCGCCATCGTCAAGTTCAGTGCGGTGGACCCTGCGGCCTGGACGTTCAGCGGCCCGGCCAAATGCTACGATTCCCAGGACGCAGCCTGGCACGCCATGCTCCGGGATGAGATCGTCGCCGGAGATGTGGTCATCATTCGCTACGAGGGCCCCAAGGGAAGTCCGGGCATGCCCCACATGGAAACGTTTATGGCGGCTGTGCTGGGCAAGGGCATGGGCACGCAGATCGCGCTGGTGTCCGACGGGCGCTTTTCCGGCGCCACCGGCGGCCTGGCCATCGGCCATGTCAGCCCCGAGGCGTATGAGGGCGGCAATCTGGCACTGATCCGGGACGGTGACCGGGTGCACATCGATATTGAGGCACGCACCCTGACCGTGGACGTCAGCGAGGAGGAGTTTGCGGCCCGCCGGGCGCAGTGGACCCCGGTGGTCAAGCCGGCCACGGGCTGGCTGCGGCTGTACCGCAAGGAGTGCACCTCCGCGCACCGCGGCGCCACGGTCTACTGGGACCGGGATGAAACGCCCCCGGAAAAGGAGAGCTGAGATGACAAATATCAAGGAAGTGGCCCGGCAGGCCGGGGTTTCGGCCAGCACGGTGTCCCGCGTGCTCAATGCGAAGGGCTATGTGAACGAGGCCACCCGTCAGAAGGTGCTGCAGGCGGTGCAGCAGACGGGCTACCGGCCCAATGTGCTGGCAAAAAGCCTGAAGTCCGGGCGAAGCAACACCATTTGCCTGATGGTACCGTCCATGCAGAACCCGATTTTTCCCGAGATGGCGCGGGGCGTGGAGGACGTGGCGCGCCGCAGCGGGTTCACGGTGGTGCTTTGCAACACCAACGAGGACGACACGGTGGAAAAGGCGTACATCGATAAAATGAAGACCCAGTGGATCGACGGCTTTGTGGTTTGTTCCAGCATGGGCCGGGCCGATCACATCCGCGCGCTGCGCGGCGAGGGGTTCCCGCTGGTGCTGGTGAACCGTTTTGAGGAGCGGGATGTGAACCGGCTGGACATTGTGGCCGTGGACAATTTCAAGGCCGCGTACGATGCGGTGCAGTATCTGATCGGCGCCGGGCACCGGCGCATCGCTCTGGCCAGCGGCCGGGAGGAGCTGTATTTTTACCGCGAGCGCTTCCGGGGTTATTGCCGGGCGCTGGAAGACGCGGGCATCCCGCTGGACGACGCGCTGGTGCTGCGGGAGACCAGCGGCGTGGAGAGCTTCGACCGCCTGACCCGGGAGGTCATGGCGCTGCCCGACCCGCCCACCGCGGTGTTTGCCGCCAGCGACCCCAAGGCGTTTGTGGTCATGCACGCGCTGCACGACATGGGACTTCGGATCCCCGCGGACGTGTCGGTGCTGGGGTTCGACAACGTCAGTCTTTCCTCCATGGTGGAACCGCCGCTGTCCACGGTGGCACAGCCGCTGTACGAGATGGGGGCCGTGGCCACCAAAAATCTGATCCATCAGATCCGCTACAAGGAACAGAACGGCCAGTTGCCGCCGCCGGTGCACAGCGTGCTGGGAGTGGACCTGATCGTACGCCGTTCCACACGCTGAGAAGGTTTCCGGGCGAAGCGCAGCTTCGCACGTTCCAAAACAACTGCGGGGTTTCTCCCGCTCACTTTTGAAAGGGGTTGACCATTGTTTATGGCCGCACACGAGAAATTCAACTTTAAAACACTGGATGAGGTGAGAGCAAAGGCCAAAGAATTGGGGACGGATTTGTCCTTTTCCGAAGATTTGAGCCCCCTGTTCCAGCCCAGAAAGGTGGGCCGGTGCACGGCGCCCAACTCCATGGCCGTTCTGCCCATGGAGGGGTGCGATTCCGAGACCGACGGCTCTCCCAGCGAACTGGTGGAGCGCCGCTATCTGCGCTTCGCCTCCGGCGGAGCCGGCCTGCTGTGGTGGGAGGCCTGCGCCGTGGTGCCCGAGGGCCGCGCCAATGAGCTGCAGATGATGCTCACCGCATCCAACCGCAGCAAATTCGCCGCCCTGCTGAAAAAGACCAATGCCGCCGCCGCGGACAAGAACGGCGCGGACCATCGCCCCGTGAACATTCTGCAGCTGACCCATTCGGGCCGGTACAGCCGTCCGGAAGGGCACATCGCCCGGCCGCTGGTGCCCCAGCACGACCCCATTCTGGGCAAAGGGGACGAGGTCATCGTCACCGACGAGTATCTGGATGCTTTGACCGAGCGCTATGTGCAGAGCGCTTTGCTGGCAAAGGAAGTGGGCTTTGACGGCGTGGACATCAAAAGCTGCCACCGCTATCTGCTCAGCGAGCTGCTGGCCAGCCACACCCGTGAGGGCAAGTACGGCGGAAGCTTTGAAAACCGAAGCCGCTTTTTGCGCCAGACCGTGCAGGCCGTGCGCAAAGCCGTGGGCGACGACTTCATCGTAGCCTGCCGGTTCAATGTGTTCGACGCCCATCCTTATCCCTACGGGTTCGGCTGCGACAAGGAGGACATGTGGAAATTTGACCCCACCGAGCCCGCGGCGCTGGTAAAAATGCTGGTGGAAAACGGTGTGGACCTGCTTTCCAACAGCGGCGGCAACCCCTATTACATCTATCCGCAGGTCACGCGTCCCTTTGATAAATCCAGCTACGGCATCCCCACGCCGCAGGAGCATCCGCTGGAGAGCATGGCGCGTCTGTTCTCCTTTACGCGCACGGTGCAGAAAGCCGCGGGCGACATTCCGGTGGTGGGCAACGGCTACACCTGGCTGCGCCAGTTCCTGCCCTATGTGGGCGCGGCCAACCTGGCGGACGGCAGCTGCAGCTTTGTGGGCCTGGGCCGGGAGAGCTTTGCCTATCCTGACGCGCCCCACGATTTGATGACCAAGGGAGCCATGGACCCCCAGAAGTGCTGCGTCACCTGCAGCATGTGCACGCAGATCATGCGCGACCACGGCCGCACGGGCTGCGTCATCAAGGACGGCGCACTGTACGCGCCGCTGTTCAAACAGTACAATGCCGAAGCTGTGGTGCGCGAGCACCGCACCTGAAAAGGAGGGGGCGCCTGTGGAGACCATTCACAACCGGGTGGGCGAGGTCTATGAACCCTTTAAAGTCCGTTTTTTGAAGCGGGATATCACCGCGCTTGCCCCGGACGAGGTGCTGGTGCGGGTGCGCGCCAGCGCCCTGTGCGGAAGTGATCTGCACATTGCCCGGGGCCGGCATCCGTCCGCGCCTTTGCCGGTGACCATCGGGCACGAGTTCGCCGGCGATGTGCAGGCCGTGGGCAGCGCCGTGAAAAACGTCGCCGTGGGCCGGCGCGTCACCGTGGAGCCCTGCATTGTGTGCGGCACGTGCGAAGCCTGCCGCCACGGCGATTACGGCTACTGTGAGCACATCAGCTTTACGTACCGCAACGGGGACGGCGCCATGGCGGATTACGTGGTGGTGAAGGCCGCCTGCGTGTATGAACTGCCCGATGATCTGAGTTACGAGACCGGTGCGCTGATCGAGCCGCTGTCCGTGGCCACCCACGCGGTGCGCCGCGCGCAGATCCAGCTGGGCGAAACGGTGCTGATCCTGGGGGCGGGTGCCATCGGCATGATGACGGCGGCCATGTGCCGGCGCAGCGGTGCGGCGCAGGTCATTGTGGCAGACCTGTCCGACAGCCGGCTGGAGATGGCTCTGCAGATGGGCGCCACCGTGGCGATCAACAGCGGCCGCACGGACCTGGAGCAGGAAGTGGCGCGGCTGACCGGCGGAAAAGGCGTGGACAAAAGCTTCGAGTGCGTGGGCCGTGAAAGCTGTTTTCTGCAGGCCATTCAGACGCTGCGGCGCAACGGAACCGCCACCGTCGTGGGCATTTACGAACAGCCGCAGATCACCTTCCCGGCCAGCCGGCTGGTCACACATGAGATCCATATTCAGGGCGCGCAGGGCTATTGCTGGGACTTTCCCATCGCCATCGCCGCGGCCCGGGATCTGCCTTTGGAAAAATTCATCACACACACCTTTCCGCTGGAGCAGCTGCAGCAGGCGCTGGACACAGCGCTGGACCCGGCCAGCAACAGCATCAAGGTGATCGTGAAACCGTAAGGGGAGAAACAGTATGAAAAAAACAGCGATTGTGACAGGCTCCAGCCGGGGCATCGGCTTTGCCATCGCCCGGCAGCTGGGTCTGGACGGATACAACATTGTGATGGTGGCCACCGGCCCGCTGGAGAAAAACCAGGCTGCGCTGGACGCGCTGAAAGCCGAGGGCATCGACTGCATCTATGTGCAGGCCAACATCGGGAACCACGACGACCGCCTTGCGATCCTGCGCGCCGCGCTGGATGCCTTCGGCCGGGTGGACGCGCTGGTGAACAACGCGGGCGTGGCGCCCAAGGTGCGGGCCGATCTGCTGGAAATGAGCGAGGAGAGCTTTGACCGTGTGGTGGGCATCAACACCAAGGGGAATATGTTCCTGACCCAGGCCGTGGCCAAACAGATGATCGGGCAGGAGCCGCTGAACGGCCGCAAGGGCGTGATCGTCAACGTGTCCAGCTGCAGCGCCGAGGTGTCGTCCATCAGCCGGGGCGAATACTGCGTGTCCAAGGCGGGAGTGTCCATGCTGACCAAGCTGTACGCCGACCGGCTGGCCGGCGAGGGCATTCTGGTGCACGAGGTGCGGCCCGGCGTCATCGCCACCGACATGACCAGCACCGTGCAGGAAAAGTACGACAAGCTGATCCGGGACGGGCTGTTCCCCATCGCGCGCTGGGGCACGCCGCAGGATGTGGCCGACGCGGTCAGCGCCTTGTGCAGCGACAAATTTTTGTACACCACGGGCAACTACATCGATGTGGACGGAGGCTTCCACATCAAGCGCCTGTGAGAGAGGAGGCACGTCATGGAGGAGCAGCGTTTTTCGGCAAATGGTTTTTCGGCCCGGCTTTACAGCTGCAACACCGCGGTGGTGGGCACCGGCGCGGCGGGCTACAATGCGGCGGACCGGCTTTGGCAGCTGGGCCAGCGGGACATCCTGATGGTGACGGAAAACCGTCTGGCGGGCACCAGCCGCAACACAGGCAGCGACAAGCAGACCTATTATAAGCTGACGCTGTCCGGCGGGGACGGCGACAGTGTGCGGGAAATGGCCCAGACGCTGTTCTCCGGCCAGTGCGTGGACGGGGACATCGCCTTGTGCGAGGCGGCGCTGTCCACCCAGTGCTTTTTGAAACTGGTGGAGCTGGGAGTGCCTTTCCCCCGCAACCGGTACGGCGAATACATCGGCTATAAAACCGACCACGATCCCCGGCGCAGGGCCACCAGTGTGGGCCCCTACACCAGCAAGCAGATGACCGAGCGGCTGGAACAGGCGGTTCTGGACAAGGGCGTGCCGGTGCTGGACCATCTGCAGGTGATCCGGGTGCTCAGCGACGGCCAGCGCACCTATGGCCTGCTGTGCCTGAACACCGCCGCCGCGCCCAAAGACCGTTTTGTGCTCATCCGGTGCAACAACGTGGTCTACGCCACGGGCGGTCCCGCCGGCATGTATGCGGACAGTGTGTATCCCGGCGGCCATTACGGCGCCACGGGCCTGGCGCTGGAAGCGGGCGCCCGGGGCAAAAACCTGACCGAGTGGCAGTACGGGCTGGCGTCGGTGCGGCCCCGCTGGAACGTGTCGGGCACGTATATGCAGGTGCTGCCGCGGGTCTATTCCACGGCCCCCGACGGAACGGACGAGCGGGAATTTTTGATGGATTTCTTCTCCAGCGCCGCCGAGATGCTCAGCAAACTGTTCCTCAAGGGCTATCAGTGGCCCTTTGACGTGCGCAAGGTGGATGGAGGCAGCTCCATCATCGACATTCTGGTCTATCTGGAGCGCTGCAAGGGCCGGCGGGTGTACCTGGACTACCGGCAGAACCCGGTCTCCGGCGCGTTTTCCTACGAGGAGCTGGACCCCGAAGCCCGGGAGTATCTGCAGCGGGCGGGCGCCTGTTTCGGCACGCCCATCCAGCGGCTGGAGCACATGAACGCGCCCGCGGTGGAGTTCTACCGGGACAAAGGGGTGGATCTGGCGGTGCAGCCGCTGGAGATCTCCCTGTGCGCGCAGCACAACAACGGCGGTCTGGCCATCGACTGCTGGTGGCAGACCCATGTAGAGGGGCTGTTCGCAGTGGGCGAAGTCAGCGCCAGTCACGGGGTGTACCGCCCCGGCGGCACAGCGCTGAACGCCGGTCAGGTGGGCAGCACCCGGGCGGCACAGTTCATTGCGGCACGCCGCACCGGGCAGGTGCCTGCGGAGAAATTTGAGGCCGCGGCCGCTGCGGCGTTGACGGAAATGGGCACACTGGCCCGTCAGGTGGTCACCGGCAGCAGCAATGTGCGCGCCCTGTGGGCCGACGCGGCCCAAAACATGAGCCGGTGCGGTGCGGCCATCCGTAGCAGCGCAGAGATCCGGGCCTATCTGGACCGGACCCGGCAGCTTCTGGAAGAATTCCCCCGGCGGGTGACTGCTGCGGACGAAAGCGAGCTGTGCTGGGTGTACCGCCTGCGGGATATGCTCATCAGCCAGCGGGTGTATCTGGCGGCCATGGTGGACTATATGGAGCAGGGCGGCAAAAGCCGGGGCAGTGCGCTGTACACGGATGCAAACGGCACAAAACCCTATGCGCAGCTGCCCGATGCGTTCACCTTTGCGCTGGACGACGGAACACGGGGCAGCCGGGTGCAGGAGGTGCTGTACCGGGACGGCGCGTGCCGTTTTGAATGGCGGGATGTGCGCCCCATTCCGGAAGATGACGACTTTTTTGAAAATGTCTGGCGGTCCTATCGCCAGACCGGCAACATCGGCTGAGTGAGGAAGTGGAACAATGCCCTATGGTTTGATTTTGTCCTGCCTGGGCGTGGCCGTTGGCGGCGCGCTGGGCAGCGCTTTGCGCCGGTGGATCGGCGCGGATGTGCGGGAAAAACTGCCCATGATCTGCGGCATGACCGCCATCTGCAGCGGCATTTTGTCGGTGATCCGGGCGGATCAGATGCCCGTGGTCACGCTGGCGGTGGTGCTGGGCGTGGCGCTTCATCTGGAGCGGCGGGTCCGGGCCGGGTTCGGCCTGGTGCTGCGCCGTCTGGCCCTGCCGGACAGCTTTGACATGGAGGAATACATCACGCTGGTGGCAGTGTTCTGCTGCAGCGGCTTCGGACTGTACGGCGTGATGCTGGAGAGCTTTGCGGGTGAGCACGGGCAAATGCTGTCCAAGGCGATGCTGGACTTTATCATGGCGCTGATCTTCGGCGGCAGCATGGGGGTCTCCGTCAGCATCATCGCGCTGCCGCAGGCGCTCATTTTCACGGCGTTTTTCTTCCTGGCCAAGCTTCTCATGCCCGTGATGAGCGATGCCATGCTGCTGAATTTTATTGCCTGCGGCGGTCTGCTGACCATTGCGGCCGGCATGCGTATGGCCAAGATCCGCGCCTATCCGCTGATCGATCTGCTGCCCGCGCTGGTGCTGGTGCTTCCCTTTACGGGAATTTGGCAGGCCATGGCGGGTTGAAACGCAAAAGAGCTGCGAGGAAAATCCTCGCAGCTCTTTTTTTGTTTACCGAAAACCCCCGGCTGTGCCGGGGAGTTCTCAAAAAGCTTTAGCGTTGCATAGGAAATAAAAACTCCTTTTGATACAATAAAGATGCGGTCTGCCAACTGCACTAAAGTATCAAAAGGAGGACAAAAGGCATGACGCCTAATGACAAGAATAGTTTAGCACATACAACATGGAACTGCAAATATCACATAGTATTTGCGCCGAAGTATCGCAGAAAAATCTTTTACAAAGAAAACCGTGTGGAAATAGGGAAGATATTGAGAGAATTATGCAATTGGAAACAAGTGAAAATAGTAGAGGCGGAAGTGTGTCCGGATCATATCCACATGCTGGTGGAAATACCGCCTAAGATGAGTGTATCCAGTTTCGTAGGTTTTCTCAAGGGGAAAAGCAGTCTGATCATTTTCGAGAGACATTCCAATTTGAAGTACAAATATGGAAACAGGCAGTTTTGGTGCCGTGGATACTATGTCGATACAGCAGGTAAGAACGCAAAGAAGATTGCGGAGTATATCCAAAACCAACTCAAAGAAGATCAGATTGAGGATCAGATGACCCTTAAAGAATACATAGACCCGTTTACGGGTAGCAAGTAATATTCTTTCGCAGGTGGCAGACCGTACCAACGCCTTTAGGCGTGGCTAGTATTTTAGGGCTTTGCCCGCTTCTGAAGAACCACCAGCTTCGCTGGTGGGTTACTATTATTCTTCCGCAGCCTGATACAGCCGCCGGGCGATTTCCCGCATGGGATCCGCGGGCACTTTCTGCACCTGCCGGTCGTAGGTCAGCAGGCCGTTGATCTCATCTTCCACGTCCGACAGCTGGGTGTAGATGGCCGCGCACAGCCCCTGCCGGACCGCGGGCAGCACCCGGGCTTCGTACAGCTTTTGCAGTTTTTGCAGCAACTGGTCCCGGGTTTTGCAGGTGCTGTAGCCATAGGCTTTGTCCGGGTGGAACAGATGTCCCTCCTCAGCCAGACAAGCGCCGCCGAACTCCGTCAGCACCAGCGGACGGCGGCCCGGCTTCAGCCGCCAGGGGCCAAAGTAAATATGCCGGCTGTCCACGTCGCTGTCGCCGCCGCGGAACCAGCCCGAGGCCGTGTCGATGAAGCGGCTGTCATCCAGGGCCCGCAGCCGGGCATACACCCGGCTGGAATCAAACTGGCCCCATCCCTCGTTGAAGATGGTCCAGTAAACAATGCAGGGGTGGTTGCGCAGCTGGGACACGGTGGCCTCCATGCCGTCCAGAAAAGCCTGCCGCCCACGGGGGTCCGGGTGCATCTTTGCGTCGGGGCGGGTCTGCAGGCCCAGGGTGGGCAGCAGCGTGTCCCGCACAAAGCGGTACTCCCCGTTGTTCACCATGTCCTGAAAGACGAACATGCCCAGGCGGTCGCACTGGTAATAGAACTCTTCCGGCTCGATCTTGATGTGCTTTCGCAGTGTGTTGAAACCCAGCTCTTTCATGGCGCGGATGTCCCGCTCATAGCACTCCGGGGCAGCGGGCGTATACAGGCCGTCGCTGTAATAGCCCTGGTCCAGCACACCGTGGAAAAACCGGGGTTTTCCGTTCAGGCACAGGCGGGGCACGCCGTTTACGGTGCGAATCTCCAGCCGGCGAAGGGCGAAGTAGCTCTCCACCCGGTCGCTGTCCGCCTCCACCGTAAAACGGTACAGATAGGGGTCCTCGGGGCACCACAGCCGGGGCTGCCGGGGGCAGATCTCCGCGCGGCCGTGCTCCAGCGGGCAGGTCATCGTTCCGTCGGGGGTGCGCACGGTCACCGTGCCGTTGAGAGAAGGATCCCCGGTGTCCACCACCGCCCGCCGGTCGTCCGCCCGAATGTCCAGCCCATGGATGAACGGCACGGGCACGCTCTCCAGCCACACCGTCTGCCAGATGCCGGACACCGGCGTGTACCACATGCCGCCCCGCTTCATCACCTGCTTGCCGTAGGGCTGCACCGGGCTGCGCAAATCGTCCTGCACCCGCAGGACCAGCGTGTTTTCCGCCTGCAGCGCGTCGGTGATGTCAAAGGTCATGGCATGGTATCCGCCCGTGTGGGACCCCATGGCCCTGCCGTTTACAAAGCAGTCCAGCACCTGGTCCGCCGCGCCGATGTGCAGCAGCACACGCCCGCGAACAAAGCCGTCCGGCAGGGCGAAGGTCCGGCGGTAAAACAGAAACCGGCCCTCGGCAAAATGGGCATGCACCCCGGACAAAAGGCTCTCCGGGCAGAAGGGCACCCGGATCGTCTGTTCATAGCGCTCCGGCTCCTGCGGGTCTTCCCGGACGGCAAATTGCCACTGCCCGTTCAGGTTCCAATAGCTGTCCCGCCGCAGCTGCGGACGGGGATAGACCTGCCAGGGCGTCTCGCCCGCGCAGGCGGATTCGGGGGTAAAAAGATCATGCAGCATCCGCGTTCCCTCCCCAAAAGGATGTTTCTTCCTCTATTATAGAAGGACGCGGCCCGATTGGAAAGAACCAATTACGCGCAGGCGTGAATGGCCGCAATGGCGCCGTCCGCCACGGCGGTGGCCACCTGCCGCACCTGCTTGAAGCGGATGTCGCCCGCCGCGTAAACGCCCGGCACCGAGGTCTGCATGTTTTCGTCGGTGAGAATGTACCCGTCCCGCAGAGCCAGGGTGGGGAACAGGTCGGTGTTGGGGGCAATGCCCGCATACACAAACACGCCGCAGCCCGGGTCCTCCAGTGTCTCTGTAAAACCGTCCCGCTCGCGCACCAGTTCCAGCTGTTCCACACAGTCGCGGCCGAACACGCCCCGCAGCCGCGTTCCCAGCCGAAGCGTGATGTTGGGAGTGGCGGCCACCTTCTGCCGGAACTCCGCAATGCAGCCCAGCTGCTCTTCAAAGTGGATCAGGGTCAGCCGCCGGGCAAAGGAAGCCAGATACAGCGCCTCTTTCACAGCGCCGTCTGCGCCGCCCACCACATAGATGTTTTTTTCGGTGTAGCGCGCACCGTCCCGGGCGGCGTTCAGTCCGATGCCCCGGCCGGCCAGCTCCTGCTCGCCGGGAATGCCCAGTTTGCGGGGCGTGCCGCCGCCCGCCAGAATCACCCGCGGCGCCTGATAGACGCCTTTGTGGGTGCGAAGGGTCTTGGTTTCTCCCTCAAGCGACACCTCGGTCACGGTTTCAAAGGCGATGTCCACCCCTGCGCGCAGAGCCTGTTCCTGCATGCGCGCGGCGAAGCTGGCTCCGGTCTCCCCGGGCAGCAGGGCGGTGTAGTGCGTGACGGTGGACACGTTGCCGATCAGGCCGCCCACCTGGGATTTTTCCAGAATCAGTACCTTTTTCCCGCGGCTGGCGGCATAGAGGGCGGCGCTGATGCCGGCGGGGCCGGCACCAAGGATCAGAATGTCATACATGAATGTTCGCTCCTTTCTGTACAGGGGTTACAGCAGGCCTTCCAAATGCTGCATCAGAAGGCTGGCGGCCGTGATGCCGGCCCAGCAGCAGGCACCCATGAAAATCGGTTTGCCGCCGGTCCGAATCAATTTGATCAAATCGGTGTTCAGGCCGATGGCTGCCATGGCCAGAACGATGAAAAATTTGGACAGTTCTTTAAACGGCTGGAACAAAGCGGGGTCCGCCCCGGCCATGGTTGCGGCGGTGGTGATCACCGAAGCCAGCACGAAGAACAGAATGAAGAAGGGGAAAATCTTTTTCAAATCAAAGGACCCGTTGGATACGCTGCCGCCCCGTTTGACCTGCCAGGTGCGCCAGAAGGCCAGCGCCAGCGTGATGGGGATGATGGCCAGCGTGCGGGTCAGCTTGACGATGGTGGCGTACTCCAGCACCGCGCCGCCGGTGCCGTGCAGGGTGTCCCAGGTGGAGGCGGCAGCCGTCACGGAAGAGGTGTCGTTGATGGCGGTGCCTGCAAACAGGCCGAATCCGTCGTTGCTCATCCCCAAAAGACTGCCCAGCGTGGGGAAGAACAGGGCCGCCAGAATGTTGAACAGGAAGATTACGGAGATGGACTGTGCAATCTCCTCATCGTCCGCACCGATGACGGGCGCCGTGGCCGCAATGGCCGATCCGCCGCAGATGGATGAACCGACACCCACCAGCACCGAGATGTTATTGGGCATGGCCAGCCGCTTGCGCAGCACAAAGGCGATCACCAGCGAGACGGTAATGGTGGTGCAGATGATGGGCAGAGAAAGCGCCCCTACCTTGGCGATCTCCGACAGATTCAGTCCGAAGCCCAGAAGGATCACCGCGCACTGCAGGATCTTCTTGGAAGTGAAGGCGATGCCCGCCTGATAGCGGCTTTTGTCCCGCAGGATCATGGTGACCACCATGCCTGCCAGAATGGCGAACACCGGTCCGCCGATCACCGGAAACGCGCGGCCCAGAAGCCAGCTGGGAACGGCCAGTATCAGGCAAAGCAGCAGTCCCGGCGCGGTTTTCTTCAAAAATTCCATTGCAATCTTCCTTTTTCGATGAATTTTGTTTGACCGCCCTTGATTATAAACCAAAGCAACGATAAAATAAAATGAAGAATTATAATAAAACAATAAATTTACGTAATAGGTGATGCAGATGCTGGACCCGCGCTGGAATACATTTCTCGCCGTGTGCGAAACCATGAATTACACCAAAGCGGCACAGCGGCTGTGTTTGACACAGCCGGCGGTGACCCACCACATTCAGTATTTGGAGCAGCACTACGGATGCCGCCTGTTCACTTACGAGGGAAAGGTGCTGCGTCTGACCGAAGCGGGCCTTCGCCTGCGGGAATTCACCCGCTCCATGGCGTACAACGAACAGAAGATGGAGCAGACCATGGCGGCCTCCGCCCCCATCAGCCTGCGGGTGGGCACCTCCAAGACCATTGGCGAATATGTGATCGCCCCCAAGGTGGAACAGTTTTTGCGGGCGCATCCGGACGCATCGTTTTCGCTTCTGGTGGACAATACCCGGGAACTGCTGCGGGGGCTGGAGGCCGGCCGCCTGGACTTTGTGCTGGTGGAAGGCTTTTTTGACCGCAGCCGTTACGACGCGCAGCTCTGGCGCAGAGAATCCTTTTTCGGTGTTTGTTCGCCGGACCACCGGCTGGCCGGCCGCCTGGTGACACTGGAAGAGCTGGAGGGCGAGCGGCTGATCCTCCGGGAGAGCGGTTCGGGCACCCGGGCCATTTTTGAAGATGCGCTGCGCCGCCAGAATCGAACGCTTCGCGGCTTTTCCAGCGTGGCGACCATCAGCGATTTCGTCACCATCAAATCCCTGGTTATGGACGGGCTGGGCGTGTCCTTCCTGTATGAGCCGGTGGTGCAGCGGGAGCTGGAGCAGGGAACGCTGGCCCGCTTCGATCTGGCGGATGCGCCGATGCAGGGGGCTTTCTATTTTGTGTGCCTGAAAAATAATCTGTTCGCCGGGACCTGGGCAGATTGGATGCGATGACGTTTCTCTTGCGCACAGCAATAGGACATGGTAAAATAAAGACAAATATTTTGAATTGTCTTTATTTGCTGGAAAGGAGGGTGCAGAGATGCCGAAAGTAGCTTATTCGGAGGAAGACCGGGAGCGGATCCGTCAGGCGCTGATCGCCGAGGGACTTCGCCACATGGCCCGCCAGGGTGTGCAGCATACGACGGTGGAGCAAATCTGTAAGGCGGTGGGCATCTCCCGTGCCTTTTTCTATTCCTTTTTTCCAACAAAAGAAGATTTGATGGTAGAGGCCTTGTATTTGCAGCAGCCAAAAATTCTGGCCCATGCGCAGGCGCTGGCAAACGACCCTGCGCTGAGCCGCAGTGAGGCGTTGCGGCGCTTCCTGACGGATTGCTGTTACGGCGAAAAGAACGGGATCGCCGTTCTCACCGTCGAGGAGCAGCGGCTGATTTTCCGGCGCCTTTCTGAGGAGAGCGCCCGTGTCTTTCGGGAAAAGCAGGCGCGTCTGTTTGGCGAACTGCTGGAGTGCTTCGGCATCCCGGCCAACCGAGAGCGGGTGGCGCTCTTTACCAATGTGAGTCTGGCGGCCATGATCGTGCGCCGGGCCATCCCCGATACGTTGCCGCTGTTCGTGCCCGAAGCAGCGGACCAAACGGTGGCATTTCAAATCAACGCCATTGTAGAAGGCTTTGAAAAATTTCAAAAGACAAGCGGATAAGTTCGATCCGCCGAATGACGCAGACCGCGTGTTTGGCGGATTTCTTTTCATGCAAAATAAAGACAAATTCTGAAAGTTGTCTTTATTTATAAAATCAAAATCGTCTTAGGAGGAAACGCACATGGGTATTTTCAGCAAACTGTTCAAAGGACCGCAGATTGACATGGAAAAGAGCAATGCCAACGCGAAAAAAATGCGCGAACTGTTCAACGGGGCCGTGGACGGCGGCGGGGACTATCGGTTGATTTTCGGCTATACAGAGGATGTGTCCCGGTTCAATTTCGGCATTGTTCACGGCAGCAGAACCAAAATCGGCAACCTGATCGTGGGCTGGAACGAAGCCAGCCAGACCATTGTGGTGGTCCCGACCGTGCCGGATCTTTCCGGTGCAGGCGAGCCGGTGTACTACCGCCGCTCGGAGATTCTGAAAGCATACCGGAACAAATATCCCAACGATGCGTTTATCATTTATCCGGACCGGAAGGGGTATATCGGCATCAATGCCTACGACTGGCTGGAGGATGAGAGTCTTTACGTATACGTCTCCCAGGAAGAAGAACTGGCTGCGTTCACGGATTTTTTCCTGAATCACTTTGCAAAAAAATAAAAAGAAAAGCTCCCGTTCAGGGAGTTTTTTATTTTTAGATCTTAATTTAGATCTAAATTTAATAATAGTATTGATAAGATCTAAAATTTGGATATAATAAAGACAAAAGATCAAAAAAGGAGAATTGACTCAAAAGGAGGAGGAAATGAGCGATCTTGAAATGCTTGCGGCCTTGAACCATGTGGAGCTGTCTCATGTGGAAGAAGCTCTTCGGCGGGATGTTCGTTGTATGGTTTTGCGGGAAGTTTGTGAATATATGAAGAGATCTCCGGAAAATTCTTTGAGAATCCGGCGGTTGTATCATCGGCACGACAATCTGCGTGCCGCACAGATTGCGGCGCAGGGGGTTTGCAATTGCCGCCTCAGCGAGGAAGATCTGGCTTGGTTGGACTGCTGCATTCGCGCGGCTTTTCACAAAAAGCCGCGGCGGCTTCCGATTTCCGAGGAAGAGCGCCGTTTCCTTTGGAACAAGCAGGCAGGCAAATGTGCGGTTTGCAACAGGAAAGTGAACGTGGATGATTTTCATGTGGACCACATTGTTCCCTGGGATTATGTAGGGGATGAATTGGAGAATAACAAACGGGTGCTGTGTGCCGCTTGTAACCGGAAAAAGAGCAACCAAGCGGTGACGGTCGTGTATGATTTATTTTTTGGAACGAGAGGAGAAGCAATATGAAAAAAGTTCGGTTAACACAGGTCAATCAATATGGGCAGGCGTTTTACATCGGAAAATACGATCCGCGCGTTCTGGTGAAGCTGGCGGATCAGAGCATTGACGTGGGATCTCTTCAGGAGGCACAAAGACCACTGGAAAAACAGCATCTGCAGGAGCTCTCTGAGTATGTTTCTCCGCGGAAAAAGGGAATGCTGCCGGCGTCTGTGATGTTGGGTACCAAAGACCGCAACCGCCTGGTAGTGGAGAAAGAGACCGAACCGGATGGCGAAATCAGCTTTTTTATGTGGTTCCCCCAGGCGCCGGAGGAAATCAGAGAGTATGAAAATACCATCGATATCATCGACGGCCAGCATCGTCTGTTTGCCTTTTCAGACCGGTATCGGGATGAAGAGATGAAGGATGATGTTGTATACGAAATGGCCTTTTCTCTGTTTATCACACCCAGTGTAGAGATGCGCAGACGGCTGTTCACGGTGACCAATGAAAAACAGAAGGCGGTCAACGGCAACCTTCTTTTGTATTTGAAGAGCAAGCTGGGAATGCTTAACCAGGCGGAGAAACAGTACTACCCCATTGTGAATTCTCTGGCCACCGAAGCCTGTTCGCCCCTGAAAGGTCGCATCATTATGAGCGCCGAAAAAATCACCAAGGGTTATAAGGCAAAAGAGTTGATCAAAATTTTGGATAAGGCTAAAATTGGTCAACTTCAGGTCAATCATCAACTGCTGACGGCAGCAGAGCAGGTAAAGGCAATTAGTACGTATCTCTCTGCATGGGAGTCCTTTTACGGACGATCCTATACCAGTCCCGGCAAGGAAACCATGACCAAAATCAGCGGGCTGCGGTATGTGTTGCTGTTAATGCCTACGTTTTTAGAGTACGCGGTTACCCGGCAGAAAAAATTTGAACAGGAGTTTGTCCGGTCGGTAATTCAGAAGCTGGAGGACTACAAGGGCCTCGGCGAGGAAGAGACGCTGTTCGATCGTTCGCTGGAATTCCGGGGCGAGGGAGCCACCATCAAAATGGCGGAAGATGATGCCACTGGCCTGAAGGCGTACCTTGCCAGCAGCGACAGCAATGGCTTTAACCCTCTGGCCTGATTGCGGCAGCTTACTGAGGAATGCAGATTTGGATATTTCACAGCATAACTTTTGAAAGATGTGATGCTGTAGATGGCAGGCAAACATCTGGCAAAACAGGAAGATCAGTTGAGCTGAGATAGAGAAAAACGGGCCATATCAAGTGGTGTTTTAGGATGAGAGTTTTGTAGTGGAGCAAATAAATGCGATTGTAGAAAAGATGCGCACCGCAATGCACCCAAAGGTCGTGCGATGATTGTGTAGAACGCAAAATAAAAGGGAGCCCCTGCAGCAAGTGCTGCGGGACTCCCTTTTGAGGTTTCAAAGATTGGCACAAATGTTTTTGGCCCATAGAGGAGATGGGGGTGTTCTTGGCTGTAAGGGATAAAACAATAAAAGAAAAACCACCAATCCGGTTTGACGGGATTGGTGGTTTTGGTGCGCCCGACTGGATTCGAACCAGCGGCCTTCCGGGTCGGAGCCGAACGCTCTATCCAACTGAGCTACGGACGCATCTTTTCTAAGTGCAACAATTATCTTATCATATTTTTTATCGTTTGAAAAGTCCTTTTTAAAAGAAAAAAGAAGCGCGCAAAACTGCGCGCTTCTTTCTTTATTGGTTAAGCGCGAAACAACTGCCGGTGAAGGGCTTTGCTCAAAACACCCACCACCAGGAAGCCGACGACTGCTTCCAGAACGCCTTGGAAGCCCACGAACATCACCACAAAAATCAGCGGATTAGCTGCGCCCAGCGCTTGCGCCATTCCCTGAATGAAATCCGTCTGATAGAAGAACAACACCAGCGCGCTCATGAAAAACACCGTGTTCAACACAGGTCCGGCCAGAGAGGCTGCGCCGAAGGACAGCCAATGGCGGCTGCCGGTTTTCTGCTCTGCAGCAAAGATCGCTTTGAACAGCACCCCCGCCAGCCATCCGGCCAGAATGCGTGTGGGGACGCAAACCAGGAAGGTGAACACCGGATTGATAGACAGCAGTACATCACCGAAGCCGCTGACGCTGAAACAAGTGGCAAAGCTGGTCAGGCCGAAAACACCGCCCAGCACCGCACCTGCGGCGGGGCCAAGAAGGATAGCGCCTAACGTGACCGGCACCATCAGGAAGGTAATCTCCAGGGCAAACACACGCAGATAGCCCAGCGGCGTGTAAGCCATGACCAGTTCGATGGCTGCCAGAAGAGACAGTTGGACAAGGTAACGGACATTGGTTTGTTTTTTCATTTTTTTCTCCTTACTGCCGTTCCGCCCAAAGCGGATACAGCGTAACCTTATTTTATGTACACGCCGCTTATTTCGCGGCGGGAACACCTCATTTGGCGTTTTTGCGATACAGTCGATACAATCCGTCCAACACCAGATTCTCGTGGTAGTGAATCTGGTGATTGCAATGGGGCAAAATCACTGGCGCAATTTCGCCGGTGGCGACGCAAAACAATTCCTGGCACTGAAGCACGGCTGCAAAGCGGTCCAACATCCCGTCCAGCATGCTGGCGGTGCCCAAAATCGCGCCGGCCTGCATACAGGCCGTGGAATTGGTGCCCAGCACACCGCACTTGGGGGCGGCCAGATCGATTTGCGGCAGTTGAGCGGTGCGGATACTCAGTGCATCCATGCCGGTGCGCACACCGGGCAGAATGGTGCCGCCCCGCATGGTTCCCTTTTCGTCCAGAGCAATCATCGTGGTGGCGGTGTCAAAGGAAACGATCACGCACGGATGCGGATAGGCTGCCAGAACTTCTACAGCGCAGCAGACCAGTTCGCTGCCCAGTTGCGAGGGATCATCCATTCGAATGGCAAGACCGGTTTTCAGGCCTGGCCCAACCGTATAGATACGTCCGGAATAGAGATGAGACAGCGCATGACGAATGCAGCTCAGAAGCGACGGGACAACACAGGAAAAAATCACACCGGTGATCTCGGCTGGCGTGCGTCCGTACAGTGCCAGAACAGACTGCATCTGAACGGCATACTCGTCCGATGTTTTGGAAAGATTGGTGTGCAGCGAGGCAAAAAAGGCCTGCCGGCCCTCTTCGTAAGCGCCCAAAAGCACGGATGTGTTGCTCACATTCACGGTCAGAACCATATGCCCGCCTCCAATCCTTATATATAGTAATATATAGAAAGAAAGAAGACAAGAGAAATTTTTCAAAAAACGCGAAAAAAGGAGTTGACAGGAGAGGAAGGATGTGGTAGTATAACAAAGCTGTCCCCACGGACGGGTCACAAAAGAGCGAAAAGCCGACCGAAAAGAGCACGAAAAAAGTTCTTGACAAAAGGGCAAGAGAGTGCTAAAATAGGAAAGCTGCTCCGAAGAGACGGCTCAAAAAAATATCGAAAAAAGTTCTTGACAAACGGAACTGAATGAGATATAATAAATGAGCTGTCCGAGAGGACGCTAAGGACCTTGAAAATTAAACAATATCAAGAAGCTTAACGGAACCCTAGAACGTGAAAAACGTTCACAAAAAACATTTCCTTTAAGTAATTTAGGACGCAAGCGATTGCGGACTGGATGCTAAGATTTAGATTCAGCATTAAGCTGGTTTAAATACCATTTAATGAAGAGTTTGATCCTGGCTCAGGACGAACGCTGGCGGCGCGCCTAACACATGCAAGTCGAACGGAGCTATTTCGATAGATCTCTTCGGAGTGACATTGGCTTAGCTTAGTGGCGAACGGGTGAGTAACACGTGAGGAACCTGCCTTTCAGAGGGGGACAACAGTTGGAAACGACTGCTAATACCGCATAAGACCACGATACGGCATCGTATTGAGGTCAAAGGAGCAATCCGCTGAAAGATGGCCTCGCGTCCGATTAGCTAGATGGTGAGGTAACGGCCCACCATGGCGACGATCGGTAGCCGGACTGAGAGGTTGATCGGCCACATTGGGACTGAGACACGGCCCAGACTCCTACGGGAGGCAGCAGTGGGGAATATTGCACAATGGAGGAAACTCTGATGCAGCGACGCCGCGTGAGGGAAGAAGGTCTTCGGATTGTAAACCTCTGTTGTCAGGGACGATAATGACGGTACCTGACGAGGAAGCCACGGCTAACTACGTGCCAGCAGCCGCGGTAAAACGTAGGTGGCAAGCGTTGTCCGGAATTACTGGGTGTAAAGGGAGCGCAGGCGGATTTGCAAGTTGGAAGTGAAACTCATGGGCTCAACCCATGAACTGCTTTCAAAACTGCAGATCTTGAGTGGTGTAGAGGTAGGCGGAATTCCCGGTGTAGCGGTGGAATGCGTAGATATCGGGAGGAACACCAGTGGCGAAGGCGGCCTACTGGGCACTAACTGACGCTGAGGCTCGAAAGCATGGGTAGCAAACAGGATTAGATACCCTGGTAGTCCATGCCGTAAACGATGATTACTAGGTGTGGGTGGATTGACCCCATCCGTGCCGCAGTTAACACAATAAGTAATCCACCTGGGGAGTACGACCGCAAGGTTGAAACTCAAAGGAATTGACGGGGGCCCGCACAAGCAGTGGAGTATGTGGTTTAATTCGAAGCAACGCGAAGAACCTTACCAGGTCTTGACATCCGATGCATAGCTAAGAGATTAGTGAAGTCCTTCGGGACATCGAGACAGGTGGTGCATGGTTGTCGTCAGCTCGTGTCGTGAGATGTTGGGTTAAGTCCCGCAACGAGCGCAACCCTTATCGTTAGTTACTACGCAAGAGGACTCTAGCGAGACTGCCGTTGACAAAACGGAGGAAGGTGGGGATGACGTCAAATCATCATGCCCTTTATGACCTGGGCTACACACGTACTACAATGGCTATTAACAAAGAGAAGCGATACCGCGAGGTGGAGCAAACCTCACAAAAATAGTCTCAGTTCGGATCGCAGGCTGCAACCCGCCTGCGTGAAGCCGGAATTGCTAGTAATCGCGGATCAGCATGCCGCGGTGAATACGTTCCCGGGCCTTGTACACACCGCCCGTCACACCATGAGAGCCGGGGGGACCCGAAGTCGGTAGTCTAACCGCAAGGAGGACGCCGCCGAAGGTAAAACTGGTGATTGGGGTGAAGTCGTAACAAGGTAGCCGTATCGGAAGGTGCGGCTGGATCACCTCCTTTCTAAGGAGTCAGGCAGGATGTTCGGAAGAGCATTCTGGAACAGGGGAAGTTAAGCGGAAAGATATTGTTTAATTTTGAGGGCCCTTAAGGGAACTCAAGATAAAGAGCGTAACCGAACGCGAAAGCGTGGGGGTATAGCTCAGCTGGGAGAGCACCTGCTTTGCAAGCAGGGGGTCAGGAGTTCGAGCCTCCTTATCTCCACCAAAAATGGGCTCATAGCTCAGGTGGTTAGAGCGCGCGCCTGATAAGCGCGAGGTCGGTGGTTCGAGTCCACTTGAGCCCACCACTTCTTCTGAGAAGGAGAAGGAAGTTCAAACAGCGGAATGCACCTTGAAAACTGAACAAGAACTGCGAAGATTAGAGAAGACAAAAGATTGATAGAGAAATCTACAATTTCGAGAAACTCTAGTTGGCAAATGGAAGAATCAAGACTGAGAAAACGGTCAAGCTAGAAAGGGCGCAGGGCGAATGCCTTGGCACTGGGAGCCGAAGAAAGACGTGGTAAGCTGCGAAAAGCTGCGGGGAGATGCAAACAATCTTTGATCCGCAGATTTCTGAATGGGGAAACCCACATGGAGTCATGTCCATGTAACATACACTGAATCCATAGGTGTATGTGGGGAACCGCCTGAACTGAAACATCTAAGTAGGGCGAGGAAGAGAAATCAACCGAGATTCCGTAAGTAGTGGCGAGCGAACGCGGAAGAGGCCAAACCGGTGGTAGAAATACTGTCGGGGTTATGGACTGCTTTTAGGACTTAATCTGTTACCTGAAGTGTGTGGGAAAGCACGCCAGAGAATGTGAGAGCCATGTAAGGGAAAACGGAGAGAGCTGCGCAGGATCCAGAGTACGGCCAGACACGTGAAACCTGGTCGGAAGTCGGGGGGACCACCCTCCAAGCCTAAATACTACCCAGTGACCGATAGCGTATAGTACTGTGAAGGAAAGGTGAAAAGCACCCCGGGAGGGGAGTGAAATAGAACCTGAAACCCTGTGCCTACAAGCACCGAGAGCACGTCAAAGTGTGATCGGGTACTTTTTGTAGAACGGTCCGGCGAGCGAATGTATGTAGCGAGGTTAAGGTGTTAAGCACTGGAGCCGCAGCGAGAGCGAGTCTGAAAAGGGCGTTGAGTTGCATGCATTGGGCCCGAAACCGAGTGACCTACCCATGGTCAGGCTGAAGTGGAGGTAAAGCTCCATGGAGGGCCGAACCGACCTCCGTTGAAAAGGCGGCGGATGAACTGTGGGTAGCGGAGAAATTCCAATCGAACTCGGAGATAGCTGGTTCTCCCCGAAATAGTTTTAGGACTAGCCTCATGTTAGATTTCCGGAGGTAAAGCACTGAATGGCCTAGGGCCCGAGAGGGTACCGAAGCCTATCAAACTAAGAATGCCGGAAAATTGATGCATGGGAGTCAGACTGTGTGAGATAAGTCTCATAGTCAAAAGGGAAACAGCCCAGACCTACAGCTAAGGTCCCAAAGCAGATTTAAGTGGAAAAGGATGTGGAGCTGCACAAACAGCCAGGATGTTGGCTTAGAAGCAGCCACTCATTTAAAGAGTGCGTAATAGCTCACTGGTCGAGTGGCTCTGCGCCGAAAATTCAACGGGGCTAAAATCTGCACCGAAGCTTAGGCAGCAGCAATGCTGGGTAGGGGAGCGTTGTGTACGAGGAGAAGCGGTAGCGCAAGCGGTCGTGGATTGTACACAAGTGAGAATGCCGGAATGAGTAGCGCGAATGATGTGAGAATCATCATGGCCGAAAGCCTCAGGTTTTTGGAGGAAGGTTCGTCCGCTCCAAGTTAGCCGGGAGCTAAGGTGAGGCCGAAAGGCGTAGCCGATGCACATACGGTAGAGATTCCGTAGCCACCGAAAGATTTAAGCAGGGGGACACTTTTGAAGTGTATGAGCCGGGTGTTGGTTCCCGGTCGAAAGCGAGCGAATGAGCGAAGTCGTGCATGGAGAGAGGCGAGAAAAGCCCTGTGTATATCTAAGGTGCCCGTACCGCAAACCGACACAGGTAGGTAGGAAGAAGATTCTAAGGCCAACGGGAGAAGGGTTGTTAAGGAACTCGGCAAGTTGACCCCGTAACTTCGGGAGAAGGGGTGCTCATGAAAGTGAGCCGCAGAGAATAGGCCCAAGCAACTGTTTAGCAAAAACACAGGTCTGTGCTAAATCGAAAGATGACGTATACGGGCTGACACCTGCCCGGTGCTGGAAGGTTAAGGGGACATGTGCAAGCATCGAACCGAAGCCCCAGTAAACGGCGGCCGTAACTATAACGGTCCTAAGGTAGCGAAATTCCTTGTCAGGTAAGTTCTGACCCGCACGAATGGTGTAATGATTTGGGCACTGTCTCAACAGCCCGCCCGGCGAAATTGTAGTACCGGTGAAGATGCCGGTTACCCGCGACAAGACGGAAAGACCCCATGGAGCTTTACTGTAGCCTAATATTGGGTTTCGGTATTACATGTACAGGATATGTGGGAGACTGGGAAGCAAGAGCGTCAGCTTTTGTGGAGTCGACCTTGGGATACCACACTTGTGATATTGGAATTCTAACCTGCAGCCCTGAATCGGGTTGGGGGACATTGTTAGGTGGGCAGTTTGACTGGGGCGGTCGCCTCCTAAAATGTAGCGGAGGCGTTCAAAGGTTGGCTCAGCTTGGACGGAAACCAAGCCAAAGAGTGCAAACGCAAAAGCCAGCCTAACTGCGAGACTGACGGGTCGAGCAGTAACGAAAGTTGGAGTTAGTGATCCGGTGGTATGTGAGTGGAAATGCCATCGCTCAACGGATAAAAGTTACCCTGGGGATAACAGGCTGATCTCCCCCAAGAGTCCACATCGACGGGGAGGTTTGGCACCTCGATGTCGGCTCATCGCATCCTGGGGCTGAATTCGGTCCCAAGGGTTTGGCTGTTCGCCAATTAAAGCGGTACGCGAGCTGGGTTCAGAACGTCGTGAGACAGTTCGGTCCCTATCTGTCGTGGGCGCAGGATATTTGATGGGATCTGTCCCTAGTACGAGAGGACCGGGATGGACGCACCTCTGGTGCACCAGTTGTCACGCCAGTGGCACAGCTGGGCAGCTATGTGCGGATCGGATAAACGCTGAAAGCATCTAAGCGTGAAGCCGGCCCAAAGATAAGATATCCCACTGAGTCAATCAGGTAAGACCCCTTGAAGACTACAAGGTTGATAGGCATGAAGTGTAAGCGTGGTGACACGTTCAGCTAGCATGTACTAATAGGTCGAGGGCTTGACCACATCTTAGATTGGTTCTGCATTTGCCAAAAGCAGTTGTTGTTCAGTTTTGAGGGTGAGTTCCTCAAGAGAGAAAAGAGAATACAAGGCTAGGCTAATAGCGTTGCTTTTAGTATTCATAGCCGGTGCCGATGACGCCAAGGTCCCACCTGTTCCCATTCCGAACACAGTAGTTAAGCTTGGTTGTGCCGAAGATACTTGGTTGGAGACGACCTGGAAAAATAGGTAGGTGCCGGCTCTTTTCTCAATGTATGCACCTCTAGCTCAGTTGGTAGAGCAACTGTTAAGTTGTATGACCAAGAGTAATGTGCGACACACAAATAGGATTTGACGCTATATCGCGAAAAATCCTCATATGCACCTCTAGCTCAGTTGGTAGAGCAACTGTTAAGTTGTATGACCACTGACTGGTGCACAACCACAAAAAGGATTTGACGGTGTAACGCCGAAAAATCCTCATATGCACTTCTAGCTCAGTTGGTAGAGCAGCTGACTCTTAATCAGCGGGCCCAGGGTTCGAGTCCCTGGAAGTGCACCAGATATCCACTGTCCAGAGAAATTTGGACAGTGGATTTTTAATTACACACAATGTCCTGCAATTAGACTGGTAAAGAAAAGGTGAGGAGATTTCCTCGCCTTTTTCTTTTGCCCGAATGGAGGTGTGAGCATGGAAGAGTGTGTCTCAAATCGTATCACAACTCTTTGCCACAATGTCAAGTGATGATTTAAAAAACGGCAAAAAAATATCCCCTCTCCATTAAAGGAAGAGGGGATATATGTGATACGAACTATAATTTGTTTGCCTTCCAGCGTATCCATAAAATTGCCACCAAAAGGGTATAAGAAAAGCACCGCCGAAGCGATGCTCTTAAAGCCATATTATTAAATGTGTCACTTGTTCCGCTTTCCCGTATTCTCTGTCCCCCGGACTTCTTCATGGTAGAAATAATCTACGATGACAGGATGTCCCTGCGGCACTCTGCCATAGGGCATTTCATTGTCCACAAAGGGGCAGTCATATTTCCTGGCCATCTCCTCGGCTTTTGCTTCCAGAGTTTTAAAATAGCTGCGGTTGCGCTTGTTATAGATTTCGTTATACAGTAGCACAAGGTCAGGATGCTTTTCTGCTATGTAATCCATGATCGTCTTTTTGAAGCCGCCGCGCAGGTTCAGGTTTTCCAGCCAGAATAGGTCGCACTGATCCTTCACTCGTTCAAAGATTGCTTCAAAATTCGTGATGCCCGGAAAAACCGGCGCAACAAAACAGACTGTGCGAATGCCTGCATCATAAACCTGCTTCATAGCCGCAAGCCGCCGTTTGATGCTTACAGCTTTGTCCATATCATCTTTGAAATCCTCATCGAGCGTATTGATTGACCACGATACAGTGACCTGGCCCAACTCTTTTAGAAGATCAATGTCACGCACCACAAGGTCGGATTTGGTGCAAATCAAAATATCCGCACCGCTGCCTTTAAGCTGCTCCAGCAGTTTTCTGGTATTGCCAAACTGTTCCTCCTGCGGGTTATAGCCGTCCGTCACGGAGCCGATTACAATGCGCTGCCCCGCATATTTCTTAGGATTTTTGATTTCCGGCCAATTTTTCACATCAAGGAACGTGCCCCATTCCTCCGTGTGTCCGGTGAATCGCTTCATAAAAGATGCATAGCAGTATTTGCAGGCATGGGTGCAGCCCACATAAGGGTTGACCGAATAACCGCCAACTGGAAGGCTGGATTTGGTCATAATATTCTTTGTCTCAACTTCACGAATCAGAATGCCGTTCTTTTCTATTTGTGCCATTTCTGCTGTGCCTCCAATACCTGCTTGAATGCTTCCGGAAATTCCTGCACCATGTTTGCCTCACCCACGAGGGGAACAAGGTCTTCTTTCATAAAAGCAGGAATGCCAAGCGCATGGGCCTGCTCCACAAGGGAATACGCCCATGCTGGGTCTGTTCGTACTTTTTTACTTTTCGCCCCGGTCATCGTCCCTACCACGATCCAGTCAATGCCGGAAAGATTCACTTCGCCGGGATCATCAAATAGCGGCTCAAAGGTAACATGATAGTGTTTTGCCCGGACATTGGCCTTGAGCGTGTCGATGCGCCACAGCTCTGATTTCCTTGTGACCGTGACGCCAAACCATGCGTTTTCCAAGTCCGTCTCAAAATCCAGCAGGTCGGGACGCTTTGACAAAAACAAAAATTGATGCTGCGGGTTTTCCCGAATCTTTGCGAATACCTGCTCTCGCCACTCCGGCTGCCATCCCGCCAAATCGCTCATACCGGTCAGCAGGAAATTTTGCGGGCGGTTCCTTTCCATCAGCCGCAGCTTATTCGGAAAAAACTCAGGTTTACTAAAGTCGTTGATCATATGATACCGCTTTACATTATTCCGGGCATAACAGTAAGAACAGCCTATGGTACAGCCAATAACCAAATTCATATTTTGAATATTGTCCTTAATGCAGACGCTCATCAGAGAACATCCTCCACATTTTTCAGGATGCGGTGGAGATAGTTCTCCAACTGCTCGATTTCCGCCTCGGAAAATCCCTTGTAATAAATGTTGCTGATTTCTTCCGTTACTTCATTATATTCCTGCTCCAAACCTTTGGCTTCTTCTGTCAGAAAAATGAGGATCTTTCTCCGGTCTTTGTCGCCTCTGTCCCGATAGATCAGGTTCGCCGCCTCCATGCGGTCGAGCATACTGGTCAGTGTGGTTGTGGCAAGACCGGTCTCCTTTGACAACTCACTGATGGGAACGCCATCCTTCTGCCAGAGGATATATAGAATCCTTCCCTGGGAGCCATTAAAAGCATCAATGTTTTTTTCGCTCAATATGCGTTCAAAAACTCGTCCACCGACCTGTTTGATCCGGGTTATCAAGAATCCACCTTGTGTTTTCATATTGCCACCTCAAACCGCAAGGCGACCATCCGCAGACAGCCGCCTTGTCTTTTCTTATTTCTGCTGCGCAGCCGCAAATTCAGCGTAACCTTTCCAGCCAAATACAGCATCCACATCTTCATCGCCGTAAACACCCTTGACATCGCAGAGGTGGACAACATGATCGTCCGCATCCATCGTCTGGGCAACAGTCGCATGAATGAGCAGTTTGCAGGGAACAGGAGCCTTGATGTTTGTGCCCTCCACTTCCTGCATCGTCAGACCGACCTTAGAAGCCTTATCCGTATCACGTCCGGAGCAGGTGCCACATCCTATCAAAGCGCTGGTCAGTTCAACCCCGGGGATGGCGAGAATAACTTCTTTCTTCTCAGCCAGCAGTTCCAGACTATAAGCCCCTTTGTTTAGGGAGAACATGATTTTGCCGGGATTGGTGGACGCAAAAGCCCAAAATGCCAGAGTTGCAAGGTTGGTGCTGCCATCCGGTTTTTCTGTACAGAGCAGAGTCATGGAATTGGGAGAAGTGTAAGCAGGCGCATTGCTGATATCGATTTTTTTCATTGTAGGAACCTCCTTATTTTATTTAAGATTATACTATATAGGAATATCCCCTGTCAATCTTTTTTGAATTTCATCTTTAAGCGTCTGTATTGGATTTATCCAAACAGGCGCTTTTTTTGTTTCCCGAGAACAATCTCGGACATGGGCAGAAATTCCTCATCACGCCAAGGGGGAAGTGCGCCTTTTACCTGCTTTCGAGGAAGGCTGCGTTGCTTTCCCCCCTCTCACACTCTCCCCCCAAGATACACTTACCTGCTGGGAAGAAGATATAAATGCCTGCAGGATGCATACTCCCACAGCCCAGCAAAGCAAACAACATTGCCGAAATGGAAGTCATCGTCTTTTCCAGCCGGTGATTTCCTTGAACAACCAAATAAGGAGGAACGAAATGTCGATCAAATTTAAAAACAGCGAACACGAGAAATTCTATGAGCAGTGCCTCGCCCGAACCGGCAGCCTGGATCCCTACCACAAGGCTTTCTTCTACACCATGGGCATCAGCGGGGACACCCGGCATCACATCGAGGATGTCTATGATTTTCGGGACGATGTGATCCGGCCGGAGGGGCTGAACAAAGGCTGGCAGACCAGCGGGAGCAGTTGCCTGACCCGCTTGGCGTTCAACCTCTGGAACGGGTGGAACGCGGATGGCTGTGCGACGCCTTATGATCTGTTCAGCTCGTCGGATGCGGCCTACATGTTGGAAGCGGTTCGGCTTCGGTACCCGGAGTACTGCAGGGAACCCCAGGCCCCCAGCGTAAGTCGGGCCAGATAAGATGGGACGGGGCCGAAAGAAAAAACACAGAAATAAAGGCAAATGCCAGAAAGGACTTGAAACCATGATCATGGGCATTGACCACGGGTACTACGCTATCAAAACCAGGCATTTCTCGTTCCCAGCCGGTGTGACAGCGTACACCCATGAACCCTACACCCTGAAGAACACCCTCCAGATCGGCGGCAAATACTACGTCTGCGGCACAGGCCGGCAGCCGATCCTGCGTGACAAGACCGTCAACGACAACTACTACATTCTGACCCTGGCCGCCATTGCCATGGAACTTCGCTGCAGGGGACTTCCGGCGGAGAGCTCGGTGACGCTGGCTGCGGGCCTCCCCCTGGCTCGTTATGGTCGGGATAAGAAACTTTTCACCGAATATCTGCTGCGCAATGGCCAGCCAGTCAGCTTCCTCTTCGAGGGGGAACGCTACAAGGTCAAGATCGAAAACGTGAAACTGTTTCCCCAGGGCTATTCCGCTATCGCTATTCATCCTGAGTTGGTGAAGGATGAGCCGTCTGTGCTTCTCATGGACATCGGCGGATGGACAGTCGACCTTATGCGACTGGACAACAACGTCCCTAATGCGGCCACCTGCCGCAGCCTGGAACTTGGCATGATCCGCTGCATGGATGAGATCCAGGAGCAGGTTCGTCGGGATACCGGCCTGTCTGTTACGGACGCCCAGGTGGAACGGATCCTTGCCGGCAAGCCCTGTAGCATGGACCCTGAAGCCCGAAAGCTCATCCAGCGACAGGGCCGACTCTACACGGAGCGGCTCATTTCGGCGGCAATGGAAGCAGGGTTTGACCTGCGAACTCTACCCGTGATTCTGATGGGAGGAGGCGCTGCGACCGTCATGCGCAACGTGAGCGAACGTGACGGCCTTTGTCGGGCTTTTCTGCTGGAGGACGATAAGGTGAACGCTGAGGGCTACGAACGGATTTTGAGCCAAATGTCGAGCCGTGAGGAACAGCGATGAAACGACCCCAGTTCGAGTTCAGACCGAACCGTCGCTTGAAGCTGCATCAGCAGGCATGGGAATATCTCGAAAGGGTCCCTGCCGGGCAAAAGAATGAGTACCTTGTTCAGGCGATCCTGTGTTTAGAATCTCAAAAAGGGCTGGAGAAGACCCTGCGCAAAGTTCTGACGGATCCAAGCGTGGCTGTCAAAGGGGAAAGCCTCCAAAAGAAACAAACGGAAGTTCCGGATGAGATGCTGGGGTTTATGGCAAGCCTGATGGAAACGTAGATGTGGCTGTGATGGAGAAGGGCATCTGCTATGTATAACGTGCCGCATTTACCCGATGAATTCTTGTTGCACTTGGTGATAGCTTTGTTCGGATGCTTTGTCTATGCTTGTGTTGCCCAAAGGGAAGATATGGAAAGGAGGGAACAGCATGGGCAAGCTGACAGTAACCGTGCCGGAAGAACTGCACGAGCGGATCCGAAAGGCACTGGAGAACAAAGGAATGACCACAGCGCAGTTCATCCAACAGGCCGTTTATATGTATCTGGATGACCACAACAAGAAAGGAGAAGGGAACATGGCCACACGAACCATTGCATTTCAGGTAACCGAAGAACTGTACCAGAAGGTAAAAGAGTACCTGATCCGCTACGAGCAGGTGTACGGGAGAAAGTTGAGCCAGAAAGAGTTCATCGTTACTCTGATCGAGCAGGCTCTGGAGGAGGCGGACGAAGACTTCGAAGCGGCCCGGGCCGACGAGGACGAGGGCAGCCACGAAGACCCGCTGGAAGAAGACCAGCCGGAAAACGGCGATCTCTCCGAATACGACGGCTGCGGCACCGAACAGGAAGCCGATGTGGCTGACGAGGAGACTGACAACGCTCCCAGCGAGGAAGCGTGATATCCCCCACAAGCAAAGGAGGTGGTTCCCATGCAGACAGAAACAGAAACATCGTAACGAAAGGAGTTGAAGCAAGAGAGTATTCGATTCATCGATATGTTCGCCGGCATCGGCGGGTTTCGAGAGGGCCTGCAGCTTGCCGGCGGATTTCAATGTGTAGGATTTTGTGAGTGCGACAAATACGCACAACAGAGTTATCGGGCTCTGTTCGAATGTGAGGAGGAATGGTATAGCTCAGACGCAAGAACAATCGACCCCGCTGAACTCCCGGAATTCGATCTGCTCTGCGGTGGATTCCCTTGTCAGGCATTCAGCATCGCTGGCGCTCGAAAAGGATTTGGCGATTCCCGAGGGACCCTGTTCTTTGAACTGTCCCGAATGGCTGCAGCCCGGAAGCCTCGGTATCTGCTCTTTGAAAATGTTCCCGGATTGCTTAACCATGACCATGGCAGGACGTTTGCGGCGATCCTCGATGCGCTGGGGGGACTGGGGTATCATGTGGAATGGCAGGTGCTTAACAGCAAGGATTTCGGCGTCCCCCAGTCCCGACGTCGAGTGTACATTGTCGGATATCTTGATGAGCGATGTAGAGGAAAAATATTTCCTTTCACCGGAACAAATAAGACGCCTCTTACCTGCATCCATGATGGACCACAGGGAAGCCGGGTCTACGACCCCAGCGGAGTAAGCTGTACGCTCACCAGCCAGGCAGGCGGTATGGGCGGCAAGACCGGGCTGTATCAGGTGGGGTTCCCAATCAAGGAAGCCACCCGAAAGGGCTACAAGATGGCCTATCCGGGAGACAGCATCGACTTGGCCTATCCGCAAATGAACACCCGCCGCGGCCGTGTGGGCCACAAGATCGCTCATACCCTGACCACGGATGCGACCCAGGGGACGCTGGTTGAGGCACCCCGATTCGTGGATATGAACGAAGATCCGGAAGTCACCGAAATCGCCCGATGCCTGACTGCCAAGCAGAACGGAGGGATCCGCAAGCACAAGCGAGAAGCCTCTGGCGTCCTGGTCGGCGGGCGGATCCGCCGATTGACGCCGAGAGAATGCCTCCGCTTACAGGGCTGGGCAGATGACAGGATCGACAAGATCCTCGCCATCCAGAGCGACAGTCAGGTGTACCGGCAAGCAGGCAACGGAGTGACCGTTACCGTGGTAGAGGCCATCGGAAAACGGCTGGCGGCTGTGGATGCGGAGGTGATGCGCCATTGACCTGAAAGAGCAGCCTTTTGGTTGCGAGATCGAAATGACCGGGCTGACCCGTCAACAGGCAGCGGAAGCGATCGCCACCCTGTTCGGGACCAGTGCCCGCCAGACTCACGAGTCCACGATCTATGATCCGTGGGAAGTGATCGACCGGGACGGAAAGAAATGGCGTTTCGTATTCGACAGCAGCATCAAGGCTACCATGCGAGATGGCCGCCGCCAGATTCCTGCGACATCGGGCCTTTATAAGGTCGAGATGAACTCTCCCAAACTGAGCTATGAGGAGATGGGAAAGCTGCAGGAGGTTGTGCGGACACTGCGCCATGCCGGAGCAGTTGTCAACGGCAGCTGCGGGATGCACGTCCATGTGGATGCCTCCCGGCACACACCCCAAAGCTTGAAAAACGCTCTGTCCATCATGTATTCCAAAGAGGACATATTGTTCAAAGCTCTCAACGTGAACGAGGCCAGAGTGGAACGCTGGTGCCAGAAGGTGCGGGAACCCATGCTGGAGAAAATCCCCAAGCTGCCCACGAACATCAGCATGGAGCGGCTGAAGCGGGAATGGTATGGCGGGAATGATGGAAGCTATGAGCACTACAACTGGACTCGATATTATGCGTTGAATCTGCATTCCGTATTTTATCGAGGCACACTGGAATGGCGATGCTTTGAAAGCACTCTCCACGCCGGTAAAGTCCGGGCGAACATCACGCTGGCATTGGCCATCTCCGCACAGGCGATTAACCAGAAGAAGACGTTGATGAGGAAAACGGAAATCTCCGAAAATCCCGCCTTCACGTTCCGCACGTTTCTGCTGCGGCTCGGCCTGATAGGGCCGGAGTACAAAAATGTTCGAGAGCATCTGCTTGCCAACCTGCCCGGTGACCGGGCATGGCGATACGAACGCTCCAGCTATCCAAGCCTGACTACCAGGCACAGAGAAGAACGATAGGAGGTGAAAAAACGTGGAAAAACTGCTATACTTTGCCTATGGATCTAATATGGACTTGGACCAGATGGCTTTCCGATGCCCGGATGGAGAGGTAGTTGGGGTGGTTCGTGTGGACGATTACCGGCTGACCTTCTGCGGAAACAGCAGTGCCGGGGTCGCAACGATCCTGCCCCAAGTGGGAAGCCATGTGGATGGCGTTCTCTGGCGTATCTCGCAGAAAGACGAAAAGAACCTGGATTTCTATGAGGGGTATCCCCGGCTGTACGGCAAAGAGTCTTTGGAGGTCACTGACAGCAACGGGCAGAAAATAACGGCTATGGCGTACATCATGAATTCTCCGTATCGGGAAAGCCCGGCACCGCCCGCGCCCCGCTATATGGAAGTAATCATGGACGGATGCTGCCAGCATGAGATCAACCCCGTCCCGATGCTGCAGGAAGCAAAGCGCCTTCAGAAAGAATACGAGGCGCGACTCTCACAGCTGAAAACGCACAAGAAAAAGGCCAGCCGGGATGACCGCAGACCGAAAATGATAGAGAGATTGAAAGGAGTGGAACCCATGTATAAAACCATGAGCGCAGTGTTGCTTCTGGCCTGTCTGGTCGGATGCGGAGCTCAGCCGAGCGAATCGCAATCTGCACCGAGCAGTTCTATGACCCAGTCGGAAGCCGCCTCTGACAGCCAGACCGAAGGAAACAGTCAGGCCACCCCCACACCGGCACCCGCAAGCAGCGCACAGGATCCTTCGTCTGCCGGCAGCCAGCCGATACAGACCCCGGAGCCTGCCACCACATCAGAGCCGACCGAAAGCACGGAACAAGCTGCTGAAACCAGTGGCTCAAATGCCGCAACTACGGCCTACGGTGCCGTGCCCTTTGAACTTGCAGCGGGCACAGATAAGTGGTGGTACATCGATTCCAGCGACAGCGCCTACTGGGCGGTGCAGGAAAACATCAACGCCATCCGGGCTGAAGCCGGACTGCCTGCACTGACGATGGACGAGTCGCTGAGTGAGGCGGCAAGTGACCGATGCGAAAGCTTCGTGGCCGGCGGTGCCTTTGACCACTCGGGCATGACGACCCGCAGTGAGATCTGCGCAAGGGGTCCGCTGCGCTCCGCAAGTGAGGTCTGCGAAGCCTGGAAAGGCAGCCCTGACCACTACGCAAACATCGTCAGCCCTGACTTCACCACCATGGGAGTCTCCTGTTGGTTCTGCGATACTGCAGATGGGCAGTACACCTACTGGACGGTGACCTTCGGATAAAACACAGTAGAAGGATAAATACCTTCTGCAAGAAACAGAATCACGCAAAACAGCCTAAGCACCTGCAATTCGCAGGTGCTTTTTTTATTGGAGGTATTGATGAAACAGAAATACAAAATGAGGCACCGCTTCACGGCGTTGCTGCTAGCATTCATGCTCTGCCTCTCCTGCTTTGCCCCGTCTGCTTTCGCACTGGAGAGCAGCGCCTCGGAGTCTGCCCCGACGAGCGAGGCGAACTCGGCGGGGCAGGAGGTGGAAGTTTCCTCCACCCCGGAAAGCGCAGAGCCTGTTCCTGAAGCCGGCAGTGAGTCTTCGGACACCGCCGAAGGGCTCGGAGAAAAAACGAAACTGAGCGCAGAAGCCCAGGCGTTCATCGCCGCTGTAGATGCGCTGGACCGTGAACAGATCCTCGCAGCCATCGATCAATGGCGGGAAGCCAGTCAGGCGTGGCAGAAGGACAAGGAAAACCCGGATCTGATCGCCGCACTGGATGAAGCAATCGCCGTATCGGATGAAGCGGCCGCCCCGGTGACCGTTGCGGAAGATATCTACCTTGCCCTTCCCGACAGCGAAAAGGAAAACGATGCGGTGGCTGCCGCTTATGCTGCATTGGCCGCTCTGGTCGTTACCATGCAGATGACAGTCGAGCAGGCAGTCGAGCCGAGCGTAGAAGGTGGCAGCACCGGCGGTACCGATGCCGGTGCCGGTGCCGAGCCCGACCTCAATGAGATCGCTCAGATGCTGTACGACGATCTGCCCGATGCGCCGACCGGCAGCTATATGGGGTCTTATGGCCTGCCTGTCGCTACCGGCGACACCAAAATCGGCATCGGTCTCTGGCACGATGACCAGTCGACTGCCATCGGCTATATGGATGCCGAGGCGCTGAATTCGGACGGGCTGACCATCACGGTGCCCCGGCAGGCTGGCGAGAGCTTCGCCATCGTTCCTATTTTTGTGCAGGTGGAATACCCTGCAAATGGCAGTTCTTCGCAGATCATTCTGCCCGAAGACGTGGTCCTGCTGGACTATAACGGCTCTGTTGCTGACGAACAGACTGCAGCGGAACTGCTGAACACCAACTATGTGGAAGCATCCGCAGGCACCACCGGCATCTATGTTCAAGCCGATCACGACTTCTCTGCAACCATCCGCTACGCTGCCCCGGACGGTACCAGCATGGAAAAGAGCCTGAATGTCCGGCTGGAAGGAGAAACAGAAAAGCCGACGGATGCCTACAGGGTCAGCACCTACGAGGCACGGCCCACACCGTCTGTAACGACAGGCAAGATCACTGCCGTAAAAAAAGTCAACGGAACTTGGCTGTTGTGGTTTAACGGTGAGGAGGCTTACTGTTGCACCCACGGCGCGAAAGGCACACCCAACGGATGCCCTGTTTACAACTATTCGCACACCTCTTTGGTGACTGCAGCTCAGTATACGCCCGGCGACCACTATGCTAATCAAATCAATATTTGGGGTGGCTTGAATCAATTGAGCCTTGGGCTGCTGAGCGTGGATGCCACCATGGATACCGCATACGACGATGTGCAGCGGTGGGTCATTGCCAACTACCCGGACAGCACCGCTGCCCGGAGTTACCTCGGTTCCATTGAACAGATGCGCAGCGGGGTATCGACCTTTGCAGCGGAAAGTGATTACTTTACCTATATCTATGAACCCTCCGAGGCAGGTTGGCAGACGATTGCTCTGATTGGGCCTCCCACCGGCAGCATCGACCCGAATGCACCGCCCGCAGGCGCCGAGTATTATGCCAGCTGGTCTGCTTCGCCCCAGACTGTCAGCGGCAGCTTTGATGCCAAGTACACGATCAACACCGACAAGACCGGGCTGGAGACCGGCGAAAAGGTGGACAACGCCACTATCGAGATCGAGCCCATCGAAAAAGGTGGGACCATCGACGGCGGTTCCTGGGCCATCACGCCTGCGGACAAACAGACGGTTACCACCGGCGGTCACGTTATGGACGATTCCTACCAGTCCACGGGTGGCGATGCCAGTGCCAGCTGGAGCTTGCACTATGCGGTGACCAAAACCTCCACCAGCAGCCGAAGCGGTCGGGAAGGGCCTTTCGCCAGTCAGGCAGAGGCCGACGCAGCAGCGGCCAGTGCCAAGGCCAGCGCAGAGTCTGATTTGCGGGCCGAAGCCCAGGGCATGGTTGATCGGGCTATCGCAGCGGCGAAAAGCAAGCTGGCCAGCATCAATTTCAGCTTTAATGAAACGGTGATCCCGGTTGGTTTCGAGTTCTATGATGGTGAGCATGGCGGCAGTCAGACAATTTCTGTTCCTATGAATAGTGCGAATGACTACATCATGCGCAACGACGAGTGGAGCCTGCAGGTCAACATCTCTAAGGTGGACAGCGAGACCGGAGAGCCGATTGCCGCCGATGCAGAGTACGAAGTGTTCGAATGGGATACTGTGACCCAGAAGTATATCCCCTTTGGCGGGTACAATCGGTATACGGTGATCCGCAATGAGGACGGTACCTATTCCGTAGCCAATGGCACCGACTACGGAACGGAGTTCGATACTAGCCGCACTCTCTACTACACCCAGCGCAACCAGGGTCGTTTTATCATCGTTGAGACCAAAGCGCCGGACGGCTACTATGGCGACTGGACCAACATTGAGCAGCCCGGTGAGGCTGGCACTCCCCTGGGCAAGCGTGCCTACTATATCGAGATCACCAAGGACAATGATGGCAGTGTGATCTGGCTGGATAATGCCGACTATACAGCCGATATTGCCACCAACTACACCGGCGGCACCAAACTGGTGACCAGCGATGGCACGGAAGCCACTGTCACCATCCACGATAAGCCGCAGGATGCTGGCCGCACCTATGTGACCGACAGCACCGGCCTCGCAAACAACGAGGACAGCTACACCATGACCCCCAAGGATAATGTGTTCCAGAACGACCGCGTTCTGGGTGAGATCATCTTGACAAAGGCGGATCTGGATCAAAAGCCGGAGGGTACTGCGACTCATGGTGAAGCCAGCATCGAAGGGGCCGTGTACGACCTTTATGCGGCTGAGGACATCCTGCACCCCGACGGCGTGAGCGGTGTTGTGGATTACAGCAAGATCACCTATGAGGATGGCACCCCCGTCTGGCATACCACGGTGCGCACCAACAGCGGCTGGGATGACAGTTATCTGCCCATCCTCTCCAAAGACCACCTGGTAGCCAGCGCCGAGATCAAAGACGGCCTGCTGGTGTTCAGCAATCTCTATCTCGGTAAATACTATCTGGTGGAGCGGGCTACGGGCATTGTGCTGCCGGTGGATACTGGCAGCAAGTTCTATCTCTCTGGTCAGTACCCTGAATTGGATCGCGAACTGGAGCCGACTGGCCGGTATTCTCCTCTGGAGCAGTCCGATGGCGAGTATACCGACTACGTCTACAAAAATCTTTACTCCGCCGTGGCAGAGGGCCGTGCGCTGGACGGCAGCAAAACCTACGATGGATACTACCTGAGCTACGCGAAAGGTTATCTCTGCGATGAGATCAACCACTATCAGACCCTGTCCTATGGTGATGAGTCCGGCTATGTGGTTCGGGAAGGCAATCAGAGTTTGGACGCTGTCCTGAAGGGCGGTTTTGAACTGCGCAAGCTGGTGAGCACCACCGGCCCGGGCAGCCCTGCTCCCAAGCTGGAAGGTGCGGGCTTCACCATTTACCGCATCCCCGATCTGAGCAAGGCGAATCAGTTTACCCGCGCCCCGGACGGCAGCTACAATATCCAGAGCGTGCTGGACGCCTACCGCAAGGACAACTACGACAGCGAGACCCTCAAGTATGATTTTAGCAATGAAGCCCAGGCGATTGCCCGGATGTTCGAAAGCGACACCGAACTGGTGTATGGCTACAATGCGACTCTGACCGAGGCGGGCGATTATGCCAACGGCAGCGGCCTCGGCTGGGTACCTACCGGCACGACCAACGAGTATCGTCTGAGCGAGATTTTCACCAATGAGGAAGGCATCATTCGTGTGACCGGTCTGCCCTATGGCCAGTATCTGGTCGTTGAGACCACCATCCCGAAAGACGTGTTCCAGGCCGACCCCTTTGGCTTTACGGTGAACAGAGACACGCCCCAGAGTATCTTCTGTACCCCCAATGGTAGTGTCACCGAACCCAGCAACAGCTATGTCACCTACAACATCTTGGATGAAGAGATGGAAGGCTACTTAAAGCTGGTCAAGGTGGACGCTGAGACCGGCAAGGCTGTCAAGCTGGCCAATACCTCTTTCGCCATCTTTATGCTGCATGAGGATGGAACTAAAGAGCGGCTGTCTATGGTCGATCCCGACAGCGGTGATCCCACTGTCAAAACCGATGTGTTCTACACCGACAGCGAGGGTCGCATGAAGACCCCCGAAAAACTGCCCCTGGGCCGATATGAGGTCGTAGAACTGGAAGGCCCCAACGGCTTCTTCAACGATGAAGCCTATACGGTTCAGTTTGAGATCTCTTCCGACTCTGCCTGGGAAGTAGTTGGCAATGCGGTTAATGGCATGGACGAGTATATCCTGACTCAGGAGTATATCAACCATGAGACCCTCGGCAAACTCACCATCCGCAAGACAGGTGAAGTCCTGACCGGCTGGGAACAGGACTGGAGTCTGGATATTCTGGACCCCTGGTTCTCCGGTGAGGCATGGCCCGGCAACTTCACCTGGGAGGAACGCCCGCTGGCAGGCGCCCAGTACACCATCACAGCCAATGAGGACATCTATACCCAGGATCGCCAGACCGACGTCGATGGCAATCGTTGCTTGTGGTATGCCAAGGGGGACGTGGTGGCAGTAGTCACTACCGGCGACGGCACCAGCGATATTGCCGTGTTCCGTCCTGGCCGCACCCAGGCCACCTACGATTTCCTGTCCGTCATCCATGACAAGGTTGGTGAGGTCACAGTGACTCTGCCGCTTGGAAGCTACCACATTGAGGAAACCAAACCTCCCTACGGTTTTACCGGCACCACGCAGAGTTACGATGTGACTTTCCAGTGGGATGAGCAGACCAACAGCGTGGTCATGGCCAAGAGCATCACCGCCATCGATGAGAACGGCAATGCTGTCACCAGCGAGTTCGAGATCGTCAATGCGGAAGATGCCACTGCCGAGTTCACCGAACAGCAGGTCTTGAAGTTCCACAACGAGCGGGAAAAGGCGCAGGTCAAGGTCATTAAGCTGGACGAGAAGACCGGCGCGGCTCTGGCTGGTGCGGTGTTCAACCTGTATACGCAGGATGACATCTACAACGCAGACGGCGACCGCCTGTTCCGAGCCGGTGATCTGTTGGCGACCTCTGCCCCCACGGGCGAGGACGGCGTAGTCGTGTTCGACTGCGACCTGCCCATGCAGGATGCCCGCTATGGTGAGGGGGACGAGCAGAACAGTGGACGGTATATCATCCGTGAACTGCGAGCGCCCACCGGCTACTTTCTGAACGATGAGCCGATGGAGTTTACCTTTACCTACACCGGGGCCAAAGTCCAGGTGTTGGAAAGCGCGTGCAAGAACGAGGGGACCAGCGTGTTCATCAGCAAGCGACAGCTCACCGGCGACGAGGAACTGCCTGGTGCGACTCTGACGATCCAGGACGAGAATGGCGCTGTTGTGCGCCAGTGGGTCAGCGGCGATAAGCCGGTCGAGATCCGCAGCCTGGAACTGAATAAGGTCTATACGCTGGTGGAAACCATTGCCCCGAATGGCTTTGCCAAGGCAGAAAGTATCCGCTTCAAGCTGGTTCAGCGGCAGGATGAGAACGGCGCTCTGTTGCCCGAAAATGATGTGTATGTCTGTACGGACAAAGATTGGTTGATCGTCGATCACTGGACCCTGATGGAAGACGGGACTGTGGTCATGCGGGATGCACCTGCCCCGGTACCGGAGCAGCCCACGCCGGAGCAGCCTGCACCCACTCCCACCCCTGTTCCCCTTGTGCCTTCTGTTCCGCAGACCGGCGATTTGACCTGGCTGTGGATCGCGCTGGGCATTGTTGCGGCGCTGTCCGCTGGCGGTCTGCTGCTGATCTTCAAGCGCAGCGGCACTCATGATGAGGAATCCTGATGCGCCATTTCGCTAAGGGTTTCCTCATCGGCACCCTGTGCATCTGCCTGCTGGGGTTGGTCTGGCTGATTGCCTTCCAGCCTCGGCTGACAGCACAAGAAGCACAGGACCTGAAAGCTCAGTTTACCACCATCCCCGAAGATAATCTCTCCGGGGATGGACCGGCTGGAAAAGAAGAAACCCAGCTGGACTTCGAGACTCTGCAGGCCAGGTATCCGGACGTGAAGGGATGGCTCACCATTCCCGGTACGGTAGTGGATTACCCCATGCTGCAAAGCAGTGCCGAAGACCCGGAAAAGTATCTCCGGCGAAACTACGACATGAAGTGGCGGATGGCCGGCAGCCTGTTCTTTCAGTATGACTGCACAGCGGACAGCCGGAATCTGGTGGTATTCGGCCACAACATGAACGACGGGACCATGTTCGCTGTCTTGAAAAAGATGACGGATCCGCAGTTCCGGCAAGCGCATCCCATCGCTGTCCTGCAAACGGCAGAGGGGACGCATGAATACCGAATCTTGACCGCAATGACCACTGACACGACGAAGCTCCTGTTTAACAGGACGCAGTTTGCCGGGGATGAAGATTTTCTGTCCTTTGCCGGCAGTATGCTGGCCGGGACAGAAATCGTTCCCCAGAAGCAGGATCGCCTGCTGACGCTGGTGACCTGTGCTTATGATTGGGACGGCGCGCGCACAGTGGTTGTGGCAATCGAACAAGATTAAATCTGCAATCGGCGGGGTGTGCAGGCACCCCGCCTCCTTTTATGAAGGGAGGAATTCATTGAAGCAAGGTCTGCTGGATAGGCTGGCGGAACAGAATCACGCATTTATTTCCAGCCTCCGCCTTGTACCGCATCTGAAATGGGCAGCACTGCGTGACTTGTACCTCATGAAACACAAAGAACAGTATCCGCTCAAGGAATGGGGCGAAGCTGTTTCGTATCTGCTGGGCTGCACTGTGACGTTCAACTCTTATGAGGAAATCACAAACAGCCTGAAACCTTTTTCGCTGGGATTGGAGTGAGTGCGAATGAAAGTTGTTATGGTAGAACCGGGCCAGTATGCCCGAATCGAAGAACTGGACACCGGCCTGGAATCGCTGCAGAAAGCAGTCGGAGGTCTGATCGATTGTGCCTATCCCTGGAAGGATATGGCCTGTGTTGTCTGCAATGACGAGGGCCTGATCAACGGCATGCCTCTGAACAGAGAAGTTCCGGATTATGGTCCGATTGCAGGACCGTTTTTCGTGTGTGGAATCGAGGGTGAGAACTTCTGCAGTCTGACCGATGAACAGGCTGACAAGTACAAAAAGATGTTTTTGCAGCCGGAACTGTTCGTGCCGTATAAGGATGGTCTGATCCGGTTGGCGTATGACAATCCTGCCTTGGAAGGGGCACCGGAAGGGCTCAAGAAAATGTATGAGCTCAGACATAATCTGCCGGAGTTGTGTTTTTGTGCGCTGCCGGAACTCAATATGGTTATGCTGACAAAACACGGGCAGTCCGGCTATTGGCCCATCAAGCACATTCCGGAAGGAATGAGTGCCGGAGAGTATGCGGACAGCCTCAATCAGATTCTTGGCGTTTCCAAAGCACAGCAGGCTGCAATGATGTGCGGCTCGATGATCAGCTGGGCGATCCCGGCAGCACGACCGGACCGGTACGACGAGAACGGAAAGCTCAAACCGCGCGACCACCAGCGTGGTAACAAAGAGCGATAAAGGAGAGTGTGCAAATGGAACGATTTTATACCGCCGAATCTGTGACCGAAGGCCATCCCGACAAACTGTGCGACCAGATCGCAGACAGCGTGCTGGATGATTGTCTCGCTCATGACCCGCTGTCCCGTGTGGCCTGCGAAGTTCTGGCGACCCGCGGCCATATCATGGTGGCCGGCGAGATCACCAGCCGCCATGTACCCCGGATCTCCGATATTGTTGAGTCGGTGATGCATAGCATCGGCTACTCGACCCGCGGCTTTACCATTGATCTGTTGCTTCACCGGCAAAGCCCGGATATCGCGGCCGGGGTGGACAACCCGCTGGAAGAAAGAGAGGTGATCGGGACGGGCGAACTGGGTGCCGGTGACCAGGGTGTCATGGTGGGCTACGCCTGTAACGAGACCCCCGAAATGCTGCCGCTTCCCGTGGTGTTGGCCAATCGGCTGGCGCTGACCCTTTCGTCTGTTCGGAAAGCCGGTCTGATTCCCGGCCTGCGCCCGGATGGAAAAACCCAGGTCACCGTGGAATACGACGAGGACGGCAAGCCCCTGCGGCTGGACACGGTAGTGATCTCCGCCCAGCACAGTCCGTCCATGGAACAGGATGAGCTGCTCTGGCAGCTGGCCGACAAAGTCCTGACGCCTGCGCTGCATGATTTCCCGCCCGATGAGGACACCAGGATCCTTGTGAACCCTTCCGGTCGTTTTGTTTTTGGCGGGCCTGAAGCGGATACCGGCCTGACCGGGCGCAAGCTCATGGTGGATACCTACGGCGTGTTTGCACCCCATGGGGGCGGTGCTTTCTCCGGAAAAGATCCCACCAAGGTGGATCGCAGCGGCGCCTACATGGCCCGGTACATTGCCAAAAACATCGTGGCGGCGGGTCTTGCCAGCCGGTGCAAGGTGACTTTGGCCTACGCCATCGGCAAGGCGGAGCCTGTTATGGTATCGGTGGATACTTTCGGTACCGGCACTCTCTGTGCGGACGATTGTCTGGAAGAAGCCGTCAAGCTGGTGTTCGGCCTGACCCCTGCGGCCATCATCCGGCAGCTGGATCTGCTCAAGCCGATCTATGTCCGCACGGCAGCCTATGGCCACTTTGGTCGTCCCGGTTTCACCTGGGAACGCACCGATAAGGCCAAGGCGCTGCGTGATGCCGTGGAATGAGGGGTGACGCAGTATGCCGGGTGTGACCCAAGAGCAGATCAGCGCGGCCAAGCGGATCCGTGCGATTGATTTTTTGCTGCAATACCGGCCGGACGATATCGTACCTAGCCAGTGCCGGGGGGAGTTCCAGCTGCAAAGCCACGACAGCTTTAAGATCAGCGGCGAGACCAGCCTCTGGCATTGGAAAAGCCGGGATATCGGCGGCAAAAGCGCGCTGGATTATCTCATCCATGTAGAGGGAATGAGATTCACAGAAGCAGTTTTGCTTTTGCTGGAGCAGATCCCCACGGAAGTCCGCTCCGCCCCGGCTCCGCGGCAGATGCCGAAACCGAAAGTATTTGCCTTGCCCGAAGCAGCCGCAGACAACCGAAGGGTGTTTGCCTATCTGCTGCACCGGGGGATCGACCGCAAGGTCATCAGCGACTGCATCCGAGACGGTATTCTGTACGAGAGCGCCCGGTTCCACAACGCCGTGTTTGTAGGCCGGGATGAGAGCGGTATGCCGAAATATGCATTCCTGCGGGGAACGCTTACCAATACCGCCGAGAGTTTCCGGGCTGAAGTAGCCGGCAGTGACAAGCGGTACAGCTTCTGTTTGCAGCCGGAAGGGGAGAGCCGGCGGGTGGCTGTTTATGAAGCTGCCATTGAAGTGCTCGCTCACCTGAGTCTGGAACAGACACGAGACAAATACCGGCTGTCCCTTGCTGGAATCTACGCGCCGAAAGAGGGCGTCAAAACGGATACCGCAAGAGAAAAGTCGGTGGCTCTGACCGCTTTCTTAGAGCGTCACCCGAATGTCTGTGAAATCGAGATCTGCACCAACAACGACCATGCGGGGCGCTGGGCGGCGGAACATATTCGGAAGGAATACGAAGGAAAGTACCGGATCATTATGAACCTGCCCGACCGGGAAGGGGCGGACTATGGAGATCTGGCACAGGAAAAGAGCAAAGAGAGGGCCGTCCGGCAGCGGGCGGCCCTTTCCCGATGAAAAGGAGGACTATGGAAAAAGAAACTTTGAAAGCCTATGTGATTACGGAGCTCACGGCGGAATTAGCCGTGGAGGACATGGAGAGTGAGTACGGTGAAGACGATTACGCCGAACTGGACGGGCATGACCTGACCGACTACGAGCCGAGCATCCGGGAGTACATCGAGAAGGAGAAGAAATCGCTGGATGACGGCGGCAACCTTGCTCCTTACATCGACGAATCTCTCCTTGGGCTGCGGGAGAACGTACTTCGCATCGAACCGGATGTGGTGGTCTACGAGGGGAAACTGTGCGGCTGTGCCATCGTGGAGCTCAAACAGGAATTGAGCGAGCGGGACTGGAACTCTCTGCTGGACTATATCTCAGGCCAGTATTCAGACGGCTGGGGCGAAGGGTTTGAACAGCGTGACATCCCGGTTGCCGACGGCATTCTGAACGTCCACTTCTGGCAGCCAGATCAAAGATATCCGATTGTGCTGGACACTTTGCCCGGTCAGACCCCCACTGTCCCCCAGCAGGCACAAAAAACCAGGATGAAGCTGCTTGGCCAGGACGGGAATATTTTCTCTATCCTGGGTCGGGCCAGCCGGCTGCTCCGCCAGAATGGCCAAGGCAAGCAGGCGGAAGAAATGTTCCGGCGCGTGCAGGACAGCGGCGATTACTATAAGGCGCTGAACATTATCAGCGAGTATGTTCAGACCGAGCTGTCTGCATCCGAAAAGGGTGACACTGCACCTCGCCCCAAAAGAGATCAACAGGAGAGGTGATGCAGATGTCCGTTTCCAACTATGATCTGCTGCAGGCCAAAGTGGATGCCGAACTGGCCCGGTATACAGAGGAACTCATGAGCCACGGACCGCAGGAGGTCGTGGACAACGCCTATGAACTTGTGATTAAGAGCGAACTGGCGGTTCGTTTGGAAAGCACCTTTTTGAGCAAACAGCAGATCCGCGCGCTCCTGGATCAGGAGAATCCGCTGGCCTACATCTACGAACGATGGGAAAATGACCACGCCGCCATTGGTGATCTGCTGTGCGATACCATCTACACGGCGGGCAACGACGCCCACAGAGAAAGACTGACCAAAAATAAGCAGCGCAGAAAGGAGGAAGCTCGATGAATCAGAAGTATGAAATCAGCGAGATCGCTCATCCCAAATATCCCTGGCTGCACCGGATCCGTGCCTTAAGCGATGTGCGCCCCAGTGTCCAGAAAGGCGATTTAGGCGGATATGTCCAGGGTACAGAAAATCTCAGCCAGGAAGGAACCTGCTGGATTTTCGACAATGCCATTGCCTGCGATGACGCATATGTAAATCAGCAGGCAGTTTTGGGCGAATATGCTGTGGTTCGGGGCTCAGCACTCATTTCGGGCAATGCGAATGTTCGCGGGAATGCGGTGGTGGACGATCATGCGCTTGTCATGAACGGCACGGTCAGGGGGTATGCCCATGTAGCAGGGAATGCCTGCATCTGTGCCGACAAAGTAACGGAGCATGAGCCGACCGTTCAGGAACACGCCAGCGTGTATGGTGTTGTGGCAGGAAACGTGTGTGTGGAGGAAAGCGCCATTGTTCTGCCCGGAGCACGCATCGAAAATCCCACTCCCGACCGGTTCCGGTTGCTTGCCACCCGGATCGAGATCGAGAGATCGTATTATCGCATGCACGGGCGGCCGGAACCGGCAGCCCGGGATAAAGAATCCCAAACCAAAGCCTCAAATCACGAACGATAAAAAGAAAGGATGATGCCTCTGAGTAAAACCAATGAACTGAATCTGATCATGAATGAGAACGCAAAACTGACTGTGGAACACAGCGGCGGTGACGGCTGGACCATTCTGCACGGGGATATGCTGAACCTTATGCGCTCCTTTGAGAGCGGGGTGTTTGACGCGGTCATCACCGACCCGCCCTATGCCAGCGGCGGCGCCAGCCAGACGGCGAAGAACCGCACCACCAACCAGAAGTACAGCAGCATGAGCCCGGACAAGGCGCTGCCGGATTTTGCCGGCGACCAGAAGGACCAGCGCAGCTGGACGAACTGGTGCACCGAATGGCTCACCGAAGCCAACCGGGTCTGTAAGCCGGGGGCGGTGCTGGTGGTGTTCATCGACTGGCGGATGGCGCCCTGCCTTTCGGATGCGCTCCAGCGTGCCGACTGGATCTGGCGCGGGCAGATCGTGTGGGACAAACAGACCTGCCGCCCGCAGCGGGGCCGGTTCCGGCAGCAGAGCGAATACGCCCTGTGGGCGTCCAAAGGCCCGCTTCCCGTGGACCGGCCCGTGGGGTGTCTGCCCGGTGTCTTCCGCTACACCAATCCGGCCAACCGCATCCATGTGACCGAGAAGCCGCTGCAGCTCATGCGGGATGTGGTACAGATCTGTGTGCCGGGTGGCCGCATTCTGGATCCGTTTGCCGGGGCGGGCACCACGGTGCTCGCCTCGGTGCTGGAAGGCTACGAGGCCGTAGGTATCGAGGTGACAGACGCTTACTACAAGCTGGGCTCCGACCGGGTTCGATTCGCACTCAATGAAGCCACTGAACAGAAGGAAACCAAATAAGGATGAAACAAGGAAGCCTAATTAGGCTTCCTTGTTTCTGATTGTAAGATATTAAGGAAGCCTAATTAGGCTTCCTTGATGGACAGCAAAGCCCGATGGCCGATGAGAAACCGGTTGTCGGTCTTTTCTTGTAAGAGAGGAGACATGGAATGGATAAAGCGTTTGCGTATATTTGTGCTTCTGCCGAGACCGCCCCCCGCATTCTCAAGCGGTATTGCCGCACGGTGTATGAACTGGGGTATGTGCCCATCTGCCCCACCCTGAGTGATACCCAGTATCTGTCGGATGAAAGCCCGGATGAACTACGGGATCTGCACAGCATTGCCCTGCAGAAGTTGGCCCGCTGCCGGATGCTGGTGGTCTGCGGCAAAGAAGTCAGTCACGGGATGTCGGTGGAGATCGGCTTTGCTGAAAAGCGCCATATCATCTGCACCACTCTCGCCGGTCTCGCCAAGATCCAGGAAGACCTGGATGGGGCCGCCGAGTAAGGGACAACCCTATTTTTCTCAGGGGGTGGCTGTCTTTGCTAGCATAGCGTTTGGATATCCAAACGCACCCTTCTTGGGGAGAACCCCAAACCCCCGGCAGCCATCCCCGCAATGCTCGTCACTGAAATGAGGTGAATCAATGGACGAAAAGCAGTACGCCGTATTCTGCCGGAAAGGCAGCGACGTGGATGAACTGATCGAGTGCGCTGCCTCGCCCGGTATGCAGAAGACCAAGACGGCCTTTCAGGTGGAAAAGGTGGTCGTCCTTTCGGATGCGGAGTACGCTGCCTTCCGCAAAGAAGGATTCATGCAGGATCAGACGTTCCTGTTTGAAAACCGCTACTACATGTGGTTCGATCCGTCCGAAACGTGCTGGCACTGCCTGCTGATCAAAGGCGAACACAGCCGTGAGGGGATCCTGGTGGAAGCCGAAGGGTATTCCTACGCCCGGTATGCGGCCCATGTGCCGGACTGCAGTCTGGTGCGGGTTGGCGCGGTGCCTGTGCAATTTGAGTACCCGGTCAAACCGCCCCACAAGAAAAAGGAGGCCCCGGAGCGGTGAGAAAACGTAACCATGTGATCCCGCTCCATCTGAATCGACGGGAGCTGGAATACCTGGAAGCCCAGGTCAAGCTCAGCGGCCAGCCGAGGGAGGAATATCTGCGCACCCTCATCATGGGAGCCCAGGTACGGCCGAAGCCCTGCACCCATCATGCGGACCTGCTGCATAAGGTGGCGGGCCTCTGCAACAATGCCAACCAGCTGGCCAAGGTCGCGAACACCTATGGTGCAGCAGACACATCCAGCGTTTCTGAAATGACTGCCATCGCATATCAGGTCTGGGAGGAGGTGAAAAAGAACTGGTAAACGAAAAGCATGAATTGAAAACCACGGCTTCTTTTTGGAAGGGAGCCAAGAGCGTGCAGGAACTCAGGAATCTATCCTCCAGCCGAATCCCTTCCACAAAGCTTCAGTTCCGGATCCGAAAGGTACTGGTGCTCAGTGACATAGAATATGGGCGCTATCTAAACAGCGGACTCCATCAGCCGAAATATTTTCTTGCGGCGGATCAGGAGGGGCTGCGCTACGATACCAAACTGGGGGTGTGGAACTGTTTGCTCCTTGTAGGAGAATCCAGCCATGATGGGATTCTTGTGGGGTTTCTCGCTGGAGTAGAGCTGCCCTTCCTGTCCTATGTCCCGAATCACCGCGAGCTGGAACTGCCGAAAGGACTTCCCGTGGAAATGGAAATGGGGGCGGCTTCCACGAATCTCCAGCCCGCCTTGCACGGTACTGTGGATGCGGCAGCCCATTATTCTTCTTTTGTGGGGTTGGAGTTGATCTCTATGGCATCCTCCCTTCATTTTGCTGCGTATGACCCTGCAGCCAATATCTTCACAGTGCTGGAGCAGGGCGGGCCGAATGACTATATGCAGTACAAGGGTACACCGGAAGAGATCGCACAGACCTTCCACTTCAGCGGCAAACTGAAGAAAGTATTCTTTGATCTGCAGTACCGGAACATCAGCCATGAAAGCCATCTGGTAAAAGAAAGGCAGAAGCGTACATATCCGAAAGAGCGCAGCGGAGATGGGAGATGAAAGATGGCGTATACGTCCGTTATCCCCGTCCGCCGCCTGAAAGGCTGTGTTGATTATGTGCTGGACGAAGCAAAAACGTCCCGCGGCCAGAACGCAAAATCTCTGGAAGAAGCGGTGGACTATGCCCTCAACCGGGCCAAGACGGAGCAGGATCTATTTGAGTCAGCGATTGCCTGCACCTGCAAAACTGCCTTTGAGGATATGTGTCAGGTCAAGGAGATGTGGCATAAGACCGGCGGAGTGCAGGGCTTTCATCTGGTGCAGAGTTTCGCGGCAGGGGAGGTGACCCCTGAACTGGCACACCAGATCGGGCTGGAATTTGCCGGGCAGCTCCTTCAGGGAAAGTATCAGGCGGTAGTCAGCACTCACCTGAATACCGGGCATATTCACAACCACATCGTGTGGAACTCTGTGTCGATTCGAGATGGGAAAAAGTATCACAGCAACGCTAAGAGCTATTATACCGAAATCCGGGCAAAATCGGATGCTCTATGCCGCAAATATGGACTGTCTGTAATTCAAACCCCGGAGTCAGAACAAGGAAAACGGCAGTATGCGAAATGGCAGGCTGAGCACGAGGAACGTCCAACGTGGAAAGCTGCGATCCAGCAGGACATCGATTCTGCCATTGCTGAGGTGCTTACATGGAATCAGTTCGTCAGAGCTCTGGAGGAGAAAGGCTATACCCTTCGGATGAACCGAAAATATATCACCCTCCAGCCGCCAGGGAAAGATCGCCCGGTGAGGTTTAAGACCTTGGGGAAAAATTACACCCCAGAGGCCATCCGCCACCGAATCCTGTACCCGACGAGACGAACACCGGCTGGCAATGGCAAGAAAAAACTGCCATCAAGCCTGTACGCTGTGATCGTCGAACATCCAGAGAAACATTATTCCGGTCTTCGGGGGCTGTATGTTTCATATCTCTTTCGAGTTGGAGTGCTGCCCCGTAAACCCCGCTACCCCAGTTATGCAGTACGGGAAGATATCCGTAAGCTGGACCAGCGGATCGAACAGATGGAGTTCATCTTTGAGCATGAGATCGAGGACCGGGGCCAGCTCAATGCCATACGCCAAGCAGCGGAAGCGGAGATTGAGAATCTCACGAAAGAGCGGAAGCGGCTATACCGACGGGAACCGGATTCCCCACGGATCGATGAACTGACCGCCCAGCTGAAGGAAAAACGGAAGACCGTTCAGCTCTGTAAGCGGATCGAGGAACATTCTCTCGCCATTGAGCAGAGGCTTGAAGCCGGTCGAAAAGAACAGGCTCAGCAGGAAGCCAGACACCGTGAAGATGAGCAGAGAGAAGCTGCCATCAAAGAAAAGCAAAAGGAGAAAACCAAATGAACAGAATTCCCACACAGCAGCAGGTAGAACGCCTGCGCAAAAATTACCCCGTCGGCACCCGTGTGGTGCTGCACAGCATGGACGATCCCTATGCCCCTGTTCCGCCCGGCACCAAAGGAACGGTGACCTATGTGGATGACATGGGGCAGATCGGTGTGAACTGGGACAACGGCTCCGGCCTGTCCCTTGTGCCCGGTGAGGATACCTTCTCCAAGGTGTCTGAGCCAGAGAAAGCCAAAAGTGATCGCGGCATGAGCCGCTGAAAGGAGTGAGGAGAACACTATGAACTATGGCAGTGATCCCGCAGACCAGATCGTCCGATTCTCACTGGACGGCACCGAGATGGTGCTCAAACTGTCTGGTCTGGCGGCAAAGAATTTCGCCCTGTTCGTGTATGCAGTCCTGAACGACCAGCAGAAGGTGCGAGGGAAAACAAAGCTGGTGCGTATGCTCAAGGAGCGGCGCCCGTTCAAGTTCTTTCGCATCCCGGATAACATGATGCGGGAATTTGCACGGGAAGCCAAAGACCACGGCCTGCTCTACACGGCCATTCGCAACAAGTCCCGGAAGGGACAGATCGAGCTGGTGGTGTTTGCCGACGATGCCTCCAAGGTCAACCGCATCCTGGATAACCTGAATCTGGACTTCGTGCAGGCCCAGGCAGGCGAAGCTACGGTGGAGCAGGTGCCCGCTGCGCCCAGTGCCGAGCAGCCCGGTGCGGCGCCGGAAAAGAAGCTGGAACCGGCTGTGGAAGTGGAAACAGTTGCCACGGAACACGGTGCGGTGGATTTCCAGGTGGGCGACAGCGAGGAGGCGTTCAACTTCTCGGATACGGCAGATGCCGCAAAGGAACAGGTGCCGGAAAATTTTACGCCCGGCCGGGAGCCGGTGGACAAAGCCCCGGCGGAAAAGAGTCCGTCCGAGCCTTCCTCGCCAAGCAGCGGCTCCTCCTCCGGGGCATCCGGCGGTGATAAGCCTTCGGTAAAAAAAGAGCTGGAGGACATCCGCAAGGAACAGGCTGCAAAAAAGGAGGCAAAGGCGAAGCCGCCCCAGCGCCAGACCAAAACGCCCGGACGCACCCGCCGCAAGAAGAACAAGAAAAAAACGAAAGGACGGTAATCCATGGATCTTTCCAAAATGATCAAGAACCGCGAAGCGGAGCAGCAGGAAACGCAGCCTGATGGCCAGCAGTTTTCCAAAGAGGAGTATGCCGCCATAAAAAAGGCCGAACGGGAGGAAGTATGGGCACGGGTGGATGCCCAGGCCCAGGCGGTGTTCCGGGACGATGCCTCCATGAAGGGATTCCTCGATTTCATGGCCCGCTGCACCCCGCAGAGTACCCGCAATCTGCTCATTCTGTATGACCAGAACCCGGAGATCACCCATCCCCGCACCTTTGCCATGTGGGCGGAAGCAGGCCGCTCGGTGCGCACCGGGGAGAGTGGCTATGCTTTCTTCACGGAAAGCAAGTATGAGCGTGAAGACGGGACCACGGGCTGAGGCTATGACATCGTCAAGGCGTTCGACATCAGCCAGACTCGTGGCCCGCAGATGTATCCTGCTCAGCCCCATCTGCCGGATGAGGTAATCGCAGCCATGGTTGAGAACAGCCCTGTTCCGCTGGCACTGTCGGACCAGCTGCCCAAGGGAGTGCAGGCTCAGTATGTGCCGGCACGGAAAACCATCTATGTGCGCAATGGCATGGATGAAGCTGCGACTCTCTGCGCCATTGCACGGGAACAGGCTCATGCCTCTTACGATGTGCCCGGAGCCGGGTACCGTCGGCAGGCGTATGCGGCGCAGAGCTACTGTGCCGCCTATGTGGTGGCACAGAAGTTCGGCCTGGACACTTCCGGCTTCAAGTTTGATAAGGTCTGTGAATCCTGGGCCGGCAAAGAACCTCAAGAGCAGCGCACCTTCCTTGGTGAAGTGAAGCGGGCCGCCTATTCCATCAACCGGGAGGTGCAGCGCAGCTTTCGGGATATGGATCAGGTGATCAAGCCGGACGAGTTTGAGATCGGAAAGGGGACACAGGCCAAGACCGAAAAAGCCGAAAAGGCGACGGAAAGCCGGTGATCCCCTCGGCCAAGAGTTTTCCGTTTGTTTTCATTTGAACAGTCGCTTTGTCACTGGCTTTGTGATATGCTTGGCTTGAAAAATAGATCCGAATGGAGGCGATCGTATGGAGAAACAGCGGCTGTTCAAGATGACGGATATCGAAAAAAATATGCTGGTACGGGCCTTGTCTGACAAGCAAAAGCGGGTCAGCAACGACCGATGCGGTGAGGTTCAGGCGCTCGTGGAAAAGACGGAGCAGGCACCTCGAAACCGGCTGTATATGGACGAGATCGAATACCAGTGGGTGGAGATCGCCCTGAACGATCTTCGCAATGCCTATCTGGCGGCAGGCCGCAGCAGCGGCGGAATTGACAAGGTGATGTTGAAGCTCTTCCGTTCGCACTACAAGCGGGTGCCTGCAAGATAAATATCTATATGCCAAGGGGTCTGTGGTGGAAGCCACAGGCCCCTTGGTGCTTTCGGAAAGGAGGATGCTGATACGGAGATTCGCCAGAAACAACCCTGGTGGGTATGGTTGCTGCCGCTGCCCATTGTCTGGTGGGCGGCACTGCTTCTGGCCGCCAACTGGCAGGCGGGCATGAACATCGTGGAATGGATGGGTGCCTTCTCCGCCGCAATGAATAAGCCTTTTCACCTTCGCGGGACGGAGTATTCTGTTCGGCTTTTGTTTTTATTCACCATTGTCTACGGAGCAGCAGCGGTACTCATCGTGACAGGCCGGAAGAACTATCGACGCGGCGAGGAACACGGTTCTGCCCGCTGGGGAAATGTGGTACAAGCCGGAAAACGGTATCGGGACCATGAACATCCGTTCCGCAATCTCATACTAACCCAGCACTTTCAGCTGGGGCAGGATGGCCATCGCCATAAACGCAATACCAACGTGCTGGTGATCGGCGGCAGCGGTGCAGGCAAAAGCCGCAGCTATGCCATCCCCAATGTATTGCAGTGTGCCCAGGGGCCGGACGGCGGGTGTTCGGTGATCGTTGCAGACCCTAAATCCGAGATCCTGCGCAAGACCGGCAACGCTCTGATCGCAGCCGGATATGAGGTGCGGGTGTTTGATTTGCTCAGCCCGGACACGTCTTACTGTTATAACCCGCTGGCCTATGTGCGGGATGACAAGGACGTGCTGCGGCTGATCGAGACCCTTATCCAGAGCACCACCCCGCCCGGTTCCCAAAGCACCGACCCATTCTGGACCAAGTCCGAAACGGCTCTGCTGCAGGCCCTTGTTCTGTACCTCATCCATGAGGCGCCGAAAGACGAGCAGAACTTCGCCATGGTCATGGAGATGCTGGCGGCTGCCGAAGTGCGAGAAGAAGACGAGGATTTCGAGTCGCCGCTGGATATTCTGTTCGAGCGGCTCGAGATGCGGGACCCGGAGAGCATTGCCGTCAAGCAATACCACATCTTCAAGATGGGTGCTGGCAAAACTCTGAAATCCATCCTGATCAGTGTTGGCGTCCGGCTGTCTGCCTTCAACTTACCCCAAATCGCACGGCTCACCTATACCGATGACCTGCATCTGGAAGAAATGGGTGAGAAAAAGGTGGCGCTTTTCTGCTGCCTGCCGGACTCGGACAAATCTCTCAACTACCTGGTCGGCATGATCTACGGCCAGCTCATCCAGACACTGTACTATGTGGCCGACCGCAAGTACAAAGGCAGGCTGCCGGTGCCGGTCCACCTGCTCATCGACGAGGCTCCTAACATCGCTTTGCCCACCGATAACTTTCTGCCCTGGCTTTCCACCATGCGCAGCCGCAATATCTTTTGCAGCTACATCGCTCAAAACATGGCCCAGCTGAAAGCCCTGTTCAAGGAACAGTGGGAATCGTTGGTGGGCCTCTGCGACGAGTTCCTGTATTTAGGAGGGAACGAGAAAGAAACGCACAAATATGTGTCTGAGCTCATGGGCAAGGAAACCCTGGACACTCACACCTATGGTCATACCAAAGGCCGGAACGGCAGCTACTCCATCAACGACCAACAGACCGGCCGGGAATTACTCACGCCGGATGAAGTACGCATGCTGGACAACCGAAAATGTATCCTGTTCGTTCGTGGTGAGCGCCCCATGCTGGATGACAAGTATGACCTGATGCACCATCCCAATATCCATCTGACCGAGGACGGCGGCGCGCCGCCCTACGACTATACCGCAGTTCGTGATGCTGCCGATGACCTGGACTATGACCCGGAGCGGTATGAGGATTATGAACTACTGGATCCCGATGATTTTCTTTGATACAAAGGAGGAACGCATTTGAAACTGTTTTCTAAAAAGAACGATCAGAACCACAAGACCGAACCGCTGCGCCTGGGCAAAAAGGGGCGGATGCGCTTTGCCACTTTTGCAACACTGATGATTTGCACCTACTGTCTCTCCACCACTGTCCTTGCCGCAGCCACCGACCCGCTCACCGTGGTCAACAACCTGTCCACCTTCATCTTCTCTCTGATCCGTGCCATTGGCCTGATCCTGCTGGGCTGGGGCATCGTGCAGGTCGGCCTGTCCTTCCAGAGCCATGATCCCAGCCAGCGTTCTCAGGGCTTTCTGACCCTGGCAGGCGGTCTTGTGATCACCTTCACCAAAGAGATCCTGGACCTGATCACCGGCACTCCTTGAGGAGGCCGGAGTTCAAGGAGGGAGGTGATGTGGTACGAATTGGATCGTGGACAATTTGAACTCCGCCCTGCAAACCTGGAATGACAAGCTGGCGGAGATCTGGACGCTGCTCACGCAGGATCCGGCCACATTCAAAGGCGGCGGCATCTGGCAGGTGATGCTGGGTATTCATGGAGCATTGCAGGCCATCGGGTATGGTCTGCTGGTGCTTTTCTTCGCCGTAGGCGTAGTCAAGACCTGCGGCAGCTTCGTGGAGGTCAAGCGCCCGGAGCAGGCGTTCAAGCTGTTCATCCGCTTTGTGCTTGCCAAAGCAGCCGTGGGGTATGGTCTGGATTTGATGCTGGCCATCCTTTCAGTGGTACAGGGGATCGTCTCGACGATCATCACACAGTCGGGTGTTGCAGGAGCCGGCGGCACCACACTGCCGCAGGATGTCATCGACAAGATCAACCAGGTGGGATTTTGGGATTCCATCCCGCTATGGGCGGTGACCCTGATAGGCGGACTTTTTATCACGGTGCTGTCTTTCCTGATGATTCTGACGGTGTATAGTCGGATGTTTAAACTCTACATGTACACAGCTTTGGCGCCCATTCCGCTGTCTACCTTTGCGGGCGAGCCCACCAGCAACGTGGGGAAAAACTTCCTTCGCAGCTATGCGGGGGTATGTTTGGAAGGTGCCGTCATCGCACTGGCCTGCATCATCTTTTCCGTGATGGCGGCCGCCCCGCCTGCCGTGGATCCCAATGTATCAGCGGTGACCGCCGTCTGGAGTTATGTGGGCGAGCTCATCTTCAATCTGTTGGTGCTAGTAGGCGCTGTACGAATGAGCGACCGAATCATCAAGGAATTGATGGGACTGTAAAAGAAAGGAGGAATCAGTATCGAAGTAAAAATTCCAAAGGAGATCCGGGAATATCGGGAGTCCATTTTCTTCGGGCTCTCGGCCCGACAATTCACTTGCTCACTGCTGGCGCTTGGAGCCGCAGTCGGGCTTTATTTTTTGTTCGACCCGTTGGTAGGCACCGAGGGTGTCGGCTGGATCTGCATCTTGGGGGCGGCCCCATTCGCAGTCTGCGGCTTTTGGACTTACCACGGTATGACGGCAGAGCAGACCCTGTGGGCCTGGTTCAAGTCACAGGTTCTGACACCCCGTCGCCTTGTCTTTCGGTCGGACAGTCTGTACTATCAGGCCCTGCAGCCTGCCATTGAGCAGGGTAAAAAGCCGCCCCGCAAGAAGAAAAAGCGCAAGGCTAAGGAACCGGCTGGAGAAAAAGCTCCGGCCCCGAAACCAGAAAAGGAGGATGCCTATCATTAAGACTCTCAGCAAAGCAACCAAGGCGGAACGGGATAAGTTCCGCATTCCCCGCTCGGTGCAGGATGCCATCCCCATCCGCCGCATCTGGTCGGACGGGATCTTCCAGGTGGGGACTCAGTTCTCCAAGACGTTCTCTTTCACCGACATCAATTACCAAATCGCCGGCAAGGAAGACAAGACAGCCATGTTCCTGGACTATTCCGAATTGCTCAACGCGCTGGACTCTGGCGCCAGCGCCAAGATCACCATCAATAACAGGAGACTCAATAAATTGGAGTTTGAATCGGCGCTGCTGCTTCCCATGCGCCAGGATGGGCTGGATCATTTCCGCAAGGAGTACAACGATATGCTGCTCTCCAAGGTCACCGGGACCAGCAACAGTGTGGTGCAGGAGCGATACATCACCATCAGCGTGGTCAAGAAAAACATTGCAGAAGCCCGTGCCTACTTCTCGCGGGTCGGCACTGACCTGATCACCCATCTGGCCCAGCTGTCCTCCATTGGGCAGGAACTGGATCTGGTGACCCGTCTGCGGATCTTCCGGGACTTCTTCAAGGGAGCAGAGCCGCCCGCCTTCGAGTTTGACCTGAAGACTCAGATGAAGCTGGGCCATAGCTTCAAGGATTGGCTGTGCCCTGACTCCATGGAGTTCCAGCCGGATCACTTCAAGCTGAATGACCGCTGGGGGCGGGTTCTTTACTTGCAAGGATATGCCAGCTACATCAAGGACAGCATGGTATCCGAACTCTGCGAGCTGGACCGGGACCTGATGCTGTCCATTGACATCCTGCCGGTGCCCACCGATGAAGCGGTGCGCGAGGTCCAGAATAAGCTGCTGGGCGTGGAGACCAACGCCGCAAACTGGCAGCGCCGTCAGAATGCCGCAAACAACTTTACGGCCATGTTACCCTATGACATTGAGCAGCAGCGAGCCGAGACGAAGGAGATGCTGGGCGACCTGACCAACCGGGACCAGCGGATGCTTTTCGGCCTCGTTACCATGGTGCATCTGGCGGACACCAAGGAACAGCTGGACAGCGACACCGAGAGCCTTCTCACGGTCGCCCGCAAGCATTTGTGCCAGATGAGTATCCTCCGCTGGCAGCAGAAGGACGGCCTTGACACTGTGCTGCCCTACGGCCTGCGAAAAATCACCGCTCTGCGCACCCTGACCACGGAAAGCACAGCTGTGTTTATCCCTTTCCGTGCCCAGGAGATCATGCAGGACGGCGGCATCTACTATGGTCAGAACGCGGTGAGCAAGAATATGATCGTGGCCGACCGGCGTAAGCTGCTCAACGGCAACAGCTTCCGGCTGGGCGTTTCCGGCAGCGGCAAGTCTTTCAGCGCCAAAGAGGAGATCGTGAGCATCGCCCTGTCCACCAATGACGATATCCTGATCCTGGATCCCGAATCGGAGTTCGGGTATCTCACGGAAGCCCTTGGCGGCGAGGTCATCCGGGTATCGGCGGCCTCCGACACCCACATCAATGCCCTGGACATGGACAAGGCCTACGGCGATGCCCGCAATCCGATTATCGAGAAATCACAGTTCGTGCTGTCCCTGTTCGAACAGCTGGTAGGGTCGGAGGGCGTGTCTGCAAAGGAGAAATCCATTCTGGACCGCTGCACCTATGAGGTGTACCGGGAGTACATGGCAAACAACTACACCGGCCAGCCGCCCACGCTGAAGGACCTGTACCAGATCCTCCTGAAGCAGCCGGAGCCGGAAGCCAGAGGGCTGGCCCTGTCGGCAGAGTTGTTCATCACGGGCAGCTTGAACACCTTTGCCCAGCCCACCAATGTGGATACCAAGGCTCGGATCATCGCCTACGATATCCGGGAACTGGGTGAGCAGCTCATGCCCCTGGGGATGCTGGTGACTCTGGATGCCATCTTCAACCGGGTCATCCAGAACTGGAAGCGCGGCAAGACCACCTGGGTGTTTGCCGACGAGTTCTACCTGCTGTTCCGCTATCAGTACAGCGCCGACTTCTTCTACAAACTTTGGAAGCGGATCCGCAAATACAATGGTTTGGTCACGGGGCTTACCCAGAACGTGGATGAGATCCTGCGTTCCGATACCGCCCGCCTTATGCTGGCAAACTCGGAGTTCCTCATCCTGCTGAATCAGTCGCCCACTGACCGGGAGGAACTGGCGCGCCTGCTGCACATCTCGGATACCCAGCTTGGCTACATCACCAATGTGGCCGCAGGCTGTGGGCTGATCCGCTGTGCCGGCAACATCGTACCCTTCGAGAACAGCTTCCCCCGGAACACCCAGCTGTACAAGCTCATGACGACCAAGCCGGACGAAGCGATCCGAGAAATGTGACAGTGGTGTTTGAGAAGGAGGTGGCGTTGCCGCAAGAGAAAGTAAACCCGTTTATGCGGTTGTATCGCTGTCGGGCGGAAAAGACTCGACGGCGATGCTTCTTCGCCTCGTAGAAGAAAACCGTCCCATCGATGAGATCCTGTACTGCGATACCGGGTGGGAGTTTCCGCAGATGTATGACCACCTGGACCGGCTGGAGCAAACCATCGGCAGACCTATCACCCGGCTGAAAGCCCCGCTGACGGCAGAGCAGTATTTCTATGAGTACACAGCCCGACCGGATGCAAAGCTGGTGACAGATCGGGGACTCAGCTGGCCTTCCCATGCCTGCCGATGGTGTACTGGGCGGCTCAAGACCCATGTGATCAACAAACATCTTCGCCAGCTGAGGCGGCGATACCAGCTGGAGCAGTATGTGGGGATTGCAGCCGATGAAGCCCATCGCTGCAAAGATCTGCATTACCCGCTCGTGGAGTGGGGGATGACAGAGGCGGACTGTCTGCGGTATTGCAAGGAACATGGATTTGACTGGGATGGGCTGTACGACATTTTCCGTCGGGTATCCTGCTGGTGCTGTCCGCTGCAGCCATTGAGTGAACTGCGGAAGCTGCGCGTTCACTGCCCGGATCTGTGGCAGAAGCTTCTGTATATGGACGCTCATACCTGGCGGTCCTTTCGACCGGATTACAGTGCCCATCAACTGGACATCCGCTTCAAGCTGGAAGAAGAACGAGCCGCACAAGGTCTGCCCCTTACTGGGCGGGCCTTTTTTACTGCGCTTGATGACCGGCTGGAACAAGAAGGGTGCCCCAGAAAGCAGAAGAGGGAATGAACGATGAATAAGAAATCAAAATGCCGAGGGCCTCCCAGACCCTCGGCACCTATCCTACAAAGGAGGAAAGATCTTGAAAGAGATAAAAACAAAGCCGACAGGCGGTAAGCCCCGCACCTTTGATAAGTCGGGTGTCGTACCTAAGACCGCCATGAAGGAGATGTGGCTCCACACCAAAGACAAGGCGCTGAGCGAGACTATACACACTCCCTTCGCCAGCCAGCAGGAAGCTACTGGCAACGCTCCCGCCAATACTGCCGGAGATCAGATGCTGTCCGGCGCGGAAACCACGGCCAAGAAGGGCGCAGAAATGGCGTATGATGGGGGCAAAAAACTAACACAGTTCGCTGGCCAGAAGGTCAAGGAACGCAGGGAAGTAACCCGTATCAAAAACCAGGCTTCCAGCATAACACAGGGAAATAAAGGTGAAGCCTGGAAAGGTACTTCGACAAGACCGGCTGGAAAGAAGAACATCAAGGGCCGACAACCGGCAGCCAAGCCCAAGGCCAATGCGGCCAAGACTATCAAACAAGGCGGAAAAGGAATCAAGGGGGCGCAGCGGACTGCTGCCAATACTCAGAAAGCTGCGAAGGCAGCACAACAAATTACCCAGCGTATGCAGGCTGCAGCCAAGGCAACCGTTCGAGGAATCCGGGCGGCAGCCCATGCAGTGATGGCAGCCTTCAAGGCGGCTGTGGCAGCCATGCAGAGTCTTGTTGCGACTCTTTTGGCCGGCGGTTGGGTTGCGGTGGTGATTATTCTACTTATCTGTTTGATTGCCCTGGTCATGGGATCCAGCTATGGCATTTTCTTCGGCGTGGAATCCACTGGCTCCGGCACCAGCGTATCCCAGGCTGTGCAGGAACTGAATCAGGAGTATGCGGATCACCTGCAGCAGATCACAGAGAATGTCTCCCATGACCGGCAGGAGATGACATCCAACGACGGCAATCTCTCAATCAACTGGCAGGAGGTGCTGGCTGTCTTTTCAGCAAAGGTATCAGGCGCTTCCGATGGCGAACAGGTGGCTTCCCTTACGGATGCCCAAGTGGACATCCTGCGTGACATCCTGTGGGAAATGAACGATGTAGACTACTCGACCCACACGGAATCTCATGAGGTGGAGGTCACCACGACCAACGACGATGGCGAGGAAGAAACCACCACCGAGACCGTCACCGAAACGGTGTTGACCATTGAGATTACCCACAAGACTGCAGCTGATATGGCGCAGGAATACCGTTTCAATCGCCGCCAGAATGAGTATCTGGATCTGATGATGCAGCCAGACAATCAAAACCTGTGGGCACAGCTGCTGGGTGGTCTTGTGGCTGGTGGCGGGCAAATTATTACCCCGGACACCGACTGGGTCGGTACTGGCCCACTGGCTTGGCCTCTGCCGCAGAGCTTCCCGATTACGTCACACTTCGGCTACCGGGAAGACCCGTTCACTGGAGAAATCGAATACCATAACGGTACTGACATTGCCGCTCCGGAGGGAACACCTATCTTAGCGACTGCAGATGGAATGGTCACGATTGCCAATGGAATCGACTCTTGGGGTGGTAGCTACGGCTACCACATCAAGATCGACCACGGCAACGGATTGGAAACGCTTTACGCTCATTGTTCTGCTATCTGTGTGAATTCTGGTCAGCAGGTGCAGCAGGGCGAGGTGATCGGTTTTGTGGGTAGTACAGGTAACTCCACGGGCAACCACCTGCACTTTGAAGCATGGATGAATGGAGAGCGTAAGGATGCGATGAAATTGATTTGAAATTAACAAGATGTTCAAAAAACTATTCTGCGCTTATGCGTCGCGCAGAGAGAACGCACCTACAGATCTGCAAAACGATCCGTACATTTCTGAATCGCGATATGAATGTACTGAAACTTGCCATTGGTACAGGATAGTTATCAGTCCCCCGATTACCGTAGCGGTATTGTTATAAAGATAATTTCTGATTTTGTCAACGGGGATACGTTTTGCTGTGTACATGCAGAAATACGTTGGATTCTCTGGCGAGCAGCATCGTTGCCAAAAGAGAAACCCACAGTTTGGTTCAGACGATAGGTCTCTCTGGTTTTCTGACAACCAAACGGGTCATGCCTTAACTCCACTCAACTGCCACTGAGAGCTTTGGCTCTGGAGTTCTACCATGTGCCGGAACAGTCCGCCTTCCGCCATCAGTTCTTTCGGGGAACCCTGCTGTTCCACACGGCCATCTTTCAGCACCACGATATGGTCCGCACCGGCCACAGTGCGCATCCGGTGGGCGATAACCAGCACTGTCTTGCCGGTCAGCAGCCGGGAGAGGGCTCCTTGTACCTTGGTCTCGTTTTCCACATCCAGGGAGGCAGTGGCCTCATCCAGCAATACGATGGGCGCGTCTTTTAAGAGTGCCCGGGCAATGGAGATGCGCTGTCGCTCTCCGCCGGAGAGTTTGGCTCCGTTTTCTCCGATGGGTGTTTGGTAGCCCTGGGGCAGCTTGTTTACAAACTCCTCGCAGTTGGCGGCTTTGGCCGCGGCCATCACCTCCGCGTCAGAGGCGCCGCGCCTGCCCAGGCGGATGTTTTCCATTACCGTGTCGTCAAACAGAACCACATCCTGAAAAACCATGGAATAATCGGTCAGCAGTATCTCCGGGTCCACCGTGGCAATATCCACCCCGCCCACTTTGATGGCACCCCCGGTGACATCCCATAGGCGGGCAGCCAGCCGGGCGCAGGTGCTTTTGCCGGAGCCGGAAGGACCGACCAGTGCGGTGATCTCGCCTTCTTTGGCGGTAAAGCTGACATCATGCAGGACGGCCTCTTTATCATAGGCGAACTCCACATGGTCAAAGACAATGTCGTGTCCCTTGGGCCGGAAGGTTTCCGCCCCTTCGGCGATGGGCGTGTCGAACAGAGCGTTCATTCGATCTGCCGACACCTGGGAGACAAACAGCTCGGCAATCAGGGCCAGGCTCTGATCAAAGGGGGCATAGATCCGGGTAATGACCATGAGAAACAAGAACAGCAGCATGAAGTCGATCTGTCCGGACAAAATTAGCCCCGCGCCCGTAAGGATCGTGGTCGCTACGCCCAGCCGCATGATGACGCTGGCTCCGTTGACGAACAGGCCGGTGACCAGCTCGCCGCGGATCATGATCCGTTCATGGTCGTCGACCTTCCGGTACAGCCCCGCAAGGTATCGCTCCTCCTGATTGGTGGCACGAATTTCCCGCACATTTTCCAGCGCCTCCTGCATTCCATCCGAAACCCGCACGGCGGCGTGCTTGGTCTGCTCGGCCCGGCGTTCGGTGAGTTTCCGGCTTCCAAACAGCATGCCAAAAGCGACCGGTACTCCCCAAAGGCAGGCAATGGTCAGCCGCCAGTCGTACCAGAGCAGGCAAATTGCAATCACGGTGGTGGAAATGTAGGAGCCGTACAAGTAGCCTAGCACATGGCTCCAGACATGTTCCATGCGGTTGACATCGCCCATAAGGGTCTCCGTCAGATCGGCCAGGTCACGCTTGCCAAAAAATCCAAGGGGCAGCTTGCGCAGCCGTTCCGCCAGCCGCAGCCGGGTGGCTTTTACCTCGCCGTACACCAACCCGTAGGTGGCCTTGTACTGCTGGAAATGGGTGAGAAAGGAGAGAAGTGCAAATATCACAAGGCCGGCCAGCACCGGCAAAGCTGCGGGCAGGGCGGCGCCATCAGTCAGAGTTTTCATCAGGCCGGACATCACAAGGTATAGGATGCTGACCCCGCCCATGACCACCAGATTGACGACCACCGTCCAAAAGGTGCCCTTTTTAGTGTTCTGTACGCCCTGATCCGTCAGGGCATATTTCCGTTGAAAGTTTGCTCCGAACATTTATTTCCCCTCCTTGCCGCTTTCCATTTTCCATTGGATTGCCCGATTGTAGTCAGCCCACATCCGGGTGTACAATCCGCCTGCCGCAATCAGCTCCCCGTGGGTGCCCTGCTCCGTCACCCTGCCGCCTTCCAGAACCAGGATCTTGTCCGCACCCACCACCGTGGAGAGCCGGTGGGCGATCATGATGACAGTACGATCCTTTGTCAGCTGAGCGAAGGCTTTCTGGATCAAGGCTTCGTTTTCCGGATCAGCGAAAGCGGTGGCTTCATCCAGCACCACTATGGGTGCATCCTTCAAAATGGCCCGTGCCAGCGCGATGCGCTGGGCCTCTCCGCCGGAGAGGTAGGTTCCCTCGGTTCCGATCACGGTATCCAAGCCCTTGGGCAGCTTTTCCAGAATGTCGCCGCACTGTGCGGCTTCCAGGGCAGCCAATACCTGCTCACGGCTGGCGTCGGGGCGGGCAGCCCGAACATTTTCCAGAATGCTGGCCTTGAACAGCCGGTTGTTCTGAAACACAAAAGCGACCTGATCCATCAGCACATGGGGATCGATCTGGCGGACATCCACGCCGCCCACTTCCACGGTGCCGGTGTCTGCATCCCAGAACCGTGGAATCAGGCTGGCGGCTGTGGTTTTGCCGCCTCCTGAAGGCCCTACCAGCGCCACTGTCTCTCCAGGTTCAGCGGTGAAGGAGACATGGGATAGGGCGGGAGACTGCGCGCCGTCGTAGGTAAAGCTCACATCCCGGAAGACCACTCGATTGTCCTTGGGTGTCTGGGGATGTTCCGGCACCGCCAGTGTCGGCGCGTCCATGACCGGCTGGAAGCGGCCCAGAGCAGTGTCGGCCAGCATCATACCGGAGGCCGCAAACATGATTTTGGCCAGTGCGGTGGAAATGATGGCGGAGAATACAGCGTAGAAGGCGAAATTTGTGACAAACCCCGCAAAATCACCGGAAGCCAGCGCGCCGGGAGCCAAGAACAGCGCCACCGGCACTAGAAACAGAAAAGCGCCCTCAGTAAAGGTCAGATTGATGGACTGCGGTACGCGGCACACATCGCCTTGATAGTGTTCCGCCTTGGTGCTGTAGTCCTCAATGGCCTGCTGGAATGCCTTGAAAGAGTACACAGTCTGCTGGAAGATCTTGACCACCGGGATGCCGCGTACATATTCTGTTCCGGATTTGGTCATGCGGTCCTGAGCCGCCTGGTATTCCGCCATCAGCCCGGCGTTCTTGCCGCCCATCATGCTGAACATAGCAAGGATGGAAATCACCGCCGCCAGCAGGCAGGCCGCGCCCATGCGCCAGTCAAACACAAACATCAGCACCAGCATAGCAAGAAACAGAGTAATCGTACCCACGATGTCCGCCAGATTGTGGGCAAGCAACGTTTCCGTATCAGCGGCCGCTGCATCCAGCCGGCTGCGGATCAAACCGGAGGCGTTGGCGTCAAAGTAGCCCAACGGTGCCTGCATCACATGGGCCATGCCCTGTTTGCGGATGTTGGCTGCCGTGCGGAACGCAGCCAAGTGGGTACACATCAGGCCAAGGAAGTAGATGAGGATACCGCCTACCGCAAAAGCGAAGGCGATCCAGCCATAGCGCGTCACGCTCTGGGCCTGCGTCCAGTCCGGTGCCACGGCGATCAGATCCCGGGCCGCCAGCCAGATACAGAGGTACGGAATCATACTGCACACCATGGATACCGCTGACAGTCCCAACCCCAGGAAGGTGAGCCGCCTGTGGCTGCCCGCATATCCCAGCAGGACAGTCAGAGCGTTTTGCTTCTTTTGCTTCACAAATATTCCTCCTTTTAAGGTTAGCTATTGCTAACCATTAGTGTAAAAAGAAAGGGGCGCAGCCCCAATCCTACTGGAAAATGGTGTGGCTCATGACTGGCCAATCAGCTTCAGCCACCCGGCGGTGTAAAAATCCCGCAGCTGATCCACATATCGCATGGCCTGCTCCTTGGGCATATCGTGAACAACGATCTCGAAAATGCCGTTAAACATTCCGCTGGCGATGATGTGACACAGCTGTGCATCCAGATGGGGGCATTCATGCCCCAGACGGTGCAGAACCTCCAGGTATTGGAGGGTGTATTCCACTTCGACCTCTACCATATTGTGGACGAAATGCTCATAGCTGGTGCCCTCGGCCTTGCACAACAGCAGCTTCACCGGCTCCCGGTGGTCGCAGATGTAGTCCACCATCCAATGGACGCATTGGCTGGACTCCAGCCCCATGTGTTCCGGCTGCTCCTTCTCGGGCATCTCGGCAAAGGTAGTCTGAGCCTCCATGAACCGGCCCATCAGCGCGGCGGCGTGGGGTTCCACGATGGAGGCAAAGAGCGCCTCTTTGCTGGAAAAATAGCCGTAAAATGCGCCAGTGGTGACGCCCGCCTGCTTCACAATCTGGCGCAGGGAGGCGCCCAGAAAGCCCTTCTCCGCAAACTCCTCCATGGCGGCCCACTGGATCTTTTCCAGTGTGGCGGTCGATTTTTCTTCCATAAGAGCACCTCATGTAACAGCGTTATATATAACACTGTTATAATAGAGCAAACCATATTGTTTGTCAAGAGCCAGTGAATAAAGTATCACAAAAAAGGGGTTGCTGTATAAAAACCACAGCAACCCCTATATATCACTCTGCAATCACTTCCAAGCTATAGCCGACTTCCCGCACGGAGCGAATGTAGAACGGGGCATCTGGATTAGCCCGGTACAGCTTCTCGCGCAGGTTGCAGATATGAAAACCTATCGTATTGTTTTCGTTTCCTGTGGTGAAATCGCCCCAGACCTGTTCGTAAATCTGTGCGTAGGTCAGCACACGGCCTTTGTTGGCGGCCAGCAGCAGGAGAATCCGATATTCTTTTGTGGTAAGCTGAATCTCCTGTCGATCCCGAAAGATCTTTCGTCTGCTTGGAAAAATCTCAAGACCGGGGAGCGACACCATCGGTTCCTCGTCAATCTCGAATTTTTCTATCTCAGGGTGGTTTTTGAGGATAGACAGGATCTGCTCCAAAACTTCCGTATCTCTTTTGCACAGCTCCAAAATCATGACTCGTCCGATGATATCACCGCTTTCTCACTCTGTTTATGAGTTGCTTTCAGTCGCTCAAAGGTTTCCTTGCTGACCACATGCTCAATCCGGCAGGCATCCCGCTCGGCAGTGACTGGATCGACACCAGCTGTTACAAGCATCTCTGTAAAAAAGCGATGCTTTTCGTAGGTATCCTCGGCAACCTCACGGCCGAGATCCGTCAGGTGCAGGAAGTGAGCTCCATCCATGAGCAGGAAGCCGCCCTTTTTCAGGGTAGCCACAGCATGGCACACACTTGGCTTCGACACCTCCAAGTGCCGGGCAACATCCGCAGACCTCACCATACCCTTTTTCTTTTTGAGGACAAGGATGGCCTCCAGATAGTCTTCCCCGGACGCATGAAGTTTCATGGTACGGTGCCACTTCAAAGTATCAAGCAATGCTCCAGCCCTCTGCCTGCTCGCGGATCGTAATGAACCGGCGATAAAGCCCATTCTGCTGGACAAGTTGCTGATGCGTTCCTTTCTGAACGACTTGCCCCTGATCCACCACCAAAATCTGGTCAGCGTGTTCAATCGTTGCCAGACGGTGAGCAATGACAATGACCGTTTTCCCAATGGTCAACTCGCTGATGGCCTGCTGGATCAGATGCTCGTTTTCGGGGTCAATGCTTGCGGTTGCCTCGTCAAGAATGACAATATTGGCATTCTTCAAGATTGCGCGGGCGATGGAAATACGCTGCTTTTCGCCGCCGGACAGTGTAGATCCGCCCTCGCCGATCACCGTTTCATATCCATCGGGAAGAGCCGTAATGAAGTCATGGCACCGAGCCTTTTTCGCCGCCTCTATAATTTCTTCCTTGGTTGCACTTGGATTGCCGAAACGGATGTTGTTTTCAATGGTATCGTGGAACAGATAGACCTTTTGAAAGACCATCGAAATATTGCGGAGCAAGCTGTCACAAGTCATATTCCGCACATCCTCACCGCCTACTGTGACCTCACCGCTGTCCACATCATAGAAACGGGCAATCAGGTTACAAATCGTGGTCTTGCCGCTGCCAGATGGCCCTACAATGGCCGTAGTGCTGCCCTGCGGGATGGAAAAGCTAATATTCCGCAAAACAGGAACTGTATCGTACGAGAATGTCACATCATGGAAAGCGATGTCTGTGTTCTGCAAAGAAATATCTTCTCCGTCTTTGTCTATCATCTCGGCGTGTTCAATGCCGTCCAGTTTATCCAGCGTAGCATCAATGACCTCCAATACATGGGCGGCATTGTTCATGGCTTCAACACTTCCAAAGATCATAAAGGAAAACATATCCAGCATGAGCATGGTAGGAAGTCCCATACTGCCGTTATAGGTCAGCAGAGCGGCCACAGCGACAATGGCAATGGAGGCAGCTTTCAGCGAAAACAAGTGCAGGCAGTTAAAGGGCATATATTCCACTTCAATTTTGATGTTGATTTTCTTGCTGTCGTTGTATGCTTTGCGGATACTGGCAATAGACACGCCTTCCTGCTTAAAGGCTTTCACCACCTGCATCCCCCGCAGATACTCAATGGAACTTTCCACCATATCATCCTGCGCCTTTTGATGGATAGGCGCGTTTTGGTGGCTGCGTGCCTCCAGCAGATGGAGGAATAGGGCAGACAGAAGGACACCAGCCAGAGCAATTCCTCCCGCCATAGGGCTGTAAAATACAAGGAACATTATTAGGACGATAACGGTGATGTATCCATTCACAACGGTGTTGACCATATTCATGGCGTACATCTCCATAAACGAGAGGTCGGTCGTTGCGGCTGCGGATAGTTCGCCCATATTGTTCTTGCTGAAAAAACCAAGCGACACTCGCTTCAGAATATCTCCCAGTCGTATTCTCTCGTCAGCGGTTGCTTCATAACCAACACTTTCCTGTGTGATGGCTCGGAAATAAGAGAACAGGTATCGGCCCAATACAGCTAAAATCATGGCTCCCAGCACGATCCAGATGTCCCGGCTCTCCAATGCCTTGACGCCATTGAAGTCATCCAGAACAGAACTCAATCCATTCGCAGCCAGCATAATAGGGATCGCGGTAAAAATGCTGTGAATGAAAGCGTAGACAAACCCGATGTAAATGCGCCGTTTATATTTACCAGTCCACTGGATCAGTCGATTTACAATCCGAAACATATCAGTTACCCCCTTTCCCGGAACCGGCAGACCAGTTCTGCGCTCCGATATGCGCCTCCCACATATCCCGATAGAGAGCGTCGCCATCTAAAAGCTGCTGATGAGTGCCCGTATTCTCAACCTGCCCGTTTTGCAGGACGATAATCTGATTGGCATTCTTGATGGTGGACAGACGATGTGCGATTACGAGCAATGTTTTTCCTTTTGTCAAAGCAGCAATGGACTGCTGGATTTTTTCTTCGTTCTCCTGATCGGTGAACGCAGTTGCCTCGTCCAAAATCACGATAGGGGCATTTTTCAAAATCATTCGGGCAATAGAAATACGCTGTTTTTCACCGCCTGACAGTCGGTTTCCGGCATCACCAGCCATCGTGTCGTAACCTTGCTCCAGCTTATGAATGAACTCATCACAGCAGGCGGCTTTTGCCGCCGCATATACTTCTTCGTCCGTAGCATCAGGGTTTCCAAGCCGGATGTTTTCCTTGATGGAGCAGTTGAACAGAAAGTTATCCTGTGTAACAAAACTGACAATATCGGCAAGTTGGGCCAGCGGCATACTGCGAATGTCTACACCGCCAATGGTGATTTCCCCATCGTTCACATCCCAAAAACGAGCAATCAGGCGGGCGATGGTGGACTTGCCTCCACCGGATGGACCGACAAGCGCCGTAAACTTTCCCTCCGGGATTTTTAGATCGATATGGGAAAGCACCTGTTTACCGCTCTCTTTATCATAAGAGAACGAAACATTCTGAAGTTGAATGTCTTTGGAGTGCATGTCCACTGGCTTTCCAGTATCGGGCAGTTCCTTCACATGGAGCAACTCGTCCACATCGTGGACAGCGTATTCAATTGCCTTCGTCTCATTGACATAAGTGGTGAAGTTCATGAGCGGGCCTACAATGCCCAGCGAGAGGATCAGGCACATCGCAAGATCCTGCGGCGTGAGGCTACCGTTCCAGTAGAGATACATACCAATCGGAAGCGTTCCCAAAAAAGTGGACGGTAGCACAGCAGAAACAAAGTTCATCACCTTCCAGGAACTTTGATACCATTTGAGGGTGTAGTCCTTGAAAGATTTAACCGCCTTTGTGAATTTTTCATAGGAACTGGAGGACTGATTAAACGCCTTGATAACTTCAATACCCTCCACATACTCCACAATCACGCCGTTTACATAGTTATTGGACTCCATGTAATCGGCATAAAGCTTGTTAAAATTCTTCATCATCATAGCAAAAGCAATCAGGACGAAAGGCAGCGTGACCAGCATCGCCAGTGCCATACGCCAGTCGATGCAGACCAGATAGACAAAGACTGCCACGGGGAGCAGCAGGTTGGAGATACACTCCGGGATCATGTGGGCCAGCGGCAATTCAATCGTTTCCACCCGATCCACCAGTACGCTTTTCAGCTTTCCAACAGACTCCCCGATGACTGTCCCCAGCGGCGCTTTCATCAGCCGCTGCGCAAGAGCCAAACGAATATTCTCCAAAATGGTGTAGGCGGATATGTGGGACAGGCTCGTTGAAATACCATAGAACAAGAAGCGTATCGCATAAGTGCCAAGTCCAATCCAGCACCATCTCCAAACCTCTGCCATCACAGGTGAACCGCCGATAAAGAGCGTGATAATCTGGTAAACACTCCAATAGGGTATCAGTCCGGCAATCACACTGATGATCGCACATAAAACGGACAGGACAATCTTGCCCCGGCACTGTGAAGCAAAGGAAAACACAATAGAAATCCAGCTTTTCTGCTTCATTTCCATTCCTCCTTGGCAAAAAAATAGAGAGTATCAATCACTTTGATACTCTCTAAGTATTGCAGGTATTCATTTTGTCTGCCACTCTGCCCGGCCGGTTTTTACTCCATTTAGATTTTTATTTTTCGATATTCCAGCGGTGTTTTTCCCTTTACTTTCTTGAACGCTTCGGAGAACTTGCTGGTGTTCGTATAGCCAACTTTTCCGGCGATCACCGTAATCGGTTCATCCGTCTGTGTCAAAAGAGAAGCTGCCAGGTCCATACGATAATTCCGCATATAGGTATAAATGGCGGTGCCATACACGCCCTTAAAGCACTGCTTCAGAGCAGAAGTGGAAATATCGAACTTTTCAGAAAGCTCCTCCATGGTGAAATGGTGCTCCGGCTCATTTGTCATAAACGACATGATTGCCTTGACTTTCTCTACCTGCGTTTTATAAAAATAGGGACGTTCCACACCCAAGACCGTAGGATCTACCGTCCTGAGCGTGACCAACAGTTCTAACACCTTTACTCTGAGATATTCCAGGCGGATATTTTCCGGCACCTGGTACAGTTCCGAAATTACATGGTCGGGAACGGAATTTCCGTGCATAATGAAAGGTCGAGTCTTTAAGGTGAATTGCTGTTCGATTTGCTCCAGATCAATGGAAAACATGGACAGAAAATCACTCAAACCCTCTACCGCTTCAGGGACAGAAATTGTAACCGTGATCCCGTGGTAATGGCTTACGGGAAAGCTGCAATGGTTGTTTTCCGTGGCAGAACTGTCCAGCATAATATCGCCGGACGCAAGATAAAGATAAGCGCCATTGCTGACTTCCCACTCGACACGGCCTTCTCTGCAATGGTGAATTGCAAAAGTGTGCGTATTTTGTTCAAACTTCCTTGACGGGCAGTGCTCCATGTGAAAATCATTATACATGACACCTATTCCGGGATATACTTCATAATAGGTTGCAGTTCCGTCTCCTGTTTCATTTTTCATTTGGTAGACCGAGCAGGATTCATCCCGGCAGAGCAAATTCATATTTTGCCGCGAGAAAAACAGGTCACTTTTATTCAAACTGGGATCACCTCGATTCTATAAAAAAATTTTGAATACGCTGAAGCCCTGCGGCATCCAGCGCATATTGTTCCTGCACAACACCATGCTCCAAATGCAAAACATGAGTACAACAACTGACGATCAACTCATAATCGTGAGTGATAACAAGAGAGGTCTTTCCCATCTCCTGTATCGTTATAAGTTCATCGGCCACTTCTTTCATGTGATGCAGGTCTAATCCGCTGGTCGGCTCATCAAACACCAGGATTTTGCGGTCTGAAACCAGAGCGGTGGCAATGGCGACTCGTTGCTTCTGGCCTCCGGAGAGCGCCATTGGGTGCCGATCCTTAAACTGCATCAAATCCAACCGCTCAAGAACCGCATCCGCCCGGTCAGAGCTTGGGGCCGCCATACTAATGAGCATTTCTTCCTCAGTGCTTTCCGTAAATAGCTGATGGTTTACATCCTGCATCACCATGTAGCACAGGGCCAGCCGTTGCTTTCTATTATACTGCTTTCCATTCATCTTCACAACGCCATCGCAGTGTTTTTCCAGCCCACAGAGGCATCTTGCCAGCGTGGATTTTCCGGCCCCGTTATGTCCAATCAATGCAACGATGCCGCCCTCCGGCAAGGAAAGACACCCAATATTCAGGGCGTCCCGATGCTTAGTGTATGCAAAATGAAAATTCTCACACTGAATCTGTCCATTTTCGTCAAAAGGATGGGGCGTTGAGGGGAAAGCCGCAAGTTCAAACGGACGAAGGCTCATGTTGATCTGTTGTCCTGGGGACAAGTTCAATGCCTCCTGTGCCGTATAGTCTTTCTCAATTCTTCCATCGTTCAGATAGAGGACCCTGTCTATCAGTTCTTTGAGGTAATAGAGCCGATGCTCCGCAATCAGGATGGTCTTGCCCTGCTGTTTCCAAATGCGTATCATACGGCGTAAATCCTCTGTGGCTGATTGATCCAGATTAGAGGATGGCTCGTCTAAAACGATAATAGGCGGATCGCTGACAGAAATAGAAGCGCAGGCAATTTTTTGTTTTTCTCCGCCTGACAGGCGAAAAATATTTTTCCCCAGGAGATCTTCCATGTCAAACTGTACGGCGGTGGACTTAACCCGATGGGTAATCTCGCTTTCGGGTAATCCCTGGTTCTCACACCCAAAGGCCAGTTCGCTGGTGGAGTCCACTGTGAAAAACTGCGTCCGAGGATTTTGAAAAACGCTGCCCACATACTTGGCTGTTTCATAGAGCGGAAGCCGGCTGATGTTTTTGCCATCCAATAAAACTTCTCCTGTCAGTTCCCCCTCATAGTAATTGGGGATCAGTCCATTTACCAGGCGGGTCAGAGTGGTTTTTCCGCAACCGGACCGCCCACACAGGAGAACTACCTGCCCATCAGGAATTTCAAGATTGATTTGTTCCAGTCGGCCTGCGTTTTCTCCACCTGCGTAGCAAAAATTGATGTTCTTCAACTGGATCACAATAGTCCTCCCCTTACTTCAAGAAAAATCCTGCCCATCCAAAGATTGAAACAATGGCACACAGGACATCCAGCAGCCCAAACCCAATTTCACAAATATTCGTGCGCTTCTGGGGAGCGCCCAGCCCTCTTGTCAAAGCGGCCGCCGACAATTCCTCCCCTATTTTTGCGACCGACATCATGAGGGGAACGATGCGGTACTCCAGCATCTTCATGGGACTGCAGAGCGTTGTAATCCCTCGCATTTTCATGGCGTCACGGATGGCCGCATACTCCTCCCGGACGGTAGGGAAAAAGCGGAAAACCACAGATACAGGGATTACTATTTTCTGTGGGACGTGCATCCGCTCCATGGCCGCTACAAATTCACTGACAGTTGTTGTGCTGATGAGGTAGTATCCCATCACAAAACCGGGGAGCATGTGCGTATAAATCCCGCTGGCCGCATTCAGAATAAAATTCCACATACCCGTGAGTATGGGGATAACTGTCAGCTCCAGGCCGTAGAGGACCGCGTATGTAATTGAAAATCTTGCCGCGGCTTTCCACCGCTGCGACAGTAGCAGAAGGAGGACCGGTAGGGCAACCAAGCACGGGCGGATGATGTCCATCATTCCGCCCGTGCCGCCTGCCATCGTAATCGTGCTGACTGTGACTGTCAGGAATATCTTGGTTCTCGGGTCAATCGGGATTAGGGAGTTTCGTTCAAACTTCAATTCTTCTGCGGCGCTCATTTAAGCAATCCCCGCTTTTTCAAAGTGCTTTTTTAGCACCGCTTTTCCGAGCAGCGCCCCCAGTATTCCGCCGATGAAGGTCACAACAAAAAGAACGGGGAACATCCAGTTCGGGGTGTAAGAAGCAAGTGTGGCGGTATATTCGGCTCCATAGTTGCTTTCCAGGAAAGTGAAGAACTCGACGCGGGTAAGGAACATACGGCTCACATAGCCCATAATCCAGAGAGAGAATACACCGTTGCCCAGGAGGGTGCATTTCCAGCTCTGGTATTTCCCAGCCTTCAATACCAGATCGCCAAGAATGCCAAATACCACGCCGAAAATCAGAACCAGAACGCCAGCCCCGATTAAAACATTCAGCAGGCCAAGGATGATACCGGTCAGGGACACCATACCGAACTTCTTGACCTTTGTTAAGTACAGCATGAAGGGAATACCGCACAGGATGGGGCAAACTAATCCGAGCAGCGGAATAAAAATAGGGATGTACCCCAGCATCATGCCCGCAAAGAAAACGACAAAATAGATGGCGGTAAAAATACCGACATTGATCAGGTCTTTTGCTTGTAGTTTGTTGTTTCTTACTTCCATTCTCTACATACCTCCATTTGAGTTAGATTTGGCTAACCACTTGCGCTAAAAAAAGCGAAACGGAATTTCGCAGGAGGTATTTTATCATATTCCAATTGGGGCATACCACTCCATACGGTTGTAGATTGCTCCATTTAGATTTTTATTTGTATGCTGTTGCTATTATAAAGATATTCTTATCAGTTTTACCATACCAAACCGGTCCGAAACCGCCATGCTGATCTTGGTGGACAGCTTCAATCCGGTTCGAGGGATGTGGCGGTAATAGGGCTCCTCGGCCAGCACCCTGACCCCGCCGCCGATTTTCCCGGCCAGCTCCGATGCGGAATCCACATAGAAGAACATCTGCGCATCCCCGTGGCCCACCTGCTTCATGTACTTTTTCCGCATCATGGCCATACCGCTTTTACTCACGGAGTCAAAGACGATTTCAATCTCTCCAAACCCCGTGAGCATCCGCAGGAGGCCCACAACCTTGCTTTCCTCAAAATAGTGGAACAGGCCGCCAGCGGTGACCAGAATAGGAGCATCCGGCACATCAGCGCGGATCTGCTTGATCCAGTCCTCGGCAAAGGCGTCTCCGGCGAGATAGGTCTCCCGCTCCGGCTCCGGCAGCAGCTCTCGCCGGTATTCCACCACATGGGGCAGATCCACGGCATACCAGTGCGACCTTCCATTGTCGCAGCGGGAATAGACCGTCTCCAGGCCACAGCCGAGCTGGACGATCACACCGTCCGGCCTGCGCTCCAGAAAGGCCCGGATGATCCGGTCCAGATTGGCAGACCGAGCGGCGGAAGCCAGCAGGGTATACTGACTCAGGCGGCCCTGCGACAGCAGCTCGGGCGGCAGCTTCTCCTTCAGCTCCAGCGCCTTCCCATCGTATAAAATCTGCGAGCAGTGCTCGCTGGCATAGAGCCTGCCCAGCATGGGGACAAACAATGTGTCCTCCACAACGCCCAACTTGGACATAGTCAGCCCTCCTGTTTTGACGAATTACTTTCTGCCGACAAGCAGACGGGAAGAGCCCAACATCATCATGGCAGCCCGGCGGTGGGAGCCGAAGGCTTCTTCCGCGGTATCAATGAGCCGGACATCCTGATAGCCCATCTCCCGCAGCTTTTGCGCAAAGGCGTCCATATCGCCGTACAGCTTGGGCTTCATATCATCGTTCAGAGCAAAGACGCCTCCTTTTTTCAGCACCCGCAGGCTCTCCAGCAGCAGCTTGTGCATATCGGCTCCCATGACATTGTGGTAGACATAGTTGCTGATGACCGCATCAAAACTCTCATCGGGGAAATCCAGATGATTGGCGTCGCCATGCTGGAATACACACCGGGAGGCCACACCTTCACTTGCGGCGTTTTTCTCACAGAGGGCCTTGCTGTAATTGTAAACAGCTCCCCAGTAGTCCATGCCAGTGACCTTTGTCTCCGGCCAGGTCAGGGCCGCACGAATCGACAGGGCTCCGGAGCCGCAGCCGACTTCCAAGAGACTGCCCTGGCCGTCATAGTCCAGATGAGAGAGAACGACCCGGTGAACCTGTTCCATGATCCCGCCGCCGCCAAAGGCATACTGGCGCCTGATCCATGTGATCCAGACCAGCAGGGTCACCAGCGCCGCTGCAACAACAGAGAACAGAACGCCAAGAACCGTGATATGGAACACCGAAAAGGAGAGTGCGGCTAAAACCACGGCCAGAGCTGTGATGCCACCGATAATGTAGAACACGGGATTGGACATCCAGCTTCCATAGTCTTCGCCGTGGCTGCCGAGACGGATTTCTGCTTGTTGATTACGCTTTTGCTGCATTTGATTTTCCTCCTGTTGTTCAATATTTGTGTACAATTCGTTTACGGGTGTTTCTCCTTCGCCTTCCGGCAGACAAAGGACGCCATGCTCTGAACGGTGCGAACCTTTGCCGGCCTGAATATTTCCTCCAGACGATGCCGCAGGCTCTCCGCCGTCTCAAAGGGCGGGGTGAAATAGCCCTTTGGCACATACAGCCTGCGGATTATCCAGTCGGTGCGGCGGTTTTGCCCCGTCACATAGAAGCAGCCGCAGAAGATCCCGCCTGGCCGCAGTACACGAAAGATCTCCCGCCAGGCGGCCTCCTTATCCGGAAACGCATGAAACCCGTTGAGCGAGAGCACGATGTCGAAACTGCCATCCCCAAAAGGCAGCGCCCCAACATCCCCCTGCTGAAAGCGCACATGGGCAAGTCCCTCGCCCCAGAATTTTGCCCGCTCCAGCATCTCCGGCGAGTAATCCAGGCAGGTGATTTCCGCCTCCGGAATTTTCCGATAGAGGGGCATGGTCAGTATGCCGGTACCCACGGGGACTTCCAGCAGTCTTCCGGAAAACCCCTCCGGTATTCCGGAAAGGGCGACGCAAAGGTAGTCCTGGGTTTCCGCCCGGCCCATTCCCCATACCAGACGGCACACCGCCCGGCCTGACAGGGTGGAACAGGTGATCATGCCATCATAAAATGTCCGTTTGCCTCCCAATCCCCGGTAGGCGTTTTGAATCCGCTCTTCTTGTCCCATTTTTTCACCTTCACTCACTCAAGCACCCAGCGCCACATCCAGCGTCATCATGAGGGTAAAACCGACTGCAAACAGAATAGTCCCTATATTGGAGTGCTTTCCCACTGACATCTCCGGGATCAATTCCTCTACTACCACATAGACCATCGCTCCGGCGGCAAAGCTCAGGGCGTAAGGCAGTACCGGAACCAAAATCCCCGCCAGAAGGATGGTCAGAATCGCACCTATGGGCTCCACTGCACCGGAAAGCGTTCCGTACAGAAAGGAACGGGATTTGGAAAATCCCTCCGCTTTCAGGGGCATGGAAATGATCGCGCCCTCCGGGAAGTTCTGAATGGCGATCCCCAGTGAAAGGGCCAGCGCCCCCGCCAGCGTGATACCGCTGTCTCCGTAGAGCCACCCGGCATAGACCGCCCCTACCGCCATTCCTTCCGGAATATTGTGCAGCGCCACAGCCAAGGTCAGCATGGTTGTTTTTCCAAGACTGCTTTTGATGCCCTCGGCCTCCGCGCTGCCGCGGTGCAGATGCGGGATCAGCCGATCCAGCCCCAGCAAGAAAAAGATTCCCAGCCAGAAACCCACAACGGCGGGGACAAAGGACCACCGCCCCATGTCCGCTGCCTGCTCCATCGCGGGCAGCAGCAGACTCCAGACGGAAGCCGCCACCATGACCCCTGCCGCAAAGCCGGTCAGAGCGCGCTGCACCAGTTCGCTCAAGTTATTCCGCATAAAAAAGACGCAGGCTGCACCCAGCGTCGTCCCGGCAAAGGGAATCAGCAGCCCTTGCCATAGTTCAATCGGCATATTCTCCTCCAATCTAACCGTGAATGTATTCCGCAAAGTCGATCCGGACGATCTGCAGGTGCATCGGTCCGTCGGCCAGCTTCGCCAGCAGCCGGTGGACAGGCCGGACCGCCGGATCATGAAGCGATTGATAGCCCAGCATATAGCCCCGGCTGGAAACAGAAAAAAGCGGCGACCATGGCTCCAGCTCCCCCTTGGCGTCCTTGACAGAAAAATAGGCGCCCACATCCCGGATGCCCGCCTGCTTTACCCAGGTTTTCAGCATCAGCCGGACGGCCGTTTGCCCGGCTGCGTCAAAGACCAGCCGCCCTCCGGGGAAGCGTTTTGCGATGCCTGTGACCAGAGCTTTCACCTCTTCTGTCGTGAAGTAGTAGAAGACCCCGGCGGCAAACAGCACCGCCCCATCATCAGGATCAGTGCGGACGGCATCTATCCAGCGCGGGTCTTTCAGATCAAAGGCCAGGTTTTTCTCCCGCTCTCCGGGAGGAAGCAGGCGATCCCGCAGCTTGATCACATCCGGCAAGTCGATGTTCCAGATGCCGCACCGGCCGTTGTCACAGGCCCGCCCGGTATTGTCCAGACCGCAGCCCAGATTGATGACGGCGGCTCTGGGATGGGCATTCAGATAGTCCCGCACCTCCCAGGCGAGGTCGTTTTGGCGCATGGCCACCTCCAGCGCACCGAAGGTCTGCATCAGACTGTTTGCCTGCCGCTCCAAAGGAGAAAAGTCGTAGTCCACCTTTTCCATCAGCATTGCCGCCGTTGAATCCTGATAAAGGCCAGGGAACCGCTGTGAGCAAAGCCGCCGGCCATACAACGGGATGATGAGAGTCTCCTGCACGGAGTCCTTCTCGATTTTATACTTCTCCATAGTCCCTCCTCAAAAGGTGTAGTACCCTATGTTTGATTATAGTTAGCTATCGCTAACCAGTCAAGCTATTTTCGGATCAGATCATGCTTTCTTTCCAGCGCAATCAATCATAGCAAACGGCTTTCACACGGCAGTCCGGTGATAACAAGGCTATCAGCTTAGAGGATATAACGCCGTCGTTTCGTTTGGAGTGTTGGCCATCCGCTGATAGAAAGATGTTATGGCAGCAGCTTGCAATTTCATGCGACAAAGAGTATGATGTAGTTAGTAAACGCTAACCTTTGTTGAGGTGACCATACTGTATGGATGACAACAAGCAGTTTTGGGAGCGGTTTTCACGGCATTACGCCGGCTTCATGCGCCGCTCTCAGGCGACCTATCAGCAGATCTGCAAAGCAATGCGTCCTTTTCTGAAACGGGACATGGATGTGCTGGAGTTGGCCTGCGGAACAGGCCAGCTGTCCGTGCCGCTGTCTCCATGTGTCCGGAGCTGGGAGGCAACCGACTTTTCAGCTGAAATGATCCATCAGGCCAAAAAGCAGGTGCATTCGTCCCGGCTCCATTTCTCCGTCCAGGACGCTACCAAGCTGCCCTACGGCCCGGAGAGCTTCGATGCAGTCGTGATCTCCAACGCCCTCCATGTCATGCCTCACCCGGAAAAAGCTCTGGCGGAAGCCTGGCGGGTTCTGAAGCCGGGGGGATGGCTGTTCGCCCCCACCTTTGTCTGGGGCAAAAGCCGAAGCGCCAGACTCCGGCTCTGGTTCATGGGGCTTTCAGGCTTTCGGGTGTATCATGTCTGGACTGCCGGGGAGCTGATGGCATACCTGTCCGAGCGCGGCCATTCCATCGTTCGCCATCCACTTCTCGGAAGTTCGTTGGCGCCGCTGTGCTGTCTGATGGCCAGGAAGATCCCCGATGAACGGAGCGCGGCACGGCAGACCACCTTCCGGTCCGCGCAGCTCGATGATCCAAAAGTCAAGAAGGAGTGAGAGAACATGTGGAAGTACACAGTGGAAGTCAATGGAATGATGTGCGGGATGTGCGAGGCCCATGTCAATGACGCTGTGCGCAAAGCCTGCCCGGTCAAAAAGGTGAGTTCTTCCCGGAGCAAAAACCAGACCGTGATCCTCTCTGAAACAGAGCTGGACACGGAGGTGCTCATGAACGCCATTCGCGGCACGGGGTATGAGGTCGGAGCGATCCAGAAAGAGCCGTATAAAAAAAGAGGACTATTCGGTTGAGTTCATTGGCGGCAGCGGTCAGAAAAGAGGCGTGAATATGAACACGGCAATGCAGTCGTTTGGATATGGATTAGCGGCTCTGCTGTTTTGCATCGCTATTCTTGGCGTGTGCCATAATATCAAAAAAGCCGCCCGAAAGGTTTTGAAAAGCCAGCAGACACATAAGGATGAGCTGCCGTAAGCGTTTGGAGCTATGGAGCAGGTACGCTTGGCGGTGAACTTACACAGCAGGTCGCTCCTGATTTAAAAGCGCAGATCACATAAAATGCGGTGGAGGCCATATCCAGGCTCCACCGCATTTGATATTCCGTGCCAAATGGCAGGTATTCACTTATCGCGTTGCCGCTCGATAGCAAAGTCCGCCAAATATGCATAGGCTCATTGCCCGTGCGCATCTTCCCGCATTTTCGTTACCTGTTCCAAATGCGCCTGTACCGCCGCGAAGGATTTTTCGCTGATCACATGCTCGATCCGGCAGGCATCTTCGGTCGCAGTCTCTTCGTCCACGCCTAATTCCATCAGCATCTGGCTCAACACCGTGTGGCGGGTGTACATCGTCTTAGCAATGGCAAGCCCGGTCTCCGTCAGGGTGATCGCACCGTCAGCATCCACATTCACATATCCGTCCTTTTTCAGAATGGACATGGCTCTGCTGACGCTGGGCTTGGTAAAGCCCAACTGCGCTCCCACATCGATAGCTCGAACGAAGGCGCTGTTCTGTGAAAGAATATAGATGGTTTCCAGATACATCTGGCCAGACTCGTGAATCGCCATAGGAACCTCCAAAAAACGGGCGTTTTGCTTATTATAACACAGGCGTCCGACAAGCGCCATTTTTTCTGTCAGCAAAATCCATACATCCTCTTGACAAGCGAAAGGGTCCTATATATAATTGCATTAGTTAGCTACCGCTAACCAAAAGGCGGCAGCTATATTTTCGACGCACTGGTTAGCTATCGCTAACCTCCTTAAATTGTCAGTATTCCATATTTCACCGCACTGTCCGCATCTGGACATGATTTTGTGAGGAAAACGCCTATGTCAGAGGATCTGCTGATTCGTCACTGCTCTCCCACCCTGGCCGGGATCAAGACGGGAAACCTCTTTTCCTGCGCCTGCCCCAGCCGGAAGGATCTGACGCGAGACTTGTGCCGGCTGAACAAGAAACTGGTTCCCAGAGGAATCCGTATTCTGCCGCTCCGGGTTTGCAAAGGCCGCGCTTTGATTTACGCCTACCGGCCCAATGCGCTGGAGAGCGATCTGACCGATCACCGCGCCAGAGCCTTGCTTCTCAAATACGGCTATGTGCCGGAAAACCCCAATGGCTGTGTGGTTCACCTGATCCACCGGCTTCGGAGCGAGGGGGAATTTCCCCATGAGATCGGACTGTTTTTGAGCTATCCGCCGGAGGATGTGCTGGGCTTTATCTGCAATCGGGCGTGCAATCACAAGTGCGTGGGCTGCTGGAAGGTCTACGGCGACGAACAGGCCGCCAGGAGCATCTTTGAAAAATACGAGATGTGCAGCAAAATCTACTCCCGGCAGTGGCAGCAAGGGAAATCCATCGAGCAGCTCACCGTGGCTGGTTGATGTTTCTACCATAACAAATCCAGAAAGAAAGGTCGTTGAGTCTTATGAGTAAAGTTGCAGTTGTGTATTGGAGCGGCACGGGAAACACCGAGGCCATGGCAATGGCGGTGGCCGAAGGCGCCAAGGGCAAAGGCGCTGAGGTGTCTGTGATTACCGCCGCAGAGTTCTCGCCGGAGCAGGTCGGCGAGTATTCCGCCATCGCCTTTGGCTGCCCCTCCATGGGGTCGGAGCAGCTGGAGGAGAGCGAGTTCGAGCCCATGTTCACCGCCTGTGAGGGCAGGCTGAGCGGGAAGAACATCGCTCTGTTTGGCTCCTACGGCTGGGGCGACGGCGAATGGATGCGCAGCTGGGAGTCCCGCTGCAACGACGACGGCGCCAATCTGGCCTGCGAAAGCGTGATCTGCAACGAGGCTCCGGACGATGACGCTCTGGCGGCCTGCCGCGAGCTGGGCGCGTCACTGGCCTGACAAAAGCACCGCAGAAGGCAGGAGGCGTTTGTCTCCTGCCTTCTCTCTGGTTCCCCGGTCAGCATATGAGCCAGTTCAACGCAGCATTCAAGCGGGAGTATGGCATGACTCCCGGCCAGTACAGAAAAATGTCGGAAACCGCAACTCCGCGTCCGTTTTGACAGCGACAAACACCCACGGTTTCTGCTACAATAATCAGACATTCCAAAGCATTCAGAAGGAGTGACAGCGATGAAACAGCATCGTTTTTGGGCGTGGGGCGCTGTGATCTGCATGATTATGGTCATGGTCACCGGCTACAAACGGAAATAAGGGAAAGGAAGGATCACAATGAGCGTTTATACGAAACTTGCCTGCTTTGCGGGTGGTGCGTTGTTTGGTTCTTTTGGCATCAAGCTGCTGTCCAGCAAGGACGCCAAGAAAGCCTATGTCCATGTCACGGCCGCCGGCCTGCGGATGAAGGATTCGGTCATGGGGACTGTGACCACGGTGCAGGAGAACGCCGCGGACATTCTGGCCTCCGCCAGGGAGCTGAATGAGGACCGGGCTGCGAAGGAAGCGGAGGAAGCCGCCGCTGCCAATCTGGAGAGCGAAGAAGCCTGATTGACCCAGAGGGAGCCGCCAGCGGCTCCCTCTTTTCGTGAAGGAGGAACCTATGAACGCAACCATATTGCACGAAAGCCGGGGGCGCATCCGGTTCCGGCTGCGGCAAAAACAAATGACACTCACTCAGGCGGATCTGCTGGAGGCATGGATTCAGGGAAAATCATGGTGCCGGCAGGTCACCGTCCATGAGCGAACCTGCTGCGTCATCCTGTACTACGATGGGACTCGCCAAGCCGTGCTGAACGAAATTCGGCATTTTTCCTGGCAGGAGGCGGAGCGGACCACCGCGCTGCCCGCCCACAGCAGCCGGGCGCTGAACCGGGAATTTGAGGAAAAGCTGGTGGCAAAGGTGGTGTGCAAGGCCGCCTGCACCCTGTTTCTCCCGTCTCCATTGCGGATTGCCCGCATTCTCTGGCACATGATCCCCTTTGTGCGGAGAGGACTGCGCTGCCTGCTGCGCCGCCGCATCAAGGTGGAGCTGCTGGATGCCCTGTCTATTTCCATTTCTGCCTGCAGAAGGGACTTCGGAACCGCCGGAATGGTCATGTTTCTGCTGGAGGTGGGCGAGCTGCTGGAGGAGTGGACAAGGAAGAAATCTGTGGCGGATCTGGCCCGGTGCATGTCGCTGAATGTGGACCGGGTCTGGCTGCGCACAGCCCAGGGCGAAGTGCTGGTTCCTGTGTCCCAGATCCAGCCGGGGGATGCAGTAGTCGTCCGCGCCGGCGGCATCATCCCCGTGGATGGTCTGGTGCTGGAGGGGGAGGTCACTGTCAACCAGGCGTCCCTTACCGGAGAATCCATCCCGGTACCCAAGCGCCCCGGCGGCGCGGTCTATGCCGGCACCGTGGTAGAGGAGGGCGAATGTGTGCTGGAGGTGAAGCAAGCCTCCGGCCAGAGCCGCTATGACCAGATCGTTCACATGATCGAGCAGTCGGAGCAGATGAAGTCGGAGGCTGAGAGCAAGGCCGCCAATCTGGCGGACAAGCTGGTGCCCTATACCTTCGCCGGGAGCCTGCTGAGTTTTGCCCTTACTCGGAATGTGGCACGAGCCCTGTCGGTGCTGATGGTGGACTTCTCTTGCGCCCTGAAGCTGGCCATGCCTCTGGCCGTCCTCTCCGCCATGCGGGAGGCGGGACACGCCCACATCACCGTCAAGGGCGGCAAATTCCTGGAGGCTGTGGCGGCTGCCGATACCATCGTCTTTGACAAGACCGGCACCCTGACCCGCGCCTGCCCCCGAGTAGCTCAGGTGGTGCCCTTCGGCGGCAAAGAGGAAGCCGAAATGCTGCGGCTGGCCGCCTGCCTGGAGGAGCACTTCCCCCATTCCATGGCCAACGCCGTGGTGGAGGAGGCCAGGCGCCGGGGCCTGCGTCACGAGGAGTACCACTCCAAGGTGGAATATCTGGTGGCCCACGGCATCGCCAGCACCGTCGATGGGGAGCGGGTCCTCATCGGCAGCGCCCACTTTGTCTTTGAGGATGAGGGCTGCGTCATTCCGAAAGGCGAACAGGAGCGCTTTGATGCCCTGCCGCCGGAGTATTCCCACCTGTATCTGGCGGTGGGGGGACAGCTGGCCGCTGTGATCTGCATCTCCGACCCGCTGCGGGAGGAGGCGAAGGAAGTTCTGTCCACCCTCCGTGCTCTGGGGGTCACCAATACCGTCATGCTCACCGGCGACAGTTACCGCACCGCCGCAGCCATTGCCGCCCAGGTGGGAGTGGATGACTTCCACGCTGGAGTCCTTCCGGCGGACAAGGCGGAGTATGTGGCACGGCTCCGCCGGGAGGGACACACCGTGTTGATGGTAGGCGACGGCATCAACGACTCGCCGGCCTTGTCCGAGGCGGACGCGGGCATCGCCATCAGCGACGGCGCCGCCATCGCCCGGGAGATCGCGGACATCACCATCGCTGCCGACAGTCTCTGGGAACTGGTAGAGCTGCGCCGGATCGCCATGGCGCTGATGGCGCGCATCCACTCCAACTACCGCTTCGTTATCGGCTTCAACGGCACCCTGATCGCCCTTGGTGTGGCCGGTGTTCTGCCGCCCGCCACCTCTGCCACGCTGCACAATCTCTCCACCCTGGGAGTCAGTCTGCGGAGCATGAGCCGGTTGACTACTCAGACACAGCCCGTTCAGAACAACAATTTGCAGAATGGCTAAAAAACACATTCTTTCCGTTTGGTAGCTTGTGCTTTTTGCGTGGTTGCACATAGCTAACTCGATATGCTATAATAAGCTCACGATGCGCAGTGCGTGATGCATGGTAAGTCCAATCGCCCCTGCGCATCGTTTTTTGCAATACAGTTAGCCATAGCTAACCACATTGAAGAAAGGGGAGGATTGTATCAGACCGTATCGTTCTACCATAGTTCTCTTGGCTCTGTTGCTTGTCTTGTCCTGCTGCTCGCTGTTTGTAGGCGTGATCGATCTGACGCCGGGCGAGCTTCTGGCGGGCAATTTTGAGCAGCTGGAGATTTTCATCATCTCCCGGCTGCCCCGTCTGCTGGCCATTTTGTGTACCGGCATTGGTATGAGTGTGGCGGGACTCATCATGCAGCAGCTGTGCAGCAACAAATTCGTGTCCCCAACCACCGGGGCCACCATCTCCTCGGCCCAGTTCGGCATCCTGCTGGCGCTCCTGTTTATGCCGGCCTCCACCCTATGGAGCAGGGCTATCTTCGCCTTTGCCACGGCGATCCTGGGTACCTGGATCTTCGTCTGGTTCATTCAGCGCATCCAGTTCAAGGATGTGGTTATGGTTCCGTTGGTGGGCATCATGTTCGGCAATGTCATCGGCGGCATTACCAACTATCTGGCTTACAAATATGAGATGACCCAGGCCCTGTCCTCCTGGCTGGTGGGCCACTTCTCGCTGGTGCTGAAAGGCCGGTATGAGATCGTCTGGCTGACGGTCCCGCTGGTGGTGCTGGCCTTCCTCTTCGCCAACCATTTCAACATTGTGGGACTGGGCAAGGATTTTTCCAAGAACCTGGGTGTCCCGTATAACCTGGTCCTCTTTTCCGGGCTCACCATCGCTGCCATGATCACCGCCAGCATTGTGGTGGTGGTTGGTTCCATCTCCTACATCGGGCTGATCGTGCCCAATGTGGTGGCCATGTACAAGGGAGACAAGATCCGGGGCACGCTGGTGGATACCGCTCTGTTCGGCGCCATTTTTGTGCTGGTATGCGACATGATCGGCCGGATCGTAATCGCCCCCTACGAGCTGCCCATCGAGCTGATCGTGGGCATCCTGGGAAGCCTGATCTTTATCGGCCTGCTCTTTTACCGGCTCAAGCACGGCCGAAAAGCCATCCGTCTGGGCAGCGCCGGAACAGGCTGCTGCTCCACCATGCCCAACCTGAAGGGAGGTGCAGACCAGTGAACACGGCTGCCATACGCGCCAACCGGCGCAAACTCCTGATCCTGGCTGCGATCGTTCTTCTCTGCGCGGCGGGCTATATGCTGGTTGAAGTGAATTTCTCTAATCCCAAGCTGCTGGCCTACGCCATGAAGATCCGCACCCCCAAGCTCATTGTCATGCTCATTACCGCCTTTTCCATCGGCGGCGCCTCGCTGGTGTTTCAGTCTATCATCAACAACACCATCGTGACCCCCTGCCTGTTGGGCATGAACTCCCTGTACACTCTTATCCACACGGCGGTGGTGTTTTTCCTGGGGTCTGCCAGCGTGGTGGCCTCCAATGCCAACCTGTCCTTCGCGGTGGACGTGGTGCTCATGGGCATTACCGCTACCATTATCTACAGCTGGATCTTCAAAAAGACCAAGCACAATGTGCTGTATGTGCTGTTGGTGGGCACAGTACTAACTTCGTTTTTCAGCAGCATTCAGACTACTCTTACACGGGTCATGGACCCCAATGAGTACGACAGCCTGCTGAATACTCTGGTGGCAAGCTTCAGCAACATCAATTCCGAGATCATCGTCTTTTCCCTGATCCTCTTGGCGGGCGTCATCTTCGCACTGCGAAAGGAGCTGGCCCTGCTGGATGTGCTGACCTTAGGCAAGGAGCAGGCTATCAATCTGGGGGTGGACTACGACCGCTGCATCCGCCGCCTGCTGCTGGGCGTGACTCTCTGCATCGCCGTGGCCACCGCCATGGTAGGACCCATCTCCTTTTTGGGGCTCATCATCGCAAACCTGTCCCGTCAGCTGCTGAAAACCTTCCGGCACACCCAACTGGTGCTGGGCTCGGCCCTGTTCGGCATGATCGTGCTGGTGGGCGGACAGCTCATTGTGGAGCATGTGTATTCCTACTCCGTGCCGGTGAGCGTATTCATCACTGTGGGCGGCGGCCTTTACTTCCTCTATCTCCTCCTGACAAGAAAGAAGGTGTGACCATGCGCGTACAAGAACTGACAAAACAGTATGACGGGAAAACCGTGGTGGACGGCGTGAGCTTCGCCATTCCCAAGGGCAAGGTGATTTCCCTGATCGGCCCCAACGGCGCGGGCAAGTCCACCGTCATGGGCATGATCTCCCGACTGATCGCCCACGACAGCGGACTGGTAGACTTTGAGGGCAAGGACATTGGCAAATGGAAAAGCAAGGAGCTCTCCAAGCGTCTTGCCATCCTGACCCAGTCCAATAATATCCAGATGAAGCTGACTGTGCGGGAGCTGGTGACCTTCGGACGCTTTCCGTACTCAGGCAACCGGGTCACCCCAGAGGATCAGAAGATCATCGACCGAGCCATTGCCTACATGGAACTGGAGGAGTTCCAGGATCGCTTCATCGACGAGCTCTCCGGCGGCCAGCGGCAGCGGGCTCTGATCGCCATGGTCATCGCCCAGGACACGGAGTATGTGCTGCTGGATGAGCCCACCAACAATCTGGATATCTACCACGCCACCAATATGATGAAAATCGTCCGCCGCCTCTGCGATGAGCTGGGGAAGACGGTGATTTTGGTGCTGCATGAGATCAATTATGCGGCATTCTATTCCGACTATATCTGTGCCTTCAAGGACGGAAAAATCGCTAAGTTTGGCACTGTGGAGGAGGTGATGACGAAAGAGAACCTGTCGCAGATCTATCAGGTGGACTTCGAGATCCTGACCATTGCGGGCAAACCCCTGTCCATCTACTATTGACCCTTATTTTCAGTACTTTTTAGAAAAGGAGTATCCAAAAATGAACATGAAAAAGATGCTTTCTCTTGCCCTGGCCGGTGTGATGGCCCTGAGCCTCATGGCCTGCTCCGCTCAAAATGGCGGCGATTCTTCCGAGAATACCTCCTCGCCCGGCAGCAGCCAGTCCAGTGAGGAAACCCAGAACAACGAAACCCCTGAGTCTGTGACCATTACCAGCCTCAATGCCAACAAGGAGGCGGCGGAGCTGGAGGTGCCTTACGATCCTCAGCGCATCGCCATTCTGGACATGGCTTCCCTGGACATTCTGGACGCCCTGGGTGTGGGTGACCGGGTAGTGGGCACCGCCGATACCAGCCTTGAGTACCTCCAGGATTACATCAATGACGATATTGCCAACCTGGGCACCATCAAGGAGGCCGATCTGGAGGCCGTCATGGCCTGTGAGCCGGATGTCATCTTCATCGGCGGCCGCCTGGCTTCCAGCTACGACGCCCTCAGCGAGATCGCTCCTGTGGTCTACCTGGCCACGGATACCGAGCTTGGCGTAGTGGAAAGCGTGCGGCAGAACGCTACCACCATTGCCTCCATGTTTGGTCTGGAGGACAAGGTGGATGAGCTGATGGCCAATTTTGACGCCCGGATCACCGCCCTGTCCGAATTTGCCGCCGGCAAGACCGCCATCGTGGGACTGGTCACCAGCGGTAGCTACAATGTGCTGGGCAATGACGGCCGCTGCTCCATGATTGGACGCGAAATTGGTTTCGAAAATATTGGCGTGGACGCCAACATCGACACCTCCACCCATGGCAACGAAGCATCTTTTGAGTTCATTGTGGAGAAGGCACCCGACTATATCTTCGTTCTGGATCGTGATGCCGCCATCGGCACCGACGGGGCAAAGCTGGCCCAGGAGATCATGGAAAACGAGTTGGTGATGGGAACTGATGCCTACAAGAACGGCAACATCGTCTATCTGGCTCACCCCGCCGTGTGGTACACCGCCGAGGGTGGTATCTCCGCACTGGACATCATGCTGCAGGATTTGGAGAGCGAGCTGCTGGCTTAAATTGTCTGGCTTAACTACGCACAACACCGAATCGGAGAGTAGGTGAACAGCGAAAGAGAGAACCAATACTGTCCTTGTCGGTTCATGTGGTTGTGTAGAGTGATAAGATAACCCGTGGATCCCAGAAAAGCTGCGTGAACAGAGCCCACGACGGAAGATTCCGTTGTGGGCTTTGTTTGTGTTGGGGCATATGGGCAGAGTGAGGATTCAATTTGATTCTGTATTTAATCTAAGAAGGTATATAAAATCGCTCAGGGGGGCAATGTGTCATCCACGGTCCTGGTTTTAGGCGGGAACACTTGAACTACCCACAGTTACGTTTTGACCCAATATCCCTATACGCCGCAGCTCACCGGCAGAAAACTTGTCGCTCTACAAGAGGCGATGGCCTCTCTGTCCAATAAAAATAAGGGCCTGTGATGTCTCACAAGCCCTTATTTCTCCCACGTACGGTGTTAAGCCTAATAGGTCCACATTGTGTACCTATTGGACTTGCCCTATCAAGATAGAAGACGAAACCGGAAATAAGGCAAAGCGGCGACGATTAAAAAAGCGAAAACACAAAAATATTTTTCCACCGATCATTATTTGGGCTTCTGCCTTAGAACACTAAAAAGAAACAGCCACTCGAACGGTAATCCCTCCTCGCTATAGTAGAGAAGGGGGCTTTCTCATCGTAACGATTTTTCTATGTACGCTCAGAAATATACACAGTGATATATTCTACATATTCTTCCAATCGAAACAGCAGGGAAAGGTGTCCTCCGGTAAGATTGGTGCATACGGTAGGGTTTGGCATCACGGATATAAGGGCATCCTTGCAGTCTTGTGTGAACGTGGCATCATCCGCAGATAACATCAGCAAAACCCTGTCGTTCCACGTGATAAAGGTCTCTTTTGTCATCCCCAAATAGTTTTGCGTATCGATTAAAAGATCAACCATATGACGCTCATATTCCTTTGTCAACAAATCCATCATAATAGCACAGAATTCTTCCAAGGTCGTTCTTTCTTGTGATGTCAATCCATCTTTTTTTTGATTCAAAACGACTCGTTTTATAGAGTGTTTTACCGCAGAAAATGGAAGGACGGAGAGAAGCTTTTTAAACTTCTCTTGGCTTTTGAGCATATTCATTAAATGTGCATATGCAGCGGGACTCATATCCTTAGAAAGCGAGCAGGTGTTGGAAAGTATCAAACCGTCCACTACTTCCGGATAAAGGGAGGCGATGATCTGCGCCACAACACCTCCAAGAGATTGCCCTACAAACCAGGCTTTCTCGCCAAGGTGCTGCAAAAGCGCAGCCACGGCCTGTGCAAGCTCCTTGTTGTCGGCAAAGCAGATGGGGTAATCAAAAGTAAGGACAGAGAAATCTTTGGCCAGTCGGTCAAAATGCAGATAGAGCAGATCGGACAAACCGATTCCGCCAGTCAGGAGAACAACGGTCGCTTTTGCTTGAGGATTTTTATAGTAGCGGTAGGGAAAGGGTTTTCCGCTGGGTAATACCAGTGTGTCTTCTGGATATTTTTGACGAAATTCTGCGATATTCATTGTCGCTTCCTCACTTTAACAAATTCAGCTGTATCATTTTCACCATGCGCAAAGCATCAGAAACTGTCATGCTGATTTTTGTAGACAATTTCAGACCATTCCTGGGGATGTGGTAATAGTATGGTTCTTCCGCAAGAACCTTGACTTTACCGCCGATTTTTTTAGTCAGATCCGTTGCCGAATCTACATAGAAAAACATCTGCGCATCGGCATGGCCCAATTGCTTCATGTATTTTTTTCGCATCATAGCCATGCCACTTTTGTTTACAGTATCAAAAACAAGCGTTATCTCTCCATATTGCTGCAGTGTTTGCAACAGGCCTACAACCTTGGCCTCCTCAAAATAATGGAACAGCCCCCCGGCGGTGACCAGAATCGGCGCATTTGGCACATCGGCGCGAACTTGTCTGATCCAGTCCTCTGCAAAGGCGTCCCCGGCGAGGTAGGTTTCCCTCTCCGGCTCCGGCAGCAGCTTCCGTCGATACTCCATCACATGAGGCAGATCCACAGCATACCAGTGTGTATGCCCGTTGTCACTGCGATAATAAGCTGTCTCCAGGCCGCAGCCGAGTTGGACGATCACGCCATCCGAACTGCGCTCCAGAAAGGCCTGAACAGTTCGATCCATATTGGAGGATCGGACGGCGGAGGCCAGCAGGGTATACTGGCTCTGGCCGCCCTTTCCAAGCAGGTCGGTCGGAAGCTTATTTTTCAGTTCCAGCGCCTTTTGATCGTACAAAACATTTGGACAGTGCTCACTGGCATAGATTCTGCCCAGCATGGGGACAAACAGCGTGTCTTCTACAACACCTAGCTTGGACATGGTTATCCTCCTGTTTAAGTCTTGATGAATTCTGTAATCAATTTGAATAATCATCCGTCCGCGCCAAGTGCCCGCCGGCTAGGTCTGTCATCGCCGTGAGCTGGGCGACAGATCAACCAGATCACGCTTTGTAAGCCGGAGAGAAGGTGGCACCGCTCTTGCCTGTAAAAGTTACTGTGGAGAAGAGGCGGTGAGTGTTGCAAGCGTCATAAAGAATCTCCTCGCAGAAAAGATAAAATGTGATTTCCTGGATCAGATATAGCGCCGGGCGGGTGGCTACAATCTTCTGCACCTCATAAGATCACCAAAACATATTGATAAGCAGCCCTAGTCCCGCTTGAGCTACTGCCAGGATGGGACACATCAAAAACGGCCATTGGAGAAGGTGCTCCGGCAGAGCGTAGTTCTTCATCCAGTTTTTGAACGTATAATCAGGATGTCCCTCGGTGCCGGGGATGACGAACCGGTTTTTTGCCTTCTTTTGAATCAGCCAGAAATCCAGGAAGAACAGATCACAGAAATTGACCATTATCCACTGGATATACCCAGTCAGGGTCAGACACCAGAATCGTGTTGTCCCGCCATCCAAAGCACTGATCGCACCATAAAGAAGAAGGGGCAGAAGTTCTCCGAAACAGATCCAAAGCCAGTAAGAACGTTTTTCTGTCGCGGTAGGCGGCTCTTTCGCCGCCTTGATGATGGCGGGCGGATAACAAGGGAACATCAGCCTGGGACAATACAGCGCTGCCAACCCGGCGAACAGGTTAAAGTAAGCTGCCATGGCGAGCCCATCTAAAAAAGTGCGCATCCAGTTCATATGCATCCCCTTTCATCTACAAGGGAGTTGTTTAACTAGTTGTTGCTAACCATTTGTGCGTTAAGCACCATGTCTTATCTCGCCGCCCAAGTGTAGCTTATTAATCCGATAGCAAGCTCAGAAGAGCAGGGGAGAACTGGAATCATAACCCTCACAAGAAGAAGCGACATGTTTATGTCCATTGGTTCTACTGTTTTACCGCACAACTCAGTTTCCGATATGCGAAGACCAGTTAATCTGTTATATTGTCTGTCAGGATAAAAAACAATCCGCAAACGAACAGTACAAGAAACAAAATTGCAGGAAGGGATAACCCGTTTTCAAAAATACTTATGATCATTCTTCCCGGTGGTGTTACCCATGCGTTTGCTGGGCTTTGCATCGCAACCATCATCGTTCCAGTAATTCCAATCGTACCACTCAGTGTCAAAAATCCGCCTTTAATCACTCTTTTCATAATGGTTTTCTCCTTTTATGGTACTCCTAACGCGAGGAAAGAATCATTTCAGTGGATCAGATTCATCTAAAATATGCGGAGGCCACACAGCAGGAATTGCTGCGCCGCGTTTCATCTTGAAGTCGCACACGTCATCCCCGGTTGCACAGGTTTTTTCCCGGTACAGAGCAACACCAAAGGCATGGAACATTACATAGTCCAGATTGCACATGTAAGGAAGATACTCCATGTAGCCTCTCGCTTTGCAAAACTCATAGATGGGGCAAACCTGGTTGTGATAGATGACGGGGTACTCTTCTGTGGGGGTCATGGTCTGCGTTACAAAGCTTCCCGGGTTTCTCGCAGCGTTTTCCGCATTCTTTCTGTCTTTGCGATGCAATGCCTTGTTGACAAGATCAGGGCAATGGTTGAACACTCCACCAATCAGTCGGCGCAACGGTCGGGGAACTCTGTCAAAGTACCGCTCATAGAGGGTGGTGGACAGACGTCCCCAGTCTTGGATGGAAAGACCGTATCGTTTTCCCACAACACCAATGGCAATAAAGAACATACAGCCAGTTAGATTTTTCGTTCCGCTGCTTCTGTCGCCACCGATAAAAGGAAAATGTTCCAGCATCTCCTGCTCATAGTACTCCCAAACTTCAGCGAAAATCTGGGGATAGGGCTTTCGGAAAATCTCCTTCAGTTCAGGCTTGACAAGTTTCAGATAATTGTTCATTTCCCGCTGGAGCTTATTCTTGCTTTTTTGATAATACGTGTGCATATAGTTGCCTCCGTATCCCTGTATCCTACCACGATGTTTTCAAACGATGGTTGCCTATTGCTAACTACTTTTACTATACTGCATTCTTGCGTTGCAATCAATCACCTTGTTGATTTTTTTATGTCCACTGTGGCCCATGTGAGAAGCGGATTGATCATTAACATCACCAGACTGCAATGCAGGGAAACGGAAAGACGGCCTGAGTTTTTCAGGCCGTCTCTTAATCTTATACGCTCCACCCAAGGCTGTCCTGCTGGATGGAGGATTCACTCTCCGGATCCAGGCTGACGGTTGCTTCATCCAGAAGAACAATGGGGGCATTTTTCAGCAGAGCTCTTGCGATGGACAGGCGCTGCCGTTCACCACCGGAAAGAGTGCTCCCGTTTTCTCCCAAAACTGTGTGATATCCGTCCGGCAATTTTTCAATGAATTCATCGCAGTAGGCGGCTTTGGCGACTGCCATAACCTGCTCTTCTGTGGCGTTTAGATTACCGATTTTGATGTTATTATAGACGGTGTCGTTAAAAAGCACTACATCTTGGAACACAAAGGACATATATTCTACCGGGTGCTCCGGATTAAGTTCGCGTAGATCAATTCTGCCAATTTTGACCGTTCCCTGGTTTACATCCCAGAAACGCGCGATGAGTCGGGAGAGGGTACTTTTGCCGCTTCCGCTGGTCCATTTGTAGAAACAGAGCTATGCTCATGCTGGATATGTTTTCCTTTATGATCTTTGGAAGTGTGGAGGCCATGAACAATGCCGCCCATGTATTGGAGGTTATTGATGCTACACTGGATAAATTGGACGGCATTGAACACGCCGACATGATAGACAAAGATGGGAAAGCTATCTCTTTGCAAAACGCAGACATTGCTTTCCGTGATGTGACATTCTCCTACGATACAGTTCCTGTTTTACGGAATATCAGCTTTTCCATCCCACAAAGCAGCACTACGGCCATTATAGGGCCATCTGGCAGCGGCAAGACCACGATTTGTAACCTGATTGCCCGTTTCTATGATGTGGACAGCGGGGAGGTCACAGTAGGCGGTGAGAATGTGCGGAATATGACCTGTGACAGCTTGCTCCGCAATATCTCGATGGTCTTTCAAAAGGTCTATCTGTTCCACGATACCGTTGAGAACAACATCCGTTTCGGCAATCCAAATGCAACCCAGAAAGAAATTATAGAGGCAGCGAAAAAGGCGCAGTGCCACGACTTCATTACGGCGCTTCCCGATGGATATGAAACGGTGATCGGCGAGGGCGGATCTACGATGTCCGGCGGCGGATAAGGTACAATAAGTTTCGCAAATTGAAAAGAGGATAAAAGAAGACATGGTTTGCAGAACTCTGGTAGAATGAAGTTGCGACACACCATTCTGAAAGGAGAGAGCAAACCATGTCCGAGAAGATTGTACAACTAAACGAGGCCGTAATCAAGAACGAACTCAAGGAACTTGTGCGTGGGAGCGTAGAGGAAACTCTCAACGAGCTGCTGGAGACTGAGGCTCAAAAGCTGACCCAGGCGGCCCGGTACGAGCGTAATGAGCAGCGCCAGGGATACCGCAGCGGCCACTACAGCCGCAATCTTACCACCACTTCCGGGGATGTTACCCTCAAGGTACCCAAGCTCAAAGGGATCTCCTTCGAGACCGCCATCATTGAGCGGTATCGCCGCCGGGAGAGCAGCGTGGAGGAAGCCCTCATTGAGATGTACCTGGCAGGCGTGTCCGTCCGGCGCGTAGAGGATATTACCGAGGCTCTGTGGGGAAGCAAGGTGTCTCCGGCCACCATCAGCGAGCTGAATAAGAAAGCGTATGTCCACATTGAGGACTGGCGGAACCGCCCTCTGCAAGGTGGGCGCTATCCGTATGTCTATGTGGATGGGATCTACCTGCGCCGAAATTGGGGCGGAGAGTTTGAAAATGTGGCCATTCTGGTGGCGATTGCGGTAAAGGAGGACGGATACCGTGAGGTTCTTGGTGCCGCCGAGGGCATGAAAGAGGACAAGGCCAGCTGGGTCAGCTTCTTCCAGTGGCTCCGCAGCCGTGGCCTGGACGGAGTGAAACTCATTGTTGGCGACAAGTGTCTTGGTATGCTGGAGGCTGTGGGAGAAGTATTCCCCGAAGCCAAGTACCAGCGCTGCACCGTCCACTTTTACCGCAATGTGTTCTCTGTCACGCCTCGCTCCAAGGTGAAGCTGGTGGCAAAGATGCTCAAGGCAATCCACGCCCAGGAAAGCAAGAGGGCTGCCCGTGAGAAAGCCAAAGCCGTGGTAGAAGAACTACGTTCCATGAAGCTGAAAGAAGCAGCCAAGAAGGTGGAGGATGGCATTGAGGAAACGCTGACTTACTGCGATTTTCCCAGCGAACACTGGACTCGCATCCGTACCAATAACGTCATTGAACGGCTGAACCGGGAGATCCGCCGCCGCACTCGCGTGGTGGGGAGTTTCCCGGACGGCAACTCCGCCCTCATGCTGGTCTGTGCCCGGCTGCGCCATGTAGCCGGTACCCAGTGGGGTAACAAGAAATACATGAACATGAAGCACCTGGAGGCTGCCGTTGAGGATGCCTCCATTGCTGGCTGACTTCTCTCATGCCAGGGCCTGCAAACCATTTTGCGAAAAATACTTGACACTACCCGGCGGCGAAAAGCAGCGTATTTCCATCGCCCGCGCCATCTTGAAAAATGCCAATATTGTCATTCTTGACGAGGCAACCGCAAGCATTGACCCCGAAAACGAACACCTGATTCAGCAGGCCATCAGCGAGTTGACCATTGGAAAAACGGTTATCGTCATCGCCCACCGCCTGGCTACAATTGAACACGCCGATCAGATTTTAGTGATAGATAAGGGGCAGGTAGTTCAGAAAGGGACGCACCGGCAGCTTATCCAGCAGGACGGTCTTTATCGCCGTTTTATTACAATCCGTGAGCAGGCAGAGGGTTGGTGTATGATTTAACGGCTTGCCTAAACGCCGTTCTTTACTTTTTCCATTGTTCGCTCTATACTTTTTCGTAACGTATTCTGAATTCAAAAGAGGAGGGCTTTTGCATGATGAGAACCGTTGCTTCCATCATAATTATGGTGGTGGCCAGCATTGCAGGAATGTTTTTTGGGGCAGCGATGAACAATGCTATTGGCGGGATGATTCTATTTGCAGTGATTTCAGGCATAGCCTGTATTATCCATAGTTTGAACAAGTGAAACATCTGATCCATCGCGCTTGTGCCGTCACGCAAAACACGTGACGGCATCTATATTGCTTACGGTTTTCCCGAAGTAAATACAACAAAATATTCAAATGCTCGCTGCATTTTAGACATACGAAGTTTGGCATCAGGAGGGCAATGCGGTGTGAAAATTAGATCGTGTTTTCCAAACAGGTTTACTTGACAAATTTATCCTTGCGATATATAATCACATCAATGGGTTAGCCGCGACTAACTAAAATGATGAAATTTATTTTTTTGCCGTATGGTTAGCGATTGCTAACCATACGAACGCTACTAATTGTTAAATGTCGTTGTGAATGATAGAAGGTGACTTCCTGTGTCAGAGGATTTATTGGTTCGACATTGTTCTCCTACGTTGGCAGGAATCAAAACTGGAAATCTATTCTCGTGTCCCTGTACCTTCCGAGCGGATCTGACAAAAGAATTGTGCCGTTTAAATAAAAAGCTGGTTCCGAAAGGAATCCGAGTTTTGCCGCTCAGAGTCTGCGGGGGACGCGCTTTGATTTATGTTTATCGTCCCCATGCGCTAGAGTGCGACTTAGCTAATCAACGTGCCAGAGCGCTGTTACTGAAGTACGGATACACACCGGAAAATCCGAACTGTTGTGTGGTTCATTTGATGCGTCGCCTTTGCGCTGAAGAATTTCCCCATGAAATTGGCTTGTTTTTAAGCTATCCGCCGGAAGATGTGTTAGGGTTCATCCAGAATAGAGCTTGTAATCACAAGTGTGTGGGATGCTGGAAGGTCTATGGTGACGAGCAAGCAGCTAAGAACATTTTCGAAAAATACGACAAGTGCAGTAAAGCATACTTCCGACAGTGGCAGCAAGGGAAATCCATTGAGCAGCTTACTGTAGCTGGTTGATGATTCTACCATAATAAATCACAGAGAAAGGTTGTTGTTTTTTATGAGTAAAGTTGCGGTTGTTTATTGGAGCGGTACGGGTAATACCGAAGCAATGGCGATGGCTGTTGCGGAGGGCGCCAAAAATAAGGGCGCGGAAGTTTCGGTTTTAACCGCAGGTGAATTTTCGGCAGCTCAGATAAGCGCCTTTGATGCTGTTGCGTTCGGGTGCCCCTCTATGGGGGCAGAACAGCTTGAGGAAAGCGAATTCGAGCCGATGTTCTCTGATTGTGAAGGGGAGATTCGCGGAAAGAATATCGCTCTGTTTGGTTCCTACGGTTGGGGCGACGGCGAATGGATGCGCAACTGGGAGTCTCGATGCAACGAAGATGGAGCCAATCTGGTGTGCGACAGCGTGATTTGCAATGAAACTCCGGATGATGATGCGCTGTCAGCGTGCCGCGAACTGGGGGCATCCCTTATCTGAGTTTCTTTTACTGCTTCATTCTATCGAATGGTGCCGGTAAGTTTTATTAAATTCATAAATCTACCATGATCTGTTTCAATCATCAATTTTTCCCAAAGATTGCTTCACGTGTTGCTGAATTGCAGAAAAGGATGCCGCGCTGATTACATGTTCGATTCTACACGCATCTTCCGTTGCTGTTTTTTCATCCACGCCCAAGCGCATCAGCATCTCGGAAAGAACGGTATGACGCGTGTACATGGTTTGAGCAATCTCCATACCGCTTTCCGTCAATGTGATCGCACCGTCAGAATCTACCAGAACGTAGCCGTTTTTTTTCAGGATGGACATAGCCCGGCTGACACTGGGTTTAGAATATCCCAAATGCTCCCCGACATCAATGGCACGCACATAGCTTTTTGTCTGGGAAAGGATATAAATCGTTTCCAGATACATCTGGCCAGATTCATGAATCGACATGGCTACCTCCACACTATACTAATTTAATTTTCTTATTATATCACAGTTAGTGGTATAGTTTCAAATTGATTAACGATTTTTGATGATCGATATTTGTTTCTCTATTTGGGCTTGACAACAAACGAGAGATGGTGTATTATTTTGACGCTACGGTTAGAGCTTGCTAACCGTTTTTTACGGCCTGACGGTTGTTTTATGCTAACTGATATATTTATGACGGGTGAACATGATGACTTTGAAAGATGCCTTGGAAGGAAAAGAATATCTTGTCCAGAAAATTGATACGGATGACGAGGAATTGAATGCCTTTTTGTTTTCTCTTGGGTGCTATGCAGGAGAGCCGATCACCGTGGTTTCTCACTTGAAAGGTGGTTGCGTCGTTTCCATTAAAGACGGTCGCTACAATATCGATAATCAGCTGGCTGAGGCAATTCTAATTTGATTTTGCCTCGCCTTGCATAAAAAGATAAAGGTTTACTGCACACATCGGTTAGCGTAAGGCAACCGCGGTGTGTTGTAATAAAACAGCGAAAACAGAATAGAGGAGGAACTTACCATGCGTATTGCCTTGACCGGCAACCCGAACTCCGGCAAGACCACCATGTACAACGCTCTGACTGGGCGAAATGAAAAGGTGGGCAACTGGGCTGGTGTTACGGTAGAAAAGAAGGAACATCCCATCAAGAAAGCGTATTTCAGCGGTACCGAAGAACTGATTGCGGTGGATCTGCCCGGTGCCTACTCCATGTCGCCCTTTACTTCTGAAGAGAGTATTACCAGTTCTTATGTGCGGAACGAGCATCCGGATGTTATTATCAATATTGTGGATGCCACGAACTTGAGCCGCAGCCTGTTTTTCACGACTCAGCTGCTGGAGCTGGGCATTCCGGTTGTAGTCGCGCTGAACAAGAGCGATATCAACGTCAAGAAGCAGACTAAGATTGATACGGCAGCCCTCTCTGCAAAGCTGGGATGTCCAGTGCTGGAAACCGTGTCCACAGCCGCCGAGGGATTGAAGGCGGTGGTAGAGGCTGCAGCGGCTCTCAACGGCAAGGGCCAGAAAGCTCCATACAGCCAGGGTAATATCGACCTGACCGATAAGAAGGTCGTGGAAGAAGCAGACCGCAAGCGCTTCACCTTTGTCAACCAGCTGGTCTCGCAAGTGGAAAAGCGGAAGGTACTTACCCGCGAGAAGGGAACCGGGGATGCCATCGACGCTGTCCTCACCAATAAGTTTGCCGGTATTCCCATCTTTGCTGCGGTCATGTTCCTGGTGTTTCAGATTTCTCAGGTCTGGGTGGGGCCGTTTATTGCAGACACCCTGGTGGCCTGGATCGAGACCTTCCAGGGCTTTGTGGCGGACAGCTTGGCCGATGCCAACCCGCTGCTGACCGCTCTATTGGCCGACGGCATCATTGGCGGTGTGGGCGCTGTCGTGGGCTTCCTGCCTCTGGTTATGATCATGTATTTCCTGATCGCGCTGCTGGAGGACTGCGGCTATATGTCCCGCGTTTCGGTGGTTCTGGATCCCATCTTCAAAAAGGTAGGTCTTTCCGGCAAATCGGTCATTCCCTTTGTTATCGGCACTGGTTGTGCGATCCCCGGCGTTATGGCTAGCCGTACCATCCGCAACGAGCGTGAGCGTCGTGCTACCGCTATGCTGACTCCTTTCATGCCCTGCGGCGCAAAGATCCCCGTGATCGCCCTTTTTGCCGGCGCATTCTTTGATGATGCGGGCTGGGTGAGTTTTACCATGTACTTCACCGGTATCGTTCTGATTTTCCTGGGCGCTCTGCTGGTCAACAAAATTGCCGGTTACAAGAACCGCAAGTCTTTCTTCATCATCGAACTGCCCGAGTATAAAGTTCCCTCTCTGCTCTTTGCCCTGAAAGCTATGTGTGCCCGGGGCTGGGCCTATATCGTAAAGGCCGCCACCATCATTCTGCTGTGCAACACCGCTGTGCAGATCATGCAGACCTTCAACTGGAGTTTTGCTGTGGCCGAAACTGCCGATAGCTCCATTTTGGCCTCCATTGCCCATCCCTTTGCCTATCTGCTGATTCCCATTGTTGGCGTCCTCAGCTGGCAGCTGGCCGCCGCCGCTGTCACCGGCTTCATCGCCAAGGAAAACGTGGTGGGTACTCTGGCTGTCTGCTTTGTGGGTCTTGAGAACCTCATTGACACCGATGCGCTGGAAATGATGGAAGGCGCCGGCGCTGAGGTGGCAGGTGTCATCGCCATTACCAAGGTGGCTGCTCTGGCCTATCTGATGTTTAACCTCTATACTCCTCCGTGCTTTGCTGCCATCGGTGCTATGAACAGCGAGATGAAGAGTGCCAAGTGGCTGTGGGCTGGAATTGGTCTCCAGATGGGCACTGGTTATACAGTCGGCTATCTGGTCTATCAGATCGGAACCCTGGTTACCACCGGCTCGGTTGGCGCGGGTTTTGTTCCCGGTCTGATTGCAGTGGGTGCTTTTGTTGCTGTGCTGGTTTACCTGTGCCTGAAAGCGGATAAAGATCTGAAGCGCGAGTACGCGCTGAGCGGGGCGAATGCGTAATGATTGACTACATTGTGATTGCCATTATTTTGGCGATTGTGGCTGCTGCTGCTTTCTATGTATATAAAGCAAAAAAAAGTGGCAAGAAATGCATCGGGTGTCCCGATGGTTGCTCTGGATGCAATGCCAAAAAAGGTGACGCCCACTGTAGTTGCAGCGAACACAAGCATAAATAGTACAAGCAAATATAACCGCGGTTCTCCCAATAGGAGAGCCGCAGTTTTTTGGAAATTGTACAATGCCTAGTGCTTCTGAGCGGGCATAACTGGGCAAAAAATACATAATTGCATATTGACAGTAATCGGTGCGACTGATACTATATAAATGGTTAGATTACGCTAACCGCTTGCTTTTTGCTTCGCTGTTAGCGTTTGCTAACCTTTCGGGCTTGAGACGAATCTTGCTGCTTTTATTAAAGGGCTGAAGGATGGGATGTCTTTGTGAAAACCAAACGCATCACAGAAGACTATGTGAAAATGATTTACCAACTGTCACAAAAGGGAGAGGTTCGCTGTTGTCGATTAGCTGAGCGGCTATCTGTGTCCCGCCCCACGGTATCGGTGTCGATCAAGGCTCTTTCGGAAGAGGGCCTTGTATATCAAGATGATATTAAAAATATTCACTTGACTGAGCAGGGATTAAAACTGGCACGGGAAGTGGAAGCCAGGCATCGGGTGTTATATGAATTACTGATAACGCTTGGGGTTGATGAGAGAATTGCTTCAATAGATGCTTGCAAAATGGAACATGCACTGGGAGAAGAAAGTTTTCAGGCTCTGCAATCACTGCTTAGCAATCCAAAGTAAGTAGCGGGGAACTTTACACTTGTTTGGGAATGAGGGCTGGATGTGCTGATAGAGTGGTTAAAGAATGAAATCCTGACAAAAGCAACATGGCACAATGATATACCCGGAATTTGCATCTGCCAGTTTGAATGGATAGGGCCGGTCAATGAGGCTGTGAATCCATTCCCTACGGAGCAGACGTCGCAACTGATTGAAATGTTTTTTTGCGTTGAAGGTGAAATCATTGCACAGCGAGGGGATACCGATCAATGTCGAGTGACAAAAGGAAGCGTCTTGATCCTGGGCGGTACAGCAGAACAGACCTCTTTCAGTATCGGCGAAAATATGCGAGGGGTTTTGGTATCAATCGATACTCACCAGATTGAAGATAATCCATTTTTGTTCTGTGACATTTTGGGACTGGATTTGAAACTATTTAAATCCAAGATGGATGAATGGCCAGGGGGAATGGTGCTGGTGAGCAACGGTTGGACGCAATCTTTGTTTGAGCAGTTGGCCTTTCTTCCAGCCGATGAGGGCAGGAAATATTGCCTTTTGAAATCGCTGGAACTATTATACGTTTTGAATACAAGAGACTATGGGGTGGAATATAACTCTCTGATTAAAGAAGGGGGGCGGATGTGCCAAAGTGTATTGGATGCCCAAAAGTATATGGAAGAGCATTTGTCTGAAAAAATTACGATAACTCAATTGAGCAGAACACTTTCGGTCTCACCCACCTACCTGAAAGCAGAATTCCGTCGAATGTATGGAACATCCATACATCGCCGGCTAATTGAACTGCGTATGCGGCGAGCTGAAGATTTGATTCGTAGCACGGATTATCCCATTTACCAAATTGCGCAAGAAGTCGGATACGAGGGTGTGAGTCAATTCAGCGCGGTTTTTAAAAGACAGTACGGTGTTACACCAGGACGTTTCAAAAAAATGTCAAAAACAATAATGCGGTGTCCGTTTCGATAATGACAGCCAAAGAAGAGTTGGGTATAATGATTGGACGCTCAACAATATCTTGATGCAAAAGGAGTGATCGCGGTGAAACAACATCGTTTTTGGGCCTGGGGTGCGGTAATCTGCATGATCATGGTCATGGTCACGGGCTATAAGCGGAAATAACAGAAAGGGAGTATTAAAATGAGTGTTTATTCTAAACTGGCTTGTTTTGTAGGAGGCACGTTGTTCGGGTCTTTTGGTATCAAACTTCTGTCCAGCAAAGACGCTAAAAAGGTATATGTGCATGCAACTGCAGCCGGTTTGCGCATGAAAGATTCCGTGATGGAAACGGTTACAAATGTGCAGGAGAATGCAGCTGACGTTCTCGCCTCTGCCAAAGAACTCAATGAAGAGCGGGCCGCTAAGGAAGCTGAGGAGAGTGAGGCAGCCAAGGTGGAAGACGTGGAAGCCTGACATCAGCAGAGGGAGCCGCCCTACGCGGCTCCCTTTTTCCGTGAAGGAGGATAATTCATGAACGCAACGATTCTGCACGAGAGTCATGGCCGCATCCGAATTAGACTAAAGCAAAGACGAATGACTTTGGAACAGGCGGACCAATTGGAAGCATGGTTGCAGAGTAGAAACTGGGCACAACAGATTACTGTCCATGAACGCACATGTACTGTAATTGCGTATTATAGCGGAGACAGACGAGCAGTATTGGATGATTTTCGCCGCTTTTCCTGGAAAGAAGCAGAGAAAAATGTGAATTTGCCGGCGCATAGCAGCCGTGCCTTGAACCGGGAATTTGAAGAAAAATTGGTGGGTAAAATTATGCTGAAGGCAGCCTGCACGCTGTTTTTGCCGCCCCCTTTAAGAATTGCCCGTATTCTTTGGCATATGGTTCCCTTTGTCAGGCGGGGGTTACGCTGCCTGTTGCGCCGGAGAATAAAAGTGGATCTGCTGGATGCTCTATCTATTTCGATCTCTGCCTGCCGAGGCGATTTTGGCACCGCTGGAGCGGTTACGTTCCTGCTTGAAGTAGGGGAACTGCTTGAAGAGTGGACTCGAAAAAAGTCAATGGAAGATCTGGCTCGCTGTATGTCGCTCAATATAGATCGGGTTTGGCTTCGTACCGAGCAGGGAGAAGTACTGGTTCCGGTTTCCCAAGTCCAGCCAGGAGACGCAGTCATTGTGCGTGCCGGTAGTGTCATCCCTATGGATGGTATCGTATTGGAAGGTGAAGCAACTGTCAATCAGGCGTCTCTTACAGGAGAGTCTATACCTGCGATCAAACGGCCTAACAGTACCGTTTATGCGGGTACCGTAGTAGAGGAAGGCGAATGTGTCCTGGAAGTAAAACAGGCATCCGGGCAAAGCCGCTACGATCAAATCGTACATATGATTGAACAATCGGAGCAGATGAAGTCGGCGGCGGAAAGCAAGGCTGCTCACTTGGCGGATAAGCTGGTTCCGTATACTTTTGTAGGCAGTTTGTTGAGCTTTGCGTTGACGCGCAACGTGGCACGGGCTTTATCGGTTCTGATGGTGGACTTTTCCTGCGCACTGAAATTGGCGATGCCTTTGGCAGTACTCTCGGCTATGCGGGAGGCCGGAAAGGCGCATGTTACAGTCAAGGGGGGAAAATTCCTGGAGGCGGTAGCTGCGGCAGATACCGTTGTTTTCGATAAAACAGGTACCCTTACACATGCTTGTCCCCGGGTAGCAAAGGTCATTCCCTTTGGAGAGAACAAAGAAACCGACATGCTTCGTCTTGCAGCCTGTCTGGAAGAGCATTTCCCGCATTCCATGGCGAATGCAGTAGTGGAAGAGGCAAAACGACAGGGGCTGACCCATGAGGAATTCCATTCAAAAGTGGAATATCTGGTGGCTCATGGCATTGTGAGTACGGTGGACGGTAAGCGTGTATTGATCGGCAGTGCACATTTCGTTTTTGAAGATGAGAAATGCAAAATTCCGGAAGGAGAGCAGGAACGATTCGCTATGCTGCCGGAAGAATACTCCCATCTGTTCCTGGCGATAGGCGGGCAACTGGCGGCTGTGCTCTGTATCTCTGATCCTCTGCGAGAAGAGGCCGCCGCAGTGCTTCGTACATTGCGAAATATGGGAATTAAACGAACAGTGATGCTTACTGGCGACAGCCAACGTACAGCAGCTGCCATAGCATCTCAATTAGGTGTGGATGAGTTCCGGGCGGAGGTCTTGCCAGCAGATAAGGCGGAGTTCGTTGCACGCCTGCGTAAGGAAGGACATACGGTTTTGATGGTGGGGGATGGAATCAATGATTCTCCCGCACTTTCCGAGGCGGATGCAGGAATTGCTATTAGTGATGGCGCAGCTTTAGCCCGAGAAATTGCAGATATTACCATTGCCGCTGATAGCCTTTGGGAACTGGTTGAACTGCGTCGTATTGCGATGGAGCTGATGAGGCGTATTCACTCCAACTATCGTTTTGTGATTGGATTTAATGGCGTGCTTATTGCACTGGGGGTAATGGGTATTTTGCCACCGGCAACTTCCGCGACATTGCATAATTTATCTACATTGGGTGTGAGTCTAAGGAGTATGGGACCATTACCGCAAGCACAGAGAACGCTGATTGCTGAATAATAAACGAAAATACACTTTGGATACTGCGGAAGGTAGGTTCTGGAATCAATAAAAATAGAGAAAAATGGAGTATTAGTTGTTGCAAGGAGTTGATGTGACTTGGCATCGATTACCAACCGAAAATCCGAGTGGATTCTATGTCCGATATGCCATTGTCGAACCAGAATAAGGGTACGGAAAGATACGACTCTTTTGAATTTTCCTTTATTTTGTCCCAAATGTAAGCGGGAAATGCTCATCAACATTGTTGACAGCAAAATATGTGTCATAAAAGAATTAAATTGAGAGCCAGAGGTAAAACGCAGAGCCCGCACTTCTTCCGGATTTCAGGAAGAAGTGCGGGCTTACTTATTTCTGCTTATAGACGGAATAAGATTTAGGGCTTCGTAATGTGCGCAGTGCGGCTTCACAGATTTCATTCAGCAGGATAGCCTCGGCTTCTGTGCAGGTGGCCAGTTTGGCTTTCAGTTCGGCTGCAGCACCGTTCGTGGTATCGGAGTGTTCCGGATAAAAGATATCGGCGGGATCTATATTAAGTGTTCTTATGAGTGGATACAGGGTTTCCATTGTCAGGTTTGAACGATAATTTTTGATATCACCGACTGTGCGAAGGCCAATTCCCAGAACTTCCGCAAGTTCAGATTGTGACAATTTTGCTTTATGACGTGCTTTGCGCACGGTATCTCCCAGAGATTTCTGGTAAACAGGCATCATAACTCACCTCAAATGTATTTTACAATGCCTGTTTTGCAACTAAAATCCATATATAGCGCGTATTAACAGGCGCTATGCTGCCTGTTTTGGGCCTGCGCTCAAAGAATTGTTTTTGCTTTATATTTTCCGAGGAAAAGGTAAAGGGGTTTTTGACATTATTTTGCTACGATAAAGCTGGAGCAAGAAGTGAGGCGGTGAGAGGATGTGGACGCAAACTGGCGCCGAGAAGCCATCGTCGAGATCCTTCGCCAGAGAGGAAAAGTCAGGGCCAAAGAACTGGCGGAACGTTTTCAAGTTACAAGGCAAACGATCTATCACGATGTAGAAGTTTTGTCTCTGCACTATGATCTGTGTACAGAACCGGGAAGAAATGGAGGAATATACCTCTTGAATCCCAAACGACACAGGAGAGAATGTCTCTCATGTACACAGGTGGAAGTTCTTCAACAGATATTGGAAAGCCTGACAGACGAACGAAAAGAAATCGTCCAATCCGTCCTCGATGATTTTAGCTCCCCTTGACCGAGACAGGTCGGTACCTTGACAATACGAATACATAGCCATGCGGGAGCACTGAGCTCCTTCCAGGGAAGCGACATCGGGAAAAGCGCCAGGATGGCAATGCCGGATCCTCTGTTCAACCATGGGCAGACAGAGGCGAAGACAAAGCCGGAGCGATCTATTTTGTCCGAAAAGAGGTATTGGTCGCCTCATACGCTATGACCTTGGGAGTGAGCAGGTGCATCGCTTTTACGTTCGCCCACACGTCAGATGGGACGGTTCACCTTGGGTTGTAATCAGCAAGACCTTTGGAATGCCGTGAAGGGGCTTTTGGGCCAGAAGCCCGCCTGCATGGTTCCCATGCGCCGGGGGATGAAACAAATACGGTGCAGTCAAGCCTACATTTAGAATTGCCGTCGTTGACGGCGAATCCGTGCAGCGCAGCATGCAAGCTGCGCTGCATTACTTTGTCGTTAACGGCTGAGTCAAAAGGAGCATAGCCATGCTGATCAATATAGCGGAGCGGGCACATGCGGAAGTGGAAAGAATCTTTCGAGTCATTCTGCCGGAAAGTGGTCTGACTGTGCGCAAGGAGCAGATTGCTCTTTGCCACAGCATGTTGGATAGTCTGCTCCATAATACGATTTCTCTCTGTGACGCAGGCGTTGGCATTGGTAAAACATACGCATATCTTGTCGCCTGTATCTTGGCACGGAAGTATTCTATCCAACTTAGTCGCCCACTTGTTATTTCCACTTCCAGCGTAGCCTTGCAAGAAGCAATCCTTGGAGAATATCTCCCGTTTTTATCAAAGGTGCTATTGTCCAACAGTGTTATTGATGAATCTTTGACAGCGTATCTGCGCAAGGGGAAAGAGCGATTCGTTTGCGATGAGCGTTTGTCCCAACGCTTAAAGGCTGTCGCGGGAACAAAGAAAAATGCGAAGCAACTTGCGGCGCTTCGTTCGCTTATGCTTCGCTATGATCTGGACACCGTAACAGGGCTCAGCGAATTTGACAGGCGGCAGGTCTGCGTACCGAAAGCGTGCCCAAAATCCTGTGCCAGAAAGGATACATGTCGTTATCATGTTTATCTGCACCAGGCACAATCAGGACCTGCCATGATTCAAATATGCAATCACAATTATCTCTTGGCAGATGCGGAGCATCGCCGGCAAGGGTTTCATCCTCTGCTCAAAGGGTACGGAATTCTTGTGGTGGACGAAGCCCATAAACTGTGGGATGCAGCTTGTCAGATGTATGGGGAAGCCCTCTCATCTCAGGATTTTGAAGAGCTCACCAACTTGCTGGAAAAAGAAAAATGCAGCCAGGCAGTGCACACTCTCCGGGAGAAGAGCGCGCATTTCGCAGCTGCATTTCGACAGGTGGAAACGAGGGAAGACGAACGCTGCCGCCTTCCGCTTATTCTCACATCGATCCGGAGCAAGGTTCTCATGGATTGCGAGAACTCTTTTTCCCAGATAAAAAGAACACTGCCTGAAAAAGCACCCCGCTGGCTGGTCCACCGACTGGAAAAGATGGAAAGGACAACGCGGCTTTTTCGGGAGCAGGACAGCAAGTACATTCGATATCTGAAATATGACAGGGATGGAACCCCGTTTCTGTGCGCCGTCAATAAGGACATCCCAAAGCAGCTCCGGCGCGCATTATGGGAGCAACGTATTCCGGTGATCCTGACCTCGGGAACACTGAAAGCGGGGAATGATTTTCATCCGGTTATGGAGAAGACAGGGCTGGATTCTTTGCCGAATGTACGAACCTATTCTGCACCATCGCCTTTTGATTATAAAAGGAATTGTCTGCTTTATTTCCCTGAGAGTAGCAAGGGGGAACCCCACGGCAGCAATTCAGAAAGCAAACGAATCGCCAAAGAAATACTCCAGCTTGTTCATGCGACCGGTGGGCACACACTGGTGCTGTTTACATCCTACTCACTTATGGGAGCGGTATACAGCCTTGTGAAGGATCAGATGCCGGTTCCGCTCATGGAAGTGTGGCGCAATTCCCAGGATACGATCCGTCGCTTCAAAAGAGAGCAAAATGCCGTCCTGTTTGCAGCGGGAAGCTGCTGGGAGGGAATCGACTTCCCAGGCGATATAGTTTCGTCCCTTATCGTCCCGCGCCTGCCGTTCCCAGTGCCGGATCCCATCCGGGAAGCGCAGCGGCCAAACTATATGACATTGCAGGATTATATCCAGGCTGTCATTGTTCCGGAAATGCAGGTGAAGCTTCGACAGGGGTTCGGGCGGGCAATACGCACGGAGACAGATACCTGTGTGGTCTCGATCTTGGATTACAGAGCTGCGCTGGGAGGAAAGTATCATCAAGAGGTTATGGAGGCGCTGCCTCCGGTACCTGTTACAAGACAAATCGAAGACGTAGAACAATTCATCCGGGCCAGAAAAGGCCCGGATTATTTTTTGTATATGGGAGGGAACAAATGTGTCTGAAGACAGAGAAATGCGAACGGTTTGGCTTTACAGCCGGAGCGGAAGGCAGAGTCTGAGTGAGTTGTCTGCGCAAATGACAGACCTGCTGGAGGAAGCAGAACGGAGGGGATACATTGTTGTCGGCACTTCTCAGGATCGGCACAGCGGCAATAGTATCCACCGTGTAGGGCTGAAACTTATGATGGGAGAAGTTCGCCGGGGAAATGCACATATTGTTATGGTGTGGGATCTTTCTCGCCTCAGCAGGGATAACAGCACGCTCATCCGGATACTGAACTTTTTGCAGGATCATGGCGCTGTGCTCGTAACGGCCGGTACGGATCTGCGCTATGAACTCAGCATCCGAGGGGTGGAATTACCTCTGCGCAAAAGGGCGGCGCAAAAGGGGAGAGATGTACCATGGTGAAACAGCCGAAGGCGAAAGGGGACAAGGAAAAAGCGGTTGTGCTGGAGCGACAGTACGGGCCGTATTCCGTCAAGATATGTTTTGCAGAACAAAGTTCCGGCACGGCACAAAACCTGTTGGATGTGATTATGCAGGCGTACCGATATCGAATGGAAAGGGCGCAGAATTTGCAATCCAGTTATTAAGCGTCAAGTTTGTTTGGATAAACGATGATCGGTTTGCCTTTGTGCGCCGCGAAAGAGAGCGTGGTGGCAGCCCCGCCCCAACTGTGCTGTACATACGCCACCACTATATCGGAGTTTTCAACGAGCCAGCGGTTTCGTCTGGAGATAGCGTAGCGTGGTGGAACATCTTCCAAAGGCGGATACAGAGAATTGTCATAGAGTCGAAGGTCTACATCAGTGGAAAGATAAGCGAGGACCAGCGTGGATTCAATGTCGGGGAACTCGGCTTTCAGCTCATGAACAATTTGGGCAGCCATAAGGTCAAAAGCCCCGTAACCACCCAAGAGAAAGATGTTCGCGCCCTGTCCAATAAGATCGCAAACAACTTCTCGCAACCAGCTTTTTACCTGAACAGGGTGTTCAAGTGTCCGATGTCCGCAGAATGTTACGGTCATACAGCATCACCTCTATATAGTGATTATATTCACTATATAGAGCCGCGGCAAGCCCCCTATAATATTGGCAATGGGGTGATGCGATGCCGATTTCCTTTCGACCAATGCGGCAGCTTATGGAACAAAAGAAGATCTCCTTTTATCGCTTGGCAAATGAAGGGATCGACGCTCAGACACTACAGCGTATTCGGCACGATAAGCCGGTAACAACGGAAACGCTGGGGAAATTGTGCGAGATCATGGACTGCCAGCCGGGAGACCTGATTGAGTACCTCCGCACAGACAAGCACGAATCCCAAGTGCAAGACTGCCAGGAATAACATATAAATATGTATAGAAGAAGGCTACCCGACGTTCAGGCGGGCAGCCTTCTTTTCGTGTCACAGGAGTGTAATGTGCTGCAATTTCACCAGTTTGAACAGCGGTGTTTCTCCGTTTTGGTGATAGCTTTCCTTTGCCTTATAAGGTAGTGTTGTAGTGCGGGGAAGGCTATACCTCCCCGGCAGAACCTTGAAAAATGAATAGGACCGGTCCGAATTGCAGGCATGACCTACAAGGAGGACAGGGCAGTGAAGTATACCAATCAATTCGGAGAATCCGTCCAAATCTCAGCAAGCGATGAGATATGGCTCAATGATGAGTTTTTTGCAAGGGAGATGGCCAAGCTGCCGTCCGATGCGCCGCGCGCGGGACTCGCCTACCGTGTGTCGACCAAAGGACAGGTGGATCATGACGATATCCCCATGCAGAAAATCGAGTGCCGGAAATTCTGCGCGCAGCATGGCTGGCGCGTGGTGCTGGAAAAGGCCGAGAAGGGCGTTTCGGGATCAAAAGTATCCGCAACCAAACGAGACGCCATTCAGGAGTTGAAAGCAGAAGCGGAAAAAGGGAACATTGACATCCTGCTGGTATTCCTCTTCGACCGCCTTGGCCGCATTGAAAGTGAAACACCATATGTAGTGGAATGGTTTGTGAAGCACGGTGTGGAGGTCTGGAGTACCCGCGAGGGACAGCAAAAGATCGACAGCCATACCGACAAGCTTATCAACTACATCCGCTTCTGGCAGGCGGCGGGGGAGTCGGAAAAGATTGCAGAACGGGTGGCGACACGCATTCAGCAGCTCAATTCCAGCGGCCATTACAGCGGAGGTACGGTGGCCTATGGCTATCGGGCGGTGCATAAGGGACGAGTGAACAAAAAAGGGCAGCCTGTAAAGGATCTTGAAGTCGCCCCCGAGGAAGCCCCTATCGTGCAGGAGCTGTTTGAACTGGCAGCCTTTGAAGGAAAAAGCGCCTACGCAATGGCAGAGATGCTGAATAACCGAGGGCTGCGTACCCATAGTGGAGTGAAATTTACCCCGGTCCATGTACTGCGGATCTTGCGCCATGAAGGATATCTCGGGTACATTGTCACCCGCAGCGTCAAATCACAGCATCTGCCGGAACTGGAGATCATAAGCCCGGAGTTGTTCCAAAAGGCCAACAAGATGGTGGATATGAGATGTACCTCAAATGCTGAGGCGCGCAAGGTGGCTCACAAGTCGGATAACAATACCTTGCTGGCCGGGCTCGTCTACTGCGCACACTGTGGCGCCAAGATGTCCGGATTCATGCATCACGACCGCTATAAGCTGAGGGATGGCACAGTGAAAGAATCCCTGAAGCCCAAGTACAACTGCTATCAGAGGGCGCAGAAACTTCGGGATTGCGACGGTCAGGCGCTGTACTTGGCAGATCGTGTGGACGGGATCGTGCTGGAAGTAGTGCGGGAACTCTTCTCTTCCATCCGATGTGCGCCCCGGGATAAGCTGCTGGAACAGAAGATTCGGCAGGAATATCAGGACAAGCGTAAGCAGAAGGCAACCTTGGAAAAGAAGTTGCAGGACTGCGAACATGCGCTGGAGAGATACGAAGCAGAAGTGCTGCGATGCCTCGATGGCGAAAGCGGATTCTCACAGGAAATGCTGGCTCGCCTGATCGCCAAGGCGGAAGCAGAGCTGCGGGCTGCGCGACAGGAGTACGCAAAAGTGCTGCAGGAAGCGGAAGATGACCGTGAACTCGCGCAGAAGATCAAGGAGTGCTACCGACAGTTCTGCGGCTGGGCCGAGGAATTTGAACTGGCGCCCCTTGCCCGCAAGCGGATGATTCTGAACGAACTGCTGGAAAAGGTGGAAGTGGGCAAAGGTTATCAGGTGACCGTCCATGTGAAACTGACCTACAAGCAGTTCCTGGAACTGTGCCAGACAGAAGAAAACAGCGAAAATTCTCTAAGAAACACCACAGACGGAAATGTGGCTTAATTCCACGCAAAAACAGCTGAATAGCTGCCCTGAGCTAAGTGTGGTCGTAACAGGTGGTAGAGCAGCTGACTCTTAATCAGCGGGCCCAGGGTTCGAGTCCCTGGAGGTGCACCAGAAAACCACTGTCTAGTTGGACAGTGGTTTTTTTGTTATCAGATGTTGATGCTTTTAGATGTCCTACAACTGAAATCAGTAATAGCTCTGACAACTTTTTGTCGGGGTTGTCTTTCCTACAATTGGATCTGTTTTTTAAGTGATGAATAGCACCACCTATTCATTGTGCTTTTTGGGTTCGCAGACTGTGACAGACTACCGTTGCGGGATTTACCGGGTTGATGATAGGCAGAGTTATTCATCTGTATGCTTGTTGAAAAGGTGAGAGAGGCCCTGATACAATACCGAACCAAAAGCGCCCATGCCACAATGGCATGGGCACTTTTATGTTATGGGGCGCTGAAGTTATGAGATTTGTGCACTGCGCCTGCTGCCCAAGGCTCAATGCTCGGAATCAGGTGACGGACACGTCTGCGCTGGAATGCGAATGGTCACACATGTGCCGTGGCCGATTTCGCTTTCGCAGAAAAGACCGTACTCCGGCCCATAGGCCAGGTGAAGCCGTGCGTTGATATTGCGAACCCCATAGCCGCCTTTGGTGTTGGCACTGGAAGCATCAGCCGAAAAGTTCGCCACCCGGGTGGCCTCATCCATGCCCACACCGTTGTCTTCCACGGTGATGATTAAATCGTCCTGCTGGCGGTGGGCGGCGATGCGCAGACAACCGGTTTTGTCTTCCCGTTCAAAGATGCCGTGAATCACTGCGTTTTCGATGATGGGTTGCAAAACGATTTTGATGATGGAACATTGTTCCACTCCGCGTTCGATTTCCCATTTTACCTGCACCCGGTTTTCAAACCGCATATTCTGAATTTCCACATAGAGCTGCGCATGCTTGAGTTCGTCCGAAAGTGGAATGACCTCCCTGCCGCGGCTAAGCGACAGTCGATAAAACCGGGCCAACGCATTGACCATTCGGCTGATTTGAGGGACGTTGGAGGCGATGGCGGTGCAGTTGATCAGATCCAGCGAATTGTACAGAAAATGCGGATTGATCTGAGCCTGAAGCGCTTTCAGTTCCAGCGCTTTGATCTGCTGGCCCTGTTCCAGTTTTTCGTCCATGAGCGTGTCGATGCGGGTCATCATATTGCTGAAGCTGCGCATCAGCTGGCCGATTTCGTCACGGCCCTGAGGCTCTACCCGGGCGGAAACATCCCCGTGCTCCACCGCGTGCATGGTGTCATTCAGGCGGTAAAGTCGGCGCGCAATGGAATGACTGAGCCGATACGCCAAGAAATACGCTGCGGCCGTGAGCAAAAGCACTACCACCAGCATTTCCAGACGCAGTTCGCGACTGGTTCGAAAGATGTCATCCCGCGGAAGGGCGGCGGCCAGGGTCCAGCCGCAGTCCTCCAAGATCATTGACTGGACATGAAAACGACCCAGCGAGGTGTTCACTTCCGTCCAGCCATCCGAAAAGGCGGCCGGCAGAGAACCACTGAGCTGTTCTGCTCTGTCCGGGGAGGAGGATGTGAGGATCTGCCCGTCGTCCAGCAAAAGAACGGCTCCGTTTTGGGTGATGGTGCTGCGGCTGACGGCGGCGTCCACTCGGTCGGCGGCGATGTCGATCCGCAGGATCGCCAACGGCTTCTGTACGGAGCTAGGATCATAAATCAGGCGCATCAGTGAGTACCATTGCTGCTCGCTTTCGGGCTGATCGGAAAAATCTGAGGGGCCGAACCAGCACGCAACACTTCCGTTTTGAAAAGGCTCCAGCCAACGGCTGCCTCTTACAGACTGAAGCGAGACGATATCTGTGGAATTGGTGTACAGGTAGTCGTTGTTCACGTATAGGCGGATGCGATCCACCCCCGACATGGAGCGCAGGTAGAAGAAAGTGGTGGAGATTCGGTTGCGATCCTCCAGGCGCTGTATGTAGCTGGTGGTATTTGCATCACCGGAAGCGAGCGCGTAGAGAGTGGGGTCCATGGTCAGAATATCGGACACCTGCGCCAGGCGACCGAACAGATCCTCCAAAGCGGTATGCGTGTCTTCAAAGGCCTTCTGCGAGGCAGAAAATGTCTGCTCTTCAATGACGGTATTGATGCGATGAAAGGCGTAAAGCGTGAAAGCGCCCAGGGGAAGCACTAGCAACAGGAAAAAGATGCACAGCAGTTTGCCCCGAAGGCTCACGTCCAACAACAGGCTGCGCCAACAGGCGCGCAGTTTATTCTTCATGGCAGCAAAGATTCTCCCGGTAAAGGCGGGGCGAGATGCCCACTTCCTTGGTGAACAGTTTTACAAAATATTTTCCGTCCAGATAGCCCACTTCGTGCGCGACTTCGTACAGCTTGCGGCTGGGGTCTGCCAGCAGACTTTTGGCCCGTTCCATTCGCAGTTCGGTCAGCTTCTGATTGACGGTGCGGCCGCTGTTCTTTTTATAGGCGCTGCAAAGATAGGTGTGCACGAATCCCAGATCCGAGGCCATGGTCTGCACGGTGAGCTCGTTGTCTGAAAAATGCGCGGCCAGATATTCATCCACGCGGGTGACCAGATCCTGCGCGTTGCTTTCCGCTGCTTGAAAATAGGTTTCCATGGCGTCGGTAAGCGCCTGCCACAACAGCAGCAAAGTGGGCTGTTTGGCGGCGGTGTAGAGCAGGTAATCGCCCTGTTCGGTCACGGCGGTGATGTTCCGGCTTTCCGCAGCGGCCAAAAGCGCGAATACGATCTGGCAGTAGAGATTGCGAACCACTTCCGGCGGCGTGCCCTCGCACTGACGCAGCTCTCTGTAAATGCGGGCTGTGAGGGCAAGTGCCTCCGGCCGGCATTTGTGGCGGATCAGATTGCCCAATGCGGTAAAAATCGCTTTTTCATAGACGTATACCCGGCCGTTGTTCGGCTGGGAGAGATCTCCATTCTCCCCGCGGTAGAACAACAGCTGTGGATCCGGCAGACTTCGCTTTTCCAGTTCTGCCGTCACTTCCTGCAGCACAGTGCTCAATTCTTCAAGATCGATGGGTTTTTCCACATAACTGGCGGCCCGCAGTTTGATGGCGCCTTTGAGATATTCTTTGTCGGTGTAGCCACTGAGAAAGATAAACTGGCAGTCCGGGTAGATCTCTCGTACGGCGCCGGCCAGTTCCAGACCGTTCATGCGAGGCATCTTCACATCGCTGATGACAATGTCCGGCCGGTGAAGGCGGGCCAGCTCCAAAGCCTGGGCGCCGTCCTCTGCCTCTTCCACCCGGTCTACTTGCAATTTCTCCCAGGGAACATAATTGCGAAGAATCTCCCGGGGCATTTTTTCATCATCTACGATCAGTACGGAAAAGCGCATGCCAGCCCCTCTTTCTTGTATATTCTTACTATAATATAGACTGAAAATTATAACGATTCAATGGATTTTGATGCAAAAAATAAAAAATTCTTAAAATACCATAATTTTTCCCACCTATCATAATCGGCTCCCGTTGTTTTGAAAGAGCCGGTCTGATACGATGTGAGTGGAGAAAAACACAGTGCAAGGAGGCCGGGGCGATGAAACGGAGCAAACATCCTTTTCTCCAGGATTTGAAAGAGAACCGGATTAAATGGCTGATGCTGCTTCCAGCAGCCATTGTGGTGATCCTGATGTGCTACATTCCCATGGGCGGAATTGTGCTGGCTTTCAAAGAATACAACTACCACGATGGAATTTTCGGCAGCCCTTGGGTGGGGTTCAAGAATTTTGAATACTTTTTTCAGTCGGGGAAGGCGTGGAGCGTCACGCGGAATACCATCCTGTACAACCTGGCTTTTCTGTGCGTGAATACGGTTTTGCAGATCACCTGCGCCATCCTTCTTTCCGAGCTGGCGGGCAAGTGGTTCAAGCGAATCACTCAGTCGGTCATGTTCTTTCCGTATTTTATCTCCTGGGTTGTAGTCGGAGCCTTTATCTACAACATGTTCAACTTCGAGTTTGGCGCGGTCAACACGTTCCTGCGTTCGCTGGGGCTTGAGCCGGTGGATATTTACTCCAACGAGGCGGTCTGGCCCTTCATTCTCATCGGAGTGAGCGCTTTCAAAAATGTCGGATACGGTACGGTGATGTATCTGGCCAGCATCATGAACATCGACGGTCAGCTGTACGAGGCGGCCGATCTGGACGGCGCGAACATGTGGCAGAAGATCCGCCACATCACTCTGCCGGGCATTCGGCCCACAGTGGTCATTTTGTTCCTGCTGGCCATCGGTACCATTATGAAGGGTGATTTCCAGATGTTCTGGCAGGTCACCGGCAACAACCCCATGGTGTTGGAAGTGACCGATGTGATCGATACTTATGTGACGCGCTCTCTGCTGCAGCTGCAGGAGTTCGGCATGACCAGTGCCGCGGGCTTATATCAGTCGACGTTTTCCTTCCTGTTGGTACTGCTTGCCAACAAATTGGTGAAAAAGGTTGAGCCGGATTACGCATTGTTTTGAAAGGAGGCAGACTTATGGCCAGCAAAACCAAAATCGGCAAAAAGCCCATCGGGCGGGATCGCGTCATCTTCGACGTGATTTCGGTGGTGGTGCTGACGGTGCTTTCTGCGTGCTGTCTGCTTCCGTTCCTTCTGGTGCTCAGCGGTTCTTTTTCCGATCAGACGTCCATTCTGACCCACGGTTACCAGCTGATTCCGGAGACATTTTCGCTGGATGCGTATAAAACGCTGTTCAAAATTCCCGAGGATCTGCTTCGCGCTTACGGCGTAACGATTTTCGTCACAGTCACCGGCACATTTTTGGGACTTTTCTTTACCAGCATGGCGGCCTATGTGCTGGCCAGCAGCACGTTCCGCTATCGGTATCAGGTGTCGTTTTTCTTCTATTTCACGTCCATTTTTGGCGGCGGTCTGGTGCCCTGGTACATCTTCAACACCAAGTATCTGCATTTTCACAACAGTCTGATTGCGCTGATCATGCCGATCCTGATCAATGTGACCTATCTGCTGATTTTAAAAAGTTACATGGCCGGCATCCCGGAAGCGCTGTATGAATCCGCACGGCTGGACGGCGCAGGAGATTTCACCATTTATCTTCGCGTGGCCATGCCATTGTGCAAAGCGGGACTTGCAACGGTGGGGCTGTTCATTGCGCTGAATTACTGGAACGACTGGTACGACGCCATGCTCTTCCTGGACGAAGGACGCAGCGATTTGTATCCGCTGCAGTATTACCTGAACAACATTTTGACCAAGTCACAGGCCATTGCAGCGGCAGCTGCCCGCAGCGGTCTGCCCATGAGCGAAGTGCCCAGCGAGCCAATGAAACTGGCGATGACCGTGGTGGCCACGGGCCCCATCATTCTTCTGTATCCGTTTTTACAGAAATATTTTGTCAAAGGCGTCACCATTGGCGCCGTGAAAGGCTGACGGGAAGAAACTGCGCGCGGGCGCAGTGAATATACAGACAATAAGGAGGAAAAACCATGAAAAAAACAGCGAAACTGTTGGCGCTCGTTCTGGCCCTGGTGCTGGTCGTGAGCGCATTCACCGGCTGCGGAGGAACAACTGCGTCCAGTTCCACAGCCCCGGCATCCGGCGCATCCGGCTCTGGTACGTCCGGCCCGGATATCTCGGAAGAAGTCACGCTGACCATGTACTTGATCGGTGACCGTCCGGTGGACAATGATAAGGTGTTTGAAAAAATCAACGAGCGCCTGAAAGAAGAAATCAACGCAACTATTGACGTGAAGTACATGAGTTGGAGCGAGTACGAGCAGAAATATCCGCTGATTTTTGCTTCCGGCGAAGATTGGGACATGATCTTTACCGCGGACTGGTGCTTCTACAATGCACAAGCCAGCAAACAGGGCTTCTGGGAGATCACCCCCGAAGCGCTGGAAACCTATGCGCCCATGACGGCCGAAAGCATGTATCCCGAAGCCTGGGAGCAGGCCAAGGTGGACGGTAAGGTCTATATGCTGCCCATGAACTATCAGGAACTGACTGCTTATGTCTGGATGGCCCGCGGCGATTTGATGGACAAATACGGCATCGAATCTCTGGACACCTTTGAAGGTGCGGAGCAGTATATGCAGGCGATTGTGGACAACGAGCCCTCTATGATCCCGCTGGATGTTGGTTCTGATTATGACCGCCAGTTTGTGTTTGACCTTCTGTGGAACGTGAAGTCTTACGCCAGGGATGATGGCAATTATGCTGTGCTGCCACCGGTCAACCTGATCACCTGTGTGCAGGAGAACGATCCCGAAGCCAATGTGATGAGCACATTGGATGCAGACATTTTCATGGATACGCTGAACACCGTGAAAGACTGGCGCGACCGGGGCTTCTGGAGCCGCAATGCCGTTGTCAACACGCAGAACAATACCGAGAGCTTCCAGGCGGGCAAGTCCGCACTGGCTGTGATGAACATCAATACGGCCAAGAGTTTGTACGCTACGCTGCAGGCGGAACACCCCGAGTGGGATGTGCGTGTGTTTGACGCCATGAACGGCGCTCCTGCGACCATCCAGTCCTATCTGGCCAACGGCATGAGCATTTTCTCCAAGTCCAAGAACCCGGAACGCGCATTGATGGCGCTGGACTATCTGCGCAATGACGAAATCTGCCACAACCTGTTCTGCTACGGCATTGAAGGCGTGCACTGGGAGGCTGTGGGGGATCATGGCCTGAAGTCTTTGCCGGACAGCTCGAACTACGCCTACGACAGCAACTGCAACTGGGGCGTGCGCAACGATCAGTTCTGGCGTACCGTAGAAGGCGGAATTCCCAATTCCGAGGAACTGACGGAGAACTGGAAGGAGACCGCCCGCAGTGGACGTTATATCACCTTCGTGTTTGATGATTCCGAAGTGAAAAACGAGGTGGCAGCAATCAGCGAGATCTATAACTCCGACTATAAACTGCTGCAGCTTGGCTTTACGGACGATCCGGCTGGCGATGTGGAAAAACTGAAGGCAAAACTGGATGCCGCCGGCGTCGATGTTCTGCAGGAAGCGTTCCATACACAGGCACAGGCCTTCCTGGAAAGCCATCCCGAATAAGAAAAATCAACCTATGGGGGATGGCGGGCATATCCCGCCATCTCCCTTTTATCTTTGCTTCACCGGACGATCAAAACCAGGAGATGTTCTATGACAAGCTATGAATTTCTTCTCACCGACAGCCTGGAAAAAGTGCTGCCGGACCGACGGCCCGAGGAGCTGTCAACCGGTGTGCCTGTGCTTTTGAAAAATCAGAAATGGTCTTTCCAGCTGGCTTACACCTGTCAAAATGATGATTTCGGAGAAACTTCCACAACCTTTTGCCTGCGGTGCACCGGTACCGCCAGAGCCGCGCTGCGGCTTTTTCAGGTGGAGCTGGTGCCCTGCGATTACCCTTGCCATGGCACCTGGGATGACAATTATCTCACCACTCGCCCGGGCCTTTTGCCGGATTTGCTGCGACCCGCCGAATGGGACGAAACGTTCAAGGCGGTGCCGGCCCAGTGGCGCAGCCTGTGGCTGACGCTGGATGCCTCGCTGCTGGAGCCGGGCTGTGCTGCAATGGAACTGGAACTGGTGGACCCGGATGGTTGTCAGCTGGCGGTGTTTTCGCTGTCGGTGCAGATATTGCAGCAGGCGTTGCCGCCGCAGACGCTTTTGCAGACCCAATGGTTCCACGCGGATTGTCTGGCCGACTATTACCGGGTGCCGGTGTTCAGCGAGGAGCACTGGCGCATTCTGGATCATTTTATGGCCAGCGCTGCAGAGCACGGCATCAATATGCTGTTGACCCCGGTATTCACCCCGCCGCTGGACACCGCCAGGGGCGGTGAGCGCACCACGGTACAGCTGGTGGACGTGCTCCTCGCGGACGGACAGTGGAGCTTCGGGTTTGACCGATTGCGGCGCTGGGTGAACATGGCGCGCAGCCACGGAATCACCGAAATCGAAGTGGCGCATCTGTTTACCCAGTGGGGCGCGGAATTTGCCCCCAAAATTATGGTACATACCTCCAGCGGGCTGGAAAAACGCTTTGGCTGGCATACCCCGGCCGTGGGCGGTGAATACACCCGGTTCCTGCGGGCTTTTCTCCCCGCCCTGAAGCAGGAACTGGATGATCTGGTAGGCCTTGCGCACGTGTGGTTCCATATTTCCGATGAACCGCATGACAAGGAGAAAGCCACCTACGCCGCCGCAAAGGCAACGGTGGCCGACCTGCTGGAGGGGTGCCATGTGATCGATGCACTGAGCAGCTATGACATTTATCAGGAAGGAATTGTAGAGAAGCCGGTTGTCTGCAATGACTGCATTCAGACATTTGTAGACCATGGTGTGACCGGCCTTTGGACCTATTACTGCACCGTACAGGCCGTTGCGGTGCCGAATCGTTTTATTGCCATGCCCAGCGCACGCAACCGCATTTTGGGTGCGCTGCTCTACGGCTATGATCTTGAGGGGTTTTTACATTGGGGGTTCAATTTTTACAATTCACAACGCTCGGTACGGCACATCGATCCCTTCCGGGTGACCGATGCCGGGGAAGCTTTTCCTTCGGGGGATGCTTTCCTGGTTTACCCGGGGCCGGATGGTACAGCCTGGGGATCCATCCGGGGAGAAGTACTCAAGGAAGCGCTGCAGGATCTGCGGCTGCTGCGTCTGTGCGAAAGCCGGATTGGGCGCAGGCGCACGGTGGATTTGCTGCGAGCGGTCGGCGGAGAAATGAGCTTCACACATTATCCGCGGGACAAAGCGTTCTTTTCGCGGCTGTGGACGGCAGTTCTGGCGCTGCCGGAAGTGGCCGGTACCTCTGACAATGCAGAAAAGAGCGATTGAATCACAGAAAAACAGTTGAAAATGATCTTGCGTGAGGTGCTGACGTAAGGACGTTAGAACAACGGCTTCTGGAATTTGTTTTTGTGTGAAAAAAGCCACTGTCCATTTTGTTGGACAGTGGCTTTTTATTTTTGCAAAAACGCCTTTACTGCGGGGCCAGCAGGTCTGGCTCCCGCTGACGGATATAGGCCTCCAGGGTGTTTCTGTCAATCAGAGACGGAACCACGCCTTCCCGTGTGACGCTGAAGCCCGCCGCGTAGGTGGCAATGCGCACGGCCTTCAGCAGCGGGTAGCCGTACAAAAGGTACGATGCAAGCCCGCTGATAAATGCGTCGCAGGCGCCGGAACTGTCCACCGGGTCAAAGTCCTGGGCGGGCAGCCGCTGGCAGATTTGAGCGTTTTTAACATAGCAGCCGTTTTCTCCCAGCGTGACAATGACGGTGCCCACGCCCTGCTTCAGAAGAAAATCGGTCTGGGCGTCCATTCCCCGCTGGGAAGGACACAGTTCCTGCAGCTCTTCGTGGTTGGGAACCAGAATGTCTACGTTCTCCAGCAGTTCCCGGGGAAGCACGCCGCAGGCGGCCGGTTTCAGAATGGTGGCGATGCCCCGCCGCCGTGCCAGCCGTGCGGCCTGCGTCACGGTGGGCAGCGGAATCTCGGTTTGCAGAAGACAATACGCCGTGTTTTCAAACAGGCGCTCGTCCTGGGAGAGGTCGTCCGGCGAGAGCGCTTCGTTGGCACCGGACATGATGGAAATCATGGAATTGCCGTCGTGCTGTACAAAAATATAGGCCTGTCCGGTTTTATAGCCGGCCCGTCGGCGGACGCCCACCGGGTCGATGCGGTATTGATTCAGCGTGGTGAACACTGTGTCGGAGTCCACGTCGTTGCCTACGCAGCCGATCAGAGAAACACGGTGCCCCAGCCGCGACACGCCCACAGACTGGTTGATGGCCTTGCCGCCCACATAGATGGCGGAGATGGATGAGTTCACCGTTTTTCCGGTGCGGGGAAGTTTGTCTACATTGAGGTAGTTGTCGATGTTGATACTGCCGACCACCGCAATTTTCGGCGAGCGATTGTTATAGGGAATGCCGATGGAATCGCTGCTGTCCAGTACCGGGGTATGGAGAAAGACCTCGCCCGGGTCCGGTGCTTTTTCCACACGGGCGATCAGGCGGGAACACAGGTATCGGCCAAATTCGCAGTGCGGAATGGTGTAACCGGAAATTTTCGGATAGCGCAGAACACCTCGGGAATCATCCCGCAGGGTAATCAGCGACAGGTCATAGGGCAGCTGATAGTGCAGTACGGTGATGGCGTCAAACAAAGCGGTGGCTGCCGCGTAGTGGGAATTGACGATGCCGCTGACTGCGTGTGCGGAAATTTTTTGCAGCAGGCTGTCGGTGATGCCCCGGAACACGAATTCTTCCCGCAGGGGAATGTGATTGTCAAACAGGCATTGCTGGTAACCTGCCAGAAAAGCCTGGGTGCGGGTGCCTTCGCTGAGCAGACAACCGATGTCCGTGTGGCCCAGCTCCACCAGTTTTTGAGTGGCCTGATAACCCAGAGTGGCGTAGTCAATGTTCACCGCCTGCGGCTGGTCAATGTTGAACAGGAAAGCGGGAATGTGTGCTTCCTCCAGCATGTCCCGGTGGCGAAGACTGTCGGGGCTCAGCGGCTCCCACAGCAAGCCGTCAATGCGCAAAGAGCACAGGACGGATAAATTCCGCTCTTCGCTTGCTTCGTCGCCGCCGCTTTCCCGGATCATCAGCGTATAACCTGCCTGCTGGGCGGTTTCCAGCATGCCGGTCAGCGCCAGATTCATGCTGGCGCTGCTTCGCAACAGCACGCCCAGCGTCCAGGTTTTGCTGTCTTTGGACAGGGCTGCTGCGTAGGGTTGGTAGTGGTATTCCTTGGCGATTTTGAGGACCCGCTCCCGCGTTGCGGCACTGATGCTTTCGTCCTTGTTGTTCATAATTTTGGAAACCGTGGAAACCGAAACCCCGGCCAGCTGCGCAAGTTTGCTGATGTTCATATTGTTTTGCGCGAACCTTCGCGTAAAAGGCCGCGCGCTCCTTTCGTCCGATGTAAGGGTCTGCGATGACTTTATTATAGCGAATTTGAAAGGATTTTCAAACCTCTGCTTGAAAAATTGAATAAAAAGTGTTGACAGTGTTAGAAAAAAGTTGTATTTTATGTTCAGGAAAACATTTTAAGAAAACATTTTCCGAGAAAAGAGAGTTGCATATGAGGGTATTGAATCTTGGCTCTTTGAATTTGGACAAGACATACAGCGTGAAACATTTTGTACAGCCAAAGGAAACCATCCAGGCGCTGCGGTACGAAGAATTCTGCGGAGGAAAGGGACTCAACCAGTCGGTGGCCATCGCCCGGGCAGGTGCAAAGGTATACCACGCGGGTAAGATCGGCACAGACGGCGAACGGCTGCTGACCTTTCTGAAACAGGCCGGGGTGCAAACCGATTACATTCAGAGCACGGACCGGGCCACAGGCCACGCCGTCATTCAGGTAGATGAAACCGGGCAGAACAACATCATCATCTGGGGCGGTGCAAACGCGGACATCTCCCGGGGAGATATTGACCGGGCGACCGAAGTGTTCTGGCCGGGCGATCTGCTGCTTTTGCAGAACGAGATCTCCAATGTGGATTACGCCATCCGCCGGGCCAAACAGCAAAATATGAAAGTGGTGTTCAACCCTTCGCCCATCAACGACGCCATTGAAACGTATCCGCTAGAATTGGTGGATTGCTTCATTCTCAATGAAGTGGAGGGACGGTGCCTGGCCCGCGTGGACAGCGAGGAGCCGGACGTGATTCTGGAAGGGCTGAAGGCACGGTTCCCGGGCGCGGAGTTCGTGCTGACAGTGGGCGAAAAGGGCGCGTACTTTTTTGACGGAGAACAAACCCTGTACCAGAAGACTTATTCGGTGGGCGTTGTGGACACCACCGGCGCGGGCGATACCTTCTGCGGTTACTTCCTGGCATCCATGGCGCAGGAACGGCCGGTGCGGGAGGCGCTGCGCATGGCCAGCGCGGCGGCGGCCTTGTCGGTAACACAGCAGGGTGCTGCCCAGAGTATTCCGGATAAAAAAGAAGTTGAGGCGTTTCTCGCCAGTCAAGAAGAAGGAGGAGACTGAGATGCAAAAAGTGATTCTGGATGTAGATACCGGCACCGATGACGCCATTGCCATGATGACGGCGCTGCTTTCACCGGAACTGGAAGTGTTGGGTGTGTGCTCGGTGAACGGAAACCGCGGCATCGACTTTACCACCGAAAACACTTTGCGTGTGGTGGAATATCTGGGACTGCAGGACCGTGTTCCCGTATACCGCGGCTGCAGCCTGCCCATGGTGTCCACTCTGGCGCCGGGCCGGCGACCCAACGTTCCTTACAAGGGACCGGAAAATCCCGAGGACAATGTGCACGGCGATTACATCGAACTGCCGGCGGCCACCATCCGGCCGCAGCCCGAACACGCGGTGTTCTGGCTGATCGACACGCTGATGAAGTCGGACGGAGACATCATCCTGATTCCGGTGGGACCGCTGACCAACATCGCCATGGCTCTGCGCATCGAACCGCGCATTGCACAGAAGATTCAGAGAATCGTGCTCATGGGCGGCGGCTATCGGGAAGTGAACATCACGCCCTCGGCGGAGTTCAATTTCTGGATCGATCCGGAGGCGGCCAAGATCGTGTTTGACAGCGGCTGTGACATCACCGTTGTACCTCTGGACGCCACCCATGCGGCCGCTGTTTCCGTGGAGGATGCCGAAAAGCTGCGGGCCAAGGGGACCAAGGCCGGGCGGTTGACTGCGGACATCGTGGCACAGCGGCACCGGGCTTACAAGCACTGGCAGCCCATGGCCGATGTGAACACCGTGCCGGTGCACGACGCGCTGGCAGTGTGCACGGTGCTGGACGAGCGCGTGCTGCGCGACGTGCGGGAGACCTGGGCGGATGTGGACATCTCCGGCGGCGCGGCCGATGGTATGAGTATTTTTGATTTGGACCGGAGAGACAAAAGCAAAAAACCCAATGTGAAAGTGGCACTCGGCGCGGACAAAGCGCTGTTTACCGAGATGTTATTGAAGATTCTTTAAGGAGGACAAACCAATGAAAAAGACGCAACGACTGATCGCATTGTTTCTGGCATGCTGCATGGTGCTCACATCCTGCGGCGGAACCGGCGGGGCCGCTGCCTCGGGCACTTCGGGTGAAGGCGAAGGAGCCGGCGCAGGCATGAAAGTGGCTTACGTGACACCCGGCGCCACCGGTGACAACGGATTCTGTGACTCCGTGGCCGGCGGCCTGAAGCGCATCGAAGAAGATTTCGGCGCGCAGACCACCATCATCGAGAACAACAACGACGCATCCAAATACGCTGAGTCGCTGGAGGCGTGCTTCCAGTGGCAGCCCGACGTGGTGTTCTCGGAGCCGTACGGCTTTGAAGAACTGTACACGCAGTATGCGGACAAGTACCCCGACACCAAGATCGTCTGCCTGGACTTTGTGCTGGAAAATACCGCCAAGACCATCAGCAGTTACACCTTCATCAGTGAAGAAGGCGCATTTTTGGCAGGCGTTACCGCGGCTTTGGTGACCACCAGCGATCTGGAACTGGCCAATGGTGAGAAAAAGGTCGGCTTTGTGGGCGGCCAGGACATCCCCGTTATCAAAGGCTTCTACAAAGGCTTTGAGCAGGGCGTGGCGTATGTGGACCCCGAGATTGAAATTGTTTCCACCTATGTGGGCGACTTCTTTGATCCGGTCAAGGGCAAAACCGCGGCCAAGCAGCTGTATGCACAGGGCGTGGACATTGTGTTCCAGGCAGCGGGCACTTCCGGCCAGGGCGTTCTGGAAGCAGCCAATGAGGAAAACAAATATGCCATCGGCGTGGACTCCAACCAGAACGGTTTGTATCCGGGCCACGTGGTAACTTCCATGGTCAAAGACCTGGACGGCGCCGTGTATGACATGTTTGCCATGATGATGGACGGCACCTATGAGGCCAACCACCTGTACACCAAGGGCGCCGGTCCCAGCGGCGTATACCTTGCCATTGACGACTACACCCGCGACATTCTGAGCGAGGACATGATCGCCCAGATCGAGGAAGTGGAGGACAAGATCGTCTCCGGCGAGATCACCGTGGAGCAGTACACCGAAGAATAAGTTCTATGGAGGAGTTGCGATGGAGCCGTATATTCAACTGAAAGAGATCGTAAAGGTCTTTCCGCCGGACAAAGTGGCGCTGAACAAGGTTTCCATGGACATTCGCGCAGGTGAGATCCATTCGATCATCGGAGAGAACGGCGCGGGCAAATCGACCCTGATGAAAGTGCTGTTCGGGCTGGAGAAGGCCAACGAGGGCGAGACGTTTATCGACGGAAAAAAGGTGAATATTTCAACTCCTCAGGAAGCAGTCCGCCTCGGCATCGGAATGGTTCATCAGGAGTTCATGCTCATCGGCGAGTACACCGTGATCGAGAACATCGTGCTGGGTGACGAACCCACCCGGCACGGTCTGCTGGACCTGAGCGCGTCCCGTGCGAAACTGGAAAAAATTATGCGGGAGTTTAAGTTTGACATCCCGCTGGACGCCAAGATCCGTGATATTTCCATTGCGGCGCAGCAGAAGGTTGAAATCGTCAAGCTGCTGTTCCGGGATGTAAAGACACTGATTCTGGACGAACCCACCGCCGTGCTGGCGCCGCAGGAAGTGGACGAGCTGTTCGTCCTGCTGAACCAGATCCGAAGCCAGGGCAAGACCATTATTTTCATCAGCCATAAGCTGAACGAGGTGCTGGCCATCTCCGACCGAATCACGGTCATGCGCAATGGTCAGTACATTTGGACCAAGGACAATCAGGGCCTGACCAAAGCGGACCTGGCCAATGCCATGGTAGGCCGTTCGGTGATGCTCAGCGTGGAAAAGGCGCCTGCACATCCCGGCGAGGTGCGCATGGAAGTGCAGCATCTGACCATGCAGGATCAGAACCTGGCCCATAAAAAACATCTGGACGACGTGAGCTTCACACTGCGCGGCGGCGAGATTCTGGGCGTCGCGGGCGTAGAGGGCAACGGCCAGTACGAACTGGTGCAGGCCGTCATGGGCCTGATGCAGGCCGAGGGCCGTATTCTGGTGGACGGCACGGATATCTCTCAGATGTCCGTGAGTGAACGGCGCCGCCGGATCGCATACGTGCCGCAGGACCGCAAGCAAAGCGGCAGTTCTCAGAACGAGAGCATTTTGATGAACTCCATCATGACTCACCACTATGTGAACCCCAAGATTTTAGGCAAATGGGGCCTGCTGCGCCAGAAGGAGTGCAGGGCTCTGGCCAAAAAAATCATCGAGGGGTATCAGGTCAGCTGCCAGGGGCCGGATATGAACATCGGCTCTCTGTCCGGCGGCAATCAGCAGAAGGTCATTATCGGCCGCGAATTTGAGCTGGACAGCAAGATTCTGGTAGTGGACCAGCCCGTGCGCGGCCTGGACGTGGGGTCCATCGAGTACATTCACCGGCGGATCGTGGAAAAACGGGATGCAGGCGATGCCATTTTGCTGGTGTCCGCGGACCTGGATGAACTGTTCAATCTGTCCGACCGGATGATCGTCATGTACAACGGAAAAATCGCAATGGAAAAGAACATCGAAGATACCACCAAAGAAGAGGTGGGCGCGTATATGCTGGGCGCGGGAGGTGACGAAGGTGAAAAATAAGAAAAATCTGACCGTGGTGCTGGGTGTTGTGACCGCCGTTATCATCGGCATGATCATGCTGGCGTCCCAGGGGTATTCGCCTTCCACATGCTACACCAGCATTCTCAAGTACAGTTTGTCCACAGATGTGGGCCGCGCCAACACCATTAACCGATTTGTATTCCTGATGCTGGCGGGCGCTTCGGCGGCCATGGCCCTGGGCTCCGGTGCATCCAACCTGGGCCAGTTCGGTCAGCTGCTGATGGGCGCCATGGCGGCTACCCTGATCGGTCTGTACGTACCCGCGCCGGCCATCATCCTGATTCCTCTGATGATTCTGGCCGGTATGCTGGCAGGCGCGCTGTGGGCCGGTGTTGCCGCACTGGGCAAAAAGCTGTTCGGCATGAATGAATTCATCATCACCCTGATGCTGAACTTTGTGGCGGACTACTTCATCCGGTACCTGATCTCCACGCCGCTGAAAGACCCTGCCACCCAGTGGCCGGCCAGCCGTGTGGTCTCGGAGAACGGCATTCTGCCCGCCTTTGGAAAGATCGATTCGGCAGTATTCATCATGATCGCAGTGTACATCGCGGCAGTGTTCCTGGTGCGCAAGAGCAAAATGGGCTATGAACTGCGCATCATGGGGCAGAACGAGTTGTTCGCCCGGGTGGGCGGCTGCAACACGGACAAGAACTTCTTCCGTGCCATGCTGCTCAGCGGCGCGCTGGCAGGTCTGCTGGGCGCTATGATGATCGTGGGCGCCACGCAGCAGCACCGCGTGATCAGCGGTTTGGGCGAAAGCTTTGCCAACGATGGTCTGATGATCTCCATCATCGCCGGCAACAACATTGCAGGCGTGTTTATCTACGCCATTCTGTTCTCCATTCTGCAGTCGGGCGCTACGGGCATGCAGCTGGATACGGGCGTTCCGTCCGAGTTTACCACCATGCTCATTGCCATCACCGTGCTGTCGGTGGTTGCGTTCCGCGCCTATTCGGGCATCTTCATCAACAAGATGATCGCCCGCAGAAAAACCAAGGACCTGGAGGTGAGCAAATGAGTCTGATCATTGAAATTCTGAAATCGGCCCTGCCCGCTTCCATTCCCATTCTGCTGGCGGCTTTGGGCGGCCTGTTCACCTGGCACGCCAACGTGTTCAACATCTCCATGGAAGGCATGCTGCTGATCAGCGCGTTCACCTCCGTGGTGGGATCCTATTTGTTCGAATCCTGGTGGATGGGACTGCTCTTCGGCATCCTGGGCAGCGTGATCGTATCGCTGCTGTTCGCGTTCTTTGTGCTGAAGATGAAGACCGGCGAGTTCATCACCGGTATTGCCATCAACTCGTTTGTGGCCGGCGCCACCACCTATTATCTGCGCCAGCTGTTTGACGTCAAAGGTTCGCTGATCGACCCCCGCATCGTGGCGCTGCCCAAGTGGGACATTCCTATTGTGCGGGATATCCCCGTGCTGGGCGAGATCGTGAATGGCCATGCTTTCCCGCTGTACATCACCTTCCTGGTGGTCGTGCCGCTGGTGTATGTGGTCATTTATAAAACATCCTTCGGCCTGCGCCTGCGCGCCTGCGGCTATGACGCCAAGGTCATCGACTCGGTGGGTATCAAGGCCGACAAACTGAAATTCTTCTCCATCCTGATCTGCGGTGTGCTGTGCGGCATCGGCGGCACCTTCCTGAGCCTGGGCATCATGCGCATGTTCACAGAGAACATGTCCAACGGCCGCGGCTGGATCAGCCTGGCCATCATCATCCTGTCTTCTGGCAACCCGCTGACCGTGCTGGCCATCTGCCTGATTTTCGGCATTACCGAGGGTATGGGCCTGACGCTTCAGCAAATCAACATTCCCAACCAGTTCACCGATATGCTGCCGTACCTGGCAGTGCTGGTAGCGCTGTACATCAACAGCCGTAAAGTGGCGAAAAAGAAAAAAGCACAGATCTGAAAAGGAGAGCAAAGATGGAAAAACAAAAAGTGATTCTGGACGTGGATACCGGCACCGATGACGCAGTGGCAATTATGCTGGCGGCACTGTCTCCGGACGTGGAGCTGCTGGGCGTATGCTCGGTGAACGGAAACCGCGGCATCGACTTCACCACCGAAAACACCCTGCGCGTGGTGGAATATCTGGGCCTGCAGGACCGTATTCCTGTCTACCGCGGCTGCAGTCTGCCCATGGTGTCCACCCTGACGCCGGGCCGCAGAGACGGCATTCCCGCCACAGGCGAGATGGACTCCAACAACATCCACGGCGATTATGTGGAGCTTCCTCCCTCGACCATTCACACCCAGCCCGAGCACGCGGTGTTCTGGCTGATCGATACGCTGATGAAGTCGGATGGGGACATCACCCTGATCCCTGTAGGTCCGCTGACCAACATTGCCATGGCTTTGCGCATCGAGCCGCGCATCGCCCAGAAAATCAAGCAGATCGTCATCATGGGCGGCGGATACAAGGAAGTGAACATCACCCCCTCGGCGGAGTTCAACTTCTGGGTGGACCCCGAAGCCGCCAAGATCGTCATGGACAGCGGCTGCGACATCACGGTTGTTCCTCTGGACGCTACGCACAAAGCGGTTTTGTCTCTGGCGGACGCCGACGCACTGGAAAGCAGCGGCACGCCGGCCGGAAAGGCCACGGCCCGGTTCATCCGGCACCGGCAGGCCGGGTACAAGGTGTGGCAGCCCATGGCGGACATCGACACCGTGCCCATTCACGATGCACTGGCCGTGTGCGCGGTGATCGATCCGGACGTGCTGCAGAATGTGGTGCACACCTATGTGGACATCGACATTGCCGGCGGCGCGGCAGACGGCATGAGCATCTGCGACGTGGACAAGCGCTACAAAGACAAACAGCCCAATGCGTGCGTGGCGTTGAGTGCTGACAAGGACCGGTTCAGCCGGATGGTAAAAGAGATTCTTTGCTGATAAAAAAGAGCGGACCTTTTGAAGGTCCGCTCTTTTTTGTCAGGGACGGCGCAGCAGCCGTTCCATGGCAACGCACTTTTCATCGTATACCTGAATCTTGCGGTCCAGCCGGTCCAGCACCGCCTGCAAGTCGGCAATGCGCTGCGCCAGCTGCTCCCGCTGCTCCAGCAAAAGCGCTTTCCGGGCGGGAAGCGTATCATCTCCCTGCTGGAACAGGGCCACATATTCAATCAGCGCTTCAATGGGAAGCCCGGCCGCCCGCATGCATTTGATGAATTCCACCCAGCCGCAGTCGGTTTCGTCGTAGTCCCGAATGCCGCCGGCGCTGCGGTGCACCGGCGGAATCAGGCCGATGCGCTCGTAATAACGCAGAGTGTCCGCAGAGACACCGTATTTCTGACTCACCTGCGCAATGGTCATGGTTTGTCCCTCCTCTCGGCATGTGCTGTTCCCGGGAATCACATCCCGGTTGCGGAAAAAAGACGGGGCCAGAGGCGGCCGCGCCCCTTCACCAGCCCTTGTACTTTTCCAGAAAATCAATCAGATTCATGGTTTGAATATCTTTCAGGATTTCGGCATCCTCAAACCACCAGGCGTCCGCGAGATATTTTCGGCCGCTCATATAGGCCCATTGCTTCTCCTCAAAACGGACCCATACGGGACACGGGTCGCAATGGTAGAGACAGATGTGCCCGTCGATCACAAGACCGCTTGTTTCGCTGATTTGGTACATCCGGGCAAATACTGCGGAATCCTCGCCTGCCATGACCTGCTGATACTCCCGAAGGAGCGTGTCCAAGGGGAGTTCTTCCTTTACCACGTCCTTCAGCAGCGGGCCGGCCGCTTCCGGCGACGGCAGCGGAATATCATAAGAGGGATAGCCTTTCAGAGAGACGTTTGCATGCAAAGCAAACACCGCGTCTCTGCGAATGATGATTTGCTTCATCGTTCCATCCTTCCTTTCCCCTGCGGGACAGAATCCGGCCAGGCCGCACCGCGTACAATTGACAAAGTTCGGTCAGGGACGGCCAAACAGCTGGGCCGCCTCGTTCATGTTGGCAACCACATCCACACCAAAGGGGCAGCGGCGGGTGCAGGCGCCACAAGCGACACACTCGTCCGCTTTGTGGGGCAGAACAGCATAATGCTCCCGCACTGTCTCCGGCACGCCGTTTTGGGCGCGGGCCAGGTTCAGAAACTTGGTGACGGCGGCTACATCGATGCCCTTGGGGCAGGGCGCGCAGTGGCCGCAGTACATGCAGTGGCCGTTCCAGCTGATCCGTGGGAAAGAGGAAAACGCCGCGGCATAATCCCGCTCGTCCTCGCCGGCGGTCTCGTAGGCAAGGCTCTGTTCCAGCTCGGCCACGGTGTGAGCACCCGTCATCACCGCCGCCACGGCGGGACGGGTCAGCGCATAGTGAATGCACTGGCACGCCGTCAGTGCCCGGCCCGCGGGCGACAGTTTTTCGTTCAGCAAATCGCCGCCGCCAAAGGCTTTCATCACGGTGATGCCCACACCCCGGGTTTCGCACAGCTCGTACAGCCGTGCCCGGTCGGGGTCCATGTTGGTCAGTTCCTTTTCGTAACTGGCCCCGCTCCAAAGGGCCTCGCAGTCCTCACCGGCGGGCTGCAGGTCATAACAGGGGTTCACGCTGAACATCAGAACGTCGATGAGCCCGCTTTCCACGGCCGCGGCGGCCGCCACGGGATTGTGGCTGGACAGGCCGATGCAGCCGATACGCCCCTGGGCTTTCAGCTGACGGGCGTAGTCCATCACCGGGCCGTTCTGCACGCCGTTCCAGTCTTCCAGCGAATCCACATAATGGATCATGCCGATTTCCACATGGTCGGTCTCCAGCCGGGTCAGCAGGTCTTCAAATCCGGCGCGCACCTCGCGGATGTCCCGGGTGCGCTTATACTGGCCGTCCTTCCAGACAGTGCACAAATGGGCCTGCAGGATAAACCGGTTCCGGCGTCCCTTCAGCGCCCGGCCCAGCCGGCTGCGCATTTCCGGGTCCGGCGAATACAGATCCAGGCAGTTGACACCGGCCTGCTCCGCCGCGTTCAGCAGCGGCTCCACCAGCTCGCCGTCGTGGTCCACAAATCCCTCGCACCCAAGGCCGATTTCGCTGACCATCAGGCCGGTGCGTCCCAGTTCACGATAATTCATAGAGTTCCTCCTCAGTCGGTTTCAAAATGGCGGGCCACCTCTTTCAGGCGGTCCGGAATGGCAATGTGCTGGGGGCATACCCGCACACAGGCGCCACAGCCAATGCAATCCGAGGCTTTCCCATGGGTGGGGCCGTAGTTTTCATAATAGGCCTGGTGCGTGTCAAACGTATTTCCGCCGGTGCCCAAATCGGTATTGTACAGCTCAAAATAGCGGGGAATGGGGATATGGGCAGGGCAGCCATCCACGCAGTAACGGCACCCGGTGCAGGGGACCGCGGCTGCCTGACGGAGCAGGGCGGCAGCACCGGCCACAGCGGCGCGCTCGGCTGCATCAAAGGGCGGCGTGTGTTCCATTGCGGCGGTGTTTTCCGCCACCTGTTCCAGCGTGGACATGCCGCTGAGGACCATCTGTACGTTTTCCAGGCCGGCGGCAAAGCGCAGCGCCCAGACCGGCGCGCTCCAGTCCGGATGGATCCGGCGCATCCGTTCCAATGCCGCCTGAGGCAGGGTGGCCAGCGTGCCGCCCTTCACCGGCTCCATTACGGTCACGGATTTCCCGTGGCGCAGGGCGGTCTCGTAGCAGAGGCGGGACTGCACAGAAGCGTCCTCCCAGTCCAGATAATTGATTTGAAGCTGCACGAAATCCACCTCGGGATGCTCGGTCAGGATCCGGTCCAGCACCTGTGCGCTGTCGTGGAAGGAAAAGCCCAGCCGGCGAATGCGGCCCTCGGCCTTCTGCTGGCGGGCAAAGGCAAAGGTGTCCAGGCGGCAGGCGGTCTCGTAATGTGTGGCCGTCAGGCTGTGCAGAAGATAAAAGTCAAAGTAATCCACGCCGCACCGGGCCAGCTGCTGCTCAAAAATGCGCGGCTGATCGCTGCTTTTCTGCAACATCATCACAGGCATTTTGTCCGCCAGCAAAAAGCGGGAGCGAGGATGGCGCTGGGTGAGCGCCTTGCGCACCACTTCTTCGCTGCACCCGCCGTGATACATATACGCGGTGTCAAAATAGCAAAAGTCCCGCTGCAGAAAGGCATCCACCATGGGCGCCACCCGCTCCAGATCCACGTCTTTGTCTGCGCCGCCCGCTGTGAGGGGAAGGCGCATCATGCCGAAGCCGAGTTTTTTCAACATGACTGCCTCCTGCTTCAAAGCTCGTTGTAGGCCATCTCGTCCACCGGCTCCAGCCATTCGTTGGACGCGCCCTGTGCGGGAACTTCCAGTGCCAGGTGCTGGAACCAGGCGTCCCGGGCCGCGCCGTGCCAGTGCTTGACTTCGGGCGGGATATTGACTACGTCGCCGGGCTTCAGCGCGCGGGCGGGCTGGCCCCACTCCTGATACCAGCCGCGGCCGGCTGTTACCAGAAGGATCTGACCTCCTTTGTGATGGATGTGCCAGTTGTTGCGGCACCCCGGTTCAAAGGTGACGTTGCCCACGCCCACACCCTGTGTGGTGAGCATGGTCAAATAGCTTGTTCCTACAAAATACTGTGCAAAGGCGGTATTCTCCCCACCGACGGGGAAGACAGCGCCGGGGCCGAGAGCGGCCCGGATCTCGGATTCATTCATAGCGTTTCTCCTTCGTTTGGTGTGACTTCGGTGATGCAGCGGATGGCGTTCAGGCTGCGGGGATACCCGATGTAGGGCACCAGCGCCGTCACAGCGCCCATCAGCACGGAACGGTCGTTGCCCGCGCCCAGATTGGCACGGATGTGGGCGGTCAGCTGGGGCTCGCAGCCGCCCATGGCCGCCAGAACCGCAAAGGTGACCAGCTCCCGCTGCTGCGCGTCCAGCCCGCCGCGGGTGTAGTAATCTCCGAAGCAGTTGGCGGACAAAAAGTCCTGGATGGGTTTCTGGTCCGCCGGCGCCGAAGCGCGCATGGTTTCGATCTGCTCGGCCCCGAACAGCTGCTTTTGCACGGCAAGCCCTTTTTCAAAACGGGTCGCCGGGGTGGTGGTGCTCTGCGCAGGCAGCGGCAAGGCAACGCCCCGCGCGCGGAAGACCTGATTGGCCGCCGCAAAGCAGGGTTGGACCCGTGCGTAACCCGCGTAAGGCACCGTGTGGTACAGAATCTCCCGGGCCTGCACCGGTGTCAGGCCTGCGTCCAGCGCGTCGTTCAGGGTGCTGGCGTACAGCTCCGGTCCGCCGCAGGCGGCCAGGGCAGACAGCAGCACCAGAAAGCGCACCGGCTCGGTCAGCCCGCAGTGCCGGGGCGCCTGCTGACGGGCAAAATCTTCAAAGAAAGCGGAAAATTCCGGATCGGTCTCACGGAATGATTCACACATACAGCATCCCTCCCGAGGATTCGTTGCTTTTACTGTACACCCTGGAGTATACTCCAAGTCAAGAGATTTGCAAAAAAATTCCCACGGGGTTCACACATTTTCGGCGGGGCGTGGTATACTATAAAAAAGGAAGGGGGCGGCTTTCATGGGGCTGCGTGAATATTGTTTCAACGGAAAGCAGGAGCTGGAACTGGAGAGCCTGCCCACCAATGCCAAAGGCGACGGCCTGACCAAGAAGGACAAGGAAACCTATCTGGCTTATACAGAGAAGAACCTGGCGCGCATTGCCGCGCTGCAGGACAAGCTGTACGCGGCGGGCAAAGAGGGCATCGTGGTGGTGCTGCAGGCTATGGACGCCGCAGGCAAAGACAGCACCATCAAGCATGTGATGCGCGGGGTGAATCCCCAGGGTGTGGATGTGGTCAGCTTTAAGCAGCCCACCAGCGAGGAACTGCGCCACGACTATTTGTGGCGCGCCCACAAGGCCCTGCCGGAGCGTGGTAAAATCGCCATTTTCAACCGCTCTTACTACGAGGACGTGCTGGTGGTGAAAGTGCACCGGATGCAGAAGAGCTACGCCATGGCGGACCGGTGCATCGACGCGTCGGACAAGGACTTTTTCGGAAAGCGCTATCTGCAGATTCGGGATTTTGAGGAATATCTGTATGAAAACAGCTACCGTGTGGTGAAGATCTTTCTCAACGTATCCCGCAAAAAACAGAAGCAGCGCTTTTTGGAACGGATCGACGTGCCGGAGAAAAACTGGAAATTTTCCGAGAGCGATTTAAAAGAGCGGGCCCACTGGGACGAGTACATGAAAGCCTACGAGGCGGCCATCAACGCAACGGCCACCAAGCACAGTCCCTGGTACGTGATCCCTGCGGATCAGAAGTGGTATGCCCGGTTCCTTGTGTCGGAAGTGGTGCGCAAGGTGCTGGAGGAAGCGGACCCGGCCTATCCGGAACTGCCCGAGGAAAAGCGGCGGGACCTGGCCGCCTGCAAATGGATGCTGCAGACAGAAGAATAAAAAAAGCCCCGGCCGCAAGGCCGGGGCTTTTTTGCGTTACAGGGTGCCGTTGAACGCGGGAATCAGTTTGGCCCAGGTGGCGCTGCCCACCACACCGTCGATGGGCAGACCGGCTTTGGCCTGGAACTGCTGAGTGGCACGGCTGGTGGCCGTGCCGAACTGGCCGTCTACGGTCAGTTTTGCGCCCAGCGCGTTGAGATAGCTTTGCAGAAAGCGCACGTAATCGCCCGAAGAGCCGGTGCGCATGGCCGTGCCGGAATAGGGCGTGGTCACCTGTGTGGGGGTGGTGGTGCTTTCGGCGTTGTGCACCGATACAATGGCGTTCCAGGTGTTTTTGCCCAGCTGGCCATCGGCGGTCAGACCGAACTGACTTTGGAAGCGGCGCACCGCGTTGGACATGTTGGAGCCATACTGACCGTCCTCGGTCTGCTTGTTGATGCCCGGATACAGGGTGGCCACCTGGTTCAGCCGCATCTGCATGTGGCGCACGTCCTGCCCGGTGGAACCGGAGCGCAGCGTGATGCCGGGCCAGGTGTCGGCGCTGCCGTTGTAGGCGGCGTTGTAAGCCGCCACGATGGCGTTCCAGGTGGCGGGGCCGATCTTGCCGTCAATGGAAAGCCCCTTCAGCGCCTGAAACTGCTTGACGGTGTTGGCGGTGGCCGCGCCGTACTGGCCGTCGACCGTCAGTGTTTTCAGCGTGGGATAGCCTGCCTTTTGCAGGGCGTTGAGATAGGTCTGCATCCGGGCCACCTCGCTGCCGGACGAGCCGGTCTGCAGGACGCGGCCGGGATAGACCGGGCCGGATGTCTCGATTGTCTGTGCCATAGAAAAACCTCCTTTTGATTGCGGCGCGATAAAAAAAGCCGCCCGGCGGGCGGCTTTTAGAAAGATGTGCGCCACACTCCATGCTATGCACGGGGAGAGGGGAGTGTGCGCGGCACTTACCCTTTGCGGCGGGCCTGCAGCGCTTTCAAAAGCGTGTACAGCAGCAACGTGTCGATGGGAAGCTTGATCAGGTTTTTTACCAGGCGCAGGCCGGTGATCACAAAGGCGTTGCCGTACACAAGGTGCAGCCAAAGGGGCGTCAGGCACAGGTTGATCAGCAGCACGGCGGACAGGCAGGCGGCAAAGGTACGCCAGAGGGTGACGGGCTTTTTGTACAGCCAGCACCCGTACAGAAAGCCCAGCAGAAATTCATTCAGCGTCCAGCCGGGGAAATAGGTGCCGTTGGGCCGCAGAAAATAGCCCAGCGTGTCGGCGACAATGCCCATCAGCCCCGCGAGCCAGGGCCCGTACAGATAGGCGGCCGAGGCGGTGGCCAGAAAGGTGAAGCCGATCTCCAGAAACTGGCTCACCGCAAAGGTGAACTGATTGAGGACCAGATGAAGAGCGGCCAGCATGGCGGTTCCCACCATACTGGAGAGGCGATGGATTTCCTCCAGTCCGGCGCGCAGGCGGCCGGCCAGAGAGACAAACGGATTTTTTTCGAGCATAAAAAAACCTCCTTTATGCGTTTGTTGCCGCATAAAGGAGGCAAAAAGGCCCAGGGCCTTCCGGTTCCGGTATGCAGCAGCGGGATGCGAAGCCTGCACCGCAAGCGGTGCTTTTCGTCCGTCCCGCAACTCCCCGTCGGAACGGCACTTAACGCGCAGGCCTCTACTCTGCGTTCGGCCCTATTATAGCAGGTGCGGCGCCCGGTTGCAAGTTCTGTACAGAAACAGCGCTTCGCCGTGAAAAGCTTTGAACAGTTTGTATCTTTTCTCCGGCGGCCGTACATGCTAAAATAGAAGAGATTTACGACGACAAGGAGATGCCTTCATGAAATTCAGTGAAATGCAGTACGCGCGCCCGGACCTGGAGCAGACGCTGTCGGCGCTGACCTGGCTGCGCGAGCAGATCGAGACGGCGGACAGCGCCGAGGCGCAGCTGGATTTGTATGCCAGCTTTGATACGCTGTGCCGTCATGTGAGTACGATGGCAACTCTGGCGGAGATCCGCCACACGGTGGATACCCGGGATGCTTTTTATGAGAAAGAGCGGGAGTTCTTTGATGAGAACAGCCCGGTTCTGGCGGACCGGCAGCTGGACGTGTACCGCGCCCTGCTGGCATCGCCCTTCCGCAAGGAGATGGAGGAAAAACTGGGCTCCATTGTGTTTGATAAAATGGAGATCGATGTGAAGAGCCAGACCCCCGAGGTGCTGGAGCTGATGGCCGAGGAAAACCGGCTGACCACCGCCTATCAGAAGCTGTATGCTTCGGCGCAGATCCCCTTTGACGGCAAGGTGCTGACCGTGAGCCAGATGGCGCCGTATAAAATGGACCCGGACCGGGCGGTGCGCAAAGCCGCCTATGAGGCCGAGGGCGCCTGGTTTGACAGTCACCGGAAAGAACTGGACGAGCTGTACGACAAGCTGGTGAAAAACCGCACCCGGCAGGCCCGCGCCATGGGATATGAGAACTTCATTCCGCTGGGCGCCATCCGCATGCGGCGCATTGGCTATACGCTGGAAGATATGGCTGCCTACCGGGCCGGCGTCAAACGGGACATCGTGCCTGTGGTGGCCCGCCTGAAGGCGCTGCAGCACGCCCGCACCGGCGTGCAGGACCCCAAGTTCTACGACGACGGTTTCTGCTTTGCGCAGGGCAACCCCGCGCCCAAGGGAACGCCGGATGAAATTCTGGCGGCCGGCCGCAAAATGTACCAGGAGCTGAGCCCCGAAACAGCGGCCTTTATTCAGGAGATGTTCGCGTCGGAGTGCTTTGACGTGCTCTCAAAACCCGGCAAGGCGCCCGGCGGTTACTGCACGTATCTGCCGGACTACAAACAGCCGTTCATTTTTTCCAACTTCAACGCCACGGCCGATGATGTGGACGTGCTGACCCATGAAGCAGGCCACGCCTTTGCCGCCTGGGTCGCCGCCAAGCGCGAGCTGCCCGCCATTGTGGAGGAGCCGGGCATGGAGAGCTGCGAGATCCACTCCATGTCCATGGAGTTCCTGACTTCCGACTATCATCATCTGTTCTTCCGGGAGGACACGGACCGGTACCAGCTGTCCCATGCGGAAGATGCCATCTGCTTTTTGCCGTACGGCACCATGGTGGACGAATTTCAGCACATCGTGTATGCCAATCCGGATATGAGCTGTGATGAGCGCAACGAGGTCTGGGCCCGCCTGGAAAAGGAGTACCGGCCCTGGATCGATTTTGACGGGCTGCCCTTCTACGGGCGCGGCGCCGGTTGGCAGCGGCAGCTGCACATCTATGAGGTGCCGTTCTACTATTTGGACTACTGTTTGGCGCAAACCGTCGCCCTGCAGTTCTTTACCGCGTTCCTGAAGGACAAAGAGGATGCCTGGAACCGGTATCTGGCGCTGGTGGAAAAGGCCGGCACCGAGAGCTATCCGGGCCTGGTGGCGGCCGCGGGCTTTGAAAGCCCCTTCCGGGAAGGAACGCTGCGGCGTCTGGGCGGCGAAGTGGCCGACTGGATCGAACAGCAGGACCGGACGCTGCAAAAAAATATGTGAGGAGTGAGAACCATGCAGCCGTTGTTTGGCAATACGGCCATCTGGAGCAAAGAGGCCACAGAGGAAATTTTTTCGGTGGCGCATAAAGCGGACCGGATCGTGCTCATCGTCGGCGGTCTTGTGCTGCTGTGCGTGGGCGCCGGTCTGGTGGCGCACGACGCAGTGACCCATGCGGTGGTGTTTTTTGTGCTGGGTTTGGTGCTGTTTTTGCTGGGCGCCATGGCGCCGGCCATTTATCTGGCGCGCCAGACCCACAAGTATCGCGCACTGTTTGGCGAGGACATGCGTCTGCTGATTCAGTTTTACGACGACGGATTTACCGTGAACCAGATCTCTGCGCAGGGTGTGCCGGACCACATGGGGTACGGCCACATTGTGCGGTGGGTCGAGACGAAAAATTTCTTCTTTTTGTACACGGACAAGGGAAACTGCTATGCGCTTGCCAAGGCGGGGTTTGCCGTTGGCGACGTGGAAGGATTTCCCACGTTTCTGCGGCACAAAGCGCCCAATGTGCGCTGAACCGTAAATTGCAACGGATGGTTGCGCATTTTCCAGCCGCGCCTGGTGGACTACGGGCGCGGCTTTTTTGTATCATGAAGAAAAAAGGAGGCGCTTGCAATGACATTGGAACAGAATTTGCTTTTGCTGCGGGAGAAAGCAGGGCTTTCCCAGGAAAAACTGGCGGAAAAGCTGGGGGTGTCCCGGCAGGCCGTCAGCAAATGGGAGACCGGGCAAAGCACACCGGATGTGGACAAGCTGATGGCGCTCAGCCGGCTGTACGGCGTGTCGGTGGACAGTTTGCTGGGGCTTGCGCCGCTGCAAACCATCCGAAAGAGACCATACTGCCAGGGCGCTGCCGCGATTCTGGCCGGCGGGACGGCTGTGGTGTGGGGCGTGCTCTTTTTGTGCGCGCTGGGCGGCGTGGGGCCGCTGAGCCTGGGAGATGCGGATGCGCTGGCACTTCCGGCGGCAGCGCTGTCCTTTTTGTCCATCCCGCTGTTTGAGGCAGGACGGGCCAGAGGGGAATGCGCCTTCTCTCCGCGGGCATTTTACCGGACTGCCGTATGGGCGATGGCTCTGGCGCCGTCCCGGCTGGCAGGTGTGTGGGGCATGGCGGTCCTTCGGCGTCTGCTGCCCTGGCTGAACAGCAGCGGGTCGATTTTGGTGCAGCTTGTTTTGTCCGCGGCGCTTCCGATGCTGGTATACGCGGTGGTGTGCCTGGGTGTTTGGATGAAAAAGAAATGAATAAATTTTAGCAGTATGCATTCAAAAAATGCATACTGTTCTTTTATTTTAAGCATAAAAATGCAGATATGCAAAATATATAGTCACATATTTGTAATAAAAATACATAAATTGCTAATTAAATCAGGGGATTCCCGAGAAAATCTTGTAATTATATACAAAATTAATAAAATGCGTTGACATAGAATAAATATTCAATTACAATACTCACAACATCACAAAACAAGCGGCTGCGGACCGCATGGGGATGGAAAGGGGTTTGTAAAGATGAAAAAGAAATTTGCATTGGTTTGCGCGTTTTTGATGGTGCTGGCTCTGGCCGGCTGCGGCGGGGCGGATTCCAGTTCGGCATCCACAGCCGCGTCCACGGTATCTTCGGCTTCACAGGCCGGTGCGGAGTCTCAGGAGGGAGAATCCGCCACGCCCACGCTGGACGCCATCAAGGAAAAAGGTGTGTTCACGCTGATGACGGCCACGGGCTTCCCGCCCTTTGAGTATTTGGGCGCCGACGGTCAGCCCGCGGGTGTGGACATCGACGTGGGACAGATGATCGCCGACGAGCTGGGCGTGGAATACGAAGTGCTGGACATGGACTTCAACCTGCTGGTAGAGGCGCTGAAAAGCGGAAAAGGCGACATGATCGGCGCGGCTATGACCGTGACGCCGGAGCGTGCCGAGCAGGTGGATTTCACCGACACTTACGCCACGGCGGGGCAGGTGCTTTTGCTGCCGGCAGACAGTGAGATCACCGACGTAGAGCAGCTGAAGAGCGGCGAATACACCGCGACGGTGCAGGCCACCACCACCGGCGACATCTATGCGCAGGAAGAGCTGGGCCTGACAGACCTTCTGCAGTTCAAAAACGCCGTGGAATGCGCGTCGGCGCTGGCCAACGGCAAGGCGGACGCGGCAGTGCTGGACAATGTGGCGGCGGCAAGCCTGGTGAAAACCTATGACGGACAGCTGAAAATGCTGGAAGAGATGGTCACCCAGGAAGATTACGCGCTGGCGGTGGCCAAGGGTCATGAGGATCTGGTGGAACTGGCCAATCAGGTGATCGCGGAAAACGCGGACGCCATTGCCCAGTCCATGACCGAGCACGAAGCGGCGGCCTCGGAGAACTGAGCGAGCAGTTGACAAAGCGCGGCGCGGGCGGATGGCCGCCCGCGCCTTTCAAGGAAGGTGCGGGGTTTGGAGCAGTTCTGGAGCAATCTCACGGCCTGGGGACAGACCGTGCTGAACGACATTTATAAGGCCACCGTCTACAAAGACCGATGGCTGGTATATCTGGAAGGCCTGGGCAACACGCTGCTGATCACGGTGTGTGCCCTGGCCATCGGCATTCTCATCGGTCTGACCGTGGCGCTGCTGCGCGTGTGGTGCGGCCCGGAAAAAAACGGCCTGCAGAAGCTGGTGGGCAAGGTGTGCAGCCTGTACACCACCGTCATCCGGGGCACGCCGGTAATTGTACAGCTGTTGATTTTGTATACCGTGGCGCTGGCCAGTGCGGACGGCCTGCTGGTGTGCATTGTGGGGTTCGGCATCAACTCAGGCGCATACCTGGCCGAAGTGGCCCGCAGCGGCATCGGGTCGGTGGACCCGGGGCAGATGGAGGCGGGCCGCAGCCTGGGGCTGAGCTATGGGGTGACCATGCGGCGCATCGTGCTGCCGCAGGCGGTGAAAAACATTTTGCCGGCGCTGTTTAATGAGTTTATCGCCCTGTTGAAAGAGACCAGTGTGGCGGGTTACATCGCCGTGCGTGACCTGACCAAAGCGGCGGACGGCGTGCGCGGCATCACCTTCAACAGTGTGCCGCTGTACCTGGCGGCGCTGGTGTATCTGCTGCTGGTCATCGCCATCACCGCGGTGCAAAAGCGCGTGGAGAGGAGGATGGCACAAAGTGATCGAAATTAAAGACCTTTCCAAAGAGTTTCAGGGCGTGCCGGTGCTGCGGGGGATCAACGAGACCATCCGGCAGGGAGAAAAAGTGGCGATCATCGGGCCGTCCGGCTCCGGCAAATCCACCTTTCTGCGCTGCCTGAATCTGCTGGAAAAGCCCACCGGCGGGCAGATTTTGTACAAAGGGCAGGACATCACGGCCAAGAGCACGGACATCAACGCCGTGCGCCGCCACGTGGGCATGGTGTTCCAGCATTTCAATCTGTTCCCGCATCTGACCGTGCGGCAGAACATCACGCTGGCGCCGGTGCAGCTGAAATTGCAGACCCAGGACGAGGCGGACGCCAAAGCCGAGACGCTTTTGCGGCGCATCGGCCTGTGGGACCGGGCGGACACCTATCCCAGCCGGCTGTCCGGCGGGCAGAAACAGCGCATTGCCATTGTGCGGGCGCTGTCCATGGACCCGGAAGTGCTGCTGTTTGACGAACCCACCAGCGCGCTGGACCCGGAAATGGTAGGCGAGGTGCTGGACCTGATCCGGGAAGTGGCCGAGGAAGGAATGACCATGGTCATTGTGACCCACGAGATGGGGTTTGCCCGGGAGGTGGCCACCCGGGTGCTGTTCATGGACGAGGGGCAGGTCATGGAGCAAAACGCGCCGGCCGATTTCTTCGCCCATCCGCAGAACGCGCGTTTGCAGGCGTTTTTGTCCAAAGTGCTTTAAAATACAGGAGGCGGTTTCTCATGAAACAATATAAAAAAGTTCTGCTGGCTTACTCCGGCGGATTGGATACATCCATCATCATTCCCTGGCTGAAGGAAAACTACGGGTGCGAGGTCGTTGCCGCTTCGGCGGACGTGGGCCAGGGCACCGAGCTGGACGGACTGGAGGAGAAGGCGCTGAAGACCGGCGCTTCCAAGTTGTATGTGCTGGATCTGGTGGATGAATTTGTGGAGGATTATGTGTTCCCCACCCTGCAGGCGGGGGCCGTGTATGAGGACGGGTATTTGCTGGGAACCAGTTTCGCCCGGCCCATCATCGGCAAAAAGCTGGTGGAGATCGCCCAAAAAGAGGGCTGCGACGCCATTTGCCACGGCTGCACCGGCAAGGGCAACGACCAGGTCCGGTTTGAGCTGGCCATCCGCGCCCATGCTCCGGATATGCCCATTATCGCACCCTGGCGCGAGTGGGACATCAAGAGCCGCGAGGAGGAGATCGACTACGCCGAGGCCCACAACGTGCCGCTAAAAATCGACCGGGCCACCAACTATTCCAAGGACAAGAACCTGTGGCATCTGAGCCACGAGGGACTGGACCTGGAAGACCCGGCGCAGGAGCCCCAGTATGAGAAACCGGGCTTTCTGGAGATGGGGGTCAGCCCCCTGCAGGCGCCCGACAAGCCCGCCTATGTGACCATCCACTTTGAAAAGGGCGTGCCCACGGCGGTGGACGGCAAGCCCATGAAGGGCAGCGACATCGTGCGCACTCTGAACCAGCTGGGCGGCGCCAATGGCGTGGGATTGATCGACATTGTGGAGAACCGTCTGGTGGGCATGAAGAGCCGCGGCGTATACGAGACGCCGGGCGGCACCATCCTCTACTTTGCACACAAGCAGCTGGAAATGCTGTGCCTGGACAAGGAGACGGCCCATTACAAAGCGCTGGTGGCGCACAAATTTGCGGACCTGGTGTACAACGGCCAGTGGTATACGCCGCTGCGGCAGGCGCTTTCCGCCTTTGTCACCGAGACGCAGAAGACCGTCACCGGCGATGTGAAGCTGAAACTGTACAAGGGGAATATCATCCCCGCGGGCACCACGTCGCCGTACAGCCTGTACAGCGAGGAGCTGGCCACCTTTGGAGAAGACCAGATCTACGACCAGAAGGATTCCGCCGGCTTCATCCATTTGTTCGGTCTGCCCATCACCGTGCAGGCCAAGCTCAAACAGAATTGGGAGGAATGAATCGTGTTTCAGCATGTGATCGTAAAAATTCCCTGCAAAGCCATGATCAACGGCATCACCGACCACCCCGAACTGGGAACGCCCGACTACGAGAAGGCGCTGGCCCAGCACGCGGCGTATGTGGAGACGCTGAAGCAGTGCGGTGTGGATGTGACGGTGCTGCCCGCGGATGAGGCGTATCCCGATTCCTGCTTTGTGGAGGACCCGGCCATTGTGACCAAATACTGCGCGGTGATCACCAATCCCGGCGCGCCCAGCCGCAAGGGGGAGACGGCGGCCATCGAGCCGGTGCTGGAGCAGTTCTATCCCAAGGACAAAATCTTTCACATCACGGACCCCGGCACGCTGGAGGGCGGCGACGTGATGATGTGCGGCGACACATTCTACGTGGGGCAGTCCGCCCGCACCAACGCCGAGGGCATTCGCCAGCTGGGCGAGATTTTGAGCCCGTTCGGCTGCAAGGTGGTGGCCGTGCCGCTGACCGAGGTGCTGCACCTGAAAACCGGCGTGGTGTATCTGGAGAACAACAACATGCTCACGGCCGGCGAGTTCTGCACAAAACCCGCTTTTGAAAGCTACCACAAGGTGAAGATCCCTGCGGAAGAGGCCTACGCGGCCAACTGCATCTGGGTGAACGGCAAGGTCATCGTGCCCGCGGGGTATCCCACGGTGCAGGCGGCGGTGGAGGCGCTGGGATATCCGGTGCTGGTGTGCGACACATCGGAGTTCCGCAAGATCGACGGCGGGCTGAGCTGCCTGAGCCTGCGTTTTTGAAGCGAGGGGAGGAAGAATCATGGCCGACGCATACCAGACCCGCCTGTGGGGCGGCCGGTTCAAAGAGGACGAAGACGCCTGGATGGAGCGCTTCAACGGAGACAACTGCGCCACCGCCTGGCTGATCGAGCCGGACGTGACGGGAAGTCTGGCCCATGTGGAGATGCAGGTAAAATGCGGCATGCTGACTCTGCAGGAGGGCCAGACCCTGAAAGAGGGCCTGAACAGCATTCTGGCGGACTACAAAGCGGGGGCGCTGCCGTATACAAATGAGTACGAGGACGTGCACACCTTTGTGGAATTGAACCTGATCCGCCGGGTGGGCGAGGTGGGCAAAAAGCTGCACACCGCCCGCAGCCGCAACGATCAGGTGAATACGGACATGAAGCTGTTTGTGCGGCAGACGGGCCGTCAGGTGGCCGGCCAGCTGGCGCGGTTCTGCGTCACGCTGACGGAAACCGCCCAGCGGAACCCCTGGATCATGCCGGGGTACACCCACCTGCAGCGGGCACAGGTGGTCACCATGAAACATTATCTGCTGGCCTATCAGGAGATGCTGGACCGGGACCGCCGGCGCATTGTCAACGCCCTGAGCCTTCTGGACCAGTGCCCTTTGGGCTGCGGAGCGCTTGCGGGCACCACGCATCCCATTGACCGCACGTACACTGCCAAGCAGCTGGGCTTTTCCAGCGCGTGCAACAACTTTCTGGACGGTGTGTCGGACCGGGATTATGTGATCGAGATGACGGGCGCTTATGCGCTGTTGATGATGCACTTGTCCCGCATGGCGGAGGAACTGATCCTCTGGAGCAGCGCGGAGTTCGGCTTTATCACGCTGGATGACCGGTACACCACAGGGTCCAGCATCATGCCGCAGAAGAAAAACGCCGACGGGGCCGAGCTGGTGCGCGGACGCACGGGTCATGTTTACGGCAACCTCATCACGCTGCTCACCATGATGAAGGGGCTTCCGCTGGCCTACAACAAGGACATGCAGGAAGATAAAGAAGCCTACTATTCCAGTTGGGAGATCGTGCGGGACAGCCTGGAAGGCATGGAGCGGATGGTCGCCACCATGCAGCCTCATCCGGAGGCCATGGCCGCCGCGGTGAAAAAAGGCTTTTTGAACGCCACCGAAGTGGCGGATTATCTGGTGAAAAAGGGAATGCCCTTCCGGGACGCCCACGGTCTGGTGGGGAGGATGGTGCTGTACTGCGAGGAGCAGGGAAAGGCCATCGAGGACCTGACCGATGCGGAGCTGGCGGAGTTTTCGCCGCTGCTGGAGCCGGACGTGCGGCAGGCCATTGATTACAATGCCATCCTGCACATGGGAAACAAGCAGGAGATGCTGTGAAACAGAAACGGGACGGTCAAGCGTGGCTTGACCGTCCCGTTTGTTTTACCGGAATTTCAGCAAAAGCGCGGAATGCAGGATCACCAGCACCGAACCGGCGTTGTGCACCAGCGCACCCACCACCGGGTTCAAAACGCCGGTCATGGCCAGTGCCACCGCCGCAAAGTTCAGCGCCATGGAAAAAGTGAGGTTGATGCGGATGACCGTCATCATGCGCCGGGCCAGAGCGGTCAGATGGGGCAGCTGGCGGATGTCGTCGCTGACCAGGGCGATGTCCGCCGCGTCCACGGCAATGTCGCTGCCGGTTTTGCCCATGGCAATGCCCACAAAGGCGCGTTTCAGCGCGGGCGCGTCGTTGACGCCGTCGCCCACCATGCACACCGGCTGCCCGGCGCTCTGCAGCTGGTCAATGCGGCGCAGCTTGTCCTCGGGCAGGCAGTCCGCGTACACTTCCCGAATGCCCAGGGGCCCGGCGATGGCTGCCGCAGCACCCGCGTGGTCGCCGGTCAGAAGCACCGGTTCCACGCCCTGTTCTCTCAGCGCCTGCACGGTTTGGGCGGCTGTAGAGCGCACCGTGTCCGCCAGCGTCAGCACACCCGCGGCCTGCCCGTCCACCGCAACGCAAATGCGGGTGGCGTCGGTTTCCGGGGGCGGGGCAATGCCCAGACTTTCCAGCAGCGCGAGGCTTCCCGCCGCCACCGGGTGGCCGTTCACCACCGCCCGCACACCCCGTCCGGGCACCATTTCAAAATCGGTGCAGGCAGGGGCGGGCCGACCATACCGTGTTTCAAAGTCCCGCACAACGGCCTTGCCCAGCGGATGCTCGGACAGGCGCTCGGCTCCGGCGGTCAGCGCGAACAGTTCGTCTTCCGACCAGCCGTTTTGCGGCTGCACACGCTGCACCGAAGGCTGGCCCAGGGTCAGCGTTCCGGTTTTGTCAAATGCAGCTTTTTTGACCTGTGCCAGCCGCTCCAGTGCGTCTCCTTCCCGCACCAGAAAGCCGTGGCGCGTGGCGTTTCCGATGGCCGCCGTGATGGCGGTGGGCGTGGCCAGCACCAGCGCACAAGGACAGAAGACCACCAGAATGGTCACGGCCCGGATCAGCTGGCCGGTGACCAGCCAGGTCAGCGCTGCCGCCGACAGGGCGGCCACCACGATCCAGGTGGCCCACCGGTCCGCAATGCCCACGATTTTCGCTTTGCCCGCATCCGCGGACTGCACCAGACGGATCATGCGCTGCAGGGAACTGTCCTCGCCCACCCGGTCTGCGCGCATGTCAAACGCGCCGAACTGGTTTACGGTCCCGCTGAACACGGGGTCGCCGGGGCCTTTGTCCACAGGGATGGATTCGCCGGTCATCACAGCCTGATCCACCGAAGTGACACCCGTGAGCACCCGTCCGTCTGCGGGAACGGTCTCGCCGGGCAGAACCCGCAGGACGTCGCCGGCCTGCACGGTCTGCGCATCAATGGTCTCCTCGCCGCCGGCAGTCACGCGGCGGGCCGTGCGGGGGGTCAGCCGTACCAGCCGTTCAATGCCTGCCCGGGCTTTGGCCACGGTGCGCTCTTCCAGCAGCGCGCCGATCTGCATAATGAAGGCCACTTCGCCCGCCGCGAAAATTTCTCCGATGCACACCGACGCGATCAGCGCCAGCGACACCAGAACGTCCGCCTTGATGTCAAAGCGGGTCACAAGCCCTTCGGCCGCTTCTTTCAAAATGGGAATCCCGCACAGGATCACCGCGATCCAGGCCGGGTCCGGCCACCAGCGCCCGTTTGCAAAAAAGCTGGCCGCCAACGAAAGTCCACCCAGCACCAGCAGCAGGACCTCCCGCTGTTCCCGGCTGGTAGAAAACGATTTGATACGCCGCAACATGTTCCTCACTCCTAATATACATATAGGGGGTATGGGTATATAGTAGCGCTGCAAAAAATCCCTGTCAAGACACTCCGTGACTTTTGCCGATACAAGTCGGTGACAAATTTGCGGTATTTTGAAAAAGAGGAGGGGTGTCCATGAGAAACCGGTTTTCAAAGGCCGTTTGCGTGCTGGCGCTGGTGTTTCTGGCGGCCTGCGCGCCCGCCGTGCCTTCTTCCTCTGTTCCGGTTCCGGCCTCCAGCGCCCCGCAGCCGGAAGAGACCGATCCCCAGCCTGCCGCACAGACTGCGGGACCGCTGCGTTTCTACGATTTGAAAGATGGCAGCGCCAACGAAGACGGTTACTATCAAATTCTCACAAACCCTGCGGGCACTTCGGTGCTCACCTGTACGGATTTCGCGTCCGGCCAGCGGCGGATTCTGTGCGGCCGGTCCGGCTGCGTTCACACGGATGAAACCTGCCCGGCTTTTGTGTGCACTTCGGCGGGCCAGCCCCGTCTGGTGGCGCAGCAAAACCGGGTGGTGCTGGTCCATCCCCGGCTCCCGGCATTGGGGCGGACTCCGCCGACACCTGCCCGGGTGGAAGTGCGGGCGACGGATGGCACCGGCAGCCGCACCGTGGTCACCTTTGAGCCTGATGAGGCGCCGGGCCTGTACTGCGCGGCGGACCATGACAATCTGTACACATTGATCGACACGCTTTCCGACGGCGGCAGCGTCCGGGACCGGCGGCTGGCCCGGGTGCATTTGGACGACGGCACGGTGGAAACGCTGGCCCGGCTGAGCCATCCCCGGGACAATGTGATGATTCAGGGCGTGTTTGAAAACCGTGTGGTGATGAAGCGCATTTTCGAGGGCGGCCTGTCCCGTCAGGTGCCCACCGAAGAGTGGGATGCAAAAATCAATTCCCAGATCCACAGCCTCTTTTTCATCGATGACCAGGGGCAGGAACACACGCTGGTTCATTGGCGGCAGTACCAGGCCGCGGGATTTGTGTACGGGGACGCCTGCTATCTGTTTTACGAAAACGGTGATTTGCACAAAGCGGATTTTTCCACCGGCAGAGATACGGTGCTGGCGTCTTTTGGTTCCCAGTGGGGCAAGAATTTTGTGGACTGCCCGGCCAAAATCGGAGACATGCTGGTGATCGAGATGCGGCCCCGGGATTCACTGCCGGGACAGACCACCGTCAGCCGCTTTGCGGTGGACACGGTGCAGGGCGGGGCCACGCCGCTGCCGCAGCAGATTTTGTGGGAGGGCTGGCGGCAGCCGGTGCCCATTTTATATGCCGACGACCGTTGGGTGCTGGCTGTGTGGGGCACCCGTCCCGCCGCTGCGGGAGAGTTCGGGCAGTGGAACGGGCAGTGCCCGGTCTGGGGCGTGCTGGATGCGGAGGATTTTTTGGCGGGCAACCGTTTTGCATAAGAAAAAAGAGGGGCATTGCCCCTCTTTTTTTGTGCGTTCTTTTCAGATGTCGGATCAGGTCCCGGACAAGAGCCGGTCCACGGCGTCCAGCGCCGGGCCTTCGTCCGGTCCGTCGGCAACGACGGTCACGGTCATTCCGGGCCATAAGTTCAGTGCCAGCATGCCCAGCATGCTTTTAGCGTTGGCGCGGCTGGGGCCGCACTCCAGAAAAACATCGCTCTGAAAACTGTTCGCGGTTTGGATGAGTTTGGATACCGGGTATTCCCGCGTTTGAAACCGCTCGGAGATCATAACATCTTTTTTCAACATACGCGCTTCCTCCCATCCGATCAGACCCGGCGCTCTGCAAAGCGGAGAACGCCGCCTGTGCGGAAAAAGGCGACCCGGTCGGTTTTTGGGGGGAAGGGGGAAAACCATGGGGAAGCCGCCGCAAAGGCGCAGGCTGATCTTGCAATCAAAAAGAATTTCTACTGATTATTATACAGATTTGGCCGCCCGGTTGCAACCGGGCCGGGCGATTTCACAGAGCCCTGTGTCAGCTCATGCGGGAAAAGTGCTCGATGGCCTTGGCAAAGTTGGCAATGGTTTTGTCTGCGTCGCCGTGCTCAATGCCGTCCCGCACGCAGTGGTTCAAATGCCCTTCCAGCACGATCTGGCCCACTTTGTGCAAAGCGCTTTTCACTGCGTTGATCTGGATGAGCACGTCTTCGCAGGGCACGTCCTCATCCACCATTTTATCGATGGCGTTGACCTGACCGGCAATTTTTTTCAGCCGGCGGTGAAGGTTTTCTGCATCCATACACTGTTTCATCGTCTGCACCTGTCCTTTTCTTAATGCCAGCCCAGGTCCCGCAGAATGTCCTGCCGCGTGGCAAGGCCCATCTGCGCCAGGTCTTTCATGCGCTGGGGCGTCATCTGGGCTGCAAGACCCGAGATGCTGAACGCCGCTTCGGCCCGGCCGTTCATGCCGGGCACCGCCAGCGCCACACAGCGAATGCCCAGCTCGTTTTCCTCGTCATCCACCGCGTAGCCCGCCATGCGCACCCGCTTCAGCTCTTCCACCAGCGCGTCAAAATGGGTGATGGTGTGCTGGGTCAACGGCCGGATGGTGCTTTTGCGCCAGACGCGCTCGGCCTCGCCATAGCTTTGGGTGGCCAGAATGGCCTTGCCCACACCGGTGCAGTACATGGGAATGCGCAGCCCCACATGGCTGGACATACGCATGGACCCGATGCCTGCCTCTGCTTTATAAATATATACAATATCGATGCCGTCCTGAATGACCAGATGCACCGCTTCGCCCGTGTGGCGGGAAAGCTTGTCCAAATGGGGCTTGGCCACGGACAGAATGTCCATGTCATTGACAATGCCGCTGGACAGCTCGAACATTTTCAGCGTCAGGCGGTAATGGGTGGAAAAGCTGTCCTGCACGGCATACCCCAATGCCACCAGGCTGGACAAAAGCCGATGGGTGGTACTTTTGGCAAGTCCGCTCTCCGCGCTGATGGTCTGCAGAGACGCGCCCTGCGGATGCGCGCTGAGCACCTCGATCAGCGAAAAAATACGCGCCACACTCTGCACGCCGCCATGAACATTTTCCACAAACAACCCTCCTGTGTTTTTTGCGAATTCCACAATGTGAAACACCGTTCCATTGTATTGTACGGTATCCCGCGCGGAAAAGCAAGGGAAAAAAGCATGAAAATGCCGTGTTTGCAAGCTTTTCAAAAAAACCGAACGAAACGCATTGACATCCGCATCGGGATGTTTATAATGAAGTCAGCAAGAAAGTGGAACGCAGTTCCGTAATGCGGAACGCCACGCTTTGACAAAGGAGAAGATATCATGAACGACGTGCTGCAAAGAATCTACGAGATCGGTATTGTGCCTGTAATCGCTCTGGATGACGCGGAAAAAGCCGTGCCCCTGGCGAAGGCCCTGGTAAAAGGCGGCCTGCCCGCCGCGGAGGTGACCTTCCGCACCGCCGCCGCGGAGGAAGCCATCAAACGCATCGTGGCGGAAGTGCCTGAGATGCTGGTGGGCGCCGGCACCGTTCTGACCAAAGAGCAGGCGGATCGCGCCATTGCCGCGGGCGTGAAATTCATCGTGAGCCCGGGCTTCAACCCCGAGATCACCAAATACGTCATTGACAAAGGCATGCTGATGATGCCCGGCACCGCCACCCCCGGTGAGATGGAGCAGGCCATGAGCATGGGCCTGGACGTGGTGAAATTCTTCCCGGCTGAGCAGAACGGCGGCGTGGCCAAGCTGAAAGCAGTGGCCGGCCCCTACACCAACCTGCGCTGGATGCCCACCGGCGGCGTGAACGCCAAAAACCTGATGGACTACCTGTCCTTCAACAAGATCATCGCCTGCGGCGGCACCTGGATGGTGAAGAAAGACCTGATCGAGGCCGAGAAGTGGGACGAGATCGAGCGTTTGACCCGCGAGGCCGTGAACACCATGCTGGGCTTCGAAGTCAAGCACATCGGCATCAATACCGAGAACGCCGAAGAGGCCATGAAGGCGGCCAAGCTGTTCGGCGCCATGTTCGGCTTTGACATTGCCGAGGGCAACTCCAGCATCTTTGTGGGCAACAAAGGCGTGGAGATCATGAAGAAAATGTATCTGGGCAAAAACGGCCACATCGCCATCGGCACCAACACCCTGCCCCGTGCCATCGCTTACTTCAAGGCCAAAGGCTTTGAGTTCCGCGAGGAGACCGTCACCGCCAAAGCCGCGTACTTCAAGGATGAGATCGCCGGCTTTGCCATTCACCTGGTTCAGAAATAATTATAAAGAGTATAAAGGAGAGCATTGGACATGTCTAAAAAAGTTGTCACCTTCGGCGAGCTGATGATTCGCCTGCAGCCCTATAACTACGAGCGTTTTGTTCAGGCCGACCATCTGGAGTTTACCTTCGGCGGCGGCGAGGCCAACGTGGCTGTGTCCCTGGCCAACTACGGAATCGACGTTTCCTACGTCACCAAACTGCCCGCCCATGCCATCGGCCAGGCGGCTGTGAACAGCCTGCGCCGCTACGGCGTAGACACCAGCAAGATCACCCGCGGCGGCAACCGTGTGGGCATCTACTTCAACGAGAAGGGTGCTTCTCAGCGCGGCAGCGTGTGCATCTATGACCGTGCTCATTCCGCCATTCAGGAAGCCACCACGGCTGACTTTGATTGGGACGCCATCTTTGAGGGCGTGGACTGGTTCCACTTCACCGGCATCACCCCGGCGCTGGGACCCAATGTGGTTGAGATCTGCCGCGAGGCCTGCAAAGCTGCAAAAGCGCACGGCGTGAAGATCAGCTGCGATCTGAACTACCGCGGCAAACTGTGGACCCGTGAAGAGGCCCGCGCTGCCATGACCGACCTGTGCCAGTATGTGGACGTGTGCATCTCCAACGAGGAGGATGCCAAGGACGTGTTCGGTATCGAGGCCGAGGCGACGGACATCTATGCCGGTACCCTGAACCACGAGGGCTACAAGAGCGTGGCCAAACAGCTGGCTGACAAGTTCAACTTTGAGATGGTTGCCATCACCCTGCGTGAGAGCCACTCTGCTTTCGACAACGGCTGGAGCGCTATGCTGTACAACGTTGCCAAGGACGAGTATTGCTTCTCCAAGAAATACGACCTGCACATCATCGACCGTGTGGGCGGCGGCGACAGCTTCGGCGGCGGCCTGATCTACAGCCTGCTGAACGGCAAGGACACCCAGGCTGCGGTTGAGTTCGCAGTGGCGGCTTCTGCTCTGAAACACTCCATCGAGGGCGACTACAACATGGTCACCGTTTCCGAAGTGGAGAAACTGGCTGGCGGCGACGGTTCCGGCCGCATCCAGCGCTAAGCATTTTGCTTGTTCCGGTTCGGCGGTAATTAGCGCTTGCCGCCGCTCCGTTAAAAAAACTCAAGAATCTCTCAAACCCAGAAACACCGCTCCGAAAGGGGCGGTGTTTTTGGTTTCCGGTTTGCCGCCAAACCGGCGTGCCGTCGCAGAAACCATGCAAAAAGCAGCCCCACGGATGTTTTGTCTGCGGGGCTGCTTTTTGCACCTTTATTTTACCTGTGCGGCCACGGGATTTTACACCAGGGACTTGAAGAACAAAATGTTTGGCACTTTTTTGTGTAACCGGACGGGAAAAAGATGCATTTTTATGCATTCGAACAAAAATAAACAAACGATGTAAAATTTATTTTTTCAAACTTTTGACGGAAAGATGCATGCAAAAAAATGGCGCCGGTGCTACAATGGCAACGGTGGCTGTCCGGAAAGCCGCCGCATCAAAAACCTCTTTGAGGGGAGGAACCCGTTCGATTGGAAATCGTGAATTTTTTGCATATTTCCGACACGCATCTGTGTTTTGGAGAGAACCGCTCGCCCATCTGTTCTTCGCCCGAGCGGCTGGAGAAGGTCTATGCGGCTGCGGCGAAACTGGACCAAAAGCCGGATTTTGTGCTGATCACCGGTGACTTTGTACACGAGGGCGGCCCGGCGGATTACACCGCCGCAAAACAGTTTGTGGAAAACATGGAGCGGCGGTACGGCATGCCGACTCATGTGGCGCTGGGCAATCACGACCGGCACGACGCCTTCTACCGCGGTTACTGCGAAATGCCGGCGCACAGCGGCCCGTACTACTACCGCATAAAAATGCCGGGCCTGCGTCTTTTGGTGCTGGACTCGGCCGTGGACGATCAGGTGCCCGGCCGGCTGGACAGCGAACAGCTGCAATGGCTGGAAGATCAGCTGCAGAAAACCTGTGCCACGCCGACCGTGGTGGCTCTGCACCACCCGCCCTGCGGGACGACCGTGTATGCCACCAACCAGAACAATTTGCAGAAACCGGAGCTGTTCCAGAAGATCCTGGAGCGATATCCGGTCAAAGCTGTGCTGGCAGGGCACAAACACTTTCCCACGGCGGCAATGCTGCCGGGCGGCACGCCGGTCTACACCGGTGCGGGAACGGCTTTTGCCATTGAGATGCCGCAGGGCGGCGCGCTGAGCTTTGTGGACGGAATTCAGGCCCAGTTCTGCGCCGTGTACGATCAAGGTTTTTACTGGTCCCCCTTCTGCCTGGACGAGCGGCCGCTTCTGGTCCGCATGACGCCGCAGCAGATGCGGGAGTATCATGCAGAAAAATAAATTTGTGAGAGAGGGAAGAAGAATGAATTTCAAAAAATGGATGGCTCTGGGCCTGACAGCCGCCCTGGCGGTATCTCTGGCGGCCTGCGGCCAGAACAGTGAAAGCGCTGCGCAGCAGACGGCAGCTGCCGCGGGCAGTGAAGATGTGCAGACGGAGCCGGTGGAGATCACCTTTTACAGCTACACCCTGTTGAACGCTTCCGCGCAGGAAGCCACGCAGAAGCTGATGGATGAGTTTATGGCGCAGAATCCCGACGTAAAAGTGACGGGCGTTCCGGTGTCCAACTCTGATATGGCTGCCCGCCTGCAGGCCGATATGGCGGCCGGTGAGGTCCCTGATGTGGCGCAGCTGCCCTTCCGTGCCATGGACTTTGCCATCAACGGTCTGGGCGCAGTTGCCATCAACGATTTGACCACCGAAGAAGAGTTCGACAAGAATTTTGAGACGTTCTCGCCCAACGGACTGGCACTGGGCGAATACGACGGAAAAACGTACTGCCTGCCCTTTACCTTCAGCACGCCGGTGCTGTTCTACAACGGCACCCTGTTCGAGCAGGCGGGGCTGGACCCCAACGATCCCCCTGAGACCTGGGACGAAGTGCTGCAGTACGGCCAGGCCATCAAAGAGGCAAATCCGGACGTGGAAGCACTGCATGTAGCGACCACCGGTGCCTCCAGCGGCGAGTGGATCGCCCAGGCGCTGATTTATTCCAACGGCGGCAGCATCTTGTCTGAGGACCGCTCCACCATCACCTTCAACGAAGAGGGCGGCATGGGCGCCATGCAGATGCTGCGCGGCATGGCGGATGCCGGCGTGCACGGAACCATGACCGAGGAAGAGGCCACCGAGGCGTTTTCCAACGGCAACCTGGCCATGTATCTGCAGTCCAGCGCGGTGCACGCCAGCATGAAAAAAGCGGCTGAGGCCGGCGGCTGGGATCTGTACGGCGCGGCCATGCCCGCCTTCACCGGCAAAGAGGCTGTGCCCACCAACTCCGGCAGCGCGCTGTTTGTGTTCACCCAGGACGAGGCCAAACGGGACGCGGTATGGCGGTTCCTGCAGTTTGTGTCCAGCGACCGCGGCTACGAGATCATCACGGCGGAGATCGGTTATCTGCCCCTGCGCCCGGCGCTGGTGGAAGAGGGCGGCGCTCTGTATGAGTTCGCGCAGGAAAACCCGCTTCTGGGGGTCAACATGGAGCAGATGACCCGCATGCGGCAGACCACGGCTTTCCCCACGGAAAACTGGCAGACACTGAGCGCGTCTCTGTACGAAATGGTGGACAAGGTCCTGTGGACGGATGAGCCGGTGGAACAGATCGTAAACGACACCGCCGCCCAGGATCAGGAGCTTTTGAACGGCTGAGTGAACGATGAAAAGTGATGTGCTGACATATGGACCGGGGCTTGCGCTGCCCCGGTCCGGCCGCAATCGGGCGGCTGTAAAGACAAAGCGCGGCGCACTGGCCCGGGTGTGCTGGCAGCCCTATGTTTATCTGCTGCCTGCGCTGGTGCTGATGTGCGTGTGGATCTATTACCCTCTGCTGCGCACCTTTTACCTGAGCTTTTTCAACTGGAACATGCTGCCCACCACCACGCCGCAATTCTGCGGGCTGGACAACTTTGCCAAATTGCTGCGCACGCCGGGCTTTTCCAACGCGGTGGTCAACACGCTGGTGATGATGGTGGGCCTGCTGCCCTTTTCCATCGTGCTGCCGGTGCTGGTATCCATTTTTGCCAAAAGCATTACAAAGCGGGCCAGCGCCTTTTACCGGGGCATGATTTTTGTGCCGATGATCCTGGCGCCCGTGGCCGCTGCGGCGGTGTTCCGGTGGATCCTGCATCCGGCGGGCGGCCTTCTGAATCAGCTGCTGGAGAGAATGGGCGTCGAAGAGTCCATCTCCTTCCTCAACGATCCCCGCTATGCGCTGGGATGCATCATCTTCATCACCGGCTGGAAAATGACAGGCTTTTTCACCCTGCTGTTTTACAGTGCGGTGCAGAACATTGACGACGGGTATTATCAGGCCGCAGCCATGGACGGAGCAGGTTTCTGGCAGCAGACATTCCGCATCACGCTGCCGCTTCTGTCGCCCACGCTGGTGTTCAACACCATGCTCAGCATTCTGTTTGCATCCAGCTGGAGCTTCACCTATGTGGATACACTGACCCAGGGTGGCCCGCTGAACTCCACCATCAATGCCTACTATTTCATGTGGGACAAAGGGTTCCGCACCTCCTCTTCAGGGCTGACCAGTTCTTCGGCGGTGGTGTTCTTCCTGGGCTTCGGTCTCATCGCTCTGGTGCTGAGCCATGTGGGACAGAAACTGAGCTATTACGACAACTAGGGGGCGGATTGCCATGGAAACACAGGTGCTTGTTTATCGAGGGCCCGTCCGGTGGGCGGGCCACGCGCTTCTGGCGGCGGTCAGTGTGCTGTCGCTGTTCCCGCTGGTGTGGATGGTGCTCAACGCCTTCAAACCCACGGATGAAATTCTTTATTTTTCCCTTTTGCCCCAGAATGTGACGCTGCAGAATTTTGCCGACGCACTGGAAATGATCCCGCTGCCCACCATGATCGTCCGCAGTTTTGCCAGCGGCGTTTTTCAGATGGTGGGGCAGCTGTGCACCGGGATCCTGGCGGCTTACGCCCTGACCCGGTGGGATTTTCCCGGCAAAAAGCTGTTCTATGGGTTGTTTACCGTGACCTGGCTGGTCCCCTTTCAGGCCACCATGCTGCCCAACTATGTGAATCTGGTTCAGCTGGGCCTGCGGGATACCGTGGCCGGCATCGTGCTGCCCAATCTGGCCTCTGCTTTCGCCATTCTGACGTTGTATCAAAGTTTTAACGCTTTCCCCAAAACCATTTTTGAAGCGGCGCAGGTGGACGGGGCAAACTCGCTGAAAACGCTGCTGCAGGTGGTGCTGCCCAACCTGAAGGGGCCGGTGGCATCCCTGGGCATCATCCTGTTCATCCACTGCTGGAACGAATACTTCTGGCCGCTGCTCATCACCCGCAGCATCGACAAGGCCACGGTCCAAATCGGGCTGAGCATGTTTTTGTCCAGCGAGGGCAATCTGTGGGGGCCGCTGCTGGCCGCCGCGGTTCTGGCCAGCCTTCCGATTCTGCTTTTGTACATGGTGCTGCAAAAACAGATCATTGACTCTTTTATGAAAAGTGGGATCAAATGAACGCTTCGCTTTTACAGGGTACCCGCAATACACGGGATCTGGGGGTACTTCTTCCCGGCTGTGGACCGCGCCGGCTTCTGCGGTCCGATCATCTGGCGGCGCTGACCCAGGAGGATGCCGACCGCCTGCGCCAGTGGGGCATCGGATGCATTCTGGACCTTCGGCGCCCGGACGAACAATTGCGCCAGCCCACGCCGGCGTTTGTGCCGGCCCGGGTGGTGGAAGTCACCATCGATAATACGCCGCTGTTTACCGTGCGCCGGATGGACCCCACCTTCCGGCTGGGCGAGCTGTATCTGCACATGCTGCATGTGCATGGGCCGGTGTTTGCACGGGCTGTTCATCTGGCGGCGGAAAGCCTGCGGCAGGGGCAGGGCGTGCTGTTTCACTGCTCGGCCGGAAAGGACCGCACCGGTCTGCTGGCTGCGCTGATTCTTCTCTGCGGGGGCGTGCCCCGGGAAGAAGTGGTGCGGGACTACGCCTGCACGCGGGCCATGCTGGCAGACGCGCCGCAGCAGGATGTGGCCACCATTCCGCCGGGCACGGACCCGGCATTCTATCAGGCGCTGCTGGGCTGTGAGGAAGATGCCATGGAGATGGCCCTGCGCGAGCTGGACCGCCTGGGCGGCGCGCGCCGCTGGCTGCTGGCCGCCGGCGCAGCGCCCGAAGATGTGGATGTCTGGGCAGACAAACAAATATAAAAATACGCTCTGTTTTACACGAATTTTGTAAAACAGAGCGTATTTTTTAGAGAGAAAAAATCAGATTTCGATTTCAAAAGAAGCGGCCAGGCTCTTGCCTGCCTCCAGCACCTCGTGTTTGCCGCGCATGCTGCCGGGATAGCCGTTCCAGGGTTCCATGCAGACGAACTTTTCGGCGCCCTGCTGCCACAGCACAGCGTTGGTGAAGTGCTCGTCAAAGCGGACGGTCACGTGGTGGCCGTTGCCCTTGTCGGTGAAGGACATGGGGCTCTTCACGCCGGCGTAATGACGGGTGGTCTGGTCCGGATCATAGGGGAAGTCCACGCCGGTGAAGGGGGTCAGCTCGCCGGTGGCTGCGTCGCGCACGCTTTCGGCGGTCAGGTCCCAAACCAGGTTGTCCACCGCGCTGATGGAGAAATAGGGATGGAAACCAAAGGAGAAGGGCATGGCTTTGTCGCCGGTGTTTTCGTATTTCTGGTCAAAGCGCAGCACACTGCCTTTCAGCGTGTAAGTCACTGTGACGCGGAACCCGTAGGGATAGCTTTTGCGGCTCTCTTCGTTGTCCGTGACGGTCACGGTCACCGCAGCGCCGTTCTGGGTGCTCTGGCCCGCATATTCCCAGGGAGTGGTGTGCAGGATGCCGTGCACTACCATGGGATAGCGGCCGCCCTCAAACTCGTTGCCCTCATCGGGGGTGGGGCCGCACACCGGGAAGCATGCGGGTACGCCGCAGCGGGGACGCTCGGGCAGCTCAAAGTTGGGGTGACGCAGCCAGGAATACTCCTCGCCGTTTTTGGTCATGCTGACCACCATGCCGCCTTTTTCGGGCACCACGGTCGCCGTGGTGCCTGCGTCGGTGTCGGCCAGCACATACGCGGTGTATTCGCCGAACGGTGTTTTGGTAACAGTAAACATTGTCATCAACCTCCATGGATCGTATTATGCGCACAGCCCGGATATTGTTTCGGGCTGATGTGATACTCTGCTTTGAACGCACGGTAAAAATTGGCATAATCGCCAAACCCGCAGTGGCGGTACACATCGGTGGGCGCAACGCCCCCGGCCAGCATCTGTTTGGCGATCACAAGCCGCTTTTGAACGATGTAGCGGTATACGCTGGTACCCACCACCCGGTTGAATTCGTGGGAGAGGTGGTACTTGCTGACGAAAAATTTGGAGGACAGCAACTCCAGCGAAAGGGGGTCGGTGTAATGCTCGTTGATGTACCGCAGAACCTGCGGCACCACCCCGGCGTCCCGCTCGGCGTTCAGCCCGTCCGAGGGAAGGGTGGCCGCAAGGCGGTTCAGGGCCACCATCACCTGCAGCAGGAGCCCCTGGCACATGACCTCGGCACCGTAGCTTTCGCTTTGGTTTTCCTGGGCCAGCTGCTCCAGCAGACTTTGCAGCTCTGCCCGCTGCGAGGGAGAGGGGCGAAGCAGATTGGTATGACCCGGCACGCTTACGTCAAAGCAGCGGGTCAGGCTGATGCGGTCGGTGCTCAAACGCTCCAGAAACGGCTTGTCCAGCCAGAGCACAATGCGTTCATACACGCCGGCGTCTTTGTCAATGCGGGGCTGGTGCAGTTCGGTAGGGCCGATCAGCAGAATGTCCCCGGGCAGAAGGCGATAGTTCCGGCTCTCTACATTATAGCAGACCCGGCCGCCCAAGAACAGATATACCTCGTAAAAATCATGGTGATGAAGCGAAATTTCGCCGGGTTTTGCATCGCAGTAACGGTAAATTTCAAAGCTGCTGCGCACCATGTGCTGGCGCTGGGTGAAGCTTTGGTTGCGGTTTGCCATGGGTGTTTCTCCTTCGGTGATCTTACTTTTCAGTTTACAACAATATACGCAATGAGTAAAGCAATTTTAGCTATTTTTATTGTAAATCAAAGTGGTACACTAAACTTGAGAAAAGCGGCGCAATCCGCTACAATAGAACCAGATAAAGAAAGCGCAGGACACGTGGCTTTCATTGAAAACAACAGGAGGTTTTGTCTATGAAAATGTCGTTCCGCTGGTATGGCGAATCCGACCCCATCAGCCTGGAGTATATCAGCCAGATCCCCGGCATGCACAGCATTGTCAGCGCTGTGTACGATGTAAAACCCGGCGAGGTTTGGCCGGAAGAGAGCCTGGCCAAAATGAAAAAGCAGTGCGAAGAGCACGGCCTTGTCTTCGATGTGGTGGAGTCCATCCCCGTGCACGAGGACATCAAGCTGGGCCGCAACAACGTGGACGAGCTGCTGGAAGTCTATTGCGAAAACATTCGCCGCTGCGCCAAATACGGCGTAAAATGCGTCACCTACAACTTCATGCCGGTGTTCGACTGGACCCGCACCCAGCTGGATAAGAAAGCTCCGGACGGTTCCACCAGCCTGGTCATGTACTGGGACCAGATGAAAGGTCTGGACCCGCTGAAAGACGACATTCACCTGCCCGGCTGGGACTCCAGCTACACCCAGGACGAAGTGCGTGAACTGATCAACGCTTATGGCGAGATCGGCGAAGAGGGCCTGTGGAAAAACCTGGAGAAGTTCCTGAAGAAGGTCATCCCCGTGGCCGAGGAGTGCGGCGTGGTCATGGCCATTCATCCGGACGATCCTCCCTATCCCATTTTCGGCCTGCCCCGCATCATCACCTGCGAGGCCAACCTGGACCGCTTCCTGAAACTGGTGGACAGCCCCGCCAACAGCCTGTGCCTGTGCACCGGTTCTCTGGGCTGCGCCAAATCCAACGACATCCCCGCCATGGTGCGCAAATATTCCGCCATGGGCCGCATCGGCTTCATGCACATCCGCAACGTCAAGATTATGGAGGACGGCAGCTTCGAGGAGCGCGCCCACCTGTCCAGCTGCGGCAGCCTGGATATCTATGAGATCGTCAAGGCGCTGGTGGAGACCGGCTTCGACGGCTATGTCCGTCCGGACCACGGCCGCATGATCTGGGGCGAGACGGGTAAACCCGGCTACGGCCTGTTTGACCGCGCTCTGGGCGCCACCTATATCAACGGCTTGTTCGAAGCCTGCGAGAAAGACCGCAAATAAGGATTTTTAAAAAAGGAGAGATCATTATGCAGAAGAATGTTCTGGATACCAACCTGAGCGGAAAAGTAGCCGTTGTCACCGGTGCCGGCGGCGTGCTTTGCAGCGCTTTTGCAAAAACCCTGGCCCGTGCGGGCGCCAAAGTGGCCCTGCTGGACCTGAACGAGGAAGCCGCGCAGAAATTTGCCGACGAGATCGTGGCAGAGGGCGGCGAGGCGAAAGCCTATAAATGCAACGTTCTGGACAAAGACGTGTGCTATGCCGTGGCAGACCAGGTGGAAAAAGACCTGGGCAAATGCGACATTCTGGTGAACGGCGCCGGCGGCAACAACCCCCGTGCCACCACCGACAAAGAGTATTTTGAGCTGGGCGACATCGACGCCGACACCAAGAGCTTCTTTGACCTGGACGCTTCCGGCGTGGAATTCGTGTTCAACCTGAACTTCCTGGGCACGCTGATCCCCACCCAGGCTTTTGCCCGTCAGATGATCGGCAAAGAGGGCTGCAACATCATCAACATCAGCTCCATGAACGCCTTCACTCCGCTGACGAAGATCCCGGCTTACTCCGGCGCCAAAGCGGCCATCTCCAACTTCACCCAGTGGCTGGCTGTTCACTTCTCCAAAGTGGGCATTCGCGTGAACGCCATTGCTCCGGGCTTCTTCTCCACCAAGCAGAACGCGAAGCTGCTGTGGAACGAAGACGGCACCCCCACGGCCCGCACCGGCAAGATCCTGGCTGCGACCCCCATGGGCCGTTTCGGCGAGAGCGAAGAGCTGGACGGCGGCCTGCTGTTCCTGTTGAACAATGAGGCGGCTTCCTTCATCACCGGCGTGGTTCTGCCCATCGACGGCGGCTTCTCTGCCTATTCCGGCGTATAATTTTTGGTACAATTTCACAAAGGTGGGAGATGGCTTTTGTCATCTCCCACCTTGCTTTTCCACGGGAAAAGGCGCACAATGTAGGTGCGAAAACAGGGGGGCGGATGTATGAGTGAAAAGACGCTTGTCCGGCCGGTGTTTACGGGGCAGGAGCTGCGCAAGCTGATTCTGCCGCTGGTGCTGGAACAGTTTTTGGCCGTGACGGTGGGCATGGCGGATACCATGATGGTCTCCACCGTGGGCGAAGCGGCCGTGAGCGGCATTTCTCTGGTGGATCAGGCGAACCTGCTGCTGATTCAGGTCTTTGCGGCTATGGCCACCGGCGGCGCCGTGGTGGCCAGCCAGTATCTGGGCCGCCGGGATCGGGACGGCGCCCGGGATTCGGCCCGGCAGCTGGTGTATGTGGTGTTGGCCTTGTCTGTGACGCTGGCGGTGGTGTGCGTTGTGTTCAACCGCCATCTTCTGCGCCTGATGTTCGGCCAGGTGGAGCCGGACGTGATGCAGGCTGCGGAAACTTATTTCTGGCTCAGTGCGCTGTCCTATCCCTTTATCGCAGTGTACAACGCGGGGGCGGCACTGTTCCGCAGCATGGGCAACTCCAAGGTTTCGCTGCTGGCGTCGTTTATTATGAACGTGATCAACATCGGCGGCAACGCGCTGCTGATTTACGGGTTCCAGATGGGGGTGGCCGGCGCGGCTACCGCCAGTCTGTTCTCCCGGATGACCGCCTGCTTTATGGTGCTGTACCTGCTGCGCAGCCGGCAGAACCCCATCTATCTGGAACAGGTGCTGCACCTGCATTTGGACGGCGGAAAAATCCGCAGCATTTTGAAGGTGGGCATTCCCAACGGTATTGAAAACGGCATGTTCCAGATCGGCAAGCTGCTGGTAGCCGGTTTGGTGGCTTCGTTCGGAACGGCGTCCATCGCGGCCAACGCCATCTGCAACAACATCGGTTCGCTGGTCAGCATTCCTGCTGCCGCCATCGGCCTGGGCATGGTCACAGTAGTGGGCCGGTGCATGGGAGCGGACGAAAAGAAGCAGGCCCGTACTTACACCCGAAATCTGCTTTTGATAGCCTGGGCCACCATTGTTGTGATGAACGGGCTCATTCTGGTTTTGGCCAAACCGCTGGTGGGCTTTTATGCCATGCCGGCCAGCACCACGGATCTCTCGCTGGAGATTTTGCGGGAGTTCTGTTTGTGGAGCATTTTCAGCTGGACGCCGTCGTTTGTGCTTCCCAACGCACTGCGCGCTGCGGGCGACGCAAAGTTTACCATGTGCGTCAGCATGGTCTCCATGTGGATCTTCCGCATCGGCATGTCGTATGTGCTGGCCTATGCGCTGGACATGGGCCTGCGGGGCGTGTGGCTGGCCATGTATATCGACTGGTGCGTGCGCGCGGTCATTTTCCTGTGGCGCGCCAAGGGCGACCGGTGGCAGCAGAAAAAGGTCATTGAATAAAAAGGGACGATTGAAATGCAGAACGTGTTTTTCGGTACGGAATGGGAGCCATCCGACCCCATCCTGCGTGCAAAACTGATCGAACACATTCTGGGGAAGATGACCGAATGGCAGGTGCCGTTCCTTTTCTGCCGGTTCAGCCGGGAGGCCTATACGGTCGATTTATGCCAAAGGGACCGTTTGAAACAGGAGGTGGAGAACCGTCTGTTTCAATACGAAGGTGCGGCTGTGACCTATGCGGGCACAAGCGATGTAATGGCCACGGTGCGGCTGTCGCAAAAGCAATTTGAAAAAGATGCAACTCTCTTTTTGAACTATTTCAGCGAACTGATGCTTGTGCTGCCACGGGAAGGCATTGCCTGGGAGAATTTCCGGGATATCTTTTGTCACGGATTTCCGCCCGGACAGCTGAAACAGGCCAAAAGCATGGCGCAGGAATTGCTGTTGATTGCAACGGATGAGGGGCGGGTACAAGAGCTCCGCTCAACCCAATAGAAAAGCCGCGCCCTTCTGCCTTTTTCAAGGCAGGAGGGTGCGGCTTTGTTTTATTTGCGGGAACGTGTGCGGAAAAGCCGGAGGGCGCTGACCACGGCCAGGGCCGCGGCGCCCAGCCAGAATACGGAGCTGAGCACCTGCAAAATCGAAATCTTTCCGCCGCTCCAGAACTCCCGGTGGAACACCGCGAAGATGCGGATGCCCGTCCAGTAGGGGGTGATCAGCAGAACCAGCACAACGGTGACCCATCCGATCACCAGCCCGGCGTTCCGCCTTATTCGCAGGCACACCGCGCCGCACAGCAGCAGATAGCCGCCCAGCAGCAGGAAGTTCTCGCCGGCAAACGGCCCCAGCACAAGCCGCAAAACGCAGCACAAAAGCCCGACGCCAAACAGGATCAGCCCCAGAATTTTCTGCGTGTCCAAGGCGCCGGCCCGCGGCGCCGGTGCCGGCGGAACGGGCGTGGGTGCCGGCTGGACGGGCGCTGGTTCCGGTGCGCGCCGGGGCACTGCATCCCCTTTGGCCAGTTCGTCCAGGGTGACGCCGAATACCTCGCTCAGGGCGATCAGTTTGTCCAGCTCCGGCACGCTGGCTCCGGTCTCCCACTTGGAGATCGACTGGCGGGATACGTTCAGTTTTTCCGCAAGTTCTCCCTGGGACAGTTTGCTTTGATTGCGCAGCGTGAAGATTTTTTCACCCAATGTCAATGGTTTTGCTCCCCTTTCCGCGCTTTTATCATAGCAAAGAAGAGAAGAAATGTCGACCAAGCGAACGGTTCAGTTTTAGCAACCAGCGGTTGCAGAAGCCTTTTTCCGCCTGTGAGACAGCAGCGGTGATTGACAGAAAGGGAAAACACTGTTATAATGAACATTGTTCAGTTTGAGGTGATAACATGAATGCAGCGGTAACGTCGCGACAGGACATTTTGGAAGCCTGCCGGCAGCTGGTGCGCACCGATGGCTGGGATGCGGTGAATATCCGCACCGTAGCGGCTGCGTGCGGGGTGGCGGTCGGGTCGATTTACAACTATTTCGGCTCGAAGGCAGAGCTGGTCAGCGCCACGGTGGAAAGCGTGTGGTGCGACATTTTTCACACGCCGGAAGACCCGGACCTGTTTCAAAGCGCGGAAAGCTGTGTGCGTTGGCTTTATCAGCGCATTTTGTATGGCGCGCAGACGTATCCCGGATTCTTTTCCATGCACTCCGCCCGGTTTTTTCATCTGGAAAAGGCCGAAGGGCGCGTTCGCATGGAACAGACCTGGAGCCACATGATGGACGGTCTGTGCACCGTTCTGGAGCGGGATGCGCGCGTGCGGCCGGGCGCCTTCGATTCGGCGTTTACGCCCCGGGTCTTTGCGGGAACGCTGTTTTCTCTGCTGCTGGGCGACATGGTGCGCGGGCAGAACGATCCCGCCGCCGCGCTGGAATTGGTACGCAGAATATTGTATTGAAAGACAGCCCGCCAGGCGGGCTTCTTTTCAGGCTCAAAATGAACAATGTTCACAATAAAGGAGGAACGTTTATGAAAGTGCAGGCAAAGACGCTGCTGTTGCTGGCGGGTCTGGTCTGGACCGCGGCCGGGGGAAACATTCTCCGCATTGGTCTGGAAACGTACGGGCCGTATGTGAACTGGACCAACGGGCTGATTTCTCTGGCGGTATTTGCTGTTTTCTGGATTTTTGTATTTTCCAGACTGGTGAAAAAACACACGGCACGCATCACCGGATACGAAGACCGGCAGTATTTCTGGCGCTTTTTCGACGGCCGGTCCTTTGCGATCATGGCGGGAATGATGACGGGCGGCATTGTACTGCGCACGGCCCGGCTGGCGCCCGACCGGTGCATCGCTGTTTTTTACACGGGATTGGGCGCCGCGCTTTTGGGTGCGGGGCTGGCCTTCGGCATTCGTTTTGTACAGAAAATTAGGTTTTGCAGGGAAGGAGAGATGTTATGAGAGCGATGATGGAGACCGGTTTTGATGCGGTCTATCTGATTTTGGTGCTGACGCTGGGGGTGAAAATGGTCACCTGGAAAAACGCGCCGGCACAATTCCGTCTGTTTGGCGTTATGGCCATTGTGCTGGGCGCGGGTGACGCGTTTCATCTGGTGCCCCGGGCGGTGGCCCTTTGCACCACGGGGCTGGAAAACTTTGTGACGGCGCTGGGCATGGGCAAATGGATCACCTCGGTGACCATGACCGTCTTTTACGTGCTGCTGTACTATGTGTGGCGTTTGCGCTATCGGGTGCAGGGCGGAAACGGCTGGACCGTTCTGGTCTGGGCGCTGGCGGCCGTGCGGATCGTGCTGTGCATGATGCCGCAAAACGAATGGCTGAGTGCCAATCCGCCGTTGAGTTGGGGCATTTACCGCAACCTGCCCTTTGCGGCGCTGGGGCTGGTGGTACTGGTGCTGTTTTACCGCAGCGCCCGGCGGACAAACGACCGGGCGTTTCGCTGGATGTGGCTGACCATTGTGCTCAGCTTCGGCTTTTACATTCCGGTAGTCTTGTGGGCGGACGCAGCTTCCTGGGTGGGAATGCTGATGATTCCGAAAACGTGCGCCTACGTGTGGACCGTGCTGATCGGATATCGCGCATTGCGCAGGGAGGGAACAACATGAAACGATTTGCGAACGCGGCGCTTGTGTACGGAGCGCTTGCCCTGGCGGGCGGGGTGTTTTACCGGGAATTCACCAGACTGTCCGGCTTCACGGACCGGACGTCGCTGGGACTGGTGCACGCCCATTATCTGGTGCTGGGAACAGGCGTCTGCCTGCTTTTGCTGCTGCTGGAAAAGAACGGGCTTTTGGGTGCCCGCCGGGCGAAATGGGCCGCGCCGGCCTATCATATCGGTTTGAATCTTACGGCGCTGGGGCTGCTGGTCAGGGGCGTTGTGCAGGTGTGCGGTGCATCACTGAGCCCGGCGCTGAACGGTGCGCTGTCCGGCACAGCGGGCCTGGGACACCTGGCGCTGGGTGCGGCTGCGCTGTATTTGCTGGTGCACGTGCGCCGGTCCGTGTAAACAATAAAGCCAAAACGGCCCGCCTGTCCCAGACAGGCGGGCCGTTTGCTTTATACACCGAACAGCGTGCGGGCGTTTTCTTCTGTGATGCGCAGAACTTCTTTCTCGGTCAGGCCGCGGATCTCCGCCAGCCGCCGGGCTACGTGCAGAATCAACCCCGAGTGGTTTTCCTTTCCCCGGAAGGGAACGGGCGCCAGATAGGGGCAGTCGGTCTCCAGAAGAATTTTATCCAGGGGGCACGCGGCGGCGGCCTCTACGGTTTTGCGGGCGTTGGCAAAGGTCAAAACACCGCCGAAACCGATGTACAGCCCCTGCGCCGTCAGCCATGCCACGTCGTCGGCACTGCCGGAATAACAGTGCACCACGCCCTTGGGCCGGTGCTTTTTCAGCATTGCGTACGTGTCGGCGTGCGCTTCCCGGTCGTGAACAATGATGGGAAGGTCGTGTGCTTTGGCCACTTCCAGTTCCGCTTCAAACAGGGCTGCCTGCTCTTCTTTGGGAATGGGCCAGTAGTGGTCCAGGCCGCACTCGCCCACGGCCACCACCCGTTTGTCTGCGTACAGGGGTTCAATGGCCTCCAGTTCGGCCCGCCAGTCTCCGCCGAAGCGGGTGCGGGTGGACGCGTCCTCTTCGATCAGGCTTTGGGGATGGATGCCTGCGGCCACATACAGCCAGGGGTATTGGTCCGCCAGGGCCAGACACTGGGTGGCGGTGTCGAAATCGGTGGCGCAGTCCACCACGGCGCATACGCCCTGACCGGGCAGCGAATCCAAAAGCTGCGTGCGGTGGTCGTCAAACCGGTGGGAAGTATAGTGGGAATGGGTGTCGAAAATCATAAGTTACCTCTCGAAAAAAGCGCCCCGCCGGGGCGCTTTTTTGTGTTGTCAGGAGATCAGGCTGCCGGGCTGGACTTCGTCCGGGAAGAAAATCACGGACGCGCCGCCGTCGGGCAGGTTGGCGGCCATGATCATGCCCTCGCTCACGTACTGGCCCTTCATCATGGGACGAGGAGCCAGGTTGGCCACAATGGCCACTGTGCGGCCGATCAGATCCTCAGGTTTGTACCACTTGGCAATGCCGGAGAGCACGGTGCGCTCCCGTTCGCCGTCAAACAGAGTGATCTTCAAAAGTTTGCGGGACTCCTTGATGGTCTCGCAGGTCAGCACCTTGGCTGCACGCAGTTCGCACTTGGCAAAATCGTCAATGGTGACCTGGGGCCGGTGCTCCAGGGGCTGCGCATTCTCAGCGGGTTTGGGCGCTTCGGGTTTCGGGGCGGCTTTGGCGCGGGCGGCAGCCTCTGCCTTGGCCAGCTCTTCCAGCTCTTTGGCGGCGTCAATGCGGGGGAACAGCGCCTCGCCCTTTTGCACGGTGTAAGCCGCATGGGTGCCGAAGCCCTTCAAATCGTCGTAGCTCATGGCTTCGCCCGCAATGCCCAGCTGAGCCGCCATTTTCGGCGTGGTATCGGGCATGAAGGGCGCCAGCAGCGTAGCCACATAGCGCAGGCTTTCGCACAGGTTGTACAGTACAGCGGCCAAACGGGGCTTGTTGGCCTCGTCTTTGGCAAGCACCCAGGGGGTGGTCTCGTCGATGTACTTGTTGGCGCGCTGAATGCCCTTGAAGATCTCCGCCAGAGCCTGCGGGATCAGCAGCTCGTCCATATCGGCGGTGACATTGGCAGGCATGGCCTCGATGACGGCTTTCAGTTCGTCGTCAAAGGCGCCGGAAACGCGCTCTTCGGGCAGGGTGCCGTCGAAGTACTTTTCCACCATGCTCACGGTGCGGCTCAAAAGGTTGCCCAGGTCGTTGGCCAGGTCGGAGTTGATGCGGGAGATCAGCGCTTCGTTGGAGAAGTTGCCGTCGTTGCCGAAGGGAATCTCGCGCAGCAGGAAATAGCGGATGGCGTCCACGCCGTAGCGCTCGCACAGGATCACCGGGTCCACCACGTTGCCCTTGGATTTGGACATTTTGCCGCCGTCCAGCAGCAGCCAGCCGTGGCCGAATACCCGCTTGGGCAGGGGCAGATCCAGCGCCATCAGCATGGCGGGCCAGATGATGGTGTGAAAGCGCAGAATTTCCTTGCCCACCATGTGCAGGTCCGCGGGCCAGTATTTGTCGTAATCGTTGTAGGCGTCGTTGTCATATCCCAGGGCGGTGATATAGTTGGACAGCGCGTCCACCCACACATACACGGTGTGCGCGGGGTCGAAGTCCACGGGGATGCCCCACTTCACAGAAGTGCGGGACACACAGGTGTCCTGCAGGCCCTGGTTGATGAAGGCGATCATTTCATTTTTGCGGCTTTCGGGCTGAATAAAGTCGGGGACGTCCTCATACAGCTTCAAAAGGCGCTGGGCGTATTTGCTGGTTTTGAAGAAATAGGCCTCTTCCTCGGCCTCGTATACGTCGCCGCCGCAGTCCGGGCATTTGCCGTCCTTCAGCTGGCTGTCGGTCCAGAAGCTCTCGCAGGGTTTGCAGTAATGGCCTTTGTAGCAGCCTTTGTAGATGTCGCCCTGTTCGTACAGTTTTTTGAAGATTTTCTGCACGGCTTTTACGTGATAGTCATCGGTGGTGCGGATGAACCGGTCGTTGGAAATGTTCATCAGTTTCCACAGGTCTTTCACGCCGCCTTTTCCTTCGACGATCTCGTCCACGTATTCTTTCGGGGTCACGCCTTTGGCGGCGGCCTTGTCCTGAATTTTCTGGCCGTGCTCATCGGTTCCGGTCAGAAACAGAACGTCGTAGCCCTGCATCCGTTTGTAGCGGGCCAGTGCGTCGCAGGCCACGGTGGTGTAGCTGTGGCCGATGTGCAGCTTGTCGCTGGGATAGTAAATGGGCGTTGTAATGTAGTAGGTCTTCTTTTCCATATGTATTCTTCCTTTCAAAGTGCGCGAATGGAACGCACTGTGATTTATGTGCCGCGCAAGGCATCGGCCTTGCGGTCAACAGCGTCAAACAGTTCCCGGTACAGCTGCGTTTCGCCGGGATAAGGGTGGGTCAGAGCCGCTTTTTCAAAGGCGGCCCGGGCTTTTTGCGCGTCTGTCTCGCTTCCGGTCTGCAGGCGGGCGGCGGCATACAGCGTGCACTGGCTGGGCGGCGAGGTCTTGCCCGCCCGCAGTGCCCCCAGCAGTTTCGGCGTGCACAGCTTGCCCGCCTCGGGACCGGGGCCTTTTGTCAACAGCGTCAACAGCAGTACGTCCCCTTCGGAGGCCAGCTTCTGGGCCGGCACCACCTGAGGAAACTGCAGCAGCTGGTTTAACAGGGCGATGGTCTGGTCATAGTCACCGGCGTCCATGCGGCGGGCCGCTTCCAGAACCAGCAGCCCAAAGGTCAGCGCCGGGGTGTGCTCTGTAAAATCCGGCAGAGGCTGGGTCCAGTCGGCGGGCAGGTCCAAAGGCCGCGCGCCCTGGGCCAGCCGCGCGTTGGCCGCCAGAGTGATCCAGAAGGCGCGGCGCGCCTCAGCGCCTTTGCGCAGGGCCAGAAGGTTCACACCGTCGTTGCACACGTCGGGCAGGGGCAGCAGATTGACGAGGCCCATGAACAGATTGGTCAGACCCGCGCTGGCGCACAGAAATCCGGCCAGCGAGGGAAGTGCAAAGGCAATTCCCAGCAGCAGCGCACCACCCAGCAGATTGAACAGCGCGCCGCCCAGATTGTACAGCACATAGGGATAGGCACCGTCCGGCTGGCCGGGCGGCGACATCAGGCACTGGCCGGCGGTCCCTGCCACCTGGCAGCGGCCCCGCACCAGTTTGCCGTCCCGTTTGGTCCAGATGGTCTTTCCCGCCCGGAAGGAGACAAATTCATAGCCTGTGGCCAGCCCGAACACCAGATGGCCGGCCTCGTGAAGCGGAACAGAGAACATGAAAACCACAGACATCCACACGAGCGTGACCAGCAGACTCAGCAGAAGGGGGAAGAGAGACAGGTCCAGCACCACAGGCAAAAAGGCGGAGTACAAAGCCACCAGCACAATGCCCATCACGGCGCCGATCAAGATAAAAGCCAATTTTCGGAACAGTCTTTTCATAGAGGGCTCCTCTGCCGCAAAGAGCGGGGGACGCAGGAACGCGCCGGGTTATTTCTCGTCGATGAAAAAAGCGCTTGTACCAAACCAAAAAGGTGAACACGGTCCCGTTGGGGGGAGCGGGGGACTGCCGCATCCCCCGCAAAAGCGTCGGGTTATTTCTCGTCGATGAAAAAGCGCTTGTACCAAACTAAAAAGGTGAACACGGTCCAGATTTTGCGCTGGTTGTTGGCCTTCTCCTGGAAGTGGTCATCCAGCAGCTTCATCAAAGCGGTGGTGTCAAAGAAAATCGCCGCGTAGTCGCTGGTAAAATATTCTTTGACCAGGTTGTAATATTTCTCCTCCCGCAGCCAGTAGCGGATGGGCACCGGGAATCCCTTTTTGGGACGGTTGGCCCACTCGTCGGGCAGGGTGCGGTTGGCGGCATGACGCATGACCACCTTGGTATTCGTGCCCTGAATGCGGTAGCGGGTGGGAATGGTCTCGGCAAAGGACATCACTTTTTTATCCAGGAAGGGCACCCGCAGCTCCAGACTGTGCGCCATGCACATTTTGTCGGCCTTCAGAAGAATGTCTCCCGGAAGCCACAGGTTCATGTCCAGATACTGCTTTTTGGTCACTTCGTCCTTGTCTTTGACGCGGGCGTAGACTTCGCCGGCCAATGTGTGGGGCGAGGGACCGTTTCGGTAGGCGGGCTTCAGCACGGCCTCGGCTTCCTTTTCGGGGAAGACCAGGGCCTGACCCAGGAAGGAATCCTCGGGCCGCTCGGCGCATTTCAGCAGGAAATTTTTGCCTTTGAAATAGGGCATTTTCTTAGCCACGTCCGCAGCCAGACGGCGCAGTGGGCGGGGTACACGCTTGAACTTCTCCATGGCGGGGGTATCGGCGTACCATTCATACCCGGCAAAAATCTCATCTGCACCTTCGCCGGACAGGACCACCGTCACATGCTCCCGGGCCAGCTTGGCCAGAAAATACAAAGGCACGCTGGAAGGGTTGGACTGGGGTTCGTCCATGTGATACTGGATGTCGGGGAACGCGTCAAAGCATTCCTCGGCGGTCAGCAGCTTGCGGTAATTGGTCACGCCCAGCTTTTCGGACAGTTCAGCCGCGTAATTGGTCTCGTTGAACTTGTGATAGTCAAAGCCCACGCTGAACGTGTTGTCCGGCATCAGGCAGGCGGTGATATAACTGGAGTCCACGCCGCCGGACAGGAAGGAACCCACCTTGACGTCCGCAATGCGGTGCGCCTGCACGGATTCGTGCACGGTTTCATCCAGCTGCTGGGTGCAGGCCTCAAAGTCCTGCTCTTTGGGCTCGAAGTCGCAGTCCCAATACCGCTGGGTGGTCAGATGGCCGTTTTCATATACCAGATAGTGCGCGGCCGGAAGTTTGTACACACCTTTGAAGAAGGTCTCTTCCGTAGCGGAGTACTGGAAAGTGAGGTAGGGGCGCAGCGCGTTCTCATTGACCTGCTTGACAAAATCCGGATGGTCCAGAAAACTTTTGATCTCGCTGCCGAAAATCAGACCCTTGTTGCCGGGGATGGGGTAGTAGTAGAAGGGCTTGATGCCGAAGATGTCCCGGGCGCCGAACAGGCGTTTGCGCTGCGTGTCCCAAATCACAAAGCCATACATGCCGCGCAGGCGGTACACCACATCGGTGCCCCACTCCTCGTAGCCGTGCACCAGAACTTCCGTGTCGGCATGGCAGTGGAACGTGTGGCCTTTGGCTTCCAGCTCCTTGCGCAGCTCCATGAAATTGTAGATCTCGCCGTTAAAGGTGACGATGACGGTGCCCTCTTCGTTTTTCATGGGCTGCGCGCCTGCCTCGGACAGGTCCAGAATGGACAGGCGGCGGAATCCCAGGGCCACGTCTTCGTCGGTATACATGCCGCCCATGTCCGGTCCGCGGTGTACGATGCGGTCCATCATGCGCTGCAGAATGGTCTCTTTGCTGTTTAAAATGCCTGTAAATCCGATAAAACCACACATAGGGGGTCAATCCTCCTCAAAGCCGATGGGTGTTTTGCCGAACGCCAGAATGGCGTGTTTGGCCAGAACTTCCATCGAGTCGATATAAAAAGAATCCAGATGCTCGTCCCGTTTGATGAGAGACAGCTCCGTGCAGCCCAGAATGATGCGGCCGCAGCCGGCGCTGCGCAGATGGTCCGATACCTCGCAGAAAGCCTGCCTATCGGCAGGTTTTCCCTGCTTGATATCCTTGTAGATGATGTCCATGATCTTTTGCTGGTCGGCGGGGCAGGGCACTTCACAGGCGAGCCCCTGCGCTTCGCACTGGCGCTGATAGGTGCGCGTTTCAATGGTGCCGCTGGTGGCAAGGATGCCCACCTTGTCGCAGCGCTGTTTGGCGGTGCGCACCGTCTCTTCCACCATGTTCAAAATGGGAACGGGAATGGTCTGGTTCAGGCGGTCGTAAAAATAGTGCGCCGTATTGCAGGGAATGGCCAGCATCTCGGCGCCAAAGGTCACCAGCCGCGCTGCGTCCGCCGCCATGATGTCAAAGGGGTCGTCCTGGCTTTGTCCCAGAATGAAGCGCGTGCGGTCCGGGGTGGTGGCCCGGCTGTTGATGATGATGTCGATGTGGTCCTGGTCGCAGGCGGCCTTGGTGTGGCGGGTCACAAGTTCGTAAAAATAAACCGTGGCCATGGGGCCCAGCCCGCCCAGAATGCCCAGCATCTTTGGAGGCATACACGTCCCTCCTTACTTGTAATAGGTTTTGAACTTCTTGAAATAGCGCTGCATGTGCACCAGATAATAGGCCATGCGCTTGGGGTTGGTCAGAAGGTCCGGCCGGTAGCCGAAGCTGGTGGTCTCCCGGCCTTCCCGGGCCAGCTGACGCGCTTTGGCCACGAAGGCGGGGCTCTTTACATATTTGTACACCACAGCCCGGGGCACGGAATGCCAGAACGTCTCTTTCTGGTTCATCACGCAGGGGCCCAGGTCCTTGTTCAGCACCCGGTCTTCCACCACGTACCGGGCCAGGTTGTAGCCCGCGCCCGTCACATAGTAGTTGGAACGGCCCTGACGCAGATTGATCTCGAACACGCGGTAAGAGCCGTCCCGGCTGTCGTACTTCACATCAAAGTTGGCGAAGCCCGTGTAGCCGATGTCCTCAAGGAAGGCTTTCAGCGTTTCCATCAGAGATTCGTTGTACTCGGTGATGATGGCCGCGTGGTTGCCCAGTGCTTTGGGCGTGTGCTCCTCCAGACCCACGTGACCCAGGCACATCATTTTTACGCGGCTGTTTTTGTCCACATAGGCGGTCAGCACGTGCATAAAGCTGTCGTCGCCGGGCACCATGTCCTGCACCAGAACTTTGTCCGGATAGCCGGCGCCGTAAATCTGTGCCAGAATGCGGGCGGCCTCCTGAGGATTCTGGGCCGTATAGACCTTTTTCATGCCGTCGAAGGGATGCTTCCAATACAGAATGGAAGAAGACGGCTTCACGATCACCGGGTAGGAAAAGCCCAGTGCCTCTTCGCTCAGTTCCTCAGCCGGCAGTGCCTTCTGGGCGCAGAAGGTTTTCGGATAGGGAATGTGATACTGGTCGCACAGATCGTAGAAGTCCGCTTTGGAAACCAGCTTGTCCCGCAGCGCGGGGGTGATATAAGGCGCGACGCAGTTTTCGGGCAGCTCGTCCCGAATGTCCATCAAAAGGCTGGCATAGTCATCGGTGCAGCCCAGCACAATGCAGGTCTTGTCCGCGTGCTGGTGCGCAAATTGGGTCACCGTGGCCAGCAGCGTGTCCCGGTTGTCGATGTCCTGAATATAGGTGCACTGCACAATGCGGGAGTACATGGTGTCGCCCATGGGCCAGCGGCCGAACGCATGGGAAACCACGCCGTACTCTTCGTGAAAGGCGCGCGCCACAGAATAACAGTTCATGTCCGCGCCGATCAGCACGGGCAGAATCTCAGGTGTTTGAGCCATACAAAAAGCCTCGCTTTTTCACATGGGGTACACAACCCCATAATATTACTACTTTATTATATAGCCAAAACGGGGCTTGTCAACCAAACGGACAGGGGAAAAGTGGCGGACAGAAACACAAAAAAGCGGCAGCGCCTTTCGCGCTGCCGCCTGTTTCATTGATTCAATTGTCCAAACCGATTCTCCGCTTTTTCAGAGTTAAAAAACATTTGCCTTTTAACCACTGCGGAAAGGGTGGTTCCCCTTTTTCTTTACCAGTGCATGGGTCTTATTTCCCTTCAAAAGATCTACCGGTTTACTCGCCTGAAGATCTCAGTCTCAAGCGCATTTCATTCATTCAACCACAAACAAAACTGGATTTTTGCGATCTATTATAAATGTGAATGTGTTTGGAAGAACAAGGCCGATTGCCTAGTACATTGGTATAAAAAACCTTTCTCTCGTTTTTATTTTGGTCCCCGTTTTCGGATTGCCTGTTTTTCAAGACGATCTTCGGAACCTTTGCAGCTTCTTTGCTGCTGTAACCGCCGCTTTATTTTTTATGGGCAAAATCTCCAGTGATCTTATGCCGTTCTATTTTGTGGGGCGGTGTTTGTGTGCCTCTCGGCTGCAAGACGCATAAGCTCATGTTGGCGGCGCCTCGCTACACGGTGTTCCATCTGCCTCATCTCCTGCGGTTTCTCTTCCCGCAACTCCGGGCAGTGAACCAGCTCTAATCGATGTTCAATCGTAGCGGTCCGTCCTGAGTTATACGCCCTGCACCAACTGCACAGGTTCTTCTGCTTGGTACATGGGCTTCAACTCCCTTCCTGTTTTCTGTCTTTATTATAGCCCGGAAATGGATTATGCGCAATAGACAAAATAGAAGAAACTTATCGCGAAATTCTATCTAATATACACATAAAACTGCGGTGCGTACAGTTGACGGCGGCCGGAAAAACCGTCATAATAGAGAAAAGAAACAAGCAGGGGGATGGAGCATGAAGGCACACATTGCCGCGGCGGCGCCGCGGGCTTATTATTACGGCGTCACGGACGGGCGCGCCGCGCTGCTGGAGGTGCTGAACGGGTTCGGCATCACAGCCAGCGCCATTGCGCCGGGGCAGCTGGTGCGCACGGTGGCGCAGCTGGACGAGCCGTGCGCGGCGGCACCGGTGAGCGGCCCGGCGGAGAGTCTTTTGCTTTTGGACGGCGTGGACGGCCCGGCGCTGCAGGCGCTTCTGGCGGCGCTGCGGGCACGGGAGGTTTCGGTGGACTACAAAGCGGTGGTCACGCCCCACAACCGAAGCTGGACAGTGCTGGAGCTGATGGAAGAACTGAAGCGGGAGCGGCAGGCGATCAGGGAGGCGCAAAAACAATGAAAATTGACACATTGACGCAGGAGATCCGCCAGGCGGGCTGCGCGGGGTTCTGTTATGAGCAGACCGGCCGGCCCCGCTTTCGGGACCGGGTGACCTTTTACCGGGACGGGCGCGTGCTGTTTGAGCGGTTTTGCTACGGTGAGGCAGCAGGCAAGGCCTGTTCCATGTGGGCGGCGGCTGTGGACGAGCAGGGCCGCATTTTGTGGGACTATGACAGCTGCTCCTACACGGGCAAAAGCGAAGCGCCTGTGCAGATCACGGGCGCCGGACGCGGCGGCCTGGTGCTGGACGGAAAGCCTGCTTTGTGGGAGCGGGTGGAGACCTTGAAAACCGACAAGGAGCACGGTTACGGCGCACTGAAGATTTTGTGGCTGCGCCTGCGGGGAATGTGACGGACCTGCCGGTGCAAATAAAAAAGGGGGCTGCGGCCCCCTTTTTGTTTGTGTTTATGCGATCTGGAACAGATAGAATTTGAGATAACTGGTTTCGGGCACGCCCCACAGAATGGGGTGATCCGGCGCCTGCTGGCGCGCCTCGATCTGGCGCAGCTGCACGCCCGCGTCCCTGGCGGCGTCCCGCAGCATCCGGCAGAAGGCCTCTTCGGTGGCGAAGTGGCTGCAGCTGCAGGTGGCCAGATAGCCGCCCCGGGGCAGAAGCTTCATGGCCCGGTAGTTGATCTCCTTGTAGCCCCGCAGCGCCGCGTGCAGCGTTTTGCGGGATTTGGTGAAGGCGGGCGGGTCCAGAATGATGAAATCGTACTTGGGTGCGCCCGGCTGGGCCAGCGTGGGAAGCAGATCGAACACGTCCGCTGCCACGCACTCCATCACGTCTTCCACGCCATTTACCTGCGCGTTGTGCCGCGCCATTTCCACGGCGCTCTCGCTCACGTCCACGGCGGTCACATGGGCCGCGCCGCCCAGGGCTGCGTTCAGTGCGAAGCTTCCGGTGTGAGTGAAGCAGTCCAGAACGGTTTTGCCCTTGGCCAGGCGCGCCACGGCGGCCCGGTTGTATTTCTGGTCCAGGAAAAAGCCGGTCTTCTGCCCGTTTTCCACGTCCACGGTGTACTTGACGCCGTTTTCCACGATCTCGGCCAGCGGCGAAGCGGGCGTGGGCAGCCCCGGAACGGGGAACCAGCCCTTGTAGGTTTCCAGCCCTTCCAGCGTGCGGATGGCCACGTCGTTGCGCTCATATACGCCGGTGATCTCCTGGCCGTCTTCCCGCAGAAGTTCTACCAGCTGCGGCAAAAGAAGGCCTTTCAGACGCTCCATGCCCACGCTGAGCACCTGGACCGAAAGCAGAGGGCCGAACCGGTCCACGGTCAGGCCGGGGAAGTGGTCCGCCTCGCCGAACACGATGCGGCAGCAGGTCAGCTCTTCCGGTCGCAGAACGGTTTTGCGGTACTGCCAGGCGTGGTCCAGCCGGCGGCGCCAGAAAGCGGGAGAGAAATCGTCGTTGGCGTTGCGGGACACCAGCCGCACCCGGATCTTGCTTTGCAGGCTGACAAAACCGGTGCCCAGATACTGGCCCTTGGGGCCGACCACGTCTGCCAGCACGCCGTTTTCCACGGCGGGGGCCTGGGTCACTTCGGTGTCGTAGATCCAGGGATGGCCTTCCCGCACGGAACGGGCGGCTTTTTCGGTGACGGTGAACAGGGGAAACGAGCGCTGCTGCTTCATATACAAATACCTCGATTTTTCAATCTTTCTCCATTATAATAGAGCCAGAGGAAAATGAACAGGGGGAACAGACATGGAAATTGAACGCAGATGGAAAATCGCCGGCTTCCCGGAGAATCTGCCGCTGCTGCGGCAGGCGCACATGCGGCAGGGATACATTGCCACCGCGCCGGTGGTGCGCATCCGCACGGACGGGGCCCGCTGCGTTTTGTGCTTTAAGGGAAAAGGCACGCTGGCCCGGGAAGAGATCGAGACGGACATTGACGCCGAGACCTTCCGCAGGCTGGAGGCGTTCATCGGCAAGCCGCTGGTGAGCAAGGACTACCGGGTGTATGCCCTGCCCGACGGCCGCCGGCTGGAGGTGAGCCTGGTGGACGAGGACCTGCCCACCCGCTTTTTCTACGCAGAGGTGGAGTTTGACACGGTGGAGCAGGCGCAGGCGTATGTGCCGCCAGCGGACATCGGCCTGCAGGAGGAGATGACCGAGGACCGGGGCTTTTCCATGAGCGCGTACTGGAAGCGGACCCGGTTGGGAGATTGACGGCTGCGCGGGAATGTGTTATTCTCACAGCAGACTGAAAAAGGGGAAGTGAGAAGATGCGCAAATAATCCGGCTTTGTACGGCAGAAAACAGGCTGCGTCGGGCAGCTTTGTTTTGTGCACCACAAAAGCGGGATGATTTGCGCATCCGGGCCTCTTTGTTCGACGAAAGCCGCGGATGCGGCGGGCTGCGCCCTTGCGGGGTGAGGTTCGCTGTCCCGCGGTTTTTTTGTTGAAAGGAGGCGCTTGTATGGCGCAAATTTCCGTAGAACATCTCACGTTTGCCTATGACGGCGGCGACCCGCTGTTCGAAGATCTCTGCCTTTCCCTGGACACCCGGTGGCGGCTGGGACTGACCGGGCGCAACGGCAGGGGCAAAACCACGCTGCTGCGGCTGCTGGCCGGCCGGCTGCCGGACGGCGGAGCCGTGCGCGGGCGTCCGGCCTGCGTGCTGTTCCCGTTTTCTGTGCCGGACCCGTCCCTGCCCGCGGGGCAGCTGCTGCGCGCCTTTGCACCGGATGCACCGGAATGGCGCTGTGCCTGCGAGGCGGACCGCCTGGGTCTGCGCGGGGAGACGCTGGCCCGCCCTTTTGCCGCACTGTCCGGCGGGGAGCAGGTCAAGTGCATGCTGGCCGCGCTGTTTGTGCAGGAAGAGGGATATTGCCTCATCGATGAGCCCACAGATCATCTGGACGCGGAAGGCCGCGCCTGTGTGAGCCGGTATCTGAAAGAGAAGGACGGCTTTTTGCTGGTCAGCCACGACCGGGATTTTCTGGACGGGTGCGTGGACCACATGCTGGCGCTGGGCCGGGAAGAGGTGACGCTCTGCCGGGGCAACTATTCCACCTGGGAGCGGGAAAAGCTGCGCCGGGACGAGGCCGAGCGCGCCCGCAGCGAAGGGCTGCGCCGGGAGATCGCCCGGCTGGATCAGGCGGCCCGCCGCGCTGCGGACTGGGCGGGAAAGGCGGAGGCGGAAAAACATGCGCGCAATTCCGGCCTGCGGCCGGACCGGGGGTATCTGGGTCACAAGGCGGCCAAACTGATGAAGCACGCCAAAACGGTGCAGGCTCGCCGCGAGGAGGCGGCCGCTGAAAAACGGCAGCTGCTGCGGGAGGCGCAGACCGCGGAGGAACTGCGTTTTCAGCCGCTGCGCTGGGAGAAGGCGTCGCCGCTGGTGCGGGCCGAAGACCTGACGCTGTATTACGACGGCCGGCCGGTGTGCCGGGCGGATTTCTGCCTTCAGGCGGGCCGGCGCCTGGCGCTGACCGGCCCCAACGGATGCGGAAAAAGCACGCTGCTGAAAGCGGTCTGCGGCGTGCCGGTAGAGCGCACCGGCACGCTGGCCACGGCCCCGGGGCTGGTGGTGTCCGCCGTGCCGCAGGACCCGGCGTTTCTGAAAGGAGAACTGACGCAGCTGGCCCGGCGGGAGGGCGCGGACGTGACGCTGTTTTTTACGTTTCTGCGCAAGCTGGGGCTGGAGCGCACAATCTTTTCGCTGGATGCGGCCCGGCTCAGCACCGGCCAGAAAAAGAAAGTGCTGCTGGCCCTGAGCCTGGCGCGCCCGGCGCACCTGTATGTGTGGGACGAGCCGCTGAATTATGTGGATGTGCTGTCGCGCCGGCAGATCGAAGTGCTTGTGCAAACGGCGGATACGGCAATGCTGGTGGTAGAACATGATCGCGCGTTTTTACGCAATATCGGCGCAGAAATATTAGCACTTAAATAAGTAGAGTGCTAGAGTATAAAGAAAAATGTTGATTTACCAAGGAAAAACGAAAACATTGTGACGAATTTGTGAAAATTAGCACTCTAGTATTGACAGTGCTAAAAAACTGGGTATAATAAAATTGTACCTTGAAGGAGGGCTTCAGGGGAACAAAAAACAAATCACAATGAAGGCAAACGAAGGCGGAACAAAGTTCCGCCGGGAAAGACGTTTTGATTGGAGGAATGACTTATGTTGCCTAGCATTTTTGGTGAAAATCTGTTCGATGAATTCTTTATGGATCCGTTCAACGATCCGTTCTTTACTTCCAGCCGGAACGCGCTGTACGGAAAACACAGCAAAAACTTGATGAAGACCGACGTGCGTGAAACGGACGGTACCTATGAACTGGATATTGATCTGCCCGGTTTCAAGAAAGATGAGATCAATGCAGAGATCCGCGACGGATATCTGACTGTCAGCGCCGCCAAAGGTCTGGACAAAGACCAGAGCGACAAGGACGGCCGCTACATCCGGCGTGAGCGCTATGCCGGCCAGTGCAGCCGCAGCTTCTACGTGGGCGAGGGCGTGACGGAACAGGATATTTCCGCGAAGTTTGAAGACGGCATCCTGCGCCTGTCCATCCCCAAGAAAACGCAGCCGCAGCTGCCGGAGACCCGGCGCATCGCCATTGAGTAATCACCTGAAAAACGCCCCGGCGGGCATGCCCGCCGGGGCGTTTTTGTTTTCAGAAATCGAAGTCGCAGCTCACGCGTTCAGAAATCACGCTGTGCACAAACTTTTTCACTTCCATGTGAGCCGGGTGATCCTGGTACACCGCCAGCGCGTCCCGGTCGGTCAGCTCAGAGACCAGCGCCACATCAAACCCAGCGAACCCGCGCCCCACCTGGGCGCTGACAAGGCCGGGCACCACTCCTACCAGACCTTCCAGTTTTTCCTTCATTTGGGCGGCGTTTTCGTCCTTGTGGGCGGGGTCGGTGAGATTCCATAATACAATGTGTTTTACCATAAACTGATTCTCCTTTTTGTATTTTCAGGGCTCGGGGTCTTCTTCCTCCGCCGGCGGGCGGATGGCAAGAGGGCCCAGGCCCAGATCATTGTTCAGACGGCTGGCGCTTGCAATAGACGTTTTGCCGTACTTTTTGCGAATAGCGTCCAGGCTTTTTTCCAGATGTTCCCGCTTTTCATCGCTTTGGGGTTCCGGCTCCAGCAAAGAGAGCTGACGGGCGTCGGTGCCGTCGGTCAGGCCCATGGCCGTGACGCTGAGCATGCGGATGGGCTTGCCGGCGGGCCAGTTTTTGTCCACCAGTGCCAGCGCGGCGCGGGCAATGTCCCGGGCCAGATGAGTGGGGGCGGGCACGGGCGCCTGCCGGGTGATGGAGCGCAGGTCGGTATCTTTGATGAGAACCTGCACCACCGTGCACAAAAGCCCGTGGGCGCGCAGCCGGGCGGCCACTTCGTCGGAGAGCGCGGTCACGCCGGTGACCACGTCGTCCCGGCTGACCAGGTTGCGGCGAAACGTCATGTTGTTGCCCACGCTTTTCACTTCGGGCTGTTCACCGGCGGTTCGCACGGGGGCGTCGTCTTCGCCCAGGGCGTACCGGCGCAGCTCACCGCCCAGTTTGCCCAGGGCCTGCTGCAGCTGCCCGGGGTCTGCGCCGGCCAGCTGACCGATGTTGCGCACCCCCAGCCCGGCCAGCGTCTTCTGAGTGGCACGGCCCACGTACAAAAGGCTTTCCACCGGCAGCGGCCAGACGATGCGCTTGAAGTCATCCGGGCCGATGACCGTGGTGGCGTAGGGCTTTTTGTAGTCGGACCCCAGTTTGGCGAACACTTTGTTGAAACTGACGCCCACGGACAGCGTCAGCCCGGTTTCCTCACGCACCACACGGCGGATCTGGTCGGCCACTTCTTTGGGCGAAGCGCCGAACAACCGCCAGGTGCCGGTCATGTCCAGCCAGCTTTCGTCAATGCCGAAGGGCTCCACCCGGTCGGTGTAGCGGGCGTAAATGGCGTTCACCTGCCGGCTTTTGGCACGGTACCGGTCGTGATGCGGGGGCAGCAGCGTCAGGTTCGGGCATTTGCGCAAGGCACTGTACACCGTTTCCGCCGTCTGAATGCCGAAGCGCTTGGCCGGTTCGTTCTTGGCCAGAATGATGCCGTGGCGGTTTTCCGGGTCACCGCAGACAGCCACCGGCACGTCCCGCAGTTCCGGATGCGACAAAAGTTCCACTGATGCATAAAAACTGTTGCAGTCGCAGTGGAAGATCACCCGGTCCGCGTTCATGCTGCCACCCCCTTTTTTGTTTATTATATCATTTTATGATATAGTAGAAAACAGCAATTGTGGAGGAGAAAAAATGGCAAAACCTAAATGGTATACTCTGTTTGCATGGGGCTGGACAGCCCTGTTTGCGGTGGTGCTGGCGGATGTGATTTTCAACAGCCGTACGCCCTATTATGAGGTGAAGGCCCTTCCGGCGCTGGTGTGCGGCGGCGCGGTGTTTGCGGTGCTGACGATGGCATGGCGGCTGTGGAAAAAACACGGCGTTCAACCCGAAGGACGCCTGGAAGCCGTGCTTGTGGCGGTGCTGCTGGGCGGTTACTGGGTCCTGCAGCTGGTCTTTGCCTTTGTGCTGGAAGTGCAGCCCACCTGCACCTGGGATTTTGGCCTGGTGTTCAGCGCGGCACAGCAGTATGCCCAAAGCGGGGTGCTGCCCGGCGATTACTTCAGCCAGTTTCACAACAATGCGCCCATGTACCTGGTGCTGGTGGCTTTTTTCAAAGTGCTGGGCGCCCTGGGTGTGCAGGATGTGATGCCGGCGGCACTGGTCTGCAATACGCTGTGCGTCAATGGGGCGCTGCTGCTGTTATACCGGGTGCTGCGCCGGCTGTATGGCGCCAAGAGTGCGCTGTTTGGCCTGGCGGGGGCGTTTTTGTTCCTTCCGTTCCTGTTGTACGGCCCCATTGTGTATACAGACACAGTTACATTGCCCTTTCCCATCGGTGCGCTGGCGCTGTGGCTCAGTGCACGGGAGCGGCCCGCGGGCGCCGGGCGGATGCTGCGCTGCGCGGGTGCGGGCCTTTTGGCAGCGGCGGGCGCCTGGCTGAAAATTACGGTGGCCATCGCTTTGATCGCGGTGGTGCTGGACGCGCTTTTGTATGCGGGCGGGCGCCGCGGCTGGAAGATGGCCGGGTGCATGGTGCTCAGCTTTGCGGCGCTGTACGGTGCGCTGAGTTTTGCCGCACTGCACAGCCCCTGGCTGCCTGCCTACGACCGGGAAAAAGCGATCCCCTGGCAGCATTGGGTGATGATGGGGCTTTCCGGCGACGGCGGGTACAACGACGCGGATTATAAGCTGACCCTTGCGGGTGAAGACTACAGCGCACGGGTGGAGATCGCACAGGATGAAATCGTGCGCCGGGTGCGGGAGATGGGCCTCACGGGCCTTGCGGCCCATGGGGCAGACAAGCTGAGCTATATTTTCGGCGACGGATTGTACTATGCGCCCATGAAGCTGGACATCGGCAATGTGCACAAGGGCAATCCCCTGCAGGCGTACTTCGTCCAGGGAATGCCCCACACCGGGCGGGCCGTGTACGCCGCGCTGGGCATGCAGACGGCGCTGCTGGCGGGCCTTGCGGCGGCGGGGGTGCGTTCGGCCCTGCGGCGGGACCACCGGGCCACGGTGCTGCGTGTGGCGGTGCTGGGGCTGACGCTGTTTTTGCTTTTGTGGGAGGCGCGCAGCCGTTATCTGCTGAATTTTTTGCCGGTGATGCTGGCAGCGGCCTTCCCCGCAGTTGACGAAGGCCGTCAAAGCGTTTAGAATGAACGTAATGGCGCATGAGCGCATTTTTATTGAGAAAAGAGGGAGAGATATGGATAAGAATACAAGCAGAATCCTGCAGGAACTGGCCAATGCCGCCGACGAGGCGAAAAGCGCGGTGCACAGTGCGGCTGCCGCCATGGGCGAAAAGTACGACAGCGTGAAGGCCGGGCTGGAGATGAACCGGCTGGAGATCCGCCAGGAGGCGGTGTTCAGCGACATCGGCCGGGTGCTGTTTCTGATCCACACCGGGAAAATCAAGGATACCATGGAGACCGACGAGGGGCCCCGTTCGCCCCAGCAGGTGATCGACGAGCTGCTGATCGGCGCGGAGCAGATCCAGCAGGAGATCGACGCGGCACAGGCGCGCATGCAGGAGAACCGCCCCGGCCGTTACTGCACCAAGTGCGGCCGCGAAGTGGGCGAGGACGACGTGTACTGTGCTGCCTGCGGCGCGAAACTGGCGGAGAAATGACCGCCTGAAAGAGAGGATGAGCCGTCATTTTTTCCCTGTATGACTATTTTTGGTTTTTTCTGATTTACTCTTTCCTGGGCTGGTGTCTGGAAGTGTGCTTCTGCACGGTGGACACCGGCAAGCTGGTGAACCGCGGCTTTCTGAACGGACCGATGTGCCCCATCTACGGGTTTGGCATGTCGGCGGTGCTGGCGGTGCTGACCCCGGTGCAAAGCAGCACGCTGGCGCTGTTTTTGGGGGGAATGGTGCTGGCCAGTGCTTTGGAACTGGCCGGCGGCTGGGCGCTGAAAAAGCTGTTTCACACCACCTGGTGGGACTATTCGGACCAGCCCTTCAATCTGGGCGGATACATTTGCCTGAAGTTCAGCCTGGCCTGGGGCGTGTGCATTGTGGCGGTGATGCGCGGCATTCAGCCGCTGGTGCACCGCCTGGTGCAGGCGCTGAACAGCACGCCCGGGCGGGCGCTTGCCGTGGTGGCCGGTGTGGCATTGCTGTGCGACATTGTGGTCACGGTGCAGGCCTTGATCCGTCTGGACCGGGACCTGGGCGCGATCAGCGATGTGGCGCGCCTTCTGCGGGACGGAAGCGATGCGGTCAGCGAACGGCTGGGCACCGCTGCCCTGCGGGTGGACGCGCAAGTGGATGAGCGCCGGCCCGCGGCTGAGGCGCGGCTGGACATCGCCCGCGCCGAGATGCTGGACCGACGCAACTATGTGGCGCGCCGTTTGATGCGCGCTTTTCCCCAGATGAAAAATCACCGGTATGAGGCAGCCATGGAGCAGCTGAAGGACTGGCTGAAAGAGAAAAAAGGATAAGGAGACCCCGCATGAAAACATCCCCGTTGAAAGGCATGAGAGATTATTTGCCCGCCGAGCAGCGCATCCGTGACTTTGTGCAGAGCGAGATCCTGCGCGTGTACCGGGCGTCCGGCTTTGAGCGCATTGCCACCCCGGTTTTGGAGGACATGGAGAACCTGGACAAAAGCGAGGGCGGCGACAATCTGAACCTGATCTTCAAAGTGCTGAAGCGCGGCGAAAAGCTGCAGAAGGCGCTGGCCGGCGGCCAGGAGAAAGATCTGTCCGACATGGGCCTGCGGTACGATTTGACGCTGCCGCTGTCCCGCTATTATGCGGCCAACAAGGAGCAGCTGCCCAGCCCCTTCAAGGTCATTCAGACCGACCGGGTGTACCGGGCCGAGCGGCCGCAGAAGGGCCGCCTGCGCGAGTTTGTGCAGTGCGACATCGATATTCTGGGCGACGAGAGCCCCAACGCCGAGGTGGAACTGATCGACGTGACCGCCCGTGCGCTGATGGCCATCGGCTTCCGGGATTTCACGGTGCATATCAACGACCGCCGTCTGCTGCGGCAGATGCTGGAGGGCATGGGTTTTGCCGCCGACAGCCTGGATTCGGTGTGCGTCAGCTTTGACAAGCTGGATAAGATCGGAGCCGAGGGCGTGGCCGCGGAACTGCGGGAAAAACAGTGCCCGGAGAGCGCGGTGGCTGCCCTGAGCGCCTTTTTGGAAAAAGGCCAGGTGGGCCTTGCGGACGTGGCCGGACTGTGCGCGGACAAGAGCCTGGGCGACAATGTGCGCTATGTGATCGACACCGTGGAAAAGCTGGCGGACGGCGCCTATGCCGTCGCCTACGACCCGTCGCTGGTGCGCGGGCAGGGCTATTACACCGGCATGGTGTTCGAGGTCAGCTGCGCCGGCTTCTCGGGCGCGGTGGCCGGCGGCGGCCGTTATGACAACATGGTGGGCAAATTTTTGGGCCAGAAGGTGCCGGCGGTGGGCTTCTCCATCGGGTTTGAGCGCATCTGCGCCATTCTGCTGGACCAGGGCTTCACGGTCCCGGCCGAGAAGAAACGGCTGGCGCTGCTGTATGCCCCGGGTGCGGATTTTGCCGGGGTGCTGGCCACGGCCGCACAGCTGCGGCAGGAGTACGCCGTCACGGTGCTTGCCGCGGGCAAAAAAGTGGGCAAGCAGATCGACCGTCTGGCACAGAACGGATATGCCGCCGTGTGCTTTGCGGACAAGTATCCCGAGATCAAAACCATTCAATAAGCGAAAAGGACCGGTTCCCCGCGGGGAACCGGTCCTCTGTTTTTTTATTTGCTGAAAAAGCGCAGGGTGCGCCCGGGCTCGTCCGCCTCAAAGCGCAAATCGAACAGCTTGCAGAAATCTTCGGCGCTGACCCCCGCGCAGAAGGTGGCGCCCACGCGGGCGTCCTCGTCCACGGTCACAAGGTCCAGTTCCAGCGGCTGTCCGTTTTTCTCCACCTGCACCGAGCGAATGGCCCCGTCTTTGTACAGAGTTTCCATGTGCCAGGTGTTTTCGCCGATGGTCCAGCTGCTTCGGTACCGGTCGCCCTGGATCTCCAGCGAATAGTGCCCGCCCAAAGCCCGGACGTACTCCCGGTTGATCAGGGGATAGCTGGACTGTTCGGTGGCAAAGCCCACGTCCATCACCAGCCGGTAGGTTTGTGCTTCGTCGCTGTACCAGGCGTAGCAGTAATCGTCCGTGGTCAGCCCGTAGGTGGAAAACGGGTTGTCCTCCAGGTCGTAGGTCATGGTCCGCCCGTCCAGCTTCAGCGTGTCCAAAAGGGAAACGTGCTTGTCCGCCAGGTATTCGGCGGGCACGGTGCTGTCTGTGATCTGCCCGTCCACGCACAGCTGGGCGTACCGGTCGGCCAGCTCTTTGTACAGGGCTTCGCGGTCGTTTTGTCCGGTCACGGCCAGGTCCGTCAGGTTCACCCAGCGCTCGTGGGCCCGGGCTGCTTCTTCGGAAGCATACCACGCCAGATGCGTGCTGGCCACCGGATGCTGCGCCAGAAATTCCGGGCTGTTAAAGGCCAGTTCCTCCGCGTAAATTTCGTCGGCCTTCGTCACCGCATCTGCCGCCGCATCCAGGTCCGAAAACTGCAGAACCACCATCCAGCCGTCTTTTTCCCGGTACAGCGGGCACCGGGACAGGCTGGCTTTTACATCGTCCGAGTACAGCCGGTGCACCGCGCTCACATAGTCGCAGGAGATCTCGGGGGTGTAAAAGGATGTCTTGCTGGCATCGATGTAAACGGGGCTCAGATAGCTGTGAGCCGTAAAGTGCAGGCCCCGGTCGGTCTCAAAGCGGTATTCCATGTCATCCGGCGTTTCGGCCACCAGTTCCCGGCTCACTTCCCGGTAGGGTTCGGCGCAGAGCTCATCCACGTACGCCAGCACCTCGCCCCGGTCGGGAATCTCGCCGTCCGCCCCTGTGCAGCCGGCCAGCAGAGCCGCCGCCAGCGTCAGCGCAGCCACTCGTTTTTTCATCGGAACCGCCCCCTTCTGCTATCACTTTACCACAAAATCACGGGCAGGAAAACAGCTGGTCCACCGTGGTCTCCAGCTCTTTGGCCAGGTGAAAGGCCAGCGCCAGCGTGGGGTCGTATTTGTTGTTCTCAATGGCGTTCACCGTCTGGCGGGACACGCCGCACCGGCGCGCCAGCTCTTCTTGGGACAGGCCCAGCGCCTTGCGCCGGGCGCGGATCTGATTTTCCATCTCAGCCACCGTGCTTCCTTTTAAAGTACATCAAGGTGCAGAAATACACGATGGCGGTGATGGTCAGATGGGTGAAGGGGTTCACCATTTCCGGCTGGCCCGTCACCATATTGTGTGCTACGTCCAGCACCAGCACCAGGCTCATCACCAGCAGCGTATGGCTGCCCGCCTTCCACACCATCAGCTGGCCGCGCTCGTCCCCGGGGTGAAACAGCGTCACCACCAAAAATACGTCCAGACCTGCGAAAATCAAAAGGACCACCAGAAAAATCAAGGCACCTGCCGGCATATCCATGCTCCTCTCTGTATGAAATGTCAAACTCTTTTGACAATTTCATGCTAGCACAGCGCGGAAGATATGTCAAGAACTTTTGACATTTTTAGCTCCGAGCTGAGAGTACAGCACACTGGCCAGCACCAGCGCCATCCCGGGCAGTGCGGCCCGGCCGGGCATCTCGCCGCAGAAAAGGGCCACCCACACCGGGGAGAGCAGGGGCTCCAGTGCGGTGATGAGACTGGCGGCACCGGCGCTGGTGCCCGCCAGCCCCCGGGACATGCACACATAGGAAAGCCCCAGCTGAAAAATGCCCAGAATGGCCACGCAGCCAAGGGGCACGGCGGAGAAGTCCTGCTCCAGCAGCAGAAAGGGCAGCCCCGCCGCCGCGCCGATCAGCTGGCCGAACAGGGAGGAGGAAGCGGCGTCGCCCTCTTTGTCCGCGCCGAACAGGAACACCCCCGCGTAGCACACGCCGCTGCACAGCCCCAGTACGTTGCCCGCCAGCCGCCCGGCGGAAAGGCCGTCCCACACAAAGAACAGAAGGCCCAGAAACACGCCCGCCGCGGCCCGTGCCTCCCGCTTTTCCAGCCGCTGGCCCCGCAGCCGCTGAACGGTCAGGACCCAGATGGGAGAGGTGTACATCAGCAGCACGGCGCAGGCGGCACTGGTCAGCTTGGTGGCAAAGGCGTAAAAGATGGTGGTCAGGGCGAGGCTCAGCGCCCCGCAGGCCACCGTGGCGTTCCAGCGCAGGCGGCGGTGCTGTGCGGCCAGAAACAGCCCGGTCACGGCGGCGGCCACCGCGCACCGGGCGCCGTTCACCGCCATGGGCGACCAGGGCACCAGTTTGATGCACACGCCGCCGGTGCTGCACAAAAGCGCCGCCAGCACCAGCCACAAAGCGCCGTTCGTTTGTTTCATGGTCTCATTCCCCCTTGCAAAAACAGGCGGCATCGCCTATCATAAAAAGATATGAGAGAGCACGGGGGGAGAGAACATGAAACCATTCTGCGCGGCGGACATTCTGTTGCCCGACGAGAGCATCAACCTGGAAAAATGGGCGGCGCTGGCCTGCGATCAGTTCACCAGCCGGCCGGAGTACTGGCAGCAGGCCGAAGAGATGTGCCGGGACGTGCCCGGCGCTTTGCACATCACCCTGCCGGAGGCCTATCTGGGCGCGCCCGATGAAGCGGCGCGCATCGAAGCCATTCACCGCACCATGAACGAGTATCTGGACCGGGTGCTGACCCGCGCCGTCCACGGCTTTGTGTACGTGGAGCGAACCACGGAGAGCGGCGTGCGCCAGGGCCTGGTGGGCGCAGTGGACCTGGAGGCCTACGATTACCGGCCCGGCGCGCAGCCGCCGGTGCGCCCCTCGGAGAATACGGTGGCCGAGCGCATTCCGCCCCGGCTGGCGGTACGGCGGGGCGCCGCGCTGGAAACGCCCCATATTCTGATGCTCATCGATGACGCGCAAAGGACCGTGGTGGAGCCGCTGAGCGCCCGAAAGGACCGGCTGCGCAAACTGTACGACACGCCCCTGATGCTGGGCGGCGGCCGGGTGGCAGGCTGGGCCGTGACCGACCCGGCGGACATCGCCGCCGTGGAAAACGCGTTGGAAGCGCTGGGCACACAGGCGGCCTTTGACGCAAAGTATCCCGAGGCGGCGGGCCGCGCGCCGCTGGCCATGGCGGTGGGAGACGGCAATCACTCGCTGGCCACGGCCAAAGCGGCCTGGGAAGAGGTGAAAGCCGGCCTGACCGAGGCCGAAAAAGAGACCCATCCGGCCCGCTGGTGCCTGGTGGAGCTGGAGAACATTCACTGCCCCGCCATTCGGGTGGAGCCCATCCACCGGGCGGTGTTCGGCACGTCGTTCGGCGTGCTGGCCGACGCTTTCCGCGCCTGGCTGCAGGCCCATGGCGGTGCGTCGGAGAACGACGGTGCCCCGCAGACGTTCGGCCTGACCGACGGCGAAAAAACGCTGACGCTGGGGGCGGCCAACCCGCCCCGCCCGCTGGCTGTGGGCACGCTGGAGGCGTTTCTGGCGGACTTTGGCCGGGAGAACCCGGGCGCGCGGGTAGACTACATCCACGGCCGGGACGAGGTGCGCCGCCTGGCACAGCAGGGGGCTGTGGGCGTGCTTTTGCCCGATTTTCAAAAAAGCGATCTCTTCCGGGGCGTGGTGCTGGGCGGGGTGCTGCCCAAAAAGACCTTCTCCATGGGTCATGCCCAGGAAAAACGCTATTATCTGGAATGTCGGAAAATCTTGTAAAACCGCGCCTGAGGCGGTATACTGTTAAAGGATTTCACAATCGTAAGGAGAATGTTTCATGGAAACCATGGGTAATCTGCGCCGCACCCATTATGTGGGCGCTTTGCGGGCCAAGGACGCGGGCACGGAAATGACCGTTGCCGGCTCCATTGCCAAATGCCGGGACAAGGGCGGCATCATTTTTGCCGATCTGCGGGACAACACCGGCATCCTGCAGCTGATTTTTGACGATTCCACCGACAAGGCTGTGTTTGAAAAAGCCGGCAGCCTGAAAAGCGAGTACGTGGTCATCGCCAAAGGTGTTCTGCGCGAACGGGACGCCAAGACCGACAAGATCCCCACCGGCGAGGTGGAGCTGTTCGTCACCGAACTGCGGGTCCTCAGCGAGGCCGAGACCACGCCCTTTGAGGTGCGGGACGGCATCAATGTCAACGACCAGCTGCGCCTGAAGTACCGTTATCTGGACCTGCGCCGTCCGTCCATGCACGAGCCCATCGTGCTGCGGTCCAAAATCGCGCAGCTGATCCGCAATTATTACTGCGACAATCACTTCGTGGAGATCGAGACCCCCATGCTCATCAAATCCACGCCCGAAGGCGCCCGGGACTATCTGGTGCCCAGCCGCGTGCAGCCCGGCCATTTTTATGCGCTGCCCCAGTCTCCGCAGCTGTACAAGCAGATCCTGATGCTGTCCGGCTTTGACCGGTACTTCCAGATCGCCCGCTGCTTCCGGGACGAGGATCTGCGCGCCGACCGCCAGCCCGAGTTCACCCAGGTGGACATGGAGATGAGCTTCGCTACGGAAGAAGACATCATGACCGTCAACGAGGGCCTGGTGAAAAAGCTGTTCAAAGAGATTTTGAACGTGGAAGTGGAAACCCCGTTCCTGCGCATGCCCTACGCCGAGGCCATGGCCCGGTTCGGCTCCGACAAGCCCGACACTCGGTTCGGCCTGGAGCTGATGGATGTGACGGACGCGGTGCGCACCAGCCAGTTCGTGGTGTTCCGCTCGGCGGTGGAAGGCGGCGGCAGCGTGCGCGCCATCAATGTGAAGGGCATGGCGGACAAGCTCAGCCGCAAGGAGATCGACAAGCTGGTGGAGGTGGCCAAGACCTACGGGGCCAAGGGCCTTGCCTACACCCGCTGGACCGCGGACGCCAAGTCTTCCAGCTTTGAAAAGTTCCTCACCGAAGAGGAGATCCGCGCGCTGTATGCCGCGGCGGATTTCGCCCAGGGCGACGTGCTGCTGCTGGCGGCGGATGCAAACAGCGAAAAAGCCTGCACCATTCTGGGGGCGGTGCGTCTGGCTGTGGCGGAAAAGTACGAGCTCATCGACAAGGACAAATTCAACTTCCTGTGGGTCACTGACTTCCCCCTGTTCGAGTACAGCGAGGAAGAGGGCCGCTACATGGCCAAGCACCACCCGTTCACCATGCCCAAGGACGAGGACCTGGACAAGGTGGAGAGCGACCCCGGCGCCTGCCGCGCCAAAGCCTACGACATGGTGCTCAACGGCTGTGAGGTGGGCGGCGGCTCCATCCGCATCAACGACCCGGCTCTGCAGGACCGGATGTTCCGTGCGCTGGGCTTTACCGAAGAGCGCGCCCGGGAGAGCTTCGGCTTCCTGATGGACGCTTACCGCTACGGTGCGCCGCCCCACGGCGGCATGGCCTTCGGCTTCGACCGGCTGGTGATGCTGATGCTGAAGAAGGACTCCATCCGCGACGTGATCGCCTTCCCCAAGGTGCAGAACGCCGGCGAGCCCATGTCCGGCTGCCCGGAGACCGTGGAGCAGAAGCAATTGGACGATCTGTCCATTGCCTATGTGCCCAAAACCGAAGAATAAATGAAAAAGAGAGGCGAGACGCCTCTCTTTTTTTTGTATTTTTTGGCCCGGTCCGTCCCATACTTCCACGAAAGGAGCGTGGAGTATGCAGCAGTTTTTGAAAAAACACCGCTGGAGCATTCTGGCCGCGGGCGCCGCCATTCAGGTGCTGACGGGCATTCCCTCGGCCTGGGGCGTGTTTCAAAAAAGCGTTTGCCAGGGCTACGGGCTGAATGAAGCCGACGGGGCCATGATCTTCAGTTTTGTCATCTGCTTTTTCGGCATCGGGTGCGTGCTGGGGGGCCTGTTGCAGGACAAAAAAGGTCCCCGGATCGCCGGGGCAGCAGGCACCCTTCTGCTGGGAAGCGGCTTTTTGTGCGCCGGACTGTGGATCCCGGGCGGGAGTCCCTGGCTGTTTTACGCCGCCTTCAGTGCGCCCGTGGGTCTTGGCTGCGCCTTCCTGTATCCGGCGGTGATGAGCTGCGCCCAGAAATGGTACGCCGACAAAAAAGGGCTGGCCACCGGAGTGATCGGCGGCGCGGTGGGCATCTCCGGCGCGGTGCTCACCTGGCTGGGGCGACGTCTCATCGGCCTGTGGGGCATTCGGGGGGCGTTCTGCGCCCTGGGCGCCGGCATGCTGGCAGTGTGCGGCGCGGCCTGTGTGCTGCTGGAAAACCCCGAAACCGGCGCCGGTGCACCGCAGAACGGCACCCGGAACTACACGCCCGGCCAGATGGTGAAAACCCGGCAGTACTGGCTGCTGGTGGCGGTGGTGGCGCTGGCCACCCCGGCGGTGCTGCTGTTCAGCCCCATCATTGTGGAGCTGGCCCAGGAGCGGGGCCTGTCGGAACAGGCGGCGCTCTCCTGCATCGTGGTGGGGTCGGTGTGCTCTGCCGCCGGCCGCCTGCTGATGCCCTGGCTGTCGGACAAGATCGGCCGCCGGTACACGGACATGCTTCTCTTCACGGGACTGTGCGGGCTGTCGGTGTGGTTCTGGCGCGCCGGCGGCTGGTGGGTGCTGGTGGTGTACAGCCTGCTGACCTTCTGCTATTCGGGCCAGGCGGCGGTGCTGCCCGCGGCGGTCACGGACCTGTTCGGCCCCCGGCACACGGGGGTCAATTACGGGTTTGCGGCGCTGGGGATGAGCGCGGGCAGCGTGGGCTTTCCGCTGCTGGCCCGGGTGTTGCATCTGACCGCCGGGCGCCACGCCGTGGCCGTGGGGGCGGCTGCGGCGGGGCTGGTGTGCCTGTTCTTTCTCAAACCGACCCAGGGCCGCCGTCTGTAAAGCCGCTCCAGGCGCGGCCCAAAGCGCGCACCGCGCCGTCAATGTCCTCCGGGGCAAGGCCCGCGTAGCCCAGCACCAGGGTGGGCGGCGCGCAGCAGGGGCCGTGGTAGTAGTCGGACAGGCCGGTCAGGTGCACGCTCTCGGCGGCGGCCCGCTCCACCAGCCGGGCTTCGCTGACGCCCGCATGGACCTCCAGCAGAAGGTGCAGCCCGGTGTGGCTGCCCCGCACCGTGTGGGGGATGGCTGCCAGCTCCCGGTCCAGCGCCTGCACCAGCGCGTCCCGCCGGTGCCGGTAGGCCGCCCGCAGCCGCGCCAGATGGCGGGAGAACCAGCCCCCGTCCATGAACCGGCTGAGGGTCTGCTGTTCAAAGCGGCTCACGGTGCAGGAGTAAAAGCCGAACCGCTGGCGGTAAGTTTCCAGAAGCGGCGCGGGCAGCACCATGTATCCGATGCGGATGGCCGGAGCCACACTTTTGGAAAAGGTGCTGATGTAGATGACCCGGCCCGCCTCATCCAGGCCCTGCATGCAGGGAATGGGACGTCCGTCAAAACGGAATTCGCTGTCGTAATCGTCCTCGATCACATACCGGTCCGGCGCGGCGCCCGCCCACTGCAGAAGTTCGGTGCGCCGACCCACGGGCATGGTCACGCCGGTGGGAAACTGGTGGCTGGGCGTTACATAGGCCAGATGGGCCGCGCTGGCGGCCAGCGCCCGGGCGGACATGCCCTGCCCGTCCACGGGCACGAAGGCCACCGGCGCGCCGTTGTTGGCCAGAATGCGGTGGGTGCGGGCGTAGCCCGGGTCTTCCACCGCAAAGGTCTGCCCCGCGAACAGCCGGGCCAGAATGCCCAGCAGATATTCGATGCCCGCGCCCACCACGATCTGCTCCGGTTCGCACCGGGCGGCCCGGGCCTCCCGCAAATGTCGGGCAATGGCGGCCCGCAGCTCCTCGTCGCCGCTGCGGGGGCCGTGGTTCAGCAGGTGGGGCTGGCCGCACAGCACATCCCGCTGGATGCGCCGCCAGGTCTTGAAGGGGAACAGCCCGGTGTCGATGCTGGCCGTTTCGAAATTATAACGCCAGCGCACCGGAGCAGAGGTTTTGCACGGTTTTTTGGCCGGGGCCGCGGGCGGCGCCAGCCGCTCCAGCTTCTGCACCACAAAGCCGCTGCGGGGCTTGGCTTCCAGATAGCCCTCTGCGGTCAGCATCTGATACGCCGCGTCCACGGTGTTCACGCTCAGCTTCAGCTGCTCGGCCAGCCGCCGCTTGGATGGCAGTTTTTCCCCCGGGGCCAGCCGCCCCGCACGGATGGCCCGCACAAAGTGGACGTACAGCTGCTGGTACAAAGGCGTTTTGCTGTCCGCCTGGGGCACAAACACCAGGTCTTCCATGGGAATCCTCCAATCTGAACCCATAAAAAAATCACAAATTGAATATTTCAATGAGTTCAATTTGCTCTATAATGAGGATAAGGCGAAACAAGACGCCTGTCAAGAGAGGGAGGAAAGAACCATGAGAGAAGAACGTTTTTCGGTGCGCCAGCTGGCCGCGGTAGGCCTGTTGAGCGCGCTGGTCTTTGTATTCAGCTGGGTGCAGATCCCCATCGGGGACGTGGCCCGCATTCACCTGGGCAACGTGTTTTGCGCGCTCAGCGGCCTGCTGTTCGGGCCGCTGGTGGGCGGGCTGGCCTCGGGCTTCGGCAGCATGCTGTTTGATTTTACCAACCCGGCGTACATCGCCGAGAGCTGGATCACATTCCTGACCAAATTTTTCATCGGCTTTCTGGCGGGCTGGATCGCCTGCCGGGGTCCGCGGCGCACGCTGCGGCGTGACGCGGTGGGCGCGGCCGTGGGCAGCGCCGCCTATGTGGTGCTGTATTTGCTGAAATCCTTCATCGTCATGTATCTGGTGGAAGGCCAGGCGCTGGGTGCGGTGCAGGTGCAGCTGGTGACCAAGGGTGTCACCAGTACCATCAACGGCGTACTGGCCGTGGTTGCCTCGGTGGCGCTGGTGCGGGCCATTCGCCCCTCGCTGGAGCGGGCGGGGGTCCTGGGCCTGGGGCACGCCCATTGATCCGAACAAAAATAGGGACCGGTCCGGTCCCTGTTTTTTGTTGACAGGCGCCGCGGATGAGGATATAATACATACCGAATGAATGTAAAGGAGATGGCTCCATGGCGCGCAACAAACACCCGGAGGAAACCGAACAGCGCATTCTGGACGCGGCGGGCCGCCTGTTTTTGGAAAAAGGGTACGACAACACCACCATTCAGGACATTGTGGATGCCTTGGGAAATCTGACAAAAGGCGCGGTTTATCATCATTTTTCCTGCAAAGAAGACATTATGGACGCTTTGGGCGACCGGATGTTTTACCAGAACAATCCCTTTGATGAGGCTCTGGGCCGCCGGGATTTGAACGGGCTGGAAAAGATGCGCCTTGTCATCCGTCTGTCCGGGCAGGACGCCCGGCGCAATGAGATGACCCGGCAGGCGATCCCTCTTTTGAAGAATCCCCGGGTGCTGGCCCAGACCATGGAAAGCAACCAGAAGGTCCTGGCGCCCTTGTGGCGCAAGCTGCTGGAAGAGGGCAACCGGGACGGTTCCCTGCACACAGAGTACGCCGACGAGCTGGCCGAGGTGCTGCCCATGCTGACCAACCTGTGGATGGGCGCCGGCTTTGCGGACGGACAGGCGGCCATGATGCGCCGGGTGCATTTTCTGGCGGATCTGCTGGAGAAAATGGGCGTGCCGCTGTTTGACCAGGCGCTTTTCGACAGTATGGAGCAGTACATCCGTGCACTGTGTGACCGGTGAGCGGTCCCTGGCTTTTGCAGCCGCGCCGAAAGGCAAAAGCGCCCCGGCGCGGTTTTCGTTTCGAAAGATACATACTTTTGGTATGTATCTGAGGTAGCCTCAAAAAATGAAAAGAGGGGCGGTCTGCAATGATACATACCTTCCGAAGGTATGAAATAAACAACAGGAGTGAAGAAGCATGAATCAGAAGAATTTGCGCTGCGCGGCAGAGGGGCCGCTGTTCACCCGGAATTTCACGCTGCTGCTGTTGGGGCAGGTGTGTTCGCTGGCGGGCAATGGGATGCTGCGGTTCGCCCTGTCCATGTACGTGCTGGAGCAGACCGGCTCCGCCGGGATCTACGGCGGCATTCTGGCCGTGGGCACAGCGCTGGCCGTGGTGCTCTCGCCGGTGGGCGGCGTGCTGGCCGACCGTTTGGACCGGCGAAAGCTGATGGTGGCGCTGGACGGCCTTTCGGGCCTGTGCGCCCTGACGGCCGCGCTGTTCTTTTCCCACAGGAGCGGCGTGTGGATGCTGGGGGTCTTATCGGTGGCACTGGCGGTGCCCGCGGCGCTGGAAACGCCGGTGACCCAGGCCAGCATTCCGCAGATGCACCGGGGCGGAAACCTGATCCGCGCCAATGCGGCGGCAGCACAGGTGCAGGCGCTGGCCGGGCTGGCCGCGCCGGTGCTGGGCGGATTGTTCTACGGGGCCTTTGGCGTTCGGGCGGCGTTGTGGACCGCGGCGGTGTGCTTCTCATTCACCGCCGGGTTTGAGTGTTTTCTGCAGCTGCCCCCGGTGCCGGGTGCTTCCCATGGGGGGCATGGTCTGGCCGGGGCGCTTCGGTTCCTTCGGGTCGAACAGCCCCGGGCCGGAGGTCTTCTGGGTTTGGGGGCGCTGGCCAATTTTCTGGTGGTCGGTCTGGCGGCGGTGGGATTTCCGTACCTGGTGCGCACGGTGCTGGGCATGTCCGCCCAAGTGTACGGCGCGGCCGAGGGATTGGTGGGCGCGTCGGCACTGGCGGGAAGCGTGGCTGCGTCCGCGCTGGCCGGCCGTGCAGGTACCGGACGGCTGCATCTTGTTTTAGTGGCCATGGGAGCGGTGTTTGTGCCGGCCTGTGCGCTGCCCCTTTTGCCCGGTGCGGGCGCCCGGTGTGCGGCGCTGGTGGTGCTGTTCTGCCTGGGGCAGGCGCTGGCCAGTCTGTTTTCGGTGTTTGCCATCAGTGCGCTGGGCGCGTGCACGCCCCCGGCCATGACCGGCCGCGTCATGGCGTTCACCGCAGCGGCGGTGCAGGCGGCGCAGCCTGCGGGTCAGCTGTTGTACGGGGTGCTGTTCGACACGCTGCCCGGATTTTGGGTGCTGAGCGTCACAGGTGCGGCACTGGCGGTGCTGGGCGCACTGTTTGCGCCGCTGTTTCGCCGCCCCTGGAACTGATTTTTTGGAAAAAATGTCTTCGGGGTGGTTTTTTTCATACAAATCATGTACAATAAAAGAATCGTGAAAAAATATGCCCCTGCGGCCTGTGGGAGGAGAGACAGATTGTACCAGATCCAGAAATTCTTCCGAAAAACCGGAAAGGCATTGCAGCGTTTCTTCCGGCGCGTGCGAAAAGGAAGCCCGCTGGACATCGCCATTCTGGCGGTGACCTGCCTGCTTGTGGTGGTGCTGATCGCCATCCTGGTGATGACCCTTGCCGGCGCCAAAGAGCCGGTTTCCACCCCTTCTTCGACGGTTTCGGTCAGCGAGAGTTATGACATGAACGCCAATTCCCTGGCGGTGGAGGAGTACGACGGCACGGTGCTGCCCAAAACCGAGGACGCCGGACAGGAGTACGTGGACAACACGCTGTTCATCGGCGACTCCAACACCGAGCGCATGGTAGTTTACGGTGCGACCACCTGGGAAAACAACCTGGGCGTCACCGGCATGGGCATTCAGGACGTGACCGGAACACCGACACAGAAGTTTTCCGGGTATTCTTCGCTGGTGCTGGTTCCCAAAGCAGTGGAGATGCTGCAGCCGCAGCGCATCATCATCACCTTCGGCACCAACAACACCGGCTGGTCGGCCGACGTGTTTGCGCAGCAGTATAAAAAGGCGCTGGATGCCATCCACGAGGCCTATCCTTACGCGGACATCATCATCAACGCCGTTTCCCCCGTGGCCAAGGAGCGGGCGTATCCCAACATCAGCATGCAGACCATTGACAGCTTCAATCAGGCGCTGCTGGAGCTGGCACGGGAAGAGGGCTATACCTTCCTGAATTCCAGCGAGGCGCTGAAGGATGCTTCCACCGGTTATGCAAAAAGCGGCTATATGGTCAGCGACGGCGTGCACCTGAGCCAGACCGGCATGGACGCGCTGATGGAATACATCCGCACCCACGCCCATGAGACCGAGGACACACGGCCCACTGTGACCAATGTTCCCACCCATGTGGCGCCGCCGGACGGCTTGTTTGTGACGGTCAACGAGCCGGAATCCTCTTCGTCCTCGTCCTCTTCGTCTTCCAGCGAAGCCCAGGGCAAGGTGAAAGTGGTATTCAGCGTGGCAGGCGACACGGCGGGCGGTTCGCTGAGCGGTACGCTTCAGCAGGAAGTGGCGCCCGGCTCCACCTGTTCCGCGGTGACGGCCAATGTGAACAGCGGCTATGCTGTGACCTGGGGCTGCAGCGTGGGAACCATCTCCAATGTGAACAATCCCTCGCTTTCCTTCAATGTGCCCGCCTATGTGGAAGGCGGCACCACCATCACCGTGACGGCCAGCTTCAAGAAGACCGTGTGCGAGCATGTCTATGACGCCGGTGTGATCACCACTCAGCCCACCTGCGGCGCGGCAGGCGTCAAGACCTTTACCTGCACCAAGTGCCAGGCCACCTACACCGAGCAGGTGCCGGCCACCGGTGCGCACAATTTCAGCATTCTTGTCAGTGAAACGCCCGCTCAGGTGGGCGTGGACGGCTCCCGGGTGTATCAGTGCTCCGTGTGCGGCGCACAGTACACCGAGGTGATTCCTGCGCTGCCGGCACCGCCTTCTTCCAGCACGGCGCCGCCGCCTTCTTCGCCGCCTACCTCTACACCTACCAATTCTACGCCCACCGGCACGGAGACAAACTCCACTGCGCAGCCGGCGGCATAAATGCATTCAGGCGGTCCCTTCGGGGACCGCTTTTTTTGTGCCATTTTGTATAGGCGGGCGCATTTCAACAAATACTACAAGCAACGCATTGAGGGAGGCATAGAAAGATGAAGGCAACTGGAATTGTGCGCCGCATCGATGATCTGGGGCGCGTGGTGATCCCCAAGGAGATTCGCCGCACACAGATGATCCGCGTGGGAGACCCGCTGGAAATTTTTGTTTCCAGCACCGGTGAAGTGATTTTCAAAAAATACAGCCCCGTGGGCGAACTGGCCGGCGAGGCGGAACATCTGGTGGAAGCGCTGTACAAAAACGCCGGTGTTTCGGCGCTGGTCACGGACCGGGACAAGGTGGTGGCTGCTGCGGGCAGTTTGCGCCCGGCCGCAGGGCAGGCGCTGGCGCCGGAGTACAGCAGCCGCATGGAGGCGCGCCGGCTGTACGCACAGGACGGAACCTTGTTCGACGTGTGCGCCGGGGTGGGGGCCGGGCTCATGACTCCCATTCTGAGCAGCGGCGATTTGATCGGCAGCGTGGCGATCCGGCAGGGCGAAGCGGCCAACCAGGAATGCGCGGCTATGCTGGCGCGTGTGGCGGCGTTCTTTCTGGGGCGCAGGCTGGAAGAGTAAACACAGGGCGGCACCGTTACGGCGCCGCCATGTTCTGCTATTGGATTAAAAATTTAATGTTTTTCATTAAATTTGTGTTGAAAAAAGAAGAGCAGTCGATTACAATGAAAGTGAGGTGAGGAAGATGAAGCAGCTGTCAGCATGGATGCGGGAGCCTGTGGCCCGCGCGGCGGCGCAGTTTTTGCGTGTGATTTGTTATTTTGTGATCGGCTTTTTCCTGTTGGGGCTGCTTTTGAGCGCCCTGGGGCGCCAGACCTTTGAATTGCACACGGGCGAAGGCGTATACGAGCGCGCCATTTACGCAGAGGAAAACCACGAACCGGCTTCCCGCAGCCTGACCGTCACGTCCCCCGATTCGGTGTACGTGTGGGCACAGGACGGCGAGATCGACCCGGCGGTGCGGGTCTTTCTGGTTTTATTGTACGCGGTGAACGCGGTGCCGCTGGTTGCGGCCTATTGGATTTTGAGCCGGGTGTTTGCCAATATCCACCGGGGCGAAATTTTTTCGCAGCGAAACGCTGCCGGCCTGCTGTATTACGGTCTGCTGCAGCTTTTCACGGCGCTGCTGGTCCCGTTCCTCAAGCTGGGGCTTTGCGGACTGTTCAATCTGTTTTCCCAAAGCCGGATCGCCCTTTCCACCGGGCAAAATCTGCTGAACAACGCCATTCCCAGCATTGCGGTTCTGGTGGCGGCGTATATCCTCTCGTACGGGGTCAGCCTGCAGGACGAGGTGGACCACACATTATGATCATCATTCGACTGGACCGGGTCCTGGCGGACCGAAAAATGCGGCTGAACGATCTGGCTGCCAAAGTGGGCATTTCCAATGTCAATTTATCGTACTTAAAAACCGGGAAAGTGCGGGCGGTGCGCTTCAGCACGCTGGATGCCATCTGCAAAGCGCTGGACTGCCAGCCCGGCGACATTCTGGAATACGTGGAAGACGAAGAAGAAGGGTGCTGACTGGCGGTCGGCACCCTTCTTTGTCACAAGTCGTCGGCGTCCTGCACGGGCGTCTCGGCGGGATCTTCGGGGCGGCCGGTGTAGCTGCCGAAGGGGTCCGCCGGGTCCGGCCGCGCACGGCGTGCGGCGCGCACGGCCGGCGCGTTCATAGGGTCTTTTTTCATGGCTGGTCCTCCTTTCCGTTTGTATATAACATGTGCCGGCGGGCCATGCTATATACATCATGGAAAGGAGGGGGAAGATGAAGCGTTCCAAACTGTTCTGGCGCTCGCTGCTGATGTCGCTGGCGGTGATTCTGCCCTTCTATCTGGTGGTGGCGGCGTATGGGTTCAGCCGGGCGGCCCCGGTGCAGGAGATCCGCACGGATGTGCCCATCACGCACCCCACTTCCACCGACGCCAAAACCCTTCTGGTGATGACCGGCGCCGAAGAGCCGGAGCACTTTGTGCTGCTTCGGTTTGACGCCATGGAAAACCGGGTTGCCACCATGGCGGTGCCCGCCCAGCTGGCCGTGCCCGGGACGGGCGGCCAGCAAAGCCTGCTGCAGGCGGTGCAGAGCGCGGGCCCGGCCCAGGCCGCGGAGCTTCTGTACCAGGTGCTGGGGGTTCCGGTCAGCGATTATGTGTACTGTGACGGGGATCTGCTGGCACAGCTGACGGCCGGGCTGGGAAACGCCAGCATGAGCCTGGCCAATTATATGAGCGCCGCCACCTTGGGCGAGCTGCAGCTGAGCATTCCGGGGGTGGGCAGCATGGCGCTCAACACCGAACTGTTCAGCCAGGTGCTGCAGGCGGGGGCGGCCAATCCGGAGCGGGAGCTGCTTTTGCGGGCCGAGGGATACCTGGCCTTTCTGAAGGCGGGCATGGAGCATTTGACCCAGGTGCTGCCCGACGCCATGCGCACGGCTGTGAGCCGGTGCTCCACCGCGCTGACCGCCACCAAAATCTACGATTATGAGCGCATTTTCCGCTTTTTGGAGAAGCAGTCGCCGGAGTGCCGGTCCTTTACGCTGCCGGGGGAATACGGCGAGGACGGTTTGTTCCGCCCCGGCCAGCAGGCGGATGCTGTGGTGCAAAGTTTCCTCAGCGGCGACGAGGCCGATTGACAGGCGGCTTTGCAAAAAGAAAAAGGGAGGCATTGCCTCCCTTTTGGTGTTTGTGAAGTCTTAAAGTTTCGCACAGCCCAGCTTTGCCAGGAACCGGTCAAAAGCGGCCTGACCCGCCGGGGTCTGCTTGAACACGCCCGCGTGCTCCAGGCAGGTCTCAAACTTGGCGCCGATCTCCTGTTTGACGATCTCCAGCGCCTTGGCCTCGCTGGTGCCGCAGCCGTATTTTTCCACCAGAAAATCGATCCAGTCGCTGTGCTCGGGCGCGGCGGCCTTGGCGTCGGCGGCGTCCATGCGGCCCGCCAGCACCTTGGCCACCAGGGCCGACTGCTTCTCCAGCCGGCTGGGCAGAATGGCCAGGCCCATGACCTCGATCAGGCCGATGTTCTCTTTCTTGATGTGGTGGATCTCGGGATGGGGATGGAAGATGCCCGCCGGGTACTCTTCGCTGGTGCGGTTGTTCCGGGGAACCAGATCCAGCACATAGCCCGCCTCGCTGTCGTAGTGCAAAATGGGGGTCACGGTGTTGTGGGCCACGCTCTCGCCGTTCTCCTCGGTGGTGGCCAGAATGTCCGCCGCCGCGTCGGAATAGCCGCGCCAGGTCTGCAGGAACTGCTCGGCAAAGGCCTGCATCTGGGCCACGTCACGGCCGGTGACGCGCACAGTGCTCACCGGCCAGCGCAGCGTTTCGATCTTCACGTCCGGATACGCCGGGTGCTGATAGGTGTTCAGCGTCTGGGCGCGCTGCATGGGGAAGGTGTAGCGGCCGCCCTGGAAGTGCATGTGGCTGAGAATGCTGCCGCCCACAATGGGCAGGTCCGCGTTGGAGCCGCAGGTGTAATGGGGAAACTGGCGCACAAAATCAAACAGCTGGGCAAAGGTGCGGGGCTGAATGCGCATGGGCTCGTGTTTTTCCGCGAACACGATGCAGTGCTCGTTGTAATAGACATAGGGGCTGTACTGCAGGTACCAGCGCTCGCCGCACAGGCTCAGGGGCACGATGCGGTGGTTCTGGCGCGCGGGGAAGTTCACCCGGCCCGCGTAGCCGATGTTCTCCGGGCACAGCATGCACTTGGGATAGCTGGCCGCGGGCTGCAGGCGCTCCAAAGCGATGGTCTTGGGGTCCTTTTCCGGCTTGGTCAGGTTGATGGTGATCTCCAGCGTGCCGTATTTGCAGGGATAGTCCCACTGAATATTTTTGGCGATCTGTGCGGTGCGGATGTAGTTGGACACGATGCACAAATCGTAGAAGTAGTCCGTGGCGGCCTTGGAACCGCCCGTTTTCCACAGTGCGTCAAACTTGGCGGCCACCTCGCTTTCCCGGGGCATGACCGCACCCATGATGCGCGCTTCAAAGTTCACGCGCAAAGCGGGCACCTCGTTGTCAAACAGGCCTTTTTCGGCGGCGCAGTCCAAAAGGCCTTCCAAAATTTCCGTGGGTACGTCCAAATGTTCCTCGGGCACTTCCCCCGACCAGGGCTCGGACAGGCCGAACAGGTCCAGCAGGGTGTTGCGGGCCACATACTCGTCCAGTTCGGTGATGAGCGAATGTTGCAGGCTGAAACGAAGCAGCCGTTCGATCAGAAGCGCGGTCTCTGCCATGAAAACTCCTCCTCTTGTGGAAAACAAAAAGCTTGGTTCGCATCGGTCTTTATCTTCATTATATCGGCGGCAGCCCGCGCTTTCCATGTACTTTTGTTGTGGAATGCGGCGAATCTGTCCCCACTTGACAAACCGGCCGCGGGAATGGTACCATAAAAGCCAAAGGCAGCGACGGAGAAAAGTAAGGCGATCCGGCAGGCAAAGCGAGCGGGGGATGGTGGAAGCCCTGCGCCGCGCCCCGCGTGAAGAACCCTCCCGAGCCGCAAGCCGAACACTTTCGGGCCAGTAGGTGCGCCGTGGGCAGCGCGTTAAGCTGCAACGCTTTTTCGAGCGGAAAAGGGACCGCCTTCGGCGGTAATTTAGGTGGCACCGCGGATCTGACAGCGATTCGTCCTAAAGAGGACGGTCGGGCTGTCGGATTTTTTATTTTCAGGAGTGATGTACAATGAAACGAACGGAGATTCGCCAGCTCTACCGCGAGACCCCGGCGGACGGCGCGGTTGTCACCGTGTGCGGCTGGGCCAGAACGGTGCGCGATTCCAAGAACATCGGCTTCATCGAACTGTCGGACGGCGGCTGCTTCAAGCCGCTGCAGATCGTGTTCGAAGCGGCCAAGCTGGACAACTACCGGGAGATCGCCAAGGCCGGTGTGGGCACCAGCCTGCAGGTGACCGGCCGGGTGGTGCTGACCCCGGGCGCCAAGCAGCCCTTTGAGGTGAACGCCGACGAAATTCGGGTGCTGGGTGTCTGCGGCCCCGAGTATCCTTTGCAGAAAAAACGCCACACGGTTGAATTTTTGCGCACCATGCCTCATCTGCGCCCCCGCACCAACACCTTTGCGGCGGCCTTCCGGGTGCGCAGCGTGGCAGCTTACGCCATTCACAAGTTCTTCCAGGAGAACGGCTTTGTCTACGCCCATACGCCGCTGATCACCGGGTCCGACTGCGAGGGCGCAGGCGAGATGTTCCGGGTGACCACGCTGGATCTGGACAATGTGCCCCGCACCGAGGACGGAACCGTGGACTTCTCCCAGGACTTCTTCGGCCGTTCCACCAACCTGACCGTGTCCGGCCAGCTGGAAGCCGAGGCCATGGCCACGGCTTTCGGCAAGGTGTACACCTTTGGCCCCACCTTCCGGGCGGAGAATTCCAACACGCCCCGTCATGCGGCGGAGTTCTGGATGATTGAGCCGGAGATCGCCTTTGCGGACCTGGCCGACGACATGGACCTGGCCGAGGCCATGGTCAAAAGCGTCATCGCCTATGTGCTGGAGCAGTGCCCCGCCGAGCTGGCGTTCTTCAACCAGTTCTTTGACAAGGGCCTGCTGGAGCGCCTGAACGCGCTGGTCAACAGCGAGTTCGTGCGCGTCAGCTACACCGAGGCCGTGGAACTTTTGAAAGCCCACAACGACCAGTTCCAGTACAAAGTGGACTGGGGCACCGACCTGCAGACCGAGCACGAGCGCTATCTGACCGAGCAGATCTACAAAAAGCCGGTGTTCGTCACCGATTATCCCAAGGAGATCAAGTCCTTCTACATGCGGCTGAACGACGACGGCAAGACCGTGGCCGCGGCGGATATGCTGGTGCCGGGCGTGGGCGAACTAATCGGCGGCAGCCAGCGTGAAGAGCGCCTGGACGTGCTGGAAGCACGCATGGCGGAGCTGGGCCTGGGCAAAGAGGACTACGAGTGGTATCTGGACCTGCGGCGGTTCGGCAGCGTGGAGCACGCGGGCTTCGGCCTGGGCTTCGAGCGCCTGATCATGTATTTGACGGGCATCCCCAACATCCGGGACGTGATCCCCTTCCCCCGCACGGCCGGCGGCTTTTAAATGAAAACAAAAAGGGAGCAGAACTGCTCCCTTTTTGGTAGGACAAGAAAGCAGGGAGAGGCAGCTGCCTCTCCCTGCTTTTTTACGGTTTCTTTTTGGAAAGCTGCAGAATGCCGCAGACGCCGGCAACGGCACACAAAACCGCGGGAATGCCGGTCCCCAGGTTGTTCATTTCCATACCGCCGGCGCCGATCAGCACCACCGCCGCCACAAAGTTCATGACAATGCAGAAAACAAACGCTTTCATATTGCTTTCCATCCTTTTATTGGCAGATCTTTGCAAGCTCTTCCATCAGCTGCGACGCGTCGTTCAGCCGGTGCGTCCGGTAGTTGGCGGAAAGTTCGCCCGCCTCGGAAAAATACACCGTGGCCACCCACGCATTTTCATCAAAGGTGTGCACATAAGCCACCCGGTCCGACAATTTCCGGGTGGAGCCGTCGGAAAAGGGCGTGTGCAGGGTCCGGTGGTAAGTGGCGTCTGCAAACAGCGCCCGAATGAGGTCCTGCTGTTCCGGGGTAAGGCGGTCGTATTGAGAGACCTCCATGTGGGGCTTGCCGTTCTCAATGGTGGTCTGTTCCAGCAAAACCAGCAGCTGATCGCTGCCGTTCAGCGTATCCGCCAGGGGCAGCGGCCGAAAATAAACAAACAGGCCGATGGCGGCAAGCACCAAAAGTCCCGCTGCCAGCCGTTTCTTTTTCATGGGTTCGGTCTCCCTTCTATCCGGTCAGGGTGTTTCCGGGTGCCAGGTCCGGCCGGTCCGGCCGGAAGCATAGACGCCCAGCACCACTTCCAGTGCCTGACGGCCCTGCTGCGCGTCCACCAGCAGCGGCGTGCCGTTGCGCACAGCGTCCACAAAATTGGCAATTTGCAGCGTATGGCCCGCCGCGCCGATGGCATTGGGGTCGGCTGCGCCGCTGTTGGCTCCTTCGCCCACAGGCACCGGGCAGGGGATGGGAAGGTCCCAGCGGACCAGAGCGTCCTCCACCAGTACGATGCTGCCTTCGGTGCCGCAGATCTCCAGCCGCCGGGGATAGCCCGGATGGCAGGCGGTGGAACCGGTGAGCGTGCCCACCGCACCGTTTTCAAATTCCAGCAAAGCGGCGGCCGTGTCCTCCACTTCGATGGCGTGGGCGCGGGTGAGCACCGACGCCCGGATGCTGGTCACCGGGCCCATCAGCCAGCGCAGAAGATCGACCCCGTGGATGCCCTGGTTCATCAGGGCGCCGCCGCCGTCCATGGCCCAGGTCCCCCGCCAGCCGCCGGCCTGGTAATAGGCTTCGCTGCGGTAATAGTTCATGGACAGATTGGCGCACACAAGCCGGCCGAACGCCCCGGCGTCCAGCGCCTGCCGCACGGCCTGCACCGCCGGCTGAAACCGAAGCTGGGAGATCACGCACACCTTGCGGCCGGTCTGCCGGGCGGCGGCCAGAACCCGGTCCGCGTCTTCCAGCGTCAGGCTCATGGGCTTTTCCACCACCACGTGCTTCCCGGCGGCCATGGCTTCCAGCGCCTGCCGGGCGTGCAGACCGCTGGGGGTGCACAGGCATACGGCGTCCACCGGGCCTGCCAGCAGCTCTTCCAGAGTGTCAAAAGCGCGGGCGCCATGGGCGGCGGCGAAGGTGCGGGCTTTTTGAGGGTTGCCGGAACAGCAGGCGGTCAGCACCGCGCCGGAGGTGTTTTCAATGGCCTGTGCGTGGAAAGCAGCGACGGAGCCGCAGCCCACAATGCCGAAACGAAGCAGTTCTTCCATGTGGAGTCCTCCTCAAAATGTGGTAAATGCGTAAAGAATCAACCGAAGCCCCAAAAGCGCCAGCCCTGCGGCGCACAGGCCCACCACCACGGAAATTCCCCGGCTTTGGGTCATGCGCCGCGCCTTGGCCAGCAGCAGAAGGCCGCATAAAACAAACAGCGCTCCGGTGAACAGAAACATGCGCAGATCCTCCGTCAAACAAAAAAGGGCAGGCCCGGCCTCGGGGCCGAACCTGCCCTTCGGAACACAAAAGGCAAAACCGTTTATTCGTAATCGTCCTCTCCGCCGCCGCGGGAGAAATCGTGGGCGCGCTCTTCCAGCTGGGTGATGCGCTTTTGCAGCGCCGCCAGCTCGGCCCGCACAATGTCGGGATAATCCCGCTGGTTCAGCACTTCACTTTCGTGCTGCACCTTGTTGCCGTTGATGCGCACCACCCGGGCCGGAATGCCGATGGCGGTGGCGTTGGCCGGAATGTTGGCCAGCACCACGCTGTTGGCGCCGATGCGGCTGTTTTCGCCGATGACGATGGGGCCCAGCACCTTGCACCCGGTGCCGATGAGCACGTTGTCGCAAATGGTGGGGTGGCGCTTGCCCTCGTCCTTGCCGGTACCGCCCAGCGTCACGCCGTGGTACAGCGTCACGTTGTTGCCGATCTCGGCGGTCTCGCCGATGACGACCCCCGCGCCGTGGTCGATGAAAAGTCCGTCGCCAATGGTGGCGCCGGGATGGATCTCGATGCCCGTGAATCCGCGTCCCCACTGACTGACCATCCGCGCCAGGAAAAAGCGCCGGTGCCGGAACAGCCAGTGCGACACCCTGTAGAACACCAGCGCATGGAAGCCCGGATACAACAGCATGACCTCGGCCAGCGTCCGGGCGGCCGGGTCCTTCTCCCGCATGGAACGGGCGTCTGCCAAAAGGCCCATGCACAACACTCCTTTGTCTACAAAATCAGGATACATACAAGTATACCATGCCAAAAGCCGTCGCACAAGCGCAAAAAAACGGGCGCGGAAGGCTTTTCCTTCCGCGCCCGCAACACCCCTCAAAGTTTGTGCGCTCAGTTTTCGGCTTTGGCCGGCTCCTGAGCCAGCAGTTTTTTCACGCCCTGCACAGCCACGATGATGCCCACGGCGATCAGCGCGATCACCGCCAGCATGGACTCCATCAGCATGGCGCCGAAGGAGACGGGAAGCATGTTCTTCTCATTTTTGATCTGCTTGGACGCAGTGCCCGAGGACACCAGGCTGTGGAAGCCGGACACAGCGCCGCAGGCGATGGTGACGAAAAGAATGGGGAACATGTAGCCCGTACCCTCCACGTAGAAGGAGGTGAAGGCCGGCAGGTGATGGAAGGATTGGTCAGCAGAACGCCCACCACGGCGGCCACGATCATGAACACCAGCAGGTAGCTGTTCAGATAGTCACGGGGCTGCAGCAGCGCCCACACAGGCACTACGCTGGCCACGAAGATGTAGGCGAAGATCACCAGGTGCCAGGTGCCCTGGGAGATGAACACCGGAGCGTGCAGGCCCACGGCCACGCCCGCCACCAGCAGCAGGATGGCAATGGCGGTGTTCACCCATTTGTGCAGCTTGCCGTAGCGCAGCAAAAAGCCCAGAGCCACGGCTTCCACAATGAACAGCATGGAGGTGGTGGCCACGTTGCCGTTGGCCACGATCTGCGAACCGTCGGCCGCAAAGCCGTTGAATGTGCCCGCGACCACGTCCGCAAAAGCGGCGACCACCAGAATGCAGAACAGCCAGCAGAACAGAAGGAACAGCTTTTTGCCCCATTTGCCGATGTATTCTTCAATGATGTAGCCGATGGTGCGGCCCTTGTTTTTCACAGAGGCGTACATGGATGAGAAGTCCTGCACGGCGCCGAAGAACACGCCGCCGATGAGCACCCACAAAAGCACGGGTACCCAGCCGAACACCGCGGCCTGGATGGGGCCGTTGATGGGGCCTGCGCCTGCGATGGAGGCGAACTGGTGGCCGAAGACCACGTTGGTGTCCGCCGGTTCATAGTCCACGCCGTCTTCGAATTCGTAGGCGGGTGTTTTTGCGTTGGGGTCGATGCCCCAGGTTTTCGCCAGCCAGCGGCCATAGACCAGATAGCCGGCGCCCAGCACGACGATGGCGATGCACATCATGATGAGTCCGTTCATATTGATTCCCTCTCTCGTTGATTTTTCACCGTTAAAAAAACAGGGTTTCGCCTTCTTTGTGAAGACGAAACCCTGTATACAGGTTCCGCGGTACCACTTCGCTTGCCGCAAGCGCGGCCCCTTTGCGGTGTCGAAAAAACACGCCCGCCGATAACGGGGCGGCGTCCGGCCGCGTTTACTGGGAAGAATCCGTTGGACGCGGCTGCTCGCAGGGGATGCCTAACCTGGTCTGCTGCCGCCTTGCACCATCCGGCGGTTCTCTGAAAGCAGGGGCCCATGCAGTACTGCCTGTTCGCTGCATTTAACGATGTTGATGTGTATTATCATACCGCCAGAGGGGCATTCGTCAATGGCAAAATGCAATAAGTTTACCAACTAAACACTATGCGCGTTGTGAAATTTACACACAAAGAAAGCGGAGGACGTATCCTCCGCTTTCTGAGTTAAACACTGTGCGATCGAGAGCCGGACCCCCGGCGGCGTCAGGAAGCCGCGTGCTTTTTGGCCTCTTTTTCCGCCAGCCGGTACTGGGTGACGCGGCGCATCAGCGTGTACAGAATGCTGCACACCGGCACGGCAAACAGCATGCCGCCGATGCCCCACAAACTGCCGCCCACCGTGACGCTGGCCAGCACCCAAATGGCGGGCAGACCCACCGAGGAACCCACCACCCGGGGATAGATCAGGTTTCCTTCGATCTGCTGCAGCGTCAACAGGAAAATCACAAACAGAATGGCCTGAACGGGGTCCACCATCATGATCATGAAGGCGCCCACCACAGTGCCGATCACCGCGCCCACAATGGGGATCAGAGCGCAGAAGCCCACCAGCGCGCCGATCATGGGCGCATAGGGAAAACGGAACAGCGTCATGCCCAGCCAGCAAAGCGTGCCCAGAATGCAGGCCTCAATGCACTGGCCGGTGACAAAACTGGCAAAAGTGTCGGAGGAAAGGCGCGCCACATACAAGAGCCCTTTGGCGAAGCGCTCGGGCAGGAAGGCACGGCAGACCGCCGTGCACTGGGCTTTCAGCTTTTCCTTGCCCAGCAGGATGTACAGCGCCAGAATGAAGGCGATGACCACATTGGTCACACCGCCCACCGTGGCGGAAATGACCTGCACGGTGCCGCCCAGCAGGGAGCTGAATTGGCCGGTCAGGTAGGTGATGATGTCCCGGCCGGTTTTGGCCCAGTCGATGTCCAGCCCGGCCAGCCAGCTCTCCAGCTGGGGAAAGCGGTCGGCGTTGTCCTGCAGCCAGGCCGTGACTTGGGCCAGGAAGGGCGGCACGGTGTTGGCCAGCACCACAAGGGCATTGACCAGTTCCGGAACCACCAGCCAGAACACCGCGGTGAGCACAGCCAGAATGAACACCAGCGAGATGAGGATGCACAGGGGCCGGCGCAGCCGCTTCAGCACCGGCTTTTGAGTGCGGAGGAACAGGTGCCGTTCCAGAAAGCGCATGGGCACATTCAGCACAAAGGCAATGCAGAAGCCCAGCGTCAGCGGGAACAGCACCCCGGCCAGCATGCCCAGCGCCGCGCCCAGCAGCGCCAGGTTGCACAGTGCCCAGTACAAGATCACGCAGCCGCCCAGCACCAGTGCCAGGCGCAGCAGAGTGGGTTTATCCAGTTTCATAAAAGCACCTCTTTCGTCAGCTGATATAGGCCATGGGATCGGTGAGAGAACCGCCGATGTACAGCTCCAGATGGCAGTGGTTGCCCGAAGAGTAACCGGTGGAACCCACATAGCCGATGACCTGGCCGCGCGCCACACCCTGGCCGGCGCTTACCGCCAGGCTGGAGCAGTGGGCGTACAAAGTGGCCATGCCGTTGCCGTGGTCGATCTTCACATAGTTGCCCCAGCTGTAATGCCAGCCGGCCTCCACCACGGTGCCGCTGTCGCAGGCGTAGATGGGGGCGCCGTAGGGGGCCCGCAGGTCCACGCCCCGGTGGCCGCCCTGGCCGAACCGGGTGCTGATGCCCACGTAGTCCGGCACCGGGAACACCAGAACGCCCGAGCCGGTGATGGAGGTGGTGGGCGGCGTCTGGGTGCCCACTGCCACGATGCGGGGCGTCATCTCCTCGGTGACCGTGACCTGCAGCGGCACGCGGGAGACCTCCTGCCCGTCGATGCTGGTCACTTCGGCCACCACATGCTGGGAGCCGTTCCGGCCGGCCTGGATCACCTTCCGCACGCCGGTGTAATATTCGTCGCTCTCCACCTCTTCGGTGGTGTAGGCGATCTCCTCGTCGTACTCCACCACGTCGATGGTCTTGACCTTCAGATAATCCGGGTTGGAATACAGGGCGTCGATCAGGGTGTCGGTGCTTTCAATGGACGAGGTGAAATACACGCCGGGCACCAGCTGCACGTCCTGGGCGAATTCCACCCGGTGGCTTTCGTTCTGGCTCTCCTGATAAGGGGCCAGGGCCTGGTTGAGCACGTCCTGAATGGCTTGGCCGTCGGTGGCCACGCCCAGCAGCTCGCCGTTGATGTGTACGCCCGTGGCGTTCTGGATCTCGTCGCTGGCGCTGGCGATGATGTCGTCCGCCAGCTGGAAGGCCGTGGACCGGGCGGCCGCGTCAATGGGGCGAATGGAGAAGGTGGGCTCGGCGGTCCAGTCCCGGGCGCTCTCATCCGAAGCGATGATGCGCTCGCGCACGTAGTTTTCGGCGCTTTCCCACACGTTTTCATTCTCAATGAAGCCCAGCATCTGGCCGTTGTACTCCACGGCCAGCGAGTAGTCGTAGGACAGGACCTGATGCACGGTGAACACCAGCACCGCCGCCGCGCCCAGCGGCATCAGGTAACGAAGGGCGTTGCCCACCAGATAGCGGTAGGCCTTTACGCCGCTTTTCAGATAGTTCAGACCGTCTTTGCTTCCCTCGCCTTCCTGCGCGGCCCGGTAGGCGTTGCGCAGGCCCCGGGCAAAGCGGCGGAAGGGCTCGGTCAGATCCTGTACGATCAGGCCGAAAAAGCGCAGGACCGGCAGCAGAAACAGCAGCGTCAGCGCAACGGCGCCGCTGCGCAGCGCCCGCAGAATGCGGCGCAACCGGCGGCCCGCCCGCACAAAGGCGTATTCGGTCTGCTGGCCCACCCGGTAAAACAGCTGGCCCAGGGCGTTCCAAACGGCCCCGGCGGGAATTTTTCCGTTCTGCGGCTGGGCGGCGCCGTCATTGGCGCCCCGCTGCAGGTTGGTCACGATCTTGTGCAGCACCGGGGTATCCGCTTTGGGTGCGGCGGCCTGCTCCTGGGGCGCGTCTGCGGCCGGCGCTGTCTCCGACTGCTGCGCAGGCAGGTTTTCCGGTGTGTGATTGGTAGGTTCCATGGGTTGCTCCTTACTGTGCAAAATACAAACCGCTGCTTCCGTCGAACAAAGCGGCGGGGTCAATGCTCTGGTTGCCGATGCGGGCCTCAAAGAACAGGCGTTCGCCGCTCAGCCCCAGCTGAGCGCCCTGCTCCAGCGTCTGGCCCTTTTCACAACTCAGCCGTGACAGGTAGAAAAAGTAGGTTTTCAGGCCCGCGCCGTGGTCCAGCACCACGGTGTTGCCCGTCAGCTCCAGCGAGCCCGCAAACACCACGGTGCCCGCGGCCGGCGCCGTCACCGGCGACGAGGCCGCACAGCTGTATTCCACGCCGCTGGAGCGGCTGGGGCTTTGGCTGCCGCCCTCGTACACAAACGAGCCGTAGGGCACGCTTTCCACGGCGGACGCCAGAGGCGCCGTGAACCGGCCGCTCCAGGCCGGGGGTGTGGCGGACATACTGTACAGCGGATAGATGGCGTCCCGCCACTGCTGCAAAGCTGCGGCCGACGCAGGCTCGGACGCGGGCGGATACAGGCGGGGATAATCCCGGTGCACCACGGTGACCACCGCGCTTTGCACAAAATCGCCGCAGCGCACGGTCACGGCATAGTCGCCCGATTCCCGGTTGTAGTGCAGGCCCAGAAACGCCGCCTTTCCGCCGGGCACGTCCACGAAGGGCGTGGCGGGAAGATCGCTTTCCAGCTGCAGAGCCGCACCTTCGTCCAGCACGCCGCTGACCCGTACGCACACCACGCCGCCCTGTTCCAGCCGCGTGGAAGAGAACTGCACCTGCGGGGGCGCATTGACCGTGAAGGCCGCTTCATACCGAAAAACACCGTACCCCTTGCCCGCCCGGGGCTTGATCTCCACCGTGGCCCGCAGAATGTGCGTGCCGTTTTGGGAGAACGAAAGCTCCGTCCGCTGGGCGGAGTTCTCGCTGTACAGCGTGGCGCCGTCCGGCCCGGTGACCGTCAGGGCCACCAGCGCGTCTTTGGGAAGAGACAGGGGCACGGTGGCCTGCCCGATCTCGCCCAGGTCCTGCCGCGGAGAAGCGGCGGGTGCATAGGTTTTATACAGCACACCGTTCAGCACGGGCGCGTGCCATTCGCACTGGGTAGGGGTCAGGGTCTGCCCGTTCAGCGTCAGGGCAGGGGGCTCAAAGTCCGTCTCGTCGGTGCTGCGGTACAGCCAGAACAGCGTGCCGCCCACCAGGCCGCCCACCAGAACGGCCACCAGCAAAAGCCAGAGCAAGGTACGTTTCAGTGCGCGCATCCCACCGCCCCCTTACTGTATAATTAAGTTATTATAGCATATAAAAGGCATTTTCGTCAAAAAAGGGCCACGTTCAGGCTGCCCAGGTTCTCCACGTACAGCCCCCGGCGCAGCGCGTACCGCACGGTGTAGGCCGTGCCGCCCGAAGTGCGATTGCAGTAGCTGATGCAGTGGGCGGAGTTGTCCACCAGGTACCGGTCCCGGGCCAGATAGGCTTCCCGGCTTCCCCGGGGCAGCAGGCACACCCGCTTGTCGTACCGGGGCAGCAGCGTTTGCCGCCGGGCGCGCTGCGCGTCGGTCCACCGGCTGGTGAACCCGTCAAAAGGCTCTACCGCGATGACCCGGATCTGAGGATAGAGGGTGTCCCGCAGGTTCAGAAGGACCTCGGCGGCCAGGGTGTCAAACCCCACGGCGCCCCCCACGCCGAAATAGCGAACGCCCTGGGCCAGACGGCCGCGGACGGCCTCGGTCAGGCGGGCCTCCAGAAGCCGGGTATCCGCGGGGAGATCCCGGTGGCCGGTGAGGCAGCAGGTTTGCAGCGCTTTCATACGACCTCCTTATTATAAGGGTTTCTCCCTTCAAGATAAGCCAAAGAGACCGGCCCGTCAAGGGGAATTCCGGCGGCTTTTTTCGATGTTTTATTGCTAAACTTGTTCCAAACGTGGTATACTGGACCCAAATCGTCAAATCACGGAGGGAATGGGAATGCGTCAGTTTTTGGCAAAAGAGTGGCAGGGCGAGGAGACGAACCCCTTGATGACGGTGACGGACAAGGCGAAGCTGTATCCGGACATCATTGATTTTTCCATCGGAGATCCGGATCTTCCGGTGCCGGCGGAGATTCTGGAAAAGGCGGGGGCGGATGCGCTGGCCGGGTACACCAAGTACAGCGACCCCTGGGGATATCCGGAACTGCGGGACGCCATCGTGCGCTTTTACGCCGAGGACTATGGCGTGAACATCGGCCGGGAGAACGTGTTTGTGACCACGGCGGGCTGCGCGGCCATGAGCCTTGTGATGGAAGCCGTGCTGGAAGAAGGAGACGAGGTGCTTGTGTTCGACCCGTACTTCTCGGCCTATGAGCAGCAGGTGCGCATCCCGGGCGGCGTGCCCGTGTGCGTGCCCTGCACCGAAGAGGAGTGCTGGCAGCCCAACGTGCAGCGGGCCGAAGCCTATGTGACCGGCCGCACCAAGGCGCTGCTGATCAACACGCCCAACAACCCCACGGGCGTGTGCTATTCGGACGAGACCCTGGCCGCGCTGGCGGCGTTTGCCCGGCGGCACGATTTGCTGGTCATCGCGGATGACATTTACACCAGTTTTGTGTACGGCGGGCGCTTTGTCCCCATCATGAGCCTGCTGGAGATGGCGCAGCGCACGGTGACCATCAACAGTTTCAGCAAGAACTTTGTGATGACCGGCCTGCGGGTGGGCAACATCGTGGCCCCGGCGGAGATCTGCCGGGCGGTGAAGCGCATCAACGACAGCCTGATCTTCTCCGCGCCCAGCTATTCCCAGCGGGCGGCGCTGTACGCGCTGGAAAAACGGCACGAATACGCGCGGCAGATCGTGCCGGAATTTGAGAAACGCATGGCATACGGCGCAAAGCGCATCCGGGAGATCCCGGGCTTCACCCTCAGCCCTGCGGCGGGGGGCATCTACCTGTTCCCGGGCATCAAAAAGACCGGGCTGACCAGCATGGAGGCCTGCGCCCGGATTCTGGAAGAGGCCCATGTGCTGATGGTGCCCGGCTCGGCCTTCGGCGACGCGGGCGAGGGCTATCTGCGCATCGCCTGCACCGTGGGCGTGGACAAAATGGCCGAGGCCTTTGACCGGATGGCCCAAATGCCCCTGCTGCAATTGAAATAAGGCCGGTGCTCTGGTATACTGGCAAAAACGAGGTGGTTTGCGTGGACAAACTTTCACAGGCGCGCGCCGTCATTGACGAAGTGGACGCCCAGATGGCGCAGCTGTTCTGCCGCCGCATGGACGCGGTGCGGGACGTGGTGGCCTATAAAAAAGAACACGGCCTTCCGGTGCTGGATGCATCCCGGGAAGAGGCTGTGGTGGAAAAGAACCTGGCGCTGCTGCCGGACAAAGCGTACGCCGAATGGTACGAGGACTTTGTGCGGCACAACATGGCCGTGTCCCGGGCGTTTCAAAGCCGGGTGCTGGCCCGGGACGCCGTGGCCTATCAGGGGGTGGAGGGCGCCTTCAGCCACATTGCGCTGACCCGGCTGTTCCCCCATGCAGCGGCCCGGGCGTACCCCACCTGGGCCCAGGTGTTTGACGCGGTGGAAAAGGGCGAGGCCGCCTGCGGCGTGCTGCCCTTTGAAAACAGCCATGCGGGCGACGTCAGCGAAGTGCTGGATCTGTGCTTTGCCCACGAAGACCTGTGCGTGCAGCAGGTGTACGATCTGCCCGTGAGCCAGAACCTTCTGGGCGTGCCCGGCGCAAAGCTGAGCGAGGTCAGGCAGGTGGTGTCGCACCCGCAGGCGCTGCAGCAGTCGGCAAAGTTCCTGCGCACGCTGGGGCTGGAGACCCGGCCCATGGCCAACACCGCCGCCGCGGCCAAGTATGTGGCCGAGACCGGCGACGTGACGCTGGCGGCCATCGCCTCAAAAGAGACGGCGGCCCTGTACGGCCTTGCGGTGCTGGCGGAAGACGTGAACACCAGCGAGAGCAACACCACCCGGTTCATCGTCATCGGACGGGAGATGGCCGCGGCGGGCAACCGGTTCAGCCTGCTGTTTACCGTGGACCATGTGGCCGGCAGTCTGGCCCGGGTGGTGCAGGCCATCGGGGAGATGGGCTTCAACATGGAGTGCATCAAAAGCCGGCCCATGCCCCATGTGCCCTGGGAGTATTACTTTTATGTGGAGCTGGTGGGCGACGTGTCTTCGGACAGCTCCCGCGCGCTGTTGGAAAAACTGAACGGTCTGTGCCGCACCGCCCGGGTGCTGGGCGTGTACGGCCGGGAATAAAGGAGAGAGCAACATGAAACTGACCATGCGTCTTGGTGTGCGCAGCTATGACATCGTGGTGCGCCGGGGCGCTCTGGCCCGGGTCAACCAGCTGATCAACCTGAACCGAAAGGTGCTGGTGGTGACGGACGAGGGCGTGCCCCGCCGCTATGTGGAAGCGATTCTGGCCCAGTGCGGCCGGGGCGTGGAGGTGTGCGTGCCCCAGGGCGAAGGGTCCAAGAGCTTCGCCTGTCTGGAGCGCATCCTCACCACCATGCTGGAAGCCGGGTTCGGCCGTTCGGACGCGGTGCTGGCGCTGGGCGGCGGCGTAGTGGGCGATCTGGCCGGGTTTGCGGCTGCCTGCTACATGCGGGGCGTGGATTTCATCAACTGCCCCACCACCACCCTGAGCCAGATCGATTCCTCCATCGGCGGCAAGACCGCCGTCAACCTGGCGGGCACCAAAAATGTGGTGGGCGCCTTCCATCAGCCCCGGCTGGTGGTGGCGGACCCGGACACGCTGGACACGCTGCCCCGCCGCCATTTCATCAACGGTCTGGCCGAGGCGGTGAAAGCCGGCCTGATCGCCGACGAGGATCTGTTTGAACTGTTTGAGACCGGCGACGCGGACAAGGACCTGGAAGAGATCCTGTACCGCAGCCTGGTGGTGAAAAAGAACGTGGTGGAAAACGACGAGCGGGAGACCGGCCGCCGGGCGGTGCTGAACTTTGGCCACACCATCGGCCACGGCATCGAGAGCGCCGAGCATCTGGGTGGCCTGTACCACGGCGAGTGCGTGGCGCTGGGCATGCTGCCCATGATCGAGGACGAGGCGCTGCGCAGCCGGGTCAAAGCGGTGTACAAGCGCCTGGGGCTGCCCGCGTCCATCGAATACGACGGCGACGAGATCTTCCGGTTTGCGACCCATGACAAAAAGGCGTCGGGCGACGCGGTGACCGTGGTGCGCGTGCCCGAGCTGGGTCAGGTGCGGCTGGACAAAATTCCGCTGGAAGAGCTTCGCACGCTGATCGGGGAGGGGATCCAATGAGCGACTGCACAGGCACTGCCTTCACCCTGACCGTCTTCGGTGAGAGCCACGGCCCCGCCATCGGCGCTGTGGTCACAGGGCTGCGGCCGGGCACGGTCATCGACGAGGCGTTTGTGGCCCGCCAGATGGACAAGCGCCGGGCCAAGGGTAAAATTTCCACGGCCCGCACCGAGGCCGACCGGGTGCGCTTTGTATCGGGCGTGTACCAGGGCCGGGCGACGGGCACGGCCCTGACCCTTTTGATTGAAAACGAGAACACCCGCAGCGGCGACTACGCCAAGACCGCGGACCTTCTGCGCCCCGGTCATGCGGATTACACGGCCTATGCCAAGTACGGCGGCTATCAGGACGCCCGGGGCGGCGGCCATTTCTCCGGCCGGCTCACCGCACCCGTGGTGGCCGCCGGCAGCATTTTTACGAAGATGCTGGAGGACAAGGGCGTGGTCATTGCCACGCACCTGGCCAAATGCGCGGGCGTGGAGGATGCGCCTTTCTCCCGGGACCCGGAGACGCTGCTGCGCCAGGCACGGCAGCTGAATGAAAAGGACTTCGCCGTGCTGGACGAGGTGCGGGGCGCGGCCATGACAAGGGCCATCGAGGCGGCCGCCGCCGAGGGCGACAGCGTGGGCGGCGTGCTGGAAACCGTGGTGCTGGGCCTGCCCGCAGGCGTGGGCGAACCCTTCTTTGACAGCGTGGAGAGCGTGCTGGCCGGCCTGTTGTTCAGCATTCCCGCGGTGAAAGGTGTGGAGTTCGGCGACGGATTTGCGCTGGCGGGCCTGCGGGGCAGCCAGGCCAACGACCCCTTCCGCATGCAGGGCGGCCGGGTGGTCACCACCCAGAACCGCAACGGCGGGGTGAACGGCGGCATCACCAACGGCATGCCCGTGGTGCTGCGCACTGTGGTCAAGCCCACCCCCAGCATTTATAAAGTGCAGCAGACGGTGGATTACGCCGCAAAGCGCAACGCCACCCTGCAGATCAACGGCCGGCACGACCCGTGCATCGTGCACCGGGCCCGTGTGGTGCAGGACAGTCTGGTGGCGTTCGGTTTGGCGGACCTGTGCGCGCAGCAGTTCGGCACAGCCTGGCAGGAGGGTTCGTCATGGAATACGGATTGATCGGCCAAAAGCTGGGCCACAGCTTTTCCAAACCCATTCACGAGGCGCTGGGCGGCTATGCCTACGACCTGGTGCCTCTGCCCGATGAGGACGCGGCCCGGGCGTTTTTCGCATCCCGGGACTTCCGGGCCGTGAACGTGACCATCCCCTACAAGCAGCTGGCGCTGGCCGCCTGCGACGAAGTGGATGAAAAGGCCGCTGCCATCGGCGCGGTGAACACGGTGATCAACCGATCCGGCCGGCTGTACGGCTACAACACCGACTACGCCGGCTTTGCGTACATGACAAAGCGGGCGGGCATTGCTTTTCAAAACCGCACGGTGCTGCTGCTGGGCACCGGCGGCACCAGCCGCACCGTGACCGCCGTGGCCCGGGATCAGGGCGCGAAGGAGGTCCTTCTGGCCTCCCGCAGCGGCAAAAACGGCGCGCTGTCCTACGAGGACGCCATGAAGCGCAAAGACGTGGAAGTGGTGGTCAACGTCAGCCCCGCGGGCATGTACCCCAACAATGGGGAGTGCCTTTTGGACCTGACGGCCTTCCCCCGGCTGGAAGCCGTGGCGGACGTGGTGTACAACCCCTTCCACACGGCCCTTCTGCAGCAGGCCGAGGCGCTGGGCGTGCGGTGTGTGAACGGCCTGTCCATGCTGGTGGCACAGGCGAAATACGCCGCAGAGTATTTTACGGATAAAAAAATACCGGATGGAGAAATCGAGTCCATCTACCGGGATCTGCGCGCCAAACAGGCGAACCTGGTGCTCATCGGCATGCCCAGCTGCGGCAAAACCAGCCTGGGCAAGGCCTGCGCCAAGCTGCTGGGCAAGCGCTTTGTGGATTTGGACGCGGAGATCGAGCGGCAGGAAGGCCGCCCCATTTCGCAGATTCTGGCTCCCGGCAAAGAGACCTATTTCCGGGACGTGGAAAGCCGGGTGACCGCGCGGTTCGCCAGGGAGAGCGGGCAGGTGCTGTCCACGGGCGGGGGCGTGGTCCTGCGGGAGGAGAACGTGGCCGCCCTGCGCCAGAACGGCGTGGTGGTGTATATTGACCGGCCTTTACAGGACTTGCAGCCCGGGGGCGCGCGGCCCCTGTCCCAAAGCCGGCAGGCGCTGGAGGCGCAGTACGCGGTCCGCGCGCCGCTGTACCAAAAGGCCTGCCATGCAAAAGTGAACAACGACGCCCCGTTTTACACGGTGGCGGACCGTGTGAAGGAGCGTTTTTATGAAGTTCTTGATTGTGAACGGGCCTAACATCAACATGCTGGGCATCCGGGAGCCGGACATCTACGGCACCCTGACCTATGAGGGCCTGTTGGAATATCTGAAGGGCGAGGCCGCCCGCCTGGGCTGTGAGGTGGAGTTCTTTCAGTCCAACAGCGAGGGCGAGCTGGTCACGGCCATTCAAAAGGCGCTGGGCCGGGTGGACGGCATCGTCATCAACCCGGCGGCCTACACCCACACCAGCGTGGCCATTCTGGACGCGCTGAAGGCGATGGCGCTGCCCGCGGCGGAGGTGCATCTGTCCGATGTGACCAAGCGGGAGAGCTTCCGGCAGATCAGTTATGCGGGCATGGCCTGCAAATATCATTTCATCGGCCTTGGAAAAGAGGGCTACGTGCGCGGCATGGAAGCGCTGCTGGCCGATGGGCAAAACAGGGACGAAGGGGAGAAACAGTCATGATCATCAGCACCAAACGGGGAACCCCGGCTGCAGAGCTGGAGAAAATTATTCACGAATTTGAGGCAAAGGGCCTGTCCGTGACCATGATCCGCGGCACGGACTACAACGTGTTCGGCCTGGTGGGCGACACCACCATTCTGGACGAAAAGCAGATCCGGGCCAATCCCTATGTGGAAAACGTGCAGCGGGTGTCCGAGCCGTACAAAAAGGCCAACCGCCTGTTTCACGAGGCGGACAGCATCATCGATGTGGCGGGCGTGAAAGTGGGCGGCCACGAAAAAATCGTGGTCATCGGCGGCCCGTGCAGCGTGGAGGGCGAGCAGCCCACCATCGATGTGGCCAAAAAGGTCAAGGCCGCCGGCGGCACTATGCTGCGGGGCGGCGCCTACAAGCCCCGCACTTCGCCCTACGCCTTTCAGGGCCTGGGCACCGAGGGCATTCTGGACCTGGTGAAGGCCCGGGAAGCCACGGGTCTGCCCATCGTCAGCGAGCTGATGAGCGAGGACCGCATCGAAGAGTTTGAACAGTATGTGGACCTGGTGCAGATCGGCGCGCGCAACATGCAGAACTTCCAGCTTTTGAAAGCCGTGGGCAAAATGAAAAAGCCCGTTCTGCTCAAGCGGGGCCTTGCCAACACCATCGAGGAATGGATCATGTCCGCCGAGTACATCATGGCCGCGGGCAACGAAAACGTCATCTTCTGCGAGCGGGGCATCCGTACCTTTGAAAAATACACCCGCAATACGCTGGATCTGTCGGTCATTCCCATCATCAAGGAGAAAACCCACCTGCCCATCATCATCGACCCCAGCCATGCCACGGGCAACTGGCGCTATGTGGAGAGCATGAGTCTGGCGGCCATTGCCGCCGGGGCGGACGGGCTGATCATCGAAGTGCACGAGAATCCCGAGTGCGCCTGGTCCGACGGGGCCCAGAGCCTGAAGCCGGACCGCTTTGCCGCGGTCATCGAAAAGGGCCGGGCCATCGCCCGGGTCATCGGCCGGGAGATGTGACGCCATGCGGGTGACCATCGAACGAAGCCGCGTTTTCGGCACGCTGGAGGCGCCTCCCTCCAAAAGCATGGCCCACCGGCTGCTGATCTGCGCGGGCCTGGCGGAAGGCCGCAGCGTCATCGACCGGGTGGACCCGTCCCAGGACGTGCTGGCCACGGCCCGTGCGCTGGAGGCATTGGGCGCGCGGGTCCGGCTGGAAGAGGGCCGGGCTGTGGTGGACGGCTGCGGCGGCCGCCTGACAGCGCCCGACGGCCCGGTGGACTGCGGCGAAAGCGGCAGCACCCTGCGCTTTTTCATTCCGCTGCTGGCGAGCTGCGGCCGGCCGGTGCGTCTGCTTGGGCACGGCCGTCTGATGCAGCGCCCCCAGGACGTGTACGCCCGCCTGTTTGAACGGCAGGGCCTGCCGTTTTCTCAAACCCAGCAGGAGCTGACCTTGTGCGGCCCCCTGCGCCCGGGGGAGTACCGGGTGGAGGGCGGCGTGTCCAGCCAGTTCATCAGCGGGCTTTTGCTGGCGCTGCCCCTGCTGGACGGCGACAGCGTGCTGCAGGTGACCCCGCCCTTTGAAAGCCAGAGCTATGTGGCCCTGACGCTGCGCGCCATGGCGGATTTCGGCGTTTCGGTGCGGCGGGAAGGAAACACCTTTTTCATTCCCGGCAACCAGCGCTACCGCCCCCGGAACGGCGCGGTGGAAGGCGATGCCTCCCAGGCGGCTTTTCCGGCAGTGCTGGGCGCGGTGAAAGGCGGCATTACGGTCACGGGCCTGCGGGAGGACTCCTGCCAGGGCGACCGGGTGATCTTCGACATTCTGCGCCGCTGCGGCGCGGGCATGACGGCGGTGCCCGGCGGCTGGCGTTTTGAAAAACAGCCGCTGCGCGCCGTGGACATCGATTTGGCCGACTGCCCGGACCTGGGCCCCATCCTGATGGTGCTGGGCTTGTTCTGCGAAGGCGAGACGGTCATCCGCAATGCCGGACGGCTGCGGGTCAAGGAGTCGGACCGCATCGCCGCCATGCAGCAGGAAGTGGAAAAGCTGGGCGGGCGCATCGAGGCCGAAGGCGGCACGGTGCGGGTGCGCGGCGCATCGCTGCACGGCGCGCCGGACCTTGCGGGCCACAACGACCACCGGGTGGTCATGGCGCTGACCGTGGCGGCTCTGGCGGCGGACGTGCCGGTGTGCATTCAGGAAGCCGAGGCGGTGCGCAAAAGCTGGCCGGACTTTTTCTCCCGGATGCAGCAGCTGGGCGCGGAGGTAAAAACAGATGGAACAACGTAATTTTTGTATTGTGGGGTTGGGCCTTTTGGGCGGCAGCTACGCCCGTGGCCTGACCGAGGCGGGCTGCCGCGTCACGGCGGTGGATGTGCGGGGCGAAGCCATCCGCTTCGCGCTGGACAAAGGCTGGATCGCCCAGGGCACCACGGAAGATGCCCGGCCGCTGCTGGAGCAGGCCGAGGCGGTGGTCCTGGGGCTGTACCCCCACGCGCTCATCGACTGGGTGCGGGCCAACGCGCGGTTTCTGCGCCCGGGCACGCTGGTCACGGATGTGTGCGGCGTCAAACAGGCGGTGGTGGGTCCGGTGCAGGACGCCATGCCCGAAGGGGTGGAGTTCATTGCCAGCCACCCCATGGCGGGCAAGGAAGTCAGCGGCGTGGAGTATGCGGACAGCGCCATTTTCCGGCCGGCCAACTTCATCATCACCCCCACGGAGCGCAACACGCCCCGGGGCATTGCCTTTGCCCGGCAGCTGGCCGAAACGCTGGGCTTTGCCCACATCGCGCAGCTCAGCTGCGCCGAGCACGACCGGATGATCGGCTATGTCAGCCAGCTGACCCACGCCATCGCCGTCAGCCTGATGAACGCCAACGGCGACCCGCGCCTGTGCGAGTTCACGGGCGATTCCTTCCGGGACCTGACCCGCATTGCCCGCATCAACGAGCATTTGTGGAGCGAATTGTTCCTTTTGAACCGGGACGCGCTGTGCGCCGAGATCGAACAGTTCGAGGCCAGCCTCACGGACCTGAAGGAAAAGCTGCAGGCCGGCGACGAGGAAGGATTGAAGGACCTGTTCCGTCGCTCCACGGCACGCAGGGCCATGTTTGACCGGTAATTTGTGGTTTTTTGGCGAAAAAAGACGAAAGATGCTTGCACCCCCGTGTGCGCCCTCCTAAAATAATAGAAAGAGAAACTTTCTGTCAGGCAAGGGAGGCGGCACGGGGTGTTTTTGCGCATGGAAAAACGGGCGCTTCGCCTGCTGGTGCCGCTTCTGGCGCTGCTGGTTTTGGGGGCGGACAGCCCTTCGGTGGAATGGAAGAGCACGGCGCGGTGGAAAACCGGGCTGGTAAAGTCCGTGATGGCGGTGGACACAGGGACCTCTCTGGATGTGGAGGAACTGTGCCAGTACCCGGAACTGCCCAATGGCTGCGAGGCCACCAGCCTGGCGGCGGTGCTGCGGTTTTTGGGCTACGACGTGACCGCGCTGGAGCTGGTGTACGGCTATATCCCCAGCGAGCCCATCACCTACAGCGAGGACGGCATGATCGCCTGCGGGCCGGACCCGGCCGAGGCCTACGCGGGCTGGCCGGAGGAAGGGTATACGGGGTTTTATTGCTTTGCGGGGCCCGTCGTGCAGGCGGCAAACCAGTATCTGGCCGAACAGAACTCCGGCTGGCGCGCGGTGGATATCACCGGGGCGTCGGCGCTGGATCTGATGCGCCGGCTGGACGAGGGCACGCCGGTGATCGTGTGGGCCACGCTGAACATGGACACCCGGCTGTTCAGTTCCTTTCACTGGACGCTGCCCAGCGGCGAGGAATACTATCCCTTTTCAAACCTGCACTGCATGGTGCTGACGGGCTACGAAGGGGACACCTTCACCCTGATGGACCCCATTGAAGGCACGGTCACCGTGGACCGGGAGCAGTTCATGAGCCGGTACTGGACCACCGGGGAGCGGGCGGTGGCATTTGGAGAAGACAGCCAATGAAGACGACGGTTTTGCATACACAGCGGCTTTTGCTGCGCCCCTTCACGCCGGAGGATGCCGGGGCGGTGTACAGACTTTTGAAAGAGGAAGAGACCACCCGTTTTCCGCCCATGTTTGCGCTGCAGAACGTGGAGCAGGCGCAGGCCTGGATCGAGGCACATGTCCGTGGCCCGGGCATGTGTTTTGCGGTGTGCGCGGACGGTGCGCCTGCAGGATACGTGACATTGAGCCCCGGCCCCGCCTGGGACCTGGGCTATGCTTTGGCGCCGAAACTGCGGGGAAAGGGTTTTGCCACCGAGGCCGCCGGGGCGGTGGCCGAAGAAGCGCGGCGGCAGGGCGTGCCCTATCTGACCGCCACCCATGACGTGAACAATCTGCCCAGCGGCGCGGTGATGCGACGAATCGGCATGATGTACCGGTACAGTTATATCGAGCAGTGGCAGCCCAAAAATGTTCCGGTCACGTTCCGCATGTACCAGCTTAACTTTGCACTGCCTTCGGACTGGACCTATTCGGGTTACTGGAAACAGCATCCGCGCCATTTTCTGGAGCCGGTGGATGGCTTTTTCGAAAACGGAACCGGGGTGCCTGACCAGTGAAACAGAAAAAACGCGGGAGCGGTTTTGGCCGCTCCCGCGTTTTTTTAATCGTCCACATCCAGTGCTTCCAGCCCTTTTTTCGGCTGCGGCTTGGAGTCGCCGTGGCGCACCATCAGCATGGTCACAAAACTGGCGAACACAAAGAACGCCGCATAGGGGAACAGGGTGCGATAGCCCACGTGCCCCATCAGAAAGCCCGAGAAAATGGGCGTCACGATCTGCGCCGTCATGCTCACGGTGTAATAGTAACCCGTGTATTTGCCCACGTCCGCGCCGCCGGCCATCTCCACCACCATGGGGTAGCTGTTCACGTTGATGAAGGCCCAGCCGAAGCCCGCGAAAATGAAGAAAATGTACAAAAACGCCGACACCTGATGGAAGAACGAGCCCGCCGCAAAGGCCACGCCCAAAAACAGCACGCCCACCAGAATGGTCTTTTTGCGGCCGATGCGCGCCGCGATGGCGCCCACCGGCAGATAGGCCACAATGGCCGCCGCCGTGCAGACCATCAAAATCAGCGAGAAACTGCCCTTCAGTTCCTGGGTGGCGTATCGGCTGAAACCGGAGGTAACGGCGTTGTAGCCCATGAACCACAAAAACACGCTGGCCAGAATAAAGACAAAGCTGCGCGCCTGGGCCGGGGGCATTTTTTTGCCCGTGCCGTCCGGTGCGGTTTCTTCTTCGTCCGGTGAAAGGCCCGCGGCGCGGCTCTCCTCTTCCATGGCGCGCACGCAGGCCGGCTCGTTGATCTTCCAGAACAGCAGGGCGATGCACACGGCCATCAGAATGCCCAGCACCGCAAAGATGGGCAGGTAGTTGGGGCGGAACACCTCGCCCGTGACCTGCTTGGGCAAAAGCACTTGCATGGTGCCCAGCATCAGCATGCCGCCCAAAGCGCCCATCAGGTTGATGACCGCGTTGCCCTGGCTGCGCAGGGGCTTGGGCGTCACGTCGGGCATCAGGGCCACGGCGGGGCTGCGGTAGGTAGCCATGGCGATCAGCACACAGCCCAGCCCCGCAAAGAACAGCACAAGGTTGTTTTGCCGCTCGGCCAGGGGCAGAATCGCCAGACACACCACGGCCGCCACCGTGCCGCCCACAATGTACGGCATGCGCCGGCCCACACGGGTGCGGGTCTTGTCGCTGAGTTTGCCGAACAGCGGCAGCATGAACAGTGCCAGCACGTTGTCCAGCGCCATGACCACGCCGATGAGCGTGTCGTCCACGGCAAAGGTCTCTTTCAAAATCAGCGGGATCAGGTTGTCGTACACCTGCCAGAACGCGCAGATGGACAGAAAGGCGAGGCCCACAAGGGTGGTGCGTTTGTAATTCAGTTTCATAAGATGCCCCCTTTTCTTGATTGCCCTTATTGTACCACGGGCCGTGCTTGTGCGTCCCGTGTTTTGACGTATTTTTTACGTCCGGTGAAAAAACGGTCACTTTTCAGAGGACGCGCGGTCCGAAAGCGCCTTGAGAATGAATCCGCCCATGACCGCAATGGGCAGAGAAACAGCAAACGAAACGGGTTCCAGATATGCGCCGATCACCCCGGCGATCAGCGTGCAAATAACGGCGAGCGCAATCATGGTTCTCTCACTCCTGTCGTATTTGAAAAGATATAAAAAAGAGCGGCTTTGCCAGGCAAAGCCGCTCTTTCAAAACGATGTCAGATCTCCTCGGTCTCGGCCGCATCTTCCACCGCATCATCCTGCGGCTCCTCGTGGCTGAAATCCTCGCTGAACAAAAGCTGTTCGTACTCGTCCAGCTCGGCCTCGCGGCGGCGCAGATAGACGAACGCAGCGGCCAAAGCACCCGCTACAGCGGACAGAAACGCGACGATGGCGATCAGGGTCGATTTCTTCATGGTGAAAACATCCTCCTCTTTTTGCGGGCGAAGCGCACGGCCCGCCTTGTGTGTCATGTGTTTTGCGGCGGCCGCGATCTTGCCCGCGCCGTACACGGTATGTGCGATCTTGCCCCAGGAACTCATTGACAAGCACTCCTTTCGACCGGCCGTCTGTTTTCTTCATTATACTTGCTTTGCAAAGGGATTACAAGCACTTTTTCAGCACGTCCCGGTAGACCCGGAACGCGCCGGGCACGGCGTAAACGCTCTCCAGCTGGTCCTTTTGCGCCCACACGAACCCCGCGGGGGCCGGGCAGGGCGCCACAGGCACCCGGTACCCGGTCATATGCCACTCCAGGTGCGAAAACACATGTTTGGCGTTGGGCAGCGGCTGAGGCTCGCCGGGCGCGAGACCCATTGCTTTTAGCGCGGCGCACACGGCGGCTTCGTCCAGGCTTCCCTCCAGCATCACCGGCTGCCACAGCCCGGCCAGAAGGCCTTTCGCCGGGCGCTGGCACAGCAGGACCGCGCTTTGTGCCGTGGCCAGCACCACGGTGTAATCCACCGCGCGCCGGGGTTTGGCCTGCGCTTTTACGGGCAGCTGCTGCGCGCAGCCCGCCGCCCGGGCCCGGCACAGCCCGGCCAGAGGACACGCGTCGCACAGCGGCGGTCCGCCGGGAACGCACACCAGTGCGCCCAGTTCCATCAGCGCCTGGTTGTAGTCGCCGGGCCGGTCCGGCGGCTGCATGGCCTGCACGGCCTGCGTCAGGCGGGTGCGCACCGCCGGGGTGGTCACGTCGCCTTCGTCCAGCAGCAGCCGGCTGGCCACGCGGAGCACATTGCCGTCCACCGCAGGCACCCGCTTGCCAAAGCTGATGGACGCGATGGCGCCTGCCGTGTACGGCCCGATGCCGGGCAGCTTCTGCAGCAAAGCCGGGTCATCGGGCAGCTGGCCGCCGTACTGTTCCACAAGGATCTGCGCGGCTTTCTGCAGGTTTCGCGCCCGGCTGTAATAGCCCAGCCCCTCCCACAGCTTGGTCAGGCGTTCGGGCGGGCAGGCCGCCAGGTCCGCCACCGTGGGCAATTCTTCCATAAATCGTTCAAAATAGGGCAGCGCCGCGGCAACCCGCGTCTGCTGCAGCATGATCTCGCTGACCCACACCCGGTAAGGCGTGGACACCGTGCGGAAGGGAAGCACCCGTTTTTCCGCGTCGTACCAGGCCAGCAGGGCCGGGGCGATGTTTTCCATGTCAGAGGCTCCCTCCTTCGCGCGCGGCCAGCCAGCGGGCCACGCCGTCCTGTGTGTTGGCAGCGATCACGCCGTCGGCAGCCTCTTTTACCGCCGCGGCAGCGTTCGCCACGGCATAGCGCTCATCCGCTGCGGCAAACAGCGGCAGATCGTTCACATTGTCGCCAAAAGCCACCACCCGCCGGGCGCCGGTCAGGCGCCGCAGGTCCTGCACGCCCGCGCCTTTGTCGCACCCTTCGGGAAAGACCTCGGCGGTCACACCCCGGCCGTATTCATCGGCGTAGCACAGGCAGTGCGTGCCGGGCAGGCGCTGCAGCGCCTCCAGCAGGGGGAGGTCCGGGCAGGGCAGGCAGAACAGGGTCAGAAGACAGCGGGCCGCCAGCGGGATCTGCCCATAGTGTTCCACCTGCACGAACTGCTTATGCGGCGAGCCGCTGCGCTGGGCGATGAAGCTGCGGGCGTAATCGCAGGTGGGGGCGCGGTGAAACACCACCAGCCGGCCGTCCAGCACGCAGTATACCAGCGCGTCCCGCCCGGCGCGGTCCAGCAGGGTCAGCAGCGCGCTGCGGCTTTCGGCGGACAGGCTGCGGGTGGCCAGCGGCCGCCCGGTGCCCAGATCATACACCAGCGCGCCGGACATCATCACCGCGGGCAGGTGCAGGCCCAGCGGGCGCACCAGGTCCAAAGCGGTGGCAGGGGTGCGGGCGGTGGCGATGGTCAGCGCCAGCCCCCGGTCCACCAGCGGACGGAGAAGCGCCGCCGTGGAGGAACTGACCCGGCCCTGGGCATTCAGCAGCGTGCCGTCCAGATCCGTGACGTACAGTGTGGTCAAAAAAACGCCTCCCGTGGAAAGAATGACCTCATTGTACCACAAAAAAATCGGGACGAAAAGCGCCTTGCTCCGCACAAAAGGATGTGCTACCATGAAAGGCGGAAGAGAGGGAAGGGGACATGAAGATCTTTGTGTGCGAACCGCTGGACCCCGCGGCGCTGGCACTGCTGCGGCAGCGTGCGGAGGTGACGGACGACCCGGCGCAGCTGGGGACCGTGGACGCGGTGATTACCCGCAATTTTGCGGTTGACCGCGCTTTTTTTGAAAAATGCTCCCGCCTGCGCGCAGTGGGCGTCCACGGGCGCGGGCTGGACGGAGTGGATCTGACCCAGGCGCGCCGGCGGGGCGTGCGGGTGGTGTATGCGCCCCATGAAAATGTGGAGAGCGTGGCCGAACACATTGCGGCGCTGCTGCTGGCTTTGGCCCGGCGCGTTCCCCGGGCGGACCGGATGGCCCGGGCGGGCGCGGCCCGGCCCGGAGATGCGTCGCTGTGCGGCGTGGAGCTGCGGGGCAGGACCTTGGGCCTGGTGGGCGCGGGCGAGATCGGCTGCCGGGCAGGCGAGATTTTGCGGGACGGGTTCGGCATGCGCCTGCGGGTGTGGTCGCCGTCCATGACGGACAGCCGCGCCCGGGCCCTGGGCATGGAGCGGAGCGGCAGCCTGCGGGAACTGTTCGGTGAGTGCGATGCGGTGACCGTGGGCGTGCCGCTGAACGACGGCACCCGGAACCTGATCGGACCGGACATTCTGGCGGCGGCAAAACCGGGCCTGCTGCTGGTGAATACCAGCCGGGGCGGCGTGGTGGATGAGGCGGCGCTGCTTCGGGCGCTGACGGAAGGACCTTTGGGCGGCGCGGCCTGCGATGTGTTTCGCCGGGAGCCGCCGGGCCCGGAAAACCCGCTGCTGGGGCTGGAAAATTTCATCGCCACGCCGCACATTGCCGCCACCACCCGGGAGGCGCTGCGGCGCACCGGGCTGTGCGTGGCCCGGCAGGTGCTGGCGGTGCTGGACGGAAAACCGGCGGAATACGAGGTGTGACAAAAAACGAGGAAGGACTGTCGCCTTCCTCGTTTTTTTATTCTTCCAGCAGTTTGCGCGCCAGTTCCCGGGCGCTTTCCGGGGTCATGTGGGGGTGCAGCACCCCGTCCGCCAGCACATTGGGGGACGTGCGGCACTGCTTCAGGCAGTTCTGGGTGCACAGCAGCACCCGTCCGTTTTCGCTGACCCCGTCCGGTCCCGGCCGCAGCACTTCGCACAGAGCCCGATAGACCTCGGCGCCCTGCCGGGCTCCGCAGCGCGCGCCGCTGCAGGCCGTGATCCGGTGGCTCCACGCCGCGCTTTTCAGGGTGGAGAACCGGCGCACCAGGCTGGTCAGGACCACGGGTTTCTCTCCCACGGCCCGGGCTGCCTGAGCGGCCACTCCGTCGGGCACGCAGCCCAGCACGTCCTGAATTTCCCGCAGCATGGCCACCAGGTTTTCCTGCCGGCGGGGGTCCGGCAGAGCGGCGTAATAGTCAAAAATTTCCGAAAGCTGTTCTTCGTTCATGGAATCTCCTTTTTTCATTCAGTATGCCCCGCGGGCGGCGTAGCAATACCGGCAGCCGCCCCGGCAGCTGCCGTAAAAGCCGATGTCCACGCTGGGGGCGCACCGGCACAGAGGGCGCTGGCCCCGGTCGCGCCCCGCGGGGGGCAGCCCCAGCCGGGCCGGGTCCACGCAGGCGCCGGGCGTCACGCCCAGATCGGAAAAATCTCCGTCCTGAGCGCAGGTCACCAGCCGAATGCCCTCGCGCCTGGCACAGGCGGCAAAACAGGCCATGGCCTCGCGCCGCAGCTGCGAAGTCTCGTGCTGCGCGCCCAGCTGCGTCATGTTTCGCTCCATCACCGGGTACCAGTCCAGAAAACTGACGGTGCAGGTGTCCGTGTAAGGCCCCAGCAGACCGGCCAGCCGGTCAAACCAGCGGCGGTGGTAGTCCAGCGTGTACACCGGGCTGAAAAACACCGGGTCGTACCGCCACACCACGCGCCGGCGGCCCACCTGCCGGGACAGCTGCCGGAACAGCGGCACCAGCACCTCGCCTTTGGGCGGAATGCCCGGCTCCACGTCCCGGCCGTAAGAAGTCAATGTAAATTGAAAATAAAAGGGCACATCGCCCAGCTGGTCCAGCCGGTCCAGCATGGGGGCCGGATTCTTGGTCCAGAACACAAAGCCCGCCACGTCCCGCTGCGCCAGCGAAACAAACCGGGACCCGCCCGGCCCCTGCGCCATGGCCCAGCCCTGCTCCAGGCAGCGGAAAAACCAGTCCGCGTGAAAGGCCGGCACGTCGGTGCGGCGGCTGACGCTGACGATGGCCGGGGTCATTGCTCGCCGGGCAGATCGTCCAGATGCCGCCGGGCGTGCTCCAGAATGCAGCGGAACGTCTCTTCGCTGAGATCGTGCTCGATCTTGCAGGCGTCCGCAGAGGCGGTCTCCTTGCTGACGCCCAGCGTCATAAAGAACCGGGTCAGCAGGCGATGCCGCTGGTACACCCGCTGCGCCACCTGGGAGCCCTGCTCCGTCAGGGTGATGTAGCCGTCCTTATCCATGGTGATGTGCCCGCTCTCCCGCAGCTTTTTCATGGCCACGCTGACGCTGGGCTTGGAGTATCCGGTCTGGTTCACAATATCGATGGAGCGCACCATGCCCAGACGCTCCTTCAGCATCAGGATGGTCTCCAGATAGTCCTCAGCCGATTCGTGCAGTATCAAAAACATTCGCTCCCTTCTGTATGTTTCCACCTTAACACAGCACCGCCGTTTTGGCAAGGCAAAAAAGGGGATTGACAAACGCGGTTAGTTGGAGTAAACTTGATGCGAAAAGAAGGTTAGTCATGTCTAACGCAGAGAGGAGGAGGCGGATTGATGCCTTTGACGATGGCAAACCCCGGGCAGACCGTAATCATCCGGAAAATCACGGGCAGGGATGAGGTGCGCCAGCACCTGGCCGAACTGGGTTTTGTGGTGGACAGCTGTGTGACGGTGGTCAGCGCGCTGGGGGGAAATCTGATCTGTCAGGTGAAAGACAGCCGGATCGCTCTGGACAGGACGCTGGCCAACCGCGTGATGATTTGATGGGAGGACGGAACATGAAGACGTTGAAGGACGCGAAAGTGGGCGACATCGTGACCGTGCGGCGGCTGCACGGCGAGGGTCCGGTGAAGCGCCGCATCATGGATATGGGCATCACCAAAGGCGTGCAGCTGCACGTGCGCAAGGTGGCTCCCTTGGGCGACCCCATGGAGCTGAATGTGCGCGGGTATGAACTGAGCGTGCGCAAGGCCGACGCCCAGATGATCGAGCTGGAGTAAGTGTTTTGATGCCTGATAGTTAGTTAAAACTAACTACAAAGAGTTTCGGAGGAGTGAATGAAATGAGCATTACCATCGCACTTGCCGGCAACCCCAACTGCGGCAAGACCACTTTGTTCAACGCCCTGACGGGCTCCAGCCAGTACGTGGGGAAACTGGCCCGGTGTGACCGTGGAAAAGAAGGAAGGGCGGCTGAAGGGCCACAAGGACGTGGTCATTCAGGACCTGCCGGGCATTTATTCCCTCAGCCCCTACACGCTGGAGGAAGTGGTGGCCCGCAGCTATCTGGTGCAGGAAAAGCCGGACGTGATTTTAAACATCGTGGACGGGACCAACATTGAGCGAAATCTCTATCTGACCACGCAGCTGATCGAGCTGGGCATCCCCGTGGTGGTGGCTGTGAACATGATCGATCTGGTGCGCAAAAACGGCGATTCCATCGACATTCAAAAACTGGGCGCGGAGCTGGGCTGCCGGGTGGTGCAGCTGAGCGCGCTGAAGGGCGAGGGCAGCATGGCCGCGGCCGAGTGCGCGGTGGAGGCGGCCCGCGCGGGCGCCGCAGCCGAGGCGCCCCACGTGTTCACCGGCAGCGTAGAGCATGCCATCGCCCACATCGAAGAATCTCTGACCGGTCAGATCAGCGAAAGAAATATGCGCTGGTACGCAATTAAATTGTTCGAGCGGGACGAAAAAGTGCTGGAAGAGCGCAAGCTGGACGCGGCGCTGGCCGACCACATCGAACAGCACATTCAGGACTGCGAAAAAGAGATGGACGACGATGCGGAGAGCATCATCACCAATCAGCGTTACGCTTACATCAGCAAGGTGATGGACCGCTGCGTGAAGAAGCGGTCCGCGGCCCACAGCCTCAGCGTTTCGGACAAGATCGACCGGGTGGTGACCAACCGCATTGCGGCACTGCCCATTTTTGTGGGGGTCATGGCGGCGGTGTACTGGATCGCCATGGGGCCGTTCGGCACCTTTTTGACCGACTGGACCAACGACGTATTCGCGGCCGAATGGCTGCAGGGCAACGCCTCCGCTCTGCTGACGGGCTGGGGTGTGGCCGACTGGCTCACGGGTCTTGTGGCCGACGGCATCATCGCCGGTGTGGGCGCGGTGCTGGGCTTTGTGCCCCAGATGCTGGTGCTGTTTTTGATGCTCAGCCTGTTGGAAGACGTGGGCTACATGGCCCGCATCGCCTTCATTCTGGACCGGGTGTTCCGCAAATTCGGCCTGTCGGGCAAAAGCTTTATTCCCATGCTCATCGGCTCCGGCTGCGGCGTGCCGGGCGTCATGGCGTCCCGCACCATTGAGAATGACCGCGACCGCAAAATGACCGTTATGACCACCTGCTTTGTGCCCTGCGGCGCGAAAATGCCCATCATCGGCCTGTTTGCCGGCGCGCTGTTCGGCGGCAGCAGTCTGGTGGCCATCAGCGCCTATTTCATCGGCGTGGCGGCCATCGTCATCAGCGGCGTGATTTTGAAAAAGACCCGGGCTTTTGCGGGCGAACCGGCTCCCTTTGTGATGGAGCTGCCCGCCTACCACATGCCCAGCGCCCGCAACGTGCTGCACGCCACCTGGGAGCGCGGCTGGAGCTTTATCAAGCGGGCCGGCACCGTGATCCTGGCGTCCTCTGTGATTTTGTGGTTTTTGCAGGGCTTCGGCTTTGTGGACGGCGCCTTCACCATGGTGGAGGACAACAACAACAGCCTGCTGGCCGCGGTGGGCAGCGTGGTGGCCCCCATTTTCGCGCCCCTGGGCTTCGGCAGCTGGCAGGCGTCCGTGGCTACGTTCACCGGCCTGATCGCCAAGGAGAACGTGGTTGGCACCTTCGGCGTGCTGTACGGCTTTGCCGAAGTGGCGGAAGAGGGCGATGAGATCTGGGGCAACATTGCCACGGACTTTACGGCCCTCACCGCATACAGCTACATGATCTTCAACCTGCTGTGCGCGCCGTGCTTCGCGGCGATGGGCGCCATCAAGCGGGAGATGAACAACGGCAAGTGGACGCTGGCGGCCATCGGCTACATGTGCGGCTTTGCGTACGCCGCATCCCTGCTGGTGTACCAGCTGGGCGGTCTTGCTCTGGGGCAGGTGCCCTTCGGCGCGGGTACAGTGGTGGCCATCGCGGTGCTGGCGGCGCTGGTCTACCTGCTGGTGCGTCCCAACAAATACAACGCAGATTATCGGAAACCGGCCCTCTCCATCCGCGCGGCGGAGAAGGCCTGAGAGGAGGCAACTCATGAACGCACAAACTGTGCTTCTGGCCGCGGCGATCTTTGCAGTTGTGGCGGCCATCCTTGTGACAGAAGTCCGCAGGCGCAAAAAGGGCGGCTGCTCGGGCTGCTCCGGCTGCTCGGGTTCCTGCGGGTGCCATTCGAAAAAATGAACCGGGGCCGGGCCGTACTTCACGGCCCGGCCTTTTTGGGCCCGGCAAAGGCCGGGCCGGCGTGTTTCGGAAGGAGTGTGGGCCATGACGGAATGGCTGGGACCGGCGTGTGCGCTGTGCCTGTGTCTGGCGGCGCTGCGGGTGCGGCGTACGCTTCGCCGGGAACGTGGGGCGCCGCGCCTGAGCTATCTGGCGGTGGCGCAGGTGTCAGGCCTGCGCGGCCGCGCCGGGCGGGTGGAGCAGGCGCTGAACCGGCCCGGAGAATGCCGGGCCGTGGCCGACCCGGTGCGCGGCACGGTGCGGGTGTACTGCCGCCGCCCGCCCGACGGCCGGGAGATCCGCCGGGTGCTGACGGAGCAGGGCTGTTCCGTGCACGCCCTGACGGGCGTTTGAAAGGAGGAACAACCATGACGCTTTCCGCTGCCGGAGGCGATTATCTGGAGGCGCTGCTGAGCCTGACCGAGACAAAGCAGCCGGTTTACGCCGTGGACCTTGCCCGGCGCCTGGGCGTCAGCCGTGCCAGCGTCAGCCGGGCGGTGGCCGGGCTGTGCAAAAACGGGTATGTGGTGCGCACGGGCAAAGTGCTGTGCCTGAGCGGTCCCGGGCGCGAGGCGGCCCTGCTGGTACGGGAAAAACAGCGTTATTTTGAAGAATTATTGTGTGAGGCGGGTTTGCCTGCGGACTGTGCCCGGACCGAGGCATATCGCGTCCGCCATGCGGTCAGCCCGGCGGCCTACGCGCAGCTGCGGGCCGCAAAAGACCGGAAAAAGTCCGCCCAAAGCAAAAATTTTGAAAAACCTGTTGACAAGGCCTGAAAGGTATGGTATCTTATAGCCATAAGGTTAGTCAAAACTAACCGACGGAGAGAAAAGCGTGAGGCAAGCCGCGCTTTTTCTTTTCCGAGTTGGTTAGCAAAGGCTAACTGAAGGGAGGCGCCGCTTTTGGACCTGTTTGAAATGCACCTGGCAAGGTACTGTGCTCCGACCCTGCTGGGGGCGAAAGCGGCCAACCTGGTCTCCCTGGACGCGCAGAAGGTTCCGGCCCTTCAGGGTACGGTGGAGGCCTACAACCGGCAGTTTGCGGCCTGCGGGCTCGCGTTCACGCTGCTGTGTGAATGCGGGCGCCGCAGTCTGCTGCTGGTCTACCGGCCGGCGCTGTTGGCCCGGCGGCTTCGGCGGGACGGCGATGTGCTGGCCCGGTTCGGGTATGCGCCCGGCGACACGCTGGACGGGCACCTGGCCCGGCTGCGGGCGCGGCTGGCGCAGGGCGGGGCGTTTCCCCATGAGATCGGCCTGTTTCTGGACTATCCGGCGGACGATGTGCTGGCCTTTGTGGAAAAAGGCGGCGCGGGGTGCAAACTGTGCGGATACTGGAAAGTATACGGCGACGTAGAGGCCGCCCGGGCACGCTTTGTATGTTATGACGCATGCCGCACCTGTGTGCTGCGCGCGGTGGAACAGGGAATCACACTGGCGCAGCTGCTGCAGGCGGCGTGAATTTCTACGGAGGCGATGACAATGAAAACAGCAGTGATCTACTGGTCCGGCACGGGCAACACCCAGGCCATGGCGCAGGCGGTGGCCGAGGGCGCGGGCGCGGACCTGTTTGAAGTGAGCGAGCTTGACGCCGGTGCGGCGGCCCAGTACGGCGCGCTGGCCCTGGGGTGCCCGGCCATGGGGGCCGAGGTGCTGGAGGAGAGCGCGTTCGAGCCCTTTTTCACAGAACTGGAACCGCATCTTGCGGGAAAACCCGTGGCGCTGTTCGGCTCCTACGGATGGGGTGACGGACAGTGGATGCGTGACTGGGCCGACCGGGTGCGGGCAGCCGGCGCGCAGCTGTGTGCCGACCCGGTGACGGTGAACGAAGCGCCGCAGGACAGCGAGCTGGACGAATGCCGGGCACTGGGCCGGGCGCTGGCCGCACAATAAAACAGCCTTTCTTCTCTTTACATAGACAAACTTCCTCCATAAAAAGCCGCCTTTTCCCGCCTTTGGACGGGGTCGGAAAGGGCGGCTTTTTCCTTGCGGGAAGAATGCCGGTGTGGTAAGATGGCACCGAGGTGAGACCATGGAGTACAAGTACGTCTTTGACGCGCCCTGCAGCCTGCACGACGCCCGGGTGCGCGCGCTGGAGCGGGCGGGCGGCGATCTGTGGCTGCGGCTGGAAACGGGGTATTTCAAGTTGTCCCGGCCGGTGCGGCAGGAGGACGGCGACGTGTGCGTAAAGCAGGTGAACTGGGATTTTTCGGTGGCCTGGGTGCTGAGCCCCAGCGGCCGGCACGGCCGCTTTCAGGGCGAAAAGATGGAGCTGAGCCGGTTTGTGAACCGGTACGGCAGCTGCCCGCTGGAGATCTTGGACGAGAGTTTCGGCTACGATCAGGTGCAGTACACAGGGTATCTGTCGCTGCCCGACCGGCTGGCGGAAGTGACGCTGAGCATCTGCCACCGGGGCCCCATCGTGTATGAGCGGCGGGAAACGGCCCCTTGACAAAACACCCCAAAACACGTATAATCGTCTTAATTTATTTAAAAAAGGAGAACGCAGGGCCACTATGGACGACGCTGACGGCGACGCCGCGCACCCGGACCGAACTGAATCGAACAAGGCATAGTCTGCCTTCCGCAGGGAAGGCGGGCTGTGCCTTTTATTGTTTTTTCAAAAGAAAGAGGAGAGAAGCAGTGGATCACATTGGAAGGCAGCTGTTGCTGCAGGCAGTTTTGATTTTTTTCAACGCGTTTTTCGCCATGACGGAGATCGCGGTCATTTCGCTGAACCCGGCCAAGCTGCGGCGAATGGCGGAGGAAGGCGACGCAAAGGCCGGGCGGCTTTTGAAAATGGTGGAGACGCCCGCGGGCTTTCTGTCCACCATTCAAATCGGCATCACGCTGGCGGGCTTTCTGGGCAGCGCTTTCGCGGCGGACAGCTTTTCCGAATACCTGGTGGACTGGGTGTATGAGGACCTGGGCTTCCGGGCGCTTTCCCCCGGCACGCTGGACGCGCTGGCGGTCATCGTCATCACCATCATTTTGTCTTATTTCACGCTGATTCTGGGCGAGCTGGTGCCCAAGCGCATCGCCATGCAGAAGCCGCTGCCGGTGGCACGCTTCACCTGCGGGGTGGTGTACGGGCTGTCGGTGGTCATGCGGCCGGTCATCTGGTTTTTGTCCGCTTCCACCAACGGCGTGCTGCGCCTTCTGCATATGAAGACCGAGGCCGAGGAGGAAGCGGTCACCGAAGAGGAGATCCGCATGATGGTGGACCTGGGCGAGGAAAAGGGCGCCATCCAGCGGGAGGAAAAAGAGTGGATCGAAAATGTGTTCGATTTCGGCGACGCCATTGCCAGTGACGCCATGACCCATGCCTCCGACGTGGAGGCGGTGTGCCTGACCGACACCGATGCGGAGATCCTGGCGCGGATCCGGAGCACCGGCCTGACCCGCTTCCCGGTGTACGGCGAGGACCTCAACAACATCGTGGGCGTTCTCAACGCCCGGGACTTTCTGCTGTGCCGCAGCACGGGGGACACAGCGCCTTTGCAGCAGCTTCTGCGCCCGGCCTATTTCGTGCCCGAGAGCATCCGCTGCACCGTGCTGTTTCAGGACCTGCAGCAGAAAAAGATCCATCTGGCGGTGGTGGTGGACGAATACGGCGAGACGGCCGGCGTCATCACCATGGAGGACCTGCTGGAGGAGATCGTGGGCAATATTTACGACGAATTTGACCCGGCCGAGCCCGAGGAGATCCAGCAGCTGGGCGAGAACCTGTGGCAGGTGTCCGGCAGCGTGAGCATGGAGGACCTGGCCGAAGCCGTGGGGCTGGAACTGCCCGACGAGCTGGACTACGACACGCTGGGCGGCATGGTGTTCAGCTGCCTGCACACCATCCCCCAGGACGGCACCCCGCTGGACGTGGAGTGCCTGGGCCTGCACGTGCATGTGGACGCGGTGCAGGGCCGGCGCATCCCGCAGGCGCAGGTCTCCCGGGTGCAGACCGCAGAATAAAAAGTGCTCCGCACGCGGCTGCGTGCGGAGCACTTTATTTTTGAAAGATGTCCAGCGCGTGGCTGGTCACCCCCAGCAGGTCGGGGCGTTCGCAGGTGGCGAAGTGATAGTCCAGATACAGCCGGAAGGCCGCGTCGTCCATGCGGTCCAGCGCGTCCCGCAGCAGCAGGGCGCAGCCGTCCGACGCAACATAGTGCAGCCGCCGGGTGGGGAAAGCCTCCATCAGCCGGTCCACGTCCTCTTTGCGCACCAGCTCAAACAAGTCCTTCGGCTGCGAGCGCGCGGCAAAGGTGCCCGGCTCCAGCAGACCGTCGCGCAGATAGGCGGCCACGTCCACATTTCCACGCAGAAAGCCCTCGTCCAGAAGGCAGCCGTCCGAGATCACATAGGCGGCAAAAATCACACCGCCGGGCCGGGTGACGCGAATGGCCTCGGTCAGCGCCTGCCGTTTGTCCTGCGGGGTGTACAGATGGTACAGCGGCCCCAGCAGCAGCGTCACATCATACCGGTCGTCGGGAAAGGCGCTCAAATCCAGCGCGTTTCCCTGCACAATGCGCACCGCTTCGCCGGGCCGGGTGTTCCGGCGGAACAGGCGGATGTTGTGCTCCACCAGCTCCACCGCGTCCACGGCAAACCCGTCCCGGGCCAGCGCATGGGAGTAGCGCCCGGTTCCCGCGCCGATCTCCAGCACGCGGCCCCCGGCGGGCAGATAGCGGCGGATGTAGCGCATGGTCGTCAGAAATTCCACCGACCCGTGGCGTGTGCACAGGCGGCTGTCCTCGTCGTAATGGGTGTAAAAATCAATCAGATACCGGTCGGTCATGTTCTTCCTCCAGTTCGCGGCGCACCCGGGCCTCCAGCATCCGCCTGACCATGGCCCGGGCGTCGGATGGTTCCAGCGTCATTTTTCCCGCGGCGGTCAGCACGGCCATGCCGTGGGCGTAGAAAAACAGGTCCAGAAACACGGCCCGGGCCTGCTGCGGCGCAAGCCCCACCGCCCGGGCAAAGTCCGCGGCGCGGTCCCCGTTGCCCGGCTCCCGGTAAAAGTCTTCCGGCCGTGTCATGTCCAGGTCCATATGGCGCACAAACAGCGCTTCGAACAGGCGCGGCTGCTGCCGGGCAAAGGCGATGTACGACAGGGGAAAGACCAGGGCGGGCTCTTCCCGCTCCCGGCGCTGCCAGGCCTGCACATAGTCCAGATAAACGGAAAAGGCGTGCTCCAGAAAATCCTGCTTCAGCTGCTCCATGCCGGGATAGCAGGTGAACAGGGGCCGGGTGGAACAGCCCAGCGCAGCGGCCAGGCTGCGGGCGTTGACGGCTTCGAACCCCTCTTCACAGGTAATGCGCAGCGCAGCGTTTAAAATCAGTTCCTTTGAAATGCGGGCCCGGGGCGGCATCGGAACTCCCTCCTTCAGGTAACAGATGTTGTGTAACAATTGTTGCATATATTTCAGGTTTTGTCAAGCAGAGCAGGCGCGTTGAAATCCGGGCCAAAAGGCGGTATAATGGAACAGCACAGAGGGGAGGGGCGCATATGCCGCAGAACAGCCAGCAGGAAAAGTTTGCCGTCATCCCGGGCATGACCATGATCCGGGCCAATAAGTCGTATTCCGGTTCTCACAGCGGAATGCAGTACAAGTTTCGCCTGGCGGACGACGAATTGGAGGCCGTGGTGTGGCCCTGGCCCTGGTGCCTGGAGAAAACCGACCCGGAGGGCGTGGTATCGGCCCGGTTCGCCCTGACCGAGGAGGGAATGCGGCAGGCCGAGGACTGGGTGTGCCAGCAGTACTGGCAGGACCACCGCCGCTGGGACAAGATCCGGCAGGCGCCCATGTGGTGAGAAATTTGCAGAAAACTCTTGACGCGGGCGGCCGGAACAGGTATAATGTAGGACAGCCACTAAAAATGGCCCGTTGGTCAAGCGGTCAAGACGGCGGCCTCTCACGCCGCAAACGGGAGTTCGATTCTCCCACGGGTCACCATTTTCCCGGCACGGGTCTTTCGCCGGCAGGCGAGGGGAAAGAGGTTTCTGTGTTGGAACCTCGCTTCCAAACAGTGCGCAGCACTGTTTGGGCCACTCATCCGTCGCACGAAGCGCTCGGATTCGCGGGACGCTCAAGCAAAGCTGCGCTTTGCACTCCCACGGGTCACCATCATAATCCTCTTTAGCTCAGTCGGTAGAGCGGCGGACTGTTAATCCGTAGGTCGTTGGTTCGAGTCCAACAAGGGGAGCCAGAAAAACACCCCGAACGCACAGGCGTTCGGGGTGTTTTTTGTTCGGAAAAGAGCTGCCGTCCGAAAGGGCGGCAGCTCTTTTCTGTTTCAAAGCCCGGTCAGGACGGCTCGTTGGGATAGCAGGCAGTCACGTATTTGTGCAGGGTCTGGCGCACGGCGCCCGGGCCCGCATTGAATTCGTTGAAATACTGCACGACCCGTTCTTTCAGGCCGGCCGCCTGCAGGTCCACACCCCAGATGCGAAGATCGCTGAGCGTGGGCTCCAGGTCTTCGGCGCTTACCACGGCACCTTCCGCAATGGCCTGCATGCCCGGCTGCAGTTTGTTCAGCAGCGGGTCGGAAGAGCAGGCAAAGGCGTTCCCCTGATCGTCCACGCCTTTGAGGTAGCGCAGCCACCCTGCAAAGACCAGCGGCATCAGCACCAGCGAATGGGCGGTGCCCCGCGCCAGATGCAGCTTGATGTCCTCGCCGAACCGGATGGACAGTTTTTGCGAGGTGTCGGTGGCGATGCGCTGGGGCGTATCGGGGATGAACGGATTGGGGAAGCGCTCTTTCAGCACTTCCTGCAAAAAGGCCCGCGGGTCGATGATGCCCGGGTCCACCACCACGGGCAGACCCTCGTGCGCGCTCATTTTTTCAATCAGGCCGACCAGATCCTCGTCCTTCATTTCCGCGGCGATGGACTGGTACCCCAGCAGGCAGCCGAACACGGCCAGAGATGTGTGCAGCGGGTTCAGGCAGGTGCACACCTTCATTTTTTCCACCGCGTTCACCGTCTCGCGGGAAGTGAACATGACCCCGGCTTTTTCCAGGCAGGGGCGGCCGTTGGGGAAGTCGTCCTCGATGACCAGATACTGGGGCTTTTCGGCGTTGACAAAGGGCGCGATGTAGGTGTTTTTGGAGGTGACAAAGGGCGCCATGTCCTCCCAGCCGTCCGCTTCCAGCGCGCGCTGGACGGACTCGTGGGGGCGCGGCGTGATCTTGTCGATCATGCTCCAGGGGAAGGAGAGGTGGTTCTGCACGTATTCGTAAGCGCCTTCTTCCAGATAGCCTTTTTCCTTCCAGGCGTCCAGAATTTCAAAGACGGCCAGTTTCAGCTTTTCGCCGTTGTGGGAGCAGTTGTCCATGGAGACCAGCGCCAGCGGTTTTCCGCAGGCTTTGCCGCGGGTCAGGCAATAGGAGACCAGGCGCGGCAGAAACATCGTGCAGTGTTCAGGCCCGCGCTCCAGGTCATTGCGGATGGCCGGGAGAAGCTCCCGGTCCGCGCCGCGCAGGGAATAGCCCTTCTCGGTGATGGTGAAGGACACCATTTGCAGAGAGGGGTTTTTAAAAATCTCGCGCACGCGGTCTTCGTCGGTGCTCAGGGCCAGGCTTTCGGTGACGGAAGCCACCAGCTCCTTTTCCATCTTCCCGTTGGCGCACAAAGTGACAATGAGCGACAGGTTGTCAAAGGGGCGCATGCACCGGGTGATGATCTCTTCGTCGTACCCTTCGCAGCAGACGATGCCGGTTTCCGTCAGGCCCTGATTCAGCAGCGTCTGACACAGCACGGCCGGAAACGCGCGGAAAATGTTTCCGGTTCCGAAGTGCAGCCAGGCGGGCGCGGCGGCTGTCTTTTCCGTGACGCGTGCCACGTCGTACTGCGGCAGTACGTAATCCGTCAGCGCGGCGGATTGAGTGAGTGCGGTGCGGTTCAGTTTCATAACAACAGTCCTTTCGTTTTTGTATTTTCAAAGAGTGTGCGGCATTTTGGAGAGGGCCTCCCACAGGCCCAGCAGATACTGGCTGCCCAGCGCCCGGTCGTACAGGCCGTACCCGGGCATGGCCTGTTCGCCCCAGATCATGCGGCCGTGGTCCGGGCGCATGATCCCGTCAAAGCCGATGTCGTACAGGGCTTTCATGATTTCGAACATATCAAAGGAGCCGTCTTCGGACAGATGCGCGCATTCTTCAAACTTTCCGGCTCCGGTGTGCTCCATGTTGCGGATGTGGGCAAAATGAATGCGCCCCTTCAAGCTGCGGATCATGTCGGGCAGGTCCGCCGCCGGATTGGTCCCCAGAGACCCGGTGCAGAACGTGATACCGTTGCAGGGGGAATCCACCAGTTTTGTCAGTTTCAAAAGGTTTTCCTTGCCGGTGATGATGCGGGGCAGACCGAACACGCTCCAGGCGGGATCGTCCGGATGAATGGCCATCTTCACGCCGTATTTTTCGCAGGCGGGCATGATCGCCTGCAAAAAGTATTTCAGGTTCTGCCAGAGCTTTTCCTCGTCCACGTCCCGGTATTGTTCAAACAGCTCCTGAATGCGGGCCATGCGCTCCGGTTCCCAGCCGGGCAGCAGGTGACCGTCGGCCTTCTGCTCCATGGCGGCAAACATGTTTGCCGGGTCGATCTTGTCGATCTCGGCCTGGTCGTAGGCCAGGACCGTGGAGCCGTCGGGGCGGGGCTTGGCCAGGTCGGTGCGGGTCCAGTCGAAAACAGGCATGAAGTTGTAGCAGATCAGATCGATGCCGCACTCGGCCAGAATGCGGATGGTCTCGATGTAGTTTTCGATGTAGCGGTCCCGGGAGGGCAGACCGATTTTGATGTCGTCGTGGATGTTGACGCTTTCGATGCCCCAAATTTCCAGGCCCGCGCGGTTCACCTGCTCTTTCAGGCGGAGAACTTTTTCCTTTTCCCATTTTTCCCCGGGAAGGGTGTCGTATAAGGTGGTGATGACCCCGCGCACACCGGCCAC